>CAVRZO010000031.1:0-232747 GCA_963725615.1 Terriglobia bacterium | reverse complement strand
CGGCAAACGCATCCCGAGGGATATCGTTACAGCTGGTTTTGCGAGCGCTATCAGCACTGGCGGCAGCACCTGGATGTGGTGCTACGCCAGGAACACAAAGCCGGCGAGAAGATGTTCGTGGACTGGGCGGGAGCAACGATCCCGGTCTATGACGCGACGACCGGACGAGCGTGGCCGGCATCGCTGTTTGTTTCCGTGTTGGGGGCCAGTTCTTACGCCTACGCGGAAGCAACTCGCGATCAACAACTGCAGGCCTGGATCCAGGTACACATCCACGCGCTGGAATTTTATGGTGGAGCACCGACTTTGACGGTGCCCGATAACACCAAAACGGCCGTCACCCGAGCCTGTCGTTATGATCCGGATCTCAATCCCACCTATCAAGAGTTTGCGGTTCATTACGGGATGGGAGTGGTGCCGGCGCGTCCCTATCGGCCACGGGATAAAGCCAAAGTCGAGAACGGAGTGCAAGTATGCGAACGCTGGATCATTGCAGCATTGCGCCACCGGAGGTTCTTTAACCTGGAGGAACTCAACCAGGCGATTCGTGAGTTGCTGGCGAGACTGAATGACCGACCGTTCCGCAAGCGGGACGGATCGCGCTCCAGTCTGTTTCACAGCCTGGAGAAACCGGCCCTGACCCCGTTACCAGCCGAGCGCTTCGACATGAGCCAGTGGGCGCGAGCCACCGTGAACATCGATTACCACATTGCCTTCGATGGAAACTTTTACAGTGTGCCTTACACCCTGGTGCAGCAGCTCGTGGAAGTCCGCTCTACTCCGACCACGGTGGAGATCTTTCATAAAGGAAACCGGATCGCTTCCCATCTACGCGATCGCCGGCAAGGTCAAGCGGTCACCCAGAACGAGCACCGTCCCAAAAGCCATCAGGCCCACCTCGAATGGCCGCCATCACGGATGGTGAACTGGGCGCGCAGCATCGGTCCCAACACCGCTCAGTTGTTCGAGCGAATCCTGAACTCGAAGCCGCACCCGGAGATGGGCTATCGCTCTTGTCTGGGCATCATTCGTCTGGCGGAACAGTACTCTGCGCAACGCATGGAAGCCGCGGCGGAACGGGCACTGCTCGCCAAGGCTTGTCGTTATCAGAACGTGAAGTCGATCTTAAAGAACTCGCTGGACACGGTTCCCCTATCTCCTCCACCACCCCCCGGCTCCCCGCCTCTGACCCATGACAATGTTCGCGGTGCGGAGTACTTCGACCAGGGAGGACCGACCTCATGCTGAGCCAACCACTGATGGAAAAACTACTGGCCATGCGTTGGCAAGGCATGGTCGAAGGTTTGAAGATGCAAGAACAAGATCGTGCCATCCACGAACTCAGTTTCCTCGAACGACTCTCTCTGCTGGTCGATCAACAGTGGAACTGGCGCGAGAACCAGGCGCTGGAGCGCAGACTGAAAGCGGCCAAGCTCAGAGGGCCGGCCTGCGTGGAGGACATCGATTACCGAGCGGCGCGTGGACTGGAAAAGTCGGTGGTGCGCGCTCTGGCCAAAGATTCAACCTGGGTGCGCAATCACGAGAACGTCTTCGTGATCGGACCTTGCGGTGTGGGCAAGAGCTTTCTTGCCTCCGCGCTCGCACAGAAAGCTTGCCGCGATGGTTACTCGGCACTCTATCTGCGGGCGGCCGCCTTGTTTCGCGAACTGGCCCTGGCTCGAGCCGACGGCAGCTTGCGCCACTTCCTGGCACGACTGGCTCGCATCGAGGTTCTGGTCATCGATGACTGGGCCATGGCTCCGCTCAACGAAAGCGAACGCCGCGAGGTCTGGGAAATCTGCGAGGATCGCTACCAAACTCGCTCTACTGTTCTTACTTCCCAACTCCCGGTCTCGCGCTGGCACGAGCAGATCGGAGATCCCACCATCGCTGACGGCATCCTCGATCGTTTAGTCCATAACGCCCATCGCATCGACATGCGCGGAGAGTCCATGCGAAAAAACCGCAACCCAACCCTGGACGAGAAGACACTATGAAACCACTCCGCACTCGGGACCAATGAAGGTGGCGAAAGAGAGCCAAAGGAGGGATGCCTAGGGAACCTCTGAACAAGCACCGCGTTCGTGCCAACTCAGGGTAGAAAGTCTTGAGCGGTCAGTGGTTTTGTTTCTCCCGCGAGAGAATACCGTGTTCTCACTCGTCTCGAACTGAGCCAGGCAGCTTCGATTCGAAGCACTACGCAGCGGTTGCCGTCAGCAGCCGCTTGCGCACCAGGAACAGGTTCACCAGAGCGCAGGTCACAAACAATCGGTTCGCGTTCTTGGCCAGTCCGCGATAGCGCACCTTGATGAAGCCGAACACCCGCTTGATCACCCCGATCGAGTGCTCCACCTCGGAGCGGATCCGCGACTTGGTCCGGTTCTTCGCTCGTTCTACTTCATCGATTGGTGCTTCCAGCGATTGCCTGGTTGGTGAAATCTTTGGCCTTCGGCGCCTTGGCGCGAATCACCTCACCTTGCCCGTGTACGCCTGATCGCCGTAGACCCGCGTCTCCTGGCCGTGCAGCAGCTGCGCTAGCACCTTGCAATCGGCCGTGTTCGCCGGCGTCGCCGCCACCGAGTGGATCACCTTGCTCTGGCTGTCGACCCCGACGTGCGCCTTCATCCCGAAGTACCACTGCTTGCCCTTCTTCGTCTGGTGCATCTCCGGGTCGCGCTCTTGGCGCATTCTTGGTCGAACTGGGCGCGGCGATGATGGTCGCGTCGACGATCGTGCCCTTGGACAGGCGCAGTCCCTTTGCTGCATGTTCGCCCGACTCGCTCGAAGATCCGCGCTCCCAAATCGTGCTGTTCCAGCAAATGGCGAAACCTGCATCACCGTCGTTTCGTCCGGCACCGGCTCCCGCCCCAGATCGATCCCCACAAACTGCCGCATTCCCGCCGAGTCGTACAGCGCTTCTTCTACCGCCGGGTCCGACAGGTCGAACCATTGCTGCAAAAAGTAAATCCGCAGCATCCGCTCCGCCCGACCGGCGGCCGCCCGTTACCCGCCTTTGGTATACGCCGGTTCGATCAGACGCACCAGCTCCGCCCACGGCACCACCTGCTCCATCTCGGCCAGAAACTTCTCCCGCCGCGTCTTTTTCCCGTAACGCTCGAACCCACTCGCCATCGCCAAGGTCTGCTGCTTCATCTTTTATTTGCCCTCCTCATTCATCACCACTCTATCCCCAACACCGGTGGTATATCGAGAGAACTTATTTCAGAGTCTCCCTAGTTCGACCGAGTTAGGGATCGTCGCTCGTATGCGATCCTGGCGCAATATTTTCTGCGAAAAAAACGCGATCGGAAAAAACCAGACAAAACCCTTCACACCCGAAGCTGAAAAGTGGCCCGGATGGAATCCTCCTCTACATTCGAGGAAGCAGGGGCAAAGGGGCTGCTGCCCCTTTCCCCTGCACCCCAAATCCCCGCTGACCCAGCCTCCGCTTCGCTTCGGACAAATCTTACTTGACCATTCCGAACACTTACTCCACAATCACCATGCCAGCGTCGCTACGCTCCGACTGCTGTTCACCTTCGCTCCGGAATGCCGTTCGGCTTCCTCCGGAATCGTTGTTCACCTTCACCGGAATACCCACACGGGCTCGAACCGCACATTTAGGCGCGCCTGCAGCTTTCATCGGGATCGCGTAATTGAGGCAAAGGCGTAAGGAACACAGAGCGTGGCATTCGCTGCCGAAATTCCCTGTTCGGCTTAGTCACTAGGGTTGGCAACGACAACGCGAGGCTGGCAACGCAGCTGGCAACGCGCTGCGTCGGCTCACATGGACGTGTGCTCTCTGTCACTGCGGCTCACACGATCTTCGGCAATACTCTGTAATAGAAAGGAGGTAAGAGTATGCCTGCAAAATCTTTTCGTACAGCTCCTGAAATCTTAAGCAGAATACAAAAAGACATAAAATGGTCTTCGCTTGCCGCTCAGAGCGCCTTACGCAGAATAGAGGAAGATATAAAGTGGCTAGCCAGCCCTGGGGCGGCCAAGCTGCAAGCTGAGTTTGACAAGTCACTCCGCGAATTGCAGGGCACCTTGCAGAAACTCGCAAAAAAGGCCCGCAAACATAGGAAATAGGGCCGGGCAAAGACCTGTTCCCCTCCAGTCACTGGGCTGCGTCGGGAGGGAGGGGCTTCTGCTCCGAATCCTCACACAATTGGCGAGCCCAGGCAACACTTAATCTCAACCGCTTGGCCTCAAATTGACTTGAAGATGTGCAGTAATATCGGGCTTTCGTTGCAGGGGAATAATGTCATAAACTGCTTTATATCAACAACTTGAACAAATAGGAGTATCCTAGCGGCGTTATGTTAAGACACTAATAAAATCTGCTATCAATCGACTAAGATCATGGAAACTTTTTCCTGCCGTCGTGCATCTATCCAGATCGAAAAAACCAGGCTGGGCAAGGCAGTGGTAAACAAGCCCCCTGGAAAAAAGGGAATTTTTAGCATGGAGGTGGAATATGAGGAACTTAAATCCATTCTTCTGGTTTTTGCTACTCGCGGTCTTGCTGGGAATTTCTGGTTCCGCACTGGGGAGCGATGTAGGAACTACAACTGCGGGGAGTAAGGATGCTGTTCTTACTCAGCAACTGCAGCAAGATTTCAGTAACCGCATGGAGTTCCGCAACGTCACCGTCGCGGTTGACGATCGGGTCGCACTGCTGCAGGGCTCGGTTGAGACCTATCGCGAGAAGATGGACGCCGAGCGTCTAGCGCGCAAGCACCATGGAATTGACGGAGTGCGCGATTTCATTGCGGTGCAACCGGTTGTGCCGGTTTCCGACCAGGAACGACGCGTGAAACCATTGCCAATCGGCTCCGCTATGACCGCATTGGCTACGGGATCACATTCAACAATTTCGAAGTATCTGTGAGAGATGGCGTCGTAACCATCGCCGGCGAGGCCAGAAGCTATCCAGACAAGGCTTCCGTCCTCGGCATTGTCGAGGAGACTCCTGGCGTGCGTGACGTGAGGGACGAAATTAAAGTCCTGCCGCTCTCTCAATTTGATGACGAGTTGCGCGTACGTACGGCTATGGCGATCTACCGCGATCCCGCTCTCCAGAAATATTCGCTGGATCCACAGGCCCCTATCCGCATTGTGGTTGAAAACGGAAACGTAAAGCTGTACGGGGTTGTGGATAGCGCGATGGACAGGCAGATTGCCGAGATGCGGGCACGCGAGGTAGCCGGGGTGTTCTCTGTCGAGAATCACCTGCTGGTGGCCAATCAATGAATCAACGTTCGTCTATCTAATTTTCATATTGTCAACCTGATTTAGGAGGATCGTATGCAGATTAGAAAAGCAATTCTGATGCTGGCAGTTCTGGCAGTTTTAGCAGTCACTCCCACTTTTTGTTTTGCGCAGGAAGCACAGCCGTCGTTCACGCCGCAGCAGCTCGACAAGCTGGTAGCACGCATTGCGCTGTATCCGGATTCGCTGCTGGCGCAGGTGCTTGCGGCCGCGACGTATCCCGACCAGATTCCGGATGCGGCGCGCTGGGCCGACCAGCACCACTACCTTACTGGGCAAGCCCTGGCCGACGCGATCCAGGCGGATCATCTTCCGTGGGATCCCAGCGTGCAGGCGCTCCTGCCATTCCCTTCAGTGCTCGAGATGATGGCCAACGACATCAGCTGGACCACGGATCTTGGCAACGCGTTTCTGTCGCAGCAGCAGGACGTGATGGATGCGGTGCAGAGAGAACGCAGGAAGGCTAAAGACTACGGATATCTGCGCAGCAACGCCCAGATCATCGTCAGCGGTGGGCCGTACATCACGATTGTGCCCGTGCATTTGGCCTACATCCCGGTGCCGTACTATGACCCGGCGATTGTTTTCTTCCCGCCGGAGCCCGGAATCGTGGTCGGCGACGAGATTCGCTTTGGTTTCTTCGTGACCATCGGAGATTTCTTCCGCCCGTGGGGCTGGGGACATTGTCGCCTTGATTGGGGCTCGCACGTCGTGATTCTCAACAACGCACCCTGGCGGCGGACTTGGATCAACCGGCGCGAGTACGTTCATCCCTATGAGGTCCGGCGATACAGGGCGGAAGAGCGGCTTCCCGAGCGGCACGTGCTGCACGAGCGCACCGAGCGCGAGCGCGACCTCGCGCGCGAAGGACGCCACCGGGTGGAAGAGCACCGCGATCACCGCTCGCGCTAACTTGCTTTCAGGGCAGAGAGTGCTGGAGGACGCTCTGAAACAGGCTACCGAGACGGCAAAGAAGGGAAAAGAAGGGGTTTGGAGCGCGGACACTTATGTCTGCGCTCCCCTTCACAGCGATACCAATTCGTATTTCGATTTCAAACTTGAGTCTGATATGGTCGAGGACAGATTACGCCACCACTTTGACTACTATCTGGGCAAGACCGAGATAGTCATCTACTCCGTTCTCGCAGTGTTGCTGGCTGTCACGGCCTTTGTGACCATCGCAACCGCGGGCCAAATACTGTGGATCGGTCTCAGTCATTGGACGGTTGCAGCCCAGACTCTGAGGGTATTGAACCAACTCCTCATTGTGCTGATGCTGGTGGAGATTCTGCATACAGTACGTATCTCCATTCGCTCCCATGTTCTGGTTACAGAACCCTTTCTGATCGTCGGACTGATTGCCTCAATTCGCCGCGTTTTGGTGATTACCCTGGAAGCAGCCACGCTCACGAAAGAAGGTGCATGGGCGACCGAAGGCTCAAGCGCCATTTTCCACTCTTCGATGATTGAACTTGGTTTGTTGGGTCTGCTGATCCTTGTACTGGTAGTTTCCATTACACTTCTGCGTCGCTACGCTCCCGCATCGAAAGACTTGTCGGAACTCTGAAGTCCGACTCTTCTTCCCCCAAGGATGCGTAAGGATGCCCCTATTTACAGCCAAGTGCGACGATTCTGTCCGGATCGTCAGCCAACCGGAAGTTGGGAACCCCCATCGGAAGTGCTGCTCGCTGTCCGACAAATGGCGACTCAGCCGCGTTGTCCGTTAGATCGAGTTCCAGCTTACACCTCAGGCGTCATCGGTTCTCCGTTCGGTTGTCTATGAGCGAATACATCCGATTGAGTTCGTCCAACGCTTTATCGAAAAGTCTGCCGATGAACTCGGCCTTTGCACATACGGGACAGCAAGCATCGACAAACTCCGAAGTACGAGTGCCGCCTCTGACCTCCCAGCAAGCGTACAACTGGAAGCCGATCCGCCGACAATAGACTCTGGTGACAGTTGACCCGTTTCGCTTTGTATCTCGTTTGGCGTAGACAAGGGCACGACGAAGCGACCGTTCGCAGCAACCGTCCCCGCCGTCGCCGCACTCGGGGTAGTATTCGAGGCACATAAGATTCACCCCCTGTCCTTTGGTCTTCTCACGCCAGCACCAGCCCGTCGTCCTTCATCCCCTGAGCCAGTCCCCACGCATAACGATGTTCGACGATGAGTGCGTGCCCGAACCACTGAGCATCGTCCTGAACATGCTCGTCGATCCATTCCTTAGCCCGAAGGGTCAAGGGACA
Organism: Terriglobia bacterium; assembly: GCA_963725615.1. Classification (GTDB taxonomy): domain Bacteria; phylum Acidobacteriota; class Terriglobia; order Terriglobales; family Acidobacteriaceae; genus JAIQFF01. Next base: position 225,226 of record CAVRZO010000031.1, on the reverse strand, counting down.
GAACGTGTACAGCGTCCCGACGTTGTTGACGAGAACATCGGGCTGCGAAGCACTCGATTCATCGTGCATATGATCTCCCGGCAGGCCGGATGCCCTCGATGATCGAAACTGCGTCTGCTTTGGTCTGGGGCACGAACGTTGTCAAGCGTGCGGCCTGAAGAACTCTCTGGGCCAGAGCCATTAGCTCTTGCTCGGTCGCGTCTGCGTAATACGTCTCAGCCAGTTTCTGAGTCAGCGGGGATGGGGTGACATAGTTCTGGCGTCCTGATTTGACCAACGTCAAAGCGTGCCGACGTACACGCCTGATCTGAGCTTGTCTCATGGGTTTTGTCCTTTTGCGGTTCTGCCGCCGCATCTGCCTAGAGGCGACCACCGTGGAGATCGAAACCCTGACCCCTCGGTTGGTGAGCACCGTCGCATGGTCCGTCGAACGCGACGGGCTGCTCTTGATGCTGTCTGAATTCTACTGACTCACCGTGCCCAGAACAATGCCACCTTCGTGCCGTGTCTTACTGCATGATTGTGTCTCTACTGCATGGTTAAACGTCGGAAAGGTGAACAATCGAAGTGTGCGGCGGTTTGTTCAGGGGATTTTCTACTGCATGATTTACTGCACGATTAGCTACAGACGGGGTCAAATGCGGTCAACGCAACTCTGTTGCCAACTACTAAAGCGATGAAAACAGGCTTCCAGCAAGGGTTTTCGGGAGATTAGCAAACCGCCGCATTCGGCCACTCTGCCACCTCTCCGACGTTTGAAAACCAAAACTTGAAAGTGCCGAAACAACTATTCAATTCCGGGTATCCCGCTCACACAACCGGGGAGGATATGTGGGGATACCGAAGCTACCGGAGCATTCTGCGTCCGGTATTTAGCGCATAGCGATTGTAGACGGAAAGACTGATCGAGTCCAACGGTCGTGCGAGCCGACAGTGGCGTAGTTTGAAAATCCCCAAAGAATTGTCATTCAGAAGCGCGGCATTGTCGCGCGAGGAATCTGCTGTTTCCCTGCCGGCAGCAATCAGATTACTCTCCTATAGAGCTGGCGTCGGAATGACGCGGGGTTGTTTTGCGCAAACCCCACCACTTCCTGCGAACCTGAACTTGCCTGGCGTCATCGCGACTGAGCACGTGGATTGCGTTTTTTCCGCCGCTACGGAATCAACTGATAACTGACGAATGCCAGTTGCTTGCTGTCGGGTGACCACGAGGGGACGTTGATCGTGCCTTGTCCGCCAAACAAGGTCGCCAGCACGCTGATCTTCTTGTCTTCCAGCGCCATCAGCCGCAGCTTCACGTCCTTGTTCTCGGGATGCCCAGTGACGTCCTTCGCGTAGGTGAGGAAGACCATCCACTTTCCGTCCGGCGAGATGTGTGGGAACCAGTTGTTGAAATCATCCGACGTGATTTGTTCCTGTTCGCTTCCGTCCGGACGCATGCGCCAGATCTGCATGCTGCCGGAGCGCTCGGAGTTGAAATAAATATATTTGCCATCCGGCGAGTACTCCGGTCCGTCGTCGAGTCCCTTGGCTGTAGTCAGACGGGTTTCCTCGCCGCCGGTGACAGGGATGGTGTAGATATCGAAGTCGCCGTTGCGCTGTCCTACGAAAGCGAGCGTGCTTCCATCCGGCGACCATCCGTGCCAGTAGGAGGGAGAATTCCTGGTGACCCTCCGTGGCGTGCCACCTTCGATGGGCACCAGATAAACCAGGGAGCGGTGTTCCTCCTGCGACTGATCGCTGATGGCCAGCCATTTCGAATCGGGCGAGATCCCGTGGTCATTGTTGCAGCGGGTAGCGAAGCCCGTGTCGATCATCGCAGGTTCGCCGCCCGTCACCGGCAACCGCAGGATGTGGCCATTGCCGTTGAATAGAAATGCTGCGCCATCGCGGGTCCAGTTGGGCGCCTCGAAATGCTCCGGCGCGACGTAGGCGACGCGGCGGTCGGTGGAGGCGATGGCGACGGTTTCGAGAGCGCTGTAAAGCTTCGGTTCTCCTGTCAGAGGGGGCGGCGTTGTCAGCTCGACTTTCGAGAATACGGCCTGCTCAACCGCATCCTTGTCGTGAGCGCAAACGCCGATGCCGACATAAAACGTTCCCTGAAGCGGAGAGCGAATGGAAGCGCCGGACACCTTGAGGTCGCCACCGGGGCCCGCCAGCCACAAGTAGACATAGTCGCCGCGCTTGACCAGGCGCAGCCGCGTCGGCGCGGAGATATTGGATTGCACCTCGTGCGTATTCACGCCTTTGGCGTCGCGATACTGCAGGGAAGTCATCCCGCTCAGGTGCAGCGCCACGCCGACGTAAGGAGAATCCGTATCGAGGCTCTGACGAAACATGAGCACTGCCTTTTTGTGCGAGTTTCCGGTTTGGGTGACGAAGGCGGCGTCGGCGGTCAGTGAAACATCGCCGGAGACTTTCTTCCACACAAAGTGGAACGCATCCATGGCGAACCACATGTTTGCGCCGCTGCCGCTGATCTTATAGCTGCGCGGTCGCCTGATCGTATTCGACCGAGCCGGGATGAAGAACCGTACCGACGTCGCCATGGTCTTCAAACACCCCGACCGTTGCTGGGGAGGTCTGCGCGCCAAAGACACTCGGCGCGGCACAAATCAGGAAGGTCGCACAGATCAAGAGCAGCGACGAAGTCTTTTCTCTATTCACTCAGGCCTCCCGCCTTTTCGGTGGAAACGATTCGGAGAGAAGGTAGGACGCGCGGCAATAATTGTCAATGCCGCGGACTTCTCCTTCAACTCGGGAGATTCCCCCACTAGCTCAGTGAATAATCGTTTACTTCCGCCTTGACAACCTGGGCCGCGTGCTTCAGACTGCCGGAGTTTCTTCGCCGCTAGCCCGCGTTCCTGATCCCATGAAACGAACTCAACAATCCTTCATCTTGATGTGCTCCTTGATCTTCCTCGTGCTGTCCGCGCATCCTTTTCTCGCCGCCAGCGATCAGATTCCCGCCACGGCGTGGCGTATTCCTATCGGGCAGCCACCGCCAAATCCTGGCGGCCGAAAGCCCGAACTGACCAACATCGACGACGGTTTCTGGCAGGGCGCTCCCGTGGGTGGCATCGGCGCGGGAACTTTTTCCCGCTCCTATCGGGGGAATTTCGAACGCTGGCATATCAAGGCTGGGGTTCACAAGTATCAGAACGTTCCTGGCAACCAGTTTGCAGTATTCGCGCAGCCCGAAGGCGGGACTGCGATGGCGCAGGTTCTTTCTACCGGCAAGCCCGAGGGCACGGCGCTCTCCGCCTGGAACTGGTCCTATGCTGCGGGCGCCGGCGAGTATGCTGCGCTTTATCCCAAGTCGTGGTTTGCCTATCGCTCGCCTCAACTTCCCATCTCGCTGACCGTCGAACAGTTCTCTCCCATTCTGCCCAACAACTACAAAGAGACCAGCTATCCGGTGGCCGTCTATAACTGGTACGCCGAGAACCCTTCCGACAAGCCCGTGACGGTATCGTTACTGTTTTCGTGGACAAACATGGTGGGCTGGTTTCGCGACACCACAACAGACTTTCACGCTGTCCTGAACGCGCAGAATAAAAATACATTCCGCTCGGAATCCCTCTCCGACGCGAAGATGCAGGGCATTGTCTTCGATCGCATTCGCACCGGCGCTGTGTCCGACGAATGGGACGGCCAGTTCGCCGTCGCTGCCCTCGCCTCATCCGGGGTTGAGGTCACCTACATCACTGACTTCGATCCGCAGAAATCCGGCGCTGAAGTCTGGCAGCCCTTCTCGACCACGGGACGCCTGCCGAACCAGTCGCCGGATGTGGCCAGCGCTGGAGAACAAATGGCCGGAGCCATCGCTGTCCGCTTCACCCTGGCTCCCAAGGAAAAGAAGGTCATCCCCATGGCGCTTTCCTGGGACCTTCCCGTGGTGCAGTTCGGCGGAGGCCGCAAGTGGATCCGGCATTACACGCAGTTCTTCGATGCTTCCGGCACCAACGCGTGGAAGATTGCCCGCACCGCGCTCGAGAACAACCAGAACTGGAGCAGCCAGATCGACGCCTGGCAGAAGCCCTACATCGAGGACGAGTCCAAGCCGGCGTGGTACCGGGGCGAACTGTTCAACGAGCTTTATATTCTCGCTGACGGCGGCACGCTCTGGGCGCACGAGCAGAACGGTCCGGCGAACCCGCTCCATTTGTCCGCCAAGAATGCCGACAGCTTCGCCTATCTCGAATGTTTCGACTACCCGTACTACGGCACCTCGGATGTACGCTTCTACGGCTCATTCCCGCTGATCAAGTTTTGGCCGGAGATCGAGAAGCAGGAAATGCGCGAGTACACAGACACCATTCCCGAGAGTATTCCGCAGCACTATTTGTGGTCGTGGAAGCTTGACCACGGCAAGTTCGAAACCATGCAGCGCAAGGTGGCGGGATCAGCTCCGCACGACCTGGGTTCGCCTACCGAAGATCCCTTTGTGAACGTGAACCAGTACAACTATCAGGATGTTTCTAACTGGCGCGATCTGAACAGCAAGTACGTGCTCATGATCTGGCGCGATTATGTGTGGAGCGGCAGCAGGGACGACGATTTTCTCCGTTACGCCTGGAGCGCGGTGAAGCAGGCAATGGAGCATCTGCGCCAGTACGACACGGATGGCGACGGCCTGATTGAAAACGGCGGCTTCCCCGACCAGACCTACGATAACTGGGTGGCCCGCGGCGAAAGCGCCTACAGCGGCAGTCTTTATCTTGCTGCGCTGCGCGCCACCAGCGAGATCGCTCGCAAACTGGGTGATAGCGCCATGGCGGCAGACTATGATGCTCTATTCCAAAAAGCCCAGGCAGCTTACGTCAAGAATCTTTGGAACGGCGTGTACTTCAACTACGACCAGGGCAGCACGTATCACACGGACATCATGGCGGAGCAACTCGCCGGACAGTGGTATGCCAATCTCACCGGACTCGGCGATCTGGTTCCCGCGCAAATGCGTAAGTCCGCGCTGCAGCGCGTGTTCGACTACAACGTGATGAAGTTCCAGAACGGAGAGATGGGCGCTCTCAATGGCATGGGCGCGGACGGCCAGGCCCTGCACGAAAATGAGCAAGTCGAAGAGGTCTGGGCCGGCACTACGTTTTCGATTGCGTCCCACATGTTGTCAGAGGGGATGCGCGAGCAGGCATTCCACACCGCGCGCGGCGTTTACAACGTGGTCTGGAAAGATCGCGGATATTTCTTCCGTACCCCCGAAGCCTACGACGCGCGGGGCATGTACCGCGCCAGCATGTATATGAGACCCGGAGCCATCTGGTCGATGGAGCCCGCTCCGAAATAGAGCCGTCTCATCCCGAGGAGGATAGTCATGCATTCACCTCAGACTGCACACGCCCACGCGATCGGCGCGAATTCAAAACACTCTGTCTTTCTCGCGCTCTTATTTCTGATGATGGGAACGCTGCTATGTGCTCCCGCCACGGCCGGCGGCGATGAACACCCGACTCTGGCCATCGGGTCGGTAGCGCCGGACTTTCTGTTTGCCCGGCGTAGATGGACAGACCCATTGTCTCAAGGAGTATGCCGACCAGCAAGCTGCTGGTGATTGCATTCATCTGCAATCACTGCCCGACCTCGCAACTCTACGAGACGCGAATCAAGCAGATTGCTGAAGATTACAAAGAGAAGGGCGTCGCCGTAGTGGCCATCGAACCCAACAATCCCGACGCCGTTCTGCTCAACGAAATGGGTTATACCGACGTGGGAGATTCGTTCGAAGACATGAAGACCCGCGCGGAATACCGGCACTTCAATTTTCCCTATCTGTACGACGGAGAGACCCAGAAAATCTCAACCGCCTACGGGCCGACCGCCACGCCGCATATTTTCATTTTTGACTCCGATCGCAAGCTCCGTTACGAAGGCCGCGTGGACAACAACATGCGCGAGCCGCTGGTCACGCGGAGGGACGGCCGCGAAGCCCTGGATGCGCTGCTGGCGGGCAACGCGGTCGAGGTCGCAAAGACCCCCTCCGTGGGCTGCTCGACGAAATGGCTCTACAAGGAAGCCGGCCGGCGCGAAGAGATGGATGCGATCGCGAAGAAACCCGTTGTCCTAAAGCCCGTCAGCGTGGCCGATCTTAAGGAGTTGCGAAGAAACTCGACCGGCAAACTGCTGCTGGTGGATTTCTGGGCGACCTGGTGTGGGCCGTGTCGCGCCGAGTTGCCGCAGTTTGAAACCATGTACCGGATGTATGGACACCGGGCGTTCGACCTGGTGACGGTCAGCATCAACTATCCCGACGAGCAGGCCGGGGTGCTCAAGGTCCTGACCGAAGAGCACGCCACCAGCACCAACCGCATCCTGAGTTCGACGGACATCTACCCGCAACTGGCTGCCTTCGATCCGAACTGGAGCGCTGCGGTTCCGTACACCCTGTTGATCCGGCCCGATGGCGAAGTCGTGTACAAGCGTCAGGGGACGGTGGACCCGCTTCAACTGAAGCGGCTGATCATTGCGAATCTGGCGGACGATGATTATCACGGTCACCAGGCTTATTGGAAGAGTGTCGTGGCGACCAGGTAGATGTCGTCGCGCTGATCGCTTGAGCGCATCTGAAAGGCGGCTTATCACGATGGCCGCGCTCTGCTGAATGTTACTCAGCGACTGCGCAAGCTGGCTGACGCTGCGCCCCGGTGACAACACTGAACGCCATTTCTGCCTAACTCCAAATCCGATCCCACGACCGTTCCTGGTCCCATTGCGGAGTGGGTTCGAAGTACCCCGTCCCAGGCATCAAGTGCTGCTTCACCACGTCGTCATTGAGCGTCACACCCAGGCCCGGCCGGTCTGGAACTGTGATCCAGCCGTGTTCCACGATCGGCGTCTTTACTCCTTCTTGCACCATCGAGGACCACCAAGGAATGTCAAGGGAGTGATTTTCCAGCGCCAAAAAATTCAACGTGGCGGCGGCGCAGTGCGCGTTAGCCATGCAACTGACGGGCGTTCCGGCAAAGTGCATCGCCATCGGTACGCCGTACTCCTCCGCCATGTTGCCGATCTTGTGGGTCTCGAGGATGCCGCCCGACGTGGCGAGGTCGGGATGAATCTTCGACACCGCGTGCTTCTCGCAGAGCACGCGGAAAGGCTCTTTCAGATATATATCCTCCCCAGTAAGAATAGGCGTCGGGCTTTCATCGGAAATCTGCTTCAACAAGTCGGTATAGGTCCACGGAATCACGTCTTCCATCCAGGAAAGGTTGTACTTCTCATACGCCTTGCCTAATCGGATGATCGACTTCACCCCCAAGTGGCCGAGATGATCCATGGCGAGGGGGATTTCCATGCCGACGGCGTCACGGACTGCGGCTACATACTGCTCGAGCATCGCAATACCTTTGTCGGTGACCTCCATCGCTAGGAAAGGATGCTCAAGTTGCGTCATCTCCCACGGGCTCAAATCGGATGGCTCGGTCACCGTGCCGGGTGTGTCCGAAACCATCTCAATGCCCAGGTCCATCTTCAGCCAGGTGATGCCCAGCTGTTCTTTGCGCTCCTTCATACGTCGCGCGTAGATTTCGGGATCTTTGGATTCTGTCGTGTCGGCGTAAACGCGTATTTTGTCGCGGAACTTGCCGCCGCCAACCATGGCATACACCGGCGCGTTGTAGACTTTTCCGGCAATGTCCCACAGCGCCATCTCGATGGCGCACACTCCGCCAGCCTGGCGGGCGGGGCCGCCGAACTGCTTGATCTTGCGAAAAATCTTGTCGAGCTGCAGCGGGTTCTCGGCGAGGATGCGGTTCTTCAGAAACAAGGCGTAAGTAGCGCTGGCGCCGTCGCGAACCTCGCCCAGGCCGTACACGCCCTGGTTGGTATCGATGCGAATGATGGGACAGGGACTGGGGCCGGGCTTGACGATCGTGGCTACGCGCAGGTCGGTAATGCGCAATGCAGAAGGACTCGAGTTGGTGTTGACACCCCTGGGATAGGCTTCCAGTGGATCGCGCAGGAGGAGAGCCGCGCCCAGCGCCCCGGCCGAGGTCTTCAGAATGTCGCGACGATTGATCGAGATTTTGCTCATAGACTCGTTCGTCCTTTCTCCGGTAAGTCGCAAGCAGGGTAATGTGCGAACAAGATCGATTCAACAATTTTCCGAGTTCGGAAAGATGGGAGCCGGGCGTGTGTGGCGCGGGCGCCCTCGCCCGCGGCCGTTGACGTTAAGCTCGAGTCACGCGGGCGAGGGCACCCGCGCCACACATGCCCGGCCTCCACTACCTCAGTAGAGGTTTGACAAATCTTCTCCTATTTGAGACTTTGCGGCGGGCGGAGATAAACCAATGACCAAGTTCCGGACGACGGCCATCCTGGCTCTCAGCGCGTGCGCGATGCTGCTCGCACCGACGACGGGCCGCACACAAATGATTACTTTCTCCAGTCAGGATCTGCTGGACTACACGGTGCAGAATCCGTTTGGCCGTTTCCCGGATGGCCGGCCAAAGGTGCCAGACGACCTGATCGAGCGGGCGCGTGGGTTGTCGGCGGAGGAAATCTGGGCCGGCCTCGAGGACAAGAAGCTCCGCAATCAGTATGCGGATGGCTTCCAGATTTTGCATCCGGGCAAGACACTGGTCGGGCGCGCTTTTACGGTCCAGTTCATGCCCGAGCGCTCCGACCTGGACAGCGTTGCCACAGCCAAGGCCAAAGCTCGTGGTATTCCGCGCCTCACCAACCAGACCGCCATTGACATGCTGCAACCGGGCGACGTGCTGGTCGTCGATCTCTTTGGCAAGAAAGTTGACGGAACCATCGTCGGCGACAATTTATTTTATTACGTCATGAAGGCCACCCACGGCGGTGGGCTGGTGGTAGATGGAAGCGTTCGCGACCTCGACGGACTTTCGGAAATCGACATGCCGGCTTATTTTCGCTCTGTCGATCCCACTCCAATCGGAAACGTCATGCTCACCGGGATCAACATTCCGATCCGGATCGGAGGGGTCACAGTCATGCCGGGCGACCTGGTGGTTGGGGATCGCGAGGGAGTTTATTTCATTCCGCCGCAAGCGGTGAAAGACGTCCTCGATCGCGCCGATGAAACCCACATCCACGACGAGTGGACGAAGAAAAAGTTCGATGAGGGTAAATACAAATCCAGTGAGATTTACGGTTCTCCGAGCGATCCCAAGCTGAAGCAGGAATATCAGGAGTATCTGAAGAAACGTCTCGAGGAGATCCGCCGCGAACGGTAGTGGCTAAATTTCACAATCCTTTCTGATTAAAGACGTCATGCTGAGCTTGCGAAGCATCTGGCGTGAAGCGAATACGAACCTAGCCAGAATCGTGATGCTGCACGCCAGATCCTTCGGGACTGAAGTCTCTACTGCGTGCAGCGTTACAGCTTGACAGTCTTGCCACTTCTCGCCGATTCGTAGATGCCCATCATGATGGTCAGGTCGCGCAACCCCTCTTCACCCCGAGTGACAGGCTCATTGTTCTCCATTACGCAACTGGACAAGTGATCCATTTCCAGCGCGAAGTGGTCGCGCGCCGGAAGCATGCGCTCTTCGGTGATGTTGTCGTGGTGCACATACATCCTCAAGCCGCTGTAGTTGGTCGCCGGCTCCAGCTCGAACCAACCCTTTGTGGTGACCACGCGATAGCGATTTTGTCCCGAATAGCCGTAACTCGAAGTGCAATTGGCCAGAATTCCGCTGGGGAAGCGTAGTTGGAAGTTGATCGTTTCCTCTACTTCTTTGAAACGCACGTCTCCCGGCGTGGTGTACATCATCGCGTTGATCTCGGCGGGTTCCTCGCCGGTAAGATAACGCGACGCGTTCAGCGAGTAGATGCCGATATCCATCAGCGATCCACCTCCTGCCAGCGCTTTGTTAAGCCGCCATTGCGTGGGATCGCCAATATTGAATCCGTGATCGGCGAGGATGACCTTGGTCGGGCCGAGTTCCTGCTGGCGTGCCATGCGGACCGCTTCCAGGTTGTAGGGTTCGTAGCGGCATCGGTAGCCCACCATCAACTTGCGATTGGCCTTGCGTCCGGCGTCGATCATCAGTTGACAATCTGCCGGCGTATTGGCCATAGGCTTTTCCGAGAGCACATGTTTGCCGGCCTGGAATCCGCGGACGGTGTATTCGGCGTGCATCCCGTTCGGCAGCACAATGTAGATGATGTCAACTTCCGGGTTGTCGCGAATCGTGTCGTAGTTCTGATAGTTGTAAATATTCTTCGGATTCACGCCGTAGCGCAGCGCCAGCTTATTCGCTTTGTCGGGATGGCCGCTGACCAGCGCCACCACTTTTGACTTTTCACATTTCGCGAAAGCAGGCAGGATTTGGTTGATCGCAAGACTGCCCAGGCCGACGATCGCCCACCCCAATTTCTTTCCCGGCGGATCGGGGACTTCCAGGGCGGCGGCGCTTTTCAGGAGTGTCCCGGCGAGATTGGCCGCTACCAGGCCCTGGCCTACTTTTGTGATGAATCCCCGTCGAGTAAGTTCTTTCGGCTGTGAATCAGGCATATCGGGATTCCTCCTCCAATTAACTTCGCTACGCGGCGACATTTTATAGCACTCGCGCTTGCCGCTCATCAGCGATCGCTATCGAACGGATGATCGAGGCTACGGGAAGAGCATTCTTTCGCCCTTTCAGCGCTGGGTCGTTTCCCAGCTACTAACCCGGGCATGCGCCCGGGGCTATATTCTGGCGCCGCCTCGCGGCTACGTGCGGGTCTGTGCTGCACGACTGAAGTCGTGTACTTCCCGCGTCAGAAGCCGTATCTGGCGACTACCGCCTTTTCTTTCTTGCCGATCACTGCGATGGCGGCGTGCTGGGAGGGAATCTGCAGAGTCAGCCGGGCGCTGGTCGCTTTGTCGCGCAAATCAATCTTCGTATCTTCCGCGGCGTCGGAAATCATCACGTACAGCACCGAGTCTTCCAGGACGATCGGGAACACGAGCACGCCTGGGGAGAGTGGCGCCTGCAGGTCGAACATCGGAGCCACGCCAACGCGCCCCGCGACGTAAGTGTAGAGATCGGCTGCCGATTGCACGCCCTCGGCCAGCTCAACCGGATACGCAGCCCAGAAAATGCGGCCTTTGCCGTACGCCGTCTCTTTAAGGGTTGAGCCGTCGCTGAAGCGCAGAGAATCCAGCAGGTTCTGTTTCTGTTGATCGAAGGAAAGTGAGATCGTACGGTCGCTCAGTTTGATGATTGCGTTGCGATAGGTGAGAGGTTCGGCGTGAGCGTCGAGATTCGCGCTGGCGACACGAGGCACGAGTTGCCAGTGCTCGTCACGATCGAGCGGTCCGGTAATCAGCAGATTGCCGCCACCGGCGACGTAAGCCAGCAAAGCTTTCCACGTCGTCTCTGTCAGAGCCTGGGGCGACGGAAGAATCGCGAGCTTAGGCGTGCCCAGTTTGGCGATCTGATTTTCCGCAATTGCATATGGTGCCAGCCGGTTGTAGTAAGCCAGAGCGCGAACTGCCTTGCGTTGCGCTTCCAACTGCAAGTCTCCGATCACCGAAAATTGAGCCGCTTGGGAAGTGACAACTGCGATAGAAGGTTGCTGCGGTGTTCGCAAGTGTCCTGACAGGGATTTCGCGAAGGCGGCGTAAGCCTCCATGACCGTCGCTTCCGGTTTCTCGGTGCCGTCCGTCCGTACCGCGCCGATCGGCGTTTCGTTGCTTTCGGTCATGTAGGAATTCGTGTTCCACAGCCATTCGATAGCGCCCGACCCCTGGATGAATGACGACGCAACTTTGCGTTCGAGGAGAGCCGCTTCATTCTCGGGAGTACGGCGTGCGACCTCGTCGAAGTTGAGTTCGCGCTGCAGTCCCGTCTCCTGGATCAACAGGGTCTTGCCCGGCTGCTTGGCCAGCAGCGAATCCCACAACACATAATCGTTCTGCCACCAGGAGTGATTGGTGGTAAAGTCCACAAACTCTCCCCAGAACGCCGGCGAGAGACGATCCTGAATGCCACCTTCGTCCTGTCCTACAGTGACCAGTTGCTGCGAGTCGGTCTCGCGGACCGCGTTCGCCATGGTCTTGACCCAGTGGGCAAAGACTTCCTGTGAGAAAAGGAAATAGTCGTAAACCTTGAGTGAGTTGTGTCCGACGTACTCACCGCGCAAAGCGAATTCGCTGTCGTCGGGCAGCGGGATGGTCCCTTGCACCGCGTCAATCGGGACGTTCCACATCGCCGCCAGCGCTGCGCGATCGGGATAGCGCTGACTCAGCCATTCATTCCAATTAGCGAGCTCAATGGGATCGCCATTCGGACGCATAGTCCACAAATGCTGCGAAATGCTGGGCTCGTTGATGAAATCCCAGGCCAGCCAGGGCACATCGTGAAAACGGGCAACCACCGACGAGATAAGTGTCCGCTGTTTGCGGACAGATTCGGGATCGAGATAAGGATTCACGCCAGCCAGAACATCCGGAAGAAAGGCGAAGAAGTTGAACTGCAGCGGCAGTCCGTTTTTGCGCGCGGTCATCAAGAATGCTTCGAGCGTACGCAGCGTGCGATCGTAAGGCTGGCCATTTTCGTTACAAAACTTGTCCCAGCCCGTCCACCAGCCGGTGCGGACCATGTTCAGACCGCTGCCGCTGATCTGCGCCAGATTGCGATTCCACACGTATACATTGGGATATTCGAAATAAAGACGCTGTACCTCACTCGACATGTACGTGGTTCCGACCACCGCGAGCGGGTGTCCGTCCAGTTCGAAGTAATCATGATTGACGGTCAGGCGCGGGCCGGCGCGAAGGTATTCTTCGTCGCGAATCCAAAAACCGGAGTGGTAAATGGCGCGGACCTTGTCGCCTTCCATCAGCGTCGCCTCCACCACGTGCAGACCCCTGGTGGACGGCGCGGGTACAACGACGGACTGCGCAGCTGGAAGAGTCGCCGTCGTTTCGGAACGCCTGGCGGGTTCGCTGTCGGGATATGTAGCGATTTTCACGGTGAGCGCGGCAGAAGATGGCCGCGCGGAATTCCACTGGATGTCGAGCTGCACTGGCTCACCCTGCAGATATAGCGGCAAGACAGGGCGCACGATGAATTCCTGGCTGCCTTGCAACGCCAGTTCTGACAGTTCTGCGACGACGTGGCCTCCCGCTGCACTGCCGTAAAAATCAGAGGGCAGATCGGCGTTGAGAAATACCCAACGTCCCCCGTTGAAGCCGTTTCGCAGATGGTCCACCAGTAGGGCAGGCGCGGCAAGCTTCCGGCCTTGCTTCACTCCCCATGCCAGCGTGTCGAGGCGCGCATCGATCGCGCCGGCTGCGCCGCCGCGCTTGTAGAGATCGACCGCGCTGAGTCGAATGACAGGGCTGAACGCCCGCTTCCATGGAAATGCAGGCAGCTGCAGCGGAATCTCAAGATTCGCCTGAAATTCCAATCCATCAGAACCAGGCGTGGTCTGGTACTGGTCAATCATCAACGGCCGGATGTAGCGCACGCTGTACTCGCGCAACTTCCAGCTTCCGTGATCGCGATAGGCGGCACGGGTAAAGGGCTGGCCTCCCAGCACCACAAGATTGCCGCCGCGTTGCAGAAACTGATGAATCTCCGGCCAAGCTTCTTCCGGAAACGCAGAGCCGTAGGGCAACACCAGAAGAGCGGTCGCCGGCGAGTTCAATAGTTGGCGAAGCTGCTCCACCGAAGCCAGTTGGGCGGCCGGGACCCAGCCGGCCAGTTGCTGCGGGCTGGCCACGGCAGAGTCGGCTGCGGGAAACCCTGGCTCCGCCAGTACCACGACCGAGGGTTTGTCCTGACCGGCAGCCCATCCCGAAAGCAAGAAAGCTGAACCAGCCACGATGTTCAGCAGTTTTTTCATTGCAGTGACGGAAACCAGTCCGCGGCGCAGTCTGGATTACCCGGCGCCCGCTTGTCAAGCCCAAAGTAAGCGTTTCCCCGCCAGTTAATCGATTACTTCGATAATAAACAGGTGCGAACAACGGCATTTCCGATGGTATGATGCTGGCTCGAATTGCGGATTCTGGCGGCCACGATGCCGGCCAGACGAGCACCGAATGGCGATTACCAGCGTCAAGACTCCAGTCAGTTTGACGGACGGCCCTGTCTCTTCCAACCGCGCGGCGTTGAGCGTGGTGACCACGTTGTTCTTCATGTGGGGGTTCGTCACCGTCCTGAATGACGTGCTGGTTCCGCACCTGAAGGCGATCTTCGATCTCAACTACGCCCGCGCCAGCCTGATTCAGTTCGCTTTCTTCACCGCCTATTTCATCTTTTCGATTCCCGCCGCGAAACTCATCGACTGGATTGGCTACAAGAAAACGATGGTGGTGGGAGTTGTGATCATGGGGCTGGGCGCGCTCTTGTTTATTCCTTCCGCGAGCGCGGCATCTTACCCCCTTTTTCTCGGAGCGTTAATGGTGCTGGCGGGCGGCATCACGGCGCTGCAGGTCGCGGCCAATCCGTACGTGGCCGTGTTAGGGCCGCCGGACACTGCTTCCAGCCGTTTGAATCTGGCGCAGGCATTCAATTCCGTGGGCACGGCCATTGCGCCCTGGCTGGGCGGCGCGATCATCCTCAGCGGCACCCGGGAGAACGCTGACGTGGTGCGTCAGATGTCGGCAACGGCCCAACAAGCCTATCGCGTTCACGAAGCCTCTTCGGTGAAGTTGCCCTACCTGGTCATCGGACTGGCCTTGCTGGCCCTGGCGGTTGCCATCGCGCTGTTCAAGCTGCCACCACTGCCCGGGGCTGAGCGCCACGGAAAAATTGCCGGCGAGAGCATATGGAAGCATCCGCAACTGGTGTTGGGGGCGATCGGAATCTTTGTATACGTGGGCGCGGAAGTTTCCATCGGAAGTTATCTCATCAACTACTTCAGCCAGGCCAACATCGGCAATATCTCTGAGCTGGCGGCTGCCAAGTATGTGTCGTACTACTGGGGCGGCGCCATGATTGGGAGATTCATCGGGTCCGCCATTTTGCAGAAGGTTCGTACCGGGACTGTTCTCGGGGTCGCCGCGCTGGTGGCATGCCTGCTGGTCTGCACATCGATCCTCAGCCTCGGTCACCTGGCCATGTGGAGCATCATCCTGGTGGGCCTGTTTAATTCCGTGATGTTTCCCAGCATCTTTACGCTGGGAATCGCTGAACTCGGCCCGCTTACCGGCGATGGATCCGGCCTGCTGATCATGGCGATTGTGGGCGGCGCGCTGATTCCCCTGGCGCAGGGCCGTTTGGCCGACATGATTGGACTTCATCATGCATTCGTCTTGCCCGCAATCTGCTACCTGTACATTATTTTCTACGCATTCAGAGGGTCTAAGCCTGTTCCCGTGAGGCAACCGGCCTAGCGCAACTATGGAAACAGAGCCATCCTCGGGCCCAACCGGCTTCATCGTCGGCGTAGACATTGGCGGGAGCAAGATCGCCGCTGGGTTGGTCACTCCTACCGGGGAGATTCGTTATCACACCCGTGTTCCCATGGTGCCGAACCACGGGCCGGAGGCCGGTCTGGCAACGGTGATAAGAGCCATCGACCAGGTGTGTGCGAAAGCCGCCAACTCGGGTTGTCAGAGCCGCCTAAGCGGAGTTGGTATTTGCTGTCCCGGCCCGCTCGATCCCCACACCGGTGTAATCATCAATCCTCCCAACCTGCCTTGCTGGCGTGATTTTCCGCTGGCCGAAGAGATTTCGCGGAAATACAAAGTCCCGGTAAAAGTTGACAACGATGCCAATGCCGCGGCGTTGGCGGAGTTTTTGTGGGGTGCGGGACGAGGTTATCGCAACATTCTCCTGACTATCCTGGGGACGGGCATTGGAACGGGAATTGTGTTCGATGGCAGCATTTACCACGGACGCACCGGCGCGGCGGGAGAAGGCGGCCACGTCAGCATCGATTATCGCGGCCCGCTTTGCGGATGCGGCAAGCCGGGCTGCATCGAGGCATTTGCGGCCGGGCCGGCCATCGCCAAACGCGCCCGGGCAAAACTCAGCTCAGTAGAAATGCAAGAGTCGGCGCTCCTGCGCCTGGCCCATGGAGAGCGGGGCAACGTTACCGCCGAAATGGTGGGCGAAGCTTATGCCCAGGGCGATCCGATCGCCGCAGAAACCCTGCGGGAGACGGTTGAGCTTCTTTCTTTGTGGCTGGGCAACATGATCGACTTGCTGGAACCTGACGTGATCATTCTGGGCGGAGGCGTGGCCGATCTGATGAAACCCTTCCTGGGAGAAATCCGCGACCTGCTCCCCGGTTGCTGCGTAAACCGGCGTTGCCAGGAGATTCCGTTGCTGCCCGCTTTTTACGGCGGAGATGCCGGCATCGCCGGAGGAGCGGCGCTTGCGGCCGACGCGGTTTCCGCGAAAGCGTTGGAACCGGAGACGGCCTGATCGGCTTTTGGAGAGACAGGGTGGAGGCACTCTCGGCTGAAAGGCCCCGCCCTGTCGTTCCAAAGTGCGGAACGACGAGGACGGGGCACCCAGGGATCAGGAACAGGATTGCGCGGCGGGGACAAACTTCGAGGTCAAAGCGTCAGCGGCTTTCTGGTCATTTCCCCATCTACCATTCGCCAGATACCCAGAGGATTGCCATCGCGCAACTCGCCGGGCAAAGTGGATTCTGGAAATCCCTGGTAACACACGGGCCGGGAAAAGCGGAAAATTGCCTCGCTGCCGACAGAAGTCGAGCGTCCATCGGAGGTCGCGGGGTAGGGGCCGCCGTGCACCATGGCATGCGAAACTTCGACGCCAGTAGGAAAACCGTTGAACACCAGCCTGCCGACTTTATTCTTCAGAATCGCAATCAAATCGCTGAACTCATGAAGGTCAGCTTCCGTGCCATGAATGGTCGCGGTCAAATGGCCGCCGAGGTTACGGGCGATTTCCAACACCTGGGCGCGGGTGGAGTGGCGGACGATAAGAGTTGCAGGGCCGAAAACCTCCGCGGCCAACTCAGGGTTTCGCAAGAATGATTCCGTATTGGCCTCGAAGAGTGCGGCGCCTACGCCTTGCTCCTGGCCGCTGGACGAAGGAGGCCTCTCGGCGAGAAGCTTCACCCCCGTTTCTGTTTTACGACGCGTCGTGGCCGATTGGTAGGCCGACCGTATGCCGGAGGTCAGCATATTGAATTGCCCCGACTCAAGGACCGACTTCTTCAAGTTGTCGACGAAGGTTGCAGCGTCGTTGTCGTCGGGCAGGAACACCAATCCAGGCTTCGTACAGAACTGCCCGGCTCCCAGGGTAAAAGATTTGTACATCCCGGCTGAGATGTTCTCGCCATCTTCCCGCAGCGCGCCCGGCAAAATAAAAACCGGATTGGTGCTGCCCATCTCGGCAAAGACCGGTATGGGTTCGTGACGCGCGGCCACCGCATCCATGATCGCCCTCCCGCCCTTGTGCGATCCCGTAAAACCTACGGCTTTCACAAGCGGATGTTTGACCAGCACCACGCCCACTGCGGTGCCTGAATCCAGCAGGAGAGAGAAGACTCCTTCCGGCAGATTGCATTCCCGAACACTCTCCCGCACCAACTGGCCCACAAGTTCACTGGTGCCTGGATGCGCAGGGTGCGCTTTGACGATGACCGGATTTCCCGCAGCTAGGGCAGAGGCGGTGTCTCCGCCCGCCACCGAGAAGGCCAGAGGAAAATTGCTGGCGCCGAAAACCACCACCGGGCCCAGCGCATGCAGCATTGAACGCAAATCAGGTTTGGGAGGCTTACTGGCGGCATCAGCCCGGTCGATTCGCGCCATCACCCACGAACCCTCTTCCACAACTTGCGCGAAAAGCCGAAGCTGTCCGCTGGTGCGCGCAGTTTCACCTTGCAAGCGGGGTTTTGGAAGAGCAGTCTCCTGCTCGGCGCGCTCGACCAGTTCATCCACGGCGCCGTCAATCCTGGCCGCGATGGTACGCAGAAACTTTGCCTTTTCACGACCCGAGATCTGGCTGTAGCTCGCGAACGCTTCGTGCGCCAGGCTTGCAGCCCGATTTACTTCCTCGGGTCCGGCGGAGAAGAAGTCCGGCGCCAGTTGCTCACCGGTGCGTGGATTGGTGGCGCGAAACGACGGTCCCGTGTTGGCTGCGGAACCGAATCCGACGATGGATTGTCCTGATATTTTCAAATGCTCTTCTCCAGAGTGCTCGTTGTTTGATAGTCAGCGGCTAACAGTATATCGGCTGAGGCCGGCACATCACCCTTCTCGCTAGCAGTGGTGGAGCTGCGGGGCACCATCAATCCGGCGCTACTGTATAGAATATCGAATCACGAGAGAAAGTTTGCCGCCGGACAATGCGGCCACTCTGGAAAAAGCTCAGGAGACTTCGATGAATGTAGGCTTCGCACGCACATGTGGCATTGCGGTCCTGATCTCCGGCACGATCTGTTTGTATTCAGGTGCGCTGGCCGCCCAGAAGACTCAGGCCGCCGGAAAAGCTGCGGATATCGAGAGCCGTCGATCCCAGCTCCATGCGCTGTTCGACGAAGAGTGGCAGTACGAGCTGCGTTCCAACCCAGAAATGGCGACATCAATTGGGGACATTCGCTACAACGATCGTCTTAGCGACCGCTCGCCGGAGTCTTATCGGTCCGATCTGGAATCCAGACGCAAGTTTCTCGACCGCTTCGAGGCGCTGGATCCCGCGAGCCTGTCCGCGCAGGATGCACTCAGCCGCGAGTTGATGATCCGCAACCTGCGCCAGGATATCGAAGGAGCCCGTTTCAAGCCCTGGGAAATGCCGGTGAACCAGATGGACGGTCCGCACCTCGGATTGCTTGAGACCTTGGGCCTGACGCCATTCAATGCCGTGAAGGATTACGAAGACTATCTGTTGCGGCTGCATCAGGTCCCCCGGATGCTCGGTCAGGTGACCGGCAACCTGCGGCAGGGATTGAAAGACGGGCTGATGCAGCCGCGATACCTGCTGGAAAAAGTAGTGGTGCAGACGCAAGAGATCGCCGGGACGGACGCGGCAGCCAGCCCGTTTGCCCAGCCCGTGAGCAAATTTCCCGCCGGAATTTCCGACGCCGACCAGAAGCGGCTGCGATCGTCCGTGCTGGCCGCAATCAGTGGCGAAGTTCTTCCCGCTTACAAACGTTTTGCCGCATTTGTGCGTGATGACTACGCGCCTCACGGACGCACCGAGCCTGGAGTGTGGGCGCTGCCCGATGGCGCGGAACGGTATCGCTTTCAAATCCGGCGCATGACCACGACCGACCTGACTCCGGAGGAAATACACCAGATCGGGCTCAAGCAGTTGGCCGAAACTGAAGCAGAAATGCTGGCGCTGGCGCACAAGCTCGGCTTCAAAGACCTGGCCAGCCTGAATGAACACATCAAGAACGACCGCAAGTTCTATGCGACTTCCGGCCAGCAAGTTCTTGACCTGTACACCAAATACACGCGGCAGATGGAGGCGCAACTGCCCAAGCTATTTGGACGGCTGCCGCAGAACAAGCTCGAGGTCATCCCCATGGACCCGTTTCGCGCCAAGAATGCGGTCCCGGCTGACTACAACGCCGGTGCGCAGGACGGTTCGCGTCCCGGGCACATCAATGTGAATGAGTGGGACCCAGAGCATCGACTGACATTGAACATCGAAGCCATTGCCTACCACGAGGGCGTGCCCGGGCATCATCTGCAAATATCCATTGGGCAGGAATTGAAGGATTTGCCCGCCTTCCGCAAGAACGGCGAATACACTGCCTTTGTGGAAGGCTGGGCGCTGTACTCGGAGCGACTGGGCAAGGAGATTGGCTTTTACGAGGACCCGTACAGCAATTACGGAAGGCTGGAAAACGAGATGTGGCGAGCCATCCGGCTGGTCATCGATACCGGAGTGCATGAGAAACACTGGTCGCGGGAACAGATGGTGGAATATTTCCATCGCTACACCGCGATGGATGAGCCGAACGTGCAGAGCGAAGTGGACCGCTACATTGCCTGGCCGGGACAGGCGTTGGCCTACAAGCTGGGCCAGTTGGAGATTTTGAGATTACGCGAAGAGGCGCGACAGAAGCTGGGCGCCAAATTCGACCTGCGTACATTTCATGACGAGGTGGTGGGGAGCGGCCCGCTGCCATTGGGTGTGCTGCACTCCCAGGTTGAGAGCTGGATCGGCACGCAGCAGGCGCGCACCGGGACCCAACCCAATTCAAGCGATATTCCGCTTGAGTCTGGCAGTGCGCGGCGCAGATGAAAACTCTACCCGATTGCGTCCGGACTGCTTGGCCCGGTACAAGGCCTGATCGGCGGCCTGAATCACCTGTTCGACCGAGCGGTGCCTGCCATTCGGCTCAGCTGCTCCGATGCTGACCGTAACCGAGATTGGCTGGTTCCCCGCTTCGGCAGCGATAGGGCGGGACTTCTTCCGCGGCGAAGGAGGGCGGCGAGACCGGACGCGGCGTTCAGCGCTGCGCCGCTCGTGATTGCGAAACTCCTGGGCCTGGGCGTCCTGATGACTGGAATCCTGACTTTGAGAGACCTGATTTCTGGAATCCCCAGCTCTGGAATCTGAAGACCGTGCGTTCTGGGCACGAGCCGTGCCCCGGCGCTCCTCGCCGCCCCGCACGCGGAAGGTGGCGACTTCAATTACGGTGCGCAGCAAGTCCAGATGGGGCATGACGTCTTTGGCGGATTTTCCGGGAAACAGGATGGAGAATTCCTCTCCGCCCACACGATAAGCACGGCCGCCGCCGGTTACGCCGGCTAGTTTGCCCGCGACCAGCCGCAAAACCTGGTCGCCGGTGTCATGGCCGTATGTGTCGTTGAATTTCTTGAAGTGATCAATGTCCACGACGGCAACGGTGTAAGGCTCTTCGAGACGCAATAGAGAGTCATTAAAAGCGCGGCGCGCGGGAAGGGAAGTCAGTTCGTCGTGGTAAGCCAGGAAATAGGAATTTTCAATGATGGAACTGATCAGGATCAGCCCTGCCGTCGCCATATAGGCGGTTGCGGCCGGACCCACTGCTCCGACCTGGAAGGCAAGAAAAGTGGCCAGCAGCGCCCATAGCAATCCGCTCTCCGTAGGCTTGCGATATAAAACCAGGCGTACAAACAAGACCGCCAGGGCCGCCACGTAGGCCAACAGGGCCAGGGCAGGCAAGGGCGTCCAGGCCATGCGGCCGAGAAAACGGGAGTGGAGAAGTGCGGGGCCGACGACTTCCCCGGGCCGGCATATGATGGCGACAAATACCGATTCGAAAAACAGCAGTGCCATACGGGGAAGGATGGCGGGGAAAACCAATCCTCGTTCGCGAAACACTGAGAAGGCAATAAAATTCAGCGGGAGTAGAAAAGCCACGGCCTCAAGGGCAATCCGGCCGGGTCCGGAGGAAGTGGGCCTGCCCGAAGCAAAGAATTCCAGGGCGCGCTGAGCAAGAAACACAGTGCAGAGCGCGAACAGGATGCGGCTGGACTGGAAGCGCCAGGCCAGCAGAATTCCAGCCGCAAAGATGGAATAAAAATAGAAGTGGACTGCCGCCGAAGGAATGGAACCGAATGCACCCTGGAAAACTATGCAGGCGGCCACCAGGAACAGCGCTCCCGGCAGGACCAGGGACTTGAACGTTTTGGGGGTCCAGAAATTCACTTCCGGGCAAATCCTTTCGGCGAACTCCGGATTGTAGTGTTCCGCTCCATTATCTCTGATGTTGGAGTTGCACGTCAGTCACCGTACAGATTCCAGGAAAAATCAGTTCCGTGGACGGCTTTCGCTGCCCGTCCCCTTCTTGCACTCGGTTCCCTTTGCGGAAACCGAGACCTTTGATCAGTGCTGATTCTCTTGTAGCAATCCGCGTCCTGACTAAGAATCAGAATAGTCCAAATTAGATTGATCTTATGCGAATTCTAGTCGCGGAAGACGATGCTGCGCTGGCCAGTTTCGTAAAAAAGGGCCTGGAGTCCGAGCACTACGCGGTGGACGTTTCAGCCGATGGGGAACAGGCGCGCACCATGGCCGGGGAACTGGATTTCGACCTGGTGGTACTCGACCTCAATCTGCCGCGACTGGACGGCGTCACCATCCTACGCTTCCTGCGCACCCGGAAACCGTATTCCAGCAGGCAGAACTCCTTTGAGGTCAGCTCGATCCTGTGGCCGGCCCGCTCCACCCGCCGCTCCACCCGGTCCAGCTTCAGGTCATCCACCGCGAGCACCGACTCCACCGGCAAGTGACTGCGCCGCATCAGGGCCCGGATGCGTGCCGAAAGTTCGGCAAAGGAGAAGGGCTTCCCCAGATAGTCGTCCGCGCCCAGGTCCAGGCACAGCACCCGGTCTTCTACCCGGGTGCGCCCGGTCAGCACCAGAATCGGCATACTCGAGTTTCCCACCGCGAGACTCCTCCTGAAACCGGAAACAATCTGTCCACGACAGGCATCTCTAATCTCCCACTAATCTCCTTCTTAACTCCCCGGCATTCAATCGGCATATATCCGAATTGCGTGAGCCTCCGGCCCGGGAAGCACAGCCTCGGGCGCGGTTGCGGGAAGGGGACCCATGACCGAAGAGAGCAAGCGAGCTATTGCCAGTTGCCAGGATGACGGTGAACGCGAGCGGTTGCTGGTAGAGCAGTTGCCGCAGGTGCGTTACATCGCCCGCCGCATTCACGAACGGCTGCCCCGTCATGTGCTGCTCGAAGATATGGTCCATGCCGGCGTGGTTGGATTGATCGATGCCCTGCAAAAATTCGACGGCAGCAAACATGTGCAGTTTGGTTCCTATGCCAAGTTCCGCATCCGCGGCGCAATTCTGGACAGCTTGCGGGAAATGGACTGGAGCCCGCGCGATCTGCGGCGCAAAGCGCGACGATTGGAAGAAGCCCACAACACCCTGCGCTCCAGCCTGGGACGCGATCCCAGCGAAGCGGAACTGGCGGCGGAACTGGGTATTACCTTGCTAGGCCTGCAGTTGTTGGTGGGAGAAATCTCCGGCCTTGAGGTGGGCAGTCTGCGGGTGGAATCGCCGCTCGATGGCCGGGAACAGGATTTGTGCGAGTGTCTGCCAGATGATAGCGAGGAGACCCCGCTGTTTCTCTGTTTGCGTTCAGAGATGACGCAACTGCTGGCACGAGCCATCGCCGACTTGCCGGAGAGAGAGCGTCAGGTGCTGGCTCTCTATTACTACGAGGAACTCACGATGAAGGAAGCGGGAATCATTCTCGGATTGGGCGAGTCACGAGTTTCGCAGATACATTCCATGGCGGTAATCCGCTTGCGCACCCGGCTTGCCGAGCTGAGCGACAAAAACCGTGGCCGTGAGATCGCGAGGGGAGCGGCTGCCGGAGCGCAATGAAGGGACAGCTTGATGACAAAACCGCGGGAAGAGGGCCATCGTCTTGCTGTCTTCGACTTCCTTTCCTACTCTTGATGTCCGCACCGGACTTACCCTGTTGTCCCCTGTCAGCCCGCCTCCATCGGCAACTCGCCCAGCACCTCCTTGACTGTTTGCAGTAGAGACGAGGCTGAAAATGGTTTGGGCAAATAGAACCAGCCGGGATGCTGAAGTCCTTTCCGGGTGACGGAATTCTCCGGATATCCCGAGATGAATATGGCTTTCAAACCGCTTTCGCCTGTCGCCAGTTCAACCGCCAGATCGCAACCATCCCGGTCGGGCAAGACTACATCGGTAAGCAACAGTTGCACTTCCTCCCCATGACCACGGAAGGCCCGGACTCCATCGGCTGCGTTTCGCGCCGCAAGCACGCGGTATCCTGCCGAGCGCAGGATTTCGTTAGCCACGTTACGAACGAAAGCGTCGTCTTCCACCAGCAGAATGGTTGGAGCTCGAGGAGTGAATGCTGGCGCGAGAGATACGCAGATCGGATCTCGCGGGGCTTCGTGGACTGGGCTTGCCAGATGCAAGTTTCACCTCCGCTGGGGCATTGTGCATTTGTGCTTCCACGGTTTTGTGAGCCCGCTTTGCTCAGCGGCGGATTGACAGGCTTGGAGTTACGCGATCGAGAGTGCCTGTGACAGATTTTTGTTGAACACAGAATCAAAAGTGCGATGTTGTTTCGGGACGGTTTGGGCGTTTTCGGGAAACAACTTTCGATGCGGTCCCCGCACGAGCGTGGACGCTCGCGCCTCCATTTCACGGTCGAGTCAGTAGCGTCTGATAGGGATCGAGTACGACCTTTCGGGTGCCGGCCGGCGCGGAGAAGTGGAAGGTGGTTTCCGGACCGTCTGCGAATACCTGGCCCAGGAGCACATTCTTTCCGGCGAACACGGCGTAGACCGGAACGACCGTTACCAACTCCTGGGGCGCGTCCTTTTGAACAATCGTGCCGCTGACCGCCGAGCCGCCGGCTCTCGCTGTGTATTTCACGGACCGCAATTCCAGATGGGGCAGAGCTGTGCCGTTTACCCATCCTTCGTAGAACCAGTCCAGCGATTTGCGTCCCTCATAGCGGAGAGACGGAGGCAGTTCCTCTTCAAAGACCTGGAGAAACTCGCGGCTATTGATGGCTCTTTCCTGAAAACGCTCCCGGGCCCTGCTGAGGGCGCGCAGAAAGGGTGCATCCGCTTGGGCGTCTGACAGGTTTGCAGTACGGCCGCTGCCGCTCCGCTGGGCATCGCGCAGCATGGTTCGGAGCATGTGGAACAGCCAGGTGCCGCGGCCGTAACTGATGGCATCGTATCCGTCGGGGAAATGAGAACAATTAAGCCGGGTGCCGAAAGTGACCGGGCCGGCGTCCGCCAGCGGCGAGCCCTCCTTGTTCTTCCCCAGCAAGTCCTGCCGGTATTTCTCCATGACCACGCGAAACTGGGACGGATTTTCAGACTCCAGCAGGAGTAAGGCGCTGTAATTCGCCAGGGCTTCGAAGAGCCATTGATCGCGGTAGCTTTTCCAGGACAACAGATCACCCCACCATTGGTGGGCCGTCTCGTGGACAATGACGTTTTCGCTCAGAATGGTCGCCACTGCACTCATATGCAACTGGGATTTTTCAGTGGGCGTGAGAAAGGAAAAGCTGGAGAGAAAAATGAGCGATGGCCAACCCTGACTGACCTCGCCGGGCATCTGGGTCAAAGCCAGGCTGGTGTAAGGGTATGGCCCAAAGCGGTGGGCGAAGAACTCGACCGCGTGCGCGGAAGAATTTGCTACTGCTTGCGCATTGCGCGAGGGAGAAGGCGGCGGCGCGGCCACGGTGATCTGCTCCGGGCGCCGGTGCATGGGAAAGGGAAGCGCAGGGGATGGCGCCAGAGTCTGCGACGAGCCTTTCGGAAAAGAGCGTTCCACGCCAGAGCTGGCATAGGCTTCCACCGTAACGTCGCCGGCCCGGGCGGCCACCCGCAAATACCGGCCCAAGTTGAATCCGGCAATCGGCATGGGGCGATCAGAGACCCAATGGCTGGATTGTTCGCCTGCCGGCAAATCGGCGGGCGCTCCCTCAACTCGTTTGCCAGTGGCGAGCAGCGTCCAATCCGGGGGATAGCGGAATTGCAGATCGAAGCGCGCCATCTCCAGCCCACGGTTGGGATACCAGGTCCCGCGTGCCCCAACGTAGAGCAACCCGGCTCCGGCCTCGGAGAGCACTTCGCCTCCGTAGACGAAGTGCAAATTAATTTGCTGACCGGCGCGCAGCGGTTGCGGAAAAACGACAGCGATCAAATCGTTGCCCCGGCGTGCCAGTTGCGTGCCCTCGAGCGACTGGTTGTGAATAAATTCCACCGGAACGCCGTCGGATTCTACTTTGCTCACCTGGAGGAAGCGGGACAATTCGAAGAGCACAGCCCTCTGGCCCGCCTGCCGGACTTCAAGTTGCAGGCTTGCCTCGGCATCGAGCCGGGTGGGCGGCGCCACTTTCGCTTGGATCTTGTACTGCGAAACCATGACTGCTTCAGGCTTGGCCTCTTCTCCCATCACTCCGGCGGCATCGCCGGAGCGGCCGCCGGGCTTTCCCAGAGTGAAGGCGCTCCACACGTCGTAATAGGTTTCTCCTTCGACCGTTTTCTGTTGACCCGCCCAAATTTGCTCCGCGGCCAGTGAGTCGAAGTAGAGATCGAAGGTCCCGAGATTTCGTCCCTGGAGGCGCGCATGCAGCATGCGATCGTCGTCTGCGCGGCGATTGGATGCCGGACTCGCCGTCTCCTGCTGGCCCGACGTGGGCAGAGAATTGCTGAAGCTGAGAAGCAGCCGCAAGGCATCGAACTGGGCCAGGTTGCGGGCGGTCGAGTCCCACTGCGAAACGAACTCCTGAGAATTTGCTGTGGCCCGGAGTGCGGGCTGCAATTCGGTAAAGGTTTCGTCGTTGAAGCGGAAGTATGCGGTAACGAATTTCTCTTCCAGAATGGCGGCGCCCGTGAACAGCATCATCGACGCCCGCTCCGCCTGGTCGTTGGGGATCAGCAGCACCTCGCCTTCGCCCTCAAAAAAAGCTCCGGTGACGTGACCAGCGACATCCTCGGTGAAGGCGATGGTGCCGTCGTCGAAAGTGATATGAAAGGCGGCGCGCTCGAGAGTCACTTCACGGATGTTGTAGACCCGCGACTTGTCGAGCCCCACACTTTGCAACTGCGAATACAAAGTTTCAGCGGAGTGCTCCTGGGGAGAAGAGGTCGTGATGTCGGAAGCCGGTGCAGGCGCTGCTGCCGCGGCCTGCGCGCCACAGGTCAGCGCCGCAAACCATGCGAATGCAAGCAGGAACAGCGTCTTATTGGAAATAATTCTGATTACCTTGGTCACGTAGGCTGGCCTTCGCCCCTGTTGCTAGAATGCGCCATAGTGCGGGCATCTGTCACCTTTCTCCTATTGTCGGGCCTTTTCCTGGGAGCAGACTGCGCTTCTGCGGAAGTCATTCGCCTGAAAAATGGTCGCACCATCTATGCCGACCAGGTCCACGAAAATGGTTCCCACCTCGAGTATGAAGTCGGGGAAGACTCTTACGCGATTCCGAAATCAGCGGTTGACCGGATCGAGGCCGGAGGAGTTCGTCCCGAGCGGGCTTCGACTGGGGACGGCAAGGACTCCAGGGACATTCCCTCATTCACTCCATCCGATGAGCTGAAGGGCGAGCCGGAAGTCAGCGACAAGATTATCCGCGACGGTAAGGTTGATCCTGATGCGCTGGCCGCGATCGAACAGCAAGGCAATACGCGTACATCGGCTGCCGCGTATTTCATTGCCGGCAAACACGAGATGGAGCAGACGAACTTCAGCAAGGCCCGAACGTATTTTGAGACCGCGTTGCGCTTGGACGGCCAGAACGCCACCATTCTGAACTATTACGTCGCCCTGCTGTTGCGCACCGGGAACGCGATCGACGCCCTACCCTTGGCGGAACGCGCGGTACGAACTGCGCCCGATTCACCCGACACGCTGGCCGTCCTGGGCTATGCCCAATACGCCAACGATCGGAATAAGGATGCCATCCGCAGCTGGAAGCGATCTTTGCAACTTCGCCCCGATGCCCAGGTGCAGAAATATCTGGAGAAGGCCGAGCGCGATGCGACTGCGGAATCCGATTACACGCAAAACGCAAGCAGCCACTTCACACTGAAATATGAGGGCCGGCAGACGCCCGAATCATTGCGCCGCGATCTGGTCTCCACCCTGGAGTCCCATTACGGTGACCTGGTCCGTGATCTCGGAGTGGCGCCGCGCGGCAGCATCGCCGTGATTCTCTATACTGATCAGGCCTTCTTCGACGTCACCCAGTCACCCTCATGGGCAGGCGCGGTCAATGACGGCAAATTGCGCATCCCGGTCAATGGAATGAACTCAGTTACGCCTGAGCTGTCGCGCGTCCTGAAGCACGAACTTGCGCATTCGTTCATCAACCAGCTGGCAGGCGGACGTTGTCCGCAGTGGCTTAACGAGGGTATCGCCCAGGCGATGGAGCCGAAATCGTTGTCATCACGCGGACGCCGTCTGGCCGAACTCTTCAAGGCGCAGCATGAAATTCCGTTCAACGCGCTGGAAGGCAGCTTCATGCGCTTCTCGCCGATGGAAGCCATTCTGGCCTACGACGAGTCTCTTGCGGCCGTGCAATTTATCATCGACACTCAGGGCGCAAGCGATCTGCAGCGCATCCTGCAACGCCTGGCCGAAGGAAATTCCACCGAGACAGCTTTGCGGGCGACCATCCACGATGACTACGGGCAGTTGCAGGGCGAAGTAGGCAAGTACCTGAGCAGCAAGTACGGAAACTAGCAGGACGCGGAAGCGAGGGTGCCTCATTCTGGCGAGGCTGCCCCATTTCTCGCGTCTTTTGCGAGAAGGGGGCGCATCCCGCACATCGCGTCTTAAGTTCTTTCCGGGAAAATGTCCTGACATTTCGGGGTGCACAAAAATCATAGCTTCGATCCGCTGTCCGGGCCCCACTTCTCGCAAAGAGCGCGAGAAATGGGGCTCCTCGCTTCACAGTTCTCATCCGCCGTAGATATTAGTACTCAGAAAGTCATTGCGGAACTTGCCCTTGGAATCGTATTGCTTCAGCAGTTCCTGATAATCCGGCAATCTGGCGTAGAGCGACTTCAGCCGCGAAGGTTGCATAGTGAACAGCTTGGCCCAGTGCGGACGCGCATCAAAGGGCGCCAGCTGCTCTTCAATCACCGGCAACAACTGCCTGACTGCCGGCCATTCCGGCTTCCACGTAAAGTGGATCGCCAGGGATGGCCGCTGGTAACAAGTGCTCATCCAGAGACTATCCGCGTCAATCGTGCGCAACTCCGAGATAAAGAGATGAGGCCCGACCTTGTCCCGAAGCTTTTCAACCGCAAGGATGGCTTCATATCCCCGGCTGCGCGGAACAAAATATTCAGCCTGCAGCTCGGCCCCGCTGCTGGGCGTGAAGTTCATGCGGAAATGCGGCAGCCGTTCATACCACGGGCCGGGGATGCCCATCTGTTCGGTGCAATTTTCCGCCGAGTGGTCAGCCAGCGGATGAAGCTTCCGGATTGCCAGCTTCGCGCCGTAAAACTCCGGCGCGAATTCGAACGTAGTCCCGGGCTCGACGCGGCGCTTCATCCATACTTGTGTGGCCCGGTGGTTCTGCCAATCGGTGAACAGGCTGACGCTATAGGCACTCGAGAAAATGTCGTCGAGATGGTTTTCCAAATGCGCCAGCGATAGATTCTCGTACACTACCTGTCTCACCTGGAAGGTCGGCTGCACATCCAGCGTGACCTTGGTGATTACGCCCAGTCCACCCAGAGCCACTCCCGCGCCGGCGAACCGTTCCCCATCTTTTTGCCGCGATAGAGTTACGACTTCACCGTCTGCCGTAACGATCTCCAAAGCGGACACGGCTGTCGACAAGTTGCCGTTCTTGCTGCCCGAGCCATGCGTAGCGGTAGCGCATGCGCCCGCAACCGAGACATGCGGCAGCGACGCCAGGTTGTGCACCGCAAAGCCCAGGCCGTCGATGTACGGAGCCAGTTGACCGTAGGTGACGCCGCCGCCGACCGTGACGGTACGCGCCTTCGGATCCAGGGACATCTGGTCGAGAAGCTTCACCGAAATCTGGTTGTCCTTGCTGTCGGCGATCCCGTTGAACGAATGGCGCGCTCCGAGCGCTCTGACCTTATTGCAGCTCTTCACTGCCTTTTGCACTTCCTCGACAGACTTGGGGAGCAGCAACCGGTCGGTACTGTACTGGTAGTTGCCGGCCCAATTAGTCCGCGGCGTTGGTGGTTGCTGGCCGGTCACCACGCGCGATAGTACGCTGCCCGCGACGAGGGCGCCGGAAGTTTTGAGAAATTGTCTCTTGTTCATATTGTCCCAATCAGATCGCAACAATATATAGAGACTTGGGGGGAGCAAAGCAAGAGTTTCCAGCAGATCGCGGGCAGCGCCGGCTTGAACCCAGTTCAGCTGATTTGGATCAAGTCGCTCGCCCCCGGCGCGACCGCGGCCGGCGGAAACTGCGGCGCACGCCACGAGTCGAAGACGGACACCTGATGCACGCAGGAGACGGTGCAGTTGGGAGCGCAACCCTTTTCTGACAGATATTCGCGGCGAATGTCTTCGATGGTGTATTTCTCCAGCGGGATGGCGGGATAGCCGCGCTGCTGGGAGCAATAATGCACCAGCCCATCTTCGCAAATGTAGAGATAGCGCGCGCCCGCGCGGCAGCGCCATTGATTGGGGCGCCCTTGTGCAATGTTGTCCTGGAAGCCGTTGATGCGGGTGAAGCTGCTTTTCTCCATCGCCTTCATCTCGTTGTAGATGCGGCGTTCGTCGTCATTCAGCGGCTGTAACTGGCCGGAGCCGTCGTGAATGATTCCGATAGTAGAACTGAAACCCAGGCCCAGAGCGCGCTTGCCGATGGTGAGCGCGTCTTGCGGGTTCTTTACACCGCCGCCCACCACGGAATTGATATTCACGTGAAAGTCGGCGTGCTCGGCCAGCAATTCCAGCTTTTTGTCCAGCACCTTCAGGCTTTTTTTCGAGACCTCGTCCGGCGTGACGTTGTCGATCGAAATTTGCAGCCATTCGAGTCCGGCGCGGTTGAGGCGTTCAATGCGTTCCGCCACCAGAAGATAACCATTGGTGATCAGCCCCGCGATCATGCCCCGTTTGCGAATGCGCTGGATGATCTCGTCCAGTTCGGGATGAAGCAGCGGCTCGCCGCCGCTGATAGTGATGACCGATGTCCCCAGCGCGGCCAGCTTGTCCACACGCTGGAACATGGCTTGGGTAGGAACAGGTTTGGAGAAATCGTCGTACTCGTTGCAGTACTCGCAGGCCAGATTGCAGCGCCGCGTCGGGATAATGTGTGCTAACAGCGGATGGTCGGTCGAGGCGAACGCGCCCGCGATCATGCGCGCCCCGCGCAAATTGCGGTGGAGCGCCTTTAAACGGCGGCGCACTGTGGTTCCAGTGGATGGCATGGTTTACTACTTTATTAAAGCATAGGGATGGGCTAAGTGCACCGATTCCGCAGCGTTTGGGGCGATTTGCGGAGTGAATGGAGAATGTTGGAAGTAACTGAGAACCGAGAACTCCCAACAGGAAACTGGTATTTGCATCACGCAGCGCTTCCAGCATCCAAGCCTTGACGAGTCCCCAAGGGCGTCGGCAGGCCAGTCAGGAAACCAAGTCGTGGCCTGCAGCTTGCAGAGCCTCAAGCGCAGTGGCCGCATGCTCTTCCTTGACCAGGATGTAGTCGGTATCGAACGTGGAGACGGCAAATATGGGGATGCCGCGCTCGGCCAGGGGATTGAGAAAAGCAGCCAGGACTCCGGTCAGCGAAAATGCGAAGGGGCCTTCCAGCTCGAAGCAGGTCCACGGCGATTCACATTTTGCGCTTTGCGGAGCCTGGTCGACGGGGCAGACGATGGAAAGTTCTTCGGCGGTGCGTGTGATGGATGTGAATTCGGTTGTGGTGCATAAGGGGATTGGAGCGTCCGGAGGCAAGCGGCAGACTGCGAAGGTGGTTTCGAGGCGTCGAAATTTAAGGTGCATGAACTCGGTCTCCAAAACACAAGACCTAACCGAGCTTCGCTCGGCCTGGACAGGTCACTTCGACTTCGCTCAGTGCAGGTTCCAACCCGTCCCTCCACAGTCTCAGGTGGTGCCTACGGCTTTTTTGACTGCTGCTCTAGCCAGCAGGCGAGTTGAGTCCAGGGTAGGCAGTGGAGAGGAATCGGGCGTGACCAGAAGCGGGATTTCGGTGCAGCCCAGGACTACCGCGTCACAGCCCTGGTCGGCCAACGTTCGGATTACTTCCTGAAAATATGCCAGTGAGCGCGGCGTGAACTGGGCGTTTACCAGTTCGTCAAAAATGATCTGGTTGATTCTTTCGCGCGCCGGCTGCTCCGGCGTGCGGTGTTCGAGGCCGGCCGCCTGCAACTTCTCCGGATACACGGGTCCTTCCATCAAGTATCGGGTGCCGAGCACGCCTAATCGTTTGAAGTGGCTTCGACGGGCCTGGTTCGCGACCTCCCGTGCAATGTGCAGCCAGGGACGCGGGGACCGGTGCTCGACCAGGTCAAAGGCCTGATGAATGGTATTGTCCGGGCAGATCAGAAAATCGGCGCCGGCCCTGGCCAGCTTGTCGGCCGACGAGAGCATCAGATCGGCAACACCAGGCCAATCCCCGGCGTAGATGCATTCCATGTATCGAGCCAGGGGATGCGTATGCATCGAGACTTCGGGGTGATCATGGGTTCCGAGCAGATGAGCGCCCTCGAGAGCAATAGTGCGGTAGCAGAGCGCCGCCCCCTCTGCGCTACACGCGACAATGCCGATGTGCTGGGTCATGGAATCTCTATTTAATTTACTCCGGCGCGGCCAGCTTCTCGACCTGTTGCAGCATCATGTCCAGGTCCTTGCGTGAATAATATTTGCCGTTTGCGACCACTCCAAAGATCTTGCGCGTGTTGCCGATGTCATCAAGCGGGTTTGCGTCCAGCAACACCAGATCGGCTCCATGCTTCGGCTCGACCAGCCCGCGCGTGTCCTGTCTGCCCAGAAACAGCGCCGGATTGAAGGTGGCGGATTGCAACGCCTGGAAGGGAGTGAAACCACTCTTTACCAGCCACTCCAACTCGTCGTGCAGACTGAAGCCGGGAAAAACGTAAGGGTCGGGGCCGTCGCTGCCAGCCATGAACGGCACTCCGGCATCGTGCATCGCCTTGACCAGTTCCAAGTCGCGGGCAGCTTCAGCCTTCAGACAGTGCCAACTCTTCGGGCGAAGTATTCTGGCGAAGCTTGGCCGGATCCCATTGCGTGCGCACCGATGCAGGAACGTATTTGAGGCGTGGGTCAGATTCCAGGTCGGGGTCATCGATGCGGCTGTTGGCCTGCGTCCATACCAGCGTCGGCACCTGCCAGGTGCTGCTCTTGGCCAGTTGCAGAAACAACGTGCCAGCCTTTGCCGCATCGTATGTGGAAATGATCTGCGGACCAAGTTTCTCGTAAGCCGCAAAGTCGCGCTTGGCCAGCGCCGCGAGCCCCTGGGCGCGAAGATCGTCCTCCTGGGAGGAGCAGGCCAACAGCATTCCAGTCAGATGCTCGATGCTTCTTTGTCCTGCCGTGGATGCTTCGCGGACGCTCACCGAATACGGAACGTGTCCAACGAAGGGAATGTTCTGTTTCGAGGATTCATCGGCAATCGCAAAGTAGGAATCGCGCGGGACATTGGAAAGTATCTTGACGAAATCCAGGCCCTGCTTTTTCACCGCGTCCACCGCCTGACGTGCGTCTGCCGGAGTGTTGACGGCGATCGTCTGCCGGTCGCTCTTACCTTCCGCCAGAAACGGGCCACCCAGAACCAGCCGCGGGCCGAGCAGCTCTCCACTCTCGATCCGCTTGCGGCGGTTCTCGAGCACGTCTGGATCACCACCCATGTCGCGCACGCCGGTTATGCCGTTAGCGATATAGAGGGGGTAGATCACTTTCTCATCCCATGCCGGAGACACGAACGCGGTGTGCACATGCATGTCCCAGAGCCCAGGGACCATGTATTTTCCGTTGGCGTTGACGATCTGAACGCCGTGTCCCTGCTGGACTAGGCCCACTTTCGCCACGGCGCTGATCTGCCCTTTCCTGATCACCACGGTCACGTCCCGCGCGATCGCGCCGTCCCGCATATTCACGACATTGATGTTGGTGAATATGAGAATGTCCGTTGCTGTGGTCTTTGGCTTGGATCCCGCCCACAGGAAGGTGGTCAGACACAAGACGGTCAGAGATGCTTTCATGCCCCAGAGCTCCGCAAGACAACCAGTCAGGAAAGGCTAAGTGTGGGCCGCCGCGGCGTCAAATAAATTCAGGAAGGTCAGCTTCTTTTCCGCGGGAAGAAAAGAGGCCTCGAAGGAGTTCCGTGCCAGCTCCCGCAGATGCTCTTCGGTAAAACCGAACGACTGTTGGGCCAACTGGTATTCCCGCGCCAGCGATGTACGAAACATTGCCGGGTCGTCAGTGTTGAGCGTGATCATGATTCCCTGATCAAAATACTGGCGGACCGGGTGAGCGTTCAGCGATGGGCAAGCGCCGGTGCGCAGGTTGCTGGTGACGCATATCTCCACCGGAACCTGGCGGGTGGCCAACTCTTCCACCAGTTCCGGGTCCTGCGCGGCGGTGAGTCCGTGTCCAATACGTTCCGCGCGGAGATTGAGCGCCCCCCAGATGGATTCGGGCCCGGCATTCTCACCCGCATGCGCAGTCAAATGCAATCCATTGTCGGCGGCATAGGCATAGGCCTCACGAAACAACTCAGGCGGCCCTTTCTGCTCGTCACCGCCCATGCCGATCGCAACGACTTTATGCTCCCGATGCCGCACCGCAACTTCAAACACTTCGCGCGCCGCAACCGGACCGAACTGGCGTACCGCGTCGAAGATCCATAACAGGGAGACGCCGAAGTCACGTTCCCCCTTTTCGCGGCCGCGCTCCAGGCCTTCAAAGAGCACATCGAAATTCTGCTTGCGCCACAGACAGACACCCACCGACACGTACACCTCGGCGTGCAGCACATTCTGGGCCCTCAACCTTTCCATCAGGCGGTAAGTGATGAGTTCGTAGTCGTCGGCAGTCTGCAGGTCTTCGGTCACAGCCTTGAAGGCCATCAGGAAACCGTTGAAGTCCTGGTAGCTGTAAAGCTGTTCGATCTCAGCCTAAGCGTGCTGCTTTTACCGTGTCGCTGCCGCAGTTCAAGCAAGGTCGTAGCATCGATCGCGCCTTCGAGATGAAGATGCAACTCAGCCTTGGGCAAAGTCACGATGAATGAACTGGGCTGCGACGCCATACCCTGATTGTAGATTGAAGCGGCCGGATTTGCAGGAGGAATCAATAACAGATAGGAGATTTGAGATTTCAGAATACCGATCTCAAATCACGGCTCTAAGCCGAGGCGCGAAGCGGCGCAAAGAATGCAGCCCAGGGCACAGCCGTGGGCAAAGCAGAATGAGCAAGATCCGAAGGAAAGAAAAACCCTCCTCCGGAACCGGCAATCTCAAATCGTCAATCTGCAATCCGAATCTTACTTCTGAGCTTTGCAAAACTCGCTGTGATGCCGGCTATAAAAAACATAGATGGCCAGACCAAGCGCCAGCCAGATAAAGAAGCGCAACCACGTAATCACGGTGAGTCCGGTCATCAGCCCACCACACAGCACCACCGAGATCAACGGAAACCAGGGAACAAAAGGCACGCGGAAGGCG
Organism: Terriglobia bacterium; assembly: GCA_963725615.1. Lineage (GTDB taxonomy): Bacteria > Acidobacteriota > Terriglobia > Terriglobales > Acidobacteriaceae > JAIQFF01. The sequence continues at coordinate 190,168 of CAVRZO010000031.1, read as the reverse complement.
CGCGGACGATCGGGCTGCCGGCGTCGCAAGAAAGATTACGCCGAGTGACACCAGCACAAACGCAAACAGCGTGCCGATATTGGAAAGATCGGCGGCATCGCCGATGTCCACCAGGCCGGCTGGAATCCCAACCGCGAAGCACGCAATCCAGGTCGACCAGTAGGGAGTCTTGTACTTCGGGTGCACCACCGAAAAAAGCTTAGGCAAAAGACCGTCGCGGGACATGGCGTACCAGATACGCGCCTGTCCATATTGAAACACCAGCAGCGACGAAATCATTCCAGTCAGCGCACCCACCACGATCACGGACCGGAAAAACGGGTGCGCGCCCAAGTACTTCAGCGCGTAGGCCACAGGCGCCTCGGCAGCTTCGCCGGAGACGAAAGTCGTGTATTTCATCATCCCCAGCAGAACAATGGCAACGCCAACGTAGAGGATGGTGCAGATGATCAGTGACGCAATGATGCCGAACGGCAGGTCGCGCTGCGGCGTCTTGCACTCCTCGGCCGCAGTGGACACGGAATCGAAGCCAATGTAGGTAAAGAACACGATGGCGCCGCCGGTGACAATTCCAGCGAATCCTGACGGGGCGAACGGTGTCCAGTTGGCTTTATTGACCAGCATGCCACCCACGACCAGGAAGGTGAGAATCGCGCCGATCTTGATCATCACCATGACATTGTTGGCGCCGGCCGACTCCTTCACGCCGCGCACCAGCAACAGCGTCAGAATGAAAACGATCAGGAACCCGGGCACATTGAAATACGCGCCGGTCCAATGTCCCGAAGCCCACACCGGACTGGCCCACGCGTTGGGCAGATTCAGTCCGAAAGCCGCCAATTGCGCCTTGGCATATCCGCTGAAACCGACGGCGACCGCCACGTTGCTGACTACATATTCCAGAATCAAGTCCCAGCCGATGATCCAGGCAAAAATCTCGCCCAGGGTTGCGTAGGAATAGGTGTAAGCGCTGCCCGCGATGGGAATCATCGACGCCAGTTCGGCATAACACAGGCCGGCAAAGCTGCAGGCGACAGCCACCAACAGAAACGAAATCGCGATGGAGGGGCCAGCGGGCGGACGCCCGTGCATTAAGCGCGCCCGCGGTGCTTCCAGTGCGCAGGAAGTTGGAGATCAGGTCCAGCACTTGGGCATGCAAAATCGAGGGAGCCGAGAAGTGTTCCCCCGCAGCCGCTGTACCCGTAAGAACGAATATCCCCGAACCGATGATCGCGCCGATGCCCAGCGCGGTCAGCGACCACGGCCCCAGTGATTTCTTGAGACGATGGCCCGGTTCGTCGGCTTCCGCAATCAGTTTGTCGATGGACTTGCAGCAAAGCAGCTGGTGGTCAGAGGTATAAGCCGTTGGTGGTTGTGCCAAAGGGTTTCGTCTCCTGGCGAAGCGTTGGGCAAAAGCACCTGGCATTCAGCCGGTCGAACGGCCAAATACCAAGTGCTGCCTGCCACGTGCCCTGCTACCGCTTCGCCGTACCGCGTGCCAGCTTCTTCACCTTGCGCTTGGCCGAGCCGCGTGCATATTCGCGGGGCTTCAGCGGATTTTCGGTCTTGCGCTTCTTGCGCGATGTGCGCTTGTTCTTCTTACGTTCTTCTTTGGTCAGTGCGCTTGTGTTTGCCATGAGTGCTGTTTGGTTCTCCTTAAGAAATTTGCTTCAAGTCTGGTGATGCGCAGCGCGGTTCGCGGCGGTGCCATTCTTTCGCCCTTTCAGGGCTTTTCTGGTTCGGTCTGGTCCCCGGGCTTACGCCCGGGGCTTCATTCTTGCGCCGCTCTGCGACTGGAAGCCAAGAGCTTAAGAGCTAGAAGCCAGGAGCTAGAAGCTGCCCTCAGGCGCCTTCCAGCTGCGCATACTTCTCCACCAGCTTCTTCAAACCGAAGCGAGGGAATTGTACCGTAATCTTGGCATCTTCACCTTCTCCTTCGCGCTGATAGACCGTGCCTTCGCCATATTTCGGATGTCGAACCTTCTGTCCCGGGCGGAAGCCTTTCTTGCCTTTCGGTTCCGCGACCGGCAATTTGGGGACGCTGAATTTCTTGCCTCGCGAGGCAAAAAAGTCGGCGATGTTCTCAATCGAGTTGTAGGACTTGCCGGAGTAGGGCGCCGCCGGAGTCCGTGCCTTCTGCAGGCCGTTCCAGACCGCACTCTGGTCTTCGTCTTCGTAAGCGTAGTGGGTGGGCTCTTGGTTATCGAGCTGGTTGTGTGGCTGGTTTTGTGGTCGCGGGCGACTCGCCCGCGCAGAGCCAAACGCGGGCGAGTCGCCCGCGGCCACACGACGGCTTCTTCTGGATGACCCCAGGTCTTCTACCAACTCCACCGGGATCTCTTCGAGAAACCTCGACGGGATGCTGGCCTCGGGCAGATCGGTGCCGTAACGGCGGCGGTAGACGGCGCGGGTCAGAATCAGAGTGTCCATGGCGCGGGTCATGCCTACGTAGCAAAGCCGGCGCTCTTCTTCGACATCGTCGGGCTGCAAGAACGTTCGCGAGTGCGGAAACAGACCTTCTTCCAGCCCGCCGAGAAATACCAATGGGAACTCGAGACCCTTGGCCGCATGCAGGGTCATGAGCGTGATCTGGGCGCGCTCATCGTACGCGTCGGCATCGCTGACCAGGGCAGCGTGATCCAAAAACTGGTCCAGAGTCTCGCCGCGGTCGCGGGAATCCATGGCGGCGTTGACCAGTTCGCGCAGATTTTCGACGCGAGAGTAGGCCTCGGGCGTGTCTTCCTCTTCGAGCAGCTTGATGTAACCAGTGCGATCAATAAGAAATTTCAGGATTTCGGCAGTGCTGGCGGCGGGCGAATTTGTAGCGCCGGCATCCTGCCGGCTGTCGTGGAGGCGTCCCGCCTCCACATCTTCGCTAGGCAAGCCACCAGGATTCTCCACCAGCGGCGGTTCCTCTACGCCACTTTCGCCCGCAGACCCTAAGTCGCCCCCGAAGTCGAAAGAAAAATTGTCCGGGCTGAAATCGGTGTCGTCTTCGACAGATGGAACATCCAGCTCTTCGTCGCTCGGACTTCGCGGGCGAGTCGCCCGCGGCCACACAGGCTTGTCCTCGGCGCTTGCCGTCTCTGCCAGACGCTCGGCATAGGTTCCACTCAGAATGGAGCGCCCGTCTTCGATGATGTCAGTAAATATCTTGAGAGCGGCCAGCGCCCGTGGCGGCAGAAGCTGGCGTTTGATCACTTCCGTGATCGCGCCCCACAGCGAAAGCCCGGTTTCGAGCGCCACCCGCTCCAGGGTCTCAATGCTGGTCTTGCCGATTCCACGGACCGGAGTGTTGATCACGCGCAGCAGCGAAATCGAGTCATCCGGGTTGTGGATGACTTTGAGGTACGAAATCATGTCCTTGATCTCGGCGCGCTCGTAGAACGAGAAGCCTCCGACCACGTGATACTTCAGCCCGTAGCGGCGCATGGCTTCTTCATAGAGCCGCGACTGCGAGTTGGTGCGGTAGAGCACGGCGGCGCGGGCGTTCTCGCCCTGTTCGACTGCTTCGCGCAGGTATTTCGAAATGTAGTCGGCGGCAAAGAGCGCTTCGTTCTCGCCGTCTGGAGCTTCGTAGTAGCCGACTTTGGCGCCGCCCTGCCGCGAGGTCCACAGGTTCTTGCCCTTGCGCTTGATGTTGTTCGCCACCACCGCCGACGCGGCCTGCAGGATGTTCTGCGTCGAACGGTAGTTCTGCTCCAGGCGAATGATCTTGGCCTCGGGAAAGTCTTTTTCGAATTCCAGAATGTTGCGGATGTCGGCGCCGCGCCAGGAATAAATCGACTGGTCTTCGTCGCCCACGGCGCAGATGTTGTGATGGGTCCCGGCCAGCAGCCGCATCAGTTCATACTGCGGACGGTTGGTGTCCTGATACTCGTCGATCATGACGTACTGATAGCGGCGCTTGTAATAGTCGCGCACCGCCGGGACGGCTTTCAGCAAGCGCACGGTTTCGAGCAGCAGGTCGTCGAAATCAAGTGCGTTGGCTTTGCGCAGTTCCTTGCGATACTCCTCGTAGATGTGGGCCACGCGCTCGGTCTTGGGATCGCCCGATTGCAGATACACCTCCTGCGGATCGAGCATGTGGTTCTTGGCCCACGAAATATGTGAGAGCACAGAGCGCGGCGTGGTCTGCTTGTCGTCGATCCCTAGCCGCCGCATCGCCGCCTTGACCAGTTGCTGCTGATCGGACTCGTCGTAGATCACAAAGCTTTTTGTCAGCCCAATCGGCGGTTGTCCGGGCACAGCCGAAGCAATGCGAAGCTGTTCAATATCCCGCCGCAACACCCGCACACAGAAAGAGTGAAAAGTCGCAATGGTCGGCTTGGCGATGGAGAGGCCTCCAACCAGTTTGTCCACGCGTTCTACCATCTCCTGCGCGGCCTTGTTGGTGAAGGTCATAGCCAGGATGGCTTCCGGCATGATGCCCATATTTTCGATGAGATAGGCGATGCGAAAGGTAATCACCCGGGTCTTGCCGCTGCCCGCGCCCGCGAGAATGAGCACCGGCCCGTCCGTGGTTTCAACGGCGGCGCGTTGTTGCGGGTTGAGTTGGTCGAGAAAAGACAAATGTGGAACGGCTCCCTGCTTCACCGCTTAAAGATTCGCTGCTTGAATTTTACAGGGGATCAACCATTGGCGGATTTCGTACGCGGTCCGGCTGAATCTCCCCTGCTTCAGCGGAAACTATCCTGTCTTCGCGGCGGTGCGCTGGGCGGTGCATTCTTCACATGGACAGACATCCCGCAGGAACTGCCAGGAATAAATGCCCAACTCGTGCCCGTCATTCCAGTGAAACTTGATGGCGTATTTGCCCACGCCCTCGGCCGACAGCGGCTTGGCCGCCTCCTTGAACATGGGCAGCGCGCCGGGCGCAAGTTTAGGCCGCTCGCCGGGCTGGCGGCCCGACTTGCCTCGCTCGTCGTCACAAAGGGCGCAGGGACAGGCATCGCGCAGAAAGGGGAAGCTATAGTGCGAGCGGTGGCCGTCCTTCCACTCCATGTCCAAGCCGGTACCGGTCGTCAGGTTCACTTTGACGGATTTGGGATCGGGCGGCGAGGCCATGATTTCAGTATCGCACAGACAAGAATTCTGGAGTTTCCCGTCCACGTTCCTATTCGACTCTGAACCTCATGGTCACGCTGGCCGTGACCGCGATCTTACCCAGCGCGACTGTCCCTTCCGGACCGATTCCCCCGCTGCTCACATTCTGGACGACGTTCTGGGACCACTGTGAACCGTAGCGATTGCCGCAGCACGCGCTGTACCAGGAGCCGCCTCCATAACTGTAAGAGGAAAGCCCAACCGGCTTGCCTGCGACTTTCAGTCCTGCGGCAGCCGCCAGGTCATTGGCCTTCTCGATAGCGGCCTTCACCGCCAAAGCGCGGGCCTGGTCGCGATACTTTCGCAATTCCGAGGTGCTGAAGTCGACATCGTAAATGTGATTGGCGCCGGCACGGAGTACGGCGGTCAGCAACGGTTCGAATTTGGAAACGTCTCGCAGGAACACCTGCACGCTTTTGGTAACCTGGTAGTAGTCAACGACCGTACCGTCGTCCCTGTCGTAAGCCATCTCGACGTGGATGCTCTCGGTCTGGATATCGCCCTCGTCGATATGAAAGTCGCGCGCCACCCCTATCACCCGCCGGACGATCGTATCGTTCTGGGCGATAGCGGTGTCGAGCACCTTGTTTCGCGTTTCCACACCGAAATTGATTCGGACGCGATCCGGCGCGACATTGATGGCCGCATCTCCGGTGATGTCGATATTGCTGGACTCGGAAACTTGAGCGTATCCGAGCGAAACCGCGAGCAACAGGAAAACGACGGAGAACTTCATGACAAGACCACCTCCGTCAGCCTTTATAGCGGCGCACCGAGGTGGACGCAATGGCCTGAAGCTGGCGGTCAGGTTGTCGAAAGGGTGAGAAATCCGGTAAAATCTATATTTTACAGATCAAGTTCTGAACTTACCTGGAGTTGTCAATGGCACAAGTATGTGAGATCTGCGGCAAGGGGCCGCAATTCGGAAACAATATCAGCCACGCCCATAACGTCACCAAGCGGCGCTGGAACGTAAATCTGCGGCCGGTGCACGCCAAAGTGGGCGCCGCTACTAAACGGATCCGCGTCTGCACCTCCTGCCTGCGCAGCGGCAAAGTCGTCAAAGCGTAGTATTGGGCCGGTCTTTCCGCAAACCCCTTACTTCTCGACCGGGTCATCCTGAGCGGCCTTTAGGCCGTAGAGAATCTCTGCGCGGGCGCTGCCACACATCACGGTTCGTCCAATAATATATCGTGATACGATATATAAAGGAGATCGAGACATTTTGCATGGAAAAAACTCTGGCCCTCTCTGACTATCAGGCATTGGCGGAACTGCGCTATCAGGTTCGCTTGTTTCTTCACTTCAGCGAAGAGGCCGCCCGGAAAGCGGGCCTGGAACCGCAGCAACACCAGCTGATGCTGGCGATCAAGGGCCTGCCCAAAGGGATGCGCCCAACTATCGGGACACTGGCGGAACGGATGCAGATCCAGCACCACAGCACAGTCGAACTCGTGAACCGGCTGTCTTCCGGAGAGCCTGGTGCGGCGAAGCCGCTCTGGTGAGGATCGGCGTCAGGTATTGCTGGGCCTCACCCCCAAGGGCGAAAAGATGCTGCGGGACTTGTCGATGGGCCACAAGGCCGAGTTGCGCAGCCAAGGCCCTGCCCTGGTTGCCGCTCTCAAACGGGCGATGCGTCCCTTGAGTATTGCCCACAGACCTTTCGGAACATCTAGAGAGGCGAGCCAGGCGTGACCGAACCAATTGACCATGGAATCGCGGCCACGGGCGCTCAGGTCGGCGATACGACCCTGGCCGAGCCCGCCCAATTCCGCATGGTGCTGGTCTCATTTCTGGCGGCGGCGATTGGATTGATCGCCGGCGGGATCGCCTTCCTGCTGTACAAACTCATCGGCCTGCTGACCAACATATCCTTTTACGGCCGATTCATAGCCGACTTTACCAGCGCCCGCCACAATCATCTTGGATTGTGGGTCATCCCGATTCCGGTCATTGGCGGACTCATCGTTGGAGTCATGGCCAAGTACGGGTCATCGAAGATCAAGGGACACGGCATTCCGGAGGCCATGGAGGCGGTGCTTTTCAATCGCAGCCGGATTCAGCCCCGGGTGGCGATTCTGAAGCCAATCTCGGCGGCCATTGCCATTGGCACCGGCGGTCCGTTCGGCGCGGAAGGCCCCATTATTCAAACTGGCGGCGCGGTGGGATCGTTGGTGGGACAGATCTTTCATACCACGGCTTCGGAGCGCAAAGTGCTACTGGCGTGCGGAGCCGCGGCAGGCATGTCGGCAACTTTCAATACGCCGATTGCCGGAGTAATTCTTGCCATCGAGTTGCTGCTATTCGAGTTCAAATCGCGCTCGTTTATTCCTCTGGTCATCGCCAGCACCCTGGCGACTGCGGTCCACATGCAATTGCTGGGCGCCGGCCCGATGTTCACGGTCACGGCCATGGACTTTCGGCATCCCGCACGCTCTGCCGTTCTATCTGCTACTGGGAGTGATTTGCGGTTTAGGGGCAGTCGGGTTCACCAAGTTGCTGTATTGGACTGAAGATCAGTTCGAGAAGCTGCCCATCGACGAACTGTGGTGGCCGGCCATCGGAGCCCTGGGGCTGGGCGTGATCGGCTATTTAGTGCCCAGGGTGTTAGGCGTCGGTTACGACACGATCAGCGACATTCTGAATGCAAACCTTGCTCTGAAGGTGCTGGTCGTGGTGATGCTGGCCAAGGCGGTGGCGCTGGTCATTTCGCTGGGTTCGGGAACGTCGGGCGGGTTGCTGGCCCCCATGTTCATGTCCAGCGCCGCGCTGGGTGGGGTGTTTGCCATGGGAATGAATGAGATCGTTCCCTCCGCACACCTCTCAGCGGGGGCGTTTGCTCTGGTGGCCATGGGCGCAGTGTTTGGAGCAGCTTCGCGGGCTGCGTTCTCTTTCATCGTCTTCGCCTTCGAAATTACCCGCGACTACAACTCGGTACTACCCTTGATGCTGGTCACGGTCATTGCGGACGGAGTCGCCATACTACTCATGCCCAGAGCTTCCATCATGACGGAGAAACTAATCCGGCGAGGACTGCGCATCCACCAGGACTACGAAGCCGACGTACTGCAACAGATGGTGGTGTCGGAAACCATGGACCGTGGAGCCCCTACGGTTCCCGCCGAGATGACGGTCCGGGAATTGGCCGAGCGCATTACCCGTCACGAGCCGGAAGCCAGCCGCCATCAGGGGATGTTGCTTCTTGATGCGGAGGACAGGCTGGTCGGAATCATTACGCGGGCAGATATTCTGCGGGCGCTTGATCAGGATCCTTCGGGCGCCATGAGTTTGCTCGACGCGGGAAGCCGCAAAGTGATCGTGACCTATCCGGACGAAACCTTGCATGAGGCCGCAGCCAAGATGCTGCGCAATAACATCGGCCGCCTGCCAGTGGTTGACCGCAAAGATCCGCGGCGTGTAGCTGGTTATCTGGGAAGGCCAGGGATCATGGCCGCGCGGCTGCGCCGCTTGGACGAGGAACACGTGCGCGAGCCAGGCTGGGTAAACAAATTCCACTGACGCTGAACTGCCCCTGCGGAAGTCCGTGCCGATTCCGCGTCAGATCCTTCACCCGGCTAAAGCCGGGGTTCAGGATGACGCCACAATGTTTGGGGAGGGGTTACTCCCTATCTTTCGCTGGCGGCGGGGTACTTGCAATGATCCTCTTCTGCGCCGCTGTAATCAGCGGCCGGAGGGCTTGCACCGAAACCCCGAGAGTGCCGCCGGAAAAGCCGTCAATATAGGCTTCGTTGATACCGATTACCTGGCCCTGCGAATTGAATACCGGGCCGCCGCTGCCGCCGTGGGCGGTGGGGGCGTCGTAGATCAGCTTATCGCCCACCACATCCCCGAGGTGCCCGCATGTGGCCGATGGACGGATCAGCGATAACGCGGCCAGCTCGTTGGCGGCGCCGATGTCGTCGTGGCGGTAGGCCAGGCGTTCGTACACGGCCGAGGGCGATTTTGCGACCATGCCCAGCACGCCCATGGGATAACCCACTACAGCCACCAATTCTCCCGGATTCGAGGCTCTTTCGGCCAGTGGCAGAGGACGCAGCCGGCTGATGGCTTGGGAATTCTCGACCTTGAGCACCGCCAGGTCGCCGTGCGCGGACAGCACCAGCGGTGTGATATCAACCGGAAGCGGGAATCCTGGGAAGAACGCCACCAGTTTTTCCAGCTCCGGCTTGGCGCCCTTGCTGATCAGGATGTCGGACTCAGCGTCTCCGTACCAGGGTTCGGCGACATGACGATTGGTGGCCAGCAAGCCTTCCGCAACCACGAAGCCGGTTCCGGAAATGCGGGCGCGAAGCGCGGGCCGATGTCCCGGCATGGAGACGTGGTAAACGCCGTAGATGTAGCAGATCGAATTGCGATACCGGTTCAGGACCAGGGCCGGCATAGCCTGCTCCTGCTTCAGTTCATCCACATCGCGGGTCAGCTGATTGAGTTCTTCCTGGTGTTCGTTGGTGAAGGCCGGCCTGACCGGTGCGGCGATGGGAAGAGGCTCGGGCGGCGCGTAGTAGTGCGCCATGACGCCGGTCCCGACGATCAGGAACACGCCCAGGACGACCTCGACCAGCCGGGCCCAGGTGGTGCAGACCGGCTCTTCTTCCGATGAATGATGGTTCTCGACCATGAGGACGAACCGGTTGCGGCGGGCAAAAATAGGGGAGGGAAATGCGTGTCCGCCGGGTAGACCTTTGACCTACTATTCTGCGGCTTGGGGCCGGGGTCTCCTAGGGTACGGAAGGTTATGTACGGGTGGACTTACGGCTCTTTGATTCCCAGGCGTTCGGACATCTCTTCGTACAGAAACCCCTCGCCCGGGCGGTACGGTTGCACCCATTCGCCGTCAATGACAAATTGCGGGATGGCGCGTTTGCCGGTGCGGGCGACCACCTCGTCGGCAGCGCCAGGGGTGGTCTCGATGTCCACTTCCTTGAAGGGGATGTTATGACCCTGCAGAAAGCGCTTGGCCACGCGGCAGTCAGGACACGAGAAGGCTGAATAGAGTACAAGTTCCATAGGAATTTCTTTGCGCCCTTTGCGCGATTTTCTTAGCGTCCTTTGCGGTAGAGCCTTTGACCGCGAAGAGCGCCAAGGACCCCGCAAGGTTCGCAAAGAAAAGCCGCCAGCATAAGCTGACGGCTGATAGCTGAAAGCTCCTAACTAATTCTCGTACAACAACACGCCTTCGGTCTTCTCCGAATCCACCGGACGGTAGTACAGCTTCTGGCCGTCGAGGAAGACTTCGATGAACGCAGGGCGGGTGGTAATTGTGCCCTGGATCAGCGCCTCTGAAAGCGGATCTTCAATGTACTTCTGCAAAGCCCGCCGCAAAGGACGCGCGCCATAGCTGCGATCGCCCAGAGTCTGGTTCAGGATCCACTTCTTGGCCTCGTCGGTTACTGTAACTGTGATCGATTTCTGCGCCAGGTTCTGGTTCAACAAGCTCACCATCAGTTCCAGAATCTGGATCAGGTCTTGCTCGCTGAGCGCGGTGAACAGAATGATTTCATCCAGTCGGTTGAGGAATTCCGGGTTAAAGGTGCGTTTGACTTCACCCTTCACCAGGTCTTCGATCTTGCCCGAAATCATGTCCTCGTTGGTCGACTGGAAGCCCAGGCCCTCGCGCTTCTGCAGGTGCCGGGCGCCGATGTTCGAGGTCATGATGATGATGGTGTTCTTGAAGTCCACCGTATTGCCAAGGCCGTCGGTGAGCTGACCGTCTTCAAAGACCTGCAAAAGGATGTTGAACACGTCCGGATGCGCCTTCTCGACTTCGTCGAGCAGGACGACGGAATACGGTGCGCGCTTCACGCGTTCGGTGAGCTGTCCACCTTCTTCGTAGCCCACATATCCCGGAGGCGAGCCGATCAGCTTCGAGACTGAGTGCTTTTCCATGAACTCGGACATATCGAAGCGCACCAGCGATTTCTCGCTGCCGAACATGAACTGTGCCAGGGTACGCGCGACTTCGGTCTTGCCGACGCCCGTGGGGCCAAGGAACAGGAACGAACCGATAGGCCGGTTTGGGCTCTTGAGGCCAGCGCGGCTACGGCGGATGGCGCGGGCCAAAGCCACGATCGCTTTGTCCTGCGAGATGATCCGCTTGTGCAACTCTTCTTCGATGCGCAGCAGCTTGGCTGACTCTTCTTCTTTGATCGAGGTGATGGGCACGCCGGTCCAGCGCGATACCACGTCCTCGATGTCCTCCCGACCGACAACGCCGGTGGAGGATTCATCGAGGTGGTATTTTTCGCGAAGGGCGCGCAGGTTCTCGCGCTCCTTGCGTTCCTCGTCCGAGTAGAAGCGCGCCTTCTCGAACTCGTGGTTCGCGATGGCGTTCTCCATACGGTGGACGATGAACTTGATGCGCTTCTGGACTTCGGTAATGTCCTCGGGCAGCGAAGTCTGGCGCAGCTTGACGCGCGCTCCGGCTTCGTCGATCAGATCAATTGCCTTGTCCGGCAAGAAGCGGTCCGGAATGTAGCGGTTCGAATGCGATACGGCGAAGTTGATGGACTCGTCGGTGTAAGTGACGGCATGGAACTTCTCGTACCGGTCTTTGATCCCGAACAAAATCTTGGTGGCGTTGGCCTCGTCCGGCGGGGGAACTTTTACCGCCTGGAAGCGGCGCTCCAGTGAGCGATCTTTTTCGATCGACTTGCGATACTCTCCCGGAGTGGTGGCGCCAATGCACTGGATTTCGCCGCGCGATAATGCGGGCTTCAAGATGTTGGCCGCGTCGAGCGACCCTTCCGCCGAGCCAGCGCCCACCAGGGTGTGCAACTCGTCAATGAAGATGATGGAATTCTGCGACTCCATCAGTTCCTTCATGATGGTCTTCAGGCGCTCTTCAAACTGGCCGCGATACTTGGTGCCGGCGACGATCAACGAAAGGTCAAGTCCGAGGATGCGCTTGTCCGCCAGGAACGACGGAACTTCGCCGTCCGCGATGCGCTGCGCCAGTCCTTCGACGATAGCGGTCTTGCCTACACCCGGCTCGCCGATCAGCACGGGATTGTTTTTGGTGCGGCGGCACAGAATCTGAATGACGCGTTCGAGTTCTCCGTCGCGTCCGACCAGCGGATCGAGCTGGTTGTCCATGGCGGCCTGGGTCAGGTCGCGGGAAAACTCACTAAGCAGTGAAGATTCGCGCTGGCGCTGGGGCGCCGACTTCTCCTGGCTGCTGCGCGCCAGTTCTTCTCGAATGGTCGAAAGCCTCAGACCACGCTCGTGCAGAATCTCGGCCGCAAAGCACTTCTCTTCTCTTAGTAAACCCAAAAGCAAGTGTTCGGTTCCAATGTGCTTGTGCGAAAGCCGCTCCGCTTCCTCCGCGGCATAGGCCAGCACCCGCTTGCACTCATTGCTTAATGGAAGATCAACCGAGGTCGAAACTTTTTCCCGGATCGTGGTATGACCTTCGATCTGTTTGCGAATGGATTCGACCGAAGCGTGCGAACGCAGGAATCGGTTGGTCAGGGCTTTGTCTTCGCGCAGAAGTCCCAGTAACAGGTGTTCCGTCTCAATGTAAGGAGACCCGAACTGGCTGGCTTCGTAGCGCGCAAAAAAGATGACGCGCCTCGCTTTTTCCGTATATCGTTCAAACATAAAGCCCTACCCCCTTGGCTCTACTGAGGACAGAGGTTTCTGCTTGTAGCCCCAAGCCTGGGAAACCACGTAGCCCTCAAATCATTATTGCAACCAACCTGCCAACACGTCTATGGCCCGGAAGCGCCGGTAGGCCCTTGGCCCCGTTACTAAAGGAACGCCGTAAACTCTCTCTCCGAACCGTTGCAACGCGTTACAAACTTTGCGGCGACTTTTCCGTTTCGGCACGACGCCTGAAAATCCGTCAATTCGCGTAACCCTTAGCCGGGAAGCGTCTCCGGCGCGACCTCTTCCATTCGCCCGCGCTGCAGACGCAACACCCGATGGCAGCGGCGCGCAAAGGCAAAATTGTGGGTGGCAATAAGAGAGGTCAGCTGGTAGTCGCGATGGAGCCGGGCAATCAGTTCAAAAACCGAGTCCGCCGTGCGGCTGTCGAGGTCTCCGGTAGGTTCATCCGCCAGCAAAAGCTTGGGCTGAGTGATGAGCGCCCGGGCCAGAGCCACACGCTGTTGTTCACCACCGGAAAGTTCTCCCGCCCGGTGATGCGAGCGCTGCTCCAGACCCACCTCGTGCAGCCATCGCGAAGCTTCTCCCTCCGCCTTCGCCTTGGGGAGACCCCGCAGCAAAAGCGGCATGGCCACGTTTTCCAGTGCCGTAAATTCCGGCAGCAGGTAGTGGAACTGCCAGACGAACCCGAGTTCATGATTTCGGAACCCGGCCGCGTCATCTTCTGAAAGCGAACTCAAGCGCAAGTGGGCGCAGTATACGTCACCTGCAGAAGCACGATCAAGAGCGCCGAGGATGTGCAACAAGGTACTCTTGCCCGAACCCGACTCTCCGACAATCGCCAGCATTTCTCCCCTGGCTACCTGGAAGGACAAATTTTCAAAGAGCACCAGATCCGACTCGCCGGAGCGAAAAACCTTCTTCAATCCCTCGACGCGCAGGATCGTTTCCTGTGGACTTAGATGCAAAAGGTTGGCTCCTCGGCTCAGACCGCAGCTTCTGGCTGCTAGCTTCCAGCTGCTAGCTTTTCTTACCGGGCTGCACGCTCATTAAAACATGAACGCCGGGGCAGAAACCTTCTGCTCCCCGTTTTGGGGAGCGCCTATGAAGCAAACCTTAAGCCCGATTTTGAATAAATACGACGTGACTATGGTCACAAACCTGGCCGAGGGTCACTCGTAGCGCAGGGCTTCCGCGGGAAGAATCCGCGCCGCCGACCAGGATGGATACAATGTGGCGATCAGGGAAATCCCGATGGCAACCAAAGCCACCAGCGCGCCATCTATGGCTCGCGGGGCAAAGGGTACGTAGTCGATCGAGTAAACTTCCGGAGCCAGCGACAGCAAGTGATAGTGGCCTCCCGCCCAGGAGAGCGCGTAGCCGAGCACCAAGCCAATCGCCGTACCGATCACGCCAATCAACAATCCTTGCGTGATAAATAACCGGCGCACCTGCGATTTACGAGTGCCCATCGACATGAGCACGGCGATGTCGCGGGTCTTCTCCATCACCATCATGGTGAGCGAAATCAGGATATTCAGGGCGGCCACGAACACGATCAGGCCGATGGTGATGAAGGTCACCAGCCTCTCCAGTCGCAGGGCCCGGAAGAGAGCCTTGTTCTGCTCCATCCAATTCGTAGACATGAAGCCCTTGCCGGCAGCCTGTTCCAGTTGCTGGGAGATTTCTCCCGCCTGGTAGATGTCATCAATCTTGAACTCGAGCACAGTGACCTGATCGCCCAGCCCTTCAAGATTTTGCGTGTCCGCCAGGCGGGCGAAAGCCCATGAACTGTCGTAGTCGAAGAAACCGGAGTTGAAGATCCCCACCACGCGAAAGCGACTGTACTTGGGCACCAACCCAAACGGGGTGAGTTCGCCCTGCGGACTGGTTACCAGCACCACTGAGTTCAACGTGGCCGCGAGGTCTTCGGCGATGTCCTTGCCGAGAACAATCGGCGGCATCGAGGCAACCCGCTCGTGCACCGAGTCCAGATCGTCGGGAGATTTTTCCGAGGCGGAAGCCGATGCGCCGGAAGCTCTGGCAGCTGTGTGGGGGCGGGTCTCCGACCCGCCCATGCCGGGTCGAAGACCCGGCTCCACACGGCCAGTGCCCTCATCCAACGAATCCATCGAACCGATCTTCACCGTATCCAGCAGATCGCTGACCTTGCGCTCATACGCAGGGATCATCCCTTTCAACACGGCCCCACGGGCCCGCGGGCCCCGCGAGATCAACACCTGCTCGTAAATCGCGGGCGCCGTTCCAACTACATGAGGCTGCTTCGATAACCGCTCCATCAGGGCGCGCCAGTCCTTGATCCCATCACTCTCAACGCGCAAGAGATTGATATGCGAAGTCGATCCCAGCAACCGGTTCTGCAGGTCTTGACGGAATCCGTTGTTAATGGCGAGGGCCACGATGAGCGATGCGACCCCGGCGGCAACTCCGGCAATGGATATGCCGGTGATCACGCCGATGACAGCCTGTCGGCGCTTGGCGCGCAGGTAGCGAGTCGCGATAAAGAGTTCAAAGCGCATGGAAGAAGCTATCAGCTTTCAGCCGTCAGCTCTCAGCTGGATTCGATTATAGCGGTGGATGTAGGCTGCCGACTGTCGCCGGATTGTTGGCAGCAGAAGTCTGTGGCAGTTGCCGGGGTGCTTTCCACTCATCGTTCCGTCACTCCAACGCTGTCATCCTGAGCGCAGTCTTTCGTCCGGCGAAGCCGGAGGAAAGCAAGCGAAGGACCTCTGCATTCCGCGCCACCCTCACCTGTTGTGTCGTTTCGATTCCAGCGTTAATTCGCATCCCCAGATCTTGCAAGGTTTTGGGCGCTGCCATCGTCCGGAATGCACAGGTCCTTCATCGGGAGTCCTTCGCGCTCCGAAGGACTCCGCTTCCTCAGGATGACAGCCCGTGAAAGTTCAAACTCCCGGCAGCTCCGCCCGCGCCAGTTTTATGGCAAAGTAGATAGAAGATGGCCGAATCCCTCGACCCGAATCTTCCTGAAACCAGCCTCGCTGAGAAGAAGACCCCTGCATCAAGACTTCCTGCTGGCAGAATCGCATTCACCTACCCCGACTTCACCATCTACCAGGCCGCGCGATTCTTCATCGTGGCGGCGTTGGAGATGCAGTCGGTCGCCGTAGGGTGGCAGATGTACGAGATCACCCGGCGACCCCTCGATCTCGGCTTGATCGGCCTCGCACAGTTTCTGCCGGGCATGCTTCTTTTTCTGGTCTCGGGACACGTCGCCGACCGCTTCGACCGGCGCAAAGTGGTCACGCTGTGCTATATCGGCTTCGCAGTGTCCTCAGGGCTGCTCTGGACGATCGCCTGGCGAGGCAGCCACTCCGTCCGACTGATCTATGCGGCGGTTGTGCTGGTGGGCGTGGTGCGCGCCTTCAATGCGCCAGTGAGCCGGGCGCTCCTGCCGCAGCTGGTTCCGGAAGAACATTTTCCCAACGCCGTGGCCTGGAACGCGAGCATCTTTCAGGCTGCCACCATCCTGGGACCATCGATTGGCGGTTTTCTGTACGCTCTCTCACGCGGACCCACGGTAGTGTACGCGACCGCCGTGGTCACCAGCCTCGCAGCCGTATTCTCCACGCTTCGCATCACGCTCCAGACCCAGGCGCGGCCGCGCGAGCCAGTCAACTGGAACACCGTTCTGGCCGGTTTCCACTACATCTGGAGCCACAAACTGGTACTGGGCTCGATCTCACTCGATATGTTTGCGGTCCTGCTGGGAGGCGCAGTGGCGTTGCTGCCGGTCTATGCCAGCGAAATTCTCAAGACCGGACCCTGGGGCCTGGGACTGCTGCGCAGCGCCCCGGGTATTGGAGCGTCGGCCATGGCAATCCTGGTGGCGCATCGTCCCCTGCGGCGACACGCCGGACTCACCATGTTGTGGTGCGTGGGTGGATTCGGCGTCTGCACAATCATCTTCGGGCTCTCGCGCAGCCTGGCACTCTCTTTGGCGGCATTGTTCTTGCTCGGCGCCTCGGACATGATCAGCGTGATCATCCGCTCCATCCTGGTTCAGCTGGCGACGCCCGATGAAATGCGCGGCCGGGTGAATGCGGTGGACATGATTTTTATTGGAGTCTCAAACGAATTGGGACAGTTCGAGTCAGGCTTAACAGCGCACTGGTTGGGAACGGTGCCCGCTGTAGTACTGGGAGGAGTGGGGACGCTGGTGGTAATTGGAATCTGGGCCTGGGCCTTCCCCGAACTACGCAACGCCGACCAAATCACAAACTGAAACTGAGAACCGGGAACTAAGAACCGGGAACAGGCATTAAAGATCAGTTCTCGGTTCTCAGTTTCGAGAGGGACGGTGGGTTCTCAAGTTATTTGCCCCGAATTACCGTCTTCGCCGCACTCATATTGTCAAAACGGTCGTATACACGGACGACCACCACGTGATCGCCGGGCACTTTCTTGGCGTCCGCAGGCGTCACCTGAAAGTCATAGCTTGCGGATTTCGAATCCGCCAGCTGGCCCACCGGTTCCACATACTGCCAATCGGCCGCGTCCACAGAATATTCCGCGCGTTTGATGTTTGAAAATCCATCCGTGGCGCGGAAGGTGACATGGATTTGCGCGCCTTCAACCGATGCCTTGAGGTCCTCGATTCGCGGTGGCGTGGTATCCACTTCGAAACGGGCACTGTCCCGCGTCGAAGTAAGCGCCTGCCCCGGAGAATGTGAAGGCGCATCCGACGCCACGACCTCGACGGTGTAGCCGCCATCCGGAAGCAGCGAGGCGTCGAAAGAATAAAACTTATCGGTGAGATTGTCCTTCAACAGCAGCCAGCGAGTTTCGCCGTCCCCGCGGTAAAAGACCGAGTAAACCATCTGGTCGTCGTTGTCGTCATGGACGGTCCACTTCACGCCGATGGAACCGGAGTCGCGAGTGCTGGGAGGCGGCGCATCGAATCGTATCGGCGGAGCGCCGCTCGCTCCCCCACTGCTGTCGGGGATGCCAACCGACTTGAGCAGCGGCTGATAACGCACGCCCACCTGCACGCTGACGTCATCGAAGTCGGGAGCGACGTTCTTGGGCAGGTAGTTCAGCAGCACGCTGTCCACGCTGGGGGCGGGGTTGCCGGCATGCAGCACGACCTTCCATTGAATGAAGCGGGCCGGAGGCACATTGAGAGCGGGATCTTTCTGCAGATCGACTGGAGTCCATGGACTCCAGTTGCGGTCGGGATTGTCCACATTGCCGCTGCGCGCAAAGAACTCCACTTTGCCTGCTCCGCGCAACTCGGCGCGCCCCCAGCGGGAGAAGACTTTGCCATCGAACACGTCACTCTCGTACCTGCCTTCGGATTCCGGAGACCCGCCCAGCAGAAATACTTTGCCCAGATTGCTGGTCGAAGCGTAGAGCCCTCCCCCGGGAGCCTCGGCGAAGGCGGTGACCTGGGTGGCGCTGGCCTTGAGCAGATCGACAAAACGATCTTCGCCGGTGATGGCAAAAATATGTCCGCGGTTTCCCGTTCCGGCGAGCAGCCGTCCCGCAGGATCGAATGCCAGGGCATACACCAGGTCGTCACGCGAAGCCCAGATTCGGCTGGGAGATCCGTCGGGAGCGATGCGGTAAATTTCCGATCCTCCGCTCGCGCCCGAACCGGGCAGCGGAATACTACTCACCAGGGCAGACGGGGAAGGATTCACATTCAGGACTACCATGCCGGGCTGCGCCGCTCCGGCCGTGGGCGCAGGAGTAGGGGTCGTTACCGGCGATGGGAAGATCGGCGGAGTGACCCCCGGACGCTTCTCTCCGACTCCGGCGGCGTAAATGTTTCCCGCTTTGTCGATGGCCAGCGCGGTGATTTCCTTCTTAGGCGCACTGTAAAGCACGAAACCCTCGCCACTCGGCTTGATCTGGTAGACCAGTCCGCTGCCATCAGAACCGGCGATCAGATTGCCTTTGGCATCCACCGACAACACGCGAATGTGAGCTTCGTCACTCTTGAAAAAGATGGAATGCTCACCTTTGGGAGTCACGCGGAAGATCTCGCCATGATCGCCGGTCGCGACATACAGGTTGCCGGAGGCGTCGAACACCAGGTCCCATATATATTTCGTGCCGGGATCGAAATACACGGAAGAGGAAAATTCGCCGGCCGGTTTGGTCTTGTCCGTCGATGCGCCAGCCTGACGCTCAATCCGGTAAACCTTGCCGTCCGGATTGGTGGCGGCATAGAGAATGCCGTTCTTGTCGAGGGCCAGGGCTTGTACCTGCAGTTCCTTGGGCTCGAAGATGCTGGACGATTGCCCCTGCGGAGTGATGCGATACACGCGAGCGGGCGAGCCGGTAGCGGCATATAAGTTTCCGCTCGAGTCGGCTGCAATTGACCAGATATAGGTCGATGGAGTAGTCGAGATCGCCTTGAAAGCGGGAGCGAGTTCGAGTCCCCCCCTACTGCGAATGGCCACGCCCACAGCTGATCCCTTGCTCAGGTCTTCAAACTTCGATTGCTCCCAGGTGCGCGTGCCTTCGCCGGATGCGAAGCGGGCTACAAAGAGTATTGAGATAAGAACGAGGAAGAATTGCTTACGTAGGAAAATTGCCAAGTTGTGACCTCATTGCCGATCTGGAGCGGAAGAATTCAGACTATCACGGAGGCCTGCAGCGATGCGCCACGGCAGTGCTGCCTACTGATTACCACAAACCTTGTCATCCTGAGCGTAGTCTCTCGGCCCGCGAAGCGGGACGAAAGCAAGCGAAGGACCTATGAATTCCGCGCCATCTTCCATCAAGTGTCGGCTCAAATCCAGCATGAGAGCGTATCAGCAGATCTGGCGGGGTTGTGGCGCTGCTGGCGCCGGCCAATGCAGAGGTCCTTCGTCGGGAGCCATTCGCGAAGCGAAGGGCTCCGCTTCCTCAGGATGACAAAAAGGACGAGCGGGACGCTCGCGCCCACACATCATTTGATCGTAATCGTCAGCACCTGCGCGCCCGCGACCACATAGTCCAGCGGTCCGGTGGCGGCTTCGTTTACCGAAGACTCGCCCTGTACGATCATTTCCTGGGTGCCGCGCATACTGTCCATCACGTTCATGATGGAGAGCGGCAGGGTGGGCATGACCTTGTCGGCGACCATGGCCTCCGGGTCGGCCTCGAGCAGCGAAACGTAGACACGATTGTTGACGTGCTGTTTGTTCAGCAGAGCGATGGTCGAGGCCAGGTCCATCTTGCGGCCCAGCAGCGGGCTGGTGCGGCGAATACGGTCAAGAGTGTCACCATCACTCACCAGAATGCGCAGCGGGCCCTTGGAGGTGGAGGTCGGAATATGAATCGGAATCTGCTGGAGAACTACCTCGCCTCGGTATGGACGCAGCACGGTTTCGATGGTGATCTCGTCTCCCGGCCGCGCCTCGATCAGATCGGTGCGGGCGCCCTCGAGACGCGCCCAGCGGCGTTCGCGAATCAGGTCGAAATCAAGCTGGACGCCCCGAATGCCCGGCACGTTATAGGGGTTGTCGTAAATGCCGCTGAAGCGTTCCCCCAGCGAGAGCGCTGCCATAACCGCGGCAGGCTGTCCGCCATCAGACGGGGCAAACATATTCTGCACCGTGACGTCGGGATAGCCGTTCACACTGATCCGGCCATTCATGCGGTAAGTGGTGTCTTCGCCGTACTCGTTCACTCCGTGCAGCGCGTTGAATACCGTGGCCATCATAGCCACCGGGCTCAGGTTGGCGTTGTTCAGCACTTCATAACGAAACTGTTTGCTCGCCGCGCCCCCGTGAATATTCAGGGTGACGGGAATCATCTCCGGCTGCTTGCCAAACTCTCCCATGATGCCCGTGTGCCGATCTTGTATGAAAGCGCCGACGGGTTCGGTCGCGTTTACGATCTTGAAAGCATTGAGAGGCGAAGGCAGCGTGGCCAGGACTTCCGCTTTAGTCATGGGCAAATCCACCATGCCGAATTGCAGCAGCGGATGGCCGCAGGCCAGCAGATGCTGCGCATCCATGTAGGTGACTGTGCAAGTGGCCGCGATGTCCATGTCGCCGCGCACCAGGATCGCGCTGATGGCAGATCCCGGTTCCAAAGGTTCGGGCTGCTTGCTTTCGCTGACTGAGCCCACGCCCATGACCGGCACGATCCCCTCCCTGGCGAATTGAGGGCCAAAGCGCTGCAGGGTTTCCTGCGAGAATCCGCTGAACACCAGCGGCGCTTCAATCGGCTTCAGGTAGTTGGCATAGTCTTGGGTGACAGAACTCTCAGCTCCGGGGCCCGATGTCCGGGTGGGTGCGTGAACCGCCGCCTCGGTCGCGCTCGTACTGCTTCCCGGGCGGCGATCCATGGCGTTGATCTCGAGCATTTCGGCAATAGGGGTTACACCGGCGATCGGTTCCTTGGAGAATTCGCCGATGCGGAAGGCCAGCGCCCCGGCCAGCTTGCCATTCAGATACACCGGGCTGCCGCTCATGCCGGCGACCACTCCCGTATATTCCGCTTTCTCTCCCGACAAGCGCACCAGGATGATGTCTCCCTTGGGACCGTTCGCATTCCTCAGGATTCCGAGAACTTCCACTCCCATGGACTCGGGCTTGGTGCCCTGAAAGACGGTATAGGCAACGCCGTGCATCCCGGCGTGAATTTCACTGACCGGAATGGTTTCGACTGGCTTGGGGGTTTGGGCCTGGATTGTCGCGGAAAGCAGGACGGCGATAACGCTGGAGAAAAGTGCACGTCTCATGAATTTTGACCTGGAGCAGCGAGTGCTCCGCCAACCAATAAGCTTGCACTTCGCGCTTTGTATGCGGTTTGCCGGTGGGGAGGAGCCGAAAAAGCGACGGCCAAGGCCGTGCAAAACATCCCAATCGCGAAGCCCTGCGTCTATACTAGCATAACGATTTTTCGAGGCATTCCATGTTTTCGATTGACCCGAATCGAAATTTGAAATCTCTGGGCCGCCAAATCCTCAGTATCCCATTGACGATATTGGCTTTGCTATTTCTAACCTTGGGCACGCCTGGACTCTTTGCCCAGGCCCAAGATCAGTCGCAGCCCGCCAGTGGGCAAAAGCAGGAGGCGCCTCCGGAAGCGGGCGGACCCCAGAACGACGTTGGGCCCTATGCCATTCCGAAAAAGAGAGAGGAGCCTCCTCCCCCGCCTCCCCCGGCAAAGCCGAAAAAGGTCGAAGGCATGCCGGACTACTCGATCAAGGCCGACGTCTCGCTGGTCAACGTGGATGTTCTGGTAACGACCAAGGATGGACAATTCATCCCTGGCCTGAAGAAGGACAACTTCCGCGTGATGGAGGATGGTGTCCAGCAGTCAGTGGTTGACTTCGATATTTCGCAAGCTCCGATCACGGCGGTGCTGCTGGTTGAATTTGCCTCGACCAACTACTACTTCATGGTGGACGCGTTGAACGCCAGCTATGCCTTCGCCAATGCCCTCAAGAAGAATGATTGGGTGGCGGTGATTTCTTACGACATGAAGCCGCATATCCTGGCCGACTTCACGCAGGACAAGCAGGCCGTCTATGGCGCGCTGAACCAGTTGCGGATTCCGGGCTTCGCCGAGACCAATCTGTTTGACGCCCTCTATGACACCCTGGACCGCGTGGACCAGATCCAAGGGCGCAAATACATCATTCTGGTAACCACCGGCGTGGATACCTTCAGCAAGCTCACGCTTGATCAGATCACCAAGAAAATCAAGGCCACGCATGACGTCACCATCTTCCCGATAAGCGTGGGATTTGCGGTACGCAACTATTGCGAGACTCATCGCTGTGGTTACACCCACGGCATGGGCATCCCAGTCGGCGAAATGGATTATCTGCAAGCCGACAACGAAATGAACACCTTCGCGCGCCTGACCGGAGGGCGCGCTTACTTCCCACGATTTCAGGCGGAACTGCCGGAGATTTTTCACGATGTGATCGGCGACATCCGTAACCAGTACAACCTGGCCTACCACCCTACCAATCCCAGACTTGACGGCACGTACCGCAAACTAAAAGTGGAGGTCGTCGCGCCCGACGGGGGCCAGTTGAAAGTGAAAGACCAGAAGGGCAAGGATGTGAAGTACAACGTAGTTGCGCGGGAAGGGTACACCGCGAAACACACCGTGGAATAGTTGTCAGTGGACGTGGGCAATCGCATCGAGCAGAAACAGCAGCCCGGCTCCCAGAAAGACCACCAGCGCCATTTTTCCTCCCGGCTCGCGATTGACCTCGGGCATCAGGTCTGAGGCGGCCACGTAAATCGTGACTCCCGCGGAAAGGGGGAGTCCGTAACTGACTTGATGGCGGAACATTGCCATGGTCAGCACCCCCGCTAGGGTTGAGGCGCCGAGCAGCACCGACGCACCCCAGGCGATACCCCGGCTTTGCCCGCTGGCCAGCATGACTGACGCAATCGTGAATCCCTCCGGAACCTTGTGCAGGAAGATGGCAACAAAGATGATCCAACCCAGCCAGTTGGAAACGATGAAGCCGGAAGCGATCGCTATGCCGTCAAAAAAAGTATGGATGACCAGGCCCATGAGCACCGAATATCCCCGGTGACCGTGGACGAACGCATCCTTATGCGTTTCCTCGCCGAAGTGGAAGTGCGGCGTAACCGTATGTTCGAACAGGTGAACCAGAAGATATCCGGCCAGAACCAGGATGGGGGCGCTCTTGCCGCGAAGCTCAAGGCTGGCGGGGAAAATTTCTACAATCGCGGTTGCCAGCATGAATCCCGCGCCCAGCGCCACGAAGTACTTGAGGTAGGAGCGGTCCCAGTTCTTCTGCACGATGATGGCGCCACCAAAAACGTTGGCCGCCGCCGCCGTGAGACCAAGCAGAATGCTGAGGAGAATGGGGTGCATGTACGCGGGCGATGATAACAGCTTCCGCTTCTCAGCTATGCCGCCGGACGAATAGCGCCGATCAGGCCGTTCAGTATCTTCCCCAGTTCGGCCGACTTGTCCAGCAGACTCTTTCCGTGTTCCGGAGTGAAGTAGTCAAGCTTCTGAGCAATCATCAGTTGGGTTTCAACTTCGACCAGCGATCCTCGGGCCCGCGCCAGGAAATGAGTGGAATTCACTCGCCGAGAAACGGGCTTGCCCTTCGGCAATGTTGGTAGGAATCCCAACCGCTGCTCGCCGGAGTTGGCTGGCCAGCCCATATAGTTCGTCTCGTGGGAACGCTTTGCTGGTGCGGTAAACGTCCATAACAAAATCCATGGCCTTCTGCCAGGCGATGAGGTCCCGGTATGACTGCCCCATAAAGTAATCCTCGTGGGGACAATCATGCCCATTTTCCATTTCAAAAGATGTGACGTATGAACACTGAGAACGAAAAACTGAGATCCGAGAACTGGTCTTTAATCAGTTCCTGGTTCTTAGTTCTCGGTTCTCAGTTTCAAAACGGGACTTAGCCGCTATGCCGGATGTGCATCACATCGCCATCCTGCACGATGTAGTCTTTGCCTTCGAGGCGCAGAGTCCCTTTGGCGCGGGCGTTGGCTTCGGAACCGGCTTCGAGTAACTGGTCCCAGCGAATGGTCTCAGCGCGAATGAAGTGTTTCTCCAGATCGGAATGGATGGCGCCGGCAGCTTCGACCGCACGAGTTCGGACAGGAATGGTCCAGGCGCGGCATTCGTCTTCGCCGGCTGTGAAAAAGGAGATCAGCCCGAGCAGTGAGTAGGTAGTCCGAATCAGGCGTACCAGTCCGCTTTCTCTCAGGCCGTAACTTCCGAGGAACTCGGCCGCATCCGCATCACTCATTTCCGCGAGTTCCGCTTCCACTTTTCCGCAGATTGCGGACGCCGATGCGTTGGGACGCGACGCAACCCCGGTCAGGCTGTACTTGCCAATTGCGTTTTCGAGATCGTTCCCTAGCTCCGTGCTCTCGCCGACATTGAGGACGTACAGAATCGGCTTTTCGCTGAGGAACATGAAACCGCGCAGACGCTTCTTGTCCTCTGGCGTCATCTCCATTTCGCGGAGCGGCCGCTCGGTGCCCAGGTGAGTGTTGGCTCGCTTCAGGAGATCATTTTCTTTTTCCAGCTCTGGAGTGCGCATTTTTTTAAGATCTTTTTCCAGGCGCTCCAGGCGTTTTTCGATTTGCCCCAGGTCGCTGACCATCAAGTCGAAATCAACGTTCTTGATGTCGCGCAGGGGATCAACCGGTCCGACGTGCGGGATCGAAGGATCTTCAAAGGCGCGAACCACATGAGCCAGCGCATCCACATTCCGCAGATGGCCCACGTATGCACTCTCTTTGAGAGCTTCCTGCCCGATGGCGCCAACATCCACATATTCGACGGACGCGTGGGTGAGCTTTTTCGGATTGTAAAGCGCCGCCAGACGGTCAAGGCGCTCATCCGGGACCTTGGCTACACCGATATGGGCCTCGCGCGGGTTGGCGTATGCCTGGTCGGAAAGATGCGCCTTGGTGAGAATGCGAAATAGAGAAGTCTTGCCTACCTGGGGCAGGCCAATAATGCCAGTTTTCATAGGGACGGAAAATGAGACAGAAAGATGATAACAGTCAGATCAGGTCAGCGACCGCGCTACCAGGTAAGCAGCTACCAGGCCGAGCAGGATCACTCCACTCTCGATCCGCGTGGACCAATGGTGCAACGCATCGAATTCCATGCGAGCCGGGAGGTCAGCAGGTGCGGCATCGATCTCTCCCATCGAGGCCCTGATTGCGTCCATACGCGGAATGATGCCGAACTGCGAAATCAGCGTAAGCAAGAGCATCAGGCAGATGAGCACATTCCGCGGCGCGAACAGGTGGGCGTCGCCGGTGCTCAGCCGGCTGACGAGCAGCGAGCTGATCAAGAAGACTACGGCAGAAACCATACCCATCCAGTGCAGAATTCCCAACGAGCGTCCCACCACTGACCCCGCCAGATGATGGGCGGGCAGCACCGAAAAGGCGGTCTGTGCAACCACCGGGAAAAATATCAGACCGCCCAGCCAGACGATCAAAGACAGCAGCATAAGAAAGCGGAGAAGTGACATAACGGGTGATCATTATGAAGGGAGAAGAGAGGGAATGCCAGCGAACTGAGAACCGAGAACGTGGAACTAGCAACCGGTTTTTCCCCAGTCATGTTCTATTCGCAGACGGGCAGCCGGCCTACACCGGCACCCGCACGCTCTCCACGATTTCCTGCATCAACTGCTCGGCCTGTTCTGATTTCTTCAGAGTAGAAGAGTAGCGGCCATTCACCGCGACGCGGTGGGCGAACACTGCTGCCACCAGCGGCTTGAAGTCTTCCGGAACGCAGAAATTGCGGCCATCCAGAAAAGCCATGGCCTGTCCGGCGCGGTAAAGCATCTGGGACCCACGCGGCGACACCCCCAGCGAAAACTGCTCCGACTCGCGCGTGGCCCGGACAATCGCGAGCACATATCCCACCAGCGATTCATCCACTCTCACCTGGGTAACAGCCTGCTGCATTTCCAGCACATCGGCGCCGGTGAGCACCGGCTCTAGAACTTCCAGCTGTGCAGTGCCAGCCTCGGAGCGCAGAATCTCGCGCTCTGAATCGCCATCGGGATATCCCATCCGCAGCCTCATGAGAAAGCGATCCAACTGCGACTCAGGCAAGGGATAGGTCCCGTGATGCTCGATCGGATTCTGGGTGGCAATCACCAGGAAGGGCTGCGGCAGGGAATAAGAATGCGAATCCACCGTGACCTGGCCCTCGTTCATGGCCTCGAGCAAGGCAGATTGGGTCTTGGGAGTAGTGCGGTTGATCTCGTCGGCCAGCAGGACGTTGGTGAAAATCGGTCCGCGCTTGAACTCAAACTGCTGCTCGATGGCGGAGTAGATCGAAATGCCGAGAACGTCCGACGGCAGCATGTCGCTGGTGAACTGCACTCGCTGAAAACCGCAGTCGATGGCCCGCGCCAATGCCTGGCCGAGCGTCGTCTTGCCCACCCCGGGGACGCCTTCGATCAACAAGTGTCCGCGAGCCAGCACCGAGACCAAGGCCAGCCGGACGACATCATCCTTGCCGCGAATCACCTTGCGCAGCGCGTTTTCCAGCTGCGTCGCGCGATGGGAGACGGCAATGGCGGTTTCAGGCGACATCGTGAAATTTTACTATGCGATTGCAGCCGTTGAGGCGGGCGGAAGACGTTACGAACGTCACAAGCAGCCATCAGTCTTTCAGCTCTCAGCTTTCAGCCAAATCCAATGGTTACGAGTCTTGGGCCTTGGCTGATAGCTGAGAGCTGAAGGCTGAGAGCTCACCTAACAAACTCTGCCGGCCTTCCAGTCAGGCGCTCGATGCGCTTGGCGATCGGCGGGTGGGTGGAGAACAGGTTGCCGAAATTCATGCCCAGCAGGGGTTGAATGATGAACAGGTGTGCCGTAGAAGGCGTGCCCATCATCGGGACCCGACGCGAATAGGCATCGAGCTTGGCCAATGCGCTGGCCAGAGCGTAGGGATTGCCGGTAAAGTGCGCGCCGGTTTCGTCAGCTGCGTATTCTCGCGAACGTGAAACCGCCATCTGGATCATCATGGCTGCAATGGGGGCCAGAATCAGCATCAAGAGGCCGCCCATGGCGCCGCCGCGACGATCATCGCGATCGCCCATTCCGCCGAAGTACGCGCCATAGCGTAACCATGTAATCGCGCCGGCGATGGTTGCGGCGACGGAACTGATCAGGATGTCGCGGTTGCTTACATGTCCCAGTTCGTGGGCCAACACGCCTTCGAGTTCCTCATCGTTGAGAAGGTCCAGTATGCCCTCGGTGACCGCGACCGAGGCATGCTTGGGATTGCGTCCAGTGGCAAAGGCGTTCGGTGAATCCGTAGGGATGACGTAGATCTTCGGCATGGGCAAGCCGATTTTCTGGGTGAGCCGCTCCACGACGTTGTAGACGCGAGGCAACTGCTCGCGCGTGACCGCCTGCGCGTGGTAAGTCCTTAGCGCGATCTTGTCGGAAAAGAAATAGGCGACGAAGTTCGTTACCACGGCAATGCCCAGTGCCAGCAACATTCCGTTCGGTCCGCCGAGAGCGCGGCCCACAGCCATCAGCAACAGCGTCAGCGCGGTAAGAAGAAACGCCGTCTTAAACGTATTCCCCATAACTTTGTACTCAGTGTTGTTAGATGGTTTGCCGGGAAAATAGATGCACGGGGCCACCACAGACCATGTGGGGACGGGCGCCCCCGCCCGTCCAGTCGAGCGCAGCTCGACAGAGTCTTGTGACTGCGGCAACTGCGGAGCTCCGCTCGGCCAGGACGGGCGAGGGCGCCCGTCCCCACGTGGTCCGTGGATCTCAGCGCGGCAGAGGATCTGGCATTGCCGCCAGCGCGTATCCCATGACCGCCATGGCGGTTGCGTTCTCCCGCAGTTCCTGGGGGACGATCTTGTCCAGCGTGTCGGCAGGGGTGTGGTGGTAGTTGAAGTAGGTGCGGCCATCCTGCAACAGCCCGAGAGCGGGCACTCCCTGCTTGGCTAAGGGATCGATATCGGCTTCCGGACTGTCGTTGCTCAGCACGAGCAGATTTGCTCCCGAGGGTCGAAGGACGTCCAGGACGGGCTGCAGCCGGGCCGCGGCCTCCGAGCTGATCTTGGCCCGGAATCCCAGAGGATGCGAAGCTCCAAGGTCGCTTTCCATTGCCGCCACATGCTGGCCGATCTCCGTCGCATGCGCCTTGGCATATTCCAGGTGGCCGCGTCCCAGGTTCTCTTCGTCAATCCAGGCAATCACCCGCAGGGTCCGCTTGGGACGCAGATGCAGTTGCTGCATCAGTTGTGCGGTTTCCATGGCGACCGCCACGCCGGCGGCGTCGTCAATCGCGCCGGTTCCCAGGTCCCAGGAGTCGAGGTGGCCGGAAACGATCACCACCTGCTCTGGATGTTCGGAGCCTTTCAGGTCTCCCACCACATTGAAGGTGCTGACCTCTTCCGCGGTTTGGGAAGTCAGGACAACGTGCATGCGCACCTTCCCTTGAGAAGTGAGGTGAGCAATCAGGTCAGCGTCTTCGCTGGTCACGGCTCCCGCAGGGATGTCGGCGGCGCGGCTCCCTCCGGTGTGCGGTAGGCGATAGTTGGCCCCTCCGACTGACCTGACCAGCGAACCCACGGCGCCCAGTTCTGCGGCCCGTCTCGCTCCCAGCGCACGGTAAACTACCGCTTCGTCGTAAGCTTCACCGGCATAGCCGTTGTCTGCTTTCTTTTTGTCGAAGGCCACGTTGAAAAGAACAATTTTGCCGGCCACGTTTTGCCGCCCCATGCGATCCAGATCAGCGAAACTATTGGCCACAACCACATCGGCCGTGATTCCCTCCGGTGGAGTGGGATGATTTCCGCCCAGCGCCGTCAGCACAATTTTTTGCGTGCTTCCTGGAACCTGTCCGGGATATTCCACCAGTTCGGCCGATTCCGCCCCGCGAATCCAGTGCCGGGCCTGTACCGGCTCGAGGCGTACCTCCAGCCCCAACTTGCGCATTTCTCCGGCAACATATTCGATGGCGGCCTGGGCTTGCGGAGAGCCCACCGGGCGCGGTCCGATATTTTCCGTCAGATGGGCGACCTGCTGGTAGGCGTAGTCGTCGGTCAAGAGCCGCGTCGCGGATGGCCGTCAGTTCCTGCAGAAGGGGCGCAGGCAAAGACGGGGCGGCCGGAGTTTGGGGACGTTCGTAGTCGGAATCGGCGCGAGGCCTTTTCTGAGAGAACACTGGCCCCGTGATTAGTATTGACAGCATCAGCAGGCCGCTCACACTTCGTGCGTGGATCAAGAAACACCTCGGTACAATATTCACAGAAGATTGCTCGCGGCTCAGTTTGAATGTTCCCTCTTACATGGCGTCATCCTGAGCTTGCGAAGGATCTAGCGCGCGGCGGATAGGCGCCTTCGCGGCCGTTCTGGCGGCGCCCGCCAGATCCTTCAGGACTGAAGTCCTTCAGGATGACGCCGGAACAGTGTATTTGTTCGAACTGAGCCGTCACCCCTACCAAGATTTTCGAGCTGCACGCTCGCGCCTGGCATCAAGATTACTCGGTTCCGGCGGGCGGCGGATATTCCGGCAGCTTCTGCTTCGCGACGTCGCCGCGCTTCACTTCCAGTTCGTCGAAGAGCAACGCCGGGCTCACCACGCTCTGCGGGATGGGATCAAGCCGGTCTTCCGAGTCGAATTCCTTGCCCGCGGCCACGATATCGTTGCGCAATGCACGCGGGTCCAGGTCGCCGAAGACCGCCCCGCGAACCAGTTCCTCGTGCCCGTCCTGGGTTGAGATGCGGTAGAGCAGTCGCGGAGTCAGGCGCGGCCCGAGCGTTTGCACGAAATATCCGTATGGCAAGTTGCGTTGTTTGCAGGCCTCAATCAATTTCTTTTTCAGATCATCGGTACTGAGAGCCTCGGAAGATTGGACGATAAGGTTTCCCAGACTTGAAGTCGGTGGACTCGCCACCGACGCCCGGCCGTGGCCGTTGGAGGTGGGGAAATCCCGGATGGGCGCGCGGCTCAACAGATAGCTCACCAACTGCCCTTTCTCGATCAGGGAGACCCGGCTGGCCTTCACGCCTTCGTCATCTACTTCATAGTTGCCCAGCAGAGCATGTCCCTCGAAGTTGGTGAGCGTCGGATCGTCCACCACAGAAAGAAAATCGGGCAGGACGCGGCTCTTGTAATTGTTGGCCCAATCTCCGGTGGTGCGGGCGTTCTGGCCCAGCATGGGACGATTGCCCAGCTAGGTTTGGTCCGACGAGTTCTGACATCACGCCGGCGGCTGCGTCGGCCGAGAGCAGCACCGGGCCGCGATAATCCTCCTCGCTCACCGGCGCCTCGCGCAACTCCTTCAAACTTGTCAGCAAACCACGGGTGCGCGACAGCACTTCTGCTTTCGTTGGCAAGTCCTTCAGCTGCCGGACCTGGTAGCCATGCGAGCGGTCTAGACGCATGCCGTCGGCGGCCTGGGTGTAGCCGCCGACGAACACCTGGTAGAAGCCTTCGGCGGTACGCACCACCGCTCCTTCCGAGCTGACAAAATACCGGTTGGTGACGCTGAAACGCAGCGAAGCATTCAGCGACTGGATCTGCGGATCGCTCTTGTACAGCCCGGACGCCTCTTCCAGTATGGCCAGCCAAGGTTCGGGAGAAAAATCGAGCCTGGCAATCGGTGTAACCAGCTGGACTGGAGAAGTGTGGGCAAAGTCGTCCACCTGCTGGTCCACCGAGTATTTCTTAAGCTCCGCCTGTTTGGCAGTCAGTGCCTCGGAGGCCGCCTTGTACGCGCGGTCGGTGCCCAGCCATAACTGGTGCCGCAGCCCGGTTTCATCGTCGTCGAGCGGACCTACGTCGACCACGCCCGTTCCGGGGCCGTAGTAGCTGTCCTGCTTGTAGTCGCCCACTCGCACCACGATGCGCAGCATGCGGACGCGAGTTCGCAGCGCAGTCCGCACCGCGCCGAACGCCGCCTCGGCCATGTACTGATCGACATCCGTCAATCGGTAGTCAACGTAATAGGGCGCCTGCACGTCCGCAAGCTTGAGCTGGCTCTTAGATCGCTGCATCTCCGCCAGCATGGCGCGCAGCACGGGATCGTCGGCGGAAGCTGATTTCTGGGCGGCAAGCACGCTCGCGGTTGCGAGCAACAAGACAGTCAGGAGGGCCAGCGTGTAAAGGGAGCGAATCATTGCTGCCCTCCGATGTTGGAGCCAGAACCTAAATGCCCGAAGTCCGACGTCCGAGGTCCGACGTCCGCCGTTTTGTCCCACATAGGCGGCGGCAGAATCGGTGGCCGCGTCCGCGAGTGCGCCCGCTTCTGCACTTCCATCTCGGAAAAGAGCATCGCCGGCGCCGCCGCTGAGACCGGGACGCTGCCTGACTCCGCTCCGCACACGCCATTGAACACTTCCGTCTTCTCTCCGGTGATTTCGATCCGGTTGAGCGCGGCCAGCGGCGTTCCCACGATGTCTACGCCGCGCACCAGTTCGTCCGGACGGCCGTCGGGATAGACCTTCCACACCAGCACCGGCAAGATCTGGAACGACTGCGGCAGCGAGCGCGTGGTCAGGGTAAATCCGCCTTCGATGTCTTCGAAGTACAGGCCATATGGTTTGCCCTGCTTCTTGATTTCGTCAATCAGCTTCTGCCGCATCTCGGAATCTTTAGCCGTGTGGGTCGAGCTCACGATCAGGTTGCCTTGGCGTCCGGTTGCCATCAGTCCGGCTTGCGCTCGTCCGTGTCCGTTCGATTGGGAGAAGCCTTTGATGGGCATGCGCGACATCAGGAAGTTCCTGAGGATGCCGTCTTTGATCACATCCACGCGCTGTGCCGGGACGCCCTCGTCGTCATAGCGGTACCAGCCGCCCAGGTCCATCCCGTTCAGGCTGCGCTGCGTGGGGTCGTCAATCACGCTCAGAAACTGAGGCAGCACCTGCTGATTGATCTTCTTGGTGAAAGTCTGGCCTTCCTGATCGCCGCGCTGGCGGTGGCCCTCCAGGCGATGGCCCAGCACTTCGTGAAAGAAAACCGCGGCCGCCCTGCCCGACAGTAGAGCTGGACCATCGAAGGGTTCAGCCGTGGGCGCGCTCCGCAGGGCTTTCAGGTCGGAAGCCATCTTGTCGATCTTGGCCGAAATCTCAGCTTCCCCCGGAAGGCCGTCAGGCGTGTCAGCCTGAAAGGTTTCCACCCGCAGCAACTCCATACCATCGTCGGCCCGGGTTTCGGCCTCAATCATGAGCCGTATGATCGTCCCCGGCGTGGCCAGCTGGGCGCCCGCGCTGGAGACAAAACGCACGTGCGTTTTCTGCCCAATCACCATGACCGCCGAGGAATAAATTTCGGGATACTTGCGGAAATTGCTGGAGTAGCGGCGAGCCCGGTCTTCCCAATCCTTACGGTCGAGATGAAACGCCGGCATGGCATAGTCCAGATGCACCTCGGGCTTGGCCTCGGCAAAGTCAGCCGAAGTGTCTTCCTCCTGGGTGCGGACCGCTGCCGCCGTCTTGACGTTCAGGTAAGTCTGTGCCGCCTGACGGTACTCCTGGTAGGTAAGTTGCCACAAGACTCGCGCCACTGCGTCGGGATCGTTCTGCAAGGGAACCAGCCCCGAACTCATTCCGGAAGGACGGCTCTCCTGATGAGTGTTGTCGAGCGCGGCGCTTCCTACCCGCATGGTGACCTCGCCCATGCGCCGGTGGAACTGCGTGGAATTCAGCAAATTGCCCAGGCCTCCGACCACGACCGTTCCTTCCTCGTCATACACCGAGTAGCTGGTGAAGTAGGGCGCCGGATTCAGCTGCCCTAGTTTGCTTTGGGCACGCTGCAATTCCCGCTGCATGGTGGAGAGAAGGACATCGCCGGGACCTTGCGCCGGAGTGCGGTTTGTACCTCGCACGGCGTAGGGAGAACAGACCACCAAAGCCAGGCCCAGGACCAGGGCGCGCAGGAAAGTCTTCATAGGAAAGGTAGACAAGTCTAACCAACCCGGAGTTCCCCGGGTAATAACTTCTTGGCGTCAGACCTCAGACGTCAGCCCAAGAAAGAAAATGGAGGACGGGCGTCCCGCCCGTCTCACCACAATCTGAGCCAGAAAAAATGGCCCCATTGCTGGGGCCACAATTAAAAGAGGCAAGGTGGAAGGTTGAGTCAGGAATGGCGATGCGGTGAGCCGATCCGGCGGCCGGAACGGCAACAAGAGAGATGTCGCGAAAAACAGAGAGTGAAGGTCATTTGTTCAGCGGCCTCTTTTGGTTACCTGACTAATTGCATTTGCGCAACCAAAGCCACGGAATCCGACAGCTGAATGCCGACCCGTCGGCAAGCTGCTAAAAAACATGTACTTAGCGACGCATCTAGTAGTGCTTATAGAAGAGATCACAGGCACCGGGAACGGGGTTGAAATGCAGAATCCTGCACATTCGCTGCATACTGTAGGACTTCAGATCCCAAACGTCAGGCCACGCGGGTGCCCCACCATCCTCGCGCAGTTTGCGAGAGGGTGGGTAAACACACACGAGAAATCCTCAGCGGGAGACTCCGTGGAATCCCACCCTTCGAAAAACGAAGCGTGCGGCACCCGCAAAGTGTAAGACCTCAGACCTCAGCTAAGAAGCTGAAGTCCGAGGTCCGAAGTCCGAGATCTGAAGTCCGCTATTAGGAGTTGCCCGCGACCATGCGTAGCTTGCCGGGCAGGAAATGATAAGGTGGCCAGGGTCCACTGATCGCCAGTTCGCAGTTCTTCAGCTGCTTGGCGGCGCTGCTGTAGCGGTTCTGATATTTTTCGATGGATTTGGAGTCAATCAGGTGGGCAATATCAATCAGCATTCCGTCGGAATCCACTCGCTTACAGCTGATCTCTTCTTCCAACGGATTGAACAACTTATGGACTTGCACCGAGAGTGCACGGGCCTTGGTTCGCCGTTCGCGATCCTGGGAAGCCTTCTCCCTCAGCTTGATCAAGTAATCGCCGCCCACTGTGTCGGGCAGCACGATCTCAGCCATGGCTTCGCGCAGCGAGCCATCCTTGACCCGAAGCTTCAGATGCATCTCAGCCTTGCCGCGCAGGCGGGCAACGCTCTGGCCGAAGGCCCGGCGATTGGATCTTACGGCGTGCCGTAAAGCGTCGTCGGTGTCGAAAATCGTCCCAAAGCGGAACGGTAAGACGGTTCCACTGCGGAAGCAGACGCTTACGACGCGGGCGTGTTCGAGGACGTTTTTCTCCCCGAATTGAACGTTATCGCGCTCGTATTCGCTGACGACTATGTTGAATTCACCACTGGGATAGGTCAGAACGGTAGCGCCGTTCACGCCTTGAACCCCTTCCAGTAAGGAAGGACGACGAGAACGGGTTCCGTTGGCTAGGGTCTGTTGTTCACTGATGCAATACGCGTACCACGCCATAAGGTCTCTCCGAACCTGTTGCGAGGCGAGATAGGATCACCCCACGCATACTATTGGGCCACATTTTGAACCGTTGGAAGAAAGGGCGTACAGCGACGAGTTAAACGCTTACTGCTGCGTTCAATGTGCATCTTACCTTGGTGCGACGTAAAAATGCAACCATTTCGTTGCACAAAGCATCTGCGGCCCGCCCTGTTGAAAAATAAGAAGTGTCCGCCACGAACCACGTAGGGACGGCTGCCCTCAGCCGTCCAGTCGAGCGAAAGCTCGACGCGGTTCTTGCTTGAAGATAAGCAGCGGAGCTGCGCTCCGCCCGATAGCCGGGGGCGGCTGTCCCCACGTGGCCTGTGCCCATAAAATAATGACCAGAAAAGACTTTCCTTCCACTTAGCCGACGACTTCCAATGTTAACTCCAATGTTAACCTTGCGCTATGCCTGACCCTCCGAAAACTGCCCGATCATCGGCATCCGTGGTGGTTGCCTTGGTCATCGGACTGCTTCTTGGCGCATCGCTGCTCGGCCTCTTTGGCTTCGTCCTGCTGTCGCGTAGTTCCGGTCCGGCTTTGTTGAGCCGGGTGTGGTCGGCGGTTACTGGCCGGGCCCTCAGCATCGACGTAAGCCAGCCCACGGTGGTCAATCGTATCCAGCAGCTGCAGCGCCTTGAGACCGTGGTCTACACCATGGACAAAATAGTCAGCGGCGCCAGAGAGAATCCCATCTTTCCGGATTTTCTGGCCGGGGATCGCCTGCTGCTTCTGGTCCACGGAGAGGTCGTTGCCGGCATTGACTTCTCCAGCCTGAAGCCGGGCGACGTCAAGGTGGAGGGCAAGCAGGTCTATTTGCGCCTTCCCGCGGCGCAGGTATTCAGCACCCGGCTGGATAGTGGAAAGACTCGCGTTTATTCCCGCCAGACCGGGCTGCTCGTTCCCACCGATCCGAATCTCGAATCGCAAGTGCGTCAGGAGGCAGAGCGCCAGCTGACCGAGGCGGCTCTGGCCGACGGCATCCTGCGCACTGCCCAACAAAATGCGACTCAGACCATCACCAGCCTGCTACAAGGTTTGGGCTTCGAGAAGATCGACTTCAACTAGACAAGTGCTACTACGGTCTACGTAGGGACAGCCGCCCTCGGCTGTCCAGTCGAGCGCAGCTCGACCCGGTTTTGCCGGAAGCAAAAATAGCGGAGCTGCGCTCCGCTGGACAGCCGAGGTCGGCTGTCCCCACGTGGTTCGTGGTGGAGATTTCTCAATCACGCCCAGCCCAAATTTCGGTAGACTGTTTGGCCTTCTATGAATCCCGGACAGCTGGCCGTTGTAATTTCGATCTGTCTATTCTTCGGGATGGCGATCTGCCTCGAAGTGGGCTATCGCATGGGTTCCTATGTTGCGAAAAAGACTGAAGCTGCTCACGAAGGCACATCCACGATTCAGGCCGCGGTTTTCGCCCTCCTGGGCCTGCTGCTGGGATTCACTTTTGCCAACGGCATCTCTCATCTCGACCAGAGGCGGGTGCTGATCGTTCAGGAATCCAACGCCATCGGCACCGCCTATCTACGCCTGGATTTGCTGCCTGCCAGTCAGCAGCAGGAGATGCGCCACCTGTTTCGCCAATATCTCGATACCCGGCTGGAGGTCTATGAGAAGCTTCCCAACCTGGCGGCGGCCGAGGAGGATCTGCAACGGGCTGCGAAACTGCAGCAGGAAATCTGGTCGCGTGCCATTGCCGGCAGCCGCGACGATCCCACCCAGAACGTGGCCCGGCTGCTGCTGCCGGCATTAAATGACATGATTGACGTGACCACGTCGCGCACCATCGCCCTGCATACTCATCTGCCGCCGCTGATTTTTGGCTTGTCGATTTGTGTCGCCCTGTTGAGTGGGTTGATCGCGGGCTACGACATGGCGAAGCGAAAGAGTCGCAGCTGGTTCCACGGGCTGCTCTATGCCATGGTGATTTCGATCACCATCTTCACCGTGATTGACCTCGACTATCCCCGTTTCGGTCTGATCCGGCTGACGGCGGCGGACAATGCCCTCATCGAGCTGCGGAATTCCATACGGTAGGCGGACAGCTTGTCCCGGGGAGCTTCGGAACGCTGCACTTAAGGTCGCTTCATATCGAAGCGTCCGGTCGTGCGCGCGTACTGAGTTCCGCCCATGCGACCAATCAAGTCCAGAGCATCGGGATCGAGGCGGCCCTCTTTGAGGACGCTGTCCTCAAAGTGAACCGAGACGATCTCGCCGATCACCAGGCTCGAACTTCCAGGCTCTGTCCCGAAATCGATGATCCGGTTCAGTTTGCATTCGAAGCTGACCGGAGACTCCGCTACCTGGGGTGGGCGCACCAGTTGCGACGGCCGGGTCGTCAACTTGGCCAGGGCGAATTCGTCCACCGAGCTGTCGTACTCACCGCTGGTCAGGTTCATGGCTTCGGCCACGGCAAAGGTTACGACATTCACCACAAATTCACCGGTTTCGCGAATGTTGCGCAGCGTGTCCTTGGGAGCAGGCTTATCGTCAATCTGGCGGAGGGAAGGAGAAAATCCCAGCATCGGCGGTTTCGCCGATACTACGTTGAAGAAGGAAAAGGGCGCCAGGTTCAGGTGACCGTTGTTAAGAGTGGACACCCAGGCGATGGGACGCGGAGCGACTGCTGCTGATGAGAATCCGATAGAAGTCGCGATGCGGAAGCTGGTCGGGACGAACGTTCATGCTTCCAGTTTAGACGTTGCCCAGGGAAAGCACCGATGGAGGACGGGCGTCCCGCCCGTCGGGCCGGGACTGTGACGGGCGGGACGCCCGTCCTCCACCGGAAAAGACTACTTGGAGGCGGACGCGCCCTTCTGCAACTCGTCCAGGGCCGTCAGCACTTCCTGGCTGTGCTTGTTCGGATCCACACCGGTATACGCGCGTTGGATCGTGCCTTGCGGATCGATGATGAAAGTGTTGCGCGCGGCAATTTCCACGCCTTTGTAATTCATCGTGGAATCGTATTGCTTGACCACCTTGTGCTCGGTGTCGGCCAGCAGCTTGAAGTTCAGGCCTTCCTTGGAGCAGAACTCTTTGTGGGAGTCGGTCGTGTCCACGCTGACTCCGACCACCACCGCGTTGCGTTGCGCGTACTGCGGCTGATCACGCTGAAAGTTGTGCGCCTCGATGGTGCATCCGGGCGTCCCGTCCTTGGGATAGAAATAAAGCACCACCCACTTTCCCCGCAAATCTTTCAGGCTGACTTGTGTGCCATCCTGTGACGGCAGAGTGAAGTCGGGAGCAGCAGAGCCCACGGCGGGCATTGCAGCAAACGCAGAGTGCAGTCCAACTCCCATAACCACAGTTACCAGCAATACCATCCATAGACGCATAAGAAACTCCTTCGGTCCGTTAGGTTAGCGCGGGACGATGATCCCTGTCTACGCGGGGCTTGTCAATTTTCTGCAAAAACCTTTTACTGGTTGCAGCAAGAATCTGGGGACGGAAGCATGAAAACCGATCACGATAGTTCCCTGCGACGGCATCTGATTGAACTGCTCAAGGGCGGAAGCGCCCACGCCAGGTTTGAAGAGGCGATCGCAGGCATCCCGGCCAAATTGCGGGGACAAAAACCGGCGGACCTGCCCCACTCCGCGTGGATGCTGTTGGAGCACATGCGCATCGCGCAGCGGGACATCCTCGAATTCAGCCGCAACCGGAAGCACGTTTCCCCCGATTGGCCCAAGGGCTACTGGCCGCGAACCGGCGCTCCGCCGAGCGCTTCGGCCTGGAATGCAAGCGTCAAGAGATTTCGCCAGGATTTGAGGGCGATGCAGGACTTGGTGGCCAATCCGAAAACCGATCTGCACGCGCGCATTCCCTGGGGCGACGGCCAGACGATCCTGCGCGAAGCCTTGCTGGTGGCCGATCACAACGCCTATCATCTGGCCCAGTTAGTAGACATCCGCCGCTTGCTCGGAGCCTGGCCGGAGAAATAGCTCTTACCTACTTCTCTCCACTCACGCACAATCCCTGGATCGAGGATCACGCTTCAGTTCCATGTCTCGGGGCCGCTTCCGAAACACCGCCCTGACTCCATCCCGCCAGCGCTCATCAATGCCCACAACTACCCATTCGATTTCGGGCGAGATGTAGTGCAGCAAGATATCTGTCGCAGGATGCACATGCAGCGCCGGAGCCACGAGGAATAACAACGGCCGTTGCGGCGACAACTCCCGTGCGGGAAAATATCCGAAGCGCTGGAACTCTCCCCGAGCATGGTGCCAGGCCACCCTTGACCAGTAGTCCAGACCTTGCAGCGGCAAGTGGATATCTTCGTCCGCTTTCAGCTCCACTACTGCCAGCCGTCCCTCGCGCGTGACCGTCAGCACGTCAATCATGGCGCGGTCCGCGGCGGAGAATGCGGGCACCTGGGAGTAGAGGCTCGAAGCATCCAGACGCTCGTCCACTTCGGATACGTCCTGCACTACCAGCGATTCCAGCCAGCGTTCGGGATGCAGCCGCCACAACGCGTGATCTCGCGGACCCTCGGCATGGCGGACTTCTCCCACGCTGTGTACCAGGCGGCGGAAGACATCTAGGTTCTGTTCTCCAAGTACCCGCTCGTCAGCGCCCACTCCAAACACGATTTCGGGCGTGCTCCGGAGCGAGCCAAGTTGGTGCGCCAGGCGTGCCCTGGCGAATTCCAGTCCATGGCAGCGGAAGGCGATCTCAGCCGGTGAAATCACGGCCATTTCGGCCTCCGGCATGAGCTCCCGAACCCGCCCGATCGCTTCCGCGAACCGCTTTGCGGCCTCGGCCTGATCGGTCCAGTGCACTAGGCGGGTTCTTGTATTGCCGCCATCCGAGACTTCGATCTCCTTGAGATGGTCCTCGCGATTTTCCAGTTCGTACAGCTGCCATTTGGCGGCGTCCGGGTGTAGATGTGCCATCCGCTCCCGGGTCAAAGCCGACGTGCCTGCAGGCAAGAACAATTTCAGACCTTCGACCACCATTTTTCCCGCCTGCGCCACCCGGCAGGCATCGAGCCAAAGGATGCCGAAGGTCAAGGTAGCGTCAATCGAAGACTGGGTCTCGTGCTGATTTACGCCCAGTACCGCGAAGCCGGACTGTCCACGACGCAGGAGTCCGCGGGCATAAATCGGGCCAAACGATCGCTCCAGATCAGCGGACGTGGTGAGCCGTGAAGCAACGTACGTGGGGAAGCGCCGCTCCAGGGTGCGCTGCAGGCCGCGCTGGTAGGCGACTCGTGCAGCCCGTTTCGCGGTCGGAGTGCGCCGGTCGCGCTGCCGGCAAATCTCGAGTTTTCCGGGGCGTGTTTGTCCCAATCGCTGCACTGCCAGCCGCAGCACTTCATGCTTGACCTCGACGTCGAGCACGCGCCGGACCAGGTTCCGTTCCGTGGACCAAAGATGGAGCAGGCACTTGTTGTGCTCGCCCGAAATGGAATATCTAGCCTGCGCCAGGTCAAACACCGCAGCGCCGTCATCGAGCACGACTGCATCTCGTGCTCCCGCGAGAAAATCCTCAACCGTTCGAGCCAGTGCCTCAGGAGTCATAGTTAGAATGGTTTCATCTTTGTGAACTGCTGTCTGTGACGTGTGACCATTGACTGTGGTGGGCCCAGACAAGCCAACCTCAGCCTCCATCAGACCGTGTGGGATAATGAAGAAACCCTGGGAGTCTTTCCCAGTCCAAGGACATCTAATCACCGTGGACAAGAATCGGTTCTTTTTTCAGCACTACGGCCTCACGGAACATGATCTCGAGCGCTACCTGGCGGCCGCCCTCTCAGCCGGTGGCGAATACGCCGATCTTTATTTCGAATATCTCTCGTCTACATCCCTGATGGTGGACGAGTCCATGGTGAAGTCGGCTTCCCAGGGAATTTCAGCCGGATGCGGCGTTCGCGTGGTGGTCGGCGAACGCACCGGCTACGCCTACACCGACGATCTCTCGTCAGAACGCATCCTGCACGCCGCCCGCACCGCCGCCCTGATCGCCAGCGGCCCGTCCAGGACCCCGGTGGTGGGATTCCAGGAGAAGCCCGCGCGAAGCCTCTACCCGGTAACGCTGCCTTCGGTGGACGCCGAGATCACAGCCAAGGTCGAACTGGTCATGCGCGCTGACGCCTCGGCCCGCGCCTATGATCCGCGCATCAAGGAAGTTCGCGCCAGCTATTCCGACGAGTTGCGCAACATTCTGGTGGTAGGATCCGACGGCACTTTCGCTGAAGACTCGCAGCCCTTGGCCCGCATGAACGTTTCTTGCATCGCCAAGACCGAGGGAAATTCGGCGCGCGGCAGCTCCGGCGGTGGTGGACGCGTCGCTCTCGACTTTTTCTTTGGAGAGAAGACTCCCGAATACTTCGCCAAGGAATCCGCCCGCCAGGCCATCCTCCAACTCGACGCCCGTGAAGCTCCGGCCGGCGAAATGGAAGTCGTCCTCGGTCCGGGCTGGCCCGGCGTACTTTTGCACGAAGCCGTAGGCCACGGCCTCGAAGCCGACTTCAACCGCAAGCAGACCTCGGCTTTCGCCGGGCTCATCGGCAAACGCGTAGCCAGCGAAAAATGCACTGTGGTAGATAACGGCACCATGCCCTGGAGGCGCGGTTCGCTCAACGTCGACGACGAAGGTCAACCCACGCAGAACACAGTTCTGATCGAAAAGGGAATTCTGAAGGGATACCTCAGCGACAAGCTTTCATCCCGCCTGATGGGAATGGCCGATACCGGCAATGGCCGCCGCGAGAGCTACGAACACATCCCCATGCCGCGCATGACCAATACTTATATGCTCGCCGGGCAGGACGAACCCGAAGACATCATCCGCTCGGTCAAACATGGTGTGTACGCGGTGAACTTCGGCGGCGGACAGGTGGACATCACCAGCGGGAAATTTGTCTTCTCCGCGTCGGAGGCCTATCTCATCGAGGACGGCCATGTCACTGCTCCCATCAAGGGCGCGACACTGATCGGCAACGGTCCAGACGTCCTTACCCGCGTTTCCATGGTCGGCAACGATCTCAAACTCGACGAAGGCGTCGGCACCTGCGGCAAAGATGGGCAAGCGGTCCCCGTCGGAGTCGGCATTCCCACGCTGAAAGTTGACCGCCTCACCGTCGGCGGCACGCAAAAGAAAGATCCCGGCGGATTCATGCAGTAACCGAAATCATCATGCCCCAAACCGAACTGGCAACTAAGAACCAGGAACTGAAAACTGATCTCCGCGAAGTGGCTGAGGACACCGTCCGCCGAGCCATGGCCGGCGGCGCCACCGCCGCCGAATGCGTAGTCCGCGAGGGCGACGAATTCTCCACGCTGGTGCGCCTGGGCCAAGTCGAAACCCTGAAAGAAGCCGGCTCCCGCTCCATAGGCGTGCGGGTCTTTCATGGCCAGCGTTCCGCCAGCACGTATTCCAGCGACTTCTCCCGCGAAGCCCTCGACCGCATGTTGAAGTCCGCGCTGGAGCTGGCCAGGATCACATCGGAAGATCCCTTCAGCGGGATACCTGAGGCCTCGCAACTCGGCTCGCTACCGGGCGATCTCGATCTCTACTCCGCGGACGTGTACTCTCTGCCTGGCGAAGAGCGCATCAACTATGCCCGCCGCGCCGAGAAAGCGGCGCTCGATTACGACCCTCGCATCAAGAATTCGGAAGGCGGATCGTTCGACGCTGCTACGGGTCACAAGGTTCTCGCCAATTCGCACGGATTTGTCGGTGAGTACCGCCGGTCTTACTGTTCGGTTGCGGCCGTGCCTATCGCGCAGTCGGAAAACGGCGCCATGCAGCGCGATTACTGGTTCTCGGTCGCCCGCAATCTCGGCCGGTTGGATTCGCCGGAAGAAGTAGGAAAGATCGCGGCCCAACGCACCTTGAGACGCCTGGGCGGACGCAAGGTAAAAACCGCAAGAGTTCCCATCATCCTCGATCCCATGGTCGCCACCTCAATCCTGGGGCATATTTTTGAAGGCATCAACGGTGACTCCGTCTATCGCGGCGCGTCATTTCTGGCGGGCAAGTTGGGCGAGAAGATCGCGGGCGAACACGTCACCGTGATTGACGACGGCACCATGATCGGAGGCTTTGGCACCTCGCCCTTCGATGGCGAAGGTATCCCGACCCGTCGCACGGTTGTCATCGAGAAGGGTGTGCTGAAGTCGTATCTGCTGAATACTTACACAGC
The DNA here is from genome assembly GCA_963725615.1 of Terriglobia bacterium. GTDB lineage: Bacteria > Acidobacteriota > Terriglobia > Terriglobales > Acidobacteriaceae > JAIQFF01. The sequence continues at coordinate 147,423 of CAVRZO010000031.1, read as the reverse complement.
GAAGAAGCTCGGTCTTCAGACGACGGGCAACGCCTCCCGCGGACTCGCGGGTACTCCGGGAATCGGGCCGGGAAATTATTTCCTCGAGCCGGGAAAGAAGACCGCAAAGGAAATCATTGCGGACATTCCGGAAGGACTCTACGTCACCGAATTTCTCGGCCACGGCGCCAACCTGGTGACCGGCGATTATTCCCGCGGCGCTTCAGGGTTATGGATTTCGGGTGGCGAACTGACCTATCCGGTCGAAGAGATCACGGTGGCGGGAAACCTGAAAGAGATGTTCTTCAATATTTCCGAAATCGCCAGCGACCTGGAATTTCGTGGCGCCATGGCGTGCCCCACAATCCGCATCGACGGCCTGATCGTAGGCGGCGAGTAGGGACATAGCAACGCGTCATCCCGAGCTTGCGAAGGATCTGGCGCGAAGCTGATATGAACCTTGCTGGCAGTTGAGCCGCTGCGCGCAAGATCCTTCAGAACTGAAGTCCTTCAGGATGACGCCAGTCACGCTAAGTCCTCGCCGTTCCCAAGAGTACAATCTCTCCATGGGAAGTCTGCTCCAGCCCTCCCCCGCCACGGCGGGTGACGATCGCGACTCCAGTTGGCTTCCAATCGTGTTCGGGGTTGCGCTCGTAGTCATTGTGGTGGTGATCGCGTCACTGCTGTTACGCACTGATTCCAAAATTGCAAACCCGTCTCATCCTTACGCCGCCAACATCAAGTTCTCCGACCTGAAGATGAGCGCGGCAGAAAACTTTGTGGGCTCGACCGTCACCTACCTCGACGGCACGGTGACGAACACCGCAGACAAGACTGTTACTCGGGCGCTGGTGCGCGTCAGCTTCAAAGATTCACTCGGCCAGATCGCTCAGGCCGATGACGTCCTGCTGCGCATTCTCCAGACCAGCGGACCTTATCCCGAGGCCGTAGACCTCGCCGTCGCACCCCTGGCACCGTCGCAAAGCAAGTCCTTTCGCCTCACGTTCGAGCACGTCACCGCTGACTGGAATCACGAGTATCCCGAGCTGCGGGTAACCGACGTGGCGGTCAAGTAGGAAATGGAGGACGGACGTCCCGCCGCCTCGATCCCGCCCGGCCTCCATCCTCGAACCACGAATTTCTTTTAGAATGTCCTCATGCCTGACGTTAAAACCGTACGGCTCACCGAGACGGTGAAAGCTGGCGGCTGCGCCTCCAAGATTAGCCCCGCTGTGCTCGACAAAGTTTTGGGGAAGCTGCCGCGCCAGCATGATCCCAACGTTCTCGTCGGTTTCGATCACGCCGATGACGCCGGCGTTTACAAGATCGCCCCCGACCTCGCGCTGGTGCAAACTGTCGACTTCTTCACGCCGATCGTGGACGATCCTTACACCTTCGGCCAGATTGCGGCCACCAACGCGCTGAGCGACGTCTATGCCATGGGCGGACGGCCCATCACCGCGCTGGCTCACGTCTGTTTCCCGGCCAGCGGCGACCTGGAAGTTCTGGAGCAAATCCTCGCGGGCGGCCTTTCGAAGATGATGGAAGCGAATTGCACGGTCGTGGGCGGCCACAGCATCCGCGACGAGGAAACCAAGTTCGGATACTCCGTCACCGGCCTTATTAACCCTGCCCGAGTATTTACCAACGGCGGCGCCCATCCCGGCGACCGCTTGTTGTTCACCAAAGCGCTGGGCACCGGCGTCATCTCCACCGCAATCAAGCAAGGAACCGCAAAGCAATCGTGGATCAACGCCGCTACGCGCTCGATGACGACGCTAAACAAGACTGCCAGCGAGATCATCGTTAGTTTCTGTCAGACGGAGGCCACCCCGAGCCGTGTGGGGACGGGTCTCAGACCCGTCCAGGCCGAGCGCAGCTTGGCAGGCTCTCCCGTCCACTCGCTCACCGACATCACCGGCTTCGGCCTCATCGGTCACGCCCGCGAGATGGCCCTGGCATCGAACGTCTCGCTTCAATTCCGCCTTCACCAGATCCCCCTGCTGGAAGGCGCTTTGGATTGCATTCGCGCCGGCAAAATCCCGGGCGGATTGAAGAACAACCGGGACTTTGCCGAATGCGTGGTGGGGTACGAGGAGGGAATTGCGGAGGACCTTGCGACAATGTTATTCGACCCGCAAACCGCCGGTGGCTTGTTGATCTCGGTCGCAGCCGAAGATACGCCAGAACTTCTCCGCAACCTGCAAGCCGGCGGAGTGCCCGCCGTGGAAATTGGCGAAGTCCTGCCCAAGACAAAACGCCTGATCACGGTAACGGCGTGAATAGTCTTGTCGTGACCGGCATCATGTCCCGCCAAAACTGTCCCAACCTCGAAGGGGGCCGTAAGCGCAATGGCGATTACCAGAGTGCTCCGGGCTGCCGGGCCGATTCGCTATAATCCGGGTTCCCCGTATTCCTGGGGAAATGTGGTGAAGAACCGAGGGCTCTGTGAAACCCTGCAGGGTGTGTGGACACCCCATTTCGGAGCAAGCGTTCCTTTGTCCCAGCTGCGGCGCGCCGTACCCGGCTCGAGACAAGTGGGATGGATGGGGATTTGAGTATAAATCGCAGGCCGCGCTTCTCGGACTGCCCATGCTGCATGTGTCTTTCAAGTTTCGTCCCAATCGTGTGCCCGTGCCCGCCAAAGGAGTAATCGCCATCGGGCAATTTGCCTGCGGCGTGGTAACCATCTCGCAATTTGGAGTGGGGGTCTTGAGCATCAGCCAGTTCACGATCGCGGGATTTGCCCTGGCCCAGTTTGCTATCGCGTATTCTTTGATCGCGCAGCTCGGGATCTTTCTTCACCAGGGCCGGGGCCAACTCGTGTGGAGTCTAGCTGACATCATCCGCCGCTTACAGTAGACAAAGGCTGAACTCGATACCTCAAAGGATTTAGGCAGGATCGCTCGCTCATACTATGGCAGCACCAGAACCGTCGCCGTTAATTCGGGCATTCAACAGGGCGCACAAGGACGTGGTAGAACGTCTGTCTGGCGTAGATTTTGCCCCGATCTCCCCCGCAGAGGCTAGCGCCATGTGGGAAAGGACGGAGCGGGAGATCCTGCTAGAGACCAACCGTAAGCATGATTGGGAACATCGCAAGAGTCCGTGGTTCCGTTTGTACTACGATTTTTACTGAGAAGTGGCGTGATGGGTACAAGGTGCTGGCTGCAGGTCAATGAGTGAGATTGCGATGTAACGCCAACAGTCTCACCGTTGAGCCAACAGCCATCCTTACTGTGGCACCGCCTTCCATGCGGCACTCCATTCGGCGCGTCGCGTATAGAAATACGCCGCCATGGAGAAGTCGAAGGCTGCACAAAAGAATCCGTAGGCGAGCGGGATCGCGGTCAGCTTGCCCGGCTCGAACGCGGAGTAGGCTCCATGCGCCTGAAGTTCGTGCAGCAAGTCCCACAGCCCGTGCAGGGAATATCCGACGATCAGGGCGAAGGGCAGGCGCACGCCCAACAGCCCTATCACGACAAATGCCATGACGACAGCCGTTTCCACCCGCCATGCCGACGCCACTCCGAAGTAGGCCGCGAAGGCCAGGTAGAACGCTGCGACCACAGATCGAGACCAGCTTTGTGAATCTTCTCAACGTCCAGATTGCCCGCAAGAACAGGCGGCCACCACGACACACCCGGGCTGGGCACGTGCCTGACTGAAGGTGGCGGCGCGTCTACATGCTTCAGACTTGCGAGCAGGGTTTGCGAGTCCGCCGGAACGAACTCAAAAGCACACCATTCTCTTGAAGGGGAAAGATCGTGAACTTCGTGGATGGACCGTGAACTACGAGGCATGAACTCGTCCGGAATCCAGCCGCGAGTGATTGCGCCGTCTTTAGCGGCATCCGCCAGTGATGGGTAGAACGATTCATAGCGGTCGCTAAAGCCTGCACTGAGCCGTGCAACTACGTTCCAAGCCACGATGAGGAAGAGTACGACGCCCACTGCGATTGCAAGCGGTTTGCCGGGGCGTCCAAAGCGTCCGAATCCGGGCATGAACTGATGCTAGGACACTACAAGCGGAGGGGCAAGATTACTGTCGTTAACAGATGGGATGAGAAGGCCGGTCTCCGGACGGGATGCTGTACGCTCCCAAGTTATCGACGTGCTCGAAGCACAGATAAAAAGGAGACCGGCAATGAAGAAGGTTAGCACCGTAGCGACGAAGCAGAGCAAGAATTTTTCGGAACAGAAGCTGACGATTGGTCTGGACCTGGGCGATCGCTCAAGCTGGTATTGCGTGCTGAATGAAGCAGGCGCGATTGTGCTGGAGCAGAAACTGGGCACGACTCCGAAAGCGATGAAGGAAGTGTTCGGGGGAATGCCGCGCAGCCGCATCGCTCTGGAAACGGGCATGCACTCGCCTTGGGTAAGCCGGGCGCTGAGCGAGTTGGGGCACGAAGTGATCGTGGCCCACGCCCGCAAAGTGCGCTTGATTGGAGAGAGCCGAAAGAAGGACGATCGGCTGGATGCGCAGACACTGGCGCGGCTGGCCCGGATCGATCCGCAGTTGCTGTGTCCGGTGAAACATCGCAGCGCGAAAGCGCAGGCCGATCTGACCGTAATCCGGGCGCGAGCCGGGTTGGTGCGGGCACGAACGGCGCTGGTGAACACGGCCCGCGGATTGGCCAAGTCCTATGGCGAGCGGCTGCGCGGGTGCAATGTGCGGAATATGAATCCGGAGAAAGCGCAGGGGCTGAGTCCGGAACTGCGAACTGCACTGGAACCGTTGCTGGCGGGAATCGAGTCGCTGAGTGAACGCATCCGGGAATGCAACGAAGGGATCGAACAACTGGCGCACGAGAGCTATCCGCAAGTGGGGCAACTGAGGCAGGTGAAGGGGGTGGGCACATTGATCGCGCTGACCTTCCTGCTGACGCTGGAAGACGCGCATCGTTTTCGCCAAAGCCGGGACGTGGGCTGCTACCTGGGGCTGCAGCCGGGACGGAGAAACTCGGGCCAGAGCGAGCCGCAAATGCACATCAGCAAGGAAGGCGATCCCTATCTGCGCACGCTGTTGGTGCAGGGAGCGCACCACATCCTGGGGCCGTTTGGAGCCGACAGCGATCTGCGCCGCTGGGGGTTGAAGCTGGCCGAGCGCGGCGGCAAGAGCGGGAAGAAACGAGCCATTATTGCAGTGGCGCGAAAGCTGGCCGTGTTGCTGCATCACCTGTGGGTGAGCGGAGAGGTTTACGAACCGTTGCGCCATAGCCAGCCAACAGCGATGCCGGCGGCTGCATAAAACCAAAAACGCTCTAAGAAAGGAAAAGCCAAAGCCTAAAGCCGAGTTCCGGTGACTGCGTTAATCGCCTGGCCCAGCTTCCATCTTCGAGATGGAACCGAGGTCGATAAACAGGTGGCAGCACCGGCTGAAACGAGAATACCCAACTTGCACCGAGCGAACCAAAGCGCTCATTGAAGAGTGCGGATGGAAGGGTGGCGACAGTGGCGACTCGGCGGGGAAGAAACAGCATGACCTACAAATACCAAAACGAATCCCCTTGACTCCGACCGGCCTTCTCATGGAAGGCGATTACACCAACTACGATCCCGGAGCCTCCCCCCGGCAATTCCCGCTGGGTTGTGAGTGCAATGGCGATATTAGTGCGCCGGGCTAAACCGGCATGAAGCAGAGAATGCAAAATTCTTACGAGAAAGGACTAGCGATCTACTCGGCCCCGAGTCTTGCGCTGATACCGCGAGGAACTCAGTGAAGCGTAGACAGGGGTATAGGCGGGGTGGGCTATTGAGCTGCGAAAACTTACAACCCGGACGCCGACGCGGTTAATATGCGCGGAAGGCAACATGAACAGGGGCGATAGCGCGAGTCCTTATTCAGTCCGGCGTAGTCGAAGACCCCAGACACGCCTAGATACTTCATGCACGAGAACCGGGAGACCTCGGAGATGCCTGCTGCGAACGTCAGCCGCAGGACGGCGGGAGAAGGCTCAGGCCGTACGACCCGCGTGTACGTCTACGAGGAGTCACACTGCGGCATAGTACCGATGAATCATTCGAACAACGACGGGACATCGTCGGCGGAGAGTGAGGAGGGAAGGCTGCGGATCAAGGAGAACACTCTTCCATTCGACACGTACCCGACTCAGAGCGGAACTGCGCGTGTCCCACGGGTGGGGGAGTGTGCGGAGGAGCTATGCTCGGCCGCTATTCATCCGAGATAAGAACCGGATGCGCTAATGAGCGCCCGTCCGGGTCTGTGCGGGGGGCACCAGGTAACTGGTGTCCCTACCGCGATCGACGATCACTTCTCCATGTAGCACCCGGCTTCCGATAAACTCAACTTTCTGCTTCGGAACGCCCATGCAAGAAGTCGCTCTCTACGACCGGAAGCGCAAGCCAGCCAGTTGGATGGAGATTATCCAGCCCATGCAGTATGCCGTCTTTCTGCGCGACGTTGAGACCGGCGCGCCGCTAACGTGTGATGGGCACTACCTTGATCCCGGGATGATCGGAAGCTGCCTGATCTTCGACTCTCTCGAGGAAACAGAGCAGTACTGCCGCCGGAAGGTTGAAGGCATCCTCAACCTGCGGTGCGACGTCTTTGATAGCTATGGACGAGCCAACCCGCCAGTCGCCACCATCGTTAACCAGCGGTACGAACACAAGCTGGACTCTGAAGCCAAGTCAGGGCGGATGATGCGCTGGGCCCTCCTTACGATTGCAGCGTCGTTCCCATTGTTCTGGTACACGTGGAAGACCCGAGGCGAAGGGTGGATAGCCTCCTTTTTTGGCATCCAACTTGTTCTCTTCGGCTTGCGACTCCTCTATTGGGGCTACGGCATGAAGGAGGAACTCCGTTATCGTAAGGCGCAATCGGATCTGCGGAAACAACAGAGTGCGACCCATTAGCGGCAGATCCTAAATTGGTTGACCTCAAGAATCTGCTGCTCGAGATCGTCGTTGTTTGCTCCGCTGCTCGCATCCTGGGGTGGGGATTCGAGAAGTTACGGCAACCGCGAGTGGTGGCCGAAATATTGACTGTTGTAATCGCGTTTGCACCAACTATCAGCCCCGGCGGAGTGGCCAAGGGGTTGTTGGTGAAATGGCGATGTTGTACCGGCGGCGTAGCTAAATGTGGTGAACATGCTGCAAATGTTGTAACAATCGTAAGGCGTTTCTCAGTTCGGAGACACGAACGTCAGGCTGTTCATTCTCAAGTTGTACGCATCGAAGTCGTATCCCATCGAGTCTCGGGTCTACTATTGGCACTGATGTGAACTCATCCCACGCCTGCGGCGTCTCTGCCCCAGTGAGATGATTCACCAGGAAATCTGTAACTTCGAGAGCCGTCCTTCTGACAGGTACGTCCGACATTTCAGCAAGACTTTCCCCGCCGGCGGCCTTGATGTAAAGGGTTTCGACTGAAAGACAAGGCAATCCAACCCTCGACCGTTGGCGAAATCAGCGTTCGAATACGTGAGGGCCACCGAGTCTGTGTGAAACAGACCCATCCTTCCTCCTTACTGGCGCTAAAGCATCATAATCAAAAGAACACAACAGGCTATACCAGGAGCGTGACAAGACCCGTGGCCACCAGCGCAACGGCCCAGAGCAAGTCGAAGTTGAACCACGTCTTGCGGAGAAGAGCGAGGCCGAACTTTCGATAAACCAGCCCGGCGACCAGCCCCGTGACCGCAAGATAAGCAAAAGTGTGGACGCCGGTGGCGAGTATTCCGGCCAGCGGGCTAACGGATGAAGCCATGTGATTGTGGCCCGCCATCCTGCTCTGGGCCTCGACCGTGCTGCTGCCCAGCAGCACCGGCACCACCATCAAACCGGCGCCGTGGGCCGAGGCCATCAGAAACGACCACACCGTCAGGTCGCGGAAGCCCACCTGCATGCGGACCCAGCGCGGGTGCTGATGCCGCACCAGGCAATAAATCCCAAGGCCGACCAGGACCGCGGCGACGAAGTAGCGAATCGCTGCCAGCGGCAACGTCATGCCGAGAAACGCGGCTACCAGCACCACGCCGCCGATCGCCAGCGCGTGGCCGAGCGCAATGGGGACGAGCGCTCTCATGACTGCCCTCCCTTTTTGCTCCTGCATTCCCAGCGCCACCGCGAAGAGCCAACCCATCCCGGGGTTCAGCCCGTGGTAGGCGCCGAGGAGCAGCATCAGCCACAACGCTGTCGATGTCAGTCCCGCATGCATCATTTCGCGTCCGAGTAGCAATAGGAGTCCGACGAAGCGTCGCCTCCTTCCAGCCGCAGCTGGTGCGCGCGTAACCCGTCGAACTCGACAAAGAATTTTTCGTCGAGTTTCATCCCGCCCTTCGGGTTGGCGTCGATCTTCACCATCCAACTTTTTACGCCATCGGGATAGAACTGCTCGTCCCACGGCGAGTAAAGCGAGTTAGTGAAATAGACCCGCTTGCCGTCGCGGCTGATCTCGACCATTTGCGGACCGCCATTGAGCGCCTGCTTGGGCTTCTTGGGATGAGCCGCCCGGCGCACGATGCCGCCCAGGTGGATCGAGCCAGTTTTTTTCGGGTTCGCGGGATCAGACACGTCGTACTGGATGAACTCGCCAGTCCCCCAGCAAGAAACATAGAGGAAGCGGTCGTCCAATGAGAGGTTGATATCGGAGACCAGCGGCGGCACCGCCTTGAAACCCTTCAGCAGCGGCGGCAGTTTCTCCGGATCAGCCGGCTCCGCGGGAATTTCGATCACCTTGCGCACTGCCCATTTGGCATTTTTGCCGCCGTCCTCGCGATACCACATCCAGACGGAGGCCGAGAGGTCTTTCAGGGACACAACCACACCGGCGAATCCGAACGTCTTCTTGGGATCGTGGGAGGGCCGAAGCTCGAGCACCATCTGTTGCTCTGCACCCAGGTCAATTTCCTGCGAGTGGCGGCGCTTATCCAGGTCCCAGATGTGGAGCTTGTGGCCGTACTTTCCACCCAGCAGCAACTCCGGCACGAGTCCGTTCTTCACCATGTTCGGCGTGCCCCATTCGGAGGTGATCATGGCGTCGTGTCCGAGGTGCCACCAGAAGTCATAGGCCAGGCTCTGCGGGCCGCGGTCTTTCTCCCACTGCCCTTTCAGCTCAAAGGTGTTGGCATCCATGAGGAAGATGCCGCCGGGGCCGTCGCCGCTGGCCGCGCCGAGCGCGCTGCCGTAGATGCCGTCGGGGCCGCAGTGAATCGTGTGTGGCGATGTGTAGCCTGTCTTCTTAATGAACTCTTCCGGCTCGATGATCTTCACGATCTTGGGATGGTTGGGGTCCGGCTTCGTATCCAGAATGTGAATCCGGGACGAGCCGATGCCCGGGACAACCAGGTAACGACGCTCCATGTGCGGGTGCGGAGCCTGCGGGCAGAGGCACGCGCTGCACGCGTTCCAGCCGAAGTGATGCAATTCGTTATCGTCATTGGGAAAATCTACCTGGCCGACGAACTGGCCATAGGCGGGAGAACGCGGGTCAACATTAATGACCCCCATGGCGTCCCGCTTCCCGCTCTTGCCGACGTTGAGCAGAGCGACGTAAGCGATGCGTTCCGGCGCGGCCTGCATCGCCATGCCGGGGGAAGGATAAAAGGTAGGATCTGGCATCAGGGACATATCCGTATTCTCCTTTGGCAAGAGTCAGGCGAAGGATTTTGTCCCGGCAGATGTTTCAAACAAGTGCGACGCAGTCTACGAAGGGCGGCCCAGAGTGCCGCGACGGAAGGGCTTCACAGAACTGCGGGAACGCCGGGATGACAACGCCTGCCAAGAACCGCTATCCAGCCGCTAGGCCAAGATACAGGGGCGGCTCCTGAGTTCTGTAAGCATAACTCGTCTGCCCATCGTCCGGCCACCGATCGCCTGCACACGCCGTCATCCTGAGGAAGAGGAGTCCTTCGCAGCGCGAAGGGCTCCCGACGAAGGACCCATGCAATCCGGACAATAGCGGCGCCAAAACTGCATGTGAGGCCGGCGGGGAATGCACAGGTCCTTCGCTTGCTTTCGTCCCGCTTTGCGGGACGAAAGACTGCGCTCAGGATGACAACTTGTGGTATCTGGCCCTACGGAGCGCTGTGGCCACTGCACTTCAGCACCCCCAGGTAGGCGCTCCATGGACCGACTGCTTCACCATACCGGCGGGCCATCACGCGGGATAGCTGATGCAGATGCGTGAGGTCGTGCACCGCCCAGGTCGCCAGAAGTTCCGATAGGGTCACCGCTCCAAGCGCTGGATGCCGTCCGCGCCGGGCCAAGTCTGCCGGCTGCAAATTCAGCGCTTGCAGCGCAGCCAGATTCTCACTTCGCAGGCGGGCGAATTCGTCCAGCATATGCTCGAGCGATTCGTTCTGACTCTCTCTTGCCTGCGCGAAGCGATCAAACGGATCAAAAGGCCGCGCTTCGCCGTTCTCCAGAATGATTCGCGCTCGCGGCATCCAGTCGGTGCGCTCCCCGCAAATCAGGTGGCCCACAATGTCGAACGCGCTCCAGGTGTCTTTGCCTTCGTTGCAGCGCACCCAGCCACTGGGAAGTCCGTGGAGCAGGGCATTGAGTGTTGCGGGAGTGCGGCTGAGAATTGCGATGGTCTCGGACAGGCTGAATTCGGTCGAGTTTGCCATGGCTACGCTTAGTTGTCCGAGAGTCGAATCCAAAATGAAAGAGCCGTTGAAACTAGAAACTGAGAACCGAGAACTGGGTTTGATATCAGTTTCTGAGTTTTTGGTTCTCAGTTCTCAGAGCGGTTCTTGCCTGATAGCTCAGGCCTTGGTAATTCTATGCGGCTTTCGGCTTCGCTACTCTGCGAGCTTCGATGCCGTCTAAGGCGCTCCACAAAGCCTTCGCTGCATTCTCGGCCGCGGCGAGGGCCGGCTCGGCTGCCTGCGGATTTTGTTCCAAGCGACGGGCCAGTTGCTGCCGCCAGATCCGTGAGTGGTAGACATCGGCGGTGCGGTGCAGGTCGAAATATCCGCAAGTTTTTTCGTCGGCGCCGTACATCTCGCGGAGTCCGCGGGCCTTCTCAGCGGCCACGCGTGGGATTTGCGATTCGTACGCATAGAACGCCGCCAGAGCCTCTTCCGGCGTTCCCTCGCTGGCCACGTCGTGGAAAAAAGCCATCAAATTATTCATCTCAGCCACGGGCTTGTGTCCGCGCTGGGTACGGCTCGCTCCGATACCCTCGGCAAAGTCGAGCCATAGCTCAGCGTGCTCCCGATTGTTGCCGGTTGCATCGTCGCAACCCTTTTCGTCGGCCAGATTGGCGAGCACGGCACGGCGCAACTCGCTCTCTTCGAGACGCATGCCGAGTTCCGCAAGATAGGTGGGGAACGCGTTTACATGGTGGTAGTAATCCCGCGCATACTCGCGGAGATCCTCACGCGACAATTCGCCCGCGCTCCACGCTTTGTAAAAGGGGTGGCAAAGCAGATCGAACTTCGCGATCCGCGCATCCAGCTGCTGGAAGAATTCCTGGGTTGTCATATTTGGCCTCACTCTTCGTGTACTGACCAATATACGGGGCGTCAGGTCCGCGTCGCAACCGTACCGACTGTGACGGCCATCACAGAACACCGTGTGGCCTTCACGTAGCCTGAACGTCATGCAGGCGAATTTGCTGCAAACAGGCAATCGACGGAGAGGGATCGGCAGGCTCGCGGCTTTTGCTCTCTTTTGTTTATTTTCGCGACTTGCGGCCCTGGCACAGTCCAGCGCGCCAGAAATCATCGGGCTCTTGCCTGCCGGCGGTCCTGAAGGCACGCATGTGGAAATCAGCGGCGAGAATCTGCAGAGTGCTTCCGCAGTGCTGTTCGGGAAGACCCAGGCGGTCTTCGATGCTGTCTCTCCGGAGAAGCTGATCGCGATTGTGCCCCACAAAGTCACGACGTCCATCATCACCGTGATTACGCCGCAAGGACAGAGCAGCAGCCGAGCGTCGTTCATCGTGTCGAACGATCCGCGCATTCCCGATGAGGTGAGTTACAAAGCTGGATATGTGAACCCGGTCCCTCGGCCCGCGGACTTCGGATCGGCGCGGCTGTGGGGTATCGCGATTGCGGACACGCGGGTACGAGGCCACGAATCGGCGCAGGTAGAAGTCGCGTGGACCAGGTTGTCGTGCCGGGTCGACGGCAGAGAAGTTGTCCTCAATGATGACGGCGGACAGGTGCGCGGAGGACTCTACAGGCGCCAGCCGTGGTTTGGCACGGACGCGCACGATCCTATGCCGCTGGCCTTTGATTTGACAGACCACGCGGCGGTGCTGCACGTGGGAGAGCGCACCGATCGCGTATGGCATTTCTGGAGCCCATCTCCGCGTGCCGCACTGCCGGCGGGCAAAATCGAGGGTTGTACCGTTCGTGCCCGAGTCAGGATTTCTGCCGGCGCTCTGTTGCAGATGGGTATGGACTACTGGCGTTCTCCGACGATTCCGTACGGCTCCGGCGGCAATAATCACGAAGCCGGCGCCAGCGATTGGTATTTTCCCTCTCCGCAGTGGCAGCAGGTTTCGTTCACCGATATGGGGGGGCCACAGTTCTAGGCTGCCGGGTTCGTCTTAATTGAACCAGCGCATACACGGACGCGGCCAGCAGGAGCGGCGATGAATAGAAACCTGGCATGGGACGAGCGAACCGCACGGAACTCACGGTCCTTCCAAAGATTGTCCCCAGCGTATGACCCAATCCATTGGCGATCATGAGGATGGCGAAGAAATAGAATAGTGGGCGAATCCATGGCGATCCTCGAAACACAAATTGAGACAGCGCTATCAATACGAGAACGCCGGCGACAAGCCCGGTGAGCCATTCCCGAAATGTGAACGTCGGCATTGACCAAAAGCCGAGTCTGGCCCGCAAGGCGAGAACGGTAGGGTTGTAAACCGCCAGGAAGCCGGTCAGGGCCTCGTCAGTCACATGCGCCGCCAGGGCCAGGCAAAGGAGGACCCAAGCGACTCCCAGCCTGGAGACGGCCGGGTCTCGTGCGATCGGTGCGGCCGAGGCGTTCATCTTGTGCCTGAACGCCATTATCCTCCCGTCTGTCAACGGCCGAGTTGCTAGAATATGAATTCGTCCCATCGCCGACCTAGCGGCACAGCGGCACACTTGGATCTATGCCATTCACCGAACAGTTCGATGTCGTCGTCGTCGGCGCAGGACACGCCGGGTGCGAAGCCGCCATGGCCGCCGCCCGCATGGGGCTGAAGACCGCCCTGTACACGCTTAACGTCGACCTCATCGCGCAAATGTCCTGCAATCCGGCTGTGGGCGGCATTGCCAAAGGACACCTGGTCCGCGAAGTGGACGCCCTGGGCGGCATCATGGGCGAAATTACTGATGCGGTCGGCATACAGTTCCGGCTGCTGAATACTTCTCGTGGGCCAGCAGTGTGGTCTCCCCGAGCCCAGTGCGACAAGCAGGCTTATCGCCTGAAGATGCGCGAGGTGCTGGAATCGCAGCCCAACCTCAAAATCAAGCAGGCGGAAGTTGCGGAATTGATTGTAGAGCAGTCGTCAGTTGTCGGTCGTCAGTCGTCAGTCCGCGACCACAAGATGCCCTCGGCCGATTCTGCTGACGACCGACGACTGACGACTGACGACGACGAGCGCAAGCGAGTCACAGGCATCCGCCTGCGCGACGGACGCACCGTCGGCGCAGCCGCTGTCATTATTACGACTGGCACGTTCCTTAACGGACTGATCCACTGCGGCGAACAGCAGTATCCTGCGGGACGCTCCGGGGAACCGGCTGCTGTGCTGCTGGGCGAAGCTCTGAAGCAACTCGGCCTGCGGGGTTGCCGCCTTAAAACCGGGACTCCGCCCCGGCTCGACGGACGGACGATTGATTGGTCCAAGTTTCAAGTGCAGCCCGGTGACGCCGATCCTACGCCCTTCAGTTTTCGCACCCGGCGAGTGGCCCATCACGATTCGCAAGTCCCATGCTACATTGCGTGGACTACGCCGGAGACGCATCGCATCATCCGCGAAAATGTTCATCGTTCGCCAATGTACAGCGGGCAAATCCATTCCGTCGGACCCCGTTATTGCCCGTCGATTGAAGACAAGATCGTCAAGTTTCCCGACAAGATCACGCACCAGCTCTTTCTCGAGCCCGAGGGCCTGAACACGCACGAGATTTATGTCAACGGCATGAGCACGTCGCTGCCGGTGGAAGTGCAGATGCAGATTCTGAAGTCGATTCCGGGCCTCGAGAACGCCGACATGCTGCGGCCTGGATATGCCATCGAATACGATGCCATCGATCCGACTGAGCTGGAGCGTACACTCGAAACCAAGAAAATCGCCGGCCTGTTTCTAGGTGGACAGATCAACGGCACCAGCGGCTACGAAGAAGCCGCTTGCCAGGGCTTGATGGCCGGTATCAATGCAGCGTTGCAAGTGAAGAATGAGGCGCCGCTGATCCTCGATCGCACCGAGGCCTATACCGCGATCCTGATTGACGACCTGATATCCAAAGGCACAAACGAGCCTTACCGAATGTTCACCTCGCGCGCCGAGTTTCGGCTGCACTTGCGGATTGACAACGCCGACCGGAGGCTCACCCCCCATGGTCGACGCGTCGGATTAATCTCCAATAGTGCTTGGGCTGATTTCGAGGCCAAGCAAGAGCGCCACGAATCCATGAAGCAGTTGATGGAGAGCACTAGGCTGACACCAGCCATGCTTGAGCAAATGGCCGAGGCAACCACAGACCGTGTGGGACCGGGTCTCCGACCCGGTCAGGCCGAGCAAAGCTCGGCAAAGGCCAACGAGCAACAGCCAACGACCAACGACTGCAGTTCCGCCGTCGGCCAGAGCCTAAGCCAATTGCTCAAGCGCCCAGAGATCACCATCGAGCGCTTACTCCCGGTGCTGCGCGAACTAGCTCCAGAATTTTTCGACAGGGAAGAAATCCGTATGAATCCGCGCGAATCCGTGGCCGGTATTTCTTCCTCAATCCGCAACGAGCTGAAATCGGTTGAAACCGAAATCAAGTACGCCGGCTATCTTCTGCAGCAGGAGCGCGCCATCGAGCGCCTGAGGAAAGCCGAACAGCGCACGATTCCGCAATGGTTCGACTATGGATCGGTGAGCGGACTTTCCCGCGAGATACAGGAGACGCTGATCAAGATTCGTCCGCGCACCCTGGGGCATGCGTCCCGCATTCCCGGCGTTACTCCAGCCGCGGTCTCGCTGGTGCATGTGTTCATTGAGATTCAGGCGAAGCGGCGCGAGCAAGCCGCGGTGATTTAGCAGCAGGAGACGAGTACCTCAGCGGCTGAAGCCGCCTCAGAGATGGGTTCTTGATGCAGCGCTGAAGCGCTGCTCCACCCACGAGGAATACGATGACGACGACACTAGCTGCGAACCTTACCTGCTATACCCGGATGGAAAGCCCGGTTGGGCCGCTGCTGCTGGTCGCCGATGACAGTGGCTTGCGGCGCATTGACTTTGTGACTGGACGAAATCCGGGGGGACCTGATCCGCAGTGGCATGATGATGCGGAGCACTTTCGCGAAACCGTCCGCCAGCTCCGTGCTTACTTTGTTGGAGAGCTGGACTGCTTCGATCTCGCGCTCGCGCCCCAGGGCACGCCCTTTCAACTGCTGGTATGGAATCGCCTATGCGAAATCCCTTACGGAGAAACGATTTCCTACGGTGAACTGGCCCGCCATATCGGCAATCCCAACGCCTCGCGAGCGGTCGGCCTGGCCAACGGCTCCAATCCAATCCCTATCGTGATCCCCTGTCATCGCGTGATAGGCAGTAACGGAAAGCTCACCGGCTACGGAGGGGGGCTGCCCATCAAGGAGAAGCTGCTGGCGCTGGAGCGTCGCCAGTTGCGATTGCTGTGACGCCTTCTAAACCCAGCTATCGCCGCCGGTTTCCGCATCGGTTACCATAGAGTGCAAGGAATCACCCAAAACAAGCATCTAAAATAAATATGAATAGCCACTGCGTGCTCGCCCTCGCCTTCCTGCTGGTTGCTTCCCTGGCTTCAGCCCAGACCGTCGACCCCGCGCTGCGGCCGCCCAAGGGCGCGCAGGTTGCGCTGGTGGTGTTTGAAGACTTGCAGTGTCCCGACTGCCGACGCGCCGCTCCCCTGGTGGCGGAGGCTGGCCGCACTTACAAGATTCCCGTTGTCCGGCACGACTTTCCGCTGCCCATGCACAACTGGTCATTCGACGCTGCCATCATCGCCCGCTATTTCGATACCGTGTCCAAGCAGCTGGGCAATGATTTCCGCGACTACATTTTTCAGCACCAGCCGGAGATCACGCCGCCGACCCTGCGCGGCTTCGCGGAAAAGTTCGCCGCTGAACACAAAGTGGACCTGCCGTTCGTGGTCGATCCGCAGGGCAAACTGGCGGCGGCAATCAACGAAGACAAAAATGCCGGACAGCGTGTCGGCATCAATCACACGCCGACGATTTATGTGGTCAGCAACAAGACGCAGGGTAAGCCCTTCGTCGAGGTCGTGGACCGCACCCAGCTTTTTCAGTTGATTGATGCGATGAAGAACGAGTAAGAGAGAAACATCCAGGCCACGGCTTCACACGGATCGAACGGATAACCCTGGAACTCGTATCCGTGGAAATCTGCGTTAATCCGTGGCCACGAATTTGTTATTACCCGACCTGCCAGACCGTATCCAACACGGTGCCGTCTACCCACTTGACGACTGCCACGGGACGATCGCCCAGCTTCGGCCGGGCCGGCTTGCCGCCGCAGATGCGTTCCACCTCGGCCTTGATGTCCTGGAGCGGCCGGATGGGCAAGCTTGAGCCTTTCACTGCATCAAGCAAATCCTGACGCCGCGGATTGATGGCAATCCCGCGCTCGGTAACTACCACGTCAATCAACTCCCCGGGCCCCGTGAGGGTCGTGACTTGGTCCACGATCACGGGAATGCGATCGCGGAAAGAGGGAACCGCAAGGATTGTGCAACCTGCTTCCAGGCAATTCTGCCAGCCGCCAATGCCGTGGAGAAGCCGGCCATCGGAGTGCGTCACCACGTTGCCGTTGAAGTTCACATCCACTTCGGTCGCGCCCAGCACTACCGCATCCACCATGGAGGCGAATGAACCTTTGCCGTGATAGTTGTATGAGGTGAACGGTGACGTGGGCACGTGCCGGGAATCGCTGCCGATGGACTTCACTGCGTCCAGGTCGAAGGTCTGGCCATCGAGAATGTAGTCGGTCAAGCCTTCCTGCAACATCTCCACCAGATAGCGAGTCGAGCCGCCACGTACGAAGCGCGCTTTCACGCCATCTTCCTTCATCATGCGACGCAAATAATCCACGAACGCCAGCGCGATACCGCCCGCGCCCGCCTGAAACGAAAATCCATTGCGCATGATTCCCGCATCGTGCAGGAAGCGGGCCACGTACTCCGCCACCTTCAGGCGGTCGGGCGAGCGCGTGATCTGCGTGGTGCCCGAAACAATTTTCGCTGGATCGCCGATGGAATCGACTTCCACAACGTAGTCGACGTTATTGCCCTGGATCTGCCACGGAATGCAGGGGAAGGGAACCAGATTGTCGGTGACCACGATGACGTTGTCGGCGTATGTGGAATCGGCCAGCGCGAAGCCCAGCGATCCGCACGCCGACTTGCCATGCGATCCGTCGGCGTTGCCGAAGGCATCGGCCGTGGGCGCGGCAATGACCGCGATGTCGATGTGCACTTCGCCATCCTGGATAGCTTGCCAGCGCCCGCCGTGCGAGCGCAGAACGCCCAGGCCACGCATGTTGCCCTGGGTGCAGTAATCGCCCAGGGGCCCGTTCATCGAGCCCTCGATGTGATGGATCACGCCCGACTGCATCAGTTCGATCGCCGCTTTTTGTGAAGGAAACGAGGCGCTGGGAAACCAGAGCAGATCTTTGACCCCTATCTTCGCCGCGGCCTCCAGCATCATGAGCGCCACGCCATCGCCATCCCGCAGATGATGATGGTTCGAGATCACCATGCCATCGCGTAGCCCACACTTGCGCAGCGCAGTCTCGAGATCCGGGAGGCGCTTGTCGCCGTTGTCGGGATAATCCTTGCTCGAGCGCACCGGGGGAGCAGCCTTGCGACCGCGCGGGAGATATTTGGCCACGCCCAGGTAAGGAATCTGGGGCTTGCCATTGACCATCGCGGGCACCATGCGTCCCGCGGCGTTCTGTGCCAGTTCCGATTTATCCGTCATTCCGCTTTGCCCATCCGCTTCGCCAGTTCGACCAGTTTCTGAGCCCGCTGCACCACCGGCGGATCGATCATCTTCGATCCCAGGCTGACCACGCCTAACCCGCGCTGCTGTGCTTCGTCGAACGCAGCCACAATCTTCAAAGCCTTTTCGATCTCGGCCGGCGACGGCGTGAAGGCCTCATGAATTACCGGAATCTGTGCGGGATGAATGCAGCCCATGCCTTCAAATCCCAGCGCGCGGGAATTTTCCGCCCAGCGCAGCAAACCATCCATGTCGCCGACGTCGCCAAAGACCGAGTCAATGGCCTGCACCCCCGTCGCTCTCGATGCATTGACCAGGCGAGACCGCGCATACAGCGACTCGCGGCCTTCCGCGGTCTTGGTCACGCCCAGGTCGGCGGTGAAGTCTTCGAGTCCGATGGTGAGTGCAACCACATTCTTACTCGCCTGCACGATGGCGGACGCGTTCTCAACGCCGAGCGCGGATTCGAGAATCGGCATCAGCCAGATCGGGCGCGTGATGCCGTATCGGCCCTTGAGTTCGCCGACCATCCGGTCCGTTTCCGCAACCTGCTCGGGGAGTTCGGTCTTGGGCAGCAGCAGCAGGTCTGGCGATTCGGGAACAATCTCCGCCAGGTCCTCGAGGCCCATCGGCAACTGGTTGATGCGCACCATGCGCTCGCACTTTCCGAAATCCACCGCACGCAGCGTGTTGCGGACGAGAATACGCGCAGCATCTTTCTCCCCGTGATGCACCGAATCCTCAAGATCGAGAATGATGGCATCGGGCCCGTGCAGGGCTGCGTTAATGAAGTACTTGGGCTCGGAACCGGGAAGGTACAGACGCGAGCGGCGCAAACGATCTCGCAGCGATGGCTCTGGCAGCGCCAATTTTTCCGGCGAAGCCTTGCGTCCGACACCGAGTCCGGCGCGCCGCGCGGCAGTCTCGATGCGCGCCGAAATTACAAACGGCAGCGCCCCCTCATCACGGAGTTCGACGCGGGCATGCTTGATACCTAGGACGTCGAACACCTGCCGCGCTTGCGCCAATATGGAATCGCCATAGTAGGGCGCGACCCGGGACTGCATCGTGATCTCGATGCCGCCGCTGTCGCGCGCCTCGATGGCCACGTGCAGATCGGAACGCACGTCGCGGCCACAGTGTCCGGCCTCGCCCGACCCCGCCGACTTCTCTTCCACTGAACCTGTCATGTCATCACCAATTGTCATCCTGAGCGCGCGGCTTTTGCGCGCGAAGGACCCAGGTGAGCCCCCGTGCGTTCGAGTCGCTCCGCGACTCGAACAATAAGCGCGAGGCGAACATCCTTATTTCAACTTCGCTAGAATTGCATCGCCCATCTGCACCGTGCTAGCCGCCCCCTGTCCAATCGATTTCGCGCCACCGGGAATCCGCATCATGTCGTAGGTCCGCACTTTGCCTTCTTTCACAACATCAGCAATAGCCGTGCGGATGCGGTCTGCTTTCGCGCCTTCGCCGATATGATCGAGCATCATTGCCGCGGAAAGAATCATCGCAATGGGATTCACAATCGGAGGATTGAGCTCGGCATATTTTGGCGCCGATCCGTGGGTCGGCTCAAATACGGCGACTTCGTCTCCGATGTTGCCGGATGCGGCAAAGCCCAGGCCGCCTACCAGTCCAGCGAAGGCATCGGACAAGATATCGCCAAACAGATTGGAGGCGACGATTACGTTGTACTCTTCCGGATTCTTGTTCAGCCACATCAGTTGCGCGTCTATGTTGGTTGACCAGAGCGCGATTCCGGGGTAGCCCTTGGCCACTTCCTTGGCGGTTTCTTCCATCATCCCGGAAGTCTCGCGCACGACGTTCGGTTTCTCGCAGATGGTGACGCCCTTGAAGCCGCGCTTCTTGGCGTACTCGAAAGCGGCCGTAACAATGCGCCGTGCCGCCGCGCGGGTGATGATGCGAACGCTCACGGCAAGATCGGGACCCGGAACGCTGTTGAATGCCTTGAAGCGGGGATGGGTATTCAGAGCGGCGCGGACATTCTCCGGAGGGTTCGTCCACTCCACACCGACGTACATACCTTCGGTTCCCTGGCGAAATACCGTGGTGTCAATTTTGGGTTCGTCGAATCCGCCGTCAGTGCGCTTGCGAATGTAGTTCAGTGGATTGCCGGTGAAGCCGATGCAGGGCCGCATGCAGATATCCAGGTTGAACTTCTGCCGCATGGTGACGATCGGGCTGTAGTAGACAAGGCCCTTGCCGCGAAGGTCCGGCTTCAGTTCGGCCTGGGCCTCCTTGTTGGGCTTCGAAGTGATGGCGCCGAACAGGCCGAGCTTGTGCTTTTTCAGCAGGTCGATGGTGCGATCCGGAAGCGCATTGCCTTCGCTGCACCAGATGTCCCATCCGATGTCGGCATGGATATATTCGGCGTCGAAGCCGACGGCCTTCAGGACGCGCAAGGCCTCGGGCAGAACTTGGTTGCCGATGCCATCGCCGGGCATGGTCACTACTGTGTGTTTCGCCATTCGTGCAGTTTCTCCTCTTGTCATCCTGAGCGTAGTATTGTGTTTCGCTTGCGAAACACAATGCGGAGTCGAAGGACCCCTACCTCCTAAAACAACTTTTCATAAACATGACTGAAGGTTAGCCTTGCGGCAGTCTGGCGGGCGAGGGCGCCCGCCCCACACAAATAACCGACCTAACCCAAACCCAAACGCTTTGCCACCAGATTCTCCACGCCTTGCGCAATCACCAGCGATTGCGGCACGCTGCCGAGCGCCGGGAAGGCAAACTTCTCGCTGCGCCACGTGATCATGCCCGAAGTGAAATCAATGGCAATCTCGTCTCCGGGGATGATGGTCTTTTCCTTGGCGCCGATTTCTTTGACGAACTGCTCACGCAGCTTTTTCACCAGCTCAGGAACTTCGACGCACAGGAACCCGTTGTTGTAAGCATTGCGCAAATAGGTCTGCGAAAAGCTCGCGGCCATCACCAGCGGGATGCCCTTCGCCTTCAAACAGGTCACTGCCTGCTCGCGGC
This sequence comes from Terriglobia bacterium, assembly GCA_963725615.1. Classification (GTDB taxonomy): domain Bacteria; phylum Acidobacteriota; class Terriglobia; order Terriglobales; family Acidobacteriaceae; genus JAIQFF01. Next base: position 126,259 of record CAVRZO010000031.1, on the reverse strand, counting down.
TTGATCCGGTGCCAAAATTGAAACCGCTCACCATCACGTCGCCGGCATGGGTTCGAGAGGCAAATTGAGGATCGTAATTTTCCATCACGACCTTGGCCATGGTCTCCGGCGTGACGTCGTCGCGGTAAGTGTAGTCCTTACCATAAATCGCGTCGGTGTTCACGTTGTCCTGCGGCAACAATACCAGCCGGCCCTTTACCCGTTCGGGAAAGCCTGGAAGAATGTCGACTTTCTCCGCGGCGGCGCCGGTGGGAAATTCCTGGTACTCGCGCGCCGGGGTGCGGTCTGCCATCTTGTAGTGTCCGCGGATGTAGCCGGCAGCGGCGGACGCAGCGACCACCGCTGGACTGGCGAGATAACATTTCGCGTCGCGCGATCCCATGCGGCCCTTGAAGTTGCGGTTGGTGGCGGAGATTCCCACCTCGCCCGGTTCCAGTAGCCCGACTCCGAGGCCGATGCACGGCCCGCAGCCCGCCGGCAAGGGATTTGCGCCGGCATCGAGCAGAGTCTGCCAAATGCCGCGCCGCTCGGCTTCTTCCTGCACCCATTTGCTGGCCGCGCCCAAATAAAGCTTCACGCCGGGCGCAACTTTCTTGCCCCGCAGCACGGTGGCTGCAGCAGCCAGGTCCTCAACGCGCGAGTTCACGCAGGAGAGCAAGTAGGCTTTTTGGATCGGAATCTTCCGCTTCTCGATCTCGGCCAGCGACGCCATGATCTGCACCGTGTCCGGCCCGGAAACGTGAGGCGTGACCTGTGACAGGTCAAGCACGATGCGGGCGGCATAGACTGCGTCGGGATCGGGTTGTGGCGGGTTCTCGGTCCAATTCGTTATGTCCCGATCGGCGAAACGCTCGATGCCCTGCAACGCCAGGCGCTGCTTTACCCCCTGCAGATATTTGATGGTGACTTCATCCACGGGAAACCATCCGACCAGTGGACCCCACTCGGTGGACATGTTGGAAATCGAAAAGCGCGCGTCCATGGAGAGGCTGGCCACGCCCGGTCCACTGAATTCGACGGCCGCGTTCAGGACTTCATCATGGTTGTAGAGTCCGCAGAGCGTAATGATGACGTCTTTGCCGGTCGCGCCTGCGGGCAACGAGCCTTCGAGTACCACTTGGATGGAGCGCGGAATCTGCCACCAGAAGTCGCCCGTCGCCCAGGCCGCCGCTGCGTCGGTGCGCACGATCGGCGTGCCGACCGCGCCCAGCGCGCCGTACATATTCGAGTGCGAATCGGAGGCGACGACGAACGTACCGGGCAGAACGTATCCGCGCTCGACCATGATCTGGTGGCCGATGCCGGAACCTGCGGGGTAGAAATCCACGCCGTGATGTTTGGCGAAGCCCTCGATGGCCTGGTACTTGTGCAGGTTGGCATCGTCCTTGTTCTGGATATCGTGATCGAGAGCAAACACCAGCTGTTTGGGATTTTCAATCTTCTTTGCGCCAATGGTTTGAAACTTCTTGATCACCGCCGAGGTGTTGTCGTGCGTCATCACGCGGTGCGGACGGATGGCCACAAAGTCTCCCGTCCGCAGCGGGCGCTTCGGTCCCTCGGCAAGATGCGCCTGCGCGATTTTTTCAACGATGGTCTGACCCATGAAAAGCGCTCCTGGTCATGTGGGACCGGGTCTTCGACCCGGTCAGGCCGAGCCAAGCTCGGCAGCTTGCCGCCTAAGAACTGAATAGGCTGCGAACATCGAAACACGTACCTCAGGGGCTGAAGCCCCCGTCATTCGAGAAAGCTTGTCGCAGGGCCAAAGGCCTGCGCCACCCACCCAACCAACCTCGTGGCGATGCCGAGGCCCTGCTTCCGAAACCAACGCTCTGTCAAAACTTCCTTTCGAACTCGGCAAATTGTTCTTCCAGCTTCCACTGTACTCGCGCCCGGTCGCTGGCATCGAGAAATCTCTGGCATCCAGCGGAGATGTTCGCAACTTCGGGACGGTCGCCAACACAGCCGGCAACTGGACGAAATACCTCCGTGTCAGACCACAGACTTGCTCCGGCCAGGAAACTGTGTTCCAGGCTCTGTCGCGCCATCCGTTTCAGAACCCGGTAACTCAAATGATAACTCTCGGCGGCGCGAACATATTCATGCGTCATATCGGACCGCGACACTCCTTCATCATCAGTCGCGTGCGCCACGGGCACTCCGTAACGCAAATATACCGGCAAGGGATGCTCATCGCCGCGCGCTCCGAGGATTACATCATTCGAGGTCAGGCAAATCTCAACCAGCACCTTGCGCCGGGCCATCTCTTGCAACAAACCGGTAGCGTCATGTTCATTCATCACGCTCACCCCGTGTCCGATGCGCTCGGCATGGCCTTTCTCGATGGACTCGCGAATGTGGAAGCTCAAACCCTCAGGCGGGACCAGGCCCATGGCCAGCTCCCCGGCGTGCAGGCTGATGTGCACCCTGGGATAAATTCCGTGCAGGTAGTCGAGCATTCTCATGTGCAGATCGAAGTCGTGCATGGGCACATACCAGTCTTCGGGCATCACCAGATTTAATCCTACGAAGCGCGGGTCAGCCTGTGCCAGCTCGAAGCCCAGCAAGATTTGCGCGTAGACCTGTTCTTTCGGCAGCCCGCGCAGCACCTGATACAGATAGCGAATGGTGACGCCGCATCCGGCGCTCGCCTGGGGCGAAGCGCAGCGCAATAGCTGGCGCATTTTCGTCTCGTCGTGATCCAGTTGCTGGCGGGTTGTCGTGGCGATGTCTTTCAAGCCTGCGGCGAGCAACTTCTCGCGCAACTTGGCGAAATCATCGTCCCAACCGACTCTCGCTCCCAATTCCGGTGCCAGATTTCCGTCCGCAGTGTGCATGAGCTCGAGATACTGCAGATGATCGGACGCAGCTCGCTCCGCGGTCTCGGCGATCGAATCGCCCAGGTGATTGGTCATGGCGGGAAGAAATTTATCGAAGGTGGCGAAAAAGTGGTCGTGGCCGGGTTCCTCGCCCGCCCAGTTACGCATGGACCAGGCATCAATAATGGAGTTGTAGAGAACGTGGTCCTGGTAGGCGCAACGAATAGCGGGCTTGCTGGCGAAGCGGTCGCAGGCATCGTCGCACGGGGGCGCGATCAGGACGGACGTAGTGCGATCGACGCAAAAGCCGTCCTGGGCGGCGAAGTCGATGAGACTCTCGGCGTAAATCGCCCCGGCAAGGTGGATGTGAAGGTCGCCGCCTTTCGGCATGTCTCTCAGGAATGCCAAAAGAAGCCCGGGCTGTTGGCGAATCGAGTCGAAGTGATGCGTGGTGCGCTGTTCAGGGGTTGAGCTTTTCTGTTGCGCCTGGCCACTTGGCGTGGCCAGCATTAACGCAAGCCCCAGCAACCCCGCGATTCGTCGCACGCCATCCCCCTGTCGAACGGGCATTTTACCTGATGGCGAGTTTTTCGCGGCTTTGCACCCAGAGATCGTAACCGCAAAGGTCGCAAAAGAAACCGCAAAGGACGCAAAGATGAAATATCGAACGGCGGTGAACTACGCCTCCAGTGCGGATCTTGCCCGATTTTCACAGCCGATGAATAGCGCACTTGCTGACCACCTTCGTTGCAGTCCCAGAATCCGCCGGAAAATGCCAGCGCGATAAGAGAAATGCAGTCCCGGAGGGTTCAGTCTGCACCAAATCTGTGGCACCCCGCTGTGGACGGGCTGCACTCGATTGATTTTTCAGCAGATAAAACGCCCCCTTTCTTATTGACTCTAAAATTAGAAGGAGTAAAACAAACTCGTTCTTTGACAGCTTCTGAAGTTTTCCCGGTTGGTGCGGCGTCCGGGGCTCAAGCCAAGTCACTCTCTGCATCGCAAGATGACGGAGGGAAGGCGGGCAAGGGTCTATAGCAAAGTGCTGGTCGAGGCGAACAAGAAGATATGTCGGAGGCAGGATAGAGTCCCGAGGCGTTAGGCAGGTTTGTCCGGTTGGCGGTAAGCCCGGAGCCCGAGCATGATCGCGCGGAGCAGCCCGCAAGGGTAGCGACGAGAGCAGGTCGGTGAGGGTCTAAAGCGAGCTACTGGCCGAGATGAATGGGCTTAACACCACCTCGGGGCTCTTATTTTTGTTCCATGCGTTAGTCAGGGGCCCTGCACCACCTGCAGTTTTCCCGCCGGCGCCAGCCGGGCGCGGAAGATGGTATTCGTGGCCTCCACTTCACCCACCGCATCCACGTTCAGGTCGTAGGATCCCTGGGGCAGGTTTTCTCCAAACGGAATTTCAAACTCATCGGTATCTTTCTTCAGGATGAAGTGCTGGTAGCCGACGGCGGTGGCTCGGCCATTCTCGTTGACCGCGAGCGCGATCACGGTGAAATCAAAATCCTCCCCGGTCTGGTTGGATACTCGAATCGCCGCGTCCAGGCGGTGGCCGGTAATCTTCGGTTTCTTGCTCCACTCGACCACGAGCGGGGCTACCACTTCGAGCGTGAACTCTTTTTTCTTTTGAGCGACGGGCTTGCCGCTATCGGAGACGGTCACCACAAAATGGAAGCTGTCGACTTCCAGGGGCGTACCGCTGAGAGTGCCGTCCGGGGCGAGTTCGATTCCCTCGGGCGGCGATCCGTTGGTCACTTCCCATCTGAGAGGAGTGATGCCGCCTTGCGCCTCCAGCTTGAAGTGATAGGGCTGGCGCAGGAATCCCTTGGGCAGAGGAGCGGTCGCCAGGACGATGGGCTCGCCCGTGGCCGCGCCCTGCTGCGCTGTGGAGGATCCCAGCAACGCAAGAACCACAAGTACCGATCCCGCCAATGTCAGCTTCATAGGGCCTTAGATGGCACTCTAACACCGGGCGGCTAATCATGAAGATGCCCGGAAGGCCAATGCTGGGAGCGCTGGACCTGGGGGTAGCTGGGCCGTAGGGACGGGCGGGACGCCCGTCCTCCACTTTTTCGTTTCTACTCCCTGACTACTTCGCTAGGAATTCCTCTACTGCCTTCTGGAACATGCCGGGCTGGTCCACGAAAGTCATGTGGCCGGATTTCGGCAGGATTACCAGCTTCGAACCAGCGACCTTCTTGTGGATAGTCTGCGACAGAGACGGGTCCACCTCGTCATGGTCGCCTACCAGAATGAGCGTCGGAACTTTGATGGCGGGCAGCCGGTTGGTGTATTCGACCGACTTCAGGTTGCCGTCAATCACAAACTCTCCGTGGGTGCCCCACATCTCGCGGTAAAGCTCCCAGGAAATTTTCCCGCCATCGACGGGGTCGTAGTTCGCATCGGGATGGTTCTGGTAGATATAGGGAAAATATCCGTCGCCCCAGGCCGCGGTCATGTACTCCGAGGTGTAGCGGTTCTTCTCGTAGTCCTTGCCGTGGCCGTAGAGGCCCTCGGCTTCCATGTTGTTGATGTGGTCGCGCAGCTCCGCCGGCATCTTCTCTTTCATATGCAGGAATACTTCATTAATCGCCTTGGTGCTGGCGAAAGTGCTGCCCAGGATCAGCGCTGAGAGATTCTTCTGATATTTGAACGCATAGGCCTGCGCCAGCACGCCGCCGTAGGAGTGCCCCAGCAGGCTGATCCGGCCGAGACCCAGTGCCTCGCGCACCGCCTCCACATCCTCCACCATATTTTCGACGGTGTAGCCGGCGGCATCCTCCAGCGGCTGCGAGCGGCCCGATCCGCGCTCGTCGATGAAGATGAGGCGATGGTGCCGGGCCAGTGCGAGCAGATGAGGCAGGAAGTAGTCATGGGACGCGCCGGGCCCGCCATGCAGGAGCATCAAGGGCTGACCACGCCCGAAGCTCTTGTAATAGATCATGACGCCGTGCGCGTTCACGTAGCCTTCGCGGATGGGGTACACGGCATCCGCGGCCGAAGGGTTTGCGTTCTGTGCGGGGGCAATCGCCAACATCAGGAATAGCGCGAACAATACGAGAAGTTTGGTCATGGTCGCCCATGCTAACTCCGCGGGTAGCGGCAGGCAACGGGGGCTTTCCGGGGTGGTGGATTTTGATTTTTGGGTGGAGCAGCGCTTTAGCGCTGCATTGAAGGGCGCCACTCGACAACCGGCAGCCAGTCGGTCACAGAACGCCCGGCTTATATGTAAGGATCCTCAGAACGAGCGCTCCCGACGCAACCACCAGCATAAAGGCGGCAGATCCAATGCCTTTGAAATCGCCGACACGCACATGCGACACGACGGCGCCCAAAAAGTAGAGCAGGAGACCAATGCCGCCCGCGATCCCTAAGGGCGGCCACGCGATCCCGGCCAGAAGTCCCAATGCGCCGGCAAACTCACAAGCCGCCAGAAGCGGAAAAAACTTTAACCGTACGCCCACGGTTTCGTGGATCACCCGCACTTGATGCGGATCGCGCCGAATTTTCCCGATGCCGGAAAATGCGACCATTAACGCGAAGACGATCGTTACCACGAGGTACGCGATATACATTCGGCCCCGATTGCGCAACCGAAGCTGCTTCTTTCAGAGCGCCGCCTATTGTCGCACGTTATTGTCCCACCCTGGGATGCGAGCTCGACGCATTCTCAAAACCTGGCGGTGCTGTTTGCGCAAAAGCAACCCTAACCCTTGACAACCTTTGGGGATTTTCAATCACCCACCCACGAAACCGGATGCCCCCTCGACTCCTGCTGCATCCGCACGGTAAGCTAAATCGTTTCGCGGAGGGCTCACGAATGCACGAGGCAGTCGCCAAGCTTTGGCCGGAGATCCAATGGATCGAAGACAAGAACCTGCGCAGCCAGGTCACGCAGACCTGGGTCAAGGCCTTGGAGCGCAGCCCGCTGAAGCCGGACGACCTGAATCGTATTCCCTTCACCCTGCTGGTGCCCAATTGCCCGATCACTTTTATGGAGCACAAGCGGTGCGTCGTCCACATTGCGCGCCAGAGCGCTGAGGCCATGCAGGGATTCATGGGGCGCGCGCTGCCAATCCACATGGACACCGTGATCGCGGGTGCCATCCTCGCCGATGTGGGGAAGTTGCTGGAATATGAACTGGGCGCCGATGGCAAGAGCCGGCAGAGTGAGCGGGGAGAGGCGTTGCGGCATCCATTTACCGGCGTGGCGTTGGCCTTGGAGTGCGGCGTGCCGGATGCCGTTTGCCACATCATCGCTGCCCACGCTGCTGAGGGCGACCTGGTGAAACGCACCACCGAGGCCTACATCGTGCACCACGCCGACTTCATGGCATTTTTGCCCTTCAAAAATCCCAAGAACATAAAGCTGAAATAGGAGACCTCGAGTTGGCCACGAAAGAAACTGCCACAAAGGAAACCATCACCGCGGGCATGTCCCGCTGGGCTGGCGGTCTGAGCTACGCGCACCTCTCGCAAGAAGCGGTGTACCAGGCCAAGCGTTTTTTGCTCGATTCGGTGGGTTGCGCCCTGGGCGGGTATCAGCAGCACGATGTGAAAATCGCGCTGGCTGTGCTCGACGAAATTGCCGGGCCCGGGCTGGCCACCGTGATTGGCACGGGCAAGCGCATCGATCCGGTTTCGGCGTCACTGGCCAACGGGTTGATGATCCGCTGCATGGACTACAACGACATTTACTGGAAGCAGGACCCGTCGCACCCGTCCGATATTTTTCCGGCGGCGCTGGCCGCCTGCGAACGCGCGAAAAGCGATGGCAGGGAGTTGATCGTCGGGCTCGTCCTTGGACATGAGTTCGAGATGCGTTTCTGCGAAGCGGCGTTTCCCGGGATTCGCGAGCGCGGCTGGCATCACGCAACCCTGACTGCGTTTGTCTCGCCCATCGTCGCGGGCCGGGCCATTCATCTGGGATGGGAACAGATCCAGCACGCCATCGGCATTTCGGCTAGCAGGCACGCGACCCTGGGCGCGGTGACCGCCGGCAAGCTGACCATGATGAAAAACACGGTTGACCCCATGGCCACGCAAAGCGGAGTGCTGGCTGCGCTCATGGCGGAGAAAGGCTACACCGGACCCGAGCACGTGGTGGACGGCAAGGAAGGTTTGACCCATTGTTTCGGCCCGTCATGGAAATTGAATCTGCTGACCGACGGACTGGGCGAGTCGTGGCGGATTACGCAGTGCGGCATGAAGGCCTTTCCCACCGAAGCGCTGACCCACACGCCGATTTCCGCCGTGCTCGATATCGTCAAATCGAACGACCTGAAGCCGGAGCAGGTGGAGAGAGTCCAGATTCGTTCTCTGGCGCGGGCCGCCGACATTCTTTCTGATCCCAGCAAATACGATCCGCGGACGAAGGAGACGGCGGACCACTCCTTGCCCTACGTGATTGCGGCAGCGATCGCAGAGCGGCAGGTCACGCCGGTACAGTTCGAGATGGACAAGATCATGGACCCAACCATCCGCGCCCAGTTGAAGAAAGTCGAAGTGGTTGCCGATCCGGAGATCGAGAAAGTGTTCCCGGCGCTGCAGCGTGTGATCGTAAATCTCACGACCACCGACGGGCGGACGTTCACCAAGCAGCTGGATTATCCCAAGGGCGATCCGCGCAACCCGCTGTCTGATGCCGAAGTCGAAGAAAAGTTCGCTGCGCTCGCGGAAGGCGTACTGTCGGACGGCGCCCAGAAGAAGCTGAAGCAAGCGATCTGGAACCTGGAAAAAGTTGGGTCCGTGAGCAAGCTGATGGCGCTGATGAAGGCAGACGTGAAACGGGTATCGAGCAGGGCGGCGTCGAAGAAGAAGTCCAAAACGAAGACCCGGCGATACCAGGATTTGCGAAATGAATGACGACTTCAGCAAAGCCGGAGCGGCCGCGCATTTCCTGCTGTCGCAGACTTCCGTGCGCCCCAAGGTCGGCCTCGTCCTGGGTTCCGGTCTGGGCGGATTTGCCGACGAGCTCTCCGACTCCACGCGAGTCCCCTACACAAACATTCCTTTTTTCCCGCGCTCGACCGCCGTTGGACACGCCGGGCAGATGGTATTCGGGAAAGCCGCCGGGGTTCCGGTAGCGGTCATGCAGGGACGCGTGCACCTGTACGAAGGCTACTCTGCCCACGAAGTCACTTTTCCCATGCGGGTGTTCGACTGCATGAATATTCGCGCCGTCATTCTTACTAACGCGGCCGGCGGCATCAATCTGGAATACAAGCAGGGCGCGCTGGTCGTGCTCACCGACCACATCAATCTGCAAGGCCACAATCCGCTGGCCGGTCCCAATGACGAGCGCTTCGGCCCGCGTTTTCCGGACATGACACAGGCCTATTGGAAGCCCTATCGCGAGATCGCGCTAGCGGCCGCGAAGAAGGCGGGCAAGACGCTTTATCAGGGCGTGTACGCCGGGCTGCTGGGACCGAACTACGAGACTCCGGCGGAGATTCGCTACTTGCGGACGATTGGCGCTGATCTGGTCGGGATGTCCACTGTCCCCGAGGTGATTGCTGCGCGGCACATGGGAATAAAAGTTCTGGCGATTTCGTGCGTCACCAACATGGCTGCGGGAATTCTCGACCAGGTGATCAATCACGAAGAAGTGCTGGAGACGGGGGAGCGGGTGAAGGGCGACTTCGTTGCCCTGGTGCGGGCGGTGCTGCCTGAGATGGCGAAGGATGTTGAGGAATTGCCCGGTCCTCCGCACTAGTTTTTCACTTGAGGTTTGCGCGGGCGAGTCGCCCGCGTCCACACCATCTCACCCGAGCCAATCCAGGAGTTACTTTTTCGCGCGCGAGAAGAAAATCGGGACTGGCAGCTTGATGGAATAGACGGCCTGGAAACTATCCTGGTTGACTGCCAAACCCACATTGCCACGCGAATCGATGTACAGCAGCGGCTTCTTCAGCGGCACGTCGCTGAAAGTCCGGACGTAGGGCATGTCCATTTCCGTCTTGCCGACGGTGAGGTGCACGGTCTGTCCCAGCTGGTAACCCAGCTTGAGAAAATCATCGCCGCTGACGTCTGTGACCAGGTTGCCGAACGGGCCATCAGTGGCGATCACTTCACCGCTCAGTCCCCGCTCATCGAGCCGCGGAGCCACGAGATCGAGCCGCACTAACTTGCTCGCCGGCAATTCGGGTCCGACTTTTGTCCAGTCCGCGCCATGGGCGAGGTGGGCGGCGACTGGAGAAAAGATGTCGCGTCCGTGGAAAGTCGACGACAACGCCGTGCCGATCATCCATTCGCGGTTCGTGATCTCGCGCACTGCTTCGATTCCATCGCGGTCCTGGACCAGGGTCATCAGGCCATTGTCGGGCAGCACGAAATACTGGCCGCGCTTCGTTTTCACCACCACCGCCTTGCGTGTGCTTCCGACCCCGGGGTCGATGACCGTCACAAACACCGTGCCCGCTGGAAAGTAGGGGCTTGCGCCGTACAGGAAGCGGGCGCCGTCCAGTATGGAGAACGGCGTGACCTCGTGTGTGAGATCCACGATGCGTAGTTCCGGCCCAATCGAGTACATCACGCCTTTGCAGAGCGCTACCGAATCGTCCCGCACGCCGAAATCGGTCATGAAGACCACCGTCGGAGGCGCGGGAGCCGCAGTTTGTCCACTGATCGCCGGGACGGCGATGCAAAACAGCAGGATGAATCCAAGCAGAAGCGGTAGGCGACGGGTGGGCATGATATTTTCGCGATCCGAAAACGTAGAGTAGTTTACTGGAGCTTGAAAAAGATGCAAAACTGCGGAACGGCTTGGTGTGGTCAGTTGGGAGCAAGCTCCGAACTCATTATTCCGGGCACCACAAGGCTGTCATCCTGAGCGCAGTCTTTCGTCACGCGAAGCGGGACGAAAGCAAACGAAGGACCCGTGCATTCCCTGCCGCCCTCAGCTGCAGTGCCGGGTTAAATCCAGCGTAAATGCACATCATCAGGTCCGGCAGGATTTTGGTGCCGCTATCGTCCGCAATGCATGGGTCCTTCGTCGGGAGCCCTTCGCTGTGCGAAGGGCTCCGCTTCCTCAGGATGACAGCGGGTGAAAAGTTTAAACTGACCCGCTGCCGTGGATTTCAGCTGGTTGCCAGCCTCCGGTGCCACGCGGCTATAATCCCTCAGTGCTGTACGCATGACGTTCTTCGCATAACCCAGGAGGTATGCATGTCCTCGGCCATCCCCGAAAAATATCGTGATCTGTTCAGCAAACGCGCGTTCGCGAGTCTGGGCACGCTGATGCCCGACGGCCGTCCCCAGGTGACGCCGGTGTGGTGCGATCTGGAAGGCGACCTCGTCGTCTTCAATTCTGCCAAAGGCCGCCAAAAAGATCGCAACGTGCGCCGCGACCCGCGCGTGGCGTTGGCCATTGTCGATCCGGATAATCCCTACCGGTATCTTGAAATCCGCGGGCGGGTGGTCGAAATCACGGAAGAGGGCGCCGACGCTCACATCGACAAACTGGCCAAGAAGTATCTGGGTGTGGACAAGTATCCTTACCGCCAGCCGACCGAACAGCGCGTGATTTACAAGATCCGGCCGGAACACACGACCATGATGGGCTGACGACTACTGCTTGATGACTCCGAGGGCAGGATGCCCTCGGGACAGCCGGCGGGCCTACCCTCAGTTTCGAAGGGACGCCGGCGCTACGACGACCTAAACTTATGCCGACTGCTCAGACCGATATTGCGGCACTCGATATTTCCCGGGTGCGTTCCCAGTTCCCTTCGTTGTCTCAAACCGTGGGCGGCCAACCGGCTGTTTTTCTCGATGGCCCCGGTGGCACTCAGGTTCCGCAGCGCGTCATTGACGCGATCAGCGGTTATCTGAAGAATTCGAACGCCAACACCCAGGGCGCTTACGCCACCAGCCGGCGCACGGACGCCGTCGTCGCCGATGCGCGCACCGCAATGGCGGATTTTTTCGGGTGCGACAGCGATGAAGTGGTCTTCGGTCCCAACATGACCACGCTGACCTTCGCCATCAGCCGCTCCATCGGCCGTGAACTCGGGCCCGGCGACGAAATCCTGCTTACCCATCTCGATCATGACGCCAACGTTTCTCCCTGGCACGCGCTGGAGGAGCGGGGCGTGACCATCCGTTTTGCGGACATTCATTTCGGGGAGCGCAATGAAGACGACTGCACTCTTAACATGAGTGATCTGGCGCAAAAGATCAGCAGCCGGACCCGGGTGGTGGCCGTCGGCTACGCCTCGAATGCCGTGGGCACGATCAACGACGTGAAAGAAATTATCCGGCTGGCGCATCACAAAGGCGCACTCGCGTACATCGACGCCGTTCACTACGCGCCCCACGGTCCCATTGATGTTCGCGCCCTCGATTGCGATTTCCTGGTGTGTTCAAGCTACAAATTCTTCGGACCGCACATGGGAATCCTTTACGGCAAGCGCGAGCACCTGCAGCGCCTGCAACCCTACAAAGTGCGCGCCAACACCAACGCCGTCCCCCATCGCTGGGAGTGGGGCACGCTGAATCATGAATGCATCGCCGGAATCACCGCGTGCGTGGACTATCTGGCCGACCTGGGGCGCCAGGTGGATCCGTCGGCCTCTACTCGCCGCGCTGCGCTGCTGGCGGCTTACGGTGCCATTCAGCAACACGAGCACGCGTTGGCGGAAATCCTGATCAGCGGATTGCTGAACATTCCGGGGCTGAAGTTTTACGGCATCCGCGATGTGGAGAAACTTGACCGGCGCTGTCCGACGGTTGCGGTGCGAATCGCAGGCCAAACTCCCCTGGAACTCGCGACAAAATTGGGCGACCGCGGCTTCTTCACCTGGGACGGCAACTACTACGCGCTGAATCTCAGCGAGCGGCTCGACGTCGAGAAGGACGGCGGCTTCCTGCGCATCGGTCTGGCGCATTACAACACCGCTGAAGAAGTGCAGAGATTTCTAAGCGCGCTGCGCGAGATTGTCGGCTAGCTTTGCGTGCGTGGAATCTCCAGAACTTGAGTGCCTTTCCCGATCAGGGCGATGCTTGCCATCCCAATAAATAGCCCATGCTCAACCACTCCGGGCGTGGTTTCGAGCTTGCGGGCCAGCGCCGGCGGATCGGGAATCTGGCCAAAGTGGCAGTCAAGAATGTGATTGCCTTCGTCGGTGATGAACTTGTGGCCCGAAGCGTCCGCACGCACTTTGACCGCCGCGCCCATCGCAGTAATCTTTTTCGCCACCAGGGCTTCAGCAAACTTGATCACTTCCACGGGGACGGGAAATTTGCCCAACACCGGAACCTGCTTGCTGGAATCGGCGATGATCACAAAGTTCTTGGTCGCGGAAGCCACGATTTTTTCCCGCAGCAGCGCCCCGCCTCCGCCCTTGATCAATCGCAGTTGCGGATCGCACTCGTCCGCGCCGTCGATGGTGACGTCGATCTCCTGAACTTCATCCAAAGTGGTCAACGGTATCCCCAGGCTGGTGGCCAGTTCCTGGGTGTGGACGGAAGTCGGTATGCCGCGGATCTTGAGCCCGGCCTGTACCCGCTCGCCGAGAAAGTGGACCGCGTAGACGGCGGTCGATCCCGTTCCCAGGCCGACGATATCGCCATCACGCACGAAGCGCAGGCTGGCGCGCGCAGCCGCCGCTTTTTCCTGGTCGTTTGCCATGCAGTGAGTGATCCTTGCGACCGATACTCTACCGCTTTCCGCGCTTGTGCACCACAACGTTGATTTCCTCGCGAGTGCCGGTGTATACCACAGACCGTGTAGGGACGGGTCTCAGACCCGTCCAAGTCGAGCAAAGCTCGGCTAGATTCCTCCCAGACAATGAATACCGAAGCTCAAAAAGCAAAGACCGAAGCCTTCCGAGCCCTGCACCAAGGCAAAATTCTCATCCTGCCCAATGCCTGGGACGCCGCCAGCGCCCGCATCATCCAGCAAGCCGGCTCCAGCGCCATAGCCACCACCAGCGCCGGCATCGCCTTCACCCTGGGATATCCCGACGGCCAACGCATCTCCCGCGAAGAAATGCTGGCGGTGGTCGCTCGTATCGCGAAAGCGGTCAAGCTCCCAGTCACAGCCGACGTCGAAGCGGGATACGGCCCACGCCCGGAAGATGCCGCCCGCACCGCCCGCGACGTCCTGGCCGCCGGCGCAATCGGAATGAATCTGGAGGATGCGACTGGCGATCCCCAACACCCGCTCCTGGATTTGGCGCTACAGGTCGAAAGGGTGAAGGCCGTGCGGGAACTGCCAATCGTCCTGAATGCCCGCACCGATGTCTATCTGCTCGAAGTCGGGACACCCGAGAAACGCTACGACGAAGCTCTGCGCCGCCTGGCAGCGTTTCGCGATGCCGGCGCCGACTGCGTCTTCGTCCCCGGCCTGCGCGACGCGGCCGCCATCGGACGCCTGGTGAAAGACTTGCAATGTCCAGTCAACATCCTGGCCGGCCCAGGTTCGCCGCCCGTGCCGGAACTGCAGAAACTGGGAGTGGCCAGGGTCAGCGTGGGGTCGGCCGCCATGCGCGCAACGCTCGGCCTGCTGCGGCGAATAACAGAAGAACTCAACAGCGCCGGAACCTACGCCACCCTGGAAGGCGGAATCCCTTTCTCCGATGTAAACCGCATGATGGAATGACTGCCGCAAACAGGGAATTGGGACAGTTCAAAGGTTGTAGATGTAATTGATTCCATTACAATGTCGGCTCCCAGCCCCGAGTAAGCTTTGTGCGATTACCACCTGGCCTTCCAACAAATTGCGTTTGCCCGAAGGTCTCTGGTCCCGGCCGTGGTGTTCCCCGAGACAGCGAATACGGAAGGCCTCAGGTTACGAAGGTTACGCCGTCGTAGTCGCAAATCCACACCTGCAAGTCTATCCGCAGGAAAATAACCGATATGAAACTAGAGATGCTCTCGCTTGTGGTGCGGCTTGACTGCTTGTCTTGTGTGCTTACGATTTTTTCGACCATTCTGGTTGGAAGAAGATGCTGGGAGGGCTGGGTGCTGGCGGCGGCGAATAGCCTAGTCATTTGCATCATTGGGTTAAGAACAGCTCAGCTTGCCCTCATTCCGGCGAACCTGTTTTGTATCGTGCTCTACGCTGTTAACCTCCGAACTTGGCGCAAGGCCGAGACCTCCTAACCAGCGTCCTTAGCCAGTCCGCCTTTTTCCAATCGTTTTCCTTGATAGCTCCGTGCAGATCGCCGGTAAACTCCGAAAGCTTTTGTTGCGACCAAAGCGCCTGTCCAGCGTCACGATGTAACGCTTGACGAAACTAGCCGAACACACTCATCCCGCCCGCCGCACGCACGTCGGAACCGTATCCCAAAGGTGGTAAACTCGGCCATGCGAAAGTTTCCGTGTCAGCCATTTCCTCATCCCGAATTGTCCGGTTCAGCACGTTCGAGGTCAATCTCCACACCGGGGAACTACGCCAGCGGGGACAGAAAGTAAAGCTCCAGGAACAGCCCCTCCAAGTGTTGGCCGCCCTGCTTGAACGGCCGGGAGAAGTCGTCACCCGAGAGGAACTGCGCAGCAAGCTCTGGCCGGCGGACACTTTCGTGGACTTCGATCATAGCCTGAATGCAGCCATCAGGAGGTTGCGCGATGCGCTGGGCGAATCCGCTGAAACCCCTATCTTCGTTGAGACAGTTGCGCGACGAGGGTACCGCTTCATTGCTCCAGTCGAGGGTATCTCCGCTGCAGGTGTAACCGGAATCGTGGCCGTCCCGGGGCGAAAAAAATCATCTTTTTTGCGTCCCCGGTTAGTAATCACCTTCGTCTCGATCCTCGGATTAACGGCGTGTACTGTTTTTCTGTCATTTCTATACTACAGCCATTCGCACAGATCCAAAGCTGGCCAGCCGTCCGTGGCTCCTGCAGTCACCAACATTGGCGAAAAATTTACCCCAAGTCTTTCGCCTGACGGCCAGCATTTGGCCTTCGCTTGGAACGGTGGAGCGGGCCCTCACTTCAGCTTACATGTGAAGGCCGTCGGGACCGAGGAATCGCTGCGACTGACGAAGCAGGAGTCAATCGACTTCAATCCGGTTTGGTCGCCCGATGGCCGTTATATTGCATTCTGCCGCATTCTAAAAGGCGAAACCGGCATTTACATCATCCCCGCATCAGGCGGTGCTGAGCGCAGAGTGCGCAAGACACTCTGGGAGGAACAGGAGTTCTACGAAGTCTTTTGGTCCGCAGCCCGCCTCTCGTGGTCACCGGATGGAAAGTTGCTCGCGTTTTCCGACCGTGCATCCGTTAACGAACCTGCCTTTTCTGTCTTTGTCCTATCGCTCGATTCGCTGGAAGTCCGCAGAATCACTTCGCCGCTGCGTTCGCAGGGAGATTTCAATCCTGCATCCTCCCCCGATGGTCAAACCTTGGCCTTCGTGAGTCTACGATCGAAGGGTGATTTCAGTCCTGCATTCTCTCCCGATGGTCAAACCCTGGCCTTCGCCAGAGTTTCGCACGGAGTCCAGTCAATCCACACGGTTCCGCTCTCGGGGGGAGAAGAACACCGTCTTGTCTCGGGCGGTACGTACAACTGGGGCCTGGCATGGACGCCGGACGGTCGCGACATCGTTTTCGCAAAGGCAGGTTGGCTGGCAGAGGACGGTTGGCTTTGGAAGGTGCCCCTTCGTGGGGGTGAACCCGAACGATTGCAGTTCGGTCAAGGGGGAGTCCAACCTGCTATTAGCGGGAACCGATTAGTGTATGTATGGCAGACGGCCAATCTCAACATCTGGAGGAGGGCGCTTGATTCCTTATTATTGGCCGGCCCTCCCGAAAAGTTGATATCGTCTACTCGGTTCGAAAGTGGTCCTCAGTTTTCGCCTGATGGAAGTAGGATTGCGTTCGAATCTACCCGCAGCGGCGCCTACGAAGTCTGGATGTGCCGGAGGGACGGGAGTGGCCTTATTCAGCTAACCCACTTCAACTCTCATACTGGAACTCCACGTTGGTCGCCCGATGGACAACTGATTGCCTTCGATTCTCGGGTTGCCGGCAATGCAGACATTTATGTCCTCGATTCCGAGGGGGGCTCGCCTCGCAGGCTGACCAGTGACCCCTCGGGCGAAGTCGTGGCAAGTTGGTCGCGAGATGGAGGTTGGATATATTTCGCGTCAGACCGTACTGGCGATTGGGAAGTGTGGAAGATGCCGTCAGCAGGTGGACCCGCCACGCAAGTGACGCGTCACGGCGGATTTGCCGCGTTCGAATCGCCTGACGGTAGATTCTTGTACTATGCGAAAGGTCTGGCTGTTCCCGGATTGTGGCGCGTTCCGACTAACGGTGGCGAAGAGACTGAACTCATACGCTCTCTGGAGGCAGGTTACTATGGCTATTGGGCCGTGGTGGAGAGCGGCGTCTATTACCTCGACACGACAGCAAAACCTGGAATCGCTTTCTTCAACACCACGACCCAACGCACTACACGAGTGTTCGATCTGGAGAATCTTCCAGCCAGACAAGCACCGGGATTGGCCGTATCTCGGGACAACGGAACAATCCTGTACACGCAAGTGGATGCGCTAAGTAGTGACATCATTGTCGTCGAGAACTTTCGATAAAACTGAACAAGCACAACGCCACAGCAGGCATTTTTCCGCCGATTCCCTGCGCTCCGATTCGCGTTGCACTGAACTGGTGCGCAAAATCGGACCAGTCGACGATGGCTGCGGAACGTGACCCTTCGATTCGCTACGGAGGGAATTTCCAACTACTGTAACCAGAAGGCGTTAGCACTCACAACCCTCTAAATGAGCGTAGTGGAATGCTTATATCGATACGCCGCACAGAAGCAGCCTCCTCAATGCAGCGCTGAAGCGCTGCCCCACCCAAATCAGCCAGCAATCCCGGATGTACTATGTTTCCGTGCACAGCCTGCCCCAAAGCGTCCTCGACTACATTCTTCACGAGGAGCTACTCCACGCTGGCGACCGGGTGGGTGTCGCCGTTTCAGGCGGAGCCGATTCCGTGGCCCTCCTGCGAATCATGATCGAATTGCGCCCCGAGCTTGGTGTCGTCCTCTCGGTGGTCCATTTCAATCACCAGTTGCGGGGAGAAGAGGCTGACGCCGACGAGCAGTTCGTCACCCAATTGGCCCACCGGCACAAGCTGGAGTTGTTCGCCGGCACTGGCGATGTCGCTGCGAACGCTCGCAGGCAGCACCTCAGCACCGAGGCTGCTGCCCGCCAACTTCGCTACCAGTATTTCCGGCAGTTGTTTGAGGAGAACAAGCTGAACCGCATTGCTACCGGTCATACTTTGGACGATCAGGCTGAAACGGTCTTGCTTAGAGTCGTTCGCGGCGCTGGCACTCGCGGGTTGGCTGGGATTTATCCCCAGTTGTTAGTTCATGGTTCTCAGTTCTCAGTGGTTCGGCCTCTGCTGAAGACCAGGCGCAAACTCTTGGAAAGCTACCTGGGAGAAGTCGGTCAGGATTGGCGCGAGGACTCTAGCAACCGTGATCTTCGTCACGCGCGCAACCGGGTGCGCCACGGGATCGTGCCCAGGCTCGAGCGTACTCTCAACCCGGCGGTGCGGGAAACACTGGGGGAGACAGCCGACATTGCGCGCTCGGAAGAAGAATACTGGCAGAAGGAAGTGGCACACGTTTTGCCGGAAGTCTGGCAGGCACAGCTACTCACCCTGAAATCGGCCGAACTGGCAGCATTGCCGCTTGCCCTGCGGCGGCGGGTGGTCAGAGCGGCGGCTGAGTCTCTCGGCTTGAACCTGGAGTTCCGCCACGTGGAAGAAATTCTTGAGCTCGCCCAGCGTGGTCCGCGGTCTGCTATGTTGCCGGAGGGCTGGCTTGTTTCAGTGACCAAGGATGGGTTGCAATTCGCCCCACCCAGCCGCGCCGCCGCGGCGAATTCCGACTATGCCTATCGGTTGGCAGTACCCGGCTCGATTCGTGTCCCTGAAGCGGGTGCATGTTTTGAAGTGGCACGCGTTCCGGGGAGCGCAGCGGCGGGTTATAATCCCGATCACATGCTTGACCCGGCATTGCTGCAGCAAGAGTTAACCGTGCGTAACTGGCGCGCGGGGGACCGGTATTGGCCGGCTCACAGCAAGGCTCCGAGAAAGATCAAGGAGCTGCTGCAGGAGCGCAAGCTCACCGGAACCGAGCGCAAGCTCTGGCCGGTGGTAGTGAGCGGACAGGAAATTGTGTGGGTCCGCGGCTTTCCCACGCCGGCGCGATTGCGTCCCGGGGACGGCGATCACGAGGCCCTGGTGATTCGCGAGTTGCCCAGCCGGGAGGAAGCCAAGCATGAATGAGATCGCAAGACCGCCGCAACTGCGCACGGTGATCTCCGCCGAACAGATCCAGAAGCGGGTGCGCGAAATGGGCCGCCAGATCTCCGATGACTACCGCGGCCAGTCCATTCACCTGCTGGCCCTGCTCGAAAACGCCTTCATCTTCATGGCCGACCTGGTGCGGGCGCTGGACGTCCCCGTCATCTGCCAGTTCATCAAGCCCAAGTATCAACTCCATGAAGAAGATGGCTCAGGCGGTGTACTGGAGATTTTCTTCAGCCACGAGCCCAACATTCGCGGCCAGAATCTGCTGGTGGTCGAGGGCCTGGTGCACTCCGGAATTACAACCGAATTTCTGATGAGCGACCTGAAGGCCCGGGGCGCGGCCTCCGTAAAGCTGGCCACGCTGCTCGACCGGCAATCGGCCCGCCGGGTCCAATTGCAGCCCGACTACTTCGGCTTTTTGGTGGATGAGGCCTTCCTGGTAGGTTACGGATTGGGTTCGCCCGAGCAAACCAACCGGAATCTGCCCTTTATCGGTGCGGCAAGCTGAACTGACCCCGTGACTTAAGTCATTCGCGGAACTCCGACCTTTTTTCCTTGGGAACGGTTAGAATAGACGTTTGCAACTTGCCCAATCCAAAACCTCGGGCGGGGCATCTAATTTAGAGCAGGCGCAACCCGGTGGGGCGTCTCCGGGCGTGGTGTAATTTTCTCAGGAGTCTTCGGTGAATTCTACAGTCAAGACGGTGGTTTTCTGGTTGGTGATCGTGCTTTCGGCCTTCCTGCTGTGGCAGGTGATGAAAGCCGGCAGCGCGGGACAAAAAGACACGGAAGTGACCTTCTCAAAGTTCCTGACCGATGTGGACCAGGGCAATGTAAAAGAGGTCACCATCACGGGTCAGGAAGTGCGCGGCAAGTACCGGAACGATGGTTCCGCGTTTCACACCACCGCCCCGTCGAACTACCCCGATATGATCAAGACCCTGCGTGATAAGGACGTCGCCATGACCGTCCGGGATATCACCAGTGGCAGCTGGCCTCTCCAGTTGCTGGGGACATGGGCGCCGCTGATCCTGCTCGCAGCCCTGTGGTTCTTCATGATCCGGCAGATGCAGACCGGCGGCAACAAGGCATTGTCCTTCGGCAAGAGCCGGGCCCGGCTGCTTTCCATGCAGCAGAAGAAAGTCACGTTTAAGGACGTGGCTGGCGTAGATGAAGCCAAAGAAGAACTGAAAGAAATCATCGAATTCCTGCGCGAAGCGCAGAAGTTCCAGAAGCTCGGCGGACGCATTCCGAAAGGGGTACTGCTGGTTGGACCTCCGGGAACTGGCAAGACCCTGCTGGCCCGTGCAGTCGCGGGCGAAGCGAACGTTCCGTTCTTCTCAATCTCCGGCTCTGACTTCGTAGAAATGTTCGTAGGCGTTGGCGCCAGTCGCGTGCGCGACCTTTTCGAGCAGGGCAAGAAAAACGCTCCCTGCATCATCTTCATCGACGAAATTGATGCCGTCGGACGCCATCGCGGCGCCGGCCTGGGCGGCGGTCACGACGAACGCGAGCAGACGCTAAATCAACTGCTGGTTGAAATGGACGGCTTCGAGTCCAACGAAGGCGTCATCCTGATGGCCGCCACGAATCGCCCGGACGTCCTTGATCCCGCACTGCTGCGGCCCGGACGCTTCGATCGCCGGGTAGTGGTAAGCCGTCCCGATGTGCGAGGCCGCGAAGAAATCCTGCGCGTCCACACCCGCAAGATTCCTTTGGCGGACGATGTGGATCTTTTCGTGTTGGGCCGCGGCACACCCGGATTCTCCGGTGCCGACCTGGCCAACATGGTGAACGAAGCGGCCCTGGCGGCAGCGCGGCAGAATCGCAAAGCTGTATTGATGTATGACTTCGAACTGGCCAAGGACAAAGTCCTCATGGGCGTGGAACGCAAGTCCATGCTGCTGTCGGATGAGGAAAAGAAGAACACTGCTTATCACGAAGCCGGCCATGCGCTGGTGGCAGCCCTGCTGCCTCATTCCGATCCGCTGCACAAGGTGACCATCATTCCTCGCGGAATGGCGCTCGGCGTCACCATGCAGTTGCCCACCGACGACCGGCACAACTACTACAAGAACTATCTTGAAACCTCGATTGCCATCCTGATGGGCGGCCGTCTCGCAGAAGAGATGTTCCTGAATTCGATGAGCACCGGCGCCGGCAACGACATCGAACGTGCCACCGAGCTGGCTCGCAAGATGGTGTGCGAGTGGGGTATGAGTGACCTGGGTCCGCTCACCTTCGGCAAAAAGGAAGAGCAGATTTTCCTGGGCCGCGAGATTGCCCAGCATCGCGATTACAGCGAAGCCACAGCGGTCAAGATTGACGCCGAAGTGCAAAAGCTGGTCAAGCGCGGATACGACTCCGCCAAAGACCTGCTGCAATCCAACCGCGAAGTGCTGGTACGAATTGCCCTGGCGCTGATCGAGCGCGAGGTGCTGGACGCGGCTCAGATCAAGATGATCATCGACGGACAGGAACTGCCAAAGATTGTCCCTCCGGTCAAACCCGACGACGGAGTACAACAAGTAATCAAACCAGACCTGCAACCCGGACGCGCCAAAGGCGGCGAAAGACCGGCGCCAGCGTAGAGCGGACGTCAGACCTCAGCCTGGGCGGCCAAAAGCCGCCCTTTTTCTTGCGGCAAACACCCTGCAACCTGTTATAACCGAGGCCCACGGCCGAAACCGTAAGCCCGCTGCGGCCGAGTTTGGGTGTCTTCATGATTGACACTCCAGAGGGGAACTGGGAAAGTTACACCCTCATCGATGCAAGCCCCGTGCAGAGGATTCCCGCCCCACATGACTACTTGCGGGCCAATTGCATGGATTGACCGAAACGCTGAGTGGCATAGCCCACAATCATTCCCACGATGCCGCCCGGAAGCATGATTTCAAAATAGTAATGTTTGCCGGTCGGGTCCGGCATAGCTGCGACTGCGTACGCCAGCAGCAAGCCGATGCCCAGCCCGAACAACAGTCCCAGCGGCAGCGAGTTTACCTTTTTCGCGAAGTAGCCAATCAGAATGCCCGCTATCAGCCCTTTCACCGTAGAGCCGACCACGATGGTCAGCAGTTGCGCCCGCACTGCGGGCGTGAACCACGCACTCAGCCCGTCAAATATGCCCAGGATTCCCCCCACGAGCAGTCCCAGAACGATCTTGTTCATATGCTCTCCTTGCGGCCATTTGCCCGCTAGCGTCTTATTCAACGTTCCGCTGAAATCCTTTAAGGTGCTCTGCAATTTCTTGAGTTGTCATCCTGAGCGGAGTGGCTGCTTCGCGAAGCGAGGCAGCCAAGCAGTCGAAGGACCCCTATCAGCCGCACAGAAGCCGTAAGCAGTGCATCCTGCTCCCGGGACTTGTCAAGATCATAGGGGTCCTCCGACTGCGCTCAGGATGACATTGTGAATTTTTCGCTACCACGACCGCGAAAACCTACCGTTCCCGCCACAGCACGAACAGCGCTCGCATCACTAGATATGTAACGATAAGCAAGATCCATGCGCTGTTCTTGACCACCCAACGCCGCAGACGCGCCAGCGGACCCTCGGGATAGGCGCTGACCGGCAAACCATCCAGGTAGTGCGTGATGTCGTTCGCCAGTTCCTCTACCGATCCATATCGTTGTTGCCGATCGTCCGCCATCGCTTTGTTGGCAATCGCTGACAGAGCCTTGGGTACTCGGCCGGAATCGTCCAGCAAGAACCTGAGCACTGCACCCAGCGAATAGACGTCGGCCCGCATTCCCACGGCCTCGACCTCGCCGCGAGCCTGCTCGGGCGCCATGTAGCCGGGAGTGCCCAGAACCACGCCGTGCGCGGTGTCGGGTTCGGCGGTGTCCGCGTCGGAAGCCGGCGGTTGTGTCACACGAATCTCCGGAGAGTGGCTCGACTCTGCCGAAATGTCGGCACTCAGCAACTTGGCCAGACCCCAGTCCATGACCAGGACTTCTCCGAATTTTCCCACCATAATGTTTTGCGGCTTCAGGTCGCGATGCAGCACATGGTGGGCATGCGCGAATGAAACCGCTTCACAGATTTTCTGAAAAGTTCGCAAACGTTCGGGCACGCCTCCGAGTTCACCGCGGTGCTGGTCGAGTCGCCGCCCCTGCACCAGCTTCATGGTGTAAAAGACGCGGCCATCGGGCAGCGTGCCGACGTCATGCACCGGGACGATCCCCGGATGCTCGAGCTGAGCAATTATTTTTGCCTCGCGGAGCAGGCGCGCACCCAATTCCCCGCTGGAATCTACGATGCCGAGCACTTTCAGCGCGACCTGCCGCGCCAACGCCGTGTCTTCGACGCGGAAGACTCCTCCCATGCCGCCCGCCCCCAGTTTGTCGAGCAGTACATAACCGGTGCCGCTGAGGTCTGGAGTATCGGCGGCCACACGAAGCCGATCCAGGGCTTGATCGGACAGCCACTTCATGGTGTGTCTGTCCTCATACGGTATCCACTCCCAGAAGAGTTCGCGCTTCGCGCCGGAACTCCTCGTCGCTGCCCGTCATCTCGCGCAGTTGGTCCAGCACGATCCGGCGAAATTCACGGCGCGCGTAGGCCAGATAGTTTGTTACGTCCGTGGTCTTCAATTCAAATCGTTGCCCGACTTGCTCATAGGTCAACTCCTTGCCGGCTTCGTCAATGTCATAGAATTCCAGCAAACGAAACTGCTTCTGCTTGCCGCGCTGTTCGCATTCCTGCCGCAAACGCTCCAGCGACAGGCAGAAAACGCTGCGCACCCACTCGCGCTC
Organism: Terriglobia bacterium; assembly: GCA_963725615.1. Taxonomy (GTDB): domain Bacteria; phylum Acidobacteriota; class Terriglobia; order Terriglobales; family Acidobacteriaceae; genus JAIQFF01. The sequence goes on along the minus strand of CAVRZO010000031.1, from coordinate 102,414 downwards.
GAAAAAATCATCCATCGAGTCCGGTGAAGGAATCTCGACATGCTGCAACTCTCCTTCCGCAGATTCGAAATCGAGTGACAGAAACTGCATCTCTCCGCCTCGCTTCAAGCGCCGCGCGGCCTTGTCGTCATTGGCTATCAGATGGTCCACGCACACTCGAAGGAAAGTCCGTAAACGGGCCTTCTGCGGGTCGTACTGGGCAAGAAAATCCTTCTCCAGAATACGCAGGAAAAAATCCTGAGTTAAGTCTTGGGCCTGCTCGTTGTCCTTGTCCCAACGCAGACGAATGTATTTGTATACCGGCTTCCAGTAAGCCGCGGTCAGGACGTCAAGCGCGCGCTGCCGTTCTTCAGGCTGGGCGCTACGCGCGGCCACGATGAGTGACCATCGCGTAGCCGGAAACTGGCCCTGGCCGTGTAGATTGCCGTCGTTCCGCATAGGAAGGCGAAAGGGAGTGTACGACGCCGCAACACGATCAACAAGAGAGCTCCACGGGCAGCGTGGGGACAGCCGCCCTCGGCTGTCCAGGCGAAGCAACGCTCCGCAAATTTTGTAAGCCATCGCACAATGTTGCGGCGCGACACCCAGTGGCTCCGATCCAACCTTTCGCTTGTGGAAATTTCTTGCCGTGATTCGCGCAACTCCTCCCACTCACGGCCGTGGCAAGGGCCGCATCGTCGCACCAGTAGCGAGTCTTCGCTGATTCTGCATTCTCGCAACGCACGAAAAAATTCCCGCAGAGCAATTTTAGAATTGCACAACAAATTGGGATTGACCGCGCCACGGATCGCGCGTAGATTTCTTTCACCTTCACAGAAAATCCAGCCAAGGAACACCGCGTTGTGCTTACAACCAATTCCAAGTGATATTCCCTCCCCCAAGGGTGGAATAAAGTGAGGAAAGTAGAAAACGAATGGCAAGTCTATCGGACGCGATTTCTGATTCGAGCCAGGCAGCTCACCGGTCCCTTGGAGTTCCGGGATGCGCTCGGACGTGAACATCGCGGACAAAGAGGCGACTATCTTGTGGAATCCTCAGACGGCACGCAGAGAATCGCGCCCCGCGAAATTTTCGAGGATGTCTACGTAGCCATGGGTCCCGCCGTTGAGAAGTGGCCCCTGCTGGACAGACGAAATTTTTCCCTTTCCGATCTGAAACGCCGGACCTCGGCCCGAGCCGAGATGCTGGCGTGAGCGGCCCGGAAATTTTGGACCGCGACCTAGCAGGCCACGGAAAAACTCGCACAATGGCAAATCCGGGGTGGCACGGCTGCACTGTGCCACCTGAATTTTCAGCGGAAACGCCGCCTTGTGGAAAAAGAGGAGGAAGGGGGCAGCATCCCACTTGCTAAGACTGAGATACAATATATAGGGATACCCTCTTGACAGCCCCAACATACGGGCGTACTGTTTGCATCCCATAAGGCTTTCAACGCCTCGGAAACGAAGGCGTGGCGATGCCGGGCAAGCGCAAGAAAACAAAGGATCGGTGCTTCGGTTGAGGTGACCATGCGCCGCCTTTTCAGATTGATGGGTTGTTCCCCCGTTCTTGGGCGGGTTTGTAGTGCGGTGGCCGTTTCCTCGTTCTCTGTAAGCAGTTTGCAGAACTCCTCCCGAGGGAGCGACGACAGTTGACAAGTCAGGCTGTGGAAAATGCCTCGAAACAAGGGCTCGCAATCCCTTTCCCTCGAGGCCAGAAATTGAGGTTGGAATGGAAGGTCTGGAGCGCATGGTCAGCGAGTCTTTCGCCCGGCTCGGGGTTGAGTCGGCGTTCGACTATCGTCGTGTAGAGTGGTCCCGGTGGTTCCGTTGTGCCGACAGCTGCAGCCTGGTTCTCATGTCCAGCAAGCCAGGAGTGTTCGCCCTGGGCGAAGAAATCGTAGCTCCCGGAGCGGTCGGCAAACGCATGCTGGCCCTGTTCCAAATCTCCGAGACCGATGATTTGGGAATGGCCCTCGGCCGGCTGTTCCTACCCGGCAATCCGCTGCGCGAACGCATGGCGACCGGTCGCTGCTTCGCCCGCTACGCAGTCATGGAAGACACGACCCAACGCCACGCCGCCTATGCCGCATTGCAGCGCTGGCTGTCGTCTTCTCTTGAAACAACCTCAGGCATCACCGAACTGGGAACAGAGAACTGAAAACCGGAAACTGGTTTTAGAAACGCTTTAGCTTTGCGCGATACTAGATTCAGAAATCCAAAGCGAAAGAAGATACAGAAATGGCAGAGGTAAAAGCAGGAGCCCCCGTAACCTCCGAGACCACCGCGGCCCCGGTAAGCACCGCCACCCCCAGCAAGAAAGCCCCGGGTCTCAGCTTCCGTCGCTTCTTTACCAAGACCGGCGTCTCTCCCTACGACGAAATCGAATGGGAGAAGCGCACCGCCCTGATCACGGACGCCAAGGGCAATGCCATCTTCGAGCAGAAGGACGTCGAAGTCCCGAAAGACTGGTCAGTGACTGCCACCAACATTGTTGCCAGCAAGTATCTGCATGGCACACTGGGCACGCCCGAGCGCGAGAGTGGCGTGCGTGCCCTGGTGACTCGCGTGGCCGAGACCATCCGCGACTGGGGTATGTCGCAGGGCTATTTCAAGACGCCGGAAGACGGCGCAACTTTCCACGACGAGCTGGCGCACATCCTGCTGCGCCAGTATGCCGCCTTCAACTCGCCGGTCTGGTTCAACGTGGGATGCGACCGCATCGAGCCCAACTCCGACGCCCAGAACTGGCACTGGAACCCGGCCAGCGCGCGTGTCGAGTTCAGCGTCACCGGCTACAAGACGCCGCAGTGCTCGGCTTGCTTCATCAACTCGGTAAAAGACTCGCTCGATTCCATCCTTACCCTGGCCAAGACCGAAGGCATGCTCTTCAAGTGGGGATCGGGCACCGGCACGAACCTGTCGTCGCTGCGGTCGTCCACCGAAGGCCTCAGCGGCGGCGGCACCGCCAGCGGTCCGCTCAGCTTCATGAAAGGCTTTGACGCCTTCGCCGGCGTCATCAAGTCGGGCGGCAAGACTCGCCGCGCCGCCAAGATGGTCATCCTGAACATTGACCATCCCGATATCGTTGACTTCATCGAGTGCAAATCTAAAGAAGAAGCCAAGGCCCACGCCCTGATCGCGTCGGGATACGACGGTTCATCTCCCGACTCCGATGCCTACTCGTCCATCTTCTTCCAGAACGCCAACAACTCCGTCCGCGTCACCGACGATTTCATGTACTCGGTTCTGCGCGACAACGGCTTCACCACCCGCGCCGTCAAAGACGGACGCCCGATGGAGAACTTCAAAGCCAAAGACCTGCTCTACAAGATCTCCGACGCCACCTGGCGCTGTGGCGACCCGGGCATGCAGTACGACACCACGGTCAACCGCTGGCACACGTCGAAAAACACGGCCCGCATCAACGCCAGCAATCCCTGCTCGGAATACATGTTCCTCGATGACTCGGCCTGCAACCTGGCCAGCCTGAACCTGCTGAAGTTCGCGCCCAACGGCACCTTCGACGTGGAAGCCTATCGCCACGCGGTCGATGTGCTGATCACAGCGCAGGAAATCCTGGTCGACAACGCCGGCTACCCAACCGAAATGATCGCCAAGAATTCCCACGACTACCGCCCGCTGGGCCTGGGCTACGCCAACCTCGGCGCCTTGCTGATGGCCGCCGGCCTCCCTTACGACTCCGACGCCGGACGCGACTACGCCGCCTGCGTAACAGCAATCATGTGCGGCGAAGCGTATCTGCAATCCTCGCGTATCGCCGAATCGTGCCCGCCGCTGGTGCCGGCCACAGAGCCGACGCAGAGAGGTTTAGCCGAAACGAATCTAGGCGCCGATGTCGGCAATGCCCATGTGGGACCGGGTCTTCGACCCGGTCAGGCCGAGCAAAGCTCGGCAGGCTTTAAAACCATGCCCGGCGGTGCCTGCCCCGGCTGGTACATCAACCGCGAGCCATTCCTCGACGTAATCCGCATGCACCGCGCCAGCGTCAACAACATCAACAAGACGAACGTCCCAACCACACTCTACGAATCCAGCAAAGACTGCTGGGACGAAGCCCTGGCCAGCGGCGAAAGACACGGCTACCGCAACTCCCAGGTAACAGTGCTTGCTCCAACAGGAACAATTGGCTTCATGATGGATTGCGACACCACGGGCATCGAGCCGGATCTCGCACTCGTCAAGTACAAGAAGCTGGTCGGCGGCGGCATGATCAAGATCGTGAACAACACGGTCCCGACAGCGCTGTTCAAGCTGGGCTACGATCACGACGAAACCGACAAGATTGTCAGCTACATTGACGCCACCGGCACCATCGAAGGCGCGCCCGATATCAAGGACGACCATCTTGCGGTGTTTGACTGCTCCTTCAAGCCGGCCAAGGGGACGCGGTCCATCCATTACATGGGGCATTTGAAAATGATGGCGGCGGCGCAACCTTTTATTTCGGGCGCCATCTCTAAGACAGTGAACCTGCCGGAGAATGCCTCCGTCGAAGACATCATGGAGTGCTACATCCAGGCATGGAAACTGGGGTTGAAGGCTGTGGCCGTTTACCGTGATGGATGCAAGAAGTCGCAACCGCTGAGCGCGTCCGGCACCACGACTGCGCTGAGCAAGAAGGGCGATGCTGCCGCCGCCGTGGCTGCCGCCTCGCACGTCGAAGAAGAAAATCTCAACGCTCCGCCGCGCGCCGTCCGCCACAAGCTGCAGGAAGAGCGCGCCTCCATCACTCACAAATTCAACGTGGGCGGACACGAGGGCTACATCACCGTCGGCCTCTATCCCGACGGTGAACCCGGCGAGCTTTTCATCACCATGGCCAAGGAAGGCTCCACGGTCAGCGGCCTGATGGACAGCTTCGCTCTGGCCGTCTCCATCGCGCTGCAACACGGCGTGCCGCTGAAACTGTTCTGCGAAAAATTTGCCCACACCCGCTTCGAGCCCAGCGGCTGGACCAGCAATCCCGACATCGGCTTCGCCAAGTCGATCATGGACTACATCTTCCGCTGGCTGCAATTGCGCTTCCTCACCGGCCAGCAGGGCATGCTGTTCGAAAACCTGAGACTGAGGACGCCCGGCGCCGCATCGCACCCTGAAGCCGTAGGAGAAGCCAGCAGCTCGCCGGTTTCCGATCAGAGGTCGGAACCCCGAGGCCCGACGCCCGGTTCAGTCCACGCCGCCGACGCTCTCGCCGGACTCATTGACCTGGGCGACGCCCCTACCTGCAGCTTCTGCGGATCCATCATGACGCGCAATGGAAGCTGCTACCGGTGCGGAAGCTGCGGGAGTACGAGCGGCTGTTCGTAATTCAGGAGTTTGTCCAATGGGCTTGAGGTGAGGCGGGGAAATATGCGCCCTTATAAGTATATATACCTATAATGGCGCATATTTCCCCGCCTCACCTCAAGCCCATTGGAATTAGTATTTTGCATGGGAACCATTGCCTTAAACCTCGAGAGTAAAACTCAACATGTAGCATGGCTAGGTATATATACCTAGCCATGCAATGAGATGTGTGCCCGATCCTCCCGTTTATAAACTCGTATTACAGCGTTATACCTCGCCAATGATATGATGTCTCCGTAGGTATATATACGTACGGAGACTGCATAATGCCTGGACCCCCGTCCCGAATGACAATCGCCAAGCCTGATATTTTTCGGCTGTTTAACAGCAGCCCAAAGCGGGTCTATACATCGGATGATCTAGCAGCTGTACTTTCAGCAAATCGGCGGGACTGGCGCCTCACACAAAGGGCCACGGTAGAAGCCTTCATAAGATTCCTGCAAGAAAAAGGTCAACTCGAGATTGTTGAACTCAAATCGAAGAACTATAGGTCAATAATCCGTTACGTTTGGGGCCACGCTTCCCCGCATGAGATCGGATTATCCCTTAAGCCTCGTGCATACCTTTCACACGGGACTGCAGTGTTCCTCCACGGCCTCACTGAGCAGTTGCCGACGACCATCTACGTTAACCAAGAACAATCTCCAAAGCCGAGGCCCTCTGGTTCGCTGTCACAAGAGGCCATAGATCGGGCATTTGGACATGAACAACGACAATCAAGTTTCGTTTTTGCTTACAAACAGTGGCGGTTCGCTCTTATCAGCGGAAAAGACACAGGCCGCCTGGAGGTAGGAAAACTCACAGGTCCAGAAGACGAGAGTCTTGAGGTTACGGGAATTGAACGAACTCTGATCGACATCGCGGTGCGGCCCGCATACGCAGGTGGCGTCTACCAAGTGTTAGAGGCTTACAAGACTGCAAAAGACAAGCTATCTGTTAACACACTGATCGCAACGCTTAAGAAATTGAACTACATCTATCCTTACCATCAAGCAATCGGCTTCTACTTGCAACGCGCTGGCTATGAAGAGAGCAGGTGGCAGAGGCTCAAGAGTCTGGGCCTTAGCTTCGATTTTTATTTGGCCTATGGCCTACGCGAAAAGGAGTACGACTCTGACTGGCGTTTATTTTATCCAAAGGGGTTTTAGTACTTGGGTCTGTTCTACGACGAAATTGAAATAGAAGTCAAAATCTTCCAGAACTCCAGTCACCGATGCTTGGACCGAAGGCCAATCAGGTCGATGTTGTTCTTTGGTCTCTGGTATACGCTGAATCAGGTCGACCGGCACATCTTTGGCGAGAAAAATGTTCCGCACAAGCTCCAGAGTATCGGGCCATGATAGGTTTACACGTGATTGCGTTATGAGCACGTGTATATCGTAAAAATCCCGGGCCCGAGCTGTCTTCTTGATGCGTGCCTTATACTCAGGCATTTGCTGACAGATCGCCCTGAGTTTTTCAATGACGATCATTTCAGGCGTGTATACATAGACTGTATAGTCATCCAATTGCGCTTCAGTCTTCCCCTTACAGAACTCATGCTTACTGAATTCGATTCTGAAGCTCCTTCGCTCGATTGGACCTGTTACCAGAGCATTTCTGCGGATGGCGTCGATATCATTTTCTAGTTCGCGATATCTATCCTGCTGGATCAGTTTGAACTCCACTATGTAGCCGCCCCATTTCTTATCGTGACTAATTCCTTCAATAGAGGGCCGAGGCTCAAACTTCTCATCAAATACGACGTACCCTGCAGTTTCAAAGCGACTGCGCAGACTTCGGAAAATTCGTACTCTCGTGTCTTCGAGGTTTTTGAAGTCTCCATCGATAGACAAATCCACATCCAGCGAGGTTCGTGCGCCAACACCATATACCAACGCCAGAGCGTTTCCTCCTTTCAACACCAATTGCTCCATAAGAGTGTCGTCTGAAAACATCGCAATAATGGCGAATCGTCGAACATCAGCGAGGGTCATTTTGGGGAATATAGCACGTCAAGTTATGTTCGCCGGGTGGCCCACCCTTCCGAGCCCAACATTCCGATTTGGAGGGTGCCCCATCCTTTCCCGTTGTGTGCGAAAGGGTGGGTGCGACCACCGTCACAGAGATGTTTTCATTTCTCCTTTCAAAGTCCGCGCGAAAGATTACGATAGCCGTATGGCACGCCCCATAAGAGTCGACAACAGCCGGCCGGGCGGGAGCATCCAGGCAGAAGGGGGCCAAATAGCAATGAAGACTTTGGAGCAAAAACTTGATGAGATCAGTCCAGAGAGGCAGAAAAAGATCGCAGTTCGGACCCGCGAACTAGTTGCACGTGAAATGTCTCTGCAAGAGCTTAGGCATGCCGTCAACAAGACGCAGAAGACCGTGGCACGTACGCTCAATATGGGTCAGGACGGAATCTCCCGCCTGGAGAAGCGAAGTGACTTGTTGCTTTCCACTCTGCGGAACTACGTGGGGAGTTCTAAATCTTCAAGGTCAAAATCCCCACCCCAATTTCGCTAAAGACGCGAAATTGGGATGGGGCACCCAGCCACACCCGTCAGACTTCCTCACAGCTTTCCCAATTCCAGATGCCGAGAGTAGACTCTAGCGGTTCTGATTGCTCAGACCAATTTCCATCGAAAAAGGAGATGAGATGAAATATGTGATCAGCTGGAACGAACGGCCGCAAGGGTCGCCTGCGGAGTATGAGAATGCCCAGAAGCGAATCCTTGAGGTGTTTGGGCAGTGGAAGGCGCCAGCTAATTTCAAGATCGAGTTCTTTGTCGTGCGGGTGGGCGACTGGGGTGGGCATTTGCTGGTGGACTGCGACGATCCGCTGGCGGTTCACAAGTTTTGCTCGATGCTTCCGGCATTTCAAATGGAGGCACGCCCCGTAATTGCTGTCCAGGACGCAGTCCGCGTCGAACTCGAAGTCATGGCCTGGCGCGACGGACTGAAGGGCAAGTGACATAGGCTCCGCTTCGGGCGGGTGGGCCCACCCCTCGGGGCCAGAGTCTGATTATGGAGAGTTTCAAAGGTCAAAGTCCCCATTCTAGTCGCGAAGAGCGCGACTAGAATGGGCCACCCGCCATTAGAATGAGCCACTAAGTGGAGGGAACGGCTGTGACGAGAGACGAAGCCTGGAGCCTGGCCAACCATTGGGTTGCGGCCTGGAACGCTCATGATCTGGACTTGATCATGACGCACTATGAGGATGCCATCGAGTTGATCTCGCCTGTTGCCGCCCGTCTTTTGGGGACGGCGGACGGCAAGGTGGCAGGGAAGCCAAACTTGAGAGCTTACTTTCAGCGCGGGCTGGAAGCCTACCCGGAACTCCACTTTCGTCTTGAGGACGTGCTCTGGGGCATCAACAGCATCGTGCTCTACTACACAAATCAGAAGGGAACACGCACGGCAGAATTCATGGAGCTGTCTGCGAGCGCGAAAGTGGTGCGAGTGGTGGCGAACTACAGTGGAGATTGAAAATCCCCACCCTCTTCGCGAAGGGCGCGAAGGAGGATGGGGCACCCTCGGTCTTCGATATCTGGTTCCGATACCTCGAATTCGAATAATCCAGCCTCGAATGCCTTGGTCGAACGGCTCGATTTACGCGGCTACCATTCGGTGTAGAGACTGTCGGAGACGATCTTTCTGACTTTGTCCAGTTCCTTCAGCCAGTTCTGATAGTCGCTGCTGGCGTTTGTCTTTTTGTAGGCATCGGTAAAGGCGTCCATGCTGGGGTATTCGATACTTACCACCACTGCGCCTGCTTCCGGTCCGGCGAATCTGGCCTGCCACACTCGTGTCGTTGCCTGCACTCCCAGGCTCTTCATGATTTGCCGGCCCTTTTCGATTTCCTGAGAGTAGGCGGTGGGACTTTCAGTCTTGACCACGACCACACGCAGGACAGTTGTTTTTTGCGCGAAGGCGGCGCTCGATGCGGCACAGACGAGCAGCAGAATTACGACGGCCAGTGCTGAGTTTCTTCTCATTCGATGTTCCTCTTTCTTTGTCTTTGAAGTTGCGTTAAACCCACCGGGTTCGGGCCGGGCACATCGTAGGTCTATGGTGTAGGCAAGTCAAACGAGTGCGGCTCGGCGCTGGCGGAAGACGCAAGATCCCTCGATTTCGCTCGGGATGACAGAGTTTTTGAGGCTTGGAGCGGGGCTCGGCTGGGCAGGTGAGGACACTTGCCCCTACGTGGCCGGGTGATGGAACAGCGCTATTTAGCTACGGCGGCGAGAATCAGCTTCTGATTCTTCAGGATTTCACCGAGGGCGGATTGGTTCTTCTTGATTACGCCCTGATTGGCGAGTATGGTTTTTTGGTTCTTCACGATGGCAACCTGGTTGGCCAGGATCGCTTTCTGGTTTTTCACGATGGTCGACTGGTTGGCCAGGATGGTCTTTTGATTCGATAGAACTTTGGCGTCCGCCATATTATTTCTCCATAGACTGAAGACTGATTTGTTGGCTGGAACAGTTTATCACTGGCTGGCTAGGGAGAGCCGGTCACCCTGTCCTCGATGTTCGCTGCCGTGGCCTCGGGCTTTTCGCCGCGATAGACGCGAGCGATGCCGCGCACCAGGCGGCGCAGGGGCAGCCCACCCTTGATGTCAGCGAAGAAAATTTCTCCTGTCCGTGCGCTTCGGTAGAACCAGCGTTTGAGCAGCGCGAGATGCTCCATGGTCTCGAGGGCCGTCTTGGATCCCGCGGGCGCCAGCGTCGCCAGCGCGGCCTGTACGCGGGATTCCATCGATTGCGATTTGGTGTGCTCCGTGGCTTGGATGGAAAACGTGAGGGGGCCCTTGATCAGGCCGGCGTCGACGGCGAAAAACGCCACCGATTCCGGGAAGGCTGACGGCTGCACCATGATCGCGGTGAGCTGATCGATGCGACGGACGATCTCCGGCAGCTGGCCGAGTACGGGCTTCAGCTTCTCAACCTTCACGTGCAAGGCAGCGGCGTTTTCAAAATCAAGACTGGACGATGCCTGGTCGCGCTGCACGGTTATTTCGCGGACGAGGGAGCCTCCACTGCTGTCGAAGTAGGACTGCACTCTGCCAACCTCAGCCTGGTACTCCGCGTCGGTGCAGCCTTTGAAGCACGGCGCCAGGCACATTTTCATCTCGGAATAAATGCAGCCGGGAAATTGTGGATCGGGATGGAGGTCGTCCACGCAGCGGCGCATCTTGAAGAAATCGAGCGAATCGTTGGCGAACTTTTCCGCGGCGGTGCGCGATGGGAACGGCCCATAGTAGAGAGAACGTCCGCCCGGGCGTCCCAACCTTGTGGTGATGGACGCGCGCGGAAATTCGTTTTCCATGTGCAGCTTGATCAGGGGTGCGAAGCGCAGGCGCAGACGGTCGGTGTAAGTTTTCGGGAAGGCTGAGCGCAACACCCGGTAAAGGAGAAATCCGGATTCGAAGTCGGAGCCCGTGGCTGTGTATTCGATCGAGTGGACCCGGTCGCGCAGATTCAGCCTGCGGGTCTGGTCAGGAGAGCCGAGGAGGCGTTGCAGGCGGCGGCGCAGGTTGGCCGTCTTGCTGACATAGGGCTCGGCCTGCGGATCGTCGCCGCGGAGGAGGAACACTGCTGGCGCGGCCGGGGCAGCAGCGAAGGCTTCCGCAGCGCGATCAGGAGTGAACTCGATATGCTCGGTCAGCACGAGGGCATTCTAGTTGGAATTGACTAAGTAGAGGACGGAGAGGTCAGTACCGCGCGGGTGACCGTGGCTTTTGTGAGGACCAGTCTTCAGATACTTGTTCTCGGTTCTCAGTTAAGGGCTATCGGAAGCTGGCGCTGCGAATCCGGCGAAAATCTGCTCCCTCCATTTCGATGATGCGGCACATTTCGTGCAGCCGGGAGCGCATACGTTCACCGATGCGGTCGCCCAACGTCTCCTTCTCTGCCGAATATTTCGCAGCCTCTGGGCTTCGGCTGTTGGCGTTACGATGTCGTTCGCGTTCCCCGAGATTGGGAAAGTTGGTGGTGATGATCGTCGTGCGTTTAGTGTTGTAGCGGGTGTTTAGGATCAGGCTGACCGTGTCCCACACCCATTCGGTCGGTTTGACGGCACCGAGCTCATCGAGCACCAGCACTTCGGTTTCGAAGACCGGACGCAGGACATCCAGTTCAGTGGCTTTCACGGAATCGTTGTAGGAGTTCTGGATCTGCTTGAGCAACTCGCGATAGTCGTAGAACAGACAGCCAATCCCCTTGCTCAAGACAAGCTCCTTGATAATCCCGACGGCGAGGTGGGTCTTGCCAACACCGATATCTCCGATGAGCAGCAGACCGTTGCTCTCCACAGGATAATCCTCGACAAATTTACAAGCGGCCATGCGAGCTGGAAACAATTGCTGACGAGGGCCGTCAAACTCGAAGTTCGATAGCTCACAGTGTTCGTACCGCTTGGGGATGTGGGCGGCGGCGAGCAGAATTTTGGTACGCGCCTGCAGGCGGCAATCACATCGAGTTACACGACGATCGGAGCCGATAGAGACCGATTTCCAGCCAGTACCCTCGCAGAGAGGACAAACGTCCGCGGAAACTTTCATGACCTGGGTTCTTTTCCTTGTCTAAACTTTGCACTGGCGGATGCGGTTTGTGCAAGTGCCAAAGCCGGTGTGCCTGTGTACATCCTGTGAAGTAATAGACCGCGTTGTGGAGGTCTGAGGAAATAGAGTCTGCTTCGCTCGTTCGTCACCAGGCCACGGTCCGCCATGCGCTCTGCGGTTTCGATGGTCGAAGGAGCACGCAAGCGTCCCGATGAATCTTCTGGAGATGAGCGACGGGTCCGCATGCAAGGTTTTCTCGGCCGCAGAGCCACTGTCCTGGCGTCCCCGGCAGGGGTGAGCGGCCTTTTCCTTTGCCTGGGGCGGGTTCGGCTTGTGCCACGACTCAAACTCGGCATCCGACGCGGATTTCCACAGTTGACAATCTCATCAGGCAGTAGCTAAATGAGGCTGTCGGGTTTCCCCACTCAGCGAGTGTCATTCTTTCCTCCCCTATGCGCGCTGGGGGACTAACGAAGCCTGCCAGGAGAGAAGATGAATAAAGCCGATCTCATTGACCGAATCTCAGCTAGCTGCCACATCAGCAAGGCCACGGCAGCCACGGCTATCGACACCGCTGTCGACAGCATCACTTCTGCTCTGAAAAAAGGGGATCGAGTAGCGTTGATTGGTTTTGGCACGTTCTCCGTCTCGCAGAGAAAAGCCCGCAACGGGCGTAACCCGCAGACGGGCGCCACCATCAAGATCGCTGCCCGGAAAGTCGCCAAGTTTTCGTCCGGAGCCGAACTCAAGAAAGCGGTCAACCGCGGTAAGTAAAGAAGGCCCAGGTTCTAACCAGACGGCAGGAGATCGGTCCTGCCGTTTTTTTTGCAGGGTGTGTGTGGAGACGGGTCTCCGACCCGTCCGGGCCGAGCGAGGCTCGGCTAGGTTTTTGGCCTCTGAACCGAAATCCTGAATCCGAGGACAAGATGCTCTCGGGACAGCCGGCGGGACGCCGGCGCTACTGAAATCAAGGCCCTCCGAGTTGCTGAATCCTGCAGTAATCCTTTAGAATCTAACTTCTCGAGTAAAGTTTGGAGACCCTATGAAGGCAGCTATTCATCCCGCTTACAATGAAATACGCGTAATGTGCGCCTGCGGCAACAGCTTTACGACCCGTTCGACCCACAAAGGCGACATCCACGTGGAAATCTGCTCGGCGTGCCATCCTTTCTTTACTGGCAAGCAGAAGCTTATGGATACGGCGGGCCGGGTGGAGCGCTTCCGCCGGAAGTATGCCAAGGCGGAGCCGGCCAAGAAGTAACTTCGGCCGCGGATTAGCACGGATTTTGAAGCCCCTGCTCTTGCGGGGGCTTTTCTTTTTTGCGGACAGGTAGAATAGAGGCGTGCGTAAGTATTGGGAGAATCCGACACCCGGCGCGGGCGGGTCGCCCGCGACCACACAGGCCAGGGTGACCACGCCTGTGCCTTCCTCCTTGACAATTGGGAACGTGCGGATTGCTCCGGCGACTGTGCTGGCTCCCATGGCTGGGGTGACCGATACCGTCTTTCGGCGATTCATCCGCAATTTGGGCGGGTGCGGGCTCATCATGACCGAGTTCACCTCGGCGGACGGTATCCTGCGCTCGAAAGACCGGAAGGCCAAACTCTACCTGCACTTCTACGAAGATGAGCATCCGATCTCGGCGCAGCTTTTTGGCAGCGATCCCAGGGTGATGGCTGAGGCGGCCCGCATGGTTGAGGGACTGGGATTCGACCTGGTGGACCTTAACCTCGGATGTCCGGCGAAGAAGGTTGTGAAGTGCAATGGCGGTTCCGGGCTGCTTAAGGACTTGCCGGCTATTGGGAAGATCTTTGAGGCGGTGCGGGCGGCGGTCACGATTCCGTTCACCGTAAAGTTCCGCGCCGGCTGGAACGATGAGAACGTGGTTTGCGTCGAGCTGGCGAAGATGGCGGAGGATTGCGGTCTGTGCGCGGTCGCGTTGCACGCTCGCACCCGCGAACAGGGTTATAGCGGGCAGGCCCGCTGGGATTGGATTGCCGCGGTCAAGGATGCGGTGAAGATTCCTGTCATTGGAAATGGCGACATTCGCACCCCAGAAGATGCCTGCGCCATGGTGGCGCAGACGGGATGCGACGCGGTGATGATTGGTCGGACGGCGCCGGCCAATCCGTGGATCTTCCGGCAGATTGAGCAGTATTGCAGCGACACGGGCCGTGTGGGGCCGGGTCTTCGACCCGGTCAGGCCGAGCGCAGCTCGGCAGCCACTGTCGAACGCCCTGCCGGGCTTCGCCCGGCCCAACCGGGTCAGAGACCCGGTTCCACACAGTCCGCCTTGCTCTACGACGAGCCTAGCGAGGTGGACCGCTACCAGATGATCCGTACCTACTTTGAGATGCTGATTGAAGAAGAGATGCCGGGCGCCGAAGGCAAGATGAAGCAGTTCGCTTCATGGTTCACCCATGGCGTGGCGGGCGGAGCGGCGCTGCGCAAGGCGATCTACGAGAGTAAGAGTCGAGTGGAAATCCTGGCCAGTGTCGAAGAATTCTTCGAGAGTCGTATCGAAACGTGTGGCCGCGGGCGACTCGCCCGCGAGGTTTTGAGTTCTATTTCCTAGTCCCTCTTCTCAGTTCCCTCAACCCAGGCGAGCTGTGCTCGCCCGCACGGGCGAGGACGCCCGCGCCTACATTCCAGGACGGACGCCTTTTCGCCTATGTGGATTCCAGCGGCCGACTCACGCCTCGGAGAGGTGGGAGCCGTGCTGGAAGTGGTACTGGAGAATTTTCGCCGCCAGTGTCGGGCTTACGGTACCGGATTCCCGGTTCACCGCGCGCACGACCTCGCCCCGGCACACTACTTCTGCCGCGGCCAGTCCGGCGATTTCCGCTGGCAGCACGAGGTTGATTTCGAGCTGCGCGTTGGGAGCGATCGGCTCTTCCGCCTGGAAGAGCATTCCCGAGCGGCTGATGTTTTCGGTTGTTCCCTCGCGCCATCCACTTTCTCCGACCAGCCGGTATTTCAGCGGCAGGTGAAGATCGAAGCGGGTAGCGCGGAAGGGGGAGGATATTTTGTTACGAGTTCGGGCAATTGGAGCTGGTTGAGCTAAACGAGCAGACATTTGTTTCTCCTGAGGGAGTGGAGTATCGAGCATCTCCCGCACCTTTGCCTTCAGTGCGGGAAGAGTAAAGGGCTTCTGGAGGAGGGTGATGCCCTCGTCCAGCGTGCCGTTGTGGCCAATGTGGTTCTCCGTGTAACCCGACACGTACAGCACTCTCATCTCGGGTCGAGTCGGAGCGACCTTGTCAGCCAGTTCGCGCCCGTTCATCCCCGGCATGATGACGTCCGTCAACAGCAGGTGAATGGGGCCTTTGTGCGCCTGGGAAATCTGGATGGCGGTGGCGCCGTCGGGAGCATCGATCACGCTGTATCCCTGGTTCTCGAGAGACTGGCGTGCCAGGCGGCGTAAGTTTTCTTCGTCCTCTACCAGCAGAATGGTTTCATGCCCTGGGCTGGTTGGCTCCTGGGCAAGAGCGGGTTGCATGGCCGGAACTTCTCCGGTGGCGCTGAAGCGGGGCAAGTAAATCTTGAACGAGGTGCCTTTGCCGGCTTCGCTGTACAGCCAGATATAGCCTTCGCTTTGCTTGACGATGCCGTAGACCGTGGAGAGGCCGAGGCCAGTGCCCTTCAGTCCTTTCGTGGTGTAGAAGGGCTCGAAGATGTGGGCCTGGGTATCGGCGTCCATTCCCATGCCGGTGTCGCTGATGGCGAGCATGACGTAGTCTCCGGGCTTGACCGGCGCATGGAAGCGGGCATAGTTGGCGTCGAGGGTGACGTTGGCGGTTTCGATGGTCAGCTTTCCGCCATGCGGCATGGCATCGCGGGCATTGACCGCCAGGTTCATGATGACCTGCTCGATCTGCCCGGGATCGGCTTTGACGGCGCCGATGTCCGGGCCGGGAACCATGACCAGATCAATGTCCTCGCCAATCACCCGGGTGAGCATTTTCACGTTTTCGGCGACGACGCTATTCAGGTCCACAATCTTGGGATCCAGCATCT
Source organism: Terriglobia bacterium (assembly GCA_963725615.1). Classification (GTDB taxonomy): domain Bacteria; phylum Acidobacteriota; class Terriglobia; order Terriglobales; family Acidobacteriaceae; genus JAIQFF01. Next base: position 86,504 of record CAVRZO010000031.1, on the reverse strand, counting down.
GCTTGCGGCTGAAGGCCAGCAACTGGCGGGTGAGGGAGGTGGCGCGCGCGGCGGCGTTGGCAATCTCCTGCGCATGTCCACGCATGCCGGGATCATCACCGATTTGGCCCAGCAGGAACTCTGAGTATCCCGAGATCACCATCAGCAAGTTGTTGAAGTCGTGAGCGATACCGCCGGCGAGGCGTCCCACGGCCTCCATCTTTTGGGCCTGGCGCAGTTGCTGCTCGAGGGCGCGGCGTTCGGTGACGTCCTCGGCGAAGAGTTCGAAGAAGATAGTGTTTCGTTCGTCGCGGAAAGCACGGCCAGAGAGGCGCACGCTGACAATCGTGCGGTCGTTACGCAGCCAGTCGGCCGGCAGGCCCTGAAATTTCTCCAGCAGGCCCAGGTAGTCGGCCAGACCAAACCACTGTTGCGAATCGGAATAGAGATTAGCCAGATTGCGTCCTACGAGGTCGGCGCCGGAACTGTAGCCCAGCATGGCCACCAGCGCCGGATTCACGTCGAGCAGAATGCCCGACGAATCGCATCGGCATACGCCGTAGGGAGCGTGCGTGACCAGCGAGCGAAAATTGATCTCGGAGCGGCGCAGGCCTTCCTGGGCATAGCGCAGCGCGGCGTTGAACCAGCAGATGAGTCCGGCTACGAACACAAACAGGGCGAGATGTATGATGGCCCGGCGGTACTCCGCAGCACTGTGCGCCCCGGCGAGCGAGAAATAAGCGCTGACCGTCAGGGCAAAAGACGTGGCGACCAGGCCTGGCTTCCAGCCGCCGTACCAGGCGCTGACCATGATGGCGACCGCGAACACGACCAGGCGGCTTTCGCCTACGTCGGAAAGCAGGAAGGCTGGAATCAGGGCAAGAATAATGCTGAGAACCGCGACGCCGTATCGGAGGACTGGGGCCCGAGCCGGAGCAATGCTGCGGTTGCGAAGTAGAAGGGGGAGCTTCGCTCGCATAAGTAGAATTTAATTCCCGGATTGGAACTGCGCGAGTTACGTGAGTGCATGCGGAGACGGGCCAAACGGCAGCTGACCGGGAGATTCCCGGCGTTCAGGCAACCTGTACGCTGGAGTACGCAACCGGGTCCGGAGAAGATTTTCTTTGCGTCCTTTACGGTGTTCTTTGCGAACTTTGCGGTAAAAGTCTTTAGAATCTTAAACCGCAAAGGACGCAAAGGATTCCGCAAAGGACGCAAAGGAAAACCTGGCGCGCCGGAGAACGGGAAACTATGAGTGACCCATTATGAATATCGGCCTGCTGGGCGGGACTTTCGATCCGATTCATCATGGGCATACGGCCCTGGCACGGGCGGCGAAGGAGCGCTTCGAACTGGGGCGTATCCACTTTGTGCCCGCCAATGTTCCTCCTCACAAGCAGAGCCGGGCGGTGACCCCGTATTTCCATCGCTACGCCATGGTGGTGCTGGCGACCATGGGCGAGAAGGCTTTTGTCCCATCGGTTTTGGAAGCCCCAGGAGTGGCTACGAGCGCTGCTCCCGGAGCCAAAAATCGGGCAGGGAAGGAAGTCGTGTCCGGCGCGAATTACAGCATTGACACGGTGAAGCGTCTGAAAGAATCGCTGAAGAAAAGCGACCGGCTGTTTTTCCTGATCGGCATGGACGCCTTCTCCGAGATCGCGCACTGGCACCAGGCGGAGGCGCTATTTCGCGAATGCGAGTTCATCGTGGCCAGCCGTCCCGGATATTCGCTGGCGGATGTGGCCAACGCCTTGCCCGAGAAGATTCGCCCTCCACACTCAGTCAGCCAACCCTTCGCCAAGCAACCAGCTACGGGAGACCTGGTGCTGAACGGTGCGACCATACACTTGCTGGAGAATGTGCATCAGGCAGTCTCGGCCACGGCGATCCGGGAAGCGGTCGTGGCCAAGAAGCCACTGCGCCGCTTTGTCGACGCCGCGGTGGAAGAGTACATAAAGAAGGAAGGGTTGTACCTTGGCTAGTCGTCAGTCGTCAGGCGTCGGCGTCAGCCAGACTAAGCCCTACTAGTCTTTGTCCAGATATTCGCCGGGGACATCATCCTCCGGTACCTCGTGGGTGTGAACTTCACCTTCGTCGCCGGCGTCTTCCACTCCCTTCACGATATCTGCCTCGAACGCGTTTCCTTCCTCGAGGAGTTCGTCCACACTTTCCGAAGCGGCCCCTTCCTGGTTGGACAATCCCTGCAGGTCTCCGGACTGTCCGCCGGAGCGGGCTCTCAGGCCTTCGCGGGTGAAGGCTGCCATGTCCAGGATTGGGCCCTTCGGCGCTGCCCTCTTCCTGGGAGCGCGGGGCTTTTTCCGGACGGTCTTCTTCTTGCTGCCGAGCCGGGCTTTCGCCGCCGCCCTCTTCGGGGCCGTCGCCTTCTTTTTCTTCGCTGCCTTCTTCTTGAGGGTTGGGCTTTTCTTGGCAGACTTCTTCAGGGCTTTCTTCTTTGTTTTCGACTTGGTTCTCTTGGTGGCCATAGGCGCAGTTTACCACCGGGCAGGCCCGATGTGCGTCAGGGGCGGAGCTGGAAGCGGAAGCGCATGTCCTCACCAAACCACATAATGTAGTTCGTGCCCCAGGCGTTGTTAAAGAGGTTGCAGTGAACGCCGCCGGAGAGGTCGGGCTGCGCGCGGGAGAAGTTGAGGGGAGATTTTTCACCGAGGGCAATGAGCGGCGCATCGAGAGTTTCGACGCTGAAGGAGCCGTCGTGGTCCCGGTAGCTGAAGCCGGTGGAGACGGCATGCAGATGGCGACTGCCTCCGGCGGCCACGTCGAAGGGTGAGACCTGCTCGCCGGACTTGTCCATACTCCAGCCCTGCTGATCAGGGACTTTGGGGTTGAAGGTGAGCCAGAGCGCCTCGGGCATACGCGTCGCGGGCTTCTGAAACCAGAAAAACTCGAGATGGATGACAGGTTCGGCGTTGGGAAGTGTGAGCTTGAGATACATCTTCTGCGGGAACGCAGCGCGGCCTGAAGCAACAGCCTCGGGATCGCGGATTTCAAGACTCGCGAGGAGTTGATAGCTTTTTCCATCTTCGGTGGTTTCAATCTTCGACACCGTGGGTTGCCATTCGCGGCTCTCGGCGCCAAAGCGTTCGATGCTGGGTTTGCCAAAATCTTTCTTCGCCCAGTCGGCAGTGCTGATGATGTAGTTCGCGAAGAAGCGCGCGTAGTCGGCGGGAGAGAGCGTCTGATAGCAGATCAGCGCAAGCGGGCGCTCAGCAGAGGCCCACTCCCGATTCGTCTTTTTGTTGCGCAGGCGATGAATGGCTCCGCTGTGGGGATCAATTGCGAGGATGAAATAAGCGGTCTCAATCTCCTTTCCGCCGGGGAGCGGCGATGCGCCTGGGAGCTGCGGCGGTTGTGGGGCGAGAGCGCGAATGGCACTCTGCGCTTCGTCGCGCAATGGCGCGGGGAGCGCGGCGATTCCGTCGAACAGGTCCTGGCGCTTCTCGGTCCAGCTGAACTCGACGACTTTGTAGTTTTTCGTGTCGAGCATTCTGGCGAGATCGCGCGGTATGTAGTTGTCGAAGTCGAGCCAGGTTTTCGTGTCGGTGCCCCAGGTATGCTCGGCTTCGAGGAGAAGTTTTCGAAGCAAAGCGATGTCGGTAGCGTCGCCGGACTGGAATTTGCGGCTGGCAATCCAGAAGCGGCGCAAGCGGGAAATTTCGCGATAGCGGGCAACTTTGACGGGATCGCTGGCCAGCCCGTAGATCCAGGTGTCGCCGATCTCCTGCGTGATGGCGGGAAGACTCTTGCGGAAGGGCTCGATGGCGTCGGCGATTTCGGTAAGGCCGCAGGCTGTGATCTGCGCGTTGGGGAACTGATGGGTGAGGTCGGAATAAACGTCGGCGATCTCGGAGGGAGGGTGAGGGCCGCTGTTATCGTTGCCGACGATGATGGCGACAGCGAGATCGGAGCCGGGCACATGCACGATGGTGCCGTAGCTGTGGTGGTACATGACCACGAGCGAGGCGCCTTTCGAATCTTTCCACAGGAAGAGCGGTGGAAGGTCGGCGGGAGTGCTGGCATCATTGACGCCGATGTCGAGAAACTTTACCCCCTGCGCCGCCAGCGGAGAGATGATGCCGCGGGTATGGCCCGGGACGTCGGTCATCTTGGCGCCGGTCGTGGTGCGGCCGAAGCGGGCGTCGAGCGAGCGGGAGAGCGCGATGCCGGCGGCGATCATGTCTGCATCCATCATCTCGGTCTGCCAGCTGAATGGGATGGCGTGCCAGGAGATGTCGCCATGGGCGATGGCCTGTTCCATGCGGCGGCGGTCCTGAGGCGACGCCTGTTCGAGATACTCGTACAGCAGCCATGAGCCGGTGGTCCAGACATAGCGGTGATTCCCGGGCTCGCGCGACTGCTCGGCGATGGTGAGGGCCTGCGGGAAGAACTGCGAAAAATAACGGTGGACGACAGCGGCTTGAGTGTCGATGAAACCCGCGTCGAAGTGGCATTTGAACATGGCAAGGACACGCTTGACGCCTGGATTGGGCGGCGTCTCGGCGAATAGCGCCTCCAGGGGCTTCGACAGCAGGGCGCCGCTTAGGGTGAGGACAGATGAGCGGACAAAGTCTCGACGCTTCATGTTCACCTGAGTGGAATGGAAATGCCGATCCATTCTAGCTGTGCGAACTTTACGATCAAAATCTTGAACCGCAAAGGACACAATGACGATTGGTGGATCTCCGTTTTGAGGCGTCATGCTGTGCTTGCCAAGCATCTGGCGTGAAGCGGATATACAGTTGGCTCGGCACTCGTAATAGTACGCGCGAGATCCTTTGAGACTGAAGTCTCTCAGGACGACGCCAGGGGTAAGAATTATAGAAACGGATCGAGCTTTCTCGCGCATCGAGAGCTGGCGGTAGAATGATCTGCTTACTAGAGCCGTATGGACGTTCACCTGATTGACGGGACCTATGAATTGTTTCGCTACTTCTACGCCGTGCCCGCTGCGGCGGATGTGAACGGACAGGAAGTCGGGGCAGTGCGTGGGGTATTGGGCTCGGTTTTGTCCATGATCGAGCGCGGAGCGACCCACCTCGGAGTTGCGACAGACCATGTGGTGGAATCGTTTCGGAATGATCTGTATCCGGGATACAAGACCAGTGAAGGCGTGGATCCGGAATTGCTCTCGCAGTTCCCGATTCTCGAAGATGCGCTGACGGCCATGGGAGTGCTGGTGTGGCCCATGGTCTACTTTGAGGCGGATGATGCGCTGGCGTCGGCCGCCGCCAAAGCTGCACGGGATGACAGCGTGCAGCAGGTGCTCATTTGCACGCCGGACAAAGATCTCAGTCAGTCTGTTGTGGGGAGTCGAGTCGTGCAACTGGACCGTCGGCGCGAGATTTTGCGCGATGAAGCCGGCGTCGTGACCAAATTTGGTGTGAAGCCGGCATCGATTCCTGACTACCTGGCCGTGGTCGGCGACAGTGCCGATGGTTTCCCTGGTTTGCCGGGATGGGGCGCGAAAGCGGCGTCGCTTACTCTATTTCAGTATCCTCACCTCGAAAACATTCCTAAAGACTGGCGAGAGTGGAGTCCCTCGATCCGCAAAGCCAGGCCGCTTTCTGAAGCACTATTCAAGGCATGGGACGACGCCCTGTTGTTTCGCACCCTCGCGACCTTGCGGCTGGATGTGCCGGTCTTTGATACGGTCGAAGATCTTCGCTGGCAAGGGCCGCATTCGAACTTTGAGGAATTCTGCGTTCGCTTGAAGTCTCCTGACCTTCTTCGCCGAGCCAAGTCGGTGAAATCCCCGGATTAGCGGGCCGACCAGAATCCTTCGATTCCGAAGTGCCGCGTTGACTCTCTGCCGGTTGGTTACTACCATGGTCGCTCAAGGTGTGATCCTTTCTCATTGATCAGCCAATCATGATTGGCCAGACCATCTCGCACTACCTCGTCATCGGGAAGCTCGGGGCCGGCGGAATGGGCGAGGTTTATCTGGCTGAGGACCAGCGGCTCAGCCGAAAAGTCGCGATCAAGTTCCTGCCTGCAGACGTCGCTACCGACGAGCGTGCCCGGCAACGCCTGCTGCGAGAGGCCAGGACCGCAGCCACTCTCGATCACCCGAATATCTGCGCCATCTATGAGGTCGGGCAGGATGACAACCACACCTTTATTGTCCTGCAGTACATCGAAGGGGAGACGCTCGCCGCGAGGCTAAAGCGCCAGCGGCCCGAATTGCGCGAAGCCCTCGCGATTGCGGCGCAGGTTGCCGACGCTCTGAACGAAGCGCACGCACGGGGCATCATTCATCGTGACATCAAGCCGGAAAACATCATGCTAACAACCCGGGGGCAGGTCAAGGTGCTCGACTTCGGACTGGCAAAGACGCTGCGAGATCCCGGCATTCTCGAAAGCGATGCACAGACCGGAAGCATGTTGAGCGTACCGGGAATGGTGATGGGCACGGCACCCTACATGTCGCCCGAGCAGGTGCGCGGCGAGGAGTTGGACGGACGCAGCGACATCTTCAGTTTCGGCACTTTGCTTTATGAAATGCTCAGCGGACGGCGGCCCTTCGAAGCTAAGAGTACGGCGGAGGTGATCTCTGCGATCCTGACCGTGGAACCTCCTCCGATCAGCCACTCCGACCTCGGCCCGATCGGCAGCGGTGAAGACCGCCTGATCCGAAAGTGCCTGGAGAAGAATGCGGGGCGGCGCTATCAAACGATGGGCGATTTGATCTCTGACCTGGAGCAAATCCGCCATGACTATGAGAGCGGGCAAGTGAGGCCCGCGACCAGGCTGGCGGCCGAGGCGACGCGTGTAAGACCTCCGGTAGGAAGCAGCGGCCTTGGTTGGAGATGGAGCAGAGGACGGAGGATCGAGCTGATCCTGGCAGCCGTCGTCCTGGCAGTGGCAGCAGTCGTCTACACGCTGTCATTTCGGTCACAGCATGCGGCCGTCTCCGGAGCCAAATCCACCAATGCCACAGCTTACGACGCCTACATGCGTGGCAAGGTTAATGTCAGCAGCGAGAATCCGGACAACAACGAAGCTGCCATCAAACTGTTCGAGCAGGCCGTCGCTGCCGACCCAAACTTCGCTGCCGCCTACGCGGAACTCGCCCGCGCCTACAGCATCAAGGCGCGTTTTTTCGCGCCCGTGCCCGACAAGAAAAAGCTGAATGAGGAAGCCGAAGTGGATGTGGAGAAAGCGCTCGCGTTAGACCCCAATCTCGCGGAGGGTCATTTTGCTCGCGGTCTGATCCTGTGGACGCCCTACAACCGCTTCCCTCACGAACAAGCGATCCAGTCGTACAAACGCGCACTGGAATTAAATCCTGATCTCGATGAGGCCCACCACCAATTGGGCTTTGTCTACCTTCACATCGGTTTGCTCGACAAGGGATGGCAAGAGATTGAAAAAGCATTGGCGATCAATCCGGGCAACAGCCTGGCGCGATACCGCTTGGGCGTCATTGACATGTGTCGGGGCAAGTACGAAGAAGCCTTTCAGATCTTCAATAGCACTCCGCTCGAGAAGAACCCTTCGCTCCTGGCATTTTATACATCCACGGCTTTGTTCCAGTTGGGGCGGAACCAGGAAGCTTCCGCGGAAATTGAACAATTCCTCAAGAGCTATCCGAATGATGAGGGTGGGCTGGTTACCAGCGTGAAAGCCATGATGCTGGCCAAGGCCGGCAAGGAACGCGAAGCAGAAGATGCGATCCAGCGCGCTACCGAAATCGGTCGAGGTTACGCTCACTTTCATCACACGTCTTACAGCATCGCCTCTGCCTACGCGCTTATGAATCGGCCAGAGGAAGCGCTCAAATGGTTGGAAGTCACAGCGGATGAGGGCTTCCCTTGCTATCCACTTTTTGAAAGTGACGCCAACCTGAATAACCTGAGAAAGGACGCGCGTTTCATTTCGTTTATGGCCAAGGAGAAGCAGCAGTGGGAGCATTACAGTGCAACATTATGACTGCGGCCAAACAGAAGGCCGCAGATGCAAAGCTCAGAACGTGTTTTCCTGGTGCTCAGGCTAAGTGACGGAGAAATTCTTCGGCAAATACCACAGACAACTCACTCATAGCAAAGAGGGGCCTTTCTGAAGGAATCTAAAGTTCTTATCTTGACTGCAGCAGTTTTTCTGGCCGGCCTCACTCTGATCGCCGGATCTTCCCCCGATGCTCCCGTGAAAGCTGGTGATGTGAATGAAGCGAGAGTCCTGGCGGAGGCTTCGCACGGCACCCACTGGATGGTAGATGGCGGAGATTTTGGCGAGAAGCATTTCAGCGCCCTGAAAGAAATCACCGACAAGAACGTCAACAATCTGGGGCTGGCATGGTGGCTGGATATTGATAGCCCCATGGGCATGGCGTCAGAGCCTATGGTTGTGGACGGCAGAATCTATGTCACCGATTCGCTCTCGCGCGTGTACGCGGTGGACGCCCTGTCGGGGCGCCTGTTGTGGCGGTTCGATCCGAAAATATCGCTCGGCCTGAGCACTCAGAATTCCTATTCCGCGCGAGTCAATCGAGGCACCGCGCTCTGGAATGGGAAGGTGTATGTGGGCACGGGGGATTGCCGATTGTTTGCGATCGACGCTGGCTCGGGGAAAAAGGTGTGGGTGTCGCAGATCTGTGATCCGGCAGTTACGGGAACCACCGGCGCTCCTCACGTCGCCAAGGGAAAAGTATTTATCGGTTACAACGGATCAGATGACGATGTCCGCGGATCGCTGGTGGCGTTTGACGCGGAGACGGGGAAAGAGGCCTGGCGATTTTGGACAGTTCCGGGCGATCCCGCAAAAGGGTTTGAATCGAAGGCACTGGAAATGGCGGCCAAAACCTGGACCGGCAAGCAGTGGTGGAGATTCGGCGGAGGCGATGTCTGGGACCCGATCACTTACGACCCCGTGACCGGTCTCCTGCTTTTTGGCACCTCGAGGGCCGGAGTCGGCGAAGGTACCGACTCTCACGACGACACTCCGGGCGGCGACAAACTGTTTGCGGGATGCATTGTCGCAGTGAATCCGGACACCGGAGAATATGTCTGGCATTTCCAGACCAGCACTGAGCGTTTCGACACCGAAAACTTCCACATTATTGTTGCCGACCTCGAGATCAACGGACAAAAGCGGCACGTGGCCATGACGGCTCCGAAGAATGGGTTCTTCTATATGCTGGACGCGAAGACGGGCGAGTTCATCGCGGGGAATCCTCTGGTCAAGGTGCCCTGGGCTGAGGCACTCGATCCTAAGACCGGACGGCCTTTGGAAATGGCCGGCGCGAAGCGCGGTTGGACGGTGCACAACTGGTGGCACATGAGCTACAGCCCGGTGACGGGGCTGGTGTATGTCCCGACGACCGCTCGCCGGGCCGCGCTCCAAGCGCCTGCGGATGGTGAAGAAGACCAGCCCCGGGGAGAGGGCGCGTGGGCTGCCGCTTTTGATGGAAGACTCGTGGCATGGGACCCGGTCAGCGAGTCCGTGCGTTGGTCGGTGGAGCAGCCGATCGCGGTCAACGGCAGCACTTTGTCTACTGCGGGAAATTTAGTCTTTCAAGGCGAAGGCACGGGCGAATTCAGCGCCTACGGGGCCGATAGCGGAAAGAAACTTTGGTCGCTCAAGACAGGTTCAGCGATCGACGCTACTCCCGTGAGCTTTAGCGCAGGCGGCCAGCAGTACGTCGTGGTTCCCGTGGGATGGGGTTCGGCTTCGCGAATCTTCGGTCCGGCCAGCATGATGGCGACTCCGCAGTCGAAGCGGGGGCCGTCGAGGCTGCTGGCTTTTAAACTGGGAGGAACAACTCCTTTTCCATCTCCCCTGAACATAGTCCCGCGTGTTCCGAAGCCGCCGGAGCAGATCTTCAGCAAGGAAATCATCGAGCAGGGAAAGGTTCTCTACGAAACCCACTTATGCACCGGGTGCCATTCTCCCGGTCTCGACGGAAGCGGGGCCTGGACGGAGAACGGAGCCATTCCCGACCTGCGATATGCTCCGCCGCGCGTCCACAAAGAATGGCACGCGATTGTTCTGGCCGGCACCCACCGCGACGCAGGCATGCTCGGCTTCGGCGTTGACATGCAATTTCCTAACATCAAGAAGCTGACGGTAGAAGAAGACGATGCCATTCATGCCTATGTGATTGATGGAGCCTGGAAGGCATACAACGCGCAGCAACGGGCATCAGGCGAGAAATAAGCCAAGACAGGTGGCCCGCCTTTTCGGCCATCGCCGAGAGCGGCACGAAGAGGGTGGAGGCACGAGCGCGTGCAGCCAGGCCTTCAGCGTTCGGCGGTTTGCGAAATGGATGTGTGTTAGCCTCGCTGCACGCGTCCGTGCCTCCCACTCTTGCGCAGAGAACGCGCAAGAGTGGGGCACCCTCTTCGTATAGCTGTCGAGGTTTTATGGCAGGGCACTCCCATAGGTAGTTCCTGTCTCTTACGCCAGATTGGCGTGAATGCCAAGACCTTCGGCGGCCTTCCGGAGTCGCTTATCTCTTGTCCACAGCAGCGTAGGGGAATTGATAAAGACCGAGACGATCAGGTGAGCGTCGGTCAGACCGATGCCGAGCGCGTATAAACGACGTGCCTCAATCGCGAGCCGCACTTCGCTTAGTTGTGCCACTCTCACCTGGGGTAAGAGATCCAGCAGCGCGAGTGTCTTGGTGCGCTCCGGTAATGATCCAAGCGCAAGTTCGGCAATGATGAACGGATGGATCACAATCTGCCCCTGGTCGAGATGCTTCCGCATTTCCTGGTTTCCGGAGCGGAGATGGTCGATCCAGACGGACGTATCCGCGAGGATCAACTCGACCGCACCTTGGTCTTGCCCGGCCTGCGGCGTGGAATGTTCTTCAAACCCGGCATTGTTCCTCCCAGGGACGCCAATCTGCGAGCGCTTTCCCGCTCGATGAGGGCCTTGAGAGCTTCACGAATCAATGCCGTTTTCTCGGCCACCCCGGTGAACTCCTGGGCGATGCGTACGAGATCGTCATCCAACGCGAGGGTTGTCCTCATTAGGAACTCCAGGCACCAATTATAGCATCAAATGATGTCAAATCGTGTGCCTGCAGAGATCCACGCGGCGGCGCTATGCTAACCGGGGCCCGCCTCGACTAGCGCTATCCCCTCAGCCACTTAGCCACCCTACAATATCCGCACCCCCTCATTCGTCTACAACCGTAGGTATAAAAGAAGATGAGCGGCGCAGCGAGCCTGGAGCGGATGGCACTCGAACCGGACCAGCGAGTCTCCGAAGTGGTCAAGCGGGAGCAGTCCCGGCTGCGCAACTTCATTCGCCGGCGCGTGTCCGATCCGCGCGACGCCGAGGACATTCTGCAGGACGTTTTCTACGAACTGGTGGAAGCGAACCGCCTGCTGATGCCGATCGAACACGTCACCGGGTGGCTGTTTCGCGTGGCGCGGAATCGCATCATTGATCTCTTCCGCAAGAAGAAGCCGGAGAGCTTCAGCGATACCGCCGTCGCGCGTAGCGATGATGCTGACGAAGAACTGCCGGCATTCGAAGACCTGCTGCCTTCGCCAGATGCCGGACCGGAGGCGCTGTATGCCCGCAGCGTGCTTCTTCACGAACTCGAGTTGGCGGTCGACGAACTGCCGGAGGAGCAGCGCAAGGTGTTTGTTGCGCACGAAGTGGAAGGGCGCACCTTCAAGGAGATCGCCACCGAGACCGGTGTGAGCGTGAATACGCTGCTCTCGCGCAAACGCTACGCGGTGCTGCATCTGCGCGAGCGCTTGCAGAACATCTACGACGAATTCACGAAAGGATAGGAACTGAACATGAGATGGAAATGGATTTTCCTGGCTCCGCTGGCGATTGTGGGGATTCTGCTATTTATCGCCATCGGCGGCGAGTTAGTGATGCTCCTGTGGAATTGGCTGCTGCCGCCGCTCTTTGGCTGGCACCAGATTACTTTCTGGCAAGCGATTGGACTTCTGGCGCTGTGCCGGATTCTCTTCGGCGGATTTGGACGCCACGGAGCCGGTCGCTCCAATTTCCGCCGTCGCATGGCGGAGCGCCGGGAGAAGATGACTCCGGAAGAGCGGGAACGATTCAGGCAGGGCCTGCGCGGAGCTTGTGGCTTTGGCCCTTCGACCAGCGAGAGCAAAGGACAATGAAGCCAGGTCGGGTTCCGACTATTTCCGGGGATTCTCCCTGAGATCCGCAAGATATTTCTTCACCATCGCCACATCTTGCGGGTCGGTGGCAGATTTCAGATATTCCTGCAGCTGAGCTGCTTCCGCATCCGGCCTATGCTGCATTTCATAGATTTGCGCCAGCAGGAAGTGGGTTCGGGGTTCGCGTTGGTCCTTGTCAATCTCAGCGGCCCTTAGAGCATTCTTCTCCGCTTCGGGCAGTCGATGCAGTCCGAAATAGGCGCCAGCCGCGTAGAAGTAGGCGTGAAAATTGTTGACCGGATCGAGCGTAATACTTGCGTTGGCAAAGCGCAGCATGTCATCCCACTTCTGCTCGATCGCACTCAGGTCCGCGAGGCAGAGACCGGCGGGAAGATAGTTCGGATCAACTTTCAGCGCCTGGGCGCAGGCCTGACGGGCGTCTTCCGGCTTCTGTTGCGCCTTCAAGACCTGGCCGAGCAATAGCCACGCCGCCGGGTATTGTGCATCTGCCTGCAGGGCGCGGCGAAGATGCTCTTCGGCCTTGGACATCCGCTTGTAGTTTGCCGCCTTGCATGCGCGCTGAAAGTCTTTTCGAGCCTGCCCGGGGACTTTCAACGACGCGAACCCTTCGGTGGGAGCACGGACCCCGGTCAGCGGCCACATGAAACAAGATTCATCATCTGCGGCGGAAAAAACTGTTCCAGCATCTGGACCCTTGACCCGGTCGTCAGGAATCGGCGGAAGCGAACTGTGAATAAGGGAACCCGGCGCTTTGACGGCCGAACCACGAGTTGCCTGTCCAGCCATGCGAGTCGCACACAATGCCAGCAGCGCGATGATCCCCGCCAAGGTTGACCATCGAAACCATACGGGGCCGCCTCGTCCGTGGCTGTTCCGCGTACCCTCCATAGCTTGGAAAATGGTACTCCCGAATCAGGCATCTTCGGAACACAAAACCTGCAAGTGCCAGGCATAGGTCGTTAGACGGGCAGCGATTTCCGGATTCGCCGCAGGTGATCAATGGAGCGTCGGATTGTTGGTCGAAGTGTTTGGTGAAGCTGGACGCCATATTCGGGCCGCGATCGGCGTCGCCGCATTGCCGCGCTATGCGCCGGCTGGGCCTCCCCGTTTAATTGACATGAATCTGGCTTTTGAATAGGGTTGGAATCCAATGACCCGAAGCCAACAACCGGCATTGACGCCCTTTGCCGTCGGCATGATCGGACTCGGCATCCTCGCTCTGGTCTACGGCGATTTCGCGTTGGTGTGGCAGCCCGTTGCCCCATGGATCCCAGGCCGGACGGTTCTCGCCTATGGTTCGGGCCTCATCATGCTATTAGGTGGCGTTGGACTGCTTTTAAAAGCCACGGCGGCGTGGTCGGCTCGCATCCTCTTCCCATATCTCATTGTCTGGCTCCTGCTGAAGGTGCCCGCCCTGCTTGTCGCGCCGCAGATGGAAGCTGTTTGGCTCGGCTTTGGCGAGATTGCTGTGCTCATGACTGGGGGGTGGGTCTTGTTTGCCAAGCTGGCCGGTCTCCGACCGGGATCGCCATTGACGCTCGCCACAGGCGAAAACGGCGTCCACCTGGCACGGATGCTGTTTGCGGTTTCTCTCATACCGATCGGACTCTCACATCTTGTGTATGTGAAGCAGACTGCTGAGCTGGTACCAGCGTGGCTTCCTTATCGTGTTGGCTGGGCCTACCTGACCGGTGCCGGACAGATTGCTTGCGGTCTCGGCGTCCTGTTCTCGATCTTTCCGCGTGTGGCTGCGAGGGCGGAAGCGGGCATGGTAAGCCTCTTCACGCTTCTCGTGTGGGGTCCGGCGATCCTCGCAGCGCCGACGACACGGCTGCCGTGGACGGCGTTTTTCATCTCATGGGCGATCGCGTCTGCCGCATGGGTGGTAGCTCAAAATATCGCACCGACGCGGCCTGCCAAGCCGGATATGTGACTCGGAATTATTTTGCTACCTATTCATCCTTTCTCCCCGGCTTCCAAGTCCAAATAGCTCAAGAGCATGAATTTGTCGACGGGCGCCCAATATTCGGCTCATCGAAGACAGTTCGGGGCATTTTCCTTTCGATCCTAATGACGTCGGCGTTTGGTCCCGTTGTCGTATGAATGTGTGTGGCGTTTTCGACAGTCAAGAAGGAAATTCCGGCTAGAATCGAGATAAGGTTGTGGATTACAATTCCCTGCCCAGGGGGAGCCAATGTATTTGCGTCTGCTTTGGATTGCCATGCTGCTCTTGCTAATCTCCTTTTCTGCCGCCCAGGAGACGAGTTCCAAGAAAGCCGGGACACGCAGCAAGTCGATCGCATCCGGCAAGAAGCTATTTATGCGACACTGCGCCTCCTGCCACAGCGCCGACGCTAGGGGAGGAGGTCCAGCGGCGGTTGCGCTCAAGAAGCAACCACCCGACCTCACGGGGCTGGCCAAGCAAAATCACGGCAAGTTTCCCTACGACGAGGTCGTCAAGGCAATCGATGGCGACTTTGAAGTACCTGCGCACGGCTCCAAAGAAATGCCAACCTGGGGCCCTTTGTTCCTAGCCTTGACCGGTATGAATGCCCGCGAGGCTGAGGGGCTTACCACCAATCTTACCGATTACATCAAGTCAATTCAGGTCAAGTGAACGAATCGCCTTTGCCTTGTCAGGACGACAAGTCACCACGCGGGACACGAGCTTAGGGACACTCGCCCGCCACACAAGCAGGGGTGGCCCGCAGCCACAACCAATTGACCTTTCGCCGATTATTGGGAGATGCCAATATTGGCACGTCCCTGGGCTCGTTGATGGCGAAATTCCTGCGGAGTGATCCCGTTCCAGCGTTTGAATGCGCGGTGGAATGCGGGAGGCTCAGAGTATCCCAGCAGATATGCGACCTCGCCGATAGAGAGTCTGCGGTCTTGCAAGTAACGTGTGGCAGCTTCGCATCGCGTGGAATCGAGGAGTTCTTGGTAACTAGTACCAGCAGCGGACAGCCGACGCTGAAGCGATCGAGCGGATGTCGCGAGAGAGCGCGCCACACTCTGAATTTCTGTCTCTCCCTGAGGGATGCGCGACATGATCACACGGCGAATCTTTATGGTCAGATCATCGCCTGCCGGTAGGCAGGCTATGATTTCCTTGGCGTGGCGTTCGAGCACTCCCTGTAGAACCGGATCGCGCCGCCGCATAGGAAGCTGCCAGGCATCGCGGGAGAGCGCGAACCCATTCCAGGGTTCCCCGCTCCGGACTGGGCAGCCGAGAACTCGCTGCATCTCTAAAAGGTCCTCCGGGCGATGAGTGAAACTCACGAACGCGGCACTTAGCCGGTTTTCTGTCTCCTCGCGTAAGTGGAGAACGACGAGAGAAACCCCGAATTCAAAAGCGAGAGAATCGCGAATGCTATGGAAGATGATTCGGATGGGATCCTCGTTCTCTCGGATCTCCAGCGTATAAGGCGCATCGTTAAGACGGAAATAGCGGGAAAGCTGGCTAACTCCGTGGGCGACACTCTCGCAGGTGACAATCAGATAGTCGAGAAGTGGAAATGCCCCGATCGGGGTCTCCGCTGCCATCTTCATTCCCAGGTTCGTCAAGGGCCGGGTTCGCATGGCGTACCCAAACATGCCTCCAAGCGCTTGGCAGGGAACACGAGCATCTGGATCGTCCGAATTCGACAAATCCGCACCCGCTGCCGCCAATAACGCCTGCTTGTCATAGCCGAGCCGGACCAGCGCCTCAAAGAAAACGCGGGCGGTGTGACTGGGATCGGTAAATGTGGTATTCGCTCTGCCACCTGGAAGGCTGGCGCTCTTTATCAATCCTTTGGCGGCTGCGGTCATTGCGAGGCGAGGACCTTCTGCTGCATTCTGCCACGCAGGTAGGCTGCTCTCAAGTAGCAATCTTCTTACTTGGAGTGGCAGACCAAATGAATCGACGAGGAGGCTGAGATGCACAGCATCGTTACCACATTCTTCTTCTTGAGTGTTTTCTTCCCGGCTGCGCTGAGGGTGCAGGGAACATCAACAGCTGCGGTCGCCCCAGTACAGGTGGATCCATCGGTTGTGGAAGGGGCGGACAAATATGTCAAATCAGTGTTAGCCGGCGACGCATCTGCAATCGCTGCCATGTACCGCGAGGATGCAGTCTTGATGCCCGCTGACTACGGTTTGTTGCGGGGTCGCACCGCGATTGACCACTACTATCGCGAATGGTTCAAGGGTCCGGCCAAAGTTACTGCGTTCACCTTCACTCACCTGGAGTCCCCGGTTCTAGGCGATACGGCATTCGATGTCGGCCTCTACACCCAGACTTTGTCACTAGGCGCGAACGGCACCATGAATGTCTCGGGCAAATACGCGGTCATACTGAAGCGGTCGGGCGGAGAGTGGAAGATTGCGTACCTAATCTTCAATGGGGATGCTCCGTCGAAGATGCCACCCACTGCCTCGGGGAGCCGATAATTCCGGGCCTCGACGGTTAGGCCGGCTGAAACCAGAAGGAGCGGATTACAAAATCATTACAGTGGGGGGCAGAGGGGCAGGGCGTCCCCGGATGCAATCAATTGAAATCATTAGGGAAGCTTGGTGGCGGCGAGTGGACTCGAACCACTGACCTACGGATTATGAGACCGTCGCTCTAGCCACCTGAGCTACGCCGCCACGTTGTAAAATCAAAGAGATACAGACACGTTACCACCGAGCCGTTGCATGGACGTTGCACGCTCCGCTGTTCTTGCCTTGTCGGAAGGGCAAAGGGGGAAGCGATGGCTCGGTATCAGAGCGGTCATGTCTTCGAGGCTTACGGTACGTTTCACGTCCGCTACTACGTCACCGAGATTGTAGATGGTCAACCGAAGAGAGTGCAACGGTCGAAGTGGCTCTGCAAGAAAGACAACCATCAGCCCGGGAATCACATTGCACCGAGCTGGAATCGGTGGCTGTGATTATCCGTTGGCTGTCGTGCCGCCTTTAGCGTTTAGCCGAACGTGAACGAAAAAGCCTCCACGCCCGAATCGAGAAACCCGATCTCGAACTGTCGATCAACGATGGGCTTCGGTTGTCGGATCAGCTGGTACAGCCGCTGTTTGGTAGCCGTGCCGTTTCCCTCGTCGTCTACGTCAAATCCGTGAGCAGTACCCGGCCGCTGTCCATCGATCAGCACGCGAAATCGCACTGAAGTTCCCCGCGCAGCCGGCCCCATGACGAGATGAAGGTCGCGGGCATGAAAGTGATACGCGATCCGCCCGTTGGCCTGGTTGAGAACAATGCCCTGTTTCTGTATCGTCCAGTCACCCGAAAGGGCCCAATGATTGAGTCTCAGTTGCTCCGGGGCAGCATAGACGCGTCGCTTGTCCGACACTGCACCACCGGGAGACGCAAAGTTCTCGGTACGCTCATAGCCGACATAATTTTCCGGAGACTTCAAGCTGCCCCAATCGGCGGCCGCCTCCGCGCCACGGGCATCGACTGTAACCAGTTCATGACTGATGCCGCCGACTCCAGCCTCAGTCAGCAATTGTTGAATCACTATTTCCGACTCTTCATATCCGCCTTCGCCGAATTGATGATGTCGAATTTGTCCCCGCGCATCGACGAAATAGAGAGCCGGCCAATATTCGTTCTTGAAAGCACGCCATATCGCATGGTCGCTATCGACCGCGATCGGATAATCGACACGCATATCCTTCGCGGCCCAGCGAACGTTATCAACGTTCTTCTCAAATGCGAATTCAGGCGAGTGCACGCCGATCACTATGAGTCCATGATCCTTGTACTTCTCGGCCCACGCGCGAACGTAAGGAAGGGTGCGCAGCCAATTGATGCAGGAATAGGTCCAGAACTCGACGAGGACGACTTTTCCATGCAGGCCGGCCGCCGTCAAGGGCGCCGAATTGAGCCACTCGGTCGCGCGGCCGAGAGAAGGCAGCTCACCTTCGGTCGGTAACTTGCTGAAATGTGCTTGCACAGGACCCATCATGCCGAACTGGGCGGCGCCAACAGTCATGGCCGTAGTGCCGAGAAGCGTGCCAAGAAAGCGGCGGCGGTCATGGTTGATCTCTTCGGACATTTATATCTCCCCAGGCGGTTTCGGACCCATCAGGCCGAAGGTCCGGCGGGGTGGTACCCGGCGGCGCCCAGCGTACGCGTCATGTGCTCGGCGTAGCACCGTGGCCAGTCAGGGTCAGATCTCCCGGGCTCCTTCTCGTGAATTCCGTGCGCGGCTGCGGCACTCTTAACCGCCTGCAGCAGGATGTCGGTCATTTTACCGTTGAGAGACTCGTTGCGTCGCCCTCCCAGGAAGCCGCTCCTTGAGCTCCTGCAGTTGCCCGCGGCCGATGACGATCACGTCGTAGTCGTTCACTGCGGCAGGTCTTCGCCGGTCTGTTCGCGCACTAAGTACTCGGCGTACCAGTCGGGCCAGTTCGGGTCTGATTCGCCGATGCGCTTCTCGTGCTTGCCGTGGGCGGCCGCCGCACGCCGAAGCGCGCTCGCCAGGTCGCTTGCGGAGCTGTATGAAGTCACGCCAGGATCTACGCGCCCGGGAAGCCGGGTCGTAATCTCCTGCAGCAGCCAGGCGTTGCCGTCGGGGTCGCTGAACGAGGCGCGCGAGTAGTAACTGCGACGCTCGGGATCAAGACCGCTGACCCGGCCGCCCGGGCCGATGTGGAAGAACTCGCTCACCTCGATGCCGGCGGCGACCAGTTGGTCTCGAGCGGCCACGATGTCGGAAACGATCAGGTATCCCTTGGCTGAACCGGGCGCGGCCGACGAGAGGTTCTTACCGAATTGGACCGAGCACCAGGAGCCCGGCGGAGTGAACTGGACCACGATGGGCGGCGTGACGTCCAGCCTCCACCCGAGCCTCGCGTAGAACTCCTTCGCGCGGTCGACATCTGAGACAGGGATGACCATAACTTCCAGTTTCACATCCATGATCAATGCTCCTTATCTTTAGTCTAGGTTGGGCGCTAACGGCTGGACGGCTTTCTTCCGATTGGCGTTCCAGACGCTGCAAGGCTTTGCCCAGCAGCTCGCTGGCGCGTTCGACATCTGCGTCTGTAAAACGGGGGCATTCCGAGAGCAGCGACAACATCCTCTAGACTGAAGATGCCGCGAACACCGGGAAGCCGTAACCCGTGAAGGGATTGAAGCCAGCCATCGTGAGCACGGCTAGTACTCGCCGCGCACCGCTAGTCCTCACGGGGGCTGGCCTACCCCTTGTTTTTGGTTTTTTCTCGCTCTCGTTCTAACTGAGGCAGCCGAGCGCACAGTACTCGTTTCTGCGGCTGGTCTGGAATTCATGCTGCTGGTTTCACAGCCTTTGCGGTTGCCCAGAGCGAACCTGGATTAACCCGCTTCGGATGCAAGGTCAGCATTTTCTCGTAAAGTTCGATGGCCGTCGCCGTACTCGCCACGCTAGCGTTAAAGTCACGGATGTAACCTCGGGTTGCCTCGATGTGACGCGGCGAGCTGTCGGGCTCAAGCACGCCATGACCGGCTATCACAACCCGCGGATGCAGGGTCTCGATCTTATCCAGCGCGCGCAACCACTCGCTCCTGGCGTTTTCGTCGCACTCGGCGAGATAGGGGTGCGTGTTGTTATAGACAGCATCCCCCGATATAACCAGGCCAATAGAAGGCACATGCAGCGCAGTCGTGTGCTTCGTATCGGTATGTCCAAGTTCTACGACTTTTAATTCTTCTCCCTCGAGATAGAGAGTGTCTCCATCGAGGATCTCCGGCGCCGCCAACTGCGACGGAACTTGGCCCGGGAAGCGCGGTTCCCAGAAGGATTTTATAAAGTCCGGCTTGATCTGGTTTTGCATGGCCGCAACAGCCGAAGCAGTGGCAAACGCTTTTGCGCTGGGAAACCTGTCCAGCAGGAACTTCAGACCAAAGAAATGGTCGCCGTGGGCATGGGTGACGTAAATAGTTGTGAGATTCTTACCGCTTTCGGCGACCCAGTCTAACAGCTCCTTCGAATGTTGCACCGACAGAAACGTATCCACGAGGACGGCATCGCGTTCGCCGTAAATGAGCGTGACCGTATTGGTAACCCAAGCGAGATCTTCCTTGCCCGGCGGAAGGCCTTGGGTCGAGCTGCCGCGTTTCTTGGCCAGAAGCTTCCAATTCAGCTTAGGCATATATTCTCCTTTCTCGATGGAAGACACGTTTCCCTCTCAGACTTGTTGAATCAGGTGGACCCGGTCATACGGGCACCCGGCTCAGGCTGCGCTCGCCGTGCTGTTCCGGGCTTCGATGGCCTTGACCGAGTTTACAAACGCCTTTTCCAAAACGCTCTTGCCGATGGTCCCGACGACCAAGCCGAGCAGCCGTCCCTTGAGGTTCTTGCCCTCGCGTACGACGACCACGTCAATGTCGGTGGTGCCGTTGGGATTACGCGTGAAGGTGTAGGTGTGGCCGGAGGCTCCTCCCCAAGTGTTGGAGTCGGTCGTCGTGAGAACGACGTGGTTAGGATCGGACCAGTCGTAGTGCAGGCGTTCCCAGATGCCGCCCGAGCCTTCGGTGACATCGGCTTCCGACGGGCCGCGGCTATGCACCTTGAGGTACTCGTCGGCGCTGTTGCCGAAGAGCTTCGCACGGCCAGGCCCGAAGTCGGTGAGCCCGGCGATGTACTGCTCGGGCGTCGCGGTGGTTGTCTGGTGGAGGTGGATGGTGGACATTTGTGCTCCTTTCGCTAGCGGGCGACCAGTTGCTGGCCGCCGTCGATGTCGTAGGTTGCGCCCGTGAGGGCCGTGTTGGTCATGATGTGTACGGCGAGCGCGGCGACGTCTTCCGGCACGACGACGCGCCGGATGGGAAGCGTGGCGCGAAGCTGATTGCGGCGGTTTTCAAGTTCATCGCCGAGGAGCGATGCCGACAACGGAGTGTCGACGAAGCCGGCGGCGATGAGGTTGACTCGGACGGGCGCAAGCTCGAGCGCCAGGCTGGCGGTGAGGGCGGGGAGTGCAGCGGTGACAGTCGGCACGATCCCTAGTCCGATGCCGGGGCGCCGGCCGCCGGTGCCGCCCATGAACAGCAGCGTGCCTCCCGGTCTCACCTTGTGGGCGGCGTTGCGGGCGATCTGGAGCATCAGCAAGAGGTGCCCGTCGAGGGCGCGGCGCGCCTCTTCGAAGTCCATGTCGAGAAGGCGCCCGTAGTGCGGCCGGCCAGCTGTCACCATCACGTGGTCGATCGTGTCGGGAAGCTTACGGAAGAAGCGTTCGAGGGAAGCAGTATCCGTGGCATCGAAGGCCGCTGTGCTCAGCGCATCGAGCTCAGTCGCGGCGCGCTGGAGGCTCTCGGGATTCCGGCCGGTGAGGATTACCCTGGCCCCCTCAGCGCGTGCTCGTCGGGCCGTTTCGAACCCGATGCCGGCGCTGCCGCCGATCACGACCACGGTTTGCCCGAGAAGTTCCGGTTCGCGCTGCATGGGAGAGGCGGTGGTCGCGGTGCTCATGATTCCTCCTTACTGGCTACTACGCAAAGGGTTCCAGTTTGGACAAGACGGTGGGGAGAAATTCCGCAACCGTCGGATGAATATGCATTGCGCGCTGTACTACCGTATACGGCGCCTTCGCATACATGACGTCCAGCAAAACCTGAACTACTTCATCGCCTCCGGTCCCAAGAATCGCAGCACCCAGAATGTGTTTTGTTTCCGCATCAACAGAGATTTTGATGAAACCTTGTGTCTCACCTTTCTCAACCGCCCGGCTCACCCGGCTCATCGGATATTTCGCAGCGAGTGCAGGGCGCCCAGACTTCCGTACTTCGGCGTCCGTCATGCCGCATCGGCCTAGCGGCGGATCTGTAAACAAAGCGTACGTCTGGATTCGGTCTGACACGCGGCGATGGCCTGCGTTGAGAAGATTATCGGCGACGATCTCATAGTCGTTGTATGAAGTATGCGTAAAGGCGCCGCGGCCGTTGCAGTCACCCAGGGCCCAGATGCCGGGCACGTTCGTTTGCAGTTGATCGTCAACCGTGATGTAGCCGCGTTCGTCGGTCGCAACCCCAGCCCGGTCGAGACCCAGGTCGTGCGTGTTGGGAACACGTCCCACCGCTAGAAGAACATGAGTGCCAAGTATCTTCCGGTGGACCTTCGTCGCATTCGACGCCGACGGCGATACGGCCGTCGCGCTTCGCCAGTGATATACATTTCGCATTCAGCCGAATCCGTATTCCCTCAATCTCCAGGATTTCGCGCACGGCTTCGGAAATATCCTCGTCTTCACGTCCAATCAGGCGCGGTCCCATCTCTACGATCGTGACTTCGCTCCCGAAGCGGCGATACATCTGACCGAATTCCAACCCAACATAACTTCCGCCGACAATGACGAGATGCTCCGGCAAGAAGTCGACATCCATCATCGATGAGTTTGTGAGAAACGGGACATCATGAATCCCCGGCATCGCGGGAACAGAGGCGCGCCCACCGACGTTGATGAAAATCTTGTCGGCTTGCAAGACTTCATCGTTGACCACGACACGTGTGGGACGATTGAAAGCGGGCATGGCCCTGGATGACCGTGCAATTCTTGAGTCCTCGCAACCATTCCTCCACGCCCTTGTTCGACCGTCCGGAAACTTCATCCTTGCGTGCTTTAACACGTTTCATATCGACACGCACATCACCATGCA
This sequence comes from Terriglobia bacterium, assembly GCA_963725615.1. Taxonomy (GTDB): domain Bacteria; phylum Acidobacteriota; class Terriglobia; order Terriglobales; family Acidobacteriaceae; genus JAIQFF01. The sequence goes on along the minus strand of CAVRZO010000031.1, from coordinate 63,777 downwards.
CATCGCCATTGACAACAAAACCATATTCGGCGCCGCGGCGGGCAACATGGGCCGCGTAGGCGCTGGCAACCAGCGTCTTTGTCGGTATACATCCCGTATTCACACATGTGCCACCAAACTTGTGGCGTTCAATAATGGCGACTGTCATGCCCGCGGCCGCAAACCGCGCAGCCAAAGACGGGCCTGCCTGGCCCGTCCCGATGATGATTGCATCGAAATGCTGCGACACGAGGCACCTCCTTTAACGAAGCGCGAGGCCTCCTTGCTAGCCTTGTCAGTTAGCTAGCCAGCGACGAGCTGTTGCCCGCCGTCAACCTCACACCGTCGCGCGGTCGCGAGCAGCTTCTATGTGGAGCGCGGCGTCTTTGGCTGCTTCGTCGGGCGTCTTCCCGTTCTCGCGCGCGACCATGTAGGCGGCGTACCAGCCCGACCAGTGGTGCTTGGGAGCAGTCGGTTCGTACTCGCCATGGCGCTTCTCTGTCTCTCGCAGAAGGTCTGTCAGAGTCGGGAGGTCCATGCTGAGTCCTCGTCCGGGAAGCCGCGTCGTGACCTCCTGAAACAGCCAGCCGTTGCCGTCCGGATCACGGAACGAGGCGAACGAGCGGTAACTGCCGTGCTCGGGATGCGGACCGCTGACCCTGAGCCGCCCAAACAAATAGGGCTCGTCCGTGCCAGCGTACACGCTGCCGCCGTGAAACACCTCGCTGACCTCGACGCCGCGAGCGAGCAGCTCGGCGCGGGCGGCCTCGATGTCGGAAACGATCAGGTATAGGCCCTGGGCGGAGCCGGGTGCCGCCGCGGTGACGTTCTTGCCGAAAATGATAGAGCCCCCAGAGCCAGGCGGCGTGAACTGGATTACCCGGTAGTCGTCACCGGCGGCGAAGTCGGCGTCGAGTCGCCACCCGAGCCGCCCGTAGAACTCCTTCGCGCGGTCGACATCCGAGACGGGGATGACCACCAGCTCGAAGCTGCATGGCGACTTTCACGGCGCTAGCGTCGCTGGTTGGTTTGTTACTACGGATTTCAAGCGTGGTATTTGCCATATTCTTTCCTCCTATTCGTCCCCCAAAATTGAAAGTTAGATTTGGTGAATGCCAGCGGAGCGAAACGTGCGGGTTGGCGGGCTGAATTTCTGGGCAATCGAATTGACCTGGGCGGCCAAGTGGCATGCCGGGAAAAAGAGCAGCAGCAACGACGAGAGAACTCGCAGCTTCACGGAGGGCACTCCTTAATTGGCGGACATGGGTCGAGATTTTACCAGCAGCCAACGCGAGCTGTCACGGCTGGGGAGGAAGGCGTTGTGAGTCAGTTTGAGCTTTCACGCCCCGGCATCCTGAGGAAGCGGAGACCTTCGCAAGGCGGCAGGGCTCCCGGCGAAGGATCTGTGAATTGCGGGACGATACAGCGTAAAAACCCGCAGATCGTCGTCACGCCGACCGCTGCGGAGGGCGCACCAAGAGAGATAACCTCATTCTTGTGGTGAACCGGCCTATCATTCCCATGAACAATCAGTAGAAGGTGCGCGCAATGTCCGCAAATCAGGTAGTGATTTACTTCAACAAGCAGGAAGATGCTCTGCTCTTCACCTTAGCTGCCAGTTCGGTCATGTCGGCAGAAGGACCGGTCCACCGGAGCGACGCAGTGGCCAAGGTTGCGGCAGAGATTTGCAAAGCCAGTCGAATCACGGCTGAGGGCGTTCTGAACATCACCTGAAGGATGGCACACATAAGATGATTCGAAAAGCGTTGCTGCAAATCGGGGCTCCCACGCTGCTCGCTTTCATGGCATGGAATGCGTATCTTGCTGTCAACCATTTAAGACAGATGCAACACATTGCGGCGCGCACACTGGAGAGCTCGACGATCCAGGCGAACATATCCAGCGTTCTGAAAGACTTGACCGATATGGAAACAGGTCAGCGCGGATATCTGCTAACCGGAGACCCGTCGTACTTGCAGCCCTATACCGACGCGAAGGGCAGGATCGAATCCGATTTTGGCGGCCTTCGTGCAGGGCTCGCTAATCGGGCGGAGAGCGAACGGTCCCAGGAATCGCAGCTCGAGTCTTTGGCTACCTCAAAACAAGCTGAGATGGAACGCTCAATTAGTTTGCGCCAACAGGGTTATCGCCATCGCGCATTCATGCTGGTGGATTCAAACGAAGGGATGGAGTACATGGATCGAGCTCGAGGGCTGCTGTCTTCGTTGTCTGTGGCGGAGACGAACAATTTTGGCAGACTCGATAGAGAGAGGAATACGACTCTAAGTAAGGCTTTGGTGGAAACCATTGTTGTCAATTTATGTCTGGTTGTATTGACAGCATGTCTGTTTGGACTCGTCCGCTATCACGGGCAAGTGCTTGAACAGGAGACTGCTAAGAGCAAACAATCACTAGCCGCCCGCGATTTGCAGCTAGAGAAACTGACGTTTGCGCTTTCCAATCAGGCCCGATCAAAGACCTCCGCCATCGAGGCAAACGCCCGCCTGCTGCTCGATAACTACGGGGGATTTCTACCACGGCAAGGCCACGAATATGCTGAGCAGATAAAGGAAGAATCCATACAAATGGAGCGGCTTCGCCAAGATTTGGTTGCCAGCCCAGGTCGTAACAGCGATGAAAGGGCAGCGTAGCAACTGATCGCCCAGGCCGCTGGCTCGGCTCCACAATGTAGCAACGTCGAACGCTGACGGCCTGGGCTGTCCATTCCACATCAATCAGAATACTCTTCAGAGCTAAGTTTCATTTGTCTGGCATCACCGTCACCCGGCTCCGCCCACGTGCTAGTATGCCAGCCTAGGGAAGGGTGCCTCATGGAGCGTTCCGACACGATAGAGTTGGTGCTGAAGCGCAAGGCCGATAACAGAATCCTCTCTGTAACTCCTGACCACTCCGTTTACGAAGCAATCGAGAAAATGGCTGCAGAGGGCGTGGGTGCATTGCTCGTCATTTCCGAAAATAAACTCGTCGGGATCCTGTCAGAACGTGACTATGCCCGCAAAGTGATCCTCCGGGGCCGCTCGTCGAAGGAGACTCGGGTCCATGAGATCATGACCAGTCCTGTGACCTACGTGACGCGGCAAAATACAGCAGACGAGTGCATGGCCATCATGACCAAGCACCATTTTCGCCATCTTCCTGTTGTGGAGGGAGACTCGGTCGTGGGAGTGGTGTCGATTGGTGATCTGGTGAAATGGATCATCTCGGGTCAGGCACAGACGATTCAGGAACTCGAAGGCTACATCACGGGAAAATATCCGGGCTAAAACCGCGACCCGGTGCCAAGCGGCCGGATCTGATTTTATCTCCAGCGTCCGGGTTGATGAATCCCATGCACTAAGAGGCTCCACGCCCTCGGCGATAAGCCAATACGGAGTCTCGGCTTTCGCTTGAAGAGAATTCCCATCAAGTGGCACGAAAGGGCCATTTCTCCTAGTGCCCGGTCAGCATAGGCTCACCTCTAGGAGGCCTGTAAATGCAACGAGACCTAGTGCGCGATGGACTTCGGTTCAAACTCGCCGAGCGCTATCGCGAAAATCCGGCAGGCTTTTTGAGCCTGTCAAAAGAAGCGATAGATTCCGCTGTGGGCCGCGAGATCGTTGCGGAGTTGAGAAATGCGGGCCACGTTGAGGAAGAAGTGCGCGGAACAATCCGGCTTACCCCGCGCGGCTACCGAGCGTTTCAGAACGATCCCCCACCCTATTCTTATAGAAACTGCACATCACCTGTGCAGTGAACCGCGCTCCAATCCTCTTGGCGGTGAACAAAACTGCGTGAGCATCGCTGCGCTGCGCAGTCAGGCTGCGGCAACCCGATCACCCGGTGTACATGGAGCAGTGTGCTATCTGCCATGGCGTTCCCGGGAAAGACCAGACTACGACTACAAGGGTGAATTCCCGCGCCCACCGCACCTCCCAGAGGAAAAGGCGTGACCGACGATGAGCCCCTATGGGAAGGTCGCGAACGGTATAAATGTCAATTGCCACCCACAGCTTTAGCGCCGTAACTGTAGGTCTCCAAGACCCCTAGCAACAGCGGTAAGGCCTCGACTAATCCTTTTTCGGTCTTCGAGCTTAGCACCACAAGAGCAATGATCTTCTCTTCGTCGATGTAGGCAACGGCCTCCGAAGAGCCCTGGTTTACTCCGTGGAAATAGCGCAACTTGGCAGTGCGGCCTTTGAAAGGAATGTCCCCATCGACATAGCTCATTCCTGGATTGTCCTTACGAAATCTTGCTAAGTCCAAATCCATCAGTTCCTGAAGCGTTGTCTGTCCGGGTCGCTTGCTCACAACGTTGGGATAGATTACGGTTTCCGCAGTGTCCCACGACCCTTTTGGGTAATAGACGCAGCACACACCAAGACGCCGTCCGACCCTCCGGTCAGCAATCCAGTCTTTGGGTCCCTCGATTGCGAACGAACCACCTTCTGACTGGAGAATAGCAGTGTGGTTTTTGCCACTCGTCCCCTGTTTCGGCTTGGTTTGCTGCGAAACAGCAGGCAAGGTGAGAGCCGCCCCGGCCATAACGAGGACCATCCACTTCATAGAGAGCCAACGTGGCAAGCATAGCTGACGCACAGCAAACATCTATACGGGTGCGCGAGGCGTTGTTAACTATGTTGATTCTCGCCCTGGTGCGCTAATGCCTTAAGCTGCGCTCGCCCCCGGTCATCGCCTCATTGGTGCCGGTCAAAGGGAATCACAGGTCATTAGCCTCTTACGCGCATTCCCTGGGTTGTGAGTGTAAGCTGCCACCTGTTTATCGACCTCGGTTCCATCACAAAGATGAAAGTTGGGCCAGGAGATTAACGCAGTCACGGGAGCGCCACGATCACCTCATGCCCCAACTCGCGGTCTCCTTTATCTCTTGCGCTTCGAGCGCGTCGATTACTTGGGAGCGTACCGCATCCCGTCTGAGGCCGGCCTTCTCATCCCATCTGTTGGCAACAGTTACGCTCGGGAGCGGAAGGTCGTAGAATGATGGCAGGTTCAGGAGCAGCACCATGAGAAACAGAATTGCTATGTGGGCGAGTGCGGGCTTTCTAGTTGCGGGCTTCTGGGCACTGTTTGCCTTCGCAACCTTCCCATCGACAAGTGAACGAATGCGTGATGTCTGGGCTCTCGTCAGTTTAACCTGCCCCATTGCAATACCGGGCAGGCACTACGCCATTAGTCTCTACGAGGCTTTAGCGGCGAATGCAGTTACCTATGCGCTGGTCGGCCTGATCGTGGAAACACTTCGACACCAACTGCATCGCGCGAAATAATTTACGGGCACACTCCCACCAGCTATCCTTAGTTGGTGTCAACGCCTAAAACGGTTAGGCGGCATTTTCCGGGACTGCGAACCTGCGCAGGGGTCGCGGATGGCCCCTCGCGTAACTGCATCGCCGGAGCCAGCAGGCAAAAAAAGCTTGGCATTACGGCTGCGCCACAGCCGTCGGCGCCGAGCCTACCGGTCTCGACTTGCCGCCATTGCGCTGGCCCCGGGTTTTCGGTGTCCCCCATCATCAGGGGAATAGAGAAAACTCTCGATCTCATCGATTCGCCTGCTGGCATCATTGTAGCCAATCTCGATGAGAGCACTCGTGTACTTTGATGTGAATAACAGATAGCTCATCAGATCTGAACATGAAGCCGCATCTCGTCCCAAACTGTTTACAAAGTACTGGATAAGATAAGGCATGTCTTTCTGGTGTTGCCCTGCCAGCTGTGATAAATCGACCGAAGGCGTCATGAGAAATGATGCCAACGGCCGCATCTTTTCACATCCATGAACACGCGACTGACTGATTCGGCCACCGCCGAGCAGCTGATTCAACCGCTCAAGATGCTCGATGTCAGTAGCCAGGTGATCCAAAAACATAACGTCAAAAAGAACTCCCATCACTTGGGCTAGCGAAGGGTCTCTCTGATCCGCGGGCTCTTTTTGATGCGTGAGAGTTTCGCCGCGGACGCCAATCGCAAAAATCCTTCTTGCCCCCAGACGTATGACCGGGCTGAGAGGTTGTTGAAGGCGCACGCAACCATCGCCAAAAAAAGCCGTTCCTCGCGCTGTCTTAAGCCTTACGGGCTGAAAGACCAAAGGAATAGCAGCCGACGCGCAAACATGGTCGACAGTAATGCTTGTCGCCAGCGTCACTCGCCGGCTTCTGTTCCACATAGCGTGGCCTTTCATTCCTTGAATGAAAAGATAACTCTTCCCTGAGTTATAGTTAGTCGCGGAAATAGCGAGTGCATAGAGATGCCCACGCTTGATATTGTTCTGGATTCGGTCGCAATGGATGTGTTCGCTGAGAAACTGCCTCAAAGGAGTCGCGTCTAGTAGAGATCGGGCGTTACCTCCTCCGAGAAGTGCTCCAAAGGAGAGATCTAGTATCCAGGTAAGGGAATTCTGGGCCTGTGATAGAACATCGCAGCGAAAGACATCGGATGGCCGGATATCCGACCATCCCCGTGCGAGAATTTTGGTCGCCAAAGCAACATTGTCGCTGCCCAGCGGCAATTGCAGAACCATTGATCGCTCCGGCGGAAGAGCCTCCTATTATAGGAAAAGGATTACCGTGCGTTTGAACCCGTTTTATCTCGCCAATGCGTTTAAGAACACCGGCTTGATAAGCACCGCGAGCCCCCCCGCCCGTCATCACTAAACCGAGAGCGTTTTCCATTTTCCGACCCCTCGCGTTGACCTCTCCTCTCGACTCCTGACGCTGAGGTCCACTGATCTAGCGAATCCTTGAACCACCCCGCTAACGTGCCCTGCCGCGAGAGCACGTTAGCGCAGGTAACCTCATTACTTTCATCCGCGAACCAAGCTGCTCGAGAGAAATGTCCTGCAGGCTGCTCAGCTTGCCCGCGCTGGACACGGCCGCAACCCGGTTCGCTCCGCTCATCAAATCAAGCGGCTGCTGCATGCTTCTTGGCGGCACGGTGCGTCGCCTTCGCGCGGTGTTTGGTCTTGCCAGAGGCTTTGTGCTTACCAGCCGGATTTACCATTTCTACCAGGGCCTTTTGGGTATCGACATAGCTTTTCACTCCTTCTCGCGTTAGCTCTGCCAACGGCTCGAAGGGAAATGGCTTCAGGAGTTCCACGGCCTTGGCTGCCGTTTTCACATTGGCGTTCATTTGCTGCCCGGCCAGGTCAACCAGCTTCCTTTGGGCATCGATGAACGACTCCGTTGCCTGCCGCGCCAGTGCGGCCAACTCGGTCTTTTTGATTTTCTTGAAGCCGTTGCCGTGCCTGCCGCCGGTGGCCTTGGCTGTCTCGTCGGCAATCACATCCATGAATTTCTTCTGGGCATTGACAAAGTTTTCCATACCTTCGCGGGCCAGCTCCGCCAGAACCTTAGGCTGATACGGCTTCCCGGCCTTGGCTGCCTCGACCCAGGTATGAGTCTGCTTTCCGGCGATCTTCAGAAACTCCTGCTGCATGTGGATGAAAGTCTCCACGCTACGCCGCAGCAGGTCAGTCACCGCATGGGCCGCGCGCTGCTCTCCGATACGTTCCTTCACGCCGGCCATCAGGATTTCATGCTGCCTGAGTCCCAACTCAAGCAGTACCTTCTGCCCCTCAATGAAATTGGTTACGCCTTCCCCGGCTACTTCGCCAAGAATGGCCGTCGGCGAGTGCTCAGGGTCGGACAGTTGTTGCCGCACAGAGTGCATGACGCTTGCATTCTGCCGCATGGCCAGATCCAGGAGGACCCTTTGCGTAGTAAAGAAACTCTGTACGCCCTGTTGAGCCCAGCTGGAGAGTAGAGAAACAAATGACGGTTCTCGAGAATGAGTCGATCTTACCGTTGCCGGCATGTGACACCTCCAAGCATTGCGTATGCTGCACTGCAGCACCAAATTAACTATACGAATATATTGGAGTTGTGTCAATATGTATTTGTCCTTTGTGCACTGCAACATAGAGGAGGCGGGATGAAACCAGGCACCGTCGTCATCAAGAAGTACGGCAACCGCAGGCTGTACGATACCGCCGAAAGCCGCTACGTGAATCTCGACGATATCGCCGGATTGGTTCGCCAAGGCAAGGACGTCCAGGTGGTGGACGCGAAAACCGGACAGGACCTTACCCGTGTCACTCTGACCCAGATCATTACGGAAGATGCCAAGGACAAGCCCACCGGGCTGCCGCTCGAGCTGCTTCGCCAGCTCGTGGTCGCGTCCGATGAGGTTCGCCAGGAGTTCGTCATGTGGTATCTGAAATCCGCCTTTGACGCTTACCAGAAGGTGCAGGACGTGGTACAGAGCCGCTTAGGCGAGGTTCAATCCGCCATTCTGTCCCCCATGGAAATGATGCAGAAGTTTCTGAATACGGCGCCATCATCACAGCCGCGAGCCCAGAGCGAGCCGGAACTCGATGCGTTGCGTAAGCGGGTGGCAGAATTAGAGTCCCGCCTCGAAAAACCCGCGCGAGGAAAGCATTTGCGGCCTAGGCGCTAAAGAGCATGACTGATCACCTAGAGTAGACCGCGGTGGTACGGCCCAGCCCGATCGTCAGCTTCTGTTCAGAGAAATTCCTGATCTGCTTCCCCATCTGCATCCCGTCGGAGACCGGCCTTCTCGTCCCATCTGTTTACGCCAACAACCCGGAAGCAAGCCAAGCGCCTCTCACACTTGCGTCCGCAAGCGGTGTGCCCTATGGGCCTGCGTGCTGCTTACTGAAGCGAGCTCGACACTGCGGAGAAGACGTTGTTGGCATTCGAGCCGATGAGGCGTATCGAGCCCACCACGATCACCAGAATGACTGCAAGCATCACGGCATATTCCGCGATGTCCTGCCCATCATCATCCAGCCACATTCTGCTAAGAGTAACCGCCATATTCCACCTCCTGAAACTTCTCATTGAGAAAGATCTCAGGGGTAGGTGACAGCCAGAGATGGTTCAACGTCGACGAAGTGGCTGGCGCTCACCCCAAAAGTGCACCAGATCTTGTGCTATTGGCGAGCGCTTGTCAAGCAAGACTGACGAAGAAATGAAGGCAGGATTTATCAAATTGAGACAGGCCGCTGCGGTTTTGCTATTTGAGTCTCGTCTTTATCCTAGTCCGCCCTGAACTTCGCACTCACCGAACCCGTCACCATCACGATGTAGCAATCATTCTCACGAGTCATGACGTCCCCCAAAGAGCCGCCTCCACCGGGCGGCTCTTCCATCGCAACACTTCAACCACCTAGACATTCAATGAACCTTTGTCACTTTAAGAACTCTGTTCGTTTACGTAGATTGAGAAAATGTCTCTGAACTGCCTCCTTCTGACCAGCGACGCGACGCTACTGGAGGTCTTCCGGACTGGTTTCAGCACGACGAGTGTCGAACTCGAAATGCGCAGAGATGCTGCAAGCGCCATCGAACTCTTCACTCGGCGGCACCTCGATGGCTTCGTCATTGACTGCGATGATGTCACGGGAGCCGCGGATGTGCTCACCGAGATACGCGGCAGTCGCTCTAACAAGGCATCGGTCGTCATCGCCGTCGTGAACGGCACTACCAGCGTGAGTACCGCGGTGGATGCGGGAGCCAATTTCGTGCTCGGGAAGCCGGTTCAGGATAAGCAACTGCGAAGCCTTCTCGACGTGGCAATTCCCAGGATGGCACGCGAGCACCGCAGATATTTTCGCCACAAGGTTGACCTACCTGTCGAGCTCTTGTCCTATACGGGGGAGACGTTCGCGGGGAAGATCATGAACGTGAGCGAAGATGGGCTTGCTCTTACTCATTTTGGACCTGCCGCCGTCGAAGGTGTAGTGACCGTGCAGTTCCGGCTTCCCAGCGCGGAGCCACAAACCTTTCAAGCGAAAGCGGAGGTAGTCTGGAAGGACGCTTCCGTTATGGGCTTACGCTTCCTCCGTATAAAACCTGGCTCTCGTTCATGTTTCGAAGCTTGGCTGGATTCCCTGGAAGCGCAACTGCAATTCCGAGAGTCAGTGCAGTCGAACGACGCGGCGGCGAAATGAATCCAAAACCCACGCTGCCGTTCGCTTAAGAACGACTTCAATGGTCCGGGTGAGGATGTTGGATCGGAAGTCCTTCACAGGCTCTTGGCTAGTCTTCCGGAGACCGTGGCTCCCATGCCGCTCTCACTTACGTTCGGTTTGCGAATGAGTCTCAACGACTCCGGCGGTGCGGATGGGGGCGCTCCGCGGAGATTCTACAGAGCCGAAGTCCGATGCGCTGCCGCTTCCGGAGATTCGAGAGCGTCAGCATCTCCACCCCCTCCGAAGGCATCTAATAAAAAGAGGAACTTATATGAAGCGATTCTCTCTCGTGGCGGTCATTCTAATTGTGACGGCGGCGATTTCCGCCGCGGCTGCCCCGAGTCCAAATGCCGTGAAAGCGCCAGCGTTTCCGGGCATTCTGGCGAATGCACGCTATGTCTACGTCGCCTCCTATGACGGAGATCAGTTCGATCCGAACCTGCTTCCGGAAGATCGGGAGGCGATCGGCGCCGTGCAGAGCGCCATTCAGGATTGGGGTAAACTGACAATCGTGTATCGGCCCTCCGAAGCCGACATCATCATCCTCGTAACGAGTCGACCTTCCGAAGATCTGATGGCCGTGTACGACGCGCACCAGGGGCCGAGTGGAAATTACCTCTGGCGCGTCATGGGTCGTGACGGTCTCCAGTCCGGCGAAACTCCGCTAGTTACGCAATTCGAAAAGGGATTCGAGGGCGTGCAAAAACACAAGTAAGCTCGCACCAGGACTATTCACCTCACCCAAACTAACCAAACACCGTGAAATCAGGGAGCCGTGACAGGGCTTCGGACTGGCATCGCCCCATCGACCAGAAGATTTGCCGGGAAGTAACGCCGCGGTTTGAGCTTAGTGAGCATACGGACTGCACAATCCATGGGTGAACTAACTGCATATTGCGGTTTAACTGGCCGGGCCACTAGGATGGAAAAACCGGGGCATTCTGGGGCACAGGAGTGAGTGTGAGACTCAGGGCATTCATGCCTTTCGGGCGGTGTTCTCTACTTTTGTTGCTTTTGGTAGGGATGTCGAAACCGGGGCTGGGTCAGGCGCAGACGGTCGGAAAATGGTCGACTCTGTCCTACACCATGCCTATCAACCCGATCCACGTGGCTCTGTTGTATAACGGCGAGCTCCTGGTGATTGCGGGATCGGGAAATTGCCCGCCCTCCCAGCCGGGATGTCCCACCGGCTCGCCGTACGGTCCGGCGAATAATTCAGGCGCCCTGCTTCTAGATCCCACCAACGGAAACATCACGCAATTTAGTTTGTCGTCCGACATGTTTTGCAACGGAATGGTGGTTCTACCCGACGGACGCGCCTTTATCAACGGCGGCACACTGGCCTACGATCCTTTTCTAGGATCGCTAAAGTCAACCCTCTTTGATCCAGCTTCGAACACCTTTGACGACGCGCCCAACATGGCGCATGGCCGCTGGTATCCCACGGTCTTGACCCTGGGCGATGGGCGGATCATGACATTCTCCGGCTTTCTGGACACTGGGTCAGGCACCAACAACACAGTCGAGTTCTACACGGCCAGTTCAGGTTGGAGTCAACCCTTCACGGCTCCTTTCACGCCGGACCTATATCCTCGCTTGCATCTTTTGCCCAACGGAAAGGTTTTTTATTCCGGCCCGTCCGCTGCTTCCCAATTGTTCGACCCCTCAACCACGAACTGGACGCTCAGTGTCGCGAGCACAAACTACGGCAGCACCCGGTCATACGGAAGTTCAGTCCTGCTTGGCCTGACGCCAGCCAACAACTACGACCCAGTCATATTGATTCTGGGAGGAAATAGCCCAGCGACTGCGACTACCGAAACGATTGACATGGGATCTTCTAATCCGGCATGGCAGTTCGGACCAAGCATGTCCCAGCCGCGCATTGAGATGAATGCCGTCATTCTGCCCACCGGCAAAGTGCTCGCACTAGGCGGCTCGGTGAACGATGAGGATGCGACCACGGAAAGTCTCAATGCGGATCTTTACGATCCCGCAAGCAATACATTTTCTTCTGCGGGAGCGAATACATTCGCGCGACTGTATCACTCCGTGGCTTTACTTCTTCCTGATGCCACGGTTTGGGTAGCCGGAGGCAACCCCGTACGCGGCACGTACGAGAGGCATGTTGAGATTTACCAGCCTGCATACTTGTTCCAATCGGATGGAACGCTGGCTGCGCGTCCGTCTATCACGAGCGTGCCTGGCAGCGTCAGTTACGGCAACCAATTCACATTGCAAACGCCGGATGCGGCCAGTATCGCTTCCGCGGTACTCGTCCGCAACGGCACCGTGACGCACTCTTTCGGCATGGATCAGCGGATGGTGGGGATGTCTTTTACCGCAGGGTCGGGATCTTTGACGGTCACGGCGCCACCCAACGGCAATGTCGCGCCGCCCGGATATTACATGCTGTTTATCTTGAATAACAACGATGTCCCGTCGGTGGCAAGATCTATCCTCCTGACCTCCAGTTCTACCCCTGCGCCAACGGTGACCTCTATCTCCCCGAACTCGGGAACGATCAACGGTGGGACGGCAGTGACCATAACAGGCACGGGATTCCTGGCAGGAGCGACGGTGAGCGTTGGAGGGACAGCTGCCACAGGGGTCACGGTGGTGAACAGCACATCGATTACAGCCACCACTCCGGCGCATGCGGCCGGAGCCGTAAACGTGATCGTGACCAACAGCGATACGCAAAGCGGAACGTTGACCCAAGGATTCACTTACACGACAGTATCCAATCCGGCACCAACGCTGACCGGGATCTCGCCGGCGTCCGGAGCGGCCGCCGGGGGCACCGCAGTCACCATATCGGGCACGGGATTCCAGGCGGGAGCGACCGTGAGCATGGGAGGAACACCAGCTACAGCTGTGACGGTGATGAACAGCACGTCGATTACCGCCACCACTCCGGCGCATGCGGCCGGAACCGTAAGTGTGATCGTGACCAACAGCGATACGCAGATCGGAACGTTGACCCAAGGATTCACTTACACGGCAGTGTCCAATCCGGCACCAACGCTGACCGGGGTATCGCCCGCGGCGGGAACGGCCGCCGGTGGCACCGAAGTGACCATAACGGGCACGGGATTCCAGGCGGGAACGACGTTGAGCCTGGGAGGAACGCCAGCTACGGGTGTGACGGTGGTGAATGGCACGTCGATCACGGCCATCACTCCTGCGCATGCCGCGGGTGCGGTGACCGTAGTCGTATCAAACGCAGAACAACAAACAGGCACGCTGCCCGATGGCTATACCTATACACCGATCACTGCGGGCTTGGGTCTCGGTGTGCCCTCCGGGAGTTCAAGTTCGGCCACCGTCGCTGCCGGACAAACCGCGACCTACACGCTGTCTATCGGAGGCGCAGGACTGAGTGGAACAGCGTCACTCAGCTGCACTGGCTCGCCGACAGGTGCGAACTGCTCGGTACCCGCGAGCGAACCGTTCAGTTCCACCGTACCCGCAACTTTTAATCTGAGCGTGACCACAGCATCGCGCACCGTGGGTGCCCTTCGTCTACCTGCTTTCGCTCCAGTGGCCGGGTTGTGGATTTTCGCGTTGCTGGGGACGGTGGTCCATCCTCGAAGACGCATTCTCAATCGGTCACTGCGGCGATATCTCCCGCTCACGCGGTTGACGCTGTCGCTGTTCTTATGTTCCTGCGGTGGCGGTAATTCCGGCAGCCCACAGCCGACCCCGAATGGAACCCCAGCCGGAACTTACACTCTGAATGTGAAGGCAACTTCGAATGCTACGACCCAGACCACCTCACTCACATTGATAGTGCAGTAAGAACCAGCCGTGACTGCCGACTTCGGCTCTTTTTGTGCCACTGACTCTACAGTTGGACTACTGGCTACAAGTCCCCCGCACGAGGCAGGTATGCCTCCGCGGGACCTGTCCTGGCCGGGGAATCGCTATTTGGCGCTCCGCGCTGGTCGGGTCATCAGGTCGATATAGATCTTGTAGAACTTCTGTGCGTCGATATCGAATTGGACATTGGCCAGGTGCAGGTACGGAGGAACCCGAGCAGTGGAATCCCAGAAGATGGTCTTTCCGTAGCTGGCCCCGCGATCCAGATCGATGTCCATGTAGAGCTGCTTTTGGCCGGTGATGATCGACGGGTCAATCAGGGCCGCACCGGCGATTTCGTCCCACATATATCCTGGTAGAGAATACTTATCCAGATATTGCGTGACCGGGGTGTTTGCCTTGGAGATGACAGCTTTCATCTCCGCGGTAAAGCGCGTCTTGACCGAAATATCAATCGGAGTAATGGTCACTTTTTTCCAGGGCGCGCGCAACACAATGCGTGTAGCTTCGGGATCAAACCACCAGTTGAATTCGCGGCGGGCATCAATGGCGCCAGGATCGATTGCGCCCTTGTCCGCGTACAATCCGCCGCCCATCATGACGAAGTCCTTGGCCAGCGTGGCGACTTCGGGGTCGAGCTTCAGCGCCAAGGCAAAATTGGTCAACGGTCCGCCCGCCCATAGAACCACTTCACCCGGATACTTGTGCACCATCTTCACAATGAACTCGGCCGCCGTGCCGGGAGCGGCTTGAGTGTGGGGCGCACCCTCCTTCATGGGCGGAACAACGTCGGGGGCGTGGTAGGGCTCGTCATAGATGGTGGAGCGGTTAGCCTCGAAGCGTTCCGTCCAGCATCCCTTATATTCCAGCTTGCCGTACAGACCCTCCCAGCGCTCGGTTTCTTCCTTGGAATTGAGTAAGGGAAATTCGGCACCCTGGACTACCGGAACGTCCGTGCGATCCGCAATCTCTGTCACACGAAGCGCGTGCTGGGTCTCTTCCTTCACCCACTGGTCGCCGCTCACCGTGGTGATGCCGAGGATGTCGAATTTGTCCGATTGCAGGAAAACCAGGATAGCCTGCTGGTCGCTGGTACCGGGGCCACGAGCGTCCTGATCGACGATGATCTTGATCTTCTGGGCCGCCGCAGTGGTTCCCAGGAGAGCGACCAGTAGACAAAATATCCTCCATACGCACCGATCCATTGTCCCCCTCCGACGAGCTTATTTTCTTTGTGCCTGAGCAATTAAGGTACGTGCCACTTTCTTGATGCTGGCCACTTCGTCCGCCGTGGCAGTTTCCACGTAGTTGCTTACTAACTTTTCGCAGCGGTCGCGCACCTGATCGTAGGCTGTGGGGTCTTGGCCACGAACTGCCAGCAATTCCTTAAGCCAGTGCTTGCCGTAACCAGCGTGCATGGTTTCGTCGGCCCAGTCGAAGTCCATGTCGTGCTCACTCACGGCGTCACCGTAAGCGCGGAAAAGCTGGGCGCGGGCCGGTTTGTGGCGGATGTTCTTGGTTTCGAAGAAATAGAGCATGCCCAGACGATAGAGAGGATCTTCGCCGGACGCGCTTTCGTAAATGTAGGTTCCCAGCGGAATGTCTGTGGGATTCAGACCCCAGGCCATGAGGCGTTCGTAGCCCATCCGACAGTGGCGAGATTCATCGTAGGTCCAGCGCGCCGCATTGTGTATCCATTCCCAGGGCAGAATGTCAGCGAACGCGCTCAACATCACACCGCCGTTTTCTATTGCCCAGACTTCGTTCAAGTGACTGATAGCTGAGCGGAGTTGCAGTTGCATGCCTTCGCCGTAGGGATAAGCGGGATCGACTATGTCCGGCCAGTAAAAGCGGCAAGGCCAGAAGCGCGAGTCGCGCGCGGGCTTGTCGGGAATGACATAGGTCTTTCCACCTGGCAAAGGCCCTGGGGTGGCAGATGATGAGGACGGCCCGATTCCCACTCCGCCCACGTCAGAAAGCCGTTTGGCGACCACCTGGGTCCACGCGAGCGCGCCCTCGCGCAACTCGGGATTGCCAACCACTGCGGACTCGCTCCACTGCTCGAAGGCACCGATCTGTTCTGCCTTTTCAGAGACGGCGAGCGACAGAAAGCGGTGCGTGGGCCCGTCGGCGATGGAATCAGATGCTTCCAGATACGCCTGGAAGGAATCGCGCAGAGCCGGCAACAAAACTCTTCCAATGCTCAACAGGAAAGCTGGAACCGATGGAGAATTTCTAACTGCACCGAAAAGCTCGATCAGCGCACGGTCTGCTCCTTCCTCCTCCAGCAGGCGGCTGGGGAAACGAAGCTCGAAAACGCGATTCCGCAACGCGTCGGCAGTCTCCGCGTTCTGCCAGATGAAACGGGCGAGTCCCGTCTTGATATCAAGAGGAGCGACAGCAGGAATCCACGCCGCCTGGCTCACCAGAAGCGAACGCTCACAAAAGAAAAAGCGTTTGAGGATCTGGGCGGTATCGAAACGCATCCAGCGCGCCCTGGGCTGCGAGGTCAACAGGAATGGGGAATTCGACGACATGGGCAGGCCTATTTTCGCAGAGTTCCCGACTGATTAGCGAGTATTGCTGAGCGCCACGGTAAGCACGGCCACGACCAGGACCAGCAAACCCTGATTCAGCAGTCGACGGCTAAGGGCAGGCGCACCCTGCCACTCGCCTCGCCATAATCCCCACAGATTGCCCACGACGATGGATAGAGAGATGAACAGAGGCCAGCCTGCAATTGCGCCCCAGCGCCCCAGTTTTGCGGCACCGGCACCGTAAAGATAGAAGCTTCCAATCCACATCAGCGCCATCCCCGCGCTAAGGCCCAGATTGCGCGGCGTCTCGCGGTTCCAGTATTGGGCCAGAGTGCGCTTGCTGATGATCAGGTACAAACAATATGCGAGGTTTGCGACGCACCCCAGGGTAAACAGAAGAGCCCACACCGTATTTCCTGAAGATGCCGGGGACACTCCCAGCGACCCGGCAGCCTGGATCACGTTTCCCCCGAATGCCATGCCCACGTTGGGCAGGCAAGAGAGTATGCCGGCGAAGATTGCGATGGCCAGGCCGATTTTGAAAGTGTCTGACCGTGTCGCGGCGGACTTTCCTTCAGAGGGCGTGCGGCGGGATCCGGCAATGGAGCACAGCGCGATACCAAAGATGACCAGCGCCGTTCCGGCGAGCAGAAACAGGCCTTTACTCGTGAAAAGACTCTGCGGGAAGAACAGCAGGAGCGGAATCAGCGCGCCCAGGCTGGCGATAAGTCCCATGATGATTGGATATCCCAGGGCCATGCCGAGCCGTTCCATCCCCAAGCCGAACAGGACAGCACCTACTCCCCAGCCCAGCCCAAAAAGCGCCAGGACAGCGAGGTCTTTGACAGGAGAGGCGGAATACACGGCGAAAATATTTGGCACCAGCAAAAGCGTGATGATCCAGTTGAAGACGAACATGCCCAGCAGTGAGAACGCGGCCCAGGTGTGCTCCCACAACCATTGCCGAACCAGTGTCATGGGAAGAACGAAGGTCCCTTGCAGCAGGGCCGCCAGCAGTACGAGAAGAAAGCCGATCAGCAGGGGCATAAGGGAATCTCGACGCATGCAAACTCTGTTCAGACCACGCACCGCTGCAGTTCAACGCCCGCCGGGCATTCGAACTTCGGCGGAGGGATCGGCCAGGAACCAATTCGGAGGATGCAGGTCTTGCTTGCGATAGAACTGGAGAACGTCATCTCGGTTGGGCAGGGAAGGGATGACGCCCTCCTTGGTGACGGCCAGGCCGCCGGTGACCGCGGCAAAGCGCACGGCCTCCTCAAGACTCGTGCCGCAAGCCAGCGCGATCGCCAACCCGGCGTTGAAGGCGTCCCCGGCGCCCGTTGTATCCACCGCCAACACGCATACCGCAGGAACGCGTATGGAGGATCTGTCGGTTACGATCAATGCTCCGTTTTCTCCCAAGGTCATGACGACCTGTTTGACTCCGCTGCGAATCAACCTGCGCGCGACTGCCTCGGGCTCGACGTCCGTCCCCGGACTCAGGCCGGCCAGCACCTTGGCCTCACTCTGATTGGGGGTAAGAATATCGACTAACTGCAAGAGGGACGAGGGCAACGACCGGACCGGAGCCGGATTCAGAATCGTGATTGCACCTCGTTCGCGCCCACGCCACAGCGCGGCCTCCGCGGCGGCTACCGGAATCTCAAGCTGGGTGAGCACCACAGCCGGTGAATTGAAAGCAGCTTCGCACTGGGCAACGTCGGCAGCGGTCAAGAGTTCATTCGCTCCCGGATCGATGGTGATGCAGTTATGTCCGCTTCCCGCCTCGACAATAATGAAGCCCACCCCAGTCGGCGCGTTGGCGGTGCGCTCTACATGAGTGATGTCAATGCCTTCGTCGCGATAGAGGCCGAGCGCCATTTCTCCGAAAGGGTCTGTTCCAATTCTGGCGACGAAGCTGACGTGCGCTCCCAGCCTGGCGCATCCCACTGCCTGATTGGAACCTTTCCCTCCGTAGTCCACGCGATAACCGGTTCCCAAGAGTGTTTCGCCGGTACTCGGCATACGCTCGACTTTCATGGTCAGGCCGGTGGCGTAGCTGCCCACGACTGTAATTCGAGGAACGGTCAAGAGAGAATCTCCCCGGAGAGGAGTTTGGATAACGCAAGACCGGTAAGCCTACCACACGC
This sequence comes from Terriglobia bacterium, assembly GCA_963725615.1. Classification (GTDB taxonomy): domain Bacteria; phylum Acidobacteriota; class Terriglobia; order Terriglobales; family Acidobacteriaceae; genus JAIQFF01. The sequence continues at coordinate 45,283 of CAVRZO010000031.1, read as the reverse complement.
AAAGCTGGATGCTTCTGCGGCTCGCGAGGGTTTATATTCCAAGTTGCAACCCAATCAATCGGGGTTTTTCAATGCCCCTGCTCGGTTTCTGCCTGAGCACCATGGGGTAAAGACCCGAAAGACGCAGATGAAATTCAAACCAAAGGTAGTGTTAGCCACGATTACCAACCCATTTGGCGCATCCGCTCAAGGATAATCGCGCTGTAGTTATTCATGCGCTCGGGTCGTCGCTTCAGGGGAGCCGGCAGAATTGCAGCGAGCCGTGCCGCCTGTTGCAAGCCGATATTCCGGGCTGCGGTTTCGTCATAGTAACGACACGCCGACTCTGCACCATAAATACCAGGGCCCCATTCGACCACGTTGAGGTATATCTCCAGAATGCGCTGTTTGCCGAGGACGAATTCGGCCACCGGTACCAGTGTGACCTCTGCTCCCTTGCGGACGATAGAGCGGCCCGTTCCGAAGAATAGGTTTTTTACGAGTTGCTGCGTAATGGTGGAAGCTCCGCGAGTGCGATCGCCTTCCAAATCGTCTTCGGCAGCGATTTGGATCTCGTGCCAATCGAATCCATGGTGCTGGTAGAAATGCGCGTCCTCGGCGGCGATTACAGCGTGCTGGAGATCGGGCGAGATTTGGCTGAGCGGAATGAATTTGTAGCGTTCGCGATACGGCGTATGGTGAATCCAGGCCTGCAAGCGGCGCTGGAGGTGCACCGCGGTTGTCGGTGGGTCGATCCACCGGGCGGCCACAAGGATCAGCGCGGCAAGTGACCAAAGAACAACCACGCCGATGACAAGCCATCGAATAAAGGATCGGAGAAAGCCCGTCTGAAGCGGGGTCTTAATCTGTGTGTTCGGCATTGCGGTCAAATTTCAGAATAATAGAACGGGCACTAGGTTGCCGCTGATGAATGATCTTGCGCGCGCGATCGGGCGGAACGTGAAAAGCGGTTTCCTCAACGTCGGTCATTGCCCCCACTCCCAGGGACAGGAGTACGCGTCGTCTCCGCTGGAATGACGGGCAAGACAATCTGAGACGGGTGTTTCGTGTCCAGGTAAACCGTGTTCTCCGCGACCTGCAAGCGGCGGTTGTTGTTGAGCGGCTCACCCGTGTTTGGGTTGACGTCGAACCGAGGGAAGTTGCTGCTCGAAATGTCGAGGCGAATCTGGTGGCCCTGCTTGAACACGAGCGACGTCGGATACATCTCGATCGTGAACTCGTAGGGCTGTCCGGGCTTCAGGAGTTCGGCCTTAACAAGACCGTTGCGGTATCGAGCACGCACAATGCTATCGGCAACATTGAGATCCACGCCAGCCGGGAAGTCGATGTTAGGGGGGTACACGTCAACCAGCTTGGCCGTGAAATCGGTATCAAGAGCGTTCGATGACGCCCATAGTTTCACGATGAGGCGACCCGTAACTTCTACGTCTCTTGTCAGCGGAGGTGTCTGGAACACCAATACGTCATTTCGGGCTGAGAGAGGCTTTGTGTCAGAGCACAGCCAGAAGTCGAGCCGGCACCGCTGGTCGGCCGCCCCTTGGAACATGAGCGTTCCTTGCGAGGAAACATTCCCACCCAACGTCGGCACTGCGTTCCGAGGGTCGAACTGATATGTGATGGGCTGATCTTCTGCCGGCTTATCGGGCGAGAGGACCCCGTTCGCGTGCAAGTAGTAGGGCGTGGGCGCCGTTCTAGCCAGCGGCCACTCCTGTTCGTCGCGCCAGTGCCCTCCAACAAAAATGCGCCCTTCTGGCGTCTTGTGCGCGTCGCCTCCGCCCATCACGTAGATCCGCACAGGGGGCTCACGATCAACACCGTTGTCAAGGCCCTTCAACCAGTGATCGAACCAGCGCAAGTGAAACGCCGTGAGATCGAGCGCCGCGTCCTCGGTGAACTGCGCTTCCCCCGCGTAACTGAGGTTCTCACTGCTGTGGATCCACGGTCCGATGATCAGCCGCTGGAGGCTTTTTTTAGTCCTACGTAGCTCGACGTAATTGATATTGGCGACCTGCGTGCCCCAGGAGTCGTACCAGCCGGTTGTGTGGTATTCGGGGACATCCTTATATTCCGCGAGGTGGTCGACGACGCTGGCGCCGGAATTCTTCCAGAAATCATCGTAGTCGCCGTGGCTCATCGCCTCGATCAGCCAGGATTCGTAGTCGGGAGCAAACTTGAGCGGAGTTGTGCCAGGCCGCAAAGGCAGGGCGCGAACGAAATCGCGGACTTGATTGCCCATCTCGACAAGAGCTTTCGCGGCGGCGGGATCGGTTGCGGCGCGTTTGGCCGCTGGGAGCGCGTCTGGAGTTCCGGTGGCGTTGCCCAGGGTGAAGACCCAGTTGAAGAAGCGGAGTTCAAAGGCTCCGTTATGGCGGACGCCATAGCGTCCGTAGTCGGACATTGCATTGCGGGGAACCATCGCCTTGATGTAGGCGGCGTTGCCGATGGCGAGGGCATGCTGCGTCGCCCCGGCGTAGGACGAACCCAGAGTACCAATGCCGCCATCGAACCAGGGTTGCGAGCCGATCCATTGCGCTGTGTCGAATCCGTCGTTCGGGTCATCAACGTGCGGACGCCAGTGGCCTTCTGATTTGTAGCGACCACGCACGTCCTGCAGAACGACAACGTATCCGTGGGGGACGAAGGAGCCCGCGATCTGTGCGCTGTCTTCTTTGTTGTAGGGCGTGCGCAGGAGAATTACGGGAAACTTGCTGTCAACCAGTTGACTGTTTTGCGTGGGGCGGTAGATGTCCGCGGCGAGTTTGACTCCGTCGCGCATGGCAACCATTATGTCTTTTGTTTCGCCGATGCCGTAGCGCACATCGGTCTGAGCGCGGAGCGGAATGCCTACGGCGAGCACAACCAGCAGGCCTTCAAAGAAGGAAAACCCGGCGACGAACTTCTCTTTAAGATTCCGCATCACCTGAGTCTATATCGGGGAAACGCGCTCGACGAGTTTGGCAAAGGAAGCTCTGGCACGCGGGCGCCGCTCACTCGTCCGCCGGCCCGGTCGTAGAAGCGAAGCCGTCACGGCGGCCGATTCCACCGGCTGTCGCGATTTCGTGCGGATGGTCGGCGAACCGAATGCTATCTGGCTTCCACGGGATTCCGGCAGGAATTCTATCCCGAAAGATGGGCCTGCACCTGCCCAGAATGTCCCGTTCTACTGAATTGCCATTCTTCGTGGCGGGAAGTCACGTTGCTCTTGAAAAATTCTTGGGGACGTTGGCTTTGGAGCAGTTTATTGTTTTGACAGCGATAGAAATGCAATCGAAGCCGAAAGGGGTAACTCTTGGGAGTGTGGGGAACCGGCCTCTTCTCAGACGACGTGGCGTGCGACATACGCGATCACTATCGTCAGTTGCTGGAAGATGGTGCCGAGGATGGCGTCGCGACGCGGCTGACTCTCGAAAAGTTCGAGCCATATTTGGAGGAGTCCGATAGCATCGCTATGATCGCCTTCGCTGTGACGCAGTCGAAGCTTGGTCGACTGGAACCAGACGTTCGCGATCGCGCGCTCGCCATCATCGACGCCGGCGCTGACCTGACGGTGTGGGAACGAGAGAATCCGAAGCTGCTGCCGAAACGCCGCGCGGTGCTCGAGAAAGCTCGCGCGCAGCTGACCGGTCCGCAGCCGGCCAGGAGACGGCTGCGTCCGCCGAAGCGAGGACTCTCCGGCCTCGCCGCTGGAGACGTTCTCGCTCTCGCGCTTCCACGGCGTGTGGCCCTGTTACGCGTGGTGCGCGTGCACGCGCATCGCCTTGGCGAAACGCCGGTGCTCGAGGAGCTGGACTTCGATGGCAGCGAGGTGCCCACGCGCGATGCGCTTGAACGCCTCGGTCCCCGGGTGAAGGATCCGATCACCTTCATGCACCCCTTGTCATCCGATACGCGCCTCACCGCATTCGTAAACCAGCGTATCGACTGGCAGCATGCTGGTTTCCAGAAGGTACAGACGATTGGGGGTCGCCCCGGCGACGAGCAGGCGGCCGTGCCAAGCACCGGCATCTCGTGGGCCGAGCTCGCCGAACGCTACCGTCGTCGAGCGGCGCAGTAAGCCATCAATTGCAAAACAGCTTCTTCGAGGCGTTTATCTTTTACGCCAGGCTTGCCTTGCCCCCAAACGCCTCCATCAGAAGTTGTTCGATGGTTCGAAACGCTTTGGGATTCTTCGCTAGGAACTCATCATAACCGACAAACCGGCGTTGTTAGTGGCCCAGGAGCCTGCATTTAGGAGAGAATTCGTGCCCAGGGATCTACCGGGGCTGAATTTGTGCTCGCGAGTAGAATCGAACGATGTCTCTGCACCGCAAACTCCGTGTGTCAGGCGTCTTGCTGGGGACGCTGCTGTTTACTCGGATTCTCCCCGCCCAAAACCTCGCCGCCGACCTCGTCCTGATTCACGGCCATATCCTCACCGTGGATGCCAACGATTCGGTAGCCCAGGCCATCGCCGTCCGCCATGGCGTGATCGTGAGAGTCGGCACCGACGCCGAAGTTCTGGAATTCGCGGGCCAAGCTCCCGGCGCCCGCATCATCGACCTCCACGGTCATGCCGCGACCCCCGGCCTTATCGACACCCACGCCCACATCGCTGACGGAGCCGTCAAAGAACTCTACGGGATCGAGCTGTCGGATGCAGTTTCGGTCGCTGAAATCATCGCCCGTGTAAAGGCGAAGATCGCTCTCGTCAAGCCTGGCGAATGGGTCCGCGGCTCCGGCTGGGACGAGGGCAAGCTCGCCGAACACCGCTACGTCACAGCCGCCGATCTCGACGCCGTCGCTCCGAACAATCCCGTCTGGCTCACGCATACCACCGGCCACTACGGAGTGGCCAACTCGCTCGCCCTCAAGCTGGCCCACATCACTTCTGCCACAGCCGACCCCACCGCGGGCACCATCGACCGCGACCCGCAGGGAAAACTTACGGGCGTCCTCAAGGAAGAATCCGCGATGGCTCTCGTCACCAGCCTCATTCCTCCGATCACCCCCGAGCAAATGCGTCAGGGCATTTTGCACATTCAGGAGGTGCTGCACAGCGAAGGCATGACTGCCGTCAAAGATCCTGACATTTATCAGATCCATTGGGACGCCTATAAATCCCTGCTCGAGCAGGGACAACTCAAGGAGCGCATCTGCGTCCTGTGGCATGCCGGTTCGACACTGGAGTCGGCCCGCAAGGCGCTGGCTGAAATCAACGCCGTTCCCCGGCTACCCGCCACTCTCGGCGACGACCGACTGCTCTCGTGTGGCGCCAAGATCTATATGGACGGCTCCGGTGGAGCCCGCACGGGCTGGGTCTATGACGACTGGCTGCGTAACGCCACGACTCCGGATGTGACAAGTTCGGGCGCGGGCAACCGCGGCTACCCGCAAACCGACCCCACGGTTTATCGAGAGATGGTCCGCCTCTTCCATCAGAGCGGCGTGCCCGTCGCTACCCACGCCGTCGGCGATCGTGCCATGGACTGGGTTGTCGATACTTACGCACTGGTCGAGCAGGAGCACCCGCACGCCGGCTTGCGCCACAGCATCATCCACGCCAACTTGCCCACTCCGCACGCCGTCGACGTGATGGCCGACCTGCAAAAGAAATACGACGCCGGCTACCCGGAAATGCAGCCCGGATTTCTGTGGTGGATCGGTGACATCTACGCAGCCAGTTATGGTCCTAAACGCGGACAGCGACTGGAGCCGTTCAAGACTCTGCAGTCCCGAGGCGTTCTCTGGTCCGGCGGGTCAGACTACTTCGTCACCCCACTTCCCGCCCGCTACGGGCTCTGGGCCTCAATGGCTCGGCAAACCGCCAAGGGCACGTTTGGCCTGCAGCCATTCGGGATGGAAGAAGCCGTGGACATTCACACTGCGCTCCGCAGCTACACCGCCTGGGGTTCGCGCCAGATGTTTCTGAGCGATAAGATCGGTACCCTCGAGGTAGGCAAGAGAGCCGACATTGCGGTGTGGGACCGCGACCTCTACTCCGTCTCCAATGAACAGATCAGAGACCTGAAATGCCTGATGACGCTGCTCGATGGCGAGGTAGTCTACACTTCGCACGACTCATCCGTAACAACAGAAGTCCGCTAACCCAATCGCAATCTGGTCACGGCCACGCAAAAGCTGCCTGAGGAATGTTTATGCTTACGTGTTGCGACGACCCAGTGTTCCGATGGCTGCGAGCGCGTTTTGGTCTTCCAGGCCGGCCGACAAATGGCAGCATCGATTCTCCTACTGAACCCCAACCGGCACCGAGCTTCAGACAAGTTCACCAAGAGTGCGAATAGATTCCCGGTGGAGAACAACATGCGTCGCGATTCAGGAGGCGGCTACGACTCTGTTTTCTGCTTTAGCATCACGCGGGATCTCGAGACGAATGTCACAGAGATCCCCGATCAGATTTCCCGCCCAGCGATAAATGTTTTGTTCCCTCACTACCTTGCGCAGTCGCTCCATGCGGGCGGTGCGTGCTTCGGGCTCCATTTCGAGCGCATAACGGATTGCATCTGCTGTGCGTTCGATGTCATAAGGATTTACCATTACCGCATCACGCAGCTCACGAGCGGCACCGGTAAAACGGCTAAGGACCAACACTCCTTGTTCATCATCTCGAGCGGCGACAAACTCCTTGGCCACGAGATTCATTCCATCATGCAGTGACGTGACCAGACAAACGTCTGCAGCCCGGTAGTAACGTTGAATCTCGGCGTGGCTATGCTGCCGGTTCAGGAAGACAATGGGTTTCCACTTGCCCGTTTGAAACCGCCAATTAATGCGTTCAGATTCGGCCTGCACGTCAGCGAGGAAATCGTGATAGCGCTTGATGTGAGTTCGGCTGGGCGCCCCAATCTGCACAAACGTGAACTTCTGTTGGTAGACGGGGTATTTCTCCAGCATTCGTTCAATTGCCAGAAAACGCTCCAGGATGCCCTTGGTGTAATCCACGCGATCCACTCCCACTCCCAGAAACAAGGCTTCAACACCAGATTCCCGCAGTAGCATTGCCCGGTCCAGATAAGCGTTCTGCTCAGGCTGGTGAGCTGAGGGGCTAGACATGTCCACGCTGATGGGAAAGGGCTTCACCGCGGTTCGATGGTTTTCGCGGTTAACGGCAAAGTGATCCCAGTCGATGCGTGATTCCAGCGTGCGGTCTACAGTCTGTAAAAAGCTGGTACAGTGCGATTGAATATGGAACCCAATCAGGTCCGCACCTAACAAGCCCTCCAGTAACTCACGCTGCCATGGGCAGATTCCGAAAGTTTCAGGGTTTGGCCACGGGATGTGCCAGAAAATAGCCACCCGCGCGTCCGGACGCGCTTTTTTCACCAGACGTGGCAGGAGAGCGAAGTGGTAGTCCTGAACCAGGAGCACCGGTTGTTCTGTACCTTCCATCTCCTCCAATACAGCTTTTGCAAACTTCGTATTTGCCCTGCAATAGTGCTCCCAGTCAGATATGCGAAACATCGGCCGCGTATGAGCAATATGGCAAAGGGGCCAGAGGCCTTCGTTGGCAAAACCGTAGTAGTAGCCTTCTTCTTCCTCTTTCGTAAGCCAGACTCTTCGCAGCGTGTACTTCGGTTCTTGAGGAGGGACACGCAGGCAGTCCTGGCCATCCACTGTCTCAAGGTCTGCATCTCCGCTTCCGTGTGCCACCCATGTCCCATCGCAAGCACACAGCACTGGCTCCAGTGCGGTTACCAGTCCGCTCGCCGGGACAACAGCCTGTACCGAATTACCTCTTCGAATGTGGCTGTAAGGCTCGCGGTTGGAAACCACAAACAGACGACTGTTTCCAAGCTTGCCGCGCACATGCACTGAAAGTCGCTCCGGTGTCCAGAGTGATTGGCCGGCTTCGCGTAGTTGCGCCTCTTTTTCCGCGGCCGAACGGGCCGCCGTCAGGCTTTCCGCCAGAGTCTCCATCTCTCTCGCCAGCGGGCGAAGCAAGTCCAGGTCGGGCATAAGGGCGCGACGGCCTCCCACCCTTCCGGTCCGTAGACTCTTCATCCACTGCGCGGCGTGAGCAATCGGCCCTGCAATGCTCCAGCGGACAATCACCAGGGTAACGAACGCGATCAGAACAACAAGGATCAGCACTCGCAAGAAAGTTTCGCGCCATGCGTGGGCAGTCTGTGCATCGATATAGTCGGCATCGTGAACGATGACCAGTTCGCCCACAACTTCATCATTTCTATGCAATGGAAGTGCATAGATATTCTGCGACCGGCCGTCCCGGTGAATGAAATGGCTCTGCTTCTTGTTGCCTGCAATTACTTCCGGGACCGCCAGGGACTGGATTTTAATTTGTTGGGCCAGTCCCGAAGACTGCGCAATGGGTTCCAACCCGGTATTGAGGATGGCCAATCCAACCAGGTGTTCCCGGTTACTGAATCGCCCGACGATTTTCTGAAGCTGTTTAAGAGACTTCCCGTCGAGATAGGGCTCGACATTTCCCACGAGGCTCTCCCCAAGAACCTCTGCCCTCCGCTCCAGGTCATTACGGAGGCTCTGCTTCTCCCTTCGGACTTCGTAGTACGTGGAGAACAGGGAAACCAGCGTAACGCCCAGGATGAGCGAAACAATCAGCCGAACGCTTAGCAGCCGCACTAGACGTTACCTCCTCTCTTGAGGTCGTCACGGATTCATTTCCGGAGGAATCGGGAACATGCAGTCATCGAACACTTAATTGTAAGCCTACGAGATGCTCGCCAACCGAGAATGGCAATTGGGAATATGGTCGGGGAACAGAAATGTATCGGACCGGTTTTCGGGCTGGGAATAACCTGGTAGGGCATTGGTTCGCGCAGACTGAAGGCCTTCTCCAGCCTATTTGCTAGCTGAGATTCGAACCCACGGGCGGAACCAGTCCTCCGGGCATCGATCAGGAGCGGGCTTGCCGACAAAGCTCTGAGCTGATTGCGAGAACGGGAAAGCTCTTCGGCTGGATGACCCAAAGATAGCATCCTTAAACACGAATAAAACATCGTTCGGGGCTCAGGGGGCCGACGAGCCAAGCGCACCCGTCCAAATTTCAAACCCACGGCCCTTGCGTTCCTCGTCCTTGAAGAAACTCAAATATGTCATCACGTGGTACTTGACGAACTCCCGTTCAATCGGATGAAACCGCGCAAGTTCGTGCACCGGGCGCCAGGTCCCAGAATTTATGTATAGGGTATCGACCGTTTCTCCGCTGCGTTGTTCTGACCGGAGGGGAACGATTTCGTAGTGGTGCGTATGTCCGTAAACGACGAACCGTGCCCAGCCTTCCTCGAATGCACGTTCATGCATGGCAAAGGGATAGAAGGTTTCTTCGTGTCCGCCGATCTTCGCACCAAACCACGTCACCACGTCACTCAAACCGGTGAGCGACAGGTCGCTCGAAATCTCGAATCCCAGTTTGATCAGCGCCGAACTTCCGAACGGGCGATCTTTCACAAAATCGACCTTCAGGAACTCGTGCACGAGATCGTTCCAGATTTGCTTTATCTGGGTGGCGATCTCTTCCGTGCAGGTCTTCTGGACGAGTCCGTCTACCCAGACGGGAATCATCGAAAGGGGCCGGACGTTATCAATTTCTCTGAGGCCGGCTTCGCATGCTGCGGGGATTTCACTCGCCATACGTTTTTTGACTTCAGGCGCAAACCTGTTCAGGAGCTCAATGACGATGGCGTCTCCCAGCGACGAGGCATCACGGTTGAGTTCAAAGTTGCACGGATCGAATATGTCCCCGTGGCGGGCAAAGACCCGGTGCTCCCGATATACCTGCTGGATCAGGGCCGACTCCTCGGGATCGTGGGGAAAGACGATGTCCGCATCGTTCGACAGCCCTAGTGCATCAACAATCTGTTTCCGGATGGCGTCATATGCTTGCCCTTTGAGATGAAAGAACCAGTCGTGATTGCCCACGAGGTAATGAATCCTTACTGGTACCGGTACCCGCTCCCTCAGGTTCAGGTTTCGAGAGATTTTTGCCGGCGTGCCGTCTGCCGCGGCCGGCGGCACATTCATGACTTTTGGATCATGAAGGCTCCTGAGGACAGCCAGAGAAGCTCTGTTGTTGGCAATAACAGCTTCCGTGATGCGGGCAACCCTGTCAACGAATGCGGGACTGGTATGGTCTCCCCAGGGGCGCAGGCCGGGAGTTTCTTCGCACCAGCGTGTGGAACGGATCACATCAATGATGTCTCCCAGCAGTACCAGATCCACGCATTCTATGGGAGCGTACTTTTCATCACTCCTCCACGAGGCATCGTAGGCGAGATCGCGAATCCGCTCCCGAAAGGCCCGGAACGCTCCAGTCCTGATGGTTTCACCCGAGGTACCGTCCGTAAGGTGAAGATCGCTTATGATGACAAGCATTCAGATGACTCCAATGATCGATAGAACAATTGGGAGCGGAGCCGGGAACATAGCATAACGTGGGCTCCTTCCAGGTGCGCAATTGATTCTTGCGCTGGTTCCTGGACGATTCGTTTCGGTTGGGGCAGCGGCAACGGAACCTGAACCCGCATCGCGCGGCTTCTGTGAGTCCGGCACACTGCATCGTTCCGGTGGATTTGATTCCTACCACCACCAGACCTTCTAAGGCAGCGTAAACGATGAACTCACCGGTGCTGGTGTCCACCAGGGCAATCGCCTGTTGTCTCGCATTGTAGATCGCAGCCTACAATTTTCATCTCGGCCTCCTTTGTCCCGAGCCTTCTTGGTTGGATATCGCAAAGTCTACTCGGGTCGTCGCGAGGCCAACGTAGTTATGTCATCAGTTATCTCAGTTTCCCGGCACAGCGATTTGGATCCGCTCCATCACTACAATGGGACCATGACGGGTCGAGAGTGCTACCACTGCAAGCAGTGGGTCGAAGAAGGGGAGGAGCACGACTGCTGGACCACGACCGAAACGGCCCTCACGCAGGACCTCTCAGGAGATCTCTGGAACGCCTGGGAGCGGCTGCGCGAGACCGCCATCTCTTTGGGAGATCAGCAGATCTACGCCTCGCATAAATCGGTGATGTTCTCGCGCAAGTCGTGCTACTTCTTCGTGCGTCCGAAGAGGAACTTCCTCGAAGTCTGCGTGTTCCTTGGCCGCACACTGAAGTCTCCTCATGTGCGACGCGTCGATCGCGCATCGAAATACAAGATCGTTCACGTCATTCAGATCAGGCGCCGGGACGAGGTGGAGGCGCCATGAGTAAGAGCGGCTGAGGTCGATTTTCCGACAGTTGAACAGGAACTAGACACTCGCGGGGACCGAACTGAGGATCTTGCTAATCGTTCTCGATAGTTCGCTTGAACACTGGTCCAGGGCTAGGCTGGATTTTTCGAGGTAAGCTGCGGCACCGGCAGCCATGAGCTTCAGCTCATTCTTTTGAGGAAGACTGCTTAGAACGATGACCGGGATCTTGGCGGTTTGCGGGTTCCCCTTGAGAAGCTGAAGAAGGTCTGCCCCGCCCAGTTTCGGCAACATCATATCCAGAACAATGACATCTGGCTTCTTCTCGCGTGCGAGACGAAGCCCTTCTTCCCCATCTGAGGCCGTGACGATCTGATGCCCAGCTTTCATCAATGAAAGTTCATTAGCCCTTCGCAGAAACTTGCTGTCATCGATAAGGAGCACAGTAGCCATGTTGTCCAGATACTCGGCCCGTGGGGACTGCATTGCAAGTTACGATAGTCCCGATAATGAACCCAAGTGCTCGGCGCGGGAGGTGCGCGAAACCCCTGCCTGACCGGTTCCAAGCACTTTTGTTCTGCTCTGCCAAAATTTCGCCGTTGGCATCACAAGAGGCCGCGATTCTGACTGAAGGGGTCAACCTCGGTGGTAAGGTGATTTGAGGAAAACCGTCAGACTGCTGTTTGCAGGGGTTCATGACTGCCCTTTCTTTCCTGCGACGCAGTTTTGGGAGTTGGAATGACCACGCGGATTCGAGTTCCCGAAGCGTCGGACTCGATGCTCATCGTCCCGGAGAGTTGCAGCGCCCGTTCTCGCATGCCTCGGATCCCGACACCCGAACCGCTCGACTGAATTTCTGACATTCGTTCGGCTCGCATGCCCCTACCTTCATCCCGAACCTCTAGGACGAGCGCGCCGTCATCGCGGAAGATGCGGATGCCAGCGGTCTTACTTCCCGAATGGCGATGAATGTTCGTGAGGCATTCCTGGACAATGCGGAACAAGGACAGCTCATAGTCGCGATCCAGACGCTCGAACGCAGCTTGGAGGTCGAGCGATACCTGAATCCCACTCCGTTCAGCGAACCCCTTGACGTAGTCCGTAATCGCGGACTGCAGGCCAACATCGTCCAGCAGGGGTGGATGCAGAAGGTGAGACATAGTGCGAATGTCTTTGGTCATTTGTCTGACCAGCGATTCGATGTTGCTGAGCGACGAAGCGGCACGCGAACTCAGCCGATCGCTCTCCCTGGCTAAATTGGAGGCCTCCATGCCGAGCGCAGCAAGGAGTTGTCCGGCGCCGTCGTGGAGCTCCCGCGCGATTCTTCGTCTCTCCTCGTCCTGAGCCTGCAAAATGCGGGCAGACAGTTCCCGGAGCTCATGGCTCGCGTTCAGCAATTCCTGCGTGCGTTCCTGAACTCTCTGCTCCAGCTCTGCCTGGCTTACTCTGAGTTGCGATTCTCGATCTCGCTGCAGCCGGGCAATCTCGAGTCTGCCGCTGACGCGAGCCAAAAGTTCTCGCGCAGAGAAGGGTTTGGTCAAATAATCATCCGCACCCGCTTGGATGCCTTGCACCCGCGATTCTTCGCCGGCACGGGCCGAAAGAAGGATGACTGGAATGGTGCGAGTCTGCTCATCCGCCCGCAGTGCCTCCAGGAGCTCAAAACCATCGAGTATCGGCATCATGACATCGCTAACGATGAGGTCCGGGGGCTGTTTATGCGCAGCCCCAATGGCCGCTTGCCCGTCCGCAACAGTTTCCACTTCGTACTGTTCCGACAGCAGACGGGCCAGATAGTGGCGCATGTCGGAGTTGTCGTCAGCGATAAGGACGCGAGGACGGACGGCGGCCTGCGACACCGGGGGACACGGGACCGGCAGCAACTCGTCGTGCACGGAAAAAATCTCGTTGCCCCCGACCGGGTCAGGAAGCCACCGGAGGGCCTCCTCTACAAATGGCTTCGCGCCCACTGCGGTCGAAGACAAGCTACGAGAGCCACCCATCTGGCCGGAAGCGAGGTGACTTTGTCCAAAGGGAATGCTGACAAAGAACGTGGAGCCTTGCCCCACAGTGCTTTCGGTCCTTATGAAGCCGCCGTGCAGCTTCACTAACTCATGGACTAATGCCAAACCGATCCCGCTGCCTTCATGGGTTCGACTCGGCACATTGGGAACACGATTGAATCGCTCGAACAATTTAGGCATGGCTTCAGCAGGAATTCCTACTCCTGTGTCCCGAACGCGAAGCTCAGCCGTGTTCCCCACGCGCTGTACACTGACAGCAATTTCTCCTTCGAAGGTGAACTTGAAAGCGTTGGAAATCAAATTCAGAACAACCTTCTCCCACATATCGCGATCCACGTAGACCGGTTCCCCCAGATCGCGGCAATCCACGACGAGGCGCAATCCCGCTTTATCCGTGGCAGAACGGAATACGCCAGCCAGCTCAGAAGTGAAGCGCGCTAAGTCCGTAGCCTGATATACGGCCTGCACTCGTCCGGCTTCAATGCGCGAAAAGTCCAGCAGTGTGTTAACCAGGCGCAAGAGTCTTGCGCCGTTGCGACTCACCAACTCGAGCTGTTCCTTGGCCGTTGGAGAAAGGTGAGTCTGACTTCTTGCCAGCAGGTCCTGTAGCGGCCCCAGCATCAAAGTCAGGGGCGTGCGAAACTCATGGCTCACGTTGCTGAAGAAGGCAGTCTTCGCGCGGTCGATTTCGGCCAGAGCCTCGGCGCGCTTCTTTTCCGCCGAGTACGCGCGTGCATTGGCGATGCTGGCGGCAATCTGGCCGGCAACGAGATTGATGAATCCAGCGTAGCTGACGTCGAGCGGGCGGAATGGATTGAGGGCGGCGACTATCACTCCGGCGGGCTTGTCCTGGCCCTGACTCGTGATGGGAAGGAGGAGTGCTCGCGAAGGTGACTTATCCCAAGAGCCGGATGGAACCGACTCGAACCTCTCCGGCAGGTTCTCAACAATGATGGAATCTTTCCCAGTCAGTAGGTCGCTGATTGGCCAAGGTTGATTCTTTTCGGTCAATTGAATCGACTCTGGCGCGGACGGGTTACGTTCGGTTATCCCGGTTTGGCAAGCAAGGCGGGCTTCGTTCCCATCATCTGTGAAAAGATACAGGAGGGTAAACGGTAAGTCTTTTTGATTTTCGCCGAGACAGCGAGCGATACAGGCGACCACATCCTCTTCTGTAATTGTTTTATTCAACTCTCCTGCCAGGGAACGCAGTGTCTTGAGCCGGCGTTCTCCGATCACGCGATCTGTTTCTTCGGTCACTACGCAGAGATGCCCGGCAACTGTGCCGTCATCTCCAGACAAGGGACTATAGGAGAAGGTGTGATACGTTTCCTCGCGATATCCGCTCCGCTCCAGGAACAAGAGCAACGCTTCATCCCAGGTCGCCTCACCAGTCTCTAAGACTCCCCGAATGCGGGGACCAATGTCGTCCCAAATTTCCTTCCATACCTCGCGAGATGGCTTTCCCAATGCCCACGGGTGCTTCTTCCCAAGGGTCATCCGGGCATAGTCATCGTTATAGAGAAACGTGAGTTCGGGTCCCCAACTCATCCACATAGCAAAGCGTGAAGTGAGCAGCACGCGAACCACGGTCTTCAAGCTTGGTGGCCACTGTTCGATGGGGCCGAGGGGAGTCTTCGTCCAGTCGAATTCACGGACCAGTTGGCCCAACGCTCCACCGCCGCGCACCCATCCCGACGGATGAGCGGTCTCTTCCCTCGGACCTTCAATAGTCTTTGCGGTCGGGATCTCGAACAGCTTCTTGATGACGGTGGGCAACTCTTGGGTAAAATCCGATTTCGTCACCGAGCCTTTCGCATCGACCGCGGCAGCTTGCTGGCGTGCGATCGTTTCATGATTCTGGGTGACAATGATTACGTTGCTATCTGGAAGCTCCCTCCGAATAATTCGTGTCGCCTCCAATCCGTCCATGCGAGGCATGTTGATGTCCATCAGGATGACTTGAGGACGCAGTCTCTTCGCCTTCTCAATCGCTTCGATCCCATCCCCGGCTTCGCCGCAGACATGCCAATTGGGCTGAGATTCAATGAAAGATCGCGCGGTGCGCCTAAACAACTCATGATCATCGGCGATCAAAATTTGGACGGCATTCATCTTCTAACCTTTTTGGCCCATGAGATTCGTAGAATTTGTAAACAAGTAGCCCGGTATTATCGTCCGAACCCGAATGCCGAGGCTTTACAGTTTTCACTGTATTACTTACTAGTTAACCCGCAATAACAGCTTTCTCTCACCCTCCAGTGCAAGAAAAGGATGATACCAATCCTCAGAACGTGCTCTCGAACCTGAAAGGTCATGTTCTTCTTAACGACGGCATTGCCACGTTCTCTCGCTTTAATGCTGAAAGTGCTGGACTCTTTCTTCAAGAACAAGCCTGACGGCTACCTGGCACCGGTCAAGATCCCCGTCACCTACGACCATCCGCAATTTGGTTTGGACTTAGGGAACCAAGGCCACAACAGAAATCAGAATGCAAAAGGCCATACACCTCGCCTTCCGGACCAGGCAAAAGCAGTGACCATTCGCATAAAAGCAGGCCGTCCAGCCTACCTTACACGGCAGAAATGACATCAAAGGTCAGCTATGATCAAGCTGCCTAGACTGTTCATTCTGTTTATCCTGGTTGTTGCATGGACTCGCGAGAGCGCCAATTCGCAGACTTCCAATCCGCAATTGCCCGATAGCCCTTCCCACACCAGGGAGTCGTACAGGCAGAGCCCGGACTCTCCCACCAACCGCGAAGTGACATGGCGCAGCCTGCCAAAGGACTTCCTTCACGATCAAAAAGGCATTTGGGTCTTGTTCCCTGCTCAATTGGCGAAGGGGCACTATTGGCTTCCTACACTTGCCATCGCGGGTGGGACCGCCGGGTTGATCGTTGCGGATCCTCATGCGATGCCTTATTTTCGTTCCCATGCACGAAATCTGGACGATGTGAACGACACATTCGACGCTCCGATTACCAGTGCGGAGGTCATAGCCTTGCCCGCGGCGCTACTGATCGCAGGGTATGCCCGGCATGACTCGTACCAGGTGGGCACAGCATTGCTTGCGGGAGAAGCTTACGCTGACAGTGCAGTCGTCGATCTCGCGCTGAAGGCGATTACGCGAAGAAAACGCCCGTCTGATGTGGCCCCAGGGGCGCCATTCAATGACACTTTTTTTGCTGGTGGGAAATCACCCTTCAAAGGAAGCAGTTTTCCGTCCGGGCACGCCGCCGGCGCTTTTGCCGTAGCCACGGTCGTCGCGTCCCGCTACCACACGCACCGCTGGGTACCATGGGTGGTATACGGATTCGCGACCGTGGTCAGCTTTTCCAGAGTAACCTCTAGCGCTCACTTCCCCTCAGATGTGTTTCTTGGCGCAGCCCTCGGCTACGCAGTCACACGCTACCAAGTGCTTCAGCCCAGGTGAAAAGCTTGAACTGCCTTTGCGCCTGCCCGATGTTCGCCACGCGAAGCCGCTCAATACAGAAAGTTCTGTACATTTCCTAGTCCACTGTTTCGCATCTTCACACCTCAAGAGAAGACTGGGACAGTTCCTTGGGAGAGGGCTCGAAGCGTCCCATGGGGCTGGGGGGAAAACGGGTATGCGTTATTTGTCTGTGGGTCTGGAAGCCAGACAAAATTTACCGCGGAAATCAACATCCATTTCCCCTTCTTACGCCTTTGCGATCAAAGCCCACAGCGTGTAACAAACCGAGCCCGCTTTATCTACCCCTTAATCCTTCTACCCGGTCCATCCCACAGAGCTGTCGTCTCCTTGAAATACGAGTAATTGGCTAAATGGCATCCGATTGCGGCGTTGTTGCCGAACTCTTCGTTTTCTACCGTCTTCTGGCGTGTACGAACCGAACCAAAAAAATTGGCTTCGTGGTCGGCGAGGTCGCTGTAGCCAGGCGGCACGCCAAAAGTCTCCTCCTCTTCACCCACCTTGAACTCCAACGGATTGGGCAGCGGGTGCTCGGCTTGCCATTTCGCAAGATACTGATTACGCAATTGCACAGGCCATCCATAGATCGAATAGCTCTCGGGTTGCGGACGCGTGCCCTGCGGCGTGTAGGTCGAAGTCGAGCCCTTGATGATCAGCGTGCCCTTGGTTCCGTAAAAACCAATGAACTCGCCCTGGTCATTGTTCAAATTGCAGCGCAGATACGCACGGAAATTCGGATAGTCATATAGAGTCTCGATCAGGTCGGGGAAATCACGTCCATCTTTCCAGCGGAACAGGCCGCCGGCAGACTGCGCCCGCCTTGCCGCGGTATTAGTGCTGGTAATGAAATGAATTCCCGAAATCAGATGGACGAAGAGATCTCCAGCCAAGCCTTCGCCATAATCGGCGAAACACCGCCAACGGAAAAAACGTTCAGGGCTGAACGGCCGCTTGGGCGCGCCGTCGAGGAATGCATTCCAGTCAATCGTCTGCTCGCTGGCATCAGGAGGAATGGGATAAACCCAGGCCCCGCTTGCCGAATTGCGGTCCCAATAAGCCTCGATCGAATACACGTCTCCGAGCTTGCCGGAGTCATACATTTCCTTCGCGTGAGCGTAAAGAATTGAGGACACGCGCTGGCTTCCGATCTGCACTATGCGGTTGGCCTTCTGTGCCGCTTCAACCATCGCGAAACCATCTTCCACGGTGTGGGACATCGGCTTTTCGCAGTAAATATCTTTACCGGCGGCGCACGCGTCTGCGAATACCTTTCGATGTTGATGGTCGGGGACTGCAATGAAGACAGCGTCCACATCTTTGCGGTCGAGAATCTCTTTGTAATTGCGGGTCGCCGGAACATTCTTCTTCACAGCTTCCTGAGCCGCGGTATGCCGTGAGTCATAAAGATCGCACACGGCAACGCACTCAACCCCCGGCACGCGCAATGACGCCTCAAGCAGTTCACATCCCCGCACGCCAGTGCCAATCGAAGCAAACCGTACGGTATCACTCGGCGCGACTGGCCGCGTCAGTGCCCAGACAGGTTTCGGCTGAAGCAGAGTAACTTTCGCGGCGGCCCCGGTGGCTACAGCACCTGTCCCAATACGGATGAAGTCACGACGAGTCCACCAACGTTGGTTCACCATGTTTCTTGCTCCCTCAATCGAAATTTGCCAGCTTGCACTCGGCCCCGAATCGTCAAAATGCCATCCCTCGAACGGCTGCCGCTCGCAGTTTTGTTACTCGCTGCTGGGGTGTGGAGTTTGCGATGTACTCTTCGGCAGCTCCGGTGGCTTGATGTAGTTCATCGGTACCTGTCCCGTCAGCGAATCCATCCAGATTTCAATCAACTTCACTTGGGCATCAGTGAGTGTTACTCCACGCTGGTGAACCGCCATGTTGCGGATCGCCTGGTCCAGCGTCGGAACCGAGCCGTCATGGAAGTAGGGTGCTGTCTTCTTGATGTTCCGCAGTGAGGGAACCTTGAAGACCATCTTGTCCATCCCCTCCTTAGTCACCTGGTAAAGTCCCTGATCGGTTTGGTCGGGCCACGGTTTTACGACGCCGAGCTTCTGGTACGACGCTCCACCCAAATACGGACCGTAGTGGCACCATTGGCAGCCGATTGCGGCAAATGTGTTGAAGCCCGATTTTTCGGCGTCCGTCAGGGCCGACTCGTTCCCCCCGAGGAATGCATCCCAGCGCGACGGAGTCACCAGTTCGCGCTCGAACGCTCCAATCGCCAACGCCATGTTGTTGTAGGTAATCGGATCATCCTTCTCTTTGGGAAAGGCTGTCTGGAAAAGCGCAACGTACTCCGGAATGGACTTGATCACTTGCACGGCCACGGCATTGGAGGGCATCGCCATCTCAACTGGGTTGGTGATCGGGCCTTTCGCCTGCTCCTCGACGGTCGGGGCCCGGCCATCCCAGAACTGCACAAAGTGTCCGGCAGCGTTGTACACGGTAGGCGCGTTGCGGGTCCCCTTCCGGTTCTTGTGGCCGGTTGACACGGGCTTGGATTCCGCGCCATAGGCGTCGAGCGGATGGCAGGTATTGCAGGAAATCTTCTGGCCGGCCGACAGGCGAGGATCGTAGTATAGGATTCTCCCCAGCGTCACTTTCGCGTCAGTCACAGGATTGTCGGGCGAGCTCATCACCGCGGGAAGTGGTGCGAAGAGGGTTAATGCCTCTGCATTCGCTTGTACTTTGCCGGATGCCGACAGAAGGTAGGTGACGGGGATGAGGACGAGCGTGAGTAGCAAAGCGAACCATCTAACTTGGCGAGAACTTAGGCCTGACATAAGAGCCCCTCGAAGGATGCCCACCCGCTGGTGGGTGATGATCGGGCACTTTTGCCACACTACAGGGAGCAGCAGAATCCTCAAGGACATCAATCACGTTGGCCTGTGAGCACGGTCACACCCTGCCTGGCACGTAGCAGATGATTCAACGGACAAGTAAGAGTTACTTCTTGGTGTATGGCGGATTTGCTCGTTTCTTGCCGAACTTTCCAGCCCTCGCCTGGAAAGCACGACTCATCTTGCACATAGCACAGGGATGGTAGTGCCCGTGCTCTAGGTACACAAACAGATGGACAGAATCATGCAGCATCGGGAGGCAGTCATGCTGAATGTAACGGTTGAGAACATCGGTGAATTGGCGGTGGTTGAGTGCGAGGGCAAGATTGTGCAGAGAGAAGCCGCGCTCACATTGCGCCGAGCCGTGACCTCGCAAACAGATGCCCGGATTGTTGTACTTGAACTCTCAGAGGTGCATGCCATCGCAGGTGGCGGTCTCGGCATGCTGGTGTTTCTACGACAATGGGCCCGCGTCCACAACATCCGGTTCTTGCTGTTCAATCCCTCCAAGGCAGTCCGCGACGGACTGAAACGTATCAGGTCGATTTCGGAGTTCTACATTCCCACGATGGATGAAATGGTGGCTCTCCTTGTATACGCCAGCAGCCGACACGCGCTAGCTGCTTGAGCCATAAAGGTATCGAACGCTTGAAGAAAGACCGCTCATCGAATTGATCTCGGATGATGCGCCACAGTCTTCCACCAAGGCGGAAGACATTTCGCTACGCTGTGGGAAACACCGCACGAATCGCATTGCTATTGCTCATACCGAAGGCTAGCCTTAAGGAGTCCCTTCGCATCTCTCCGTCATCCTTCCGGGGATCTGCGTTCTTCCGGACGGTCCCATTGCGTGTCCGATAGATAACGAGGGTTCAGTAAGCTTATGAGCGCACTTAATATTTCAATCGGCCTGATGATTGCTCTGTTCGCGATCCTGCTCTTCTACAGGACGCACAGACTAAAGGCACACATGGCCACGTTCGGATCACAGAGGATGTGCCCGGCTTGCGGATTAATCACATCTCGCCTGAAAGCATACTGCTTGGAGTGTGGCAAGTTGCTGCCCGCGGTAGTGTGACTTTCACCGGCCCGTACCCAAAAAGGGCAAGTGTCCGGCAATTGCTCGAACATAAATTCGTGGAGGTGATCTATGACTCAGGGAATGGAATGGTCGCTGATCGCGTGGGGTATTGTGACCGGGATTCTCCTCATCCTCCTCTTCTACCGCAGTACGCTGACGCGGCGGGAGGACGACCAACTTTTCATAGATGAGTCTTCCTCATCAAGGGCAACGGAACAAAGCCAGCTGATCGCCAAAGTGAACAAGATAAATCCCCTGGTGAAACTGGTAGGCGCAACGTCGGGCCTGATGCTCTTGGCCATCGCGGGTTGGGCTGTCTACCTTGGATTGAACTCGGTACAGCCGTAAGGCCAAGCGCCCCAGGAAGTAGAACGATTGTCCAGCAGCGAAACGGAAGGCCGCTGCCTGGGCAACAGCGGCCCTAGATTGCAACTCAATCCGACTCTTTACGACTCTTTTTTCGAGCACGCTTTCGCGCTAAGGCTTCCTTCACGCGCTTCTTCTCGCCCGGCTTCAGATAGAAGGAGTGACGCCTAACGTCCTTGATGATGTCTTCCTGCTGCACTTTGCGCTTGAAGCGACGAAGGGCATTCTCCAACGACTCGCCCTCTTGCAGACGAACTTCTGCCAATCTCATCACCTCCCCACCAGTACCCAATCGCACACATTCAAGTCTACCTGATGTGTACTGTGCTCTTGTCCGAACTGATCGCCAATTGTTGACTGGATCGAGGTTCGCTCAGTCGGAGATCGAGTGGCGATCTGCGGCATACTTTAACGGCGTAAACTGAAAGCAGTAAACAACTATGAAAAACACAAAATTTGTTGTGAAAGTGAACCGCCGAGGCACGCTCAAAGCTGAGTATGTGCAGCGGATCGATCGAACCTTGTTCTGCCCGCCACCACCTAGCCGAGCCGAGGGAAGAAGACCTACGGGGTCATCCTCGCAGCCAAAGAGCTACTCTGTTGACGGACTTTTTCAACACCCACGCCTGTTAACACCAGTTGTTGTAAGGTCGCGAAGTTCCCAGCACTGTGATGCGACTCCCGCCAGCACAACTCCGTCTTAGTTGGTTTCAAGCGCGTTGTCGTCAGGAAGGCCCAACTCACAAGTCTTTTCGTAGCAGCAGTCCGACACCGAAACGAGTCTGGATCGTTCCGATCTGCTTGAACCCGCAAGCGAGATAAAAATCCTCGGCATGCGGATTCCCGGTTACATGGAGCGCCGTGGACCCTTGCTTGCGTGCGATCTCTGCGCAGTATTCGACCATCAATCGCCCAATGCCATGCCTGCGAATGTTCGGCTCGACAAAAAGGGCATCCAGTTCGGTTTCTCCACCCACTCGAGGCTCTATTGCAGAAAAACCTACTGTTACCCCGCTCAACTCCGACACGTATACGCGCCCTGCTGCAAGCTGTTCCAGCGGGATTTTGATCGCATCTGGATTGGCAAGCAGCGCCTCGCGATCGCCATCATTGGTAAGAGATGCACGCAGTTGCAATGCTTCAAGGGCCTCTTGCTCGGCCACGGCAGCCGTGCGAATGATGATGCTGCTTGTCACGGGTAGATTGGGGTCTCGTGCCACGCGTCCAACCCGCCGATAATCACACCCGTTGACCGGCTTTGCAAGGCCAACCTACTTCCGAGCCGACAGGATGGACGCGTTCTGCACCAGGAGTGCGGCAGCCTTATCCACAACAGAACGCAGGTCCGTTTCGTGATGTGAGGGAACCGCCCTTGAAATCAGCAACGAGGCGGTCCCATGCGCTAGCGCCCACAAAGCCAGGATCAAATCCGTGTGGTCCTCAGGAGTCCCGCCTAGCCATTCGGCACTTCGTTGTTTCATGAACTCGAAGTTGGGCCGCGCAGTATTGACCTTTGAAAAAGCCGCATTGATGAGTCGATACTCGTGAGGATGCTCCAGGGCGAACTCAAGAAGGCGGCGATAGGCATCCTGAAGAGAAATACAAGGCTCCAGCACAGCGAATAAGTCCTGCTGAGTTCGTTGAACCAACGCTTCCAGGATCTGCTTCCTGCTCTTGTACCGGCGATAGACCGCCGGCGTGTTGGTATGCGCTGCCTTCGCCAAAGCTCGCATGGAAAGGCTTTTCTCTCCCCCTTTCAAGAACAGTTTTTGCGCAGCTTTAAGGATGCGAGTCTCTAATTGAGGATCCGGCTGTCTTGGCATGGTCGCTCCTGTCGGGTCTCGAACAATAATTACGTTGACATTGTTAACATAACGGCGTATACATAATAAGGATACCCCATGTTCAGATCTTTTAGTAAAGGAAACTCAGAAGAATGGCGGATATTTTTCGGCCGGGCGACAGAACTCCATCCTCCGGAATATACCGGGTCGTCCACTCAGTCCAGCACGCTCCACCACATCAGGTCATCGCACTTTACTGCGACATTTTTCCCCGGTGTCAGGAATGCACCAACGAAGTTCGGTTCGAACTAGCGCTATCTGCGGTGTACTTCAGCGCCCATCCGTTCTTCCTCTGTGCTTGAAGCCAAGTATTTGTCCAGAATGTCATCGGTATCTACAGCAAAATCCTTGACCGAGTGTTCGGCCTGGTGGCCCAACCGATTCACCGAAAAGCCATCTGGCGTCGCATCGACCGGCGAAAGAGGATCACGACATGAGAGAGAAGCGAAGTCACGATACGGCAACGACAGGGACGCGGCTTCAGTACCTGAGGTTATTCCCGTCTGTTTTGACTCTCCGTTCAATGAACGACGGCTCTGGGGTGGTCAGAGAATGTCCTTCCACCTCCGGCATATATTTCTGGGGACAGCGGCTTGCTTTCCCAATCGAGGAGTCGATAGTTGACACGTGAAATCGCGCGCACCTCGCGCATGAACTCAGGCAAATGGATTCGAGAGTTGAGGGAAGAGCGCTTCGTTAGATCGAGTGATATCGAGCGTGTCAGCCGGTCGATTGCCGACGTCAAAGGCGACCCAGATTTTTATGTTTCGCACTCTACGCTGGCTGATGTCGAAACTGGAGCTGTTCCCAGCATTCACAAGCTTGTTAGCCTAGCAGTTTCTCTCAAAGTCCCGTTGGAAGAGCTCTTGCTGGTGTTTGGTATTGATGGCGAGGAAGTAAGGCAGTGCATCGGTCAGGGTGAGCCCGGTGTGCGAAAGCCTTGGCCCATCCAAGACCAGGAACCTGGTTTCCGCTTTCAACTCACCTTCGATGGCGGTTTTAACAGCCAGGAGACTCGTCTGCTCGCACTGAATCCGCAAGAACTGGCGGGTTTAGGACCGGCGCAGTTCAAGCGCCTCGATCCAAAACGTTACCGATATGCTGTCGTCGGCCTGAAGGATGACTCGATGGGAGATTTGATTCCTCCCGGCTCCTTAGTGGAGGTCGACGTCAAGCAGAATACGATCCAGGTATCTGACTGGAAGAGTATGCGGGAACGTCCGGTCTACCTGATTTGGCATACCGGGGGGCATAGTTGTTGCTGGTGTGATTTGCAAGGCAAGGAACTCACACTGCTGCCCTACCCCCTCTCCCGACAGCCCGTCAGACATTTCAAGGTGCCGCGAGAAGCTTCCGTGATTGGCCGGGTGATCAACGCCTGGCTTCCTTTCGATCAACTGCCCAACGGGGGCTAGACCGTTGCGCGTAGGTTGTGCACTCATGCCTCTGAAAGAGGTCCGACCCATCGTACGATTCCTGCATCAGGGCTAAGGCTATGGCGTCGAACGCAAACAGATCCGCCGTTGATAGTTTTGTGTGCCCCAAAAGAGGTGGGAGTGGAGCGGGACAGGTAGTGCGGCACGAGCGGTTATGGGAAACCCACGGTTTTCGTCTTCCACTCCGGGGCGTGATCGGGTTGTGGATCGGTATTGGCTCCCTTTGGAACCTGGATGGGCCGCGGCGGCGTGATCCAACGCGTTGAAGCCGTGCAATGCCATTGTTGTAGTCACGGTCATCTGAGGGGAAAGGGCTACCATGCGTAATGCCTCTACATCCGTTTCCCACGCTCGACAGCTCAGCTCTTTCGGTGTGAGTAGGGTTGCAAACTTTGCGTCAGTGCTTTCTTCTCCCGGTTAACTCCGACTCAGTCGTAGAGGAGTCATGTAGAAGCTCGGCCTCCGCCGTTAGCCAGTCATGGACTCCGCGGCCTTCAGTCATTCCGCGCTGGGCGTAAAGTTCGTAAGCACGGAGACGAATTGCGTGTTCGAGCATTGGTTCTGGAGACTGCGTTTTTGACAGCGTCTGTATAGGCATGGTTTCCATCGGGCGCCTCAGGTCGACTGATGGAACCAAAACGGAAACTTCGGATACGCTGAGTCTAGATCAGCGGATCTTAAACTAGCAAAAGAAAACGAAAAGGCGGAATTCGGTCCGCCTTTTCGTACGAAGGCTCGCAACTCTTACGCTGCTACTCCAGCGGCGATCTTATGGAAGGTCGAGTTGACAACCTCGCCGTTCCGAACCTTGGGTGTGCCCTCGATGAATCTTGACATGGTCTTCAACACTTCGGGGTAAATATTGGTGTTATAGATTTCTGCACTACTTTTGCTGTCCCACAGACTGATGGCAGTTACTTCGCTTCCATTGGAAGCTGAGAACGTAAGTTCGTCCTTAAATCCGTTCTGCTTGCGCAGCAATGGCAGAATGTCCTTGTCGAATGTTCGGGCGTAGTCGGAAAGCATATTGGATTTCAGATTAAAAGATACGTTGCGTGCAAACATGTCAACCTCCTTAAGGTTGTGATTCGCTAAGATTGGGAGAGCTCCAGATGGGCTGACTTAGTTCAGGGAACCTGAAAGAGGAGCAAGGATGCTCACTCCACCTATCTCTTGCATTTAGATGGCCGTATGAATCACCACACAACTCATTGATTCGATGCATCAGGCCACCGATCAGGCACCCTGGTGGCCGGTCAGCACCGTGAACTTTTGGCGGAAAGCACGCACATACGGACCGAGTGCACAAGCTCTATCTTGCTCAAGATTCCCGGAGGCCCCACGCGGACGTTGCTCAGATCGCCCGTGTTTATCGGCGACCGAGGTTTGGCACCGAATCGATGGCAAAGGTAGCCTCGTGAATTCCATGCCCGACTCGGCATTCTTCCCCTGGCAGTCATCGCTAAACGAGGCTAAGGATCCGTGGCGGCACCTAGGTACGCCAATCTACCGCGAACGGCTAGGGCAGGCGCACAAATCTTGTCGACTCCAACCGTTGGACAAGGTTTACTTGAATCCTCGGTTTCTCCGCTCGTACCGAGAGAACTCAACGTAAGAGCTTCGAAAGGCTACGGCAGACTCTGCTCTCAGCACTCTGTGTCTGATTCTCGCTTAAACAGCGAAACCATGTCGCGGCACGCGTTTTGCGCGTACAATCTCATCAAGACCGAGCCGCACACTTCGCCTAAGTCTGGCAATGGCCGCGAACCAGCTCTGATTGGCAGACGGCGTTGCCCGCTAGGAAGCCTTATGAGCGGAGTGCGGAAAGAGCAGCTTGACCAGGCGGCCTATCAACCACCGAGGAAACCCTTCGACTTCGCACAGGGCAGGCTCCATTACCTGCGCCGCCGTCGCAACCGTAGTTACCTCGTTGTTTCCGCACTAATCATTGCGGGGGTGGGGATGGGCGTTGCTGCGGTACTTCTCGCAGACTGGCTCACTCCTTTGGCAAGGTAGGAATCAGGACCGCAGCAGCGGGCTGGCTCATGCACGAGAGGCACCTTCATACCTAGGAAAAATCGCCGGCCTACTCAACGATCTCGTTGTCCCCCTCTTTATCGAGCCGGCGGCGACTCGTCACATTATTCACTGATACAGCTCTGCGGTTGCGATACCAACAAAGGAACCCCTGGTCTCTACTTCCTCTTCTACCCTCGACAACTCGATCTCTTTCAGCCTGAGAACTTCGTAAACGTCTTTCATACGTCTGCGCCTTCTGCGTGCTCACCGACGCACGGAGGCTGGAGTCGATCGAAGCCTGGAAAGCCACGAATTAGTCCACGCCCTGCTTCCGCTTCCTCCCGACGTGGTTTTCCATATCCACGACATTGCCAAAAAGGTTGCTAAGCCCGCACGGTGGTCTTACGTTCCAGCTTGGTTGGCAGTCCACGTTCACTTCTCAATGTTGTTCTCCACCAGTAGCCTCCGCCCCGCAATCCTGAGCCACCCCATTTAGCCAAATTGAATGTCAGAACTGTGCAGTTTGGACCAGTTGAACCGTTCTCTTCCAGCCTATGCTGTATTTGATCGGGAGATGAAGTGACAGCGAAGGGCGCAGCTCCTGCGTGTTGGAAGGAACAATCGACGATGAACCATATCACCAGTAATTCGATACCCAAACTGCGTAAAGCTTCGCAACCGCCAGTGTCATACCCCGGCGCAACCGCTGACTCTGACCGCGCCAAGAAGCCACGCCTGGCCGAGCCACCGGCAAACGATCAGCCCTTGAGTCCCGGAGATCGCGTCGAGGGTTTGGGCGACTTCGGAAAGCCGAGTGGGGAATTCGGTACGGTTGAGCAAGCTAACGACGATGACGCGGTCGTCAAATGGGATGATGACGGGCGTATGAGACTCCACCAACCGTCGCTCAGGAAGGTTTAGCCAGAGCACGGCTGAGAGGATTTACCAAGTCGGTGGCACAATACAAATTTCAGTACGGGGATTCGAAGCAGCATGAGCAAAACTGACCAGCAAACACTCATCATATTTCAGCATAATTGAGATTGGTTACATCGTATTTGAATAGGAGGATCTATGTTAGGTTACGGTCTGGCGGGAACAATTGTTGTAATTCTTGTAATCGTGTTTTTGGTGCGTGGTCTTTGAGCAAACTTCGGGCACGTCCGACAACGTGTCCATATTCGCCATAACAGCGTCTGCCACGGACGCGCTGAACGCCATTCGAGCCGAGCAGCTTTCAGCTTGAGATTACCGATCTAACTACAGCGCGTTCCCTGCTTTCGTCAACTCAACATTGCAAAGTCGAAGTCTGGAGGACAATATGAAAATTAAGTTGCTCTTGGGTGTGATTCTTGCCTGCTGCGTATTTGGATTCGCAAAGGACAAGGCAGACGTGCGGGATGTGACCGGCTGCCTGTCAAAAGGTGATAGCGCAAGGGAGTTCCTGATCACAGGGACCGACGGGAGTACGTGGGAAGTGCAGAGCAGCAAAGTGGCTCTCGCCGAGCACGTGGGCCATATGGTGACCGCGACTGGTGTCGTCTCGAATGCGACGATGCACAACATGAAGGAAGACGCGAAGGATGCTGCGAAAGACAGCGGCGCAACGAAAACCAATGACGAGCATGGGCATTTGACCGTTACGCAAGTCAAGATGGTCAGCGATTCGTGTAAGTAGCCTATCAGTTCGAATGAAACGAACGAGGACCGGAAGACATCCGGCCTCTTTCGTTTCCTAGGCTGAGCGTTTTAGGCCGCCTTCTTCGCTCGCTTGACCTTGGCCATCTCGCACGTTGTGCTGCTGCGATCTTACGACGAGCAGAGGCTGATATTGGCCGCGGCTTGCACGGTTGCAGAGTTCTGCGGCGTCTTCGATTCCCCGACCACAAGCTGAGTGACAAACACGATGAAAATCGCACCGATACGCAAGGCTTTCATCTCCAACCTCCCAACATAGAAGGACACTACCGGCAGACGGGACGTTCTGACCTTAAAGGATGGCACCGTTAGACCTCGCTCGAATGGGACGCAACACTGCGAAGCGCCCATCTGGCTGTTCAACGCTGTACCCACGCAGTGCTAAACTCTCTCATCTAGTAGCCCGAGAACCATGGGAGGCGGACATGAGCTTACCGCGCGATCCCTCAAGAAACCTCAGCTCCACCCCGGCAACACCCCCCTCGGGAGGCCAGGCTGCGCCTTTGTTCGATGATGGGCCAACTTTGGACGACCCTAAAGACAGTCCTGTTGCTACAAACCAAGAATCCTCGGCTGGATTGATCGGTCCTTACCGGTTGCTGGAAAAGCTCGGCGAAGGTGGTATGGGACAAGTCTGGCTAGCCGAGCAGACCGCCCCGGTGAAACGCCACGTCGCATTGAAGCTGATTCGGAGCGGCGCCTACGACCACGCCGTCGCCCGACGCTTTGAGTCCGAACGGCAGGCCCTCGCGATCATGGAACATCCCACGATCGCTAAAGTGTTCGACGCGGGGTCAACTCACAGCGGGCAACCATACCTGGTGATGGAGTATGTGCCTGGCATGTCCATTACTGAGTATTGCGACCAGAAAAGATTGAGTATCCGGGAACGTTTGGAACTGTTCAACCTCGTGTGTGATGGAGTGCAGCATGCGCATCAGAAGGCGATTATTCACCGCGACCTGAAGCCCTCCAATATTCTTGTAGTGGAACTCGATGGCCGGCCTGCACCGCGCATCATCGACTTTGGGATCGCGAAAGCCACATCGGAGTTTGTAGGGAAACAAGCGCAGTTGACACGAGACGGATCCCCCATGGGCACTCCCGGTTACATGAGTCCCGAGCAAGCCAATCCTGGCCTAGGCGATGTGGACACGCGCACGGATGTCTATTCCCTGGGAGTGATCTTGTACGAACTCCTCACGGGGGCGCATCCCTTTGATGCTAGTCGGTGGCAGAAACAGCCGTTCGACGAAGTCCTGCGGCAAATACGGGAAAAGGATCCCCCAAACCCGAGTACACGGCTCATCGAGGAGGAAGAAACTTCCACTGTAACTGCAAAAATGCGGCGTGTGGAGCCCAAGCAACTGGTGAGCCTCCTTCGCGGCGATCTCGATTGGATCACGATGAAGGCCATGGAGAAAGATCGAGCTCGTCGCTATGGTACGCCTGCGGAGTTGGCGGCGGACGTCACTAGATATCTACACCATGAGGCGGTGGTGGCGCGACCCGCGACCGCTATCTACCGGCTGCAGAAGTATGTTCGACGCCATCGTGTCGGAGTGGCAGGCGTAGCAATTTTGGCGGTCCTGATCATCGCCTTTGCGGTGATGCAGGCCGTACAGCTGCGCCGGATTACCAGGGAGCGTGACCGAGCCGACCGGATTTCCCAGTTCATGACCCACATGTTCCAGATTTCGGATCCGAGCGAAGCGCGAGGGAACAGCGTGACGGCGCGCGAAATTCTAGACCAAGCCTCTAAGGATATTGATAGCGGGTTGGAACACGATCCTGAGATGCAGGCGCAAATGATGGATGTGATGGGCACAGTGTATGACAATCTGGGATTGTATCGTCGTGCCGAGGTTCTGGCACAGCGTTCACTGGATATATACCGGCGAACGCTTGGAGAAAAGAACTATCGAACGATGCGCGCAGCCAACAACCTAGGGAACATTCTGTACGACGAGGGCCGCTACCCTGAATCGGAAAAACTGTATCGAGAAACGCTTGAGACACGACGGGAACTGCTCGGGCCGGAACATCTGGAAACACTGATGTCGATGAACAACTTGGCGAACTCATTGTTCGAGGAAGGGCACTACGCGGAATCGGAAAAACTGTACAGGGACGCACTCGACATAGCCCGCCGTGTCTTGGGGTCTGAGCACCGCCAAACTGTCATTCAGATGGGCAATTTAGTAAACGTCCTAGCCGCGCAGGGGCGCAATGCCGAAGCAGAGACCCTGTGCCGAGAAGTGCTGGAGGTCCGCGGCCGGACTCTTGGACCCGAGCATCAAGACACACTCAGGTCCATGAACGACTTGAGCGCGACTCTGATGCTGGAAGGGAAGTATGCTGATGCGGAGAAGCTGAATCGGCAGACGCTCGACGTTCGAAGCCGCGTGCTGGGAGCGCAGCACCCGGAAACGCTTCTCTCAACCTATAATTTAGCTGGGAGTATTCACGACCAAGGCCGCCTTGCCGAAGCAGAGAAGCTCTACCGCGAAGTTTCCGTGGCTCAGCAGAAAATCCTGGGGTCAGACAATGTGGACACCTTGAGGTCGAGGGGTGATCTGGGTGCCACCTTGTCGGACGAGGGCCAGTATGTGGAAGGAGAGAAACTCTTGCGCGAGGTTCTAGAAATCGAGCGGCGAGTGCTCGGACCGGAACATCCAGAAACACTAAGATCGCTGGCAAACCTGGCGGACACGTTGAAACAGGCCGGGCGTTACTCCGAGTCCGAGAAATTGGGGCGCGAGGCGTTGGAGACTCTCAAACGGGTTTTGGGGACGGAACATCCGCAAACCCTGACTTCCATTCACAACCTCGCGACTACATTGCAGGCTGAAGGCGAGTACTCGGAGGCGGGGAAGTTGTGCGGCGAAGTGTTGGAAGTTCGCCGTCGCGTTCTTGGGCCCAACCATCCGGATACCGCCGCATCCATTTATTGTCTGGCGCGCAACGCAGCGCTTCAGCGAGAAAACAATGTAGCAATTTCCCTGTTGCGAGAGGCTGTCGGCCACGGATTGCCGCAGCAAGCGGCACAAGGTATGGAAAAGGACGTAAGTTTCCGAGGTTTGCAGAAGGATGCACGATTTGAGGAGCTTGTGTCGGAAATCCGGCAGCACAATGCCGGTCCTCTGGAGACGAAGTGAAATTGTCAAACCTGCATGGAAGGGCCGGAGCGTGACCCCACCAAATTGCTCTATCGGCATTTGATCAGGCTACTGACAGACTCGGATGCGCATTCTATCGATAGGGTCAGAGGGTGCGTTTGATCTGGACCCAGTGCCGCTGCCAAAATGATTCCGAGGTATCGTTGGCAACCCGAAAGACCTAGGTTCCGACGGAGCGCATTGCTTCCGTATCGCTTGTCACCTGGGAGTAATCCGAACGACTAGGCGAGTCCTGGCAGATCACTCCGGCTATGCCGACTTGAACTAAGCCGCGTTGCGGCGGACGCATGCGCGTGTCGCTGAGCCGACGGTGGAGGGTGATCTGATCTAGTTTGTGTCGCAGAGGAGGAACTCTCTGTGACCCATCTACGCCAGATCATGCTTGAGGAGTTACGGCGCCGCAACTACGCCGAGTCCACTATCCACACTTACATCCAGACGGTCGAGCATTTCAGTCGACACTTCCATTGTTCACCCGATCAGCTTGGTCCGGAGCACATTCGCGAGTATCAGGCCGCGTTGTTCACGCGGTGGAAACTGGCCCCGAACACCGTGACGCAGCGGTTGGCAGCCTTACGGTTCTTCTATGTTCAGGTGTTGAAGCGAGGCTGGAGTGTGGCCGAGACACCGTATCCGAAGAAGATCCTGCGTCTGCCACAAGTGCTCAGCCAGGAAGAAGTCGCACGTCTGATTGACGCGGCAGAGTCTCCCTTCCATCGCATCCTGCTGATGACGCTCTATGCCACGGGCGCGCGTCGCGCGGAAGTGGCGCACCTCAAGATCAGCGACATCGACAGCCAGCGGATGGTCATTCATATTCGGGGCGGCAAGGGACGCAAGGACCGCGATGTCATGCTCAGCCCGAAGTTGCTCGATGCCCTTCGCGTTTACTGGCGCGGACTTCGGCGCAAGCCCACCGACTGGCTGTTTCCCGGCAACCGATGGCGTACGGCGAGTCATCCTGTCTCCACCAAGGTTCTCTGGAACGCCTGTCAGCAAGCCGCCGAACGCGCCGGTCTTGAGCACAAGCACATCCATCCCCATACCCTGCGCCACTGCTTTGCCACTCATCTGCTCGAAGCCGGCGCCGACCTGCGCACCATCCAGATGCTGCTCGGTCATCGTGACCTCGAGGAGACGACGATCTACCTGCATCTCTCACGGCGGCATCTCAGCGCCACCGGCAGTCCGTTGGATGCACTCCCGATTCGAGGAGAAGGAGAGCCGACACAGAGCGCATGAACCGGCCTCCTCTGGAGGTGGCCGACATCGTTCGCTGTGCAGGTCAGTCGTTTGTTGAGCGCAGTCGCCGCTGGATCACTTGGCAGCATCAGAAGATTTTGCTGGCCATTGCTCGTTGCCGCACCGCCGCGCTGGGTGGACATCGTGATCAGTGCTCGGACTGCGGACATTCTGCCATCTCTTACAACTCGTGCCGGAACCGGCATTGCCCACGGTGCCAGGGAAACTCGCGTCTGCGATGGCTCCAGGCACGGGAACGGGAGTTGTTGCCCACCCGCTATGTGCACGTTGTCTTCACGCTGCCGCGGGAACTGGCTCCGCTCGCCTTGCAGAACAAACGGCTGATCTACAACCTGCTGTTTCGCGCCAGTGCTGCAACTCTACTGGAGATTGCCCGCGATCCCCGGCATCTTGGAGCCGAGATCGGCTTCTTCAGCGTGCTCCATACCTGGGACCAGCGACTGCAACATCACCCCCATGTTCATTGCGTGCTCGCCGCCGGCGGTCTCGCTCCCGATCACTTCCGCTGGATCTCCT
Organism: Terriglobia bacterium; assembly: GCA_963725615.1. Lineage (GTDB taxonomy): Bacteria > Acidobacteriota > Terriglobia > Terriglobales > Acidobacteriaceae > JAIQFF01. The sequence continues at coordinate 12,382 of CAVRZO010000031.1, read as the reverse complement.
CACGCCGCTCCTTCTTTCTTCCCGTCAAAGTGCTCAGCCGTGTCTTCCGCGGTAAGTTTATCGCCGGACTCAAGCGCGCCTTTCATGCCGACGCGCTCCAGTTCCACGGCAGCCTCTTGCCTCTTCGAGAACCACACGCCTTCACAGCTTGGCTCCGCATCCTGTTCCGCCACGACTGGGTTGTCTACTCTAAGCGGCCTTTCGGCGGGCCAGAACATGTGCTGCGCTATCTTGGCGCCTACACTCATCGCGTCGCCATTTCCAACCATAGGCTGGTGGCTTTGGCCGAGGGCAACGTTACCTTCCGTTGGCGAGACTCTGCTCACGGCAACAAGAAGCGGCTGATGACTCTGCCCGTCGATGAGTTGCTGCGCCGCTTCCTCCTGCACCTGCTTCCCCGCGGCTTCGTGCGTATCCGCAACTTCGGCTTCCTCGCCAATCGCCGCCGCGCCCACCTCCTGCCACTCTGCGCCCAGTTACTGAAACTACAGGTGCGAGCGGCCAGGGCAGAGCCTGCGCCGAACGAACCGCGAGACCCAACCTTCTGGAAGTGTCCGTACTGCGGCGGAGAGATGAAACTCGTCGAAAGGTTTACCGCCGCCCAGATCCAACTCCGCGCACCTCCGGCTCTCTGCACAGGTGCCGCATGAAGCCCCAGCCCGAAGTCGCCACATCCACCTGCTCTAGCACCAGGCCGTTCTACGCCTCGTTGCTATCAGTTCTGTTCACCTTCGTCGAAAACAGTAGAAAACATCGGCCAAATCTCCGCACCGGCCTCGACCGAGCCAGCGTCGGCATCACCATTGATCGCTCTCCCGACGCAGCGTTGGCGGTGTCATCCCACCAACCTCCATTCAAAACCCATAGCTCCCGATGAGGCTTCCTTCAAGTCGCTGTATCTGAAGCGCCCGTCCAGAGCACCTCAGCGGACACCTTCCCACTCGTGGGCGCCTCAGATACAGCACTAAGACTTCTCGGTACTGATCCGTTTCGGCGCCACTGGTTACTTCCGAATTGCCGACCAGGAGTTATCGCGTTGTGGCTCGAATCGAATGCCGAGACAACTTCTACTCCTCCGCTGGGGCTTCTTAAGGGTTGGGGACGTCGGGGTGGAGGGCAACAGCACCGCGAATCTTATGGCAACTCCAGATCAAGCGCGTAGATCTCCTGGCTGCCTACATCCCGCGCCACCAAAGGCGAATCATCCGGAGCTAGTCCGGCCAAGGAACCGCCATAGGTTGGCGCCAGGCGGATGTTCTGGAGGCTTGCCACCGACTCGACACTGTGGTCGGCAATTCGAACGCGATACAACTTCGGGACGCTTTCAATCGAGTCAAAGTAAATGTACTTCGAGTCCCTCGACCACATCGGGAAACCAACGGGAATGTCCGCCAACTTGGTCCACTTGCTGGTGTGGACGTCGTATAACTGTAGGACCTCTGGACCAACCTGGAGCGCGGAGATGTAGCGTCCATCGGGGGACCAGCGCGGGGAATAGAACCCTTCCGAGCCCGGGATTGTCGAAATCTGCCGACTCTTCAAGTCCATGAGCCGAATCGCTCTCGGGGAAGTTGAAACAAAATCTTCCATGCCGGAATGGAAGATCAGAGAGGTTCCGTCTGGCGACCAACCCACATCGCCCACGCCTGTCATGACTTCTTCCGCCTCACCACCGTCTGTGGAGATGAGATACATTCTCCAGTTTTGGCCTGGCCTGATCCCCTGGAAGGCGATCCTCTTCCCGTCCGGAGACCAGTGAGGTTCGTAAGCAGTTAGAGGGGGAAACGTGAGCTGCTCCTTTTCGCTGCCATCGACTCGACTTCTAAAAAGGTTCCCCTCAGGGATACTTGTGTAGGTTACCCACTGTCCGTCTTTGGAGTAGGTTAGACCTTCAGCCGACATACCCGACAAAAACGGCACGAACTGTTGAGATTTCAAGTCGTAGCGAGCGAGCTCGGCACGTCGCAACCACCCGACCACAAGCAGTTTCTTCCCGTCTTTGCCGGGCACTGGCCCGAGAAAATCCATCGGCCCCGCCGTGAATTGCACCGGTTCCCGGTCAGATTTCCCAAGGAGTGTTCCTTTCTCGCGCATCGCCCAGACATCCGATCTGCCGTGGCGCGTGGACTGAAAGACAAAATACCTTCCGTCTGGGGTCCAGCTGCCACAGCATTCGGCGGGAGGATTGTTCCAGCCGGGAAGCAATGGATGAAGATCGGTCCCGTCCACTCGCGCCTCCCAGAGTGATTGCGATCCGGTCTTTGCTTCAGAGACCGTGAAGCGTAGTTTGTTGCCGTCCGGTGACCACCGAATCCAAGAAGGTGTTCCGATCACGGTCAAGATCGTATGTGCTCCGGTGCCATCGCTTCGAGCAAGATTTAAGTTGCCACGTTTGGCAAAAGCAATGGTTTGCCCATCCGGTGACCAATTGACATCAGTGGACACGAGGCTGCCCAGCCGATGACGTGACCCGGCCAGAGTTGGCACCACCCAAACAGGTCCCTCGGACTGTGAACCCTCCCAGGTCTGCACCAAAAGCTCTGAGCCACTGGGCGAGATCCCCGCTAGGGAAGCAAAGAGACCCGCGAATGGTTCTGAAATGGGCGCGGTCCCCCCGCCCGTTACAGAGACCTGGTAGAGAACCTGCCCCTGGCCAAAGGTCATATAGTACACACGTGAGCCGTCGGTAAGCGCGGGCGGAGCCTTCAATCTTCCATCATTGGTGACTTGCGTTGAGCCCAGGACCCGAGCTGGTGGCACTGGCCAGCGCAGCCAAGCCACGACTACGCCAGTGAGAATTGCCGCGGCTGCAAGGAGCACTGCCCATCTCGACCAAAGCCGCTGAGCCATTGGCGCTTCCGTCCCCGTCGTTCTGGCTGTGGGCGTTCCGCCCGTCGCAAGTGCCTTCCCGGAATCCGTATCACGTTTCAAGCGCTGGAGATCGGTACGGATGTCTGAGGCATGCTGATAACGCAGGTTGGGATCCTTCTCCAGCGCTTTATTGATGATGTCTTCCAGCTTTGGCGGTAGATCGGGATTTACGCGGAGGGCGGGTGTCGGAGCGCGTTCCAGAATTGCGTGGAAGATGACGCCGGATGTGTTGCCCCGAAACGGGAGCAGCCCTGTCACCATCTCGTACAAGACAGCCCCAAACGAGAACAGGTCGGTTCGGGAATCCAGTTCTTTTCCCCTGACCTGCTCCGGCGACATGTATGCCACAGTGCCCAGCGCGGTGCCGGGGCTGGTCAGGTGCTCCTCGGAGCCGATGGTCGCAGCGCTCAGGGCAACGCTCTCTGGCTTCAGCGCGACCTTGGCGAGCCCGAAATCGAGAATCTTCGCCTGACCTCTCTTTGTGACGAAAATGTTGGCGGGCTTGATGTCGCGATGGACGATGCCCTTCGAATGTGCCGCGTCGAGAGCGTCGGCAACTTGGATACCCAGATCGAGCACGGTTTCGATCTCCAGCGGCTTGCCAGCGATCACGTGCCGGAGCGTCTGCCCTTCGAGAAGCTCCATGGCGATGAAGGCTCGCCCATCGGCCTCATCAATCTCGTAGATCGTACAGATGTTTGGGTGGTTCAGAGAAGACGCAGCCTTGGCCTCCCGCTGAAACCGGCTTAGGGCCTGCGCGTCGTTGGCGAGTTCGTCGGGAAGGAACTTCAGGGCGACCTGGCGACCGAGCTTGAGGTCTTCCGCTTCGTACACGACACCCATCCCCCCACCGCCGATTTTGTGAAGTATGCGGTAATGGGAAACCGTCTGCCCGAGGGGTTGAGAGGGCGTGGCCATGTACTGAGATCGTATGTTTGCCGCACACGAAGGTCAATAGCGGCAGGTCCGCCAGTGCGGAGAATGAGAGCCACTTGTCGTGTTACGGGGTCGTGAGAGAGGAAGACCGGATGACCAGCATAATCAGGCCTAACACCATTCAGAAATTGCGTCTTCGAAGCTCTGCACGCATTCACCTTGGATGCGTAGTCGCCTCCAAGCAGAAGTGGTCTCGTTCGCAACTGATCACTGACGCCTCTGGGGATTGCGCCCGAGTCACGGGCAACCCTTCCATAATCCGGTAAGGGAAGGGTTGCCGACGCCCAGAACCGTCCTGATGTGGTGCGAGTGAGCAACGAGCAGCATGGCCACATCGATTGAACAGTGGTTGGTGTGAAGCGAATTTATCAACAACAACGTTTTCGAGTCGGTAATTAAGCACAGGGTGAGTCTTCACTTCTGGTATTTCAATCCAAGCTCGCCATCGTACTGTCGGATAACCGCGCCTTACATTTCGAGCCAGGGGCAAATGCAATCAGCATGAGGAGGCAACATTGAAAGCAGTCCGTAATGGAATAGATCGCCTGCTACACAGCGTTCAGGACGAACGGCGATGACCAACGAGTGTGAAGAATCCGGCGAGCAATAGCGCCCAAGCCGCTCCGAGTGAGATGCCGCTCACGACGTCGGTCGCATAATGAACGCCAAGGTAGACGCGTGAGGCACCAATCATGACAAGCACCACCGATACAGCCAGCAAAATTGCGGTCCTTGCGCCCGAGTGTTGTACATAACGTCCGGCAATGATCGCGATCGTCAGGTAAAGCGCGGAAGTCGAAACCGAATGTCCGCTCGGATATGAGAAGCCCGACACGACGATCAGCTGCTGGGCCTCTGCTGGACGAATCCTTTCGATGAGGTTCTTAGTTACAAGCGTCAATATTCCGGCTCCCACCGAAGCCGTAAGCAACTGGAGGGCACCCAGTCGATCCCGTAAAACAAGCAACACCACGAGAGTGAAGACGGAGAACAATACCACCAAGGTGATCGATCCTAGGGCTGTCACGTCCACGGCCGTAACCGTAAGCCATGGGGTACGCTTTTTCGCCACGGCAAGCAGGATCGCGCTGTCCATCGCACCGACATCTCCTTCGATCAGCTCCCTTGTAATACGAACGAACGTCCCCAATGCGAGTGCGGCGGCTCCCAACCATAGAGAGAGACGACCGGCACGACCGGAGAACAAAGCACGATTCATGAATTCAACTCCAGGAATAACTGACGAGTCGTCAAGCTAATACCACCTGCGTAAGCGCCAGGAAGGTGCAAATCTAAGAATTCTTGCATCGCTCAAGCCAGTGGCTGAGAGCGGCAGGTACCGATCGATAAACAGATTTGGCCTTGTCGCCGACATTGTAAGGCGATGCTTCGACCCGTATCCGAAATCACAGGGTTGTGTGTCCGGGCTCCCCGAGTCTTCACAGGCGCCAGCATAGCGTAAAACCGAAGTGACGGAAATGAGGATGTCCCATGAAAAAAGTAATGTTCTTACTTGCGATGTTAAGTTTTGGCCCACTGGGGCTGGGCAGGCTCGGCGCGGGAAGATGCCACTAACCGGCTGGACAACGCAACCAACGTAGTACACGCAATTATGGGCGCGCCCGACAGCGGAATCCCGAGCTTGCCCTAACAAGATCGTGTGCGTGAAAAGTGAGGAGTGAACCATGCTCGGAACTATATTGATCGTGATTCTGATCTTAGCGCTCTTAGGTGTGCTGCCCAGATGGCCGCACAGCAGAGACTGGGGCTATTATCCGACAGGAGGACTGGGGTTGATCCTCTTGATCGTTATCATTCTTCTGGTTCTCGGTCGCATTTGAACCGTGGAATCCTGATCGGAGATTCGGTGTGAAGAACCTCACCTATGTTGGCGTGTTGTTGCTTGTGCTCGGAGTGTTGGCCTTCGTCGTACCGATTCCCCACCGCGAAGATCACGGTGTGAAGATCGGAGATACCAAGATCGGCATTCAGACCGAGAGTAGCGAAAAACTACCCCCCGCTGTCGGCGTCGTTCTGCTGGCGGGGGGTGTTCTCGCCTTGGTTGTCGGACTGCGCAAGACGTAGGGGAGGCGCAGTTCTAAGACACTTGTCAGAAACCCGCCTCCTATATCGGCCCGAGCCGCTCTTGGCAGCCTGAAGAGCCTTTTGACCTTGGAAGCATACTGGCCTAATCTCGCGGCTACGGGCTGAGTGTGAGTAGACCGAGAGAAGGAAGACAACCGCTCATGTTGAGAAATGTGTTCCATGACTCGTCCGCCAGTGAAGGAGGCAAGGGTCGCCATGCGAGTTCCAATATCCATGATCCTGTGTGTTCTAGCTGTTCTGGGGCTTCTCTTTTTCCTGTTCATCCCATGCCCAGCGCAGGAATGCCAGGTTGTAGCCAGTGAGGCTATTCGCCGCTCCCCGGATACGCCGAGTAATGAAGGTGAGCGTTTCAAGCTTCCTCCAAACGCATCACAAATGGCCCGAATCATCGGAGTCGAATCCGATATTGAGAAGCTCTCCTTTCTGGTCGCTGCAAAGGGAGCCGGTGCGGCACCCGGCCTGTCTCTTGAGGAACTATCGCTTCACCAACAGATCACCGAGGCAGTAATAGCGGCATCTCTCGACGTAGATTCCGTTTCAGCCGAAATCGACTACGAGCGGGAACAAACGGTAGAGCTGCGAAGTTTGTGGCGCTACAAACGGGATCGTGCAATCGGCAGCACAAACCTCGCTGTCCTCGCAGCCGGCACTGGGCTCGGCATTGTCAGTGGCCTCCTTCAGTTCAGCAAGACCACTTCAAGCGCGGGCAACGCGGTTGGCTTCGCCGCAGGCGGGATTTCTACTCTGTTCTCGCTTCGCAGCTTCCGGCAGGTACATGGTGGGAAGCGGCCGGCATGGGTTCTTCCGAATATGCTGGCAGAGTTTCTGGGCCAACCGGAGGAGCAACACAGCCACTACCCTGAGGACATCCGGGCCTATCTAAACAGTGTTCCTGCAGAAGCGCCTTCTCAGGCCAGCAGAAAAGAGCAGATGCTAGCTGGATGGACCGCGGCCGGTCGTATCGGTCCCCCGGATTCACCTCAGTGGAAGCCAAGGATCGCGCTGCTCACCAGCACTAACGCGGCGGACAAGGAGCTCAACATTGAACTAATGAATGAACGAGCGGCGATGCTCGCTGATGTGGCGGATCAAGTCTCGTTGATGAAACAGGATCTCGCCGATCTGCTTCGCGTTTTGAAACCGTAAATGATCCGATGGATCAGCCCGCGGCCAAAGATAGGACTCTAAGCAAGCTTGTTCGAGGGGAAACAAATGAAGGAAGTGAAGGCTACGCAAACCGCAGAGCCGGTGCTGCACGGTTGCGCAAAGGAAAGACGTTGAGGCAGGTACAGAATTCGGCAGCCTTTATCCTGGTTATCATTCTGCCGGGTATATGCGTAAGCTCTCAGTCCGTTTCGAGCAGTCGAGGGTCGGCCGACGAGCTCGCACGACGGGTGATCACGAACGAACTAAGATTCCAAGATGACCAGACCAACTGGATGTACCGACTAGAAAAGGAACAGTATGGGAAGAAACGGGTCGAGGAAATCATTGAGACAAGAGAAGGTTCTGTCAGTCGACTCCTGTCTATCAATGACCAGCCCCTTACCGCGAAACAACAAGAGGAAGAGAACCACCGTGTGCAGGAGTTAATGACCAGTCGAAGTGCGAGACGAACATTGCAGCGAGACCTGAAGGCTGACACCCTACAGGGAAGACGGTTATTCAAGATGCTGCCCGATGCATTTGTGTTCGGTTACGCAGGTGGTGACAGCAACCTGATAAGGCTGAGCTTCAGACCCAACCCGAATTTTCACCCGCCCTCGCTGGAGGCCCGCGTTTTCCACGACATGGAAGGCGAGATGTGGGTTGACCGCAAACAGGAGCGACTGGCTGCGTTTAATGGTCACCTCAACCAGGACGTGAAATTCGGCTTCGGCCTGCTGGGACACCTGGACAAGGGAGGGCACTTTGAGGTTATTCAGGCAGAAGTTGTCCCAGGCCACTGGGATATCACTTCCATGAGTCTGGAGATGACAGGCAAGGCTCTCTTGTTCAAGAGCATCGGTGTACAAAAGAAAGAAAACCATCGGGACTTCCACCAGGTATCGGACGATCTGACGCTCACTCAAGCCGCGGACATACTCAACCGATACATAGTGAATAATCGCTAGTCGTTGCGGTTCGTCCTTGGCGGCACTCCGCCCCGCCTTTTGATGAAAGGCTGGGCGCTCGCGATGGATAGTGGGCGCTCCCTACCGTAGTCTCTTTGTCAAGTAGCACAGACGTATCCGAATTCGTGAGCATCGTCACCCAAGAAAGTGAGCAGAGTCACTGAAGAATACTCTCGATGTGTACTAAAAAAGCGCGTGGACGAGGCCTCCGCGCGAAATGGAGGACACTCACATTGGGATGCAATAGCCTCGCTCGACTCACTAAGCGTGGAACAGTACGAAATTGTGGGAATGGAGGCCGTCATGAGATCTATCGGACTTATTGGCATGGGAGTCTTGTTCCTTCTCTTCGAGACCGTTGCTCCTATGCAGGCACGCCAGGAGCAACACCAGCAGGAGCAACAGGCTAAGCCTGGGGGGCAGCAAGCCAAGGGTCAGCAGGAACAGCAACACAAACAGCAACAGCAGCAAGCCAAGGGTCAGCAGGAACAGCAACACAAACAGCAACAGCAGCAAGCCAAGGGTCAGCAGGAACAGCAACACAAACAGCAACAGCAGCAAGCCAAGGGTCAGCAGGAACAGCAACACAAACAGCAGCAGCAGCAGCAAGCCAAGGGTCAGCAGGAACAGCAACACAAACAGCAGCAGCAGCAGCAAGCCAAGGGTCAGCAGGAACAACAACACAAACAGCAACAGCAGCAGGCCAACCGGCCTTTACAGCAACAGCGACATGGACAGCGCGACCAACAGCACGTCGTCTGGCAGGAGCATCGCGCACATAGCTGGCAGTCTGAGCACCGCGATTGGCAGCAACGCGGCGGGTACAATGGCTACCGGATTCCTGAGGACCGTTATCGTAGCTACTTTGGTCCGAGTCACGCGTTCCGCATCTACAGGTACCCGGTTGTGGTGATTGGCGGATTTCCTCGATTCCAATACGGCGGCTTTTGGTTCAGTCTCGTTGATCCCTGGCCAGAATACTGGTCAGACGACTGGTACGACAACGATGATGTGTATGTCGACTACACCGGTGATGGCTATTACCTGTACAACCGTAGGTATCCGCAGGACCGGATTGCAATTGTCGTCTACGTGCAGTAACGGGACAGTCTTGTTCCGCCACATTTGTTTCAGGAGACTACGTATGAACACCAGAGTTGGCAAGCAGAGTGCGACAGCGACCGCTGAGAAGCTTCCAGAGCTCCAGGGAGCTCTCGACCAGGAAACATTAGACAATCTCACTACTGCGATGCATGGCGAAGCATTTGCTTATGTGAAGTATCTACTCTACGCGGACCACGCCCGTAAGAGCGGCAACAAAGAACTCGCAGATCTCTTCGAGAAGACGGCCCACACTGAGCGGTATGAGCACCTCGCTGAAGAAGCGCAACTCGTGGGTCTAGTCGGCAGCGATACTGACAATTTGAACGATGCGATCAAAGGCGAGTCCTACGAGGTCGATACCATGTACCTCGAGTTCGCCCGGAAGGCTAAGGTTGCCGGAGATGCAGTGGCAGCCGCTCGTTTTGAAGAAATTCGTCACGACGAGATGGTCCACCGGGACGAATTCAAGACTGCTTTGGCAAAGTTGGGGTCGTGAAGCCAGCCGCCCGATGTGTTGGTACGGAACCGTGCGGACAGATTGACAAAACCAGAGAATTTGACGAACAAGAGTTACTCGACCGTTGGACCTGACAATGAACGCTCATCTGCCTTCCCCGTAACTAGCGGAGGAGCCGCCTTCTTCAATTGTTCAAGTTGGGCCAGGACTTTCGCCCACGCTTTCGGCTGTCGCTTGGTCGCGTACGGAGCATCTGGATGCCCGTAGAATTCCACGAGTTCGGTCCGAATTGCCGGTGAAGCGCTAATGAAGTTCTGTCGGGCGAGCGCGTCGAGCAGCTTCGCGTGCGTTTCATCAGTGAGCCCGTATTTTCCCGGCCCCGTTACTTCACCGGTGTCAAAATTGTCGTTTGGCAAGCCCGGCTCGCCCGTGTCAACCTGCCCCAGCAGCCTCCGGTAGAGATCCAAAGTCGCGTTGAAACTGGCTTCGAACATACGTTCGGTCTCTGGCGTCGGTGTCCGCAGCTGCAGCGCTTTTAGCGGGCCAACCTTCGGGATAATCCTGGTAAGAAAGGCGAGAAATCTTTCCCAACAAGTGGGTGGCTCATATGTCTTTCCCCAGTTCTTTTGATAACTCGCGCGCGAAAGGTTGTAGAGAAACTTATTTTTCGTCATGCCAGGCTGGTCTTTCATGATCTCGCCTTTCTTCAGGCTCCACGCAATACGGGTTGCTTTGGGGAGAAGCTGGCTGACGTCATAACGGTAAGAGCCGAGCACCTTGTCTTCGTCAGAAAGGACGCTCTTGAGATCCAACCCGTACGTTTCCTGAAAGGCTTGCTCCAGCAGAGGAACTGAGACCCCGAAACCGATAAAGTCGTGATAACGATCCGAAGCGTAGCGACCCTGTGCTATTTCCACAACGTCGAATCCAAATTCCGTCTTTATGTGTGCCAATGGGTCCTTCTCGTACGCAACGGAGTCGCCGTACTTCTTCTTCAACTTGGGATACAAGACAGGGACCGCGCGATTTGTGCCAATGCGGTGGCCGTCGTTGTCCGCGGCGTAGTGCGCTAGCGCGCCGAGCGCAAAAGCGTAGCCATCAAGGTCTTTTGCATCGCGCAGCAGAGCCAACACAAAATCACCACTCCGAACGTAGTGCGTCAAGTCGCTAAAAAAATGACTTCCGTGCGGGTAATAACCCATGTCCTGGATAATGGCGCCCCCATATGCATAGCCGTGCGCTTCTTTGATTTCTTCTGGCGTGGCGGCGGGAAAGCGCTTCAAAAGTAACGAGCGTATGTTGGTATCCCATACGCTGTCGATGATGGCTTCATGCGAAAGGACGGCGTAGGCAGCGATTTGGGCTGGCGAGCCAAGAAACAACGAAAACATCAGGACGATGGCACACGCTCTTGCAAACCACGTCCTGCCTTTGGCAAGCTCCATGCTCCCCATCGCACCGTTATGGGAGACCCACGGTTCTCGTCTTCCACTCCGGGGCGTGATCGGGTTGTGGATCGGTATTGGCTCCCTTGGGAACCTGGATGGGCCGTGGCGGCGCAGTCCGACGGGTCGAGGCCCGCGTGCTGTCAGCGCCGAGGTCCCCCTCATCCGAAAGAAGTGGGGCTACTATGCCCAGGGCTTCGACCTCTGCTTTCACCCTCGACAACTCGATTTCTTTCAGCCTGAGAATTTCGTAAGCATCCTTCATAAATCAACACCTTTAGAAAGTTTAAGATCTATTCGGTCATTATGTGCCTTCAACCTGGATTCCGGGAAGAATTCTAACCCGAAAGAAGGGGCACTGCCCCCGCCAAGAATGTGTCGATCCCCTTAAATTGCCATTCTTAGTGGCCGGGAACCCACGGTGCGCTTGACTAATTCATCGGGACGTTGGCTTTGGAGCAGCTTGTTCTTTTTTACGGCGATAGAAATGCGATGCTCCACAGCCTCAATTTCGTGCGCCTGCACGGCGCTGCGGAGATGCTCGACCAGGGCACGGCTGCGATCTCCAAGCTCGTGGGAACTGGCTTCTGCGAGTCTTAACCAATAGTAAGCAGAAAGGCCGCTCTTCTCGACGCAATCGCCCTCGAGATGCGCCAGCCCGACGACGTTCGAAGCTCCCTGGAGCCTCCACGAAGACACCATCAATCACCGCAGACTGTGCGGTGAAGGGGAATTCAGAGCAAGGCGCTCGGCTGTCTCAGTTTTCATCTGAGCCTTGCCCGTCGGCAAGAATCGAACACAGTCCATGGAATCACATTGATCCGTGACCCGAGTCACAGCACTGGATGGGAGATGTCTGATATTGAAGTCGAAACAATTGGCGCCGGGGAAGTCTTGTAGGCTCGCTTTCCGGTGATCGCCTCGGTTGGCTCCCCGGGCAAGACACGAAAAAGAGGTGAGCCCATGCTCCCGTCGAATCTGACCTTCTCCAAGGCCTTGCAGCAGAAGGGCATCAACCGCCGCCGCTTTATCAAATTCTGCACTGCAATGACCGCCATTCTAGCGCTTCCTCCGCGATATGTAGCGCAGGTGGCAGCCGCCCTGGAAAAAGCGCGGAAGCCCGTGCTGGTGTGGCTGCAGTTTCAGGACTGTGCGGGAAACTCCGAATCCATCCTGCGCTCCAGCCATCCTTCGGTGTTGGAAGTCGTGCTGGATCTCTTTTCCTGGGAATATCACGAACTCGTCATGGCAGGCGCCGGGCACCAGGCCGAGGCCGCACTGGAACGGGTGGTGCGGGAGGAAAAGGGCAAATTCCTCGCCGTAGTGGAAGGTGCAGTTCCTCTGGCTGA
>CAVRZO010000030.1:0-87253 GCA_963725615.1 Terriglobia bacterium | reverse complement strand
GATATCCGGGCAGGAGGGGTGGAAGACCAACGACCAACGACTAGATCCCCAGCTTCTTCACTTCCTCGTTATAGTACTTGCGGTAAAGGATGTCCCACTCCTGGCTGCCTTCGAGGATGGTGCGCTTTTGGCTTTCGATCTTGAGGCGGGCCGTCTGGTCGATCTTTGCTTCCTGGTTCAACAGGTCCTCGAGAATTTTGCGAATTTCGAGCCGAATCGTATTGCGATCCTCGACGAAATCCACCGCGTCAACCTCAGCCAGCGCATCCGCGACCACGTGCGCCACTTTGTTGACTTTGTCCCGGCTGATTCTCACAACACCGCCTTATACTTGCGGGTCAGTTCACTCTTCACCTTGCGAAACATCTCCTGATAGTTGGCGCCGGTCCGTCGCATCTCCTCCGAATAGGCTTCCAGAATGACGCGAACTTCGTCATTGATGCGGTCCTCGAGTGACAGTTCTTCGAGCATGGCCGCGTGCACTTTTTCGGTGACCGCAGGCACGGCCTTGGTCTCGATATGCCCGCCAGCAATCAGCTTTTTGGTGACTTCGCGGGCCAGATAGCCCACATACTCTTTGGAAAGAAGCATAGCGCGGATCAGTTTTGGTTTGTGAAACACGTAGTGTAGCACAGGAAGCATGCAGCACTTGGTACTTAGCAATTGGCAATTAGCGCTTGGCATTTGGCCAACTGCCAATTGCTAATTGCCAAGTGCTGATTTCTCCGCTATTCAGGCATACAATGCAGAAATAAATGTCTCCCACGCCCGACAACCTGGCTGGCCTCAAGGACGACATGATCGCCTTCATCGAAGGCCACGGCATGCGTCGCTTTCACGGCTACGTCGACTATGAGGAAGTGCAAAGCGTGGTCTGGAAGACCGAGGACAATCCCGACAGCTGGAAAGATTTTGTGGAGCTGGCAAAGGCCGCCGCAGCCCCGTTCCTCACCATGGACTCGTGGACGCTGCACCGGGAAGAGCTCGACCAGATGGTCGAGCGACTGGGACAAGCCGAGTTCACCAACGATGAAGACGTAGACGAGGCCCGCTGGCTGAAGACCTATATCGGCAAGACGGGCTTCGTCCAGCTCGGCTTCGCCCACCAGGGAATCATGATGGTCTACGAAGCGTCCACAGATTGGTACGACCACTACCAGCGCCTGTTGGAATTGTCCGAAGACTTCGGCGGCATCCCCATCGACGAACCCGACCAGGACGAAGAAAACTGACCGGCAAAAATGGAGGACGGGCGTCCCGCCCGTCCGGCCGAGCAAAGCTCGGCAACCTGCATCGCTATAATCAGTCTCTGGAAGTTCTCCCCTAAAATGCGCTGGGATCTAAAGACCGCCGACTCTCATGCTGTTGAACATCTCGCAGAGGAATTAAGTTCACAACCATCTCTTCGCCTGAAGGATCCGCAAATCGCCACGACCCTCGCTCGCCTGCTGGTCATGCGCGGCATAACCGAAGCCGAAGCTGCCGAGCGTTTCCTGTCTCCCGCGCTTTCCCACTTGCATTCGCCCTATTTGATGGCCGGCATGAAGACGGCCGTCGACCGAATCGAAACCGCTATCGAGAAGAACGAATCGATCCTGATCTACGGCGACTACGACGTTGACGGCACAACCGCAATCGTCGTCCTCAAGACAGCGATTGAACTTTGCGGCGGCACCGCGGATTTTCACGTCCCGCACCGCATCCGCGACGGCTATGACATGCGCGACGACGTCATCGAGCGGGCGGCGGCCTCGGGCATAAAGCTGATCATCAGCGTGGATATGGGGATTCGCGCCTTCGCCCCGGCCGAGACTGCCCGGCGGCTGGGCGTGGACCTGATTGTCAGCGACCATCATCTCCCCGGCCCGCAGGGTGTCCCAGCGGCGCTGGCTGTGGTCAATCCCAATCAGTCGGGATGCGGGTATCCGTGCAAGGCGCTCTGCGGCGCGGGCGTCGCATTCAAATTGGCCCAGGGTCTGATCGAGAGACGGATTCCGCAAAGCGACCACCGCACTCGCATGTTGAATTCGTTTATGAAAGTGGTGGCGATCGCCACCATCGCCGACGCCGTGCCGCTTACGGGAGAAAACCGGGTCTTCGCCAAGTTGGGGTTGGAAGGCCTGCGTTCGCCCGTCAACCCCGGACTCAAGGCTTTGCTCGAAGTTGCGCAACTCGGGCGGGGCCGGACTCTCACATCCGGCGAAGTCGCATTCCGCGTCGCGCCGCGTATCAATGCCGCGGGACGGATGGATGTGGCCCGCGACGTCATCGAACTTTTCAGCGTGAAAGATCCCGCCCGGGCTCGTGAGATTGCCAACAAACTCGATCAGCTTAACGGCGACCGGCAAGAGGAAGAACGCCGCATTCTGCAATCCATTACGACGAATTTCGAAGAACAACCTGCGCTGCGCGAAGCTTTCTGCATTGTGATTGATGGCGAGGGCTGGCACCGCGGCGTAATTGGCATTACTGCCACGCGGGTCGTGGAACGTTACGGACGTCCAGCGCTGGTGATTTCGCGGAATGGCGAGGAGGCGCACGGCTCGGGCCGCTCCATCCGGGCGTTTCACCTGCTGAATGCGCTCGAGTCCTGCGCCGGCCTGTTTACGCGTTTCGGCGGACACGCCCACGCCGTCGGCTTCTCGCTACCCACGGCAAATTTACCCGAACTGCGCACGCGTCTGGATGAGTACGCACGGGCCAGCCTGACTCTCGCCGACTTCGAGCCAGCGCTTAATTTCGATGCCGAACTGGCGCTTGACCAGGTAACACCGGAGTTCTTCACTCTTCTACAAAGGCTGGAACCCTTCGGCGTGGGCAATCCGCAGCCGGTTTTTGCCGCCCGCTCCGTCCGCCTGATGGCTTCTCCGCGCATCATGAAAGACAAGCACGTCAAACTCAAGCTGGCGCCCGCCATCGGATCGCTGTTGCGCGCCCCTAACCTTGAGGGTCCGGACCTCGCCATCCTGACCACGCCGCGCTGTGATCCTGATTCATCTGCCCTGCGCCGGAGCGACGTGCGCGAGGCAACTGCCAATCGGCAAGACACCGACGCCAGGTGGCGCAAAGCCATTGCCTTCGACGCTCTGGGCTGGCACATGGCGGAGCGTTGCCCGCAGGCAGGGCTGCTCCCGGGCGATACTCTCGATATCGCCTTCAGCATCGACAACAACGATCACCCCGAATACGGCGGTCTGGAACTCTCGCTGCGGGACTTCAGCAGGTCTGAGAAAACAGGTGAGACTTCAACGACAGAGCAAAATAAAATTGCAGCGGCACTCTGAGGCGGTCCCCAACCCAGGTCCCCTTTGAGCAAAGCTGAGAACTTCGTCGCTAAGATCTGAGAACTGGTTTCAATCAATCAGGTAGCTTCGACCAGCCATATGGCCTTACCACATATGGTAGTAGCCGTTCCGCTGGTCCAATTCCACCTTGGTCTTGAACACACCTTCCAGACGATCCGGCTGCAGCATCTGATCTTTTGGTCCGTCCGCGATGATGTGTCCGTTCGACATCAGCAGCACGCGCTCGATTTCCGGAATCAGGTCGGAGAGATCGTGCGTGACCAGAATGATTCCGATGCCGGCCTTCGCTAGCGAGCTCATGCTCTGGCGCAGGCTATGCCGGGCGAAGACATCGAGAGAGTTGCTGGGTTCATCGAACAGCAAGGCCTGCGGCTTATGTACCAGCGCTCGGGCGATCAGTACACGCCGAGCTTCGCCGGAAGACATTTCGCAAACCGGACGCAGCGCCAGGTGCGAGATCTGCAGTTGCGCCAGGGCGTCATCCGCCAGTTCGCGGTGTCTGGGATCAACCACGTGATGCGGAAAGATGCGAGCGCTGCTGAAGAAGCCGGACAAGACTACGTCGCGTCCGCTGGCATCGCCGGAGCTCCGGGTCAGCAGATCGTTCGACACGATGCCGAGCAGCGAGCGCAGCTCGAATACATCCCAGCGGTCGCGCCCCAGGATGGTCATCGACGAACCTTCCTGCACCACGGGATAACATTCGCGCGTAATGGTCTTGATCAGCGTGGATTTGCCGCAGCCGTTCGGCCCCAGAATGGCCACGTGTTCGTCGCCGCGGATCACCAGGCTGAAGTCTTCCAGAACGATCTTCTCTCCGCGCATCACCGAGATATTTTGCAAATCCAGTAGAGCAGGCTCTTGCCGGTTCATGGTGCTCTGAGTTTAGACGATGCCGCCATCACGAACCACGTAGGGGCGGGTGCCCTCAACCGTCCAGTCGAGTGAAGCTCGACCAGTTTTTTGCCGGCAGCGACACGTTGCGGAGCTTCGCTCCGCCGGACAGCCGGGGGCGGCTGTCCCCACGTGGTCTGGGGTGAGCGCCCGCCCAGGTAGACAGGATGGAGCAAGCCCTCAGGCCTGCATGCCGTGCTTCAAGTAGACTTATCTCTCGGATGGCTGTCCAGATTTCCCACCTTCGTCGCTGGTTTGCGGCGGCCACGATTGGCCTGCTGCTGGTGGTTGCCGGGAGTGTACTTCTACGCCCGCAAGAGAGTAGAAAACGCGCTCAAGGAAGTGCCCGCGAAAATCGGAGTTGAAATCCAGCAGAGCGCCCAGGGTTTCACCTACTCCCACTCCGAGGGCATGCACACCATATTCAAGATTCAAGCCAGCAAGTCGGTGCAATACAAGGAGGGCGGCCGCGTCGAGCTGCACGACGTCACCATCACGTTATACGGACGCGATTCCAGCCGCTTCGATCAGATCTACGGTGCGGATTTTGAATATGATCCGCGCTCTGGCGACGTCGTAGGTAAAGGTGAAGTCCAGATGGATCTTGAAGCCAACCCCGAAGGCTTGATCCATCCCGACCAGGCGACGCCCAAAGAATTGAAAAATCCGGTCCACCTGGTCACGACGAACCTGCTCTTTAACCAGAAGACAGGGAACGCGATCACCCGGGAAAGAGTGGAGTTCAGCCTCCCGCAAGCCAGCGGGTCCGCCATTGGCCTGAGCTATGTGGCCAATACCACCGTCCTCACCTTGCAGTCGCAGGTGGATGTCTCCTTCCACGGCACTACGTCGGCGCGGCTGACTGCGATTCATGGCACGATTGCCAAGGACCCGCGAGTGGTGGAACTTGACCTGCCGCGGATGCAGAGCGGAACGCGGCGCGCCACCGCGGACAAGGGCACGCTTTATCTGGGCGCCGATAACACGGTGGAGCGCATTCTCGCAGCCGGAAACGTTCGGGTCGAATCCGAGGACGCTGGGTCGGAGAAAGTGCAATCTGATCAGATGGAGCTTCTCATGGCCGAAAAACAGGACACCGTCCGCTCCGTCACCTTTTCGGGAGATGTCAGGGTAGAGAATTCAGGGCCGCAACCCGTGCAGGGGAATGCCGGCCGGGTCGTCCTGAACTTTACCGGAAGCAATGTACTCAGCACCGTACATAGCCAGGACAATGTTAGGCTGGTGCAGCATCAGAAGGCCGCGTCGGCCTCCACCGGCGCGCAGGATGTCGAAGTTACGGCGTCCGTCATAGACTTCGTCGTTGCTGATGGCCGGCGTCTGCAGCGCGCCGACACTTCCGGAGCCGCCCAGATCGCGCTTCGGCCGGCCTCAGGCACAGGCCAGCAGACACTGGTGACGGCAGGCAAGTTTCAAGCAGGCTTCGACGATTTAGGACAACTGGCTTCGCTCCATGGCTCGCCGAGCGCACACATCGTGTCGCAAATCCCAGGCCAGCCGGATCGCGTCAGCACCAGCAACACGCTGGACGCGTCTTTTCGCCCGGGCGGCGGCATTGATTCGATCATGCAGCAGGGAAGCGTTGCTTACAGCGACGGCGAGCGCAAAGCCTGGGGCGACCGCGCCACCTACACTCCTGCCGACCAGATGCTCGTGCTGACGGGATCTCCCCGGGTGATTGACGGAGGCATGACCACCACCAGCCGGACCATGCGTATGAATCGGGCGACCGGAGACGCGTTGGCTGACGGCGACGTCAAGAGCACTTACAGCGACTTTAAGGCGCAACCCAATGGCGCCCTTCTCGCTGCCTCCGACCCCATTCACGTGACTGCCCGTACCATGACAGCTCACAGTGGTCCGAGCGTCGCTCTGTATAGCGGCGATGCACGGCTTTGGCAGAACGCCAACGTCATCCAGGCACCTTCGATCCAGTTTGACCGTAACCACCGGTCAGTAATTGCCCAGGGAACTTCCACCCAGCCCGTATCCACAGTGCTGGTCCAGGTCGAAAAGAGTGGAAAAGTCACCCCGGTCAAGATCACCTCTGACCGACTGACTTATACCGATAGCGAGCGCAAAGCGCATTTCGAAGAGGCAGTGCAAGCCAAGGGGGCGGACCTGACGATCACCTCAAAAGTGATGGACGTGTTCCTGCAGCCTCGAGATCAAAGTATCTCGAATCAATCGATTACAGGTACGGGCGCGGGAACGGGAAAGATCGATCACATCGTCGCCAGCGGTCAGGTTGCGATCGTCCAACCGGGTCGGCGGGCGACCGGCGATCAGCTGGTTTACACCACGTCCGACGACAAGTTTGTCCTGACGGGCGGACCGCCTAGCATTTTTGATGCCGAACAGGGCAAGATTACCGGGGTTTCGTTGACTTTGTTCAGACACGATGGTAGGGTCGTGGTCGAAGGCAATAATACATCCCCTACGGTCACGCAGACCCGAGTGGCACGATAAATGCGTACCCTGGCCACAGACGAAATCGGCAAATCTTACCGCGGGCGACGGGTTGTAAACGGGGTCAGTATTCGCGTAGGGCAGGGCGAAGTGGTTGGTTTACTTGGACCTAACGGCGCCGGGAAGACCACAACCTTCTACGCCATCGTCGGTCTGATCCCGCCCGATACGGGACGGGTACTGATCGACGAAGAGGAAATCACGGACGTGCCGATGTACTTAAGGGCACGTCAGTACGGCATTAGCTACCTCCCTCAGGAAGCTTCGGTGTTCCGCAAGCTTACGGTTGAGGAAAACATCCTAGCCGTGCTGGAAGCCCAGCCCATCTCCTGGCACGAACGCCGGGAGAAAATGGAAGAATTGATTGATCAGCTGGGTTTGGAGCACATCCGCCAGAATCGTGGATACGCTCTGTCCGGGGGAGAGCGGCGGCGCGTGGAAATTGCCCGCGCCCTCTGCATCAACCCCACATTTATTTTGCTCGACGAACCGTTTTCCGGGATCGACCCGATCGCCGTACTCGATCTGCAAAAGATCATCAGCGATCTGAAGACGAGCGGAATCGGAGTGTTGATTACGGATCACAACGTCCGCGAGACGTTGGCCGTGACGGATCGGGCATACATCATAGATGGCGGACGAATTCTAGCTTCGGGCATGCCCGAGCAGCTAGCCAGCGATCCGCAGGTTCGGAAGGTATATCTGGGCGAGAGTTTCTCGCTGGTGTAAAGCAGTCGTCAGTCATCGGTCTTCAGCCAACACTGACGGCTTGTTTTTGCTGACGACTGACGACCGATGACTGACGACTGAATTATGGTTCTTCTTCAACCCAAGCTGCATTTGAGACTCTCGCAGAGGCAGATCCTCACCCCCGGCCTCGTGCAGATGGTCAGCGTGCTCGCGCTGAACAAGCTTGAGTTGCGCGACATGATCACCGCCGAGATGGTGGAGAACCCGGTGCTTGAGGAGTTGGAAGACTCCGTTCCCCTGCTCGATGACGCCGCCCGCCAGGAAGAAGATCGCGAACGGATCAAGCCCGAAGAAAACACGGTCACGGCAGAGGAAAAGAAAGATCCTTTCGAAGAAATAGATTTTGGCTCGTTCTTTCAGGAATATCTCGATCCCGGCTATCGCAGCCGGAGCGAGATGGAAGAGATCGAGCGCCCGTCATTCGAGAATTTTCTCTCCAAGCCCACAACTCTCTCTGATCACCTGGCCTGGCAGCTCGGTGCGTTGTCGGTGCGTCCGGAAGTACGAGAAGCCGCCGAAGCCATCATCGGCAACCTGAGTGAAGATGGCTACCTGATCGCCAGTGACGAGGAGCTACTGGGTATCGCTCCGCCGGCTTCTCCTGAAGTTGACGCGACCATCGCGGAAAGCGTGGTTAAGGAAGCAGCCGCGCTCGGACTGGCCACGGACCCGGAAGATCCCGAGTCGCTGGTGGACGAAGCTGAAGCGGCCTTGTCGTCCGAATGGGACGATCCCGGTGCCCCGAACCTGCCAGCTACCGCTGGCACCGACGGAATAGCGTTTGCGCCTGCTGCCGAAGCCGCCGCGGCTGTTCCACCGCCTGCATCAACGCCAGAGCCTGCCGCTCCGCGGAAGTCGGCGCAGCCGGTGTTTCAGCCCAGCTTCAACGCTGCCGATCTGCACGAAGCTCTTGACCTGGTGCGCCAGATGGATCCGCCCGGCGTTGCCTGCCGCGACCTGCGCGATTGTCTGCTCTATCAATTGCGCTACCACCAGGCGCACCTTTCCGCGCAAAAGAATGGGAACGGCGAGGCCACCGCGCAAGTGCTTTCTGATGCCGTAGCCGTTGTCGACCAGCATCTGCGCGCCCTGCAAAACAAGCAGTACAAGGAAATCGCGCGCGCCATGAACCGCACGCCGGAAGCGGTGCAGGAAGCGCTGGAGTATATCCGGACGCTCGATCCCCGTCCGGGTCTGCAGTACAACAAGAGTCAGCCCCGCCTGATCGAGCCCGACGTCGCATTCATCAAGCACGGCGACGAGTGGCTGGTGATGATGAATGAAGACGACGTTCCTGTGCTGCGCCTGAATCCCGCCTACAAGCGCCTGCTGACCCGCGAGACCAACGACAAAGACACGCGCAACTACGTCAAAGAGCGCTACAAGAGCGCCATTCAGCTCATCAAGAACATCGAACAGCGCAAGCAGACCATCACCAAGGTCTGCTATGCCATCGTGACCCGGCAACAGGATTTTCTGGAAAAAGGCATCGACCAGCTCAAGCCGATGATGATCAAGGAGGTCGCCGAAGAAATCGGCGTGCATCCCTCCACGGTCAGCCGGGCGGTCGCCAGTAAATATGCCCACACCCCCCAGGGCGTATTCGAATTGCGCTATTTCTTCAGCGAGAGCGTGAACGGCCCCCAGGGCGGCAACACCTCGTTGCTGATCCTCAAGCGCCGGGTCAAGAAGCTGATCGAAGAAGAAGACCCGAGCCGCCCGTTGACCGACGAGCAAATCACCCGTATCTTGCAATCACAAGGCATCCAGGTGACACGCCGGACCGTGGCAAAGTATCGGGAAGACATGCGCATCCCCAGCACCCACCAGCGCAGAGTGAAAAAGTAAGCGGGAAGGGCACGGCTTCAGCCGTGCCGGAAGATGTAGCGCCGGCGTCCCGCCGGCTGTCCGGACGGCATCCTGCCGTCCGAGCCGGAAGCGCTAAAGTGATAATAGATGCGGTCCCAGGCAGAAAGCACGAATCAGAAGAGGGGCGCTCATGAACGTGGAATTTACCGGCAGACAGTACGAAATCACTCCCACCATCCGCAAGTCAGTCGAAACCGGCCTGACGAAAATCCGCAAAATTCTGGGCGACAAGTTCGATACCAAGGTCATCCTCGCCATCGAAAAGCGTCGCCACAAGGCGGAAATCACGATCAGCCCGCGCAACGGGCCTCTGGTCGGCGAAGCGCAAGCGGGGGACATGAAGTCCGCGGTTAACGAAGCCCTCGACCATCTCGAAAAGCAGGCGGTCAAATACAAGACCCGCTGGCGCAGCAAGAAACGTCACGACCTCAAGAAATGGAACGGCAAGGAGGCGCGGCAAGAGAGCTTGCCAACTGCGATCGGACTTGCCGAAACCGCTGAGGTTTCTCTGGTCGTACACAAATTCCCGGCCCTCGCCAAGTCCACCGAGGTACACCTGGTCCGCTCCGAGGATGCTGTCGCCATGCGGCCGATGACGCTCGAGGAAGCGATAAAAGAAGTGCACTTCCGCGACCGCGATGTGTTCGTCTTCCGCGACCCCAAGGGCAAACTGATGGTCCTGCACCGCACTCGCGATGGGAAAATGGAACTGATCGAGACGCCGTAAGAGCAGTCGTCGGTCGTCAGACGTCGGACCTCAGCCAATCTGCACGGCTGCGTGGGGACGGGTCTCCGACCCGTCCGGCCGAGCTGGGCTCGGCTAGGTTTTAGTGCGGGGCGGGCACTCTGCCCGCCAACCTATGAGCTAATCAGCCTGTAGCAGGGCTATTCAATCAAGGGGCTGGAACTTCTTCCGTGACCACGGAGAAACCAGTCAGGTTCGCAATCCCGAACGAAGTCGTAATCGCAACATCAGAAGCATCCCGTCCCGTAGCCATCAACACTCGCCCAATACGCGGCTGGACATGGCGAGCATCAAACGTCCACCAGCGGTTTTGCAGATAGACTTCGAACCAGGCGCTGAAATCCATGGGCGTAGGCTCTTTGGGTACACCGATGTCGCCTAGATAGCCCGTAGCGTAGCGCGCCGGAATGTTCAGAGCGCGGCAGAACGTGACTGCCAGGTGCTGGAAATCGCGGCACACTCCGGTGCGCTCGGTAAACACGTCGAGCGCAGTCTTCGAAGAGCGCGCGTGATGATATCCGAACGCCACTTTCCAGTTCACCCAGCCGCAAATCGCCTGCACGCGGCTCCATCCCGGCTTCAGGTGCCCAAACAATTCCACCGCGATATTCGACAACCGGTCCACTTCGCAGTACCGGCTGTTCAGCAGATAGCGAAGCGTCTCCGGCGGCAATTCGTTTACGGGATGCTCCTGCGCTTCGGGATTACTCTCGTCGGGCGTTCCCGGGTCCTCGATAAGAGTGGACCCGCTTAGCCGTAGCGGTCCGGCCGGCGCCAGCCATCGGGCACAGCGGTTGCCGTAGCTGTCGATATAGCTCTCCACCTTTACCTCGGGGCTGATGCTCACCTCATCCGGTTCGCGCAGATCCGGAACACGAGAGGGATGCACATGCAGCATCCCGACCATGGCCACGGTCTCCGGAATCTCGAATTGCATGTCGTAGCCCAAACGTATGAGCATGGGTGGAGATCTCTCATCTCGCCAAGACAGCAGCTATGGCGAGGCCTGTTGGCCAGCATTATGACCCATCGACCGCTTAACTCTCGATTGAAAATCCCAATCAGAGCTAGCATTTGGTAGCGTCGGCGTCCCGCCGGCTGTCCTGGGGGCGTCCCGCCCGCAGTTGCGCCGCTCCGGACGGCGACACGCGAATATACTTCCGCAAAGCAGGGAAGTTGACCCGCACGAGATCACTCACCATGACGCGACTGCGAAAGACGGTACTAACGGCGATTCTCGCGGCGATTGTTGTCGTTGTCGCTGGACCGTGTCTGCTGACCGCGCAATCATCCCCAACTTCCGGCGCAGACGCGAAGGCGTGTCAGCTCATGCCGATATCCGAACTTGAAGCGGCTTACGGCGGCAAGGTGACCAACCCGCACGGCTTCGATGGAGACTCTTCCGTTTGCACCGTGAATATCGGCGGACTCGCGATCAAGTTGCAGAGCGCCGTGCCGGGTACCGCGGGCTTGCCGACTTCGATCCAGCAGGGGCTCGTAGGGGCACGCATGATGTTAGGCGCAGCCAGGCAATCAGCCCGGGCCAAAACCAGAGACTTTGGAAAAGTTGGGTGCATGAACCTCAAGATGACGAAGGGATTCGACGGCAAAGCTCTGGCTAGGC
Organism: Terriglobia bacterium; assembly: GCA_963725615.1. GTDB lineage: Bacteria > Acidobacteriota > Terriglobia > Terriglobales > Acidobacteriaceae > JAIQFF01. The sequence continues at coordinate 75,579 of CAVRZO010000030.1, read as the reverse complement.
CTCTGCTTACGACATCGTGTTTTCTGGTCGAGGGCGGCTACTTAAATATGTCGGTCTCTGGCGAGAATGCCAAGCAGGTCGGATTTGAGCAGGTGAAGGCGTTGCTGGAGAATGCTGCGGCCCGGCGCTACGGCGAATGGCAATCAAGATGAAATACCACGGGTTCTGGGTGCCCGGGAGCTTATAGGGGTCCTTCGACTCCGCATGCACTTCGCGTTGCGAAGTGCATGCTGCGCTCAGGATGACAGATTATTAACTGTCGCGGTGGACGGTCTCCATGTTGAATGCGGGCAGGCAGACGGCGATGTATTCGGCGCCGCCATCGGCGGGCGTGGAATATTGGATCCATTCGCCGCGGTGGGCGATGATTGCCTGACCGGCGACGACGTCCAGTTCTCCGGTCTTGTGCTTAACCCGCAGAGTACCTTTCAGCACGATGGTGAATTCGTCGAACTCCGGTGTCTGTCCGGGCTCTTCCCAACCCTGTGGGCTGCGCATGTGGGCAACGCTTACGCCGGAGGTCTTGGTGTTGACTCGGCCGATGAATTCGTCAATCAGTTTGGGCTTGGTGCCCGCGGCGCGGATGCGCGTGGGCTGAGCGACCAGAGTGGGCATTGCTTCTCCTTAGGAAAAGATGACTTCCAATTTATCAAGAATCTCGTGTAGGGGCGCGCCCTCGCCCGCCGCCTTTCATTCTTGAGCTAAGTATGAGAAATCTGCAGTGAAGTGTGGCTGGGTAAGCCGATAAGAATAAGCCCAAAACTTGGTGCTCACGACGCTTAGATCAAAAGCGGCGGGCGAGGGCGCCCGCCCTACACCGACAGCAGGCGCGATTTCTCGGCTTGGCTCGCTGCCAGCACATCAATCGCCGGAATGGAGACTGGCGTGGTGAGAGTATTTTCCGGCGGCATCGTTCCAGACTGAAGGGCTTTCACCAGCATCTCCATTGCCTCGCCAGTGTTTGGCCCGGCGAAGATGGTCGCGGCCAGCAATCCGCGCTTGACCCAGGCCTGACCCGTCTTAGGCAGGCCGTCGCATCCGATAAAAGGCAGGCTCAGCCAGCGTTGCCGGGCGGCGCTGTTAGGTAGCTCCTGGAAAGCCTTTCGCGCGCCCAGAGCCATGCCGTCATCCTGGGCCGCGATCAGGTCAATGCGAGTCTGGTGCGAGGTGGACAGCCGCAGCCAGGAGCTTACCGCCCGGTAGGAGCTGATCTCGGTCCACTGTGCCCGCATCACTTTCACCTGCACATCAGCCGGCTTGGTCTCGTACATGCCCGTCGTGCGTTGTTTGGCCGCCAGGCTCTCGGATGGACCCTGAATGTGCAGCACCGTTCCACCCTTGGGCAGAAACGCGCCAAACTGATGTCCCTGGATACGGCCGATTTCTTCGTGGTCGGAGCTGACGCCAAAAATCGGGACGCGATGGCTCTTGCGGATCTCCGCGATGTAGTCGACACTCCGGTTCAGCACCACCCAGCTGATTCCGGCACCGACTGCCGCCCGGGCCACCTGCGGCAGAGCGGTTCCGCCCACGGGTTCAAAGATGATTCCGTCCGGATGCGCGTCGGACCGCGACTGAATGACGCTCAAGATCTGCTGACTCTGGGTGATCGAATCGTTTTCGGCGTAGATAATCTGGACATCCACGCCCAGCCGCCGCGCCGCTTCGTCCGCTGCCGCGGCTTGCTCGATCTGATAATCGTTGTCGTTGGTGGTCAGCGAAACCAGGAATTTTAGTTTCTTCATTGGGGTCACGGTCGAGGCATCATACCTTGCCCTCCGTGCCGACGCACGGTGACCGAAGTCACGTGACCCTGGGCAATGCTAAAATGCGCAGCCTCGGGAGAATCTCCATGTGCAAGGCTCTGAGTCACAACTTCATGATCGGGCTTGGTTTGCTGGTTTTCTGCGCCCAGGTGTCCTGGTCGCAGGCCAGATTGTCGGTGCGCTGGGAAGAACTCACAGCCGACGACTTCCGCTCTGCCATTCATCAGTCGCAGGGCACCTGCCTGTTGCCTTTCGGCATTCTGGAAAAACACGGTCCCCACCTGCCGCTGGGAACCGATCTCCTCGATGTGCGTTACGCCGCATTGCACGCGGCCGAACAGGAATACGCTGTGGTCTTTCCCGAGTATTACTTTGGCCAGATCTTTGAAGCCCGGCACGAGCCCGGCACCGTCGCTTACAGCCGGCAACTCCAGTTACAGCTGCTGCAGGAAACCACCGACGAGATGGCCCGCAACGGCTGCAAGAAGGTCATCATCGTGAATGGTCACGGCGGAAACGAACACCTGCTCCCGTTTTTCGCCCAGAGCCAGCTGGAAAAGCCCCACGATTACGTGGTGTACGTGCTGGCAGGGGTTGAGACTCCGCCGGGTGGACCGAAGGCGAAGAGTACTGGTCCCGACTGGCACGCGGGTGAAGCTGAAACCTCAGCGATGCTGATCGCGCATCCCGAGCTGGTGCATCAGGATCGGGCGAAGAGCGAGTCCGGAGGCGATCTCGGCCGGCAAAAGCTGCCGGAGAACCTCTACACCGGAATCTGGTGGTACGCCCGCTTTCCCAATCACTACTCCGGCGACGGTTCGCTGGCCACTCGCGAATTTGGCCAGTTCAAGATGGATGCCTGGATTGACGGAATCGTAAAGGCCACGCGCGCGGTCAAGGCCGACCAGGAAAGCCTCAAGCTGCAGAACGAATTTTTCGAGAAGGCCGCGCATCCCTTGGATACCAAACCCCAATAGACAAGCGCCCGATTAGGTCCATCCGAAGACGTAACTTGGGTAACGTTGGCCGCGCCCCGCACGCATGCTACGCTCGGTACAGGTAGGAAAATCAGCAGTTTGCAGGGAGTGGAAGTTGCATGCGAGTGCACGCGCGTGCGCGCTCTCGCGGGAGCGGTGACGAAGCAGTTTCCCACCAATCCGCGCCCGCCTGATCGATCCACTGCGCAATCCGTAACGAACAGAGACCAGACTGCCGACGATGCCGCGAATACCCATCTTCAGACTCGGACGATCCGCAGAAGAGCCGCTGCCTCCCCAGCTCGGAAGTTACACGCCCAAGCTCACCCTGGAAGGTTTGCACCTGGGCGTTGATAACCTGCGGCATGATGTACATCTCAGCCCCAGATTTGTGGAGCAGGCGCGGTTGCAGATCGCGCGCCTCATCATGCGCCACGGCGACATGGAAGGCCTGTTGGCGGCGGAGAATTCCGAGCGGCTGAGCGGCAACCACTTCATAGGAGGAACTCCAGCCGCGAAAGCGCAACCTGCCAAGGCCGTGGGGTCCGAACTCAAGCCGCTCCTCGCAGGGCTGCATGTGTCGGCGCTGAATCGCGCCAAGGCTGCCGAGAATCTTTCGGTCGACGTGCTCGCGCGGGCGGCCATCGTCAAATTTCTGCGCGTCGAGTTGAACTCGCAATTCGCGCAGGTGCTGGAACGTGGCCGCATGATGCTCAAGGGCTACGAAGGGGTGCGCCAGCAGAAGGCATTGGAGTATCGCGAGCGCGTGGCCAGCTTTCAGGTGGCCAAGAAAATTATCCTGCGCAAGACCGGGCAGGAACTGTTTCGCATTTTGCGCGAGATTGAAAAGGAAACACTGGCCCGCATGCGCCGCTCGCTGTTCGGCAACCACAGCGAAGTCGAATACACACTCTTTCTGAACCCGCTGGTCTTTACCGAAGACGGATGTGACACGTACCTCAACGCCGAGCATTACGTGATGCTGGGCAACTTTGATCGCGATCCCGACCGGTTCTCTAATGTGCGGCGGATCACCCGTGAATTCCTGCTTTCGCTGCATCTGGGTTCAAAGTCCGAGGATGAAGCGGTGATTGATGGCTGGCTGAACGTCCCGGAAAACGCTCATGAACTCGTGGGCGCGGGCCAGCCTGACGAAACCACTCACGAAGGACGGAGCCAGAAGGCGCGATTGCACGCCTGGGTCGAGTTGCTGGAGCGCGAAAAGCTCATGGACCACGTAATCGCCTCTTACGAGGTCGTGCCTTTGCTGGCGGAATACTCGCCGCGCATCAACGCTCAGCAATTGAAGAATGGCCTGATCTCGCGGGAAGAACGCGACCGGGTTGAGAAGCTGATCGAGGAACACAGCAAACTCTCGGCTCAGAGCTTGTACGCCGCGATGGTGCGGGTCGCAGCCTGTCGCGGAGCCGAGCGGGCCAAGATGGCGGCGCGCTTTCTGCGTGACTTTCTGCGCTATCACCGCGATCTGCGGCGTCTGGAAGCGCTGAACTCCACCATGGACAGCGGAAACCTGATCGGCAACTGGAAGATTCGCGAGCTCTCGGCCATGAATGGCACGCTGTATGAGTTCCTGTTGCCCGAGGAGCAGAAGCCGTCCGAAGACAAAGTCCTGCGCCATGTGATTCTGAAAGCCGATATCCGGGACTCCTCCCGCCTGACGCGGTCGCTGCTGGAGCAGGGCATGAACCCGGCGTCTTATTTCAGTCTGAATTTTTACGATCCCGTCAACAAATTGCTGGCCAAGTATGGCGCCCGCAAAGTGTTTGTCGAAGGCGACGCCATCATTGTCGCGTTGCTGGAACACGAAGGCGAGCCGCCGCTGGCGGTGAGCCGGGCTTGCGTGCTGGCGCGCGAGATTATCGACATTGTGCGTGGCTACAATCATCTGCTGGAGCGGGCCCGTCTGCCAGCGTTGGAGCTGGGAACCGGAATTTCATTCCAGGATGCGGCGCCCATGTACCTGATGGACGGCGACCAGCAGATCATGATTTCCGACGCCCTGAATGAGAGCGACAGGTTGTCGTCCTGCAACAAACGTGTGCGCAAGGCGATTGCCGGGGTCGAGGGACCGTTCAACGTCTATGCCTTTCAGACCGTGAAAGACGCCGCCGGCGGAGAGAGCCCGGAAGATTTCATCCTGAAATACAATCTGAACGGGATTCGCCTCAGCGAGGCCGCCTACCTAAGGCTGCAGCAGGAAATCTCTCTCGAGCCCTGCCATCTGGATCTCCCCAAATTGTGGGGCAGCGAAGAATTCCAGCTGCAAAGCGGACTAGTGCCGGTCGGCAACGAGATTTTCAAGAAGATCCTGGTCCGCTCCAGCCGGACTCCTCAAATTGATCCGCACAAATTTTCCCTGGAGCACTGGACTGAGCACCGTTACTACGAGGTATGTTCGAACCCCGCGATCTACGCCATGCTGGAAGGGAAAGCAGCGAAAGGCAGTTCCTAGTACCCGGCCTTCTGGATTCCCGCCCGATTAATGCCGTGCAAATTCCTGCAAATTATGGCTAATGAAGTCGGCGATTGCGCCGATAGCTAGGGTAAGTGTCATTCGCCATCTACATCACCGGCTTTGTCATCCTGACCGTCGGGCTGGTCTATGGCGCGGTCCTAGCGCATGTGCCCGGGCACTGGATTGTCGTTGGAGGAATTGTGTTGGTCGGGGTGGGAGTGCTGACGGGAGTGAAAGCCACGCGCCAGAAAGATTCGGCGCCATAGGCCCAAAGGGCTCGTCGCACCAATTTGCATCTAGCGTTTAGGAGCACTCGAAGCTCTCAAGGAGACAAACATGAAAATGAAGTGGTTCTGCGGATTGTTCTTGGCGGTTGCGTTCACGGTCCCCGCCTTCGCGCAAGTTTCCCTCTATATCGGAAGCGCGCCGCCTCCTCTCCGTTATGAGAGGCGTGGCAACGCTCCCGGCCCGGGTTATGCCTGGGTGGACGGCTACTGGCAGCCCAACGGGCGTCACTACAGATGGGTCGCAGGACGCTGGAACCAGCCGCCTTACGAGGGCGCACACTGGAACCACCCGCACTACGACCACCAAAGGCAAGGCTGGCAGTTGCACGAAGGACATTGGGACCACGACGACCATCACTAGGTTTTGGGAAGAATGACCAGCGAAAGCACTCTGGAGGTCTTCGGAGTGCTTTGTCTTTTCAGTGAGAGGCACCGAGCCAACGGATTTAGAAGCTGGACTTCAACCGCACCGGCTTGAACGGAATCATCACCACAGCCTCCAGATCCACCGCCGCGCCGTTCTTGGTGGCAGGCCGAAAGTGCCAGCGGGCCAGGGCGGCGCGCGCATATTGATCGAGTTGGTCGTCTATGCCGCGCAGCACCCGTACATTGCTTACCGAGCCATCATTTCGAATCACGGCATAGAGCGTGACGGTGCCCTGCACATTGCGGCGCATCAACTCCAACGGATAGGCCGGATCCACTTTCTGCGTAGCTTCCGGAGCCGTGAGATCGCCCTTCGCTTCATTGGGATTCAGTTCGGCAAAGCGAATGACCCAGCTTCCCCCCGCAGAATTCAGGTTCGGCATGTTCAGGGTCATGGCATAAAATTTCTTGTCGCCGAAGATCCATCGATCCACGTCGGTGGCGCGATCCCTGGAAACCTCAGAAAGTGCGCGAGGCGGAGTCGCCGAGACCCGCGGCGGCGTCGCATCCGCGATCAGGCGGGAGTTGTCGGAACCAAGGCCCGGCGTTGTGCCGCTGCCACTTCCGTTTCCCTTGCCCGCCAACGGCGAGGGGTATTGATCCGCGGGACCTGCGCCAACAGTCAGTCCGGAAGGGATGCCCTCGCTATTCTTGCCGGCCCCGGAACCGCTGTCGTGGTTGGCGCTTGCGGCAATGTCAGGAGTACCGGGAGCACCTGTCTTTCCCGCAGGAGTTGCGGCAAAAGTTCCACGACGATTTCCGGCCGGCATCTCCGCAGGGCTTATGGCGGCTGGGTGAATGCCCAGCGAGATGATCCTGCCACTGGCATTCGAACCGGCATTGCCTGGAATCGAAGGTGGCGGCGCGACCGCTGCCGAATCTGCGCCGCCTCCGAGCGTCGCCGGCGACCTGCCGGCTGCTGCGTATTGCTCGGCCACGGGCAACTCCGGCGCAGGCGCAACCACCGCGGAGTGCCCGATGTTGATATCTCCCAAACTGCGCTGCGAAGCGGCATCCACGCTGGGCGGAGGTTGGACGATCGCGGCCTGCGGTCCCCGCAGAGTCCGCGAAGATTCAGTGTTCAGTTCCGGAGCGGGCGCTACGACACTCTGCGAAAGCGTCGCCGCCCGTTGGCCATTGGCCGGCATGGTTTCCGGAGCGGGCGCGACCGCGGTCACAGGAAGCGCGGGCAGCCTCAAATTGGCGGCGTTTGCAGTCGACGCCAGCGGCACTGCGGGTTGCGCCTTCTGCGACCAGGCCACGATATTCGGCACAGCCACATCGTGATTAATCTTGATGTCGGAGGGAGTAACGATGGTCTGGGTTTGATTGTCGGCCTCGGCTGGCACCGAAATGATGGGCTGCGCCGCGTGTTCCGGCTCGCCCTTGCGCGGCAGCGGCTTGCGCGGGCCACCGGTATCGAGCGGCGGCAGGTACTCTGACGGAGCGTAGTAGATCACGTCGGCGCGACTGAAAACCGGACGATCCAGCACCTGGGGTGGTTGCGGCCAGAACCGCGCCGATCCCCACAATGCCACGATCACTGCGACGTGACACACCGCAGACTGCGCAAACCGTTTCCAGGGGAGACGAGAGGGGACGAAAACATCCGGCCAGAAAGACCCGGGCCGGGAGGACAGCCGAAAAGGGGTTCGCGGACGGGGGCGAAACAGATCAGCAAGGTTGCGAAAGAAGACCCTATGCCGGGGCTCGAGACTCACCAGAAATACCGGTGCGGACCTGGCTTCTAACCCTGATTCGGACGTGGATTCCAGGAGCGCCGAGGCTGGCTTCATTCAGTAGACCGGAGACACACGCAGACCTAATTATATCTTGCGTTCTTGGCCCTAGAAACTCGCTTGGACGGACGTTGTCCTGATTCGGAACCCAGTTGGAGGACGGGCGTCCCCGCCCGTCCCGCCGCCAGCACGGGCCTGGACGCCCCTGCCCACATCGAACCCGCTTTCCATGCTTTAATACGACATGGTCAGGCCGTACTTCATCGTCGCCGCTCTGCTGCTGACTTGCATGCTCTCGAGCGGACAGAATCCCGCGCCAACTCCCCCCGCTCCAAAGCCAGCCAACGACTATTCCGGCATGTATTCCTTCCTGCAGGACGGCGAATTCGTGCAACTCACGGTCGAAGACAAGGGTAACGTGACCGGTTTTATCTCACGCTACGGCGACCTGGAAAGCGATCGTGGCGAGTTTCTCGATCTGTTCTTTAAGTCCGGCAAACTCGATGGCCAGAACCTGACTTTCACCACGCAGACCGTGCACGGGGTGTGGTACGAATTCAAGGGCACCATCGAACGCGGGCCGGGAAAGAAACCCGGCGACGAGGCTTATTACCTGCTGAAAGGCACCCTGATTCAAACCAACACTGATGCAGACAAGAAAACTACTTCAAAATCGCGCGATGTAAGCTTCAAGTCGTTCCCGCAGGATTTGGACGCCCCCTCGAGCAGCAAGTAGCAATTGGCAATTAGCACTTGGTCTGGCGCCACGCCCTCAGATGCAAATTACGAATTGCCAACTGCTAATTGCCAATTGCCAATTGCCTTCCGAATCCCAGCTCATATCAACGCCGGCAGTGGAACTTGAAGCCAGCGCATTGTATCCTCGGTTCGTGCCGCGTCCACCTGCGCCTCACCGGTCGCCGACTCCGGGACTCTTCTTGGGACTCATCATTACGCTGGGCGCGGTGGTGGCCTGTTCGGTCTACATCACGTGGCAGATCTCGGGCCTGCGGGAGCTGCAGAACAACCTGGTGGCCCGCAACCGCAAAGACTCCCTGCAACTTCTTCGTATCCAAAACGATCTCAACACTCTGGCGCTGGCTATGCGTGACATGCTGGATAACAACGGGCCCTATCCGTTGACCGCATGGTCGGCGCAATTCCAGCGAGTACGGGATGACTTGAACGACGCCCTGCGTCAAGAGGAGCAGGTTGCCGTGGCTGACCGTACTCCTGAACAGCGCCAGTATTTGAAAAATTCCATGGCCCAGTTCTGGGACGCCGTCGACCGAACCTTTGCCGTGGCCGCGAGCGGCAAGCCGGACGAGGCGCGTACCCAGATCCAGCTTTCGTTGCAGGCGCGACAGGCCGCGTTGAGCACGGCGGTTGCCCGCCTGCTGGTGCAGAACAACGAGAGCGAAGAGCAGGCGGCCCTGCGCATTGCCCAGATTTATGACCGCGTGCAGCGTCAGGTCTATCTCTTCCTCACCCTCACGCTGGTGGCGATCCTGCTTACGGGCCTTTATTCGATCCGCTCCAACCGGCAGTTGTTTGCGCAATTGGCCGCGCTGTCCGCACAACGCAGCGAGCTGGCGCAGCAACTGATTTCGACGCAGGAATCCACTCTGCGCCACATCTCTCGCGACCTGCACGACGAGTTCGGGCAGATTCTGACGGCGGTGGGCGCAATGCTGTCCCGCGCCGGAAATCAGGTTCCGGAGGGTTCCCCATTGCGTGCCGAGTTGCGCGAGGTGGCCGAGATCGCGCAGACCACGCTCGACAAGGTGCGCAGTCTTTCCCAGGCGTTGCATCCCGTCATGCTGGACGAGACCGGCCTGGAAAGCACCCTCGACTGGTATTTGCCGGTGGTGGAACGGCAGGCGGGCATTCACATATCCTATGAGAAATCGGGTACGGCCTATCCCGTGGATGGAAATGCTGCTATTCATGTATATCGCGTGGTGCAGGAAGCGTTGAACAATGTCACGCGGCACTCCGGAGCCGGAGAAGCCTGGGTGCGTTTGCGATATTTGCCCAAGTCGCTGGAAGTGGAAGTGGAAGATCACGGCAGCGGATTTGTGACGCAATCCGCCAAGCAGGGCATTGGGCTGGTGGCGATGCGGGAGCGTGCGGAACTGCTGGGCGGGGCGATCGAATTTTCCCGGCCAATGCCGAGCGGCACTCTGGTCCGCTTGACCGTGCCCCGGGACAAAATGGGAGAAAAATCAGGAGAGACTCTGGAGTCGCATGCCGAATAAAATTTCTGTCCTGCTGGTGGATGACCACAGCCTGGTGCGCCGCGGATTCCGCCGCATTCTGGAAGACGAGCCGGATATCGAGGTCACGGGTGAAGCCGGCGACGGCGCGGAAGCCGTTCGCCTTGCCAAAGAGCTTCAGCCCAATGTGGTAGTCATGGACTGCGCCATGCCGAACATGAATGGTCTGCAGGCCACCCGCAAAATTCTCGAGCAGCAGCCGGAAACCCTGGTGCTGATGCTGAGCATGCATCCGGAGGAAACCCTGGTTCGCCAGGCCCTGGATGCGGGCGCCCGCGGATACGTTCTGAAAAATGCCGTGGACCTCGAACTAGGGGCGGCGATTCGGAAGGTGGTGGCGGGAGAAACCGTTCTGGATTCGCAGCTCAGTCGTCCGGCTGCGCTGAAAGGTGACCGCGACGACCATCTCACCCCGCGCGAACTTGAAATTCTCCAAATGATTGTAGAAGGAAAATCCAACAAAGAGATCGCCACCGTGCTCGACCTGAGCGCAAACACCGTCGCCGTACATCGCGCCAACATCATGGACGCTCTCGGAATCCACAAGACTGCCGAACTGGTGGTCTATGCGATTCGCAATGGCCTGGTAGATCTTCCGTGAACCGGCGCGACTTTCTGTGGGGCGTGGCCGGCCTGGCATCGACTTCGGGTTTGTTACTGGACGCGTTCGGCGCACCTCCATCTGGTCCCGGCTTCCGCTTGGTTGACGTGACTGCCGGCGCCGGCGTGCAATTCCGTCACAACAGCGGCGCCTATGGCGGCAAGCTGTTGCCTGAAACTCTCGGCGCGGGTTGCGCCTTTCTGGATTACGACGGCGATGGCTGGCAGGACATTCTTCTGATCAATGGTACGGACTGGCCCGGCCATAAACGCGAACGCAGCACGCTCAAGCTCTATCGCAACAATCGTAACGGGACATTCTCCGACGTTACGCGCAGCGCCGGGCTTGATATCGAAATGTACGGCATGGGAGTCGCAGTCGGAGACTATGACAACGACGGGTATCCCGACATCCTCGTGACCTGCGTCGGGCAGAATGTGTTGTTCAAGAATACGGGCAAAGGCACGTTCCGGGACGTCACCAAGGCCAGCGGACTGGGCGGCCGGCAGGCGTTCAGCACCTCCGCGCTCTGGTTTGACTTCGATCGCGACGGGTTGCTGGATCTGTTCGTTTGCAACTACGTGAAGTGGTCTCCCGAGCACGATGTTTTTTGCAGTCTGGACGGAAAGAACAAATCCTACTGCACTCCAGAGGCCTACCGTGGGGAAACCTGCTGGCTGTTTCGCAACCTGGGCAACGGAAAATTTGAAGACGTCACGCCGACCAGCGGCATCTTCGACAGCAGTTCGAAGTCACTGGGAGTGGCGCTCTTGGACTACGATCAGGACAGCTGGCCGGATTTGCTGGTCGCGAACGATACGCAACCCAACAAGCTCTATCGCAACCAGCGTAACGGCACATTCAAGGATGTTGCCGTGGATGCCGGAATCGCATTCAGCGCCGAGGGCAAAGCCCGCGCTGGCATGGGCGTTGACGTCGCCGACTTCAATAACTCGGGAACTCCGGGCGTGGCCATCACTAACTTCGACAATGAAATGATCGGTCTCTACCGTGCCTCCGGCGGCGGAAATTACGTAGACGTCGCCGCTCAGACCGGCGTTGGGCTCGCCTCCAAGGACAAGCTGGGATTCGGTTGCACTTTTCTCGACGCCGACCTCGATGGCGTGCTCGACCTGGCCGTAGTGAACGGACATATTGACGATACTGTGCGCAATGTTCGCGGAGTCGGTTACGCGCAACCGCCTCAGTTGTTTCTCAACGATGGCCAGGGGAGATTTCATGACGTGGCCGCCGAAGTCGGCGGCGGTTTCGCACAGCCCAAGGTCGGGCGTGGACTGGCCTACGGCGATTTTGATCGCGACGGCGATCTTGATCTGCTGATCACGACAAACAACGGTCCCGCCTACCTCTACCGCAACGATCAGCTAGGCGGAAACAAGAGCGTTCGCATTCGACTGGTCGGCACTAAATCGAATCGCGACGCCATCGGAGCCCGGGTTCGTATTTTTCATGGCGACACCAGCCAGGTGCGTATGGTGAAAGGCGGATCGAGTTACCTGTCGCAGTCCGAACTTCCTTTGACCTTTGGTCTGGGGAAACGAGACAGAATTGATCGCCTGGTGATCGACTGGCCAAACGGCGGTACCGAGGAGCACAAGAACCTCGCCCCGGGCCGCGCCTATGAATGCGTGGAATCGAAAGGAATTACAGCGCTCGGCAGCTACTAGATTCCCGTCACGCGGCCTGCCAACCCCGCCGTTTCCGTCCTTACTCAGCTGGGCAAGTCCGCAGGTCGAACGTAATCGCAACCGTCCCTGCTCGCTCATCGAGTTGCTGCTGCACACGTGATTTACGCGACGCAGACGGCACCGAAGGGATAATCTGTTCGAGGAAGAGATCGACCAGCCTCTGGTCGTAGACCTTGCCCGGGTCTAGCTGCACGTCGTTCAACAGGGCCTCGGAAGGACGCTCGTGCAAACCCAAGAAGCTGACACTACTTATGTAAAACCTCTTGCCTTCATCGATATCTACCTCAAGCAAAACCGTCTGTACGTCATCGTTAAACTGTGTCTTGGGAAAAGACGTAAAGTTGAGGTGGCCCAATTGGAGATAGGCAAAGCGCAAGTTTTCGAGGCCCTGGCTGACCGCGGCGCGGCCGAAGACGTCACCGTCCTTCAATGGGAACTGGCTCCGCAAGGCTTGTAGGTTGGTGATTTCCTTGTTGCCCTTGAATGTAATTTTCTCCAAGCGATATTGCTGGCCCTCGTCCACGTGAACTGAAACTGCGATCCGCTGACTGAGCGGATTGCTGCTCAACACCTTTGCGTCGGCCTGTGCCTGCACATCAAAGTGCCCGAGATTCTGCCAGGCTGCGCGGACCCTCTCGACGATTCCGCTTACAACCTCATCAACATCACCAGAGAAGGCTTGCCGCTTGAGCGACGCGGAAAGTTGGGTCTGCTCCTCAGGCGGCATTTGCAGCTTGCCATCGAAGTCTAGCTCGGCGATGGCTACTTGAGGGGCGGAGGATTGGCTGTGGCCGGACGAGGGCGCCGAAGGACATGCTTCACTGTCTTGAGTATTGGAAATCGTGGCAGCAACCTGTGCACGAGTGGGCGGATGCCAACTTACACTGTAGGCGATGGCCAAGACAATAAGCTGTCCGAACCGACAGCGCATTACGGCATTATAGGCTCCTTCCTCGCGTTTCCGACATTGGGCAATCGTCATCGCTCAATCGCGGTCACAACAACCGCGATTGAGTGGCGCAGCCCTCGCAGGTTCTAGTGCTTTCGCAGTATTGCGCCCGTTTATTGTTGCGGTTACCTTGAGGCAGCGATTGAGAACTCAGGGCTCGGCCTTCCCCGGCCGAGGTTTTAAGAGTTCACCCCACGAAAGAGGCAGGTATGGCTACCTGCCTCTTAATTTTTTCTGGTCCCACGTTCTCAATTCTCCAATCTTCAATTTGCAGACGGTTAGCACAGACCACGTGGGGACAGTCGCCCTCGGCTGTCCGGCGGAGCGAAGCTCCGCGAATTCTTGCGTTGGCGAACGCTGTCGAGCTGCGCTCGACTGGACAGCCGAGGGCGGCTGTCCCCACGTGGTCTGTGGCAATTTCCTGCACGAGCGGGGCGCTCGCGCCTACATTGTTCTTCTACTTCTGCTGCTTCATCACGTCGGCTATCCGCAACTTCAAGTCGCTCGCTGTGGCTCTGGCCCTGCGGTGTCGGTGCGAAGTTGTTGGACTCAGCCGGGTCTAGCACCCAATCGTAGAGCTGATCACCCATGGTTTCATGCGTGATGAGTTGCCATCGTTCTGTCACCAGCGATTTCATCGCGCCGGTGCTGGAAGTGGGAACCAGCGACCTTGCCGCCTGGTCCTCTTTATCCGAAATGGCGTTGCGCGCGAGCTCGGAAAGCGGATCAGCCCAGTTGGGTACGCCGCCAGTTTGCCAAAGTGTGCTCAAAGAAGACGACGGAAATGGTCTTTGCGCGCCGAGGAGGTCCATGATCGTGGAAGGGATTGCAGCGTTGCTCACCGGCGCCGTTACCGTAACCCCCGCCGGTATGTGCCCGGGATACCAGACCACCAGCGGCACATGGATCTGCTCCCAGTAGAGCGCCTTGCCGTGGGTTCTCAGATGATGCTGTCCCAGCGCTTCGCCGTGATCGGAGGTGACGATCACGAGCGTATTATTCGACAGACCGCGCCGGCGCAGTTCCTCCATCAGTTGCCCGATGTTGTCGTCCACGTACTTCACGCCGTTGTCGTATGCGTCCAGGTCGGTTTGCTGCGGCCATGAAGGTTTGGGATAGGCCCGCGGCCCGCCGTAGGGATCGTGCACATCGAAATAGTTCAGAAAGGCGAAAAAGGCCCGCTGGCGATCGCGATCAATCCAATCCATCACTTCTTGATTGACGACGTCGGCGCGTTTACGAACGCCGAAGGCGCCGCCGTAACTGCCGGAGCCTTCCGCATCCTGATCGAGCAGAGATGTGAAGCCAAGCCTGCGCAGCGTGCGCTTGACCAGGCTATGCTCGCTGCGCTTGAGATAGATACGCGCAAACTCCCTGCCGTAGAGCGTGCGCACGAACGCGTCGCTGGGAGAGTGAAAATAATCTTCGAAGTGGACAAATCCCCGGCCAAAGCCCAGGTCGCGAGAGAAGTAGGTTCGGTTCGCCGAGAATGCTCCGGTGCGATAGCCTCTTTGCTCGAGCGCCTCTCCCAGCGTGGAAAAGCCGCCCAAGCCTGTATTACCCCATCCCAACCACGGTTCCGGCTGCACGCTTCCAACACCGTGCTCGAACTGGTACAGGCCGGTCAGCAGCGAAACATGCGAAGGCAGGCTCCACGAGCAAGGCGAAATTGCATTTTCGAAGCGAACCCCCTGCGCCGCCAGGCGATCCAGATTCGGAGTGGTGAGACGAGAGTAGCCATAAGAAGACACATGGTCGGCGCGCAATGTATCCACGACAACGACCAGCACGTTGGGCGTGCCCTGCATAGTTGACGGAAGATTTGCCACCACATTTCTTTCATGCAGCCATTTGCCGCCTTGAACTCCGGCGAACGTGAGTACCCAGGCTGCGACCAGCGATGGCGTCGCCCTCTTCCAGAATTGCAGGAACCCGCCTTCCCGCTTTCCACACCAACGGGCAAAGGCCACGGCAACGCCCAAGGCCAGGAGAAGGCAAGCGCGCAAGAAAAGGCGGCTGGTCAAGGTGAGCCAGTCGTACACGCCGAGAAATGTCAGCAGAAAAATCAGCGCTCGCATTACGGGAAGACGAGGTGAGAGTCGAGACACGACAAGGCAGACCAGGGCGAGCGACAGGAAGAGAATCGCGTCCACGATGGGAGAAATCCAAATGATCTCCCAGGACACGTGCATCATCGGGCCCCAGCGCGCCCAGTTGATTCGCTGGAAGATCATGAGCCCCACGCCTTCGACGAAGCCGGCGAAAATTCCGGAGCCCAGGCCCAGGATCAGAAGCGCGCCGGCGTTCCAAGGCTTCGTGTGGGATGGCTTGTCCATGTGTTCTGTGCTCACGATGGAATCGAGCCACTCAGTCTAGCAGTCCACCACGAACCACGTGGGGACAGCCGCCCCCGGCTGTCCGGTCGAGCGCAGCTCGACTTGCTTACCGAGTGCAATCAAAACCCTGTGGAGCTTCGCTCCGCCCGGACAGCCGGGGGGCGGCTGTCCCCACGTGGCCGGTGGTGGGTGGAACTTTGGTGCACGCTGAAGTAAAGTGAACTCCCGCGAACGCGGCGGGCCCAGAATGACCCGGCCGGAAAATGTTCAACCGACATCCCCTGCGCTCGCCCCGAAAATTCTTCCGGCTGCGAGAACGAGCTGGCTTCTTCCCACCCTGCTGGCACTGATCTATGTGGCGCAGTGCGCGTGGTTCATCCGCACTCAATCGCTTACCTATGACGAGCCCGTACACATCGCGGAAGGGCTCAACGCGTGGCGCTACGGACGGTTTGAACAGTACAACGATCACCCTCCACTGGCCCGCCTCTGGTGCACGCTCCCGCTGCTCGATCAAAAATGGCAAGTCGATATAGAGCAGTTGCCGGAAGCCTTTCGCGTCACCCGCATCGCACCCGATCCAGTAGCGCTGGCATGGCGGGCACGTGCCATGAATGTGTTATTTGGATTGCTCCTGGCCTGGTTAGTCTGGCGAGCCGCAGGCCGGTTGTTTTCCCGGACCGCCGCAAATTTCGCGCTCGCCTTGTTCGCATTCTCGCCCTCCCTGATCGCGCACTTTTCGATTGCGGCGACCGACGGCGCCGCGACACTGTTCATTTTCGCCACGGCGTGGGGGCTGGTGCGTTGGCGACAGCAGCCGACCTGGGAAAAGACGATCAAATTCGGGCTAATGTTAGGTCTTTTGTTACTGGCTAAGTTCTCCACCGCGCCCATGTTTGTGCTCGCCCTGCTGTGGATGCTCCCGCTCGGCGCAGACAAAGTCATCCAGTTGCCCACGAGATGGAACTGGGGCAAAACGGCAGCGGCTCTACTGCTCGCGTTGCTCATTGTCTGGGCGGGATACTTCTTTCACGTGTCGCATCTCACCGTTCGCGATGGCACTTTGACCGCTACCTTTCCCAACTGGAACGCACCGATTGTTAAGCCGGTGCGCGGTGACAGAAACTACAGTCTGCTGATTCCTGCCGGAGAATACGTCGAAGGTTTCCGTGAACTGGTCCGGCACAACCGGCAGGGCCAGCCTGCATTCTTCCTGGGACAGATTTCATATCATGGCGGATGGAGGCTCTATTACCCGGTTGTGATCCTGCTGAAGTGGCCGACGATTGTGTTGGCCCTGTCCCTGGCGGGCTTGGCGCTAGCCCTGAGAAGAAAGATACATGTCCCGCCCGACTTGTGGATCATGGCATCCTTTCCTGCGCTCTACCTGGCGATGGCGTTCTTTGCCCGCTTCAACCTCGGAGAGCGGCACGTGCTGCCTATCTATTCCTTTGCTATTTTGTTTGCGGCGGAAGCGTGGGAGTGGGCAACGCATAAGCGCGCTGCCACGGCACTCCTGATTTTGCTCGCGGCGCTGAACGCGGCCGATGCCCTGCGTTACGCACCAGGCTATCTCTCGTATTTCACACCGTTCGTGCGTCCGGCGGAAAGCTTCCGCCTGCTGACTGACAGCAATCTCGATTGGGGGCAGGGGCTGCTGGCATTGAAAGACTATCAACGCAGTCATCCCGGCGAGCGGATCTCGCTATCGTACTTTGGGAGCGTTGATCCGCAAGTGTATGGAATTCAGTCTGATTTCTTTGGCGGGCACAAGCGCGTCCGCGGCACTGTGATTGTGAGCGCCACCAATCTCTCAGGGCAGTACCTGGCCGAACCGGAGAGATACCGCTGGCTGCTGGAACGGAAGCCGGTAGAAATCCTCGATCACTCGCTCTATGTTTTCCAGGTTCCCGAGAATGACGGACACGAATAACTCTGCAGTGTCTATGCGGCTGGAGGTAACAAGAGCGGCCCTTCAGGGCCGCGTTGCGATTCAGACAACGAAGGGCTTTAGCCCCGGTGGTCGTCCTTGCCGGACGTGGCTATTCCCACAGGGGCTAAAGCCCATCTCAAGAGGGCGTCTAACGCGGCGCTCATGCGCCGCTCTTCCACGGTGCTGCGGAATGATAGGGTGAAATTGCCTATTGTCCGGCGCGCAAGGGTGAAATCAAGAGCCGGCCGGCGGCTTTCTTGGGATCGGCCTTCTCATCGCGGTAAGACAACTCGAGCGAACCTTCGGCGGTTGGGGACGCCTGCGCCAGAGCTGTCGCCAGGGAGCGGAAAGAACGGCCAATGTCGGTGTTCTCCTGCAATGCTACCGGAACTCCCTTGTCGATGGAGGGCGCAATCGACTGGTAGTTATTGGGAATCTTCCAGAGCAGCTTGCAGCTGGTGGCTTTCTCTACATCCTCGTCGGTGAAGCCGGGAATTTTCTTGTAGCGATTGAGTACGATGCGCACCCGGTCTCGGGTGGCGCCTTCTTCCAGATACGCGCGTATGCGGCTGGCGCTCCATAGCGAAACCACGTCGGCCTGAGCGACCAGCAGGATCGCATTCGAATGATCACACAGCAAACGGGCAGTCTGATCCACGCGGCCCGAGCAATCAACGACCACATAGCGGAAGTGGGCCACCAGCAGATCAAACAACCGCGCCAGTTCTGCCGCAGTCGGTGTCAATGGCTGGGGCTGTTGCGGGCCCGCCAGCAGCTGCAGTCCGCTCTTGCACTGGGTCATCAAACCTTCCAGCAGCGAGGCATCCAGGCGGTGCAGATTTTGCAGGGCGTCTACAACTCCGAAGGTGGGCCGCACGTTGAGATGAAGTGCGCAGTGTCCCAACGGAGCGAAATCCACGAGTAATACTCCGCCCTGGGTTTCCTGCAGCGCAATCGCGGTGTTGACGGCAACACTGGTGCCGCCGGCTCCGCCCTTGGAATTCATCACCGTGAAGATCCGTGCCCGGCCGGAAGAAGTGCGGCCTTTACTTCGGGTAGCGGTAAAACGTGTCAAGGCCTCAATCAGGGCTTCGGAGGTTGAGCCGCGTTCCAAAAATTCGCTCGCACCAGCGCGCATCGCTGCCACGATGGTGGGCGGATGGCTCATTTCACCGACGGCAAAAATTGCAATGTCCGTAGTGTTTGCCTGGATCAGCTCAATCGTGCTGATGGCCCGCTGCGCGTTTGGCGTATCAATATCCAGAATGACTACTTCCGTCCGGACGTCCTGGACCTGGCGCAGTACCGGGTCGGTGGGGCTGGTCGGGAATCCAACGTGGCTGAAGACGTTGCGGCCCATTCCGGTTCCTTCCAGACGGTGCTGGAGTACCGACAGCCGCTCCCGGTCTTCGGTCAGAAGAGTTACCGCTACACCCTGCATGGCTTCACTCTGGTTCTTGCATCAGTATGTTATTGAGATATAAGGGTTACGCCAAGTGACTTCTGTAACCTGCCTGTATTGCCCGGGAAGACTCGAATTTTCCTAATCGCAGCCACACTGGTAGCGAGTCTTCAATGATCGCTGGGGGACAGGTGCAAGGAGGAATCCGAAGCCACTCTTCCATCTGTAACTACCATTTTATGCAAAAAACAGGGGATTGGGAAGGAGTAAAAACCGTGGAAAAACCGCCAAGGCGGCCTCACCACACGGGAAAACCTTATCCCGCGCGCTGCTCTCCTAGCTTTCCACCGCGAGCGTGGGCGCGGCTGGCGCCGGGGAATTTTTCCGAGTCTGATTTGCGTCATGCGCACCAGATACGCGGGGGAACGTGGCTGAAACTTTCGCTGCGCCCTCCGCCTCCGAGAGATATTCATATCGCTCCAGATGGACGGCCACGCCAAACTTGCTTTGTGCCGGCAGGACGCGTGTGACCCGGCCGCGGCAGCGCACTCGCATATTCTCGGTCAGGGTGATTTCGGCGGGCATCATGAAGGTCAGCTCGACTGCATCGCCTTCCGCCACCTGAAAATCAGTGTAGAAGAACGCTCCGCGTCCGCTCAGATCCTGGGTAAAACCGCAGCCCTCGCGTTCGGTCCCTGCCAACCGAATTCCAACCGGGAGCTGGAAGTCGAAGCGCTGCGACGCGCGGCGCTCAAGGTGAACCTGATCGGTGCTCATGATTTCTCCGATACCCGGCGTTCCAACATCAGGCTGCTTCACCGAGGTGACATCGAAGGAGATTATCTGCGCGTATCGCAGGAAATTCCAGAGTCAACCCGTGCCCAGCCCCGATACTAGCCAAACCAGTTGGAAACTCCCGGACAAGCCGACGTCGAACATCGAATACTCTACTCCACGGCGGAGCGGTGCGGAAGCTGGAAGTTCTTACAACCAGGTAGATTTCCAGTTTTGGACCACGCCGGCGGCAGTTGCCTCCAAAAGTTGCGGGTAGCATGCAAAACAGCGAGACTGGAAGCTACCGATTCGGGTACTTCCGACGGATCTATCGGGTAATAACTAGTGAACTCCGGACAAGCGATGCAGAAAACGGGTTGGCTCCCGGCCACCCTCCGGGCCTTACGCCACCGTAACTTCCAGCTTTTCTTCAGCGGACAGCTCGTGTCTCTGATCGGCACCTGGATGCAAAACATTGCAGAGTCGTGGCTGGTCTATCGGCTGACCGGGTCGGCGCTGTTGCTGGGCGCAACCGGATTCGCCAGCCAGATTCCGGTATTTCTCGTAGCGCCGCTGGGCGGCATTGTTGCGGACCGGTTCAACCGGCAGCGAATCGTAATCGGCACCCAGATTTCGTCCATGATCCTGGCCTTGGTCTTCGCCACGCTTACTCTCACTGGAGTCATTCGTGTCTGGCACATCTTCGTGCTGGCAGCGCTGCTCGGGGTGGTCAATGCCTTCGACATTCCCGCGCGTCAATCCTTCCTGGTGGACATGGTGGGCAAGGAAGACCTGATGAACGCCATCGCGCTGAACTCGACCATGTTCAACGGCGCACGGATTATCGGTCCAGCGATTGCCGGGATCCTGGTAGCCAGGATCGGTGAAGGCTGGTGTTTTCTCGCCAACGGTCTCAGCTATATCGCGGTCATCAGCGGCCTGTTCATGATGCGAGTAACGAAGCCGGCGCGTCTCGCGTCGCACGGCCCGGCGCTCGCTCACCTGATAGAAGGCTATCGTTTTGCCCGCCACACTGCGCCCATTCGCTCCCTGCTGCTTCTGTTGGGACTGGTGAGCCTAGTGGCGATGCCCTATACCGTTCTCATGCCCGTCTTCGCGGACCAGATCCTGCACGGTGGCGCCCGCGGCCTGGGAATTCTGATGGGAGCGACGGGCGTGGGCGCGATGCTGGGCGCTCTTACTCTCGCCACGCGCTCCGGCGTGCTGGGACTGGGACGCTGGGTCGCATTCTCCTGCGGCGGCTTCGGACTCTTCCTGGTGATGTTTTCGTTCTCGCACCATTTCTGGTTGTCGGCCGCCTTGTTGCTCCCAGTGGGATTTTGCATGATGCTAGGAATGTCGTCTTCGAACACGCTGATTCAGGCCATGACTCCCGACCATCTGCGCGGCCGCGTGATGGCGATGTACACCATGATGTTCATGGGAATGGCGCCCTTCGGCTCTCTCTTCGCCGGAGCCTCGGCAGAACACCTGGGAGCTACCTTTACGGTCGCCGTGGGCGCGGTGGCATGCATCGGCGCAGCCGTTTTCTTCTTCTTCCATCTGCCAAAGATACGGGTCGAAGCCCGCCAGTTGATCCTGGCCCAGGACGTTGCTGGCGGTGAGCCGTCGGTGGAGATGACGGCGCGAGTGGTGGAGGACTAGCAAGGCGTGGTATCCGCTTTGCGGCATTTCTTACCGAACTTTGCGTAATTCCTTTGATTGTGAAGCGACCGGACCGCCCCCCGGCCTTCGCTTGAAATCACCGCCCGGCTAAGACTAGGCTTCTTGCTTGCGATCCGCGACAACCGTCCCCTGGAGGTCCCAATGCCGGCTGCCACCCTCGATCTGCTCGACCTCTTGAAGTCCGTCAAAGTTGACGGTCACCAGCAATACGAAGCGCTCGAAATTTTCCATCTGCGTTGGGCCGTCGATGGCCATCGGCTGGACTATCTCACCCTGGACGAAGCTCTGGAGACCAAGTGCATCGAGGTCGCCGAGTCTTCGCAGAGCGGCCATGTGCCCCAGATCAAGATCATCAACCGCTCCGACCGGATGATCTTTCTGATGGCCGGGGAGCAAGTGGTTGGCTGCAAACAAAATCGCGTATTGAATGCCAGCATGATGGTTCCCGCTCGCAGCGAGATGCCAATTCCCGTGACCTGCGTCGAGAGTGGACGCTGGGGATACCAGAGTTCTTTCTTTTCGAGCCCGCACACCTCATCTCACCATGAACTACGAGCGATGATGGACCGGCAGGCTACGCAAAGCTACAAGTTCGTCGGAGCCCCGCGGTCGGACCAGGCGGCGGTATGGGGCGAAGTGTCCCGAAAGTTGAACGCGATGGGCGCACGCTCGCCTTCGAGCGAACTGCAGGCGGTGTACCGCGACTACGATCGTAAACTGGCAGAGGCGATGGAGCACCTTCCTGCCCCGGAAGGGTTCCATGGCGCGGTGTTCACCATTGCGGGCAGGATTTCAGGCGCCGACCTTTTCGACAAACCGGAAACGCTGCGCAAGCTCTGGCCCAAGCTGGTCAGGAGCTCTGCCATCGACGCATTCGAAGCATCGAAAGAAAACGCCAAGTCCACGACAGCGCAGGAAGTCGCGAGCTGGCTCGGGCGCGGCGCCTGCGCCACACCAAGCGTATTTTCCTCTCCGGGCATCGGTCAGGACATACGCCTCGAGGGCCAGGACATATTCGGAGCCGGTTTACTGGTGGGGGATCAGCCCGTCCATGTTGAGCTTTTTGGCTCCGTCCGGGGCGCGCATTTCAGGCCGGCTTCGAGACCAGTTTCGAGACCGGATTCCAGGCCAGCAAGAGAATCCGACCAGGGGCAGCGTGCCGCTAGTGTGGACGTCCCGGTTACTAACAAAGTTGTTTGGGGCACTGAGTGGCTCAATCGAATTTTTCGTAGAAAGCCAACTGCCTGAGCCCCACGGTTGGAGGTTTACTGTCCGCGCAACGCGCGCACCACCTGCAACAGCGAACTGTGCGCAAACGGCGCCGGCGTCAGCGTAACCACCATCATCAGCAAGGCGAAAGCCGCCAGCCAGCGCCGCCCCGGTGTCACCCCCGGCCACTCCTCTACCATGGGATGCCGCATGCCGCTGATGCGCAGCAGGATTGCCCATAGCAACCAGCCCGCCCAAAAATAAAACGCCATTGGAATGAGCGCCAGAATCGTCAGCCGCGACACGATTCGATGCGCCCGCGGATTGAGCGCGAAAACAATGTGTCCACCATCCAGCTGTCCGCCCGGCAGGAGATTGAGCGCGGTCGCGAACATTCCCACCCAGGCCGCAATGGCGGTGGGGTGAAAATAAATATCCTGCAGCGCGGATGATCCTCCGTGCACATCAGCCAGCGGAAGTACCGTCCACAACAGATGGAAGATCAACGGATATCCCATCTCAACATCCGAATTCGCCATCACCCCCGGCACCACGCGGGAATGGGACATCGCGATCACCAGCGCGGTCAGTGCGACCACAAACCCGGCGATGGGGCCAGCGATTCCGATATCGAACAGCGCGCAGCGGGAGCGGATGGGAGATCGTATGCGAATGACTGCGCCCAGCGTGCCAATCAGAGTGGGCGCGGGAATGAAAAAGGGAAGCGTGGCGTACACCCCGTAGTAGCGGCAGTACAGATAATGCCCCATCTCGTGCGCCAGAAGAATCAGCAGCAGCGTGGCCGAGAAGGGAATTCCGAGCAGCAGGCGCGACGGTTCATGAAGCGCCCAGCCGAGGGGAAACAGCGGCAGAGTTTCGTCCCCATGAACAAACGGCGGCGCATTGTGCAGGAAGTCGAATTCCATTTTCGCGCCGACCACCAGCGTGGTGAAAAGCGTGGCCACAAACAGCAGGATGTGCAGCCAATACCTGGGATTAGGCGGCCGCACCACGTACACTTCTGCAGGCAGGTACTCAGGCGGCGGAGCGGGAAGTGAGGGAGTAAAGTCGGACATGAAAACTCAAACGCTTTGGCGATGACGCGTGGAGACGAGGGTTATTGCCCGCGGATCGTACCGACGGCTCGGGCCAGAACTGTCTGGAGTAGCAGTCCTGACCTATTCGATCGACTGCAACTCCTTGCCGGGCTTGAACCGGACCGCCTTGCCAGGCGGAATCGAAACTTCGGCGCCAGTACGCGGATTGCGCCCGATTCCGGTCTTGCGCGGCCGGACGTTAAACACGCCAAAGCCCCGCAATTCAATACGATCGCCCTTGGTGAGCGAGCGCCGCATGCTCTCGAAAACGGTTTCGACGGCCAACTCGGCCTTGGTCTTGGTAATCCCGGTCTTGTTCACCACTTCGTTGATAATGTCGAGCTTGATCACTGGCGGCTCCCGTCGTCGGACTGAGAATAACCTACCAAGTGATTGATGCTAAGGGACATAAGAGAGATTGTCAACGGCAGCTTCTGTCCCGTAAGATCAGTGGTATCCCAGTCGTCAGTCCTCAGTCGTCAGTCTTCAGCAAAAACGCCGTGGGGTGTAGGCCAAGGGATTTTCCTGACGACTGAAGACCGACGACTGACGACTGCATTTAAGGAGCTGCATGCTTAAGAGCGACCGCTGGATCCGCAAGATGGCCATAGAGAAGGACATGATTAACCCCTTTTCCGAGAAGCAGGTGCGGGAGGGCGTGATCTCCTACGGTCTGTCTTCCTATGGCTACGACTTGCGCGTGGCCGACGAGTTCAAGATCTTCACCAACGTGAACTGCACGGTGGTGGACCCCAAGAATTTCGATGAAAGATCATTTGTAACCGTCAGCTCGGAATGCGCGATTGTCCCTCCCAACTCATTCGCCCTGGCGCGCTCAGTCGAGTACTTCAAGATTCCCCGCGAGGTGTTGACTATTTGCGTGGGCAAGTCTACGTATGCCCGCTGTGGCATCATCGTCAATGTCACGCCGTTCGAGCCGGAGTGGGAAGGCTTCGTCACTCTCGAAATCTCGAACACCACACCGCTGCCGGCGAAAATCTACGCCAACGAAGGCCTCTGCCAGATTCTCTTCTTCACCGGAGACGAAGTCTGCGAAGTCAGCTATGCGGACAGGAAAGGCAAGTACCAGTCGCAGAAGGGAATTGTGCTGCCCAAACTGTAGAAGCTGTCAGCTATCAGCCGTCAGCCGTCAGCAGTTCCATCAAGATGGTCGCTATTACTGACGACGAAATGGTGAGTTCGCTCGCCGCATTCAACGAGTTGCGATGCGAGGGCCGCAGACCGTCCTTCTCCGAACCCGGCGCGAAGACTATCAGAATCGACTTGCATTTCAAAGAGCCTGCCCAAATCGCTTATCTTGCACGTCTGATAGCACACCTGGGATACGAAGAGATTGATTTCAGAGGCGCTCTTTTGTGGCTCACGACTTGGGGAGTTTGGGATCCGCGAGTAGAGGCAATCGGATTTAGGACGCTGGAACAGTTTAGGCGCAGCTATGGAGAGAATCGCTCCCTGGAGTCAGCTCCCGGCCATCGCTTCAGGGACGATGAGTTTATGGAGGCCGTTTGTTGCTTGCTGACTCCTATGATTGTCGGATGGGATGCCTGCTACGTTCCGCAATGGGCATACGGGCATCTCGATTATTTTGTGTTCGTCAGCCACGATTCTGTTCTGGATATCGAGGTCCGAACGCCGGAAATGTACGAGAATGCGTCGAGCATTTTAAGAAGCCACCAATGGATCGGGGTTCGCTGAGAGCTGACAGCTGAAAGCTACTTGTTGCTATTCTCCCCTTCTTTGAACATGTACTTGATCGCTGGCTTGTAGATCAACAGGTTGGACTGGCTGTTGCGCGTTACCTTTAGGCAGCTCTTGTCGTACCACTCGATCATGCCGTGAATTTCCTCGCCGTCGCGCAGCACGATCACCATCGGGGTTTTGGACTGCATCTGCTTCTGGTAGTAAAAGTTCTCGGCATTGGTCTGTTCCGGGGGGGCGGGCTTTCGGCCGCCGCTGGGCCGGTCGCTGCGTTCGGGCCGATCCGTCCGTTCTCTGGGTTCGCTCATGGATGCCTGCGCGTGATTGTGATCGTTGCGGTTCAGGGAAGGGCGAATCAGCTTGCGATTGGCAAAACCCTCCGCCTCCACAGACCGATCGGCTGGAAGAGAATCGACTGCATCTTTCATGGCGCCACCGTTAGACACGCTTTTTGCGGGCCACAACACGCGCTGCTGTGTTTGTGGGATGAAGGCGTGAGTTGCTGATAACCTAGCACAGCAGCCTCGGCTATGACAATGGACAAGTAGTGGGGGAGAAAGCACTTAGCAAATCAGCACTTAGCAATTGGCATTTGGCAATTGGTCCGACCATCCCGCCCTGTGTGGGTCGGGCGCCCTCGCCCGCCGCCTTTGACTTGGAATTTCGGCCGCAATCCAAATTCAGATTTCCAATGAACGGACAACATGTATAGCTACTTTGAACCGAACGGCAACACACGCTTGAGACCCCATCATCGCGAACACGCCTGAAATCAAATCAACCACAAGGGCGGCGGGCGAGGGCGCCCGACCCACACGGGGTGAATGGATAAAGCTAAGTGCTTCTTTCCAGAGCAGTCGCAAACGCATCCAGCGACAATGAGCGCAGCAGGTTGCGGCGCATGCCACGCTCGACATCGTTGAGCCGATCGGCGGCGAAGGCGATCCACTCGAAGTCTGCGGCTTCCGATAACTTCTTCAGCTCGGTCTGGATATCGGTATTGCGAACCAGCTCCGGCGTACTCGAATTCAGGAAAGTCAGGTCTTGCAGCAGGCTGTAAAGCGTCCGCAAAAGCTTGTCCATCTTGTCGCGTCCCTCGGCGCCGGCCCGGTAGGTTTCAGTCATCTTGAACAGATCGCTGTGTTCCGTGCCGCGCAGAGCGGTAGTGAGGATGGTCAGGGCTTGGGTACGAGCGGCGGTGTAGCCGGCGAGATCGAAACTTCGGCCTGCGCCGATCGCGCCATTCGCAAGGCGAGATGCCAGGGCGCGCTGCTTGGGCGTCCATTCCGGACGATGCTTGGCCAGATCTTGCTCGATTTCCTCGGCCGGCAAGGCGGCCAGCGTGATGACCATGGAACGTGAGCGAACTGTGGGCAGCAGTTCGCCCGGGTTCTCGGTCAGCAGAAAGATGGTGGCAAATTTCGGCGGCTCCTCCAACACCTTCAACAGCGAGTTTGCCGCCTCCTTCATGAAAGAAGACTCGGTGAAGATGTAAACTCGCTCCCGGGCTTCGCCTGGCCGGTAATAAATGGTCTCAATCACCCGCCGCACCTGGTCCACCTTGATCATCATCTGCGGCGGATCGGGCGGAATGATTAGTACGTCGGGATGAGTTTGAACAAACAGCCGCGTCTCTTTCTTGTCCGTCTCACGCAGATTCTCGCGAGCTTCGACTGCCTCCTCAAAGCGGGCATCGAGGTCCTCTGATTGCGCGATACGGATGCAGTTGGAACACTTGCCGCAGAAGTCGGGCAAGCCGTCCGTGGTCGTAGGCGAAAGGCAATTGATCGCCCTGGCCAGCATGAGCGCCAGCGTATACTTGCCCGAACCCGCGGGCCCTGCCAGCACCACCGCCTGGGGAAACCGGTCGCGCGCCAGCATCTCGCGCAAGCTATGGACTACGTCGGAGTTGCCGTGAAAGTCGGTGAACAAAGCTATCAGCTTTCAGCCTTCAGCCAAGGCACTTGGTAATTAGCAATTGGCATTTGGCTGGGGCATGATTTGCTGAGTCTAGCAGACCGGGGCGAGCTGAATTGCCCATTGTAATTGCCAATTGCTTTTACTGACAGCTGACAACTGACGGCTGGCAGCTCGTTCACACTGTCTTCGCCGTCAACTTCACCTTCCGCCTGACAATCTCCACGATCCGTGCATGGGTCTCCGACGCTGTTCCTCGCGCATCGACCAGCACAACCCGCTGCGGTTCGCGAGCTGCAATTGCAAGATAGGCGCTGCGTACTCTGGCGAAGAAAGCACGGCTTTCCTGTTCGAAACGGTTCTCGTCGTGATTGCCGCGGCCATTTTTGGCGGTGTCGGCTTTATTGCGACGACGGGCGCGCTCTACGCTCGCGGCCACATCGGAATCCATCAGTATGGTGAGGTCAGGCTGCAAACCGTGGCACAGGATGCGATGCAGGGCCAGCACCGGCTCGCTGCCCAGCTTGCGGCCTCCGCCCTGGTACGCCTCGGTGGAGTCGGTGAAGCGGTCGCAGAGCACAACCCGGCCTTCCGCCAGCGCGGGCTGGATAACCTCCGTGATGTGCTGGGCGCGCGAAGCGAACATCAGGGCAAGTTCCGCCATGGGCGACAGGCCAGCGGTGGCGGTATCGAGCAGCAGGCGACGAATTTTCTCTCCCGTGGCGGTTCCCCCGGGCTCACGAGTCACTACGACCGACAAGCCTTGCGCGCGGAATACGCGCGCCAGCTTTTCCAGTTGCGTGCTCTTGCCGCAGCCGTCGAGTCCCTCGAAGGTGACGAACCGGCCACGATGAGAGTGTGGAGACACAGCGGAAATCATAACCGAAACTCGTGTGGGGCGGGCGCCCTCGCCCGCCGCTTTTGCCGTTGATCTTGTTTGAAGTTGATTTATTGGCACCTGCTTGCCAGATCCGAAGTCAAAGGCGGCGGGCGAGGGCGACCGCCCTACACTAAGGTGACCTGACCTGTCAGTGACTGTTATATTCATCTGTCTTAAAACGATTCCATAAAGGGGCCAAGGAGCGCGTTCGTGACCAATTTCTCCGGGAAGACTTTTCGCCATGTGTTCCTCTTAATAGCGTTTGTCTCACCGATGTTTGCAGCAGGTCCGCCTGCCCCGACCGTAACCATCTCGGTGGATGCCACCGACGCGCCACGAAAAATCTTTCATGCGCGGCTGACAATTCCCGCCAAGCCGGGCACGCTCACTCTCTACTATCCCAAATGGATTCCCGGCGAGCACGGACCCACCGGTCCGGTTCAGGATCTTGCCGGGCTGAAGTTCAGTGCAGATGGCAAGTCTCTGGCCTGGAGGCGCGACCTTCTGGACGGTTGGACGTTCCACGTCGAAGTACCTGCCGGCGCGTCGAGCGTCGAAGCCTCACTGGACTTCATCTCGCCTGCAGGTTCGGAAGAGGGCATTTACACCGGAGGCGCTACCGCCACCGACAAGCTGGCAGTGGTCAACTGGAACGCCCTCGTGCTTTATCCCGAGGGATGGACTTCGGATAACCTGACCTATAGCGCCAGCTTGCGTTTGCCGGCCAACTGGAAATTCGGCACGTCCCTGGCGGTGGCCTCGCAGTCCGGAGGAGAGATCAAGTTCGCTCCGGTTTCGCTGACCATGCTGGTGGATGGCCCCGTCATCACCGGAGAATATCTGAAAGTTGTTCTCCTCAATTCGGGACAGACTCCTCCGGTCGAGATGGACATCGCCGCCGACAGTGCGGCCGCGCTCGAAGCTCCCGCCGAGGTTTGGGAACACTACAAGAATCTGGTCGCACAAACCAACGCGCTATTCGGCGCGCAGCACTACCGCGACTACCACTTTCTTTACAGCCTGAGCGACCACGTGGCCCACTTCGGCCTGGAGCATCACGAATCCAATGACAGCCGCCTGGGCGAACGTGCCCTGGTCGATCCGACGAAGCGCCTTCTGGGTTCGGGATTGCTGTCGCACGAATTCGTGCACTCCTGGAACGGGAAATACCGGCGTCCCTACGACCTCGCGACTCCTGATTACGAAAAGCCCATGCAGACCGATCTGCTTTGGGTGTACGAAGGCCTCACTCAATATTTGGGAGAGATCCTCACCAGCCGCATGGGAGAGCGAACGCCGGAGGAATTCCGCGACTTCCTCGCGTATACCGCTGCCTATCTGGACCACACGCCGGGACGCGCCTGGCGCAATTTGCAAGACACCGCCGACGGCGTTCCCGCGATGCAGGACGCACCCCACCAGTGGGAATCATGGCGGCGGGCGCTCGACTATTACGACGAAGATGAACTGACCTGGCTTTGGGCGGACACCATCATTCGCCAGCAGACTCACGGCCAGAAATCTCTGGACGACTTTTGCCGGATTTTCCACGGCCCTCCCAGCGGACCGCCGCAGGTGAAAACTTACACTTTCGATGACATCGTCAACACGCTGAACCAGGTTGCGTCCTACGACTGGCGCGGATTCTGGATTGAGCGCCTGACCAACCACGGGCCGGGAGCGCCGCTGGGCGGCATCGAGGGCAGTGGTTGGAAGCTGGTCTATGACGACACACGTTCGCCAGTGATGCAGGCGGAGGAGAGCGACAGGGGCTCTGTTAACGCTGCATACTCCATCGGATTGTGGCTGAAGGAGGACGGCACAGTTACCGATACGGTCGAAGGTCTGTCGGCAGCCCGGGCGGGGATTGGTCCTGGGATGAAGCTGGTTGCAATCAACGGGAGAAAGTTTTCGAAGGAAGTGTTGAGAGATGCGTTACGCGCAGGCAAGAACAGCACGGCGCCACTCGAGTTACTGGTCGAGAACACGGAATACTACAAGACTTTCAGACTCGACTATCACGACGGAGAAAAATTCCCCCACCTGGTGCGGGATGAATCCAAACCCGACCTGCTGAGCGAAATCATCAAGCCCCACTAACGAGTCGTCAGTCTTCAGTCGTCAGTCGTCAGAAAAGGCGGGTGCGTATCGGGAAAAGTGGGGTTTCTGACGACCGACGACTGACGACTACTGCACTCCGGCGAACAGATCAGTTTCCTCGACGACGGGACCCGCGTTCTCCGCTGCCGCCAGATGAAATAGCTCTCGCCCGCCGCGCTTCCGCGCATGCTCTTCGAACATCGACCACAGCGGCTGCTGGGTGGTGTGTGCGCGGAACGCCTCGAGTTTGGTTTCCAGGTAGTTGCCGATCTCGACGATGGTTGTGACTGGAGGCAGAGTGACGGGCTGACGTCCGGGGAGAGTGAAGTCGGCGGCTGTGTGATACAGCTTCTGGATTTGGTGAGGTGTGACAGAACCGGTTAACTGATCAGGAAAGCGATTGCTTCGTCCCGCCCAGTGGAAGGCGAGCGTGGTAAAGACCGAGGCCATCGTGTGATCGGTGTGACCGGTGACGCTGCCCGCTGCATCGAACGTGAGCAAGACCTGCGGACGAAATTCCCGTATGCGCAGCGTGAGATCGGAAACCACGCGCTGCATGTCCAACCGGTGAAGCTGGCCGTCGGGATAATCGAGCACGATGCCGCGCGAAACTTTCAGGATCTCGCAGGCGGCGGCGAACTCCTTGCGCCGCAACTCGCCCAGTTCGTGATCGCTGCGCGCGTTGCCACGATGGGTCGCCGCTAACCCCGGCGTCAGGCAAATGATGCAGGTTTCCACGCCACGCTCTCGGTAAAGACGCAGGGAGCCGCCGAAGCTGCTGGCTTCGTCATCAGGATGCGCGGTGACCACCATCATGCGCCGCATGCTGGGATTGTACATTCTGCGACTTATACTTTGATGGAGGACGGGCGTCCTCGCCCGTCATGCCGTGGGCCGTGCTCGACGGGCGGGACCTCCGTCCTCCATCACAAACAAAGGTTTTTGAGTAGTTACGCGCCAGGGCTGGACAGCAGGCTCTGGTGTTCTCCGTCATCCTCGAGCATGAATGCCAGCACATCCTGCGGAACCGGCGCATTCCATACCGGCGCGAACGATTGGCGATGTAGCGGAGAGGGCCCGTGCTCGCGCAATGCCGCCAGGTGACGAGGTGTGCTGTAGCCTTTATTCGACGCCAGTCCATAGACAGGGAAGACCGGGTCCCACTCAACAATCATGCGGTCGCGTTCGACTTTGGCCAGGATCGAAGCAGCGGCGATAGAAGCCGAGAGGGCATCGCCGTGAATGATGGGTTGCTGCGGCAGGTCGCAGTCCAGGCGCAAGGCATCCACCAGCAGGTGGTCGGCACAGGGGTCGAGACCGAACACCGCTTCGCGCATGGCCACACGCGAGGCCTGGTAAATGTTGATCTGGTCGATGCGGGCGGCGTCGACTGCGGCAATCGCCCAGGCGACGGCATGCTCGCGGATTCTTTCCGCCAGAATTTCACGCCGCTCGGCAGGCAGCAACTTGGAATCGCGCAGACCACGAATGCGGTACGCCGGATCGAGAATAACGGCCGCAGCGACTACGGGTCCGAACAGTGAGCCGCGTCCGACTTCATCCACCCCAGCGACCAGGCGCGCGCCCCGCTGCCACATTTTCTTTTCAAACTTCAGGGTGCAATGCAGCTTCTTGAGCAGTCGCAGCTTGGCGGCTGATGCGGAGAGCGGCTTGCCCGGCGCGGATGTGATTTTTGGAGACACGGTTGAAGGCAAGATCATCTTCGCCCACTCCACGGTTGTGGCGCAATGTGGAAAATTGCCGACAGCGAGTTTGAGCAAATGAACCGATCCGGAATTGCGTCGTTGCCCGGCGAGCCGCGAAGCGGCGTAAGAATGTAGCCCGGAACGCGAGCCCCGGGTATGAGCGGAAACGACCAAGCCCCGAAGGAGCGAAAGAAACATCGCTGGCGGACCGCATTTCGTCCCCCCACAAGCGTCCGCAAAGATGCACGCAACATCCTGGGTGGGTTGTAGCCGGCCGCTAAGCGCCATGGTTTGAGTGGCCCGAAGGTAACATTACGTGCCATTACCGCGGTAAATTGACTGACCCGCCACCGGTTGCTAGCTTCAATGAAGAGAACTGTTCACCCGGCGACCCACTTGAAAGAAGAACACCCCAAAGCATCGGAGCGCCAGAACAAGCGCCTGCACGTCGCCCTTCCCATTCGAGTTACCTATTGGGACGACGCCCAAAAACCTTGCCTCGAGATTGCCTGCACCTACGATATTTCTGAGCACGGCGCCCGAGTGACCGGCCTGCGTAACGTGAAAGAAGCCGGAGAAGTCATCGCCATCGAGCGGGGGAAAAGCAAAGCCTTCTGCCGGGTGGTGTGGGTCGGAGAACCCAATTCGGAGTTGCAGGGTCAAATCGGCCTGCAGTGTGTGGAATCCGACCGGATATTGTGGGAGGCAGAACTGCGCGACATGGTCGAGACCTACGAACCGGTCATGCCGGATACGGACGCAAAACGGCCTCG
The DNA here is from genome assembly GCA_963725615.1 of Terriglobia bacterium. Classification (GTDB taxonomy): domain Bacteria; phylum Acidobacteriota; class Terriglobia; order Terriglobales; family Acidobacteriaceae; genus JAIQFF01. Next base: position 42,841 of record CAVRZO010000030.1, on the reverse strand, counting down.
TACTTTCGCCGCCCACGAACGCCGCCGTCGCCGCGAGCGCTTTAGTCTGGAAGGAACGGCGGAGCTGGTTGAAGCGGGCGCCCAGAATTCCAAGCCCAACAGCGTAGTCCTGAAGAATATGTCAGAGATTGGTTGCCTGGTCCTGACCAAGCAGATCGTGCCGGCTGGAACCGAGCTGAAAGTGACGCTGCACGTCGGTGATCAAACTTTGACGCTGAAGGGTACGGTCAAGCATGCAGAGCCGCATGTCGGACTCGGAATCGAGTTCCGCGAAATCCGCAAAGGCGAGCGCCAGATCCTGCAATTCCTGATCCGCAAGTTATCCGAGAAGCACTTCGAAGACACCCTGCAGTTTGAAATCCACTAATAATGAAGACAGACTTCTGGCGTCGGACCTCAGCCAAAGAAGCGTGGTCTTCACCAAGGTCTTAAGTCTGATGCCCGATGACTTTACTTCGCGGCGACTTCTGCTACCGCCTGCTCGCGGTCAACATCCTTCAGGCGAGCCGCTTTGCCCTTAAGGCCGCGCAGATAGTACAGCTTGGCGCGGCGAACTTTGGACGAGCGCAGCAGCTCCACTTTGTCCACCACCTTGGAGTGGAGCGGGAAGATGCGCTCGACGCCGTGGCCGAAGCTGATCTTGCGCACGGTAAAGCTGGCCTGAGGCCCGCGGCTGCGCGCAATCACCACGCCCTCAAATGCCTGCAGGCGTTCCTTGTCGCCTTCCTTGATCTTCACATGCACGCGGACGCTGTCGCCGGGTGCAAATTCAGGAATGTCAGTACGCTTGGTCTTAGCCAGAAGTTTTTCGATGATCAGGTTAGTCACGATCTTGTCCCCCAGTGACGGAAATCTTGGAATTTGTTTCAGCTTGCTCGCTCGCAATGCGGGCCAGTAATTTCTTATCTTCTTCGCCGAGCGCGGCGCCCGCTAACAGATCGGGCCGGTTGCGCAGCGTTTTCTCCAAAGCCGTCCGCCGGCGCCAGCGGCGTATTTCTTCATGATTGCCGGAAACCAAAACCTCCGGTACCTGCAATCCGCGAAAGTCCGCCGGACGCGTATAGTGCGGATAATCCAGCAATCCGCCCGATGCGCATGTGGAATTCGCGCCACCCGCGCCCACGGTTGGAGTCACCGTAAAAGACTCTTGCCTCGTAGAAGCCTCGTTACCCAGCGCGCCGGGAATGAGCCTTGCGACCGCATCCAGAATCACGGCCGCGCCCAACTCGCCGCCGCTCAGCACGTAGTCTCCGATCGACAGCTCACGGTCGGCGAGGTGCTGTCCTACGCGCTCATCCACGCCTTCATAGCGGCCGCAGATCAGGACGATCCGTTCCATGGTCGCGAGCTCTTCCGCCACGCTCTGATCGAAACGCCTGCCCTGGGCTGAGAGCAGCACCACACTCTGCCTTGAGCCAGCCGCAAGCCGCTCCGTCCGGCTCTGAATCTCCAGTCCCTCAATACATTCAAAGATCGGTTCCGGCTTCAACACCATGCCTTCGCCGCCGCCGAAAGGGCGGTCATCCACGGTGCGGTGCCGGTCGTGGGCAAAAGCCCGCAAGTCGTGGATTTCGATCGCCGCCAAACCCGCTTCCCGGGCCCGGCGAACAATGCCGTAATCCAGCGGTCCGCGAAAAAAGTCGGGAAAGATCGTTAAGATGTCGATCTTCATCGCGGAACCTTAAACCCGTGTCATGCTGGCACCCGTGTGGAGGACGAGCCCTTGCCCGTCCAGCCTTGATCTATACCCCGGGAAACCTCCGTCACAGGGTAGGGCTCCTTCGACTCCGCGACTGCTTCGCATCGCGAAGCAGTCGCTCCGCTCAGGATGACACTTTCCTGTTACTAATCTTTTGCTGCTCTTTCTCTTCCGCTGTCAGCGGAGCATTCAGCTCCAGCATGCCGTCCGGCAGAATCATACAAATCTTCTTGTGTTCAAGGTCCGTGCTCTTCAAGTACGCTTCCGCGTAAGGAATCTCATACTCTTTCAATCCCGACTTGACGATCAGCAGCGGCGCTTCACCCGCTCCAAACTGTACGTCCGCAACTGAACCAACCTCGTGATCGCCGTCAAGGACTGCACATCCCACAAGATCGCTGACGTAAGCCCATCCGGGGTCCAGCTTTGATCTCTCGCGGGCCGGAACCTGCAACTCACATCCGATCAGCGTCTCAGCTTCGGTAATTGAACCGACGCCTTCGAACTTCAGGACCAGGAAGCTCTTGTGCGGCCAGAGTTCCTCGATCTTCAACTCTCGCCGGGGTCCGGTTCCATCCCTGGGCAGGGCCCAGAGCCGCATGCCCTGCTGCAACCGGTCCGGGACGTCGCTGTGCAGCTCGGTTGCAACCTCGCCGCGGCGTCCCTGGGTCTTGAGGACGCGTGCCAGCGTAATGAACTCGTCGGCTATTCCAGGATCTCCAGCACGAAACGCTTGTTAAACTTCAAGCCGGCTGCGCCCAGCAGGTTGCGCATGGCGCGGGCGGTGCGTCCCTGCTTGCCGATGACCCGACCCATATCGTTCGGGCCAACGGTGAGCTCAAGTACGGACTCCCCGCCCTCCTCGACCTGATTGACCGAGACTTGCCCGGGATCATCGACCAGAGCTTTAGCAATCTGCTCGATCAGGACGCGCATGTCCCCAGTTGGCTCGCTCAACATGATTCGCTCACCCTGCCTGGCTTACCCCAGGCTGGGTCCTCTTATTGATGCGGTGGAATTTACCGTGATGAGCACCGGAAGATCAGGCAACCGAAGTGGCGACCGGCGCCGGTCTGGACACGATCTTGGTGACCCGGTCCGACATCTTGGCGCCCTTGGACACCCAGTAGTCGATACGCTCGCGCTTGAGTTCAATACTGGCGGGACTGGTGCGAGGATTGTAAGTTCCGACGACCTCGACCGGACGGCCATTGCGTGCGCGTTCCTTTTCGATGACCACCACACGATACTGCGGTTGTTTGCGCGCACCCGTGCGCGACAGACGAATCATTAACACAGAGCTTATATTCCTTTCCTATTTGCTTCAGGCAGGCTGAGACAAACCATTATTTTTGCAGAATTTAGCCGGATTAGCAAGTTTCGGTTGAATGCAGGGATGGGTGTGTGGTCGCGGGCGACTCGCCCGCGCTTCTCGGACCTGTGCAGCGCGGGCGAGTCGCCCGCGACCACACACCCTGCATTCCACCGAAATTCACCCAAAATTTGTACCTACAGCCTGCATTCTTGCTAATATAACCAGTTCAGTACCAGCTCGGCTTGCCAGGGAGACAAGAATAATGACTTACGTGATCGCAGAACCGTGCATCGGAACCAAGGACACCGCTTGCGTGGACGCTTGCCCGGTGGACTGCATCCATCCTAAGAAAGATTCTCCGGCGTACGCGGAAGAGGAGATGCTGTATATCGATCCCGTAGAGTGCATCGACTGCGGCGCTTGCGTTCCCGTCTGCCCGGTATCAGCCATCTTCGCGCTGGACGACCTGCCGGAAAAGTGGGCGTCATTCACCGAGCGGAACGCGAAATATTTCGGAAGATAGCTTTCAGCTCTCAGCCATCAGCTATCAGTACACGCTAAGGTCACATACTGATAGCTGACCGCTGAGCGCTGAAAGCTTCCTTACTTTCCATCTCCCCGCTGCTCCATTACAATCAAACGTCAACCTGCTGGCTTCCATGGCACTCAAGGAGTCGGAAGCGATCGTCCTGCGCACGTATCCTTTGCGCGAGGCCGATCTGCTGGTCACGCTGTTCACGCGAGCCGAAGGGAAAGTTCGCGGCGTGGCGCGCTCAGCCAAAAAATCGAAGCGGCGGTTTGGCGGCGCGCTCGAGCCGCTCACCTACGTCAAGGCTTATTACGAAGATCGCGAACGGCAGGAGTTGGCCCGGCTGGATTCCTGCGAAGTGCTGGAATCTCCGCTGGCCACGGAAGTGAGTTATCCCCGGGCGGTTGCGCTGGCGCACGTGGCGGAGTTGCTCGACGAATTGCTGCCCGACCGTGAAGTCAATGACGCAGCATTCCGGCTGGCGCTTTCGGTGATCGCGGGATTGCGCGGCCCCGATGTGTGGATGCCGGTGACGTATTTTGAGCTGTGGATGACCCGCCTGATGGGGTATCTGCCGGACCTGGGTGAGTGCATGGTTTGCGGACGCACCCTGAACGGCAGCCGGGCCTTCTTTCATGCATTGACCGATGGCTTGATGTGTCCCGATGACAAGCGGCTGGCCTCCTCGGAGATATCCGGAGAATCGCGGGCGCTGGCGGCCCGGATGTTTCGCGCACCCGTCGAGAGTTTTGCCGGAACGCCCTGGCCCAAAAAGCAGGGAAGTGACCTGCGAAAGTTTCTGACCCAAACGCTGCAGAGGCACATTGAGAAAAAGCTGGTGACAGCGGGAATGCTGGAGAAAATCACCGCCTAGTTTCCGCTGAGAACTGAGAACCAGCAACCAAGAACCAAAGATTTTCGAACACTCGCATGCCAAGCCCCAATCCCAATCCGCCCACGTTCCAGGAACTCATCCTCCGCCTGCAGACTTTCTGGGCCGAGCGCGGATGCGTCCTGCAACAACCTTATGACGTAGAGGTCGGAGCGGGCACCATGGCGCCCGAAACTTTTCTGCGCGTGCTGGGACCGCAACCCTACAAAGTTGCGTATGTGCAGCCGTCGCGGCGTCCCGCCGATGGACGCTACGGAGAAAATCCCAATCGCCTGTTCAAGCACATGCAGCTGCAGGTCATCCTGAAGCCTCCGCCGGAAAATGTGCAGGAACTTTATCTGGAGTCCCTGGGCGCCATGGGCATTGATCTGCGCCAGCACGACATCAAGTTTGAAGAGGACAACTGGGAGTCGCCCACGCTCGGCGCCTGGGGGATCGGCTGGCAGGTGATGCTCGATGGCCTCGAAATCACTCAATTCACCTACTTCCAGCAATGCGGCGGGGTTGATCTGGACCCAATTTCAGCCGAGCTGACCTACGGCCTGGAACGTATCGCATCGTTCCTGCAGGATAAGGACTCGATTTACGACATTGTGTGGGCCCGCGATCCGGGGACCGGCGGGGTCACGACGTATGGTGACGTGCGCCTGGCCGATGAACTGCAATTTTCTGTGTACAACTTTGAATTCGCCGACGTCGAGAAGGCCTGGAAACATTTTGAGTTGTGTGAAGGAGAATGCCAGGCCCTGTTGGAGAAATATGCGGCGCTGGGCAAAGCAAAGACTGATGGTGGGGGGCGCGACAGACAACGATTCCCGCTGCTCGCAGCTTACGACCTGTGCCTGAAGTGCTCGCACCTGTTCAACCTTCTCGACTCGCGCGGTGCGATCTCGGTAACTGAACGAGTGGGGGTCATCGCGCGGGTGAGGGCGCTGGCGGTAGGAATCGCGAAAGCCTTTGTTGATCAGCAGCGCAAAGAGTCCCTAGTGGAAGTGGAGCAAGAACCACTTGGAGACAAAAAAACAAAGAAGAGAGCGGAAGTGGCGCCCACAACTGCGTAAGGATTGAAGTGATGCCAGATTTCCTACTCGAGATCGGTTGCGAAGAGATCCCAGCGCGGATGATTGACGCGGCGTCGCTCGAGTTGCGCGAGCGCGTACACAAATTGCTCGACCGTGAAAGACTTCTGCCCGCGAGCGCTCTGAGCTATCTCGACACGCCTCGCCGCCTCGCCGTGCTGGCGACGAACATTCCTTCCGCCCAGCCTGATGTCATCGAGCAAGTGACCGGCCCGTCGGTGAGCGTCGCCTTCAAGGACGGGCAACCCACTCCTGCTGCGCACGCCTTCGCGAAAAAAGCAGGAGTGGATGTTTCCCAACTGCAGCGCAGCACAACCGCGAAGGGCGAGTACCTGGCAGCGACGATCACGAAGCGCGGACGATCCGCAGCCGAGATTCTGGCGGAAGCTCTCCCCAGGGAGATTGCTTCCATCTACTGGCCCAAGAACATGTACTGGCGCAAGCCGAGTGAGCGCTTCGTCCGCCCGGTGCGCTGGCTGGTGGCAATGCTCGATGCGGAAGTTATCCCGCTGGAGTTTGATGGAGTGCGCGCCGGGGACCGTTCGCGCGGGCACCGAATTCTGGCCGATGAGTCGGTCTCGATCCCACGGGCTGGCGCAGCCTACGCGGAATCGCTGGAAAAAGCCAAGGTTATCAGTCGCGAGCAGAGGGAAAAACAGATTCGCAAAGCTCTCGACGCCGCCACCCGCACCCTTCCCGGCGCCCGCTGGCGCGAGGACATGTCGCTGCTCGATACGGTGGTTAACCTCACCGAGTGGCCTTCTGCGATTCTGGGCGCCTTCGATCCTGAGTTTTTGGAGTTACCCGAAGAAATTCTGGTCACGGTGATGCGGGACCATCAAAAGTATTTCGCGGTCGAGGATTCCCGGGGCAGTCTGGCGCCGCACTTTTTGGCGGTGCTGAATACGGACGGCGACCCCGCCGGTATCATCCGGCACGGACATGAGCGGGTCTTGCGTGCACGCTTCAACGACGCCCGTTTCTTCTGGCAAACTGACCAGAAGCATTCACTGCGCGAGCGGACCGCATGGCTGAAGAATGTCACCTTCCAGAAAGACCTGGGCAGTTATTACGACAAGGTGCTGCGAATTCAGCGCGTATGCAGTTGGATGTGTGAGAACATTCGCCAGCACGGTATTGCGCTTCGCCCCGGGGTGATCCATAAAGCGGCGTTGCTGGCCAAGACTGATCTGACCACAGAACTGGTCAAAGAGTTCACCGAATTGCAGGGCATCGTGGGCGGCTTGTATGCCAGAGTGCAGGAACTCGATCCCGACATGAAAGCCGACGCGCGCGAAGCGGTCGCGACCGCCATCTACGATCACTACAGGCCGGTGTCCATGGAAGATTCAGTTCCGCGAACCTTGGAGGGAGCTGTCCTCTCGATCACCGACAAGGCCGACAGCATTGCTGGAATGTTCGCGCTTGGGCTTCAGCCTACAGGATCGAAAGATCCGTTTGCCCTGCGCCGTCAGGCCAACGGAATCGTGAAGACCATTGCAGAGCACAACCTTCCCGTCAGTCTCAGCCAGTTATTCAAGGACGCGCGTGAAGCCTACCGGGGGTCAGTTGCGGAGACAAAGTTTGCTCCGGCTATCGATTACAGTAGTGCGGTAAAACATTTCCTGCGTGAGCGTGTAGAGTTCTATTTACGCGACGCCCTCGGCCTCAACTACGACGTTGTGAACGCCGTGCTGGCGGCAGATGCCGATGATGTGGTCAATGCCGTCGCACGGGCGCAGGCGGTGAAGGGCGTTTTGCATCTGCCCGAGTTCCAAGCCATCGCGGCGGCTTGCAAACGCATGCGCAACATCCTGAAGCAGGCGAAGGAAGCCGGCCTCGAGCCGGCTGCAAAGTTCCAGTATTTGCCCGAGTCTGCTCATGAAGAAAAAAGCCTGGCAGCCTTCGTCGAGACGTACGCTCCCAGAGTCGAAGCGCACCGGCAGAAGAGGGAGTATCAGGACGCCTTATTCCTGCTCTCGACTGCAAGAGAGCCAGTGGACGCGTTCTTCGACAAGGTCATGGTCATGGTCGAAGACGAGCGAATCCGGGCCAACCGTTTAGCGCTTCTGCAAACGTTGTTGACGGAATTTTCCACGATCGCCGATTTCTCTGAAATCGTGACGGACGGCAAAGAATCCAAAGAATCTTCGAAACAATAAAGGAAGAACACTCATTATGGCGACGCAAACTCTCCCCGAAACATTTGGGACCACCGAAAAGAATTCAGCCACCAAATACGTTTTCTCCTTTGGCGGCGGCAAAGCCGACGGCAACGGCAAAATGAAAGATGACCTCGGCGGCAAAGGCGCCGGCCTGGCCGAGATGACTAACGCGGGGCTGCCCGTGCCCCCGGGCTTCACCATCCAGACCGAAGCCTGCCGGGAATACATGCGCACCAATGGCGTGTCCGCGGAAGTCGGGCGCCAGATGGATGCTGCGCTCCAGAAGCTTGAGGAGTTGCAAGGGCAGAAGCTCGGCAAGGGCGAGAACCCGCTTCTGGTGAGCGTGCGCTCGGGCGCGAAATTCTCCATGCCCGGCATGATGGACACTATCCTTAACCTCGGCCTCAACGATCAGAGCGTCGAGGCCCTGGCCAAGCGCAGCAATAATCCGCGCTTTGCCGCCGACTCCTACCGCCGATTGATCCAGATGTTCGGCAGCGTGGTGCTCGACATACCAAAGCACGCTTTCGAAGAAGTGTTCGACGCCAAGAAAAAGCAGAAAAAAGCCAAGCTCGACACCGACCTCGACGCGAAAGCCCTGAAGGAAGTGATCGAGGAATATAAGAAGGTGGTCAAGAAGCACACCAAGCACGACTTCCCCCAGCACCCGCATGAACAGTTGGTCATGGCGCGTGATGCCGTGTTTCGCTCCTGGCAGAACGACCGCGCCAGGCACTACCGACGCATCAACAACATTGACGACATGCTGGGTACCGCGGTGAACGTACAGGCCATGGTCTTCGGCAATCTCGGCGACACCAGCGGCACCGGCGTGGGTTTTACCCGCAATCCCGCCAGCGGAGCGAAGGAGTTCTACGGCGAGTTCCTGATGAACGCACAGGGCGAAGACGTGGTCGCCGGCGTTCGCACCCCGGTCCCGATCCTCGAATTGCAAAAGGTCATGCCCAGCGTCTACGACCAGCTCCGCGAGATCACTACCCGCCTGGAGAAACATTACCGTGACATTCAGGATTTCGAGTTCACCATTCAGGAAGGCAAGCTCTACATGCTGCAGACGCGCAATGGCAAGCGCACCGGACCGGCGGCGGTGCGCGTGGCCATTCAGATGGTGGATGAAGGTCTGATCACGAAGGAAGAGGCGATCTTTCGTGTGGATCCCAACCAAGTCTACGAATTTCTGCTGCCGCGCCTGGATGAAAAGAGCGGCAAGGTGGAAGTTCTGGCCACCGGCCTTCCGGCATCGCCGGGGGCAGCGGTCGGACAAATTGTTTTCACCGCGGATGAAGCGGTCGAAAAAGCCGGACATGGCTCGACCAAGAACCCCGTCATTCTGGTGCGTGCGGAAACTACTCCTGAAGATATCCACGGCATGGAAGTCGCCGCTGGAATTCTGACTTCACGCGGCGGCATGACCAGCCACGCCGCAGTGGTCACGCGCGGCATGGGCAAATGTTGCGTGGCGGGCGCGGGCAATGTCGAGGTGGACGAAAAAGCCCGCGAGATGCGGGTCAAAGGACAATTGTTCAAAGCCGGAGACTGGATTTCGCTCGACGGCACCACCGGACGTGTGATCAAGGGCAAACTCGGCACCATGGCGGCCAAGCCGGACGATCCTGAACTGATGAAGCTCATGAGTTGGGCCGAGCCGTTCCGCAAGCTGGGCGTGCGGGCGAATGCCGACATTCCTCGCGACGCGATCCAGGCGCGTGCTTTCGGCGCCGAGGGTATTGGCCTGTGTCGCACCGAGCACATGTTCTTCGGCGAGAAGAAGCTGCCGCACATGCGGGCGATGATCCTGGCCAACACTGAGAAGGACCGCCGCGCCGCGCTTAAGAAATTGCTGCCTCTGCAGCGCGCGGATTTCGTCGGAGTGTTTCGCGCGATGGATGGCTTCCCAGTGACCATTCGTACGCTCGACCCGCCCCTGCACGAGTTCCTGCCGCGGCGCGAAGACCTGATGGTCGAAATCGCCGTGCTCGAAGCCACCAAGCCGAAATCTCCCAAACTGAAGGGACTCAAGACCCTGTTGCACCGGGTGGAGGAGTTGCACGAATTCAATCCCATGCTCGGACATCGCGGCTGTCGTTTGGGCATCACCTATCCCGAGATCACCGAGATGCAGGCCCGCGCCATTTTCGAAGCGGCTGTGGCCGTGGCCAAGGATGGAGTGAAGGTCTTTCCCGAAGTGATGATTCCGCTCACCGCCACGCTGAAAGAAATGGCGAATCAGGCGGCCATCGTCCATAGCGTGGCCAAAGAAGTCTTCGAGGAAAAAGAAAAGACAGTCGAATACCTCGTGGGTACGATGATCGAATTGCCCAGGGCGGCGCTGGTCGCGGATGAGATTGCCAAGGAAGCTCAGTTCTTTTCGTTTGGCACCAACGACCTGACCCAGACCACTTTCGGTTTCTCGCGCGACGATATCAACAAGGTGCTTCCGACTTATCTTGAAGAAGGCATCCTCAAGCAGGATCCGTTCGCCGTCCTCGATCAGGAGGGAGTCGGCCAGTTGATGAAGATGGCGACCGAGCGTGGTCGCAAGACCCGCCCCGGTCTGAAAGTGGGTATTTGCGGCGAGCACGGCGGCGAGCCGTCATCGGTCGAGTTCTGCCACAGGCTGGGGTTGAACTATGTGTCCTGCTCGCCCTTCCGGGTTCTGACGGCGCGTCTGGCGGCAGCGCAAGCGGCGGCAACCGATAAATTGAAAGTTGAGGGCGGAAGGACCAAGTAGTTGTTGCGACGGGGGAGCACGAAAGAATTTCTTTGTGCTCCTCCGCGTGCTCCGTGGTGGAAGAGGTTTACTGCACTTTCTGCAGGCGGGCAATCAGCTTTTGCGCGAAGTTCTGTTCCGACTCCGACCACAGCAGGCGGGCATTAGCGCCGGAATTCTTTTCTACTTTGCTGGTGAACTCCACAAGTTTTTGCACGTTGGCCCGCACTCTCATTTCAGCCTCAGGCGTAAACGGTGTGTCCTCCTGGAGAAAAGGCGAGTCCAGGCCAAGATCTACCTGGATGTGGCCTTCCTGCTGGTACACTCCATCATCAAACTCAAGACCATGGACCAAAAACTTCACCGGCGACGGCCGCAGGGTCCACTCTCCATTGTCGGCCACCACCCAGAGGTCCCAAAAAGCGTCAAACATGTAAGCGTAATCTTCGTGCAATAGATCGGATGCGATCAGCACGGCCTCTTCCGGTGGAACTCCCGGACGGAATCGCCGTTCAAGAATGGTCGGTTCATTCCAGGAGACGGGATGAAGCGCCAAGTAGGTGATCCCGGGCTGCGCCACCGAGAATGAAAACTGGCGCATCACAGCCAGAGCATGAGGCAACATCTCATCCAGCTCAAACGCGGAAAACCAAATACTCAGATAGAGGGGATCAGCCATTCAAAACGCGGGCACGCCGCTAACCTCCATTCTAAATTGTCACGTCCAACGCGGGATAGTGGTACAACGAACCGCACTTGACTCGACGGCGAGTCGAAGGTTGGGGCCTTCAGACTCGTGATATTCCTAGCGGAGCGCCAGGCCTTTCCTGGGTCGCGTCTGGCGTCGCGGGGCGACAGCACGATTGCGGAGAGTTTGATGAAGATTCTGCGCCGAGCGACTCGTTGGTAGTTACGCCCGAAAAGCTTCCCCAGGTTTTGAACGGCGCCCGCGTTAACACGCAACAGAAAAAGTGCTCCACTGCAGGCATGTGGGGGGCGTCGTCGCAGCAACGGCGATCCTTTATTGCGCAGTGGGCGAGCAAACCGGCTCGATAGCTATCGATTGTGGGTTGGGGAAAAAATGACGTTGGAAGTAGAGGGCCACATTGACGAGCGCAACCATTACGGGCACTTCCACCAAAGGCCCGATGACAGCCGCGAATGCAGCTCCGGAGTTGATGCCAAACACCGAGACTGCCACGGCGATCGCCAGTTCAAAATTGTTGGAGGCGGCGGTAAATGCCAAGGTGGTGGTCTTGGAATAGTCCGCACCCAACTTCTTCCCCATGTAAAAGGACACCAAGAACATCAGCACGAAGTAAATCAACAGCGGAACGGCGATGCGGAGGACGTCCAAGGGCAGACGAACAATGTACCCACCTTTAAGTGAGAACATCACCACAATCGTGAACAGCAAGGCGATCAGCGTCAGGGGGCTTATGCGCGGAACGAAGTGTCGGTTGTACCAGTTGTGCCCTTTAGAACGCACCAATGCGGCACGAGTCACAAATCCGGCGACAAACGGAATTCCCAGATAAATAAAGACACTCTTTGCGATCTCTGCAATGGACACATTGACGACGGTACTGCGAAGGCCGAGCTTCGCGGGAAGGACTGTAATGAAGATCCAGGCGTAGAGAGAATAGAAAAAGACCTGGAAAAGCGAATTGAAGGCCACTAGGCCAGCCGCATACTCCGTATCGCCTCGGGCTAGTTCGTTCCACACAATGACCATGGCGATGCAGCGCGCGAGACCGATCATGATCAACCCCGCCATGTATTCTGGATATCCGCGCAGGAAGACAATGGCGAGAACAAACATCAGAATCGGCCCGACAACCCAGTTCTGCACGAGTGAAAGGCCGAGCACGCGCTTGTTGCGAAAGACCTCATGCAGTTCCTCATATCGCACCTTCGTGAAAGGTGGATACATCATCAAAATCAATCCCGTTGCTATCGGAATGGAGGTCGTCCCGACGTTAAAGCGATTCAGAAACGGTACAACTCCGGGCACAAGCCAGCCCAATACAACGCCCGCGACCATAGCGGCGAAGATCCACGCGGTCAGATAACGATCCAGAAAACTGAGACGACTGGTTGCCTTCATGTGGCGATCCCTATACTTTCGGCAGGCCTACGAAGCGCAGGCTTCTTGTGAAAAACGCCGCTATTCGCTGGTTACGGGTCTCATCGTTTGGCCGATATTGTCGAGCTCCCTCTTGAGTGCAAGACTGTCCAGACTCTTAAGGGGAAGGCAGAGGAATAGACTGATTCTGCGATCCAGGATAAAAAACGCCTCGCGAAATGCCCGTTCCACCTCTGCTTCGCTCCCGTAAACTGCCGCCGGGTCTGGAACGCCCCAATGCGCGGTCATCGGCTGCCCCGGCCAGATTGGGCAAACTTCTTTCGCCGCGTTGTCGCAAACCGTAAAAACAAAGTCGAGCTTCGGAGAGCCAGGCAGAGAGAATTCATCCCACGCCTTGCTGCGCAGACCCTTGGTTGGTAAGTGCGCCGTTTCGAGCTGTCTCAAGGCTTCCGGTCGAACAGCTCCTGAGGGATGGCTTCCGGCGCTGTAGCCGGTGAAATTAGGCCTGCCTTTGAAGTTTAGAATTGCCTCGGCCATGATCGAGCGCGCGGAATTGCCCGTGCACAGAAATAAGACGTTGTAGTGTCCTTGCATACTCGTTGTCTCCTAGTTGCAGCAAGTCGGTCCGCAACAAGCCTTCGCGCCAGCGCCTGCTGGCTTGACAGCCCGAATGAAGGCACTCATGAACTTGCCATCTACGTCGGGTGCAATCGCATCCACATCGACGCCTTCCGCAGAAAGAAACTCAAGCGCATCTTCTGCGCGATAGACCCGTGTGGGTTCGATGTCAATTTGGTTGAAACCTGCGGCGGAGAGTTTGCTGCGATAGTCGTCATCTCCGAGCGCCCCCGCTACACAGCCGACCCACAGAAGCACATTCTGGCGGATTTCCGGTCTAATTTCGCCTCGGGTCACAACATCGGAAACCGCAAAGCGCCCGCCCGGCTTCAGTACACGAAAGGCTTCTCTCAGTACACGGTCTTTGTCCGCCGAAAGGTTGATCACGCAGTTCGAGATAATCACGTCGACTGAGTTGTCCGGCAGGGGGATATGTTCGATCTCGCCCTTAAGGAACTCGACATTCTCGGCGCCCGCTTTGCGCTTGTTCTCATTGGCGAGAGCCAGCATCTCGTCCGTCATATCGAGACCGTAAGCCTTGCCGGTGGGCCCAACCCGCTTCGCCGAAAGCAGGACGTCCACGCCACCGCCCGAGCCGAGATCGAGAACCACTTCTCCTGGATTCAATTTCGCCAATGCAGTTGGATTTCCACATCCTAATGAGGCGAGCATGGCCTCCTCAGGGACTTGTCCCGCCTGGGAGGAGTCGTAAAGGTTGGAGGTGATCGGGTCACAACCCAAGCCGTTTGCCGCAGTGGCGCCGCAACAGGCACTGCCACCAATCTTCACACGCAAGGCTGCCTGGCCATACCTTTCTTTGACTACGTCCTTAATATCGGTACTACTCATGGTGCGCCCCTCTCCTATTTGCAAAGCTGAACGATATTTTGCGGTTTGACTGCCTTGTTTCGAGTGCAACATTCGGCGTAGAGAAATTGCAGCAGCTCCTGGAGGGCGTCCGTGTTTGCCGTGTACCGCAAAAAAGTGCTTTCACGGCGAACATTCACAAGTTCTTCATTCTTCAATTTCTCCAGATGGTGCGAAAGCGTGGAGTTTGGAATGTCCAGCTCCGATTGGATATCTCCTACAACCAGGCCGTCGGGATGTGCTGATAACAGCAATTGCATGATTCGAAGTCGTGGTTCGGTGCCCATGGCAGAAAGCATGTCGGCGTACTTTGCCACATTCTCTGCGGTCTTCTTGCTTGCTCCTGGCATATTTCGATAGTTGCAGAAATATGGGTTCCTGTCAACCGATTTCGCGAGTTATGCCCGAGTCGGGTTAACCGGAACTAACTGATGGAAGGGGGCGACAGTGGCAATTCGGCCTGGGAAAAACACGTGCCCAACGGCTCATGCGGGTTCCACTCTCGTTTTGAATCCGCGTCGTTCCAATTCCTTCTGTCGCCGAGGAGCTTCGCTGGCAGGAAATTCTGAGGCTTGCGCCTTGGGCACACCCTATCCAAACAGATAGAGCCGTTAACAGTTGGGTTTGCGGCAAACTGCCTTCCTTGAATCTTAATTTATTCGTCCCAAGCCAAACACTCCGCGAATCAGGTAGTTGCCAGCTCACATCTTGGTTCCGGAGATATACTTGCTCTGGCACGCTGCCTGCATTCAACAATTGCGGCAACGGTTTCTAGGAGAAACTCCATGAAACGCTGGGCGAACTTTTTTTGGCTATCGGCAGGGGTTCTCCTCTGCGGGTGCGGGGGAGGGGAATACCAAGGAACAACCAGAGGAACACCCGGAGGAGCAGGAGTGGTAACCTCACCTGCGCCATCACCAGGCCCGAACATTGAAGGCAATTGGCAATTCAGTATGACCTCTACGGTGTCGGGCGCGCCACCCCTGACGATTGGCGGCAGCATCAGTCCATCGGGCAGTTCGGTGAGCGGCGCAGTCCACATCAACGGTTCGAATTGCTTTGACCCGCTTAGCACGGTGAGCCTGACTGGTACCCTGACGGGGAGCGACCTCTCCCTGACGGCCACGTCTGTCGATGGACAGGTCACTACTCTCACCGGCAGTATCAGCGACAACACCTTGACCGCCACGCATTTGCCGGGACAATTCACCGGAACCTATGCCATCAACGGTGGCTGTGCGGGTGGCGACAAAGGAAACGTCACGGGTGTGAAGGTATCATCGATGGCCGGCAACTGGGCCGGCGATCTAACAAGCGAGACGGGAGATACCAACCGCGTCGTAGTCGCGCTGGCTCAAGGCGCCGCCACTTCTGAGGGCATCTTTGAGCTTACCGGAACAGCGTTTTTTGAGGTCGGTACCTGTTTCAAGTCGGCGAAGATTACGTCTGGGACATTTCCCTCCGGCAGTTACATCATGGGCAATTCTGTGTCCCTTGAAATTGAGACCGACAACGGCGTCATTGTTTTCCTCGGGAAGGCAAAGGGAGATGGCTTGATTCGGGGAAACTACACGCTCGCTGGCAGCACCTGCGAACCTGCTGGTACGGGATACCTGTCGCCATGGGAATATTGAGGTCGGGGTGCAAATCCGGACAAACACTCGCGGAAACTGGCCGGACAGACAACAAGGGGCCGCCTCTCAGTGGCGGTAAAGATGCAGCTTTCACCGCGCCAGCATGCGAGGTGGTCTGAAATAGTCTCCGGCGAAGCCTCAATGCCTGTGCGTCGTGGTATCGGCGTTCAGGCCGGCCATCTGTAAACCCCTGCGCCCAAAGCCCTGTCCTGCAACGACACCAAATAGTCGTGATCCAAGTCACATCTGGTTGTGCTTCTGATCATGGCGAGAAACCCTAGCTGGATCGAGACTAACAACTGAAGAGAGCAGGGAGGCTACCACGATGGTCTCAAATAAGCTTGTACGGCTGATTGAGATCCAATGGTTGCAACACGCTGAAGTGACACAGGTAGTCTCGAGGTGACCCATGTCGGGGCTCGCACGGGGCAACATCGAAATCAACGTTGAAGAGTGCAAAGGATGCGGACTCTGTGTCGAGTCGTGTCCGCCGAAGTGTCTGGCACTGGCCGATGATCTGAGCGCCTATGGCGTGCATCCGGCGGTTTATGCCGGTGAAGGCTGCACGGGGTGCGGCATCTGCTTCTACTGCTGTCCGGAACCAGGAGCGATCGTGGTCTTCCGCCTGACAGCACCTCCAAAGATGGCCGCGGGATCGCAAGGAGGGCAACATGCGCCGGCTCTGTAAGGGCAATGTAGCCGTGATCAAGGGCGCAATCCTGGCTGGTTGCCGCGCCTTCTATGGATATCCCATTACTCCCGCCAGCGAAATCACCGAGGCGGCAGCATTGTATCTGCCGCAGGTTGGAGGAACCTTCCTCCAGGCGGAGAGTGAAGTCGCCGCGATCAATATGGTCTACGGCGCCGCTGCGGCCGGGGTCCGTGTCATGAGTGCTTCGTCTGGCCCCGGCCTCAGCCTGATGCAGGAGGGTATCTCCTATTTGGCAGGAGCTGAACTTCCCTGTGTCATCGTCGACGTGATGCGCGGCGGCCCCGGTCTGGGGAACATTGCGCCCGAGCAAAGCGACTATTTCGCGACGGTGAAAGGAGGCGGGCACGGCAACTACCGCAATTTCGTGCTGGCACCCTCTTCCGTGCAGGAAATGGCCGAGCTCACCATGTTGGCCTTTGATCTGGCGGACAAGTATCGCAATCCTGCCATCGTGCTGGCCGATGGCTTCATCGGGCAAATGATGGAATCGCTGGATCTTGAATATCGGGAGGCTATTGTTCCGGAAAAGACCTGGGCGGTGAAGGGAACTCCAGAGACGCGCAAGAATCTGGTCTCTTCGATCTACTTGGAACCTGACGAACTGGAAGAACACCAGCGCCGCATGGAGGCAAAATATATCCGGGCGCAGCAATCGGAGACCCTATTTGAACAGTACGAGACCGATGACGCAGAACTGCTGCTGGTTGGGTACGGCATCGTGTCACGGGTTCTGCGCTCCGCCGTGGAACAGGCGCGAAAGCAAGGCTGGAAAGTGGGCCTATTCCGTCCGATTACCCTTTGGCCTTACCCGTCGAAGGATTTGGCCAGGATAGCGTCCGGAGCAGAGAGGCTGATGGTCGTTGAATTGAGCAACGGCCAGATGCTCGAAGACGTACAACTGGCGATCGGAAGCAATAAGCCGGTGGCGTTTTACGGCCGGGTCGGCGGTAACGTGCCATCGGTCGAAGAGATACTCGAACAAATTGAAAAACAGATCCCGGTACGTGTGTGACTGGCAGGCACTTTATGGATACGGTCATGGAAGGCGAAGCGCTAAAGATGGCGGACGAAAGCACCAGCAGTCCGACGGAACAACATCCCGGCAGCAATACTTATGAAGTCGTCCATTCCAAGTCGCCGGTGTTCTACGACATCTACGAGCGCAAGTCAGAATTGAAACACCAGACCCACTACTGTCCGGGATGCGGCCATGGCGTTGCGCATAAGCTGATTGCTGAGGCCATCGAGGAGCTGGGCCTGCAAGACAAGACCATCTTCGTCAGCCCGGTAGGCTGCTCGGTGTTCGCCTACTACTATTTTGATGTGGGAAATGTGCAGGTGGCTCACGGACGGGCCCCCGCCGCGGCTACGGGATTGAAGCGGGCCTGCCCCGAAAAACTGGTGATCGCATACCAGGGGGACGGTGACCTGGCCGCTATCGGGACCGCCGAGATTATTCATGCCGCGAACCGGGGCGAGAAGATCACAGTCTTCTTCGTGAACAACGCAATCTATGGCATGACCGGCGGCCAAATGGCTCCCACCACGCTGGTGGGACAGAAAAGCACGACGTCGCCCTGGGGACGCCGACCCGTCAACGAGGGCTTCCCCTTGCATATGTCGGAACTGCTTTCCACGCTTGAAGCTCCCGTTTACATCGAGCGCGTGGCGCTTTCGGACAATAAGAACATCATGAGAGCGCGGCGGGCGATTCGCAAAGCACTCGAAAACCAGCGCGATAATCTGGGCTTTTCGTTTGTCGAGATTCTTTCGCCTTGCCCGACGATCTGGGGAAAGGATCCCGTAGATGCGCGCCGTTGGGTAGCGGAACAAATGATTCCCTCGTTTCCGCTGAACATTTTTCGGGACCGGAAGCTGGAAGTTCCTCCCGACTCAGCTCCCCCGCAGCGCCCGGTCGCGGAGGTGCTCGAGATTCGAGGAGAAGCACTATCTGGCCTCCTAACGCCACACTCACATGGATTCGAGCAGCTCGCTATCAAACTGGCCGGCTTTGGCGGACAAGGCGTGCTCCTGCTCGGCCAGTTGTTGGCCGAAATGGGCATGCGCGAAGGACTGGAAGTCAGCTGGCTTCCTTCCTACGGGCCGGAGATGCGTTCCGGCAGCGCCAATTGTCATGTATGCCTGTCGAAGCAGCGTATTGGCTCACCTCTTGTCTCGCGTCCCCAAGTGCTGATTGCAATGAGCGAAATTGCCCTGCGCAAGTTCGCGCCGCAGGTGGCTCCCGGAGGACTCATTCTTTACTCCAGCGACAAAGTGCCGGAGGACTTCGCCGTTCCCGCGGCGAATGTGATCTGTGTTCCTGCTTCGCAAATCGCGGACAAACTCGGTTCAGCGAAGGCCACAAACATTGTGATGCTGGGCGCGATGTTGGCCGAGATTGACTGCCTTACTCGCGAATCAGCTCTGAAAGTCCTCGAAGTCAAGGTAAAGGACTGTGCCTTGCTTGAAATCGACCGTCAGGCGCTGGCTGCCGGTTGGGAGTTCGTCAACCACCAAGCCTATGCCGGCGCAGTCGCGCAGGCTGACGGCTTTGCCTAGTGAGGCCACGCGGCAGCATCACACGACGCCTCACTCGCCATTAATCCGTTGTGACCTGCCTCACCAGTCTTCGTGACAAGGCACACTGCGATCCTGGTTAGGACCTCCTAATCTTGTCCGTGCGGATCGGGAAGTACGATCTGGGAAAACTCCGCTTTTCAACCCACGGCCAGTGGTCAGGGGGGATTTCAGATGGCGCAAAACAGTATCACCATCACCGACAATCGCACACAACAGAACTATACCCTGCCCATCGAAGGCGGCACGATCCGGGCCATGGACCTGCGGCAGATCAAGACCAGTCCTGAAGACTTCGGAATCATGAGCTATGACCCGGCCTTCATGAATACGGCTTCATGCCGCAGCACGATCACGTTCATCGATGGTGAGCGCGGCATCCTGCGTTATAGGGGCTATCCCATCGAAATCCTGGCCGAACACTGCAGCTTCCTGGAGGTTGCCTACCTGTTGTTATTTGGTGAACTGCCCGCCGAGACAGAGCTGAAGCAGTGGGTCACCCAGATCACCCATCACACAATGCTGCATGAAACCACCAAGAACTTCATGGAGGGCTTTCGCTACAACGCCCATCCCATGGCCATGTTGGTGAGCACCGTGGCCGCCCTGGCGACGGTTTACCCGGAGGCGAGGGACATCCACGATCCCGCCAATCGGCTGCTGCAGGTGCAGCGGCTGGTTGCCAAGATGCCTACCATGGCCGCCATGGCTTACCGGCACAGCCTGGGCTTCCCCTATGTGTACCCGGACAACGACCTGAGCTATGCCGAGAACTTCCTGAACATGCTGTGGAAGATGGTGGAGCCAAAGTACGTGGCAAATCCCACACTGGCACGGGCCCTGGACATTCTCTTCATCCTGCATGCCGATCATGAGCAGAACTGCAGCACCAATGCGATGCGGTGCGTGGGCAGTTCGCACGTTGACCCCTATCTGTCCACCGCGGCAGCCGCCGCGGCCCTGGCGGGACCGCTGCACGGTGGCGCCAACGAGGAAGTACTGAGAATGTTGGATGAGATCGGTTCCAAGAACAACGTGCCGGCCTACATCAAGCAGATCAAGGATGGACATGGGAAGTTGATGGGATTCGGGCACAGGATTTACAAGAACTTCGATCCCCGGGCCAAGGTCATCAAATGGACCGCCGAGCAGGTGTTCGGAATAACCGGCCGCAATCCCAAGTTGGACATTGCGCTCGAACTGGAGCGGATTGCGCTGGAGGACGATTACTTTATCAAGCGCAAATTGTATCCGAACGTGGACTTTTACTCCGGCATCATCTATCAGGCCATGGGGTTCAAGCCCGAAATGTTTACTGTGCTGTTTGCCATTCCGCGGACGGTAGGGTGGCTGGCACAGTGGCAGGAGATGCTGAACGACCCAGAACAGAAGATTGCGCGTCCGCGGCAGATCTGGACCGGGCACGAAGTACGGGAATTCGTTCCGCTGGCCAAACGGAATGCCCTGGCTGTGCCTCGCTAGTGTCACTTATTGCGGCGCACCTTGCAACGGGATCTGAAAACGAAGCGGAACGCTGAACAGAATGCACGGCCAGGAGAACATTTATGTCCCTCACCAGAGAGCAAGTACTCGATTATCATTTTGGCGCGCGTCCGGGAAAGATCGAAGTCACGCCGACGAAGCCATGCCGTACCCAACGCGATCTCAGCTTGGCCTACACCCCTGGGGTTGCGGTGCCATGTCTGGAGATCAGGCAGAACCCACACGATGCTTTCAAGTACACCGCCCGCGGTAATCTCGTGGCCGTCGTCACCAACGGTACCGCGGTGCTCGGCTTGGGCGATATCGGAGCGCTTGCCGGCAAGCCGGTGATGGAAGGCAAGGCCGTCCTCTTCAAGCGCTTCGCTGACGTGGACGTCTTCGACATCGAACTGGACACGCGCGATCCCGACGAAATCATCAAGGTCTGCCAACTCCTTGAGCCCACCTTCGGCGGCATCAACCTTGAGGACATTAAGGCGCCGGAGTGCTTCTACATCGAAGAAACGCTGCGCCAGACCATGAAGATCCCGGTGTTTCACGATGATCAGCACGGCACAGCCATCATCTCCGGAGCGGCGCTGCTGAACGCTCTCGAAATTGTGGGCAAGGATCTCGAACAAGTGCGGGTGGTGTTCAACGGCGCGGGAGCAGCGGGCATTGCCTGTGCTGAGCACTATGTTCGCCTGGGCGTGAAGCGGGACAATATCATCCTGTGCGACACCAAGGGAGTCATTTACAAAGGCCGCGAAGAAGGCATGAACCGTCACAAGAACCGCTTCGCGCTTGAGACCAGACTGCGCACACTCCCCGAGGCGATGAGGGGTGCAGACGTTTTCGTGGGCTGCTCCGTGAAAGGCGCAGTCACGCCGGAGATGGTGCAATCCATGGCCGCGCGGCCTATCGTTTTCGCCATGGCGAACCCCGACCCGGAAATTTCCTACGAAGACGTAAAGGCCAGCCGGAATGATGTTATGGTCGCCACCGGACGTTCCGACTATCCCAACCAGGTAAACAACGTGCTCGGCTTTCCGTCCATTTTCCGCGGCGCGTTAGACGTGCGAGCTACCGCAATCAATGAAGAGATGAAGCTTGCCGCCACGCGAGCCCTGGCGGCTCTTGCGAAAGAGGATGTACCCGATTCGGTCTGTCGGGCTTACGGAGTGGAGCGCTTGAAGTTTGGTCCTGACTACCTGATTCCCAAGCCCTTCGACCCGCGAGTGCTGGTGTGGGTGGCGTCTGCTGTTGCCGAAACAGCGATGCGGAGCGGAGTGGCACAAGAACCAGTGAATATCGAGGCGTACCGCGAACAACTGGAGTGCCGACTCGGCAAAGCCCATGAAATCTCTCGCATCATGATCCACAAGGCTCAGGCCAAACCCAAGCAGGTGGTGTTTCCCGAGGGAGACAATGACAGGATTCTGCGTGCCGCACACTGCCTGTTGGAAGAGGGAATCGCAATTCCGGTCCTGCTTGGCGACCCTGCAATCATCCACACTCGGGCCGCCGTGTTGGGACTGACCCTGGGAGAGATTAGGATCATAGATCCCGCAGTCTCGTTGGTACGCGAAGACTATGTCCAGGAACTTTTCCATTTGCGCCAACGCCGAGGTGTCACACTTGTCGAAGCCCGCACCCTGCTCAAGGACCGGAATGTCCTGGCCTCCATGATGGTCCACATGGGGGACGTCGACGCCCTGGTAGCGGGAGTTACCCAGCACTTCGCAGATACCATCCGTCCTGCGCTGCAAATTGTGCGCATGCGCGAGGGGCTGCACCGGGTTTCGGGCTGCTACCCAATCGTGACCCGAACGGGTAGCTTGTACTTCCTGGCAGACACCAGCGTTAACATCGAGCCTACCGCCGAGGATCTGGCGGAAATCGCCTTGTGCACCGCGGAAACTGCGCGGCGTTTTGACGTGGTGCCACGTGTGGCCATGCTTTCGTTTTCCAGCTTTGGCAGCACCAAGCATCCCCTGTGTGACAAGGTACGCAAAGCGGTAGAGTTACTGCACAAAGCCGATCCCACGCTGCTGGTGGACGGCGAAATCATGGCAGACGCCGCTGTGTCTCCCGGGATACTGGAGCAGATGTACCCCTTCAGTTCGCTGAAGGGTGGGGCCAACGTGCTGATCTTTCCCGATCTCAACTCTGCCAACATCGCTTGCAAGCTGCTGTCGAAAATCGGTGGAGCCGAAACCCTCGGCCCCGTTCTCATGGGTATGAGCAAGCCTGTTCACGTAGTGCCGCGCGGAGCTGAGGTCGAGGAGATCGTAAGCGCCGCCGCGATTGCGGTTGTGGACGCACAAGAAGTGGAAGTGTCAGGCTCAAGATCTGGCGTGGCGCTCGCGGCGACCGAAGCAGCGGTGATCTGAGGCAGTAAAGAACTGATAACCGGCGATCTCTGGCCGAGGCATCGCGCCGGCCTGCATGCCTCGTTCCCTAGCCCACTTCACTGGTCATGATGAAAAGAGGTTTCATCTCAAAGCTCTTGTAGTGTGGGCGGAGTCGTTCGATGTTGTAGTGCTCCTTAACATTCACCACTTTTTTCGAGGCGATCACCGCGTCAATTGGCATGTTGTCATAGCGGCCATTTTTCAGGACCACAAGCCGTCCATGGATTTTCCCGAGGAGCAGGTCGAGGGCAAGATTTCCGTAAGCCATGGGCACAATCGAGTCAATCGCATCGGGGTCGCCACAACGGACGAGATAACCCAGTTTCTGATTCACGATGTCAATCACCTTGCCACCGTTGTACTTAGGAGAGAGTTCTTTCAGTTTGTCGGAGACCAGGTCGCCGATACCACCCAGCTTCTTGTGACCGAAAGCGTCGGTGGTTTCGCCCTCGAATACCATCTCCCCCCCTTGAAACGTCGCTCCCTCGGACACGAGCACCACCGAATAGCGGCTCGGATTCTTGTGCCGGTCGGAAGCCATCAACTCGGCCAGGCGTTCAATGTCAAACTTGTGTTCCGGAATTACACAGCGATTTGCCGCGCCGGCCATGGTAGGCAGCATGGCGGTGAAACCGGCATACCTGCCAAAAACTTCGAGCACGAGAAACCGCTCATGCGAGCCTGCGGAGGTGCGCAAGCTATTGGCCATGGCAATGGTACGGGTCACGCAAGTGCTAAAACCGATGCAGTAATCCGTTCCGGGCACGTCATTGTCCATGGTCTTGGGAATCGCGACCACCTTCACCCCTTCCTGGTATAGGCGCACGGCATAGCTCAGGGTGTCATCGCCGCCAATCGGAATCAGGTAGTCGATGCCCAGCCAGTCGAGGTTCTTCAGGACTTCGGGGGTCAGATCGTTCAACTCGCCTTTGTAGGTGTCTTTCAAATGTTGCGGAACGCTGGACTTTTTCACTTTGCTGGGATTGGTGCGTGCTGAATGCAGGAATGTCCCGCCGGTTCGTCCCACTCGATTGACTAGCTCCTCTGACAAGGGTTGAAAGTTGTCGCTGTTGTCATAGTCCTTCTCGCGTACGATCTCGACTAAGCCGGCCCACCCGCGACGCAATCCGACTACCTCGTACCCTTCTCGAAGGGCGCGAATGGTTACGGCCCGGATAGCTGGATTCAGGCCGGGCACATCACCGCCACCGGTCAGGATTCCGATCACCCCTTTTCGCACATTCACGTTCGCCACGTTCCACCTTCCTCGTTTGCTAGCAACAACCTTACTACTAAATCAGGCGTCGCAGTCCTGCAAGTGCGTTCGATCACACCGCGTTGTGATCTCATCGGGCTGGGGTGTCTGCCATGCGCGGGTTGGCGTTTCAGGGCAATTAAACGACGTCGATGACGATTGAGCGTGCTGTCGTCCTGCTGTGGTGACGATGTCCCGATTGAAAAGTTGCTGGAGCGGAGGACGGAGACTCCCTACGCTGCTGACAGCGACTTCGTCTTCGCAAGTTGGACGATGCAGGACAAACAGCCTTTCTAGATGAGCCGGGTGATGCAGCATTTCATCAAGCCGGTGGCTGCAGAGCTGGGCGTTCAGTTGAAAGGATTCCACAGTCTTCTTCACAGTTATACGACGCTGCTGAGGCAGAGCGGGAACGACGCTAGAGTCATTCAGGATTTGCTCAGGCACGCTGCGTATAAACTCACCATGGACGTGTACGACGATGCAGTATCGAGTGAGAAGAGAGAGGCGCACAGCGGCGCGATTCGCTTAATCTCCAACCGTGCCCAAACCCGTACCCAGGCTGAGGATGGTAGAATGGCAAGTGCTTGATTCCTCAGTGGTCCCCGTCGTCTAGCCTGGCCTAGGACATCGCCCTTTCACGGCGGTAACACGGGTTCAAATCCCGTCGGGGACGCCAACCAAATCAACACACTTACAAAATCGGCATCGTCCGCGGTACGTTTTGCGGTACGTCGAGACAGAGTTTGCAGCAGTTCTTCGTGCGCTGTTCGCTTTTCCGGAGCCACTGCCTCGTCGTACACGTTCATCATCTTTGGTGAGGCCCAACGCAGCAGTCCTTGGACTACCTTCGGGTCGTTGTCGTTTTGTCGCAATAGCGTCGTGTAGCTATGGCGTAAGGTATGCCAGCCTTTAATGGTGATTCCTGCGCTCGCTGCCGCGGGTCGGATGAAATGTTGCATGATGCGGCTCATCCAATACGGCTGCTTGCCTTTCATTTTGGGACTGGCAAAGACATAGTCGTCATCAGCGGCGTAGGGTGTTTCCGCTCTCCACCTCAGGAGTTCTTCGATCACTGAATCGTCAAGCGGAACGGGATCGGCCGAACCTTTGGTTTTGAGTTTTCCCACCCTCATCTTCACGACCGAACGCTTGGGCGTGAAGATCTTTTGCCCGAAGTCGATGTCTTCCCACTTGCTCCCCATCAGTTCTCCACGCCGCAGTCCTCCAGCAAAATCGAACAACACCATGGTGCGTTCGCGTTGCTTGAGCACTTCGTAAATGAGCTGATGAAGTTCTTCCAGGTTCAGCCGAGTCGGAGTCATCTGACGTTCTCCGCCTTGACGGACCTTGCTAATGGGGTTTATCCGATCTTCCGGCCACCAACCATATCGCTTGGCGTGTTCATACAAAAGGTGCATGACGTCTCGTATTTTCTTTTTCGTACCCGGCGCTAGAGGCAGGAACTTGTCTGGCTCTTTCGGACGTTGTTTACTGCGGCGTACTTGCCATTTGAGCTCGGCAAGCCAATCCTCCACATCGGGTGCTTTCAAATCGGTCAGCAGCTTGTTTCCCCATTTCGGCACTACCCACTTTCGCAAGCAGCAACGGTAGTTGTCACGAGTCGAAAAGGCACGCCTGTCACGAGGATCTGAGTCATCACCGGGGCATTCTTTTTCCAGCCAATGATGAATCAATTCCTCGAAGGTTCGAGGACCAGCTACCTCAATCTGCCGGTCCAGTCCCAGTCGAAACACCTCTTTCCAGCGTGATTTGGTCGTTGGAAAAGTCTCGACTGCCCCCAACACGAATTTCCGTCCTCGACCTCCTTCAATCCAGCGGTAGAGAACGACGGTCTTACCCGACTTTCTAATTACTTCAGTAAACCAACCTTCACTTCGCCTTTTTCTCACTGAAAATCTCTCCTTTCAGAAAAAGGCGGGCGGCGAGGCGAGTGTAACTTGCTCTTCATCCAGTCGTCTAGCTGTGAAATCTTGAAGCGCCAGGTCTTGCGGATGCCATCCCCCCAAGGGTAGGCAGGAATCTGGCCCTTTCGTGCCTTGGCCAGCAGTGTTTTACGCTTTATGTCCAGGTATTGAGCTGCTTTATCAACCGATACGTACGGTTCGAAACTCTCACTACTGATCGTTGAAATAAGGGTGGGCATCTGTGTTGGCATGCGAATCTCCTGGGCTGGCAGGTACTATCAACATTGTCAGGAAAGAAATTGGCCCCAGCCGCTACGCCGAGGCCAACTTGTGTCAGATTAAACCGCCGATTCTTCGACTGACACCCCGGGGTCGGCATCGGGAGCAGGCTCCTCCTGCCTCGCCGCGCGATCGAGCTTCAAGATCCGATTGACGTGAATCTCAGCCAAACGGTGCTTGACTGGCGCGTCGTTCGCATCGCTTCCGCGGTCCTTCTTGTACTCGCGATAGCGCAACTCGCCCTCGATCTGAACGTGGGCGCCTTTCTCCAGCTTGCCGGCGAACTCGGCGAGTTTGCCCCAGGCGATGCAGCGATGCCATTCGGTGCGCGAGTCGTAGCCGCCCTTGTCGTTTTTCCAGCTGGATTTTGGTCGCGACGGAAAGAACTGGCGACCGGAGTGCCGTTCTTGGTGGATTTCAGTTGTACGTCGTTGCCGACGAAGCCGATGAGGGAAATGCGATTCTGATACATGATTTGAATCTCCTTTTTCTGCCCTGCTCTCTTGCGGGGCACCTAGAGGCAGGTGGCACCTGCTCCCCAGGCCAAGCTCTGCATTTTCTGGAGGAGCCGGAAAAGATGCTGTTCGGCAGAGCCGATCTTTTTGGGAGGAGACCGGAAATCCGGAGGGCCGCGCAGCGGAAGCAGAAGAGCGCCGTGCCGCCAGGGCGCAGGAGAAGTTGACAGCCTGCCGTGCCCGCGAGAGAGCAGACCGAAAAAGGAGCGATATCAGAATCGCTCCCGCCGGCTCGGTCCGTGGACATCGAGAAATGAAATCCGGCGTGTTCTCATGGCCACCTCCGGTCTGAGCCACGGAAGCTCGAAGTTGGTCGGAACCGCAAAGTCCTGGTGTGGACGACTCGCGGACCGCGATCCGGGGAACAAGGCGACCACGAACGTTGGCGCATGTAGTCGCGTGTAGCCGGCGAGATTCTTCTGGAGAAATTGTTCTTCAGCGCGAACACGTTTCAGGATCACGAGGCAAAATAGGGCGGCGGGGACAAGGCGAGCCAGGAACCGATGGCCAGTGCGCTGGCAGGAACGGAAAGCAGCATGGCGAGATAGCCGGGATGTCGCATGAAGCGGTAGGGCCCACAGGTGACTAGTCCGGTGTCCACGTTCCGGCTGCAGACGAATGTCGGGCGAGAAGAACGGGATTGACGACCATTGCCCACATTTGCAGCGTGCTTGCGGCTGCGAACAGCAGCAAGGCTGCCCAAGCGTGCGCTTCGCGAGGAATCCAGTGCAGCCAGTGGAAGCGTCCGACGTCTAGTGCCGCAAACGTCAGTGTCGCAAGAAAAGTGATAGGCCTGCGGCGAACCTGCCTGTCGTTATGCCCTTTTCAAATGCGCGAGACCGTTCTTTGGCGAGTCCGGGATCAATGGCCAACATCGTTGCCAATAGGAAGGCGGAGAACGTCACCAGATAGTTTCGGAGCGACGGAAGTCGCATGTTGCCCGCTGCCACCAATAGCAGAAGCGACATGCCAAAGGTGATGATTGCCCATCGGGCGAATAGTCTCAGCGAGTAACCAGCGGTTCTCACGGATAATACCCTTCCTACCGATTCGGGTTCGATTTCGGGCGATCCGCTTTCGTCCGCTGCCCTGAAGATCTCGTCATACCCAGATGCGCCATTGCGCGGGAAACGGTGTGCTCGGCGTAGTAGCGAGGGTTGGGCTTTCTGGCACTGATTGGTTTCCTGGTGTCGCTGTGAGTCGTTGCGATCTGTGGCCCGGTATGCGGCGATTTCGCGAACGATATCGTTCCGGATCGTCGCCGTGTCGGAGATGGCGGATTGCGTAGGCCCAGTCCCGTTCGGATTGTGTATTTGCGCGATTTCGGAGCCAGCAATCTGAGCAGAAATGGCTTTGCGAAGCGCTGTTCCGGGTTCGTGCGAGATGGTTTCGATCCTGAAATCCGATCTGCTGATAGACGGGTTCGGGCAATGTTCCGGCTGCGAACTTTACGGGAAAGTTCTGCTTCGTACTTCTTGTTGTTGAAACCGGGAAGCCGGAATACGCGGGTCGAGTCCGTGGCGGCCGGATCGCCGCCAAACCGCTGGGCCAACCCACGGAGAAGCTCTTCGGCCTCGCTTTGTCGGAAGACCGTCGACGCGCCAAATAACCTGAAATTTGTCCGGCGAGGTCTGAAGCACATAGTTTGGGTGAGGCACCGCTGGATTCTGATAGATCGCAGCCAGCTTCTGCTGGACCTTCCTCGTCCAGGTCGAGATATAGATGGCGGATTTCCTTCACGTCGGCCTTGGTGCGGCCGTGAGAATGTTCTTTGAGTGTGTTCAAACTCAAATAGACGTCAGAGCCATGGGCATTCTTGTGGCGCAGCCAAGACTGAAACTCGGGGCTTACGATCTGCCGAGCGGTGGTGATCCTCTGCACTGTCTGTCCCGTTTCACGATTGCGGACAACGACTGCCAGCCAATCGGAAGCTTCAAAATTTCCCTGGATATAGCGTCGCGCCATAGCCTCAGACTGCAAGGTGCGTTCCGCGCGGGAAGCGTGGGAACTGGCGACAGAGCCGTTGTCCGTGACCCTCGAATCAATCGTAGAGCCTTCCGCGAGATCTGGCCCTCGAAAGCTACCCCCTTCCTCATCAATGAGTCCCCGAACGTAGATGATCGGATCACGATCTGGATTGAGTCTTTGGAAGTCCGTCGCAGTGAGCAGACGGTCTTCAATATCCTGAGTTGGGACGCCTCGACGCAAGGCCCGCCGAACGAAGCTGCGATCCCGCTGCTCGCTGCGGTGCCGCTTCTCAGACCGGATCCCTAAACTGGTCCTCAGTGGCGAATAGGTTTATTGGGAGCACGACTCACTCTCCGTCCGAAGAAAGAGAACTTTGAAGTCGTAACGATCGAGTTCGGGTTTGAACCCCGAAATCTCGGTAACCTCCGAGACGAACCGTCGCCCTGGTCGGCGCTCGAGATGAACCAGAATGTCGAGCGAATCGGCGATATTGTTCTTGATTGCCAGGTACGGTAGTTCAACACCGCTTTGAAGAACGCAACTGGTAAAGCGATTGAGCGCTTGGCGCCGCGGAATTCGCGTGGACCGTCGAAATGGTTCCCGAATGCCCCGTGTTCAATAGTTGCAGCAGATCGAAAGCCTCGGCACCCCGAATCTCTCCCAGCAGGATCCGGTCAGGTCTGTGCCGAAGGCTCGCCTTAAGCAACTCTCTGATGGTGACGGCGGGAAAGCCATTTTGCTCACGCCGGGCTTCAAAGCGGACGAGGTTCGGCGTCCGAATCTGAATCTCCGCCGTGTCTTCGATGACCAGGACACGCTCATGCTCTGGGAATGAAGCTTGAGAGCGCGGTGAGAAACGTGGTCTTACCGGTTCCGGTTCCGCCAGAGATCAGAATGTTTTGATGGTCGAGAACTGCCA
The DNA here is from genome assembly GCA_963725615.1 of Terriglobia bacterium. Classification (GTDB taxonomy): domain Bacteria; phylum Acidobacteriota; class Terriglobia; order Terriglobales; family Acidobacteriaceae; genus JAIQFF01. Next base: position 13,177 of record CAVRZO010000030.1, on the reverse strand, counting down.
GTCGGAGCCGCTGCGCCAAGCTCCGCAGATAATGTGCCGCCAGCGACCAGGTCTTCGATTGCAAAATGCTTCGCGTTGAACTTGCGGATGGTCAGCGTCACGCCGTTTAGGCTGCACGGCGGCAGGACTGCGGCCACTCGGCTGCCGTCCGGAAGCCGAGAGTCGAGGACCGGTTTCTCCTCTGAGATGTCGTCGCCCAATCGCCGAGCGATGTTTCGGACGGCGACTTCAAGAGACTTTTGGCTGATTGTTACATCGGTTACGGGCTGAATGTGTCCGTGTTTCTCGATGAAGATGTGCTCCGAACCGTTCACCATGATCTCGCTGATCTCCGGATCGAGAATCAGGTTCTCGATCGGCCGAAGAAACGGCAGGATGAGCTCGAAGCCGTTCATCATAGTTCTCCATCCGCAAGTTGCCGGAAGTACGACTTGTTCACATCGTTGTAGTAGGGCTTCAGGTACATAAACGTCGGCGGCAACGGATTCAGTCCGTCATAGACCAGGGCGACGGACTGCGCGTTCTTGAGTTCGGTAAAGGTCTTGAAGTCGAAGCGAAAGTCGTTCAGGGTGTTGTAGCTCTTGGAGGTCGTGACGTTGGCTTTGTGAGCCAGTGCCTTCCCGGTCCAAAGACTCACGCGCGCATCGTGCCCGCTCTCAGAGATGTTGTAGTTGACTTTCCACTGGTCTTCCTTGCCGCACAGTTCGCTGGCGATCTTGGCGGAGAATTCATCCGACAGCGCGAGGAAGATCTTGGTACGGAAGGTTTGCAGCAGAGTCCGCCAGGTTTCGCCCGGCAAAGTCGAGCGAAGCGAGCTGATGCTTTGGGTGGCGACGATGGGGATGCATTTGGACTGGCGGGAGAGCGCGAAGAACTTCTCGTCACCATTCGGCTCATTCTCGCCGGCAGTTGCGAAGTGCTGGTATTCGTCGCAGATGAAGAACACCTGCCGGAAGTGCCGGTCGGAGTCTGCTTCAATCTTCGGAATGCGGTTCAGAAGAGCACGCTGGAAGTCGAGCTTCATCATGACGCCGATGGCCTTGGCGAGTCCTGGGTTCAAGGCGACCGGAAAATTGAGAGCGCAAACCTTCCCTTGCTCGATCAGATCTGCAAATGGAGGCAGCGGTCGCCCGATAGCGTCCATCCGCGTTGAGTTTCGAGTCGTAGCACTCCTTCGGTGGACAGAACGTGCGCTTCACCATCGGGTTGTCGTCGAACAGAGAGAGGAAGACGGAGATCCCTTCGACGATTGAGGTTCGCAGTTTGTTTTCGATTCGCCGCCAGTCGTGATAGAACCAGCGTTTCACGCCTTCGAGAATCTCCGCCTTCAAAGGATCGACCAGAGCCCGGTGAAGTCTCGACCTGGCTTTCATAGTCAATGTTCTCCGCCTTCAGAACTTCTTCCAGCGCCGCGGACTGCAGGGCTTTGTGGCTTCTGGCCGGTTCATCCGCCACAAAATGAAAGCGTTCCAGTTCTGGATGGGAGCGGAACAACGAATCCGAGACCACAAAGTAGTGGCGACCGCGAACCAGCTGTTCGGCCTCGTGAATTCTCTTTTCGAGAAGTTCCGGGTTGATGGCGCATTCGTAAACGTCAAACAAGGTCACGTAGTCGTACGCGACCTTGTGCAGTTGGATGATGAACTTGACCAGGTTCGTGTACGCCTGCTGCCAGAACGGCTCCTTGCCCTTGCCGAACAGATTGTTCAGCAGCGATGCGATGTTGTACGCCAGTGCGTAGGCGTCTAGATCGTTGTACAGAGGGTTGTAACGATAGTCGGCATTCAGGTTGACTTCCACATAGTCTTCGGCCCGCTCGTGGGATTCGAGGATCGTGCGAACCTTACGGCAGAAGTCGCCCTTTACTTCAAGAACCAGTCCTCCAAGTCGCTGTTCGGGATCGCGAGCATCTGTAGGCGAGCAGTTGTTCCGCGTACGGGTAGATGCAGCCGGACGTTTTCCCTGTCCCGATTGCTCCGAAGATGGCAATGCCAGTGAACAAGCCCCGTTCCGGCACGTTCACCCAGTAGGGTTGGTCATTCGGTACCGGCTTTCTCGGGTCGTGAACTTCCCCGAGAGTTAAGAAGAGAGTTTCTCGTTGACTCGGGTCCGCGTACCCAGGGAGCGCCAATGGCGTCGCCCTCTTCCGTGGACGAAGAGCAAATACGTACAACCCGGAGAGAACGACTGAGAACAATAATGTAGGGTGTCGTGAAAAGAAACGAGGACGTAGATGTACCGAATTCCGTCGTAGATCGCGGTTCCCGCAGGGCAATCGAGTCGAAGTAGAGGATCATGGCTGGGGAAGGGACACCGAAATAAAGTGTCAGAGCCTGTCGCACAAGCAAGAACGTACGCAGTCAAGTTCTTGGAAGCCAGAATGCGCTGGATCATAGCCTCGTGCCTCCTGCGGGTTCGGGTTCTTGTGGGCCATGGCTGCCTGAGTCGGAATTCTGTTCCGAGTGGGTTTTCTTCCTGTGTCCTGGAGGTCGTCGTGGAGCAGGCTGCGGATTCTGCGAGAGCCATTCCTTGAAGTCAGTATCTTTCCGAAAGACGAACTCCAAGGCCTGGTTCACAACGTGATCGATACCCGTCGTGCCGAGAAATTCAGCGTACCGGTCGAGTACGATCGCGAGCGGTTCCTCAATCCGCACGTAAAACTTTCTCTTTGGGATTTGCGGATCAGGTGGTCTGAGTAGAGGCATCACGATCCTCCCTGGAAGATAAGAAACGTTTCGTCAAACTCTGCCCGCCGTGAACAGCGTGGCAAAAACTTCTGGACGAGTCAGGCACGAGTCCAAACGTGGCCGGGAGCGACCCCTGAAACCGCAGGGATTTTGGCCCGCGAAGTCTGGACAAAAATGGGGTCGCTCCCGGCCACCAAACGGTTTTTGCCACGTCGAAGTTCGGTCTGGGTTTCATTCGGTTCTCAATGCAATTCCAACGAGTTAGGTGGCACAGGTGGTGAAGAAGGAGAGGAACCAACTCTGGAACTGCGATTTTGGGAGATGGTTCCAGCTTGGTGCGCGGGATAGTTCTTTGGAAAACCGTTCAAAGATGTCGTAATCGTCAGGGAGAAGGCAGGTAAAAAACAGTCTGCATTCGTCAGTTTTGGCTTTGCGGACTACGCTGGCGAGTTCGGTTTCGGAGAGCTTGCCGGCTGTCCATAGCCGATACGCATCCTGGAAGACTTGGCCGCGGAAGCGCCTGTCACCATCACGGAGCAATTGCCGATCAGGCCGTGTTAACGAACTGGTTTTGTGGTCTTCCCAGAGCTGGCGGATCCTGAAATACCGGATCAGACGATCCGGGTCTGAGACTGCTGTCCGAAGTGAATAGACGGGAGAAGAACTTGCCCGCCCGCTTGAATTTCGCATCGGTTGCGGCCGCGTAGACAAAGTTAAAGGTGGTTAACTGGCTCAGCAGCTCTTGATAGGTACGCAGGTGGCTGATGTAGCGCAGCAGACCATGCTCAGTGGTGTCGCAGTACACGAATGTAGGTGTGAGGGGAAGAAACAGCGACTCCGGCCCACAGGGGATGAACACGGGAAAGCGGTCTACAAAAAAGCGTTTGGTGTGGGAATTAGACTGGATACCCTCGTAAATCCTCCCGGGAAGCGTGGGCAGAGGGATACGCAGTTTTCGATGAAAATAGGCGAGCTTGTCTGCTTCTGTCTCGAGATATTGATGTTCGAGGTGGCCAAGAACGAAATCCAAAATCAGCAGCCGGGTGCGGATCAGATCGTTTGAGAGGCGCCGCCGGTTGCGAAGATTGTCCTTGCCGATGATGCCGTAAATCAACCGGGAGTAAAGATTGTAAATGAGGGTGTGGTACCCATAGCGGGTGGCCCTGCCATGACGGAATCTCAGCAACTTTTCAGTGAACCGGCTTGCTGCGCCACCCTTTTCGACACGCGCGAAACGGAGAAATTGCCCCTGAGTGAAATATCCGGAATGCGTGGCCACGAGATACAGGAACTCCGTCTCGGTGCGGGTATATCCATAGCCTTGAATGGCCGCGAGGTATTCTGCCGCGATGTTCATAAAGACAAGATTTCCTGCATGATTTCTGGGTCCTGCATGGCGGGCCGCAGGCGCGCAGCCTCCTCGGCGAATGCGTACATGGCGAAGCCAGCCTGAGCCTTTGCGACGAGGTTGTGATGGTGGTAGTGGCTAGTGACCAACTCCAAATCGACCTTCGCCAGTTGCTGGTCGGGCCCTTCGTACTCCAGGCGCAAATCAGGTAAGGGGATCTTGCCTTTCACAACGGTCAGGCCGTGTTCTTGTGCGATCTGATGCTTTGGCACGGACCCTGTTCTGCATCGGGCAATGATTTCAACTTGGCTAGCCGTCGGTTGATCGATTGCTTCAATTCGAAGTCGAGAATTACCCGCCGCACCCTGCCTCCCTTTCGTTCAACACGCTCAACCTCCTGTTGGTAGAGTCGATAAAGAGCGGCATCGTGTCGGGCTTCACGCGTCTTGACGAAGCCGTAATAGAGCCTCTGACTGGGGCTAGTACGTCCGCTCTGTGCGGTCACTAGTCGATGTCCGGCCCGCGTGAGAGTCACGTAAACAGCGCCGTCAGGATAGCTGGTGCGCGACCGAACCAAGCCCTGGCGTGTGAGTGTCATAAGATGTTTTTTGGTTTCATTACGGTCGCCCTCGTAACGATGACGAGCGAGATCTTCGAAGGCGAGTGCACGGAACGTGCCGATATCGGTCAAGGTCTTCACGTCGGATTCATCCAAAGATTGTGACTGTTCGCGTTCCTGAGGTCGTTCGTTTATTCGACCGTCTGCCGTCTGATCGCATGTGATGGTCATTGGCTGCTGCAGAGCCTGACCGGGATGTCAGGTCCGGCTCAATGTCATCGCGAGACCGAGGCAATGAGCGAGATTCCAGGCCAGCTTCATCGACTCAGATCTCGACCGGAGCGAGACATTAGTTCAGCTCCTCGCGATGAAGATGCGGCGGCATCGGAGTTCTTCCGGCATTTAGCTCCCGGTCAAAATGGGCGAGCTTTCTGCCCGTGTCCTTCAGGAAAAATCGCCTGCCCAGCGCAAAGAACGCGGCGGTCGTATTGACGAAAAGGACCGTGACCGAGACCAAGATCGCTGGAGCGTAGTGCTCCACAATGAGAAATCGGTAGGGCGCCAGGAAGCGAAGCCTGTCGGCCAGAAAGAAAAAGAACGCCAAGTCGACAACCGCCGCGGAAAGCAGGGCATTCGTGATCACCGCTGGCCTCCTTTTTGCGGACGCTGAGCAATTTCGGGGGATGGAAACGTGTTCAAGCTGGTCGCGCCATCGTTCGATCTTGGTACGTGAAGTCTTGGTTTGAGCGAGACTTCGTTCGAGCCAATTGATATGAAGCGCCAGACGGCGCGCGAGCTCATGCCAGGTCGGGCCTTGGGTCGGGCGGGCACTCTTGCGTGGATGTGGTCTCATCTCGTCACTTCGTCGGTGAACGCCTCATCCTGCCGGAAATAGGTGATCGTCATTCCGAGCGGATTTACGGGGATCAGTTCGTTGGGACCTCGTCTTTGAACAGGAAAACGAAATTCGCCGTATGGAGCGTCTTCTTTAGAACGGAATGGTCCGCCGGAGCGTATTCGACCTGGTAGAAATCCACCGAAGCCCGGTAAGGCGGATTCTTGCATGGCGTCGAGTGCCACCTTCTCGACCTGGATATCCACTTCCGGCGAAGAAGGATTCGTCAGGAACTTGTGGACGGTGTCCTCCTTTTTGTGTTGCTCCATCGTGTCGTTGGCCAGCTTGCCATCGAGAAAATACAGCGCCTTGGTGAGGTCGTCCTGAATGGTGTAGCGGTTCCGGCGGTAGTAGAGGCGGCAGAATTCCGAAAGAAAATACTTCGCTTCGCGGTCTCCGGGATGGTATTCGAGACTCTTGTACTCGACCGCTTCAGCGCGCCCAAGCTGGTCAATGCGAATGACCAAGGGACGGAAGTGCTGGAAGGTATGAATCGTCCTCAGGTTCAGAGCGACCAAGCCGAGTGCAGCCAGACAAAGCAAGGCAACGGCGATCTTGAGATAGTTGTTGGTGACGATCGCGTCGCCATACTTCTCCAGGTAGAGCTGTTTCGCTTCGTTGAAATCGTTATCGCTCATGATAAAAAGTGCTCAATGATGGCTCCGGAGGAGAGTCCGGACATGCCACTGAAGATGTGACTGGTGAGTGCTGGAACCCTGAGCAGCGCGTAGACGCCGCCCAGGAAAACAACGATCAGCAGCGTCAGCAGAGCTGGCTGGATCGGGTACTGGTAGAAACGGAGGCTGGGTGAGAACGTTGATGACAAGATTTCCCATCACGAACATGGTTGCGGCAGCGATGACCTGGTAGAAGGCGTACTGCATGAAGCATTTGAGCCATCCCCAGAAGAGCCATTCGAGCTTGGGAACGATGAAGAAGGGGATGAAGACAGGGCCTACCAAAATGCAAATCGCCTGTGCAACGAAGCCATAGGCGGTGACGATAATGGCTACGGCTTCCCAGAGTGCCAGGATCGCAAGATCCACGATGTAGGCGATGCTGCCGGATAAATCGGTCAAGCCCGGTGACTGAATCTGCGCCTGATACTTGCTGATAGCGTCGGCGGCGTTCTGCAGCTGCGTGCCAGCAATCAGATCGCTGAGGTAGGAGGTCTGGTCGATGATGAGGTGATAAAAGCTGCGTCCGAATCCCGGGAATCGGAGCGGCGTAGTACTGCGTCATGGCAAATCCGAAAGCGATCATCATGACCAGTCCGGCGAAGTTGCCAAACTGGAACCCGCCACCGCGATCAGCAGAACTGAGGGCGGCTTTGGCCCCAAACCAGACGATCATGATGGTGGCGAAGGAAAGGAACATCCCCTGGCCGAGGAAGGCGAATTGGCCGATGTGCTGGGTGAGCAGCTGCGTGATGAAGTCGGTGATGGTGTTCAGCTGACCCATATGGATGTCCTTTCCTCCTTGCCGGAGCGCGATTACGGCAGACGGTAGGTGTTGAGAGTTTGGCCAATGCCTTCGGCGAGTTGCTGGCCAAAGGCAACGCTGTTGAGGCGGCGGCTGATGTCGGCGTTGGTGACGTTGGTGGCAGAGTCGCGAGCCTGCTTGGAGAGAATCGTCTGCTGTTCGAGCAGGGAGACGAGCAGTTTGTTGGTGTCCTGAGCATTCTGCAGAGACAGGACGTTCGTGGCATTGACCTTGTTTAGAACAGAAACTTCGGTGTTGAGGTTGGGATCGTCTGACAGGGAGTCATTCTGAATGTTGTTGATGGTGTTGGTAGTGTTCGAGAGCATTGGCTCGAATGGTGCCGATCATTTCCATCGCATTTTCGGCTGCGCCATCGGCGAGTTGGATCGTGGCAGCATCCGACTGCACTCGTTGAACCTCGTTGGCCGGCATCGCAGCAAGCAGTGCGGGAGTGTAGGGGAGAAGCGTATTGGTGGCCTGCTGATAGCCATTCAGCACGGTTGGGAAGACGCCAGAGTTAACTCCGTTGATCCAGGTGGCGGTGTTCCCATATAAGTCTTGGGCGTCGGTATTCCGCCAGGGCGCCCAAGTCGTGGCGTATCGCGTAGCCATATTGGGGAGGTTGCGTGACATTTGCAGGGCGAGGTTGTACTGGTTGACGATTTGATCGTAGGTTGCGCGCAGCTGGTTGAGCTGCTGAACGAGCTGCGCATAGCGCAACAGGGCGTTTGCGTAGTTGGTCGGGTCATAGACGATGCTCACACCGAACTGGGCGTGCGCCCTGCTCGGGGACGATTGCCAAAGCGAAAGCGACAAACAATAGAAGCAAAGGTTTCTTCACGGATTGGTCTCCTTCCTGTTTTAGAGATTCGAAGGCATGGTGTGTGTGGTGTAGTCGGGAAGGAGCAGGTCGTTCGATAGGTAAATCTTGACCCGCGAGCCTTCCCGAATCGTTACCGTCGGAAGAATGTTCAAGAAGCGATCGAGAATGTGTTCACCGCCATTCGCCATGCCGACGCCAAAGCCTTCGCGGATACGGTCTGTGGAGTCGGAGGTCGAGAACGCTTCCGGTTCCGATCTGTGCCACGCCGCCCAGGAATCCGATGGCAACCGACGCTCCAAATATCCTGGCGTAATGGTTATTCACCTTGTCTTTGAGAGCCGACGGCACCCTCCTGGCTGAGCCCTTTGAACCGGTCGAGGTTGACGTGAATACCCATCCGGCATGATGAGCCGATGGAAGGCGACGGCGAGTCGTGCCTGGCCGAAGGTGTCGACTTTGTTGGCTTCGCCTACGATCTTGCTGCCCGCCGGAATGAGGAGATGCTGGCGGTCGTGGGAGTAAACGTTGTTTGAGAGCAGGCAGCTGACGGGGCCGGCGAAACTGCCGTCGAGCCGGTTGATGAGCAGCGCTTCAAGAATTGTGCCTTCAAACAAGACGTATTCTTTGCCTTCGTGAGATGGAGGCAATGGTCGGCCTCTGAGCTCGATTGTCAGGCGCCGATTCTGGCCGGTTCAGACTGATCTTGGCCATGGGCGCTTGTGGCGGAGTCGTCCTGGGCAGAGCTCGTACTGTAGCAGGAAGTGGTCAATTGAGGTATTAGGCCCGCCTGCTGCGCCTGTGCGAACAATTGACCTTCGCGCGCTAGTTCCGCGCCTGCTTGAGCGACTAGAGGGTCTTGCGTCGGGAGTGCATCAGCGACCGTAGGAACTCGCAGAGCGGAAGCCGTTTGTCGCCGGGCTTGAATCGCCAGAATGGCGATCGCTGCGCAATTCCTTGCGGTACGTCAGCGCCACATTGTCTGAGAACAAAGAAAAGTATGCGCGTTTTTTCTGTTCGTCTCGGATCGGGTCAGACGCAGCTCGGCCGTCTCGCACCCTGAGGCAGCGAGCGTGTAGTAAGGGTTGGGCGAGGAAGGCTGGCCTGGCTCGGGCTCCCGGGCGATGCCAATTGCCTCTGCTGCTGGAGCAATGCTGCCTCGACTTGCGGCGCGGATTCACGTTGGGTTTGCTCAATATTCTTCTGAAAATCGGTGACCTTCTGGGAGTTAACCGGCACGAGGCTCGGGAGAGCCGGGGTTGCCGCCGTGCTTGCTGGAACCGGGCGCTTGTGGCCGGTGACGGCCATGATGAGGACCATCAGCAAGGCCAAACCGACGATGATGAAGGCCTGGAGGTTCTTGGGAACCAGGCCTGCCGGTTTGCGGAGCTTTGTCTTTGATTACCTGTTCCATAGGAGCATCGGATCTCAGGCTTCAGTTGCCGTTGCGGTTGAACGTCACCCGCTTCTTGCCAACCACCAAGTAGCCGCTGTCGATGATCTTGGGAACGACGTAGACACCGTTTTCAAGATCGAAATTGACGAGGTTCGGCTTCTTGTCCTTGATCTCGTAAATCGTGGGCTTCTCACTGGCGGTGGACTTGATGTAGGTGAAACGGTCGTCGTGGTAGATGGCCGAAACCAGAAACGGCGCGAGCCTGCGCCTTCTTGTCGAGGTTGTAGTCGAATTGGAGCTTGGCCGGATAGGTCCGCTTGTACTCATCCACCTGCTTAGCGGCCTGGTCCTGCGCTCGCTGCAGATCTTGTGCGACCTGATTGCGAAGTTGGGTAACTTCTTCTTTGTAGGCGTCGACTTCGCTGGCGCGAACGTACTTGGGCCGGTTTCTGCGTTCCCGGCAACGCTCGATTGGTCATTCGGCGCGACAAAAACCTTCAAGTCCGGTTCGCCGCTGGCTTCTTTGCTGATTTCGGTCAGCAGGAACGAATAGACGTGACCGCTGGCGGTCACCAGATTGAGGTTGCTGCGAATGCCGGCCTGGGCGGGATGCAGATAGCACAGATTGTGGGCGCCGTTGATGATCCAGAAGTCCTTGTCGCCGGTCGTGAAATCCAGAATCTCCTCGTCGGCTGGCAGGACGATGAGCGTGGAAAAGCGGACCTTGGCGCGGATCGGAATGATGTCGGTTTGTGAGTACTTTACGATCCGAGCGATGCTTTCGGCGTGAGCGAGGGAACAAAGCGAAAAGAAGTAGGCAGAGAGCGTACGGCAAACGAGCAATTTCATACTTATTCTCCTGGAAGTCGATGCGCTGTCGTTGGTCGAAGGTGAACGCGGGTTGGCCAGAACTTCGAGTCCCTTTTCGAAGCCGTAGGTGGCGAAGGCTTCCTCGCGCTTGCGGTTGTCGAACGGATCGTTGGTGTAGAGCCAATAGCTCTTGGCATCGACGTTGAGATTGGCGACCTTCGACGTGTCGGGCGTCTTGATGAGCATTTGCTGCTTGGGAATGAGGCCGGTAATCAACTCGATCTCGTGGTCGTTGAGATGGAACTGCCGCTGGTACAGGTCCCGATCCATGTCGGGATTGGCCAGGAAGATCTTGGTGACGCAGCTTTCGAGGATCACGTCGAGGATGTCCGACTTGCGCAGTTCGTCGAGCGACTGGGTCGAGAGCATCATCGCGGCGTTGTGCTTCCGCCAGGTCTTGAGTGCCTCGACGATGTAGGTGCGAATGCTCGGGTTCTTCGAGGAAAACCCAGGCCTCGTCGATGAAGAAGGCCTTGAAGACGTGGCTGATCTCTGGGTCGCGAATGATCGCGTCGGCGCGGTGGAGGACGTAGAAGAGCAGCGGCTCCAGAACTTGCGGATATTCCCTCATGCCCTGGAAATCGAAGCACTGGAAACGCGAGAAAGTGATGTTGTCCTCGGCATTGTCGAACAGGAATCCGAACTGCCCGCCCTGTTTCCACTTGTAGAGTCGGTTGTCGAGATCACGGCGCAAGGTGTTGCCAAGCGTACTCAGCGTACGGAGAGCTCGTCGTCGAGTTCGTAGAGGTTCTCAATCTGCTCGTAGAGTTCCCGTTCCTGCCCGCTGGTGATGGCGCCCGAGGCCTGGGATTCAGCCAGAACCCGAACGAAAACGCTGAGAAAATCGAGATTGCGCTTGGTCGGCGGCAACGCAAAGGGATTGATCTTGAAGTCGGGGGATTCAAGTCCACCCGGAGGTAGAGCCCCCGAAGAGGCGGGTGAGGCTGCCAAAGCTGCCGCCCAGATCGAAGATGAAAGTGTGCGGTTCGTACTTCTGCAGGTTGGTGATCAGAAAGTTCAGCAGGAAACGATTTTCCCGAACCGGTGCGCCCGAGAATCACGGTGTGGGCCACGTCCCGATGATGGAGATTCAGGAAGTAGGGCGTGTGATGGCTGGTTTCGAGGACCGCCAGATATTCCTGCTTCAGATGCTGGTTCTCGGGGTCGCCGCGAGTGAAGGGTGAACAGGAACGAATAGTCGGCATAGTTGGCGTTCGTGATGTGAAGTCGCCGGAAGTTGAAGGCGGAGTTGCCGGGCACGGTGGCCAGATACGCATTCAGCAGGTTGTAGCGTTCCTCGTACAGCTGGGCGTCGTGGACGCTGAACACCTTGTAGAACTCCGCACAAGCAGCTTCGACCTTCGCAGATCGAGGTCGTAAACCACGACGGTCAGCGAAAACTCCCCGAAGTAATTGCCCTTGACCTCCAGTTCCTTGAGTGCCTCGCCGAGGTTCTGGATCTGGGCTTCCTTCGAATCGTCGACCAGAATGTCCTGGGCCGCTGCGGGCGCGTCGGACGTGTTCAGATAGCTGACAAAGGACCGCTTGGTGTTGTGGAAATGGCGCCGGCGCGAATGAATGCGCGCGCGCGTCTTGTCTCCTTCTTCCTTCCTCCACTCGGTCACGACGAAGAAATTGGCCTGAACTTCCAGCAGCTTTCGAAGATCAGCGGGAAGCTCTGGGCGGAGGGTTCCTTCAGTGTGAGCACCTTCGTGTAGAAATCGTCGAGGCGAAGAAAGCCCGCGATGGCATTCGAGGTGAGATTCGCAGAGGTAGTAGTCGAGAAACGTGTCGTGTTTGATCTCGCCGAATTGCAGCTTGTGCGGCGCAAAATTCAGGATTCGCTTCAGGACGCGGAAGGCCTCCTGTCTGTTCAGAAGCTCGACACGCGAGGAAGTCATTGACCTGCTGGATGAAGCTCGAAACCTTCTGATCGAGAGCTGCCTGAGCACGACGAATCTCGTCTTGCAGCAGCAGAACCTGCTTGTCGGTTGACAGGAACGCCTGCAGTTCGCTCCATGCGCGGCTTTTCTTGCGGCGCGGCTGCGGCAAAAGTGCGGAGGACCGCTTCTTTGGCCGCGAGGCTTCGAAGCAGAACCACGAAGTAGATGGCCAGCGCGTAGAGGCTGTCGGCCTTGCCCTGGAGGTAGGCGATGCGATTCTCGATGGCGGCATTGACGACCGGGTTCGCGTAGGTCTGATGCGGAATGTCGGGAGCATTCCGCTTGAAGAGGTACTGGTAAATGCGACAGTTGTCGTCCAGGATCTTGAAGGCAGACTCCAGCCGCTTGGTGAAGTTGTCGATTCCGTTCGCATCGAGGCATTCGTAGTCCACTCCCTGCACCGCCAAGGCAACTCCCACGTCGCCGCTCTTGGTCAGAAAAGTGTGATCGTCGATGAATCCGAACAGATTGATCTGCTCGTTGAGCGAACCGGCCTCGCGATAGTGCTTCAGAGCGTGCGCAAGCCTAAACATGGCGCACCCCTCGAACCGGGACTGGGGCAAATTTCATTGGGTCGTACTGGGTGCGGGTCTTTGCGGAATTGAGCAGAAATCGGAGGATCTGCGGATCGGTCTTGGTAGCCCAGCGGGCGAACGAGTAAAGCAGCGCAAACATCAGCAGGCCGCCGAGAAAGGTGTGCAGAAGGTTGAAGACCGCCGCTCCCATCACCAGGGCGAAGAAGAAGAGCTTCCTCTCCGCTCCCATCAGGGTGAGCGGGGCGTTGAGCGAGCGAAATACGGGATTGAGTCTTCGTTGCATGCGTGGAACCCTTGCAGTGCGAATCTGGACCCTTTCGCGCCTAGGGAAACAGCCATGACATGAAGTTCACGGCGCCAACGGCCATGCCGACGCCAAAGACCACGCCGGCCATGGTGCGCTTGGCTCCGCCCTCGCCGAAGGCAAACATGAGTCCGCCGACCACGATCGCGACCAGCGCCAGGCCGGTGGCAATCGGACCTGTGAAGGCGGTCTGCAGCGCCTGCGTGGCCTGCGTCCAGGGTCACCGCCAGCCTGGGCGAAGACCTCGTCTGCAAGAGCGAGACACGAGGCAAAGGTAAGTGCGCCCCGGCGAAGTCTTCGGCGCTCATTCGTCGTTGCCGGTCGAAACTGCGGTGAG
>CAVRZO010000029.1:0-23969 GCA_963725615.1 Terriglobia bacterium | reverse complement strand
ACAATCTTCGCCGTTACCTGCTGCCGCATGGCTTCGATGGTTATTTCGAGCTGCAGCTTGGTGCCGATTTGCGAGTGCGCCGTGTCCACAGAGGCCAGCGCGATCATCTTCTTCAGCACCGGTGACCATGTGGTCGTCGTAGCCTTGCCAACTTGCTTGTCCCCCAAATAGAGAGGCACCGCAACGCGCGAGGCCTGGCTGGGCGCAGCCGGTGATAGTCCGAATTCCTCGTAGCGCGCTTCTACCTCGGGCCAGTCAATTTCCATTCCTACGAACTGCCGCGGCACACCCTGCTTCTGCTGCTGCGCCAATGCAGCTTTGCCAATAAAATTTTCTTTCTCCAGATGAACCATCTTGCCGAAGCCCAGTTCGTAAGGAGAATATTTCTGCGACTCAATCAGCGCTTTCTTGGCACTGGTGTAATCCACTTCGATCAGCAGCAAACCGGCCTCGACGCGGGCCACGTCCAGCGCCAGCATTCCCGCCGCATGGATGTCGAACTGCTTGCCCTTCTCCATCACCGCGTCCCAGACTTTCACCGCGTCGTTCCACGGCACCCAGATTTCGTAACCGAGATCGCCGGTGTATCCGGTGCGGGAGATATCCACGAAAACGTTGCCGATCTTGCCCCGCGTCATGCGAAAGTACTTGAGGTTGGCGATGTCCGCAGCTTCCGCGACCGCCTTGAGGAGCTTGCCTGAGGTTGGTCCCTGCAACGCCAGGGCCGCAACCTGTTCGGAAATGTCTTCGACCTGCACGTCCATGTTCAAACCGTTTTGCCGGAACCAGCGCAGGCTGGGGTCGGCAGCGGTCCAGCGATACTTGTTGTCTTCCAGGCGGGTGATGGTGCCGTCGTCAATGACTTTTCCCTGCTCGTCGCACCAGCAGCAATAAATCACCTGGCCAACTCTCACCTTGGTGATATCGCGCGTGATGATGCGGTTCACCAACTTGGTGGCATCCTTGCCTGTGACCAGATACTTGTAGAGCGGCGAGATGTCAATCAGCGCGGCTGCGTTGCGGATGGCGTTGTACTCGTGTTCGTGATGCACTTCGTACACGCTGACGGCGTAGTATCCCGACCACTCGCGGTAGTTGAGGCTTTGGCAAAGTGGAAAAGTTCTCTCGTGAAATGCGGTTCCGACTGGCAAAAGGCAGCTCCTTCGATCTCCATGTTACTCGTGCTGGATTATATGCAGTCTTGATCGTTCCCAGCAATTGATGAAACGGTTTGCACCTGACTCTCAGTCAGGCCAGAACAATTTATACAGACAAAAATTCCCCTTCCCGCTACAATCAATTTTGCCTTTAGCCAGAACGATCATGCGTTCACCTTCCAACGCGATGTTGAGCTGGGCCGTCCTCAAAAGCGGGCTCTGACCTCCTGCCTGACGTTTTCCGCGAACGGGATTTTCGATAGAGGCATCCCGCCAGCGTCCCGACCATACCTGATAGAATCCCTGCGACTTGAGTACAGCGCCCGGCGCTAAAGGTTGATATGGCTGCTGCCAACGGCAACTCGAAATACGACGCAATCATCATCGGAGGAGGCCACAACGGCCTCACCACTGCCGCCTATCTGGCGCGCGCCGGAAAAAAAGTTCTCGTGCTGGAGCGGCGTCATGTGCTCGGCGGTGCCGCTGTCACCGAAGAAGTTTTTCCCGGATTCAAGTTCTCGGTGTGCTCCTACGTAGTGTCGCTGCTGCGCCCGGAGATTATTCGCGATCTCGACCTTCCCCGCCATGGTCTCGAAATTCTGCCACTCGACGGCACTTTCACTCCTATGCCGAGCGGCGACTATCTGTGGCGGGTCAACGATCACGGCAAGACTCATCGCGAGATCGCGCGGCACTCGAAAGTCGACGCCGAGGCTTACGACGAATTTGGCAAGGCGATGCAGGCCATGTGCCGCTTTGTAAAACCGATTCTGAGCATGGTGCCGCCTGATCCGGCAACGCTCAATCCCAAAGAATTGATGAAGCTGCTCTTCATCGGCCGCCGCTTTCAGGGCATGACCAGCGAGGACAAATACAACCAGGTGCAGTTGATGACCATGAGCGCCATCGACTTCCTGGACCAGTGGTTTGAAACCGATGTGCTGAAGGCAACCATGTCAGCGTCGGGCATTATCGGTACGTTCCTCGGCGTGCGGTCGCCGGGAACGGCCTACGTTCTGCTGCACCACTACATGGGGGAAATTGACGGAGCCTTCCGCTCCTGGGGATTTGCCCGCGGCGGCACCGGAGCCATTTCGAATGCCATCGCCGACGCCGCCCGCGAGGCTGGCGCGGAAATCCGCACCAAGGCCGCGATCGCGCAGATTATCGTGAAGAACGGCAAAGCCAAGGGCGTGGTTCTGGCCGATGGTGATGAAATTTACGCCGACATCATCTCGTCGAGCGTCGATCCCCGGCTGACCTTCACGAAATTTCTGGAGGCAGGCACTCTGCCGGCAGAATTCCTCGAAGACGTAAACCGCTACAAGTATCGCGGTTCTTCAGGCAAAGTGAACCTGGCGCTCGACGCGCTGCCGAACTTCAAGGCCATACCCGGGCCGGGCGCTCATCTGCGCGGCGCTATTTCGATTTCTCCCAGCGTGGAATACATGGAGCGCGCCTACGACGATGCCAAGTACGGCAACTTCTCGCGCCGCCCGTACATTGACATGGTGATTCCCACGCTGACCGATCCGTCGGTCGCGCCGCCGGGCAAGCACATCATGTCGTGCTTCGTGCAGTACGCGCCCTACAAGCTGCGCCCCGGGCTTAACTGGGACGATCAGAAAGAAGCGTTCGGCGACAACGTGATCAATACCATTGCCGAATACGCGCCCAATATCAAAGACATCATTCTGCATCGCCAGGTCGTCACGCCGCTCGATCTGGAACGCGAGTTCGGCCTCAGCGAAGGCAACATCTTCCAGGGTGAACTATCACTGGAGCAGCTTTTCTTCCTGCGGCCGGTGCCGGGTTGGGCGCAATTCCGCACTCCAATCAAGAACCTGTACATGTGCGGATCGGCCACGCATCCCGGCGGTGGCATCATGGGCGGCCCGGGCAGGCTGGCGGCCCTCGAGATCCTGAAAGACTTCAAGGGGGCAGCCTAGGTGCCCGAACCAAAGAATCGCGATGTCGTCATCATCGGTGGCGGCCATAACGGGCTGGTCACCGCCTTCTACCTGGCCAAAGCTGGATACAAGCCGCTGGTACTGGAGCGCCGCGCCCAGCCAGGTGGCGCCGCCATCACAGAAGAGTTTCATCCCGGCTTCCGCTGCTCCACCCTCGCGCATTCCGCCGGACCGCTGCGGCCCGATATCGTCCGCGACATGCAGCTAGAAAAGCACGGCCTCAACATGATTTCGACCGAGGTCGCAGTGACGTCGCTTTCGCCCGATGGCCGCGCTCTCGTTCTCTACAAGGACACCGAGAAGGCCGCGCAGGAAATCGCGAAGTTCTCCGAGAAGGATGCGACCAAGTATCCCCAGTTTCAGTCATCGCTGGCCAAGATGGGCCGGGTGATCGGCAAGGCGCTCACCCTGGTTCCGCCTGACATCGACAAACCCAGTTCCGGCGATCTCTGGGGCATGCTCAACACTGGGCGCGCCGTCCGCAAACTAGGCCGGCGCGACATGTATCGCCTGCTGCGCTGGGGGCCCATGGCGGTCGCGGACTTGGTAGCGGAATATTTCGAGACCGAACTGCTACGTGCCACCATTGCTGCGCGTGGAATTTTCGGAACTTTCCTCGGCCCCTGGTCCGCCGGCAGCAGCCTCGTCCTTCTTATTCGTGCAGCGGGCGACGAGCAGGCCGCCGGTACTTCGTGGTTCGCCACCGGCGGCATGGGCGCTGTGACGAAAGCCATGGCCGCCTCTGCGCAGCAGGCAGGCGCGGAAATACGGAGCGGCGCCGAAGTCATTGAAGTTCGCGTCAAGGACGGCGTCGCCAGCGGTGTCGTGCTCTCGAATGGCGAAGAAATTACTGCCAGAGCGGTCATCTCGAACGCCGATCCCAAGCGTACCCTGCTCAAACTGGTGGATCCGGCGCAGCTTTCGCCGGATTTTGTAATGAAGTTGCAGCACTATCGCATGCCGGGCACGGTCGCCAAAGTAAACCTTGCGCTCTCCGGACTCCCCAGGTTCACCGCGCTCGAAGGCGAAAATCACGATCGCGCATTGAGCAGCCGCATTCATATCGGTCCGGAGATTGACTATCTGGAACGCGCCTTCGACGAATCCAAGTACGGCAACTTTTCCAAACAACCGTATCTCGAAGTCGCAATCCCGTCGCTCACCGATCCCAGTCTCGCGCCCGAAGGCAAGCACGTGATGTCGATCTACATGCAATATGCTCCCTACAAATTGAAAGGCACCGACTGGGAGAAACAACGGGTGCCGTTGGGCGACACGGTGGTCAAGACGCTGGCGCAATATGCTCCGAATTTGCCGGAGCTGATCTTGACCCATCAGATCATCACCCCGCAGGACCTCGAAGAAACCTACGGCCTGACCGGCGGGCACATCTTCCACGGCGAACTATCTCTGGACCAGTTTTTCACCATGCGTCCGCTGCTGGATTGGTCCCGTTATCGCACGCCTATCCAGAATCTGTACCTGTGTGGCTCAGGCACGCATCCCGGCGCAGGGCTGACCGGAGGCTCAGGCGCCAACGCAGCCCGCGAAATCCTGAAGGACCTGAAAAAATAATTGTGGAGGCGTGACTCTTGAGGGTGCCCCGTCCAAGCTCCGCTTGGGCGGGGGTTTTTGTCGGCGTAGAGGTCAGCGCCGAAAGTCGATTCTTGGTAAACCCGGTTCAGGGAAAAACACTCTCTCTGATGACGACGGCGCCAGTGAAACCCCCGCCCAAGCGGAGCTTGGACGGGGCACCCTCGGGAGTAACTATAGGACTCGGCTCTCTCACCATTGTGACTTTGGTGCCACTCCTTCCGGAAAACGATTGTGCCTTGAGCCTGCCTTAGGTTTTACTAATCCAAACCTGTGTTTACAGCGTTCCGCAGGCTCAGATCAGCGGGAGTGACCGTGTGGTAGAGGATCCCAAATGGGAGTTGGCCATCCTGGCCACAGTGCAGGGCTTCTATGAGAAGCTGCTGCAGGAATCCATTGGGGGCGAAATCCCGGTTCCCGCCGGCCTTGAGGCCATCTCTCTCCAGGAAGGCGAGGGCGAGGTCCACGCTACCCTCGACCGCATGCGCCGCTGGTTGCGTTTGCTCGACCAGGCCATCACGCCGGCCATGCTGCGGCGTGCGTTCACCACTGAGACCGACCCCGAGATCGCCGAAGCCGTTCTGCGGTATTTCACTCGCAAGAAAGACACCAGCGATGTAAACCGCGACAAAACCGACCTGGTCGCCACATTTCTTTACCGCCACCCGCGCGTGCCGGGACAATGGGAGCGCCGTGGCTTCGGGCTCGACGGCTCGCTTCCGCTTTCGCCTTTCGAGATTGCTCTGATTGAAATTCTCGCCGACAATGACGTGCCTTTTCTGTCCGAGGAACACCTACAACTGCTGCGGCGTTTCGACCCTTTGCAGGAGGAAGCCCAGAACTGCCGTGACTTAAACTCGCTGCTCGAATCGGAGATCATTACCCGGGTCCGCGAGCTCAAACAGGCGCTGGATTCATCTTTCTACCATCCCGGAGTGCTGGCCACCATCGCGCCCTATAACGCGGCTTTCGGCGCAAAATTTGACGAGTTTTTCCGCGCTGCGGCCGCTGAAATTAGGGAGTTCGCTGCAGCCTTGCAAGAACAGGGTGGCAGCATCCTGGGCAACGTGGAAGGCGTAGACGTCACCGTTGAACACGTCGCCGCCCTCGAAGAAAGCGAACTGCTGAAGATCGACTACAGCACCGCTCTGGACAAGTTTCGCCGTGTTTCCAAACTCAAGCAGGCCCTCGAACGGCGTCCACCGATTCGCCGGACGTCCTACTCCTCCTCGCTTCCAACTCCCGCGGCCGCCAGGAGGCCACCGGTGGTTACGGCGTCTCCCGCGCGTCCTCAGCGACGTGCAGTCGATGTACAGGCAATGCGGGCCGCCGTCACCCCGCAGCAGCTTTCGACCGAGGAAACCAAGATCCGCCAGGTCGAAGAATCTATCCGGATATTCGTGCGCGTCGCCGACCCGAAATTCCGCCAGGTAGTTCCCATGCGGTTCTTCAATCTCACCTTGACCCGGGCCGAAGCGGATGCATGCAGCGCAGAATATCTGGAGGAGAAGAGTCCTCGTGGCAGCGTGGCCCGCGTGCTGCTGCGCATCGTGTCGGTGGTCGCTCGCATGTCCACCGAATTGGAAGAACTCAAACGGGCCGAAAACTCGCCGTCATTGTGGAAGCTGCACGCCGACTCGCTGGTGACTCTGCTCGAGGTGGCTGCTGCCCTGTCGGAAAGCGCTTCGCGGGTGGCCACAGAAGAAAGAGACTCGGGCAACACCGCGGCCGGAGAGACCATCCAGGTTTCGTTGCAAAGGCTCCGCCATCGCTGTGCTCTCATTGCAGACACATTGGGCCAAACTCAAAAGGTGTAACCGGGCGGCAATTGCCGGACCAGTTGTTGCAACTGAAGCAGTGGGCCGCCTCATCGACCGTGAAACACCCACGTCCTGAATCAGTAAACCGCCCGCGAACGGTTCCGACTTGCCATCCTTGGTCCCCCTCAGGCACCTTATAGCCTTGCGGATTTTGAGGGGCGGGCGGAAATGAGCACTGCCGACGACAAGTTTTTCCAGGCCAGGATCACCGAGCGTCGGGATTTCGCCGCTGACCTGTGGATGATCCGCGTCCAACCCAACGGCGAATTCAAATTTGCTCCCGGCCAGTACGCCACCTTGGGGGTGCAGCGCGCGGAGAAACGTTCCGAGCGTCCTTACTCGATCGTCTCGTCCCCCTACGAAAGCGAAATCGAATTCTTTTTCGAACTAGTCCCCGATGGCGAACTGACGCCGGATCTTTACAAGCTGCAAGTCGGCGACGAAATGCTGATGCGAAAAGTTCCCAAGGGACGTTTCACCCTCGACACCAAGAGCGGGCGCACCAATCACCTGCTGGTCTCGACCGTTACCGGCATCGCCCCCTTCGTGAGTTACATCCGCACGCTTCACAAAGACTGGAAAGAAGGCACGTTTGCGGGCGAGCAAAAATTATTTCTGCTCAATGGCGCCAGCCGCTCCTGGGAATTCGGTTACCTCGACGAACTGCGTAAGTTTGGCGATGATGTGCCGTGGCTGAAATATCTGCCCACGGTCAGCCGTCCCTGGGACGACCCGAAATGGACGGGAGAAATCGGCCGGGTGGATGAGTTGATCCGCAAGTACGCTGACATGTGGAGTCTGAATGGCACCAACTCGGTCGGCTACCTGTGCGGACATCCCCAGATGATCGAGCACGGCAAAGGAATACTGCAGCGTATCGGATTCACGAAGGAAGTCCTGAAGGAAGAAATCTACTGGATTCCAGGCAAGGAAACTCCGGCAGCTTAGATTGCGGATATACCCGCCACTGCGTTTCCGCCGGGGCGCGCAGAGTCGAAGGACCCCAATAAGCTGAGCTATGATCTTGACTCTCAATACCACAGACCACGTGGCCTGTGCCGCTCATAGGGGTCCTTCGACTGCGCGGCCGCTTCGCTGCGCGAAGCAGCCACTCCGCTCAGGATGACAGACGTCAAAGGATATACAGCCGAAAGCAGAATGCCAATCGCCGCCCTGCGAGTTCCTAAGATGAACCCTTCTCTGTCATAATCTTTCTCCCATGGACCTCAAACATCGCAGTCGTGGCATCACTGACGGACGCGATCGGGCGCCGGCCCGCTCCTATTTCAAATCCATCGGCTTCACCGACGCCGATCTGGCGCGGCCGATCATCGGCGTGGCCAATACCTGGATTGAAACTATGCCCTGCAACTTTCACCTGCGCCGGCTATCGGCCAAGATGAAAGAGGGCATTCGCGCCGCCGGGGGCACGCCCATGGAGTTCAACACCATCGCCATCAGCGACGGCGAAACCATGGGCACCGAAGGCATGCGCGCCTCGCTGGTAAGCCGTGAAGTGATTGCGGATTCGATTGAACTGGTCTGCCGCGGACAGTTGTTTGACGCCGTTGTCTGCGTCGTCGGCTGCGACAAGACCATCCCTGCCGGTGCGATGGCACTGGCCCGGTTGAATATTCCCGGCCTCGTGCTTTACGGCGGCACCATCGCTCCGGGAAATTACAAAGGCAAGGATGTCACCATTCAGGATGTATTCGAAGCGGTCGGCGCCAACGCCGCCGGAAAGATGAGCGACGCGGATTTGCTCGAACTGGAAAATGTCGCTTGCCCCGGCGCGGGTGCATGCGGTGGCCAGTACACCGCCAACACCATGTCAACCGTTATGGAGATGATCGGACTTTCTCCCATGGGCTTCAACAGCGTCCCCGCCATGGATCCTAAAAAAGACCAGGTCGCCTATGACTGCGGCGCGGTAGTGATGGATTTGCTGAACCGAGGTGTCAAACCCAGAGACATCCTGACGCGGCCTGCGTTCGAGAATGCGATCGCGGGCGTGGCTGCGAGCGGCGGCTCGACTAATGCAGTCCTGCACCTGCTCGCAATCGCGCGCGAGGCGGGCGTCCCGCTGCACATTGACGATTTCCAGAAAGTCAGCGAGCGTACTCCGCTGCTGGCTGACCTGAAGCCTTCTGGCCGTTTTGTAGCCTCCGATATGCACCGCGCTGGAGGGATACGCCTGCTGGCACACCGTCTGTCGCAAGGCAAGCATCTTCACGAGAGCGCGATGACGGTCAGTGGCAAGACTCTGGGCGAGGAGGCCGGAACCGCAGTCGAGACGCCGGATCAGGAAGTGATTGCGCCGCTGGACAAGCCCCTGAAGAAGACAGGAGGCCTGGTGATTTTACGCGGCAACCTCGCACCTGAGGGCTGCGTCGCCAAAATCAGCGGCCACGAACGCCTGAGCCATCGCGGGCCGGCGCGGGTCTTCGAATCCGAAGAAGACGCCATGACGGCAGTCACCGAAAAGCGGATTAAGTCCGGCGATGTAGTGGTCATCCGTTACGAAGGACCGAAGGGCGGCCCTGGGATGCGCGAGATGTTAAGCGTGACGGCAGCGATCGTCGGAGAAGGCCTGGGCGGATCGGTGGCTTTGTTAACCGACGGACGTTTCAGCGGCGCCACCCGCGGCCTGATGGCAGGACACGTTTCGCCCGAAGCCGCGTTGGGCGGCCCTATCGCCGCCGTGCACGAGGGTGACACCATCCACTTCGACGTCAATCAGCGCATTCTGGAAGTCGAAGTCAGCGACACTGCTTTGCGCCAGCGTTTGGCCCAGTGGAAACCTCCGCAGCCGCGCTACCCGACCGGAGTGTTCGGCAAGTACGCGGCGTTGGTTTCGTCGGCTTCGGAAGGCGCGATCACCAGGCCAAAGTAAGCGGTAGGTATTAAGATGTGCGCCGTTGTTCGACCTCAATCGAGAAGTCTGTCACTCGTCCGCCCGGTCTAGCCCAATGAAAGGCGCTCCGATGAAACTCGCCTCTTCTGCTCGCATCCTGATCGCCGTCCTTCTGATCACCGTCGTAGCCCTGGCGCAAGGCCCGTCCATTCCCGCGCCACCTGCAACCCCCAAGCGCCCCGTCGCAGACGAATATCAGGGCGTTAAGGTCACCGACGATTACCGCTGGCTGGAAAATTGGGACGATCCCGAAGTCAAGCAGTGGAGCGCCGCGGAGAATGCGCGCAGCCGCGAGTATCTCGACCATGTGCCGTCGCGTCCCGCCATCCGACAAATGCTCAAAGACGCGCTCGGTGCCAGCTCCGCCGCCTATTACTATCTGCAATACCGGGGCGGCACTCTGTTCGCCATGAAATACCAGCCGCCACAACAGCAGCCCATGCTGGTGGCGCTGCCTTCGGCCGATGATCCGGCCGGCGCCAAGGTCATATTCAACCCCAACGCGTCGAGCGCCAAAGGCTCCACCGCGGTGGATTTTTATGTACCGTCGCTGGACGGAAAATTCGTCGCGGCCGCACTTTCCGAGAACGGATCTGAGGACAGTTCCGCTCACGTCTTCGAAGTGGCCACCGGCAAAGAGCTGTCCGATGTGGTGCCTCGCGTCAATTTCGCCACCGCCGGCGGAAGCCTGGAATGGAAGGGCGACACCTCAGGTTTTTATTACACCCGCTTTCCGCAGGGCAACGAGCGTCCGCCCGAGGACGCCAACTTCTACCAGCAGGTTTACTTTCACCGCCTGGGCACCGATCCCAGGCAGGACACGTACGTCATTGGCAAAGAGTTTCCGCGGATTGCCGAAATCCAGCTGCACGGCAGCGATGATGGTCAGTGGCTGATCGCCGCCGTAGCCAACGGCGATGGCGGCGAGTTCGCGCACTATCTCATGGACGCCGCCGGCCACTGGACCCAGGTAACGCATTTGGCGGACGGAATCGTGGCTGTCAAGCCGGGACCGGACGCCGCCCTTTACCTGCTCTCCCGCAAAGACGCACCACGCGGCCAAATCCAGCGCCTTCCGCTTGCGCACCTCGACCTCGCGGGCGCCAAGGTCATCGTTCCACAGACCTCAGGCCCGGCAGCGGACGAGAACGGCCGGGCTTCCATTGAAGATTTCGCGCTCGCGCCCGGACATCTTTACGTCGCCGATGTCGTAGGAGGACCCTCCCGCATCCGCGCATTCGATCTGCAGGGCCATTCCCTCCCTGGACCGCCCCTGCCACCGGTTTCGGCGGTTTACCAGATGGTGCCCACTCGCGGGGGCGACGTAATTTTCAGCATTTCTACCTATCTCGAGCCTTCCGCCTGGTACCGCTTTGACGCGGCGACAGGTAAATCCGTCCGCACGGCTCTGTTTCGCACTTCACCCATCCACTTCGACGATGCTGAGGTTGTCCGAGAGTTTGCGACTTCGAAAGATGGCACCCGAGTCCCGGTGAACATCATTCGCCGCCGCGGCACTCGTCTCGATGGCAGCAACCCCACGCTGCTAGAGGCCTACGGCGGATACGGCGTCAACCTCAAGCCGTACTTTCTCGGTGCGTTCAGCCGGGCCTGGCTCGACCAGGGCGGCGTTTACGTGATTGCCAACCTCCGCGGCGGCGGAGAGTACGGTGAAGAGTGGCACCAGGCGGGACGGCTGACCCGTAAGCAAAACGTGTTTGACGACTTCATCGCCTGCGCCCAGCACCTGATTGAACGCAAGTACACTTCTCCCGCTCACCTGGCGGCCATCGGCGGGAGCAATGGCGGACTGCTCATGGGCGCAGCCTTCACCCAGCGTCCCGATCTTTTCCGCGCCGTCGTCTCCTATGTCGGTATTTACGACATGCTCCGGGTCGAACTCGATCCCAACGGGGCCTTCAACGTCACCGAATTCGGCACTGTAAAGGATCCCGACCAGTTCAAGGCCCTGTACGCATACTCTCCATATCACCACGTCAGGGACGGAACCGCGTATCCCGCCATTCTTTTCCCCACGGGCGAGAACGATCACCGCGTGAATCCCATGCAGTCGCGCAAGATGACGGCACGATTGCAGGCTGCGACCAACTCGGGGCGTCCCATCCTGCTGCGGACCAGCTCTAACGCTGGACACGGCATCGGAACGGCAGTCGACGAACAGATAGAGGAAGACGCCGACGTGCTCAGCTTTCTCTTCGATCAATTGGGGATCACATACTCCGGGAAAATGTAGGCGCGAGCGTCCCACTCGCGCTGCAGAAGAACAGACCGCGGGGCCGATGCCGAACCAAGTAGAAGCCCCGATCCGCCCGCGAGGCACAGCTGTGCAAATTTTTGCGCAGTTCTAACGGAAACAGTGGTTTGTTCGCGGGAAAGTCTCGTTTCCTCAATCACTTGGCAAAACAGCCTTTTGGCAGCCGAACTGCCATTCATGAGATCAGGTACGCGAGCCTCAGCGGTGTTCATTACCCGCCAGACTCGCCGGCTCAAGGCAAGATGTGAGCCACCAAAACTGTCTGGAGAACAGCTTTTCGGGGGAGAGGTTGTTCAACGTGCGCCCTTGGACTTAACCGAGTCCAGGGCGTTTCGTTTTGTGGGGTCTTTTTCCTAGGATCTGCGAGCGGGGGCGGGGCCTGGAGGCAGAATCTCAGGTTCTCCGGAGTGAATCTGCTGGCGGGTCACGAAGAAAACAGCGGCTGTCCAGGTGGGAAAGAGATCGAAGCCAGGAACGAGTTCGGCCGCGAGGGTAGGCAGAAAAGCCCAATGCCATCCCAATAGCTCGATTAGAACTACGGCCGCCGCGGCGTCGAGCGCAACATCCACGGGCGACAGGCCTCCGGGGGCAAAGAGAGGCAAGGCGACGATCTGGATAGCGTCCGCCACGATGGCAACCAGCCAAGCCAGCCGGAGCTTTGGAGACTTGATCCCCTTTAGAAAGTCCAACAGCTTCATCAGAAACCTTGGCTTTAGGATACACCTGCCAGGCCGCCGGCAGGAACATTCTCGCCGCTAACACAACCGAAGTGGGGACGGCCGCCCACGGCTGTCCGGGCGAGCAAGGCCTGCTAGAGTGACCAGCTTCCAATTGCGCAGGTTTCCGGGTGATCCGGTCAAAATCGTGCCTTGGGAATCAAAAAGCAGCCGACCTGCGCTCCGCCGGACAGCCGGGGGCGGCTGTCCCACGTGGTTCGTGGCAGACTTCAGCGCTCCTACTTCGCAGCTCCCGCTGGTCTGGCCGGGGTGCCGTCTGCCTTGACGTAGTGGGCATACCAAGCCAGGTAGCGTTCGAGGCGGTCCTTGAGATGCGAGGGCGCCTTGAACTCGTGGTATTCGCCGGGATAGACCACCAGCTCGGTTTCGCGGCCCAGAGTCTTCAGCGCCTGATACATCTGCTCGCCACCCAGGATCGGCACATTCGAGTCAATGTCGCCGCCCATGAACAGAGTCGGAGTCGTGATGTTCGTAACCTTGTAGAAAGGCGAGACCTTGTCCCACACCGCTCTGTCTTTCCAGGGGTATCCCAGCTCGTAATCGTAGTCGCGGGTGTACTCGTCGTGCCCGTACATGGAGGCAAAGAGCCCCGAACCGGCGCCCGAGATGGCGGCCTTGAAACGGGTGGTCTGGGCGATGATGAAATCGGTCGAGATGCCGCCGTACGACCATCCCCCCACGCCGAGCCTGTCGGGATCAACCATGCCCTGCGCGATGGCATAGTCCACCATGGCCATGTCGTCCTGAAAATCTTTGTTTCCCCAATCGGCGTCAATCGCTTTGGCGTAAGCCTGTCCGTAGCCGGTAGAGCCGCGCGGGTTGGGATACAGCACCACGTAACCGTTGGCCGCGAAGAGCTGCGCCAGGTGAGTGAACTCGGCATAGTAGGACCAGACCGGTCCACCATGCGGACGCAAAATGGCTGGATACTTCTTCCCCGGCTCGTAGCCTAGCGGCTTATAGAGATAGCCAGCGACGGTGGTGCCGTCCTTGCTCTTGAACTTCACGTACTCGGGCGCCGTGAGCTTCACCTGCGATAGAAACTCGTCGTTGGTTTGCGTGATGCGGGTAAGCTTGCCGCCTGGAATGGTGAAAATTTCGCTGGGGCGATCCATGGTGGTGACCTGTGCCGCCACATCGCCAGACTTGGCGACGGAATACCCGTACACCATCATGCGGCCGCCGATCGGACGTGTGATCGCGCCGCCACCCACGGGAACCTGGCAGAGGTTCTGGGTGCCGTCATCATCGGCGATGAAATAGATGAATTTGCCGTCGGGTGAGAAGCGCGGCTCGCTGGAGACCCGGTCGAAGTTCAGCGTGAGCACTCTTGCCTCGCCGCCCGCAGCGGGAGAGACCGCAACGTGGCTGGTGGCGTAGACGAGGAGCTTGGGTTCGAGCTGCGTCACATAGGCGATCCACTTCCCGTCAGGCGACCAGGCCGGGGAATCGTCGGATCCGGGATTCGTCGTGACCTGCGTCAGGTGCGCGCCCTTGTCGGTGTTGTCGGCAGCTACGACCCAGATGTTGGAGTCGTAGTTGCGGTCGGCGTCGGGAGTTGAGCGATTGCTGCTGAAGGCGAGATACTTGCCGTCGGGCGACCAGGCCGGGTGCTTATCATCGAAGTCGCCGGAGGTGACCTGGGTCAGCGTCTTGCCTGCGAGATCGAAGACATAAAAATGGGTGCGAAGCCGCTCCAGGTAGCCAATTTCATCTTCCTTGTACAGGTAGCGGTCAATTACCCACGGACGTTGAGCTTTGGGATTCTTGTCCTTTATCTCCTTGCCTTCACTTTCTTCTTTAGTCCTTTCCTCAGCTGCCTCCAGGTCCTCCGGCGACGGATCTTGCAGCACCAGGACAATGTGTTTGCCATCGGGCGACCAGGCGAAATCTTTAACGTCCTGAGCGGTCTTGACCAGCGGCTGGGCCTCTCCACCGAGGCGGTTCAACGACCAGACGTAAGTCCTGCCCTCATTGCGCTTCGAAAGAAACGCGAGATACCTTCCGTCCGGGCTCCAGCGCGGATGCTCCGATGAAGTTTCCTTGGAGGTCATGGCCACGGCTTCCCCGCCCCACGTCGCCACCATCCAGACGCGCGTCTTGTCCTCATCGTCTTTCAACGATGAAGTCTTGACCGTGTAAGCGACCCACTGGCCATCGGCGCTGATCTGCGGGTCATCAACCTCCCGCACTTGAAAATAATCGTCCACGGTAATGGGCCGGGGAGTTGCGGGCGACGCTTGCGCGCCAGAAATTGTTGGGGAGAAAAACAAAGTGAATAGAAGCGCGAGAGGCAAAACCAGTGGCCGAAGCTTCATCCCTGTGACCCTTGGACACAAAAAATGTGATTTGAAAAAAACTGTCGGAGTGTAGCACAGAAAGATTGATGTAGGCGCGAGCGCCCTCGCTCGTGCGGGCGCAAGCACGAACCGCGTAGGGAGAGATGTCCTCATCTGTCCGGCGGAGCGAAGCTCCGCTATTTTCTATTTCCGCCCAAAAAATGTCGAGCTTCGCTCGACCGGGCAGATGAGGACATCTGCCCCTACGTGGTTCGGGATGTACCGTGCCGCTGTTGGCGAGCTGCTCACGCGATCACCGGAGCGTTGCTGACTCCGGCCGTGCCAAAGACGCGACGGTAGCGTTCGATTTCGGAAGGCGGACCCAACGCCTTAGAGTAATTATCGGAGAGCTTGACCGCGGGCCGGCCGTCAACATCGGTCACTTTGCAGATCAGGCTGACAGGATCAAATCCGCTGCCGCCGGCCGGATCGCAGCCGCGGAAGTCATTCGTGAGCAATGTACCCCAGCCGGCGCTGAAACGTGCCCGGCGTCCCGGCGTCCATTTTTTTCGGTCCAGGAAATCGGCCGCGGTGCGAAAATCTGTTGGAGTCGTCCCGCTCGCCAGGGTCCCGCCGAAATAGGCATGAAGGCCGAGGATCACATCGACCTCGAGCGCATCCGAGGCGATGATCAGTTTGTCATGGGGATTGCGGCCGCGCGCCTTCAACCACTCGATGTATTCGTCGCCCGCGATATACGGGTCCTTGCTGTCGATGCGCTGTCCGGTCCAGTCCGCCGCCCACTCGGGCGCGTCTTTCAAAAACTGCGTGGTGCCAAATGTATCGGGCAGCATGATCAGAAGCTCGCCCTGGTAGGTGCTCTGCCACATTTCGAGGACGCGATACTGGGAGGCTTTGAGGACTCGATCATCCGGCGCCTGCGCGGCCAGCACCATCGGTATCTCATGCGCATTCGTTCCAATCGCCTCAAGATCATGCTTGTGAGCGAGAAACGCGTTCGAGGTCCCAGTAAAGGCGCTTCCCAGGTTCGAGGCCATCGCCTCGACTACATATTCCTGCCACAGAAAGCTGTGACGGCGGCGGGTGCCGAAGTCCGCCACATGCAGATCGGGAACGCCAACTAATTGTTCGATCTTTCCCCACAGCTTGGTTTTCGCCCTTGCGTACAGGATGTCGAGGCCGAACTCGCTCAGCTTCTTCAGACCGGCCCTGGTCTTCAATTCGTCAATGATCGCGAGGGAATAAAGTTCCCACATCGTGGTATCGGTCCACAGGCCTTCGAAGGACAAATCAAACTGGCCGTCCTTGACCGACAACTTGTAATCCGACAATTTGAAGTCCCGCTCCAGCCAGGCCAGGAATGCCGGCTCAAAAATCCCGCGTTGACCGTAGAAGGTGTTGCCCGCGAGCCAAACCAGTTCCGACTTTCGAAAGCGCAGACGGCGGACGTGCTCGAGCTGCGCCGTCAACTCTTCGGGTGGAAACATGTCAGAGAGGCGCACCGACGAGGTGCGGTTTAACAGTGAGAACGACACCGGTGTTTTTGGATAGTGCTTCCAGATGAACTGGAGCATTAGTAACTTGTAGAAATCGGTATCGAGCAGGGATCGCGTGACCGGGTCCAGTGCCCAGTTGTGGTTATGTGCCCGCTCGGCGAAGTTCACGATCATCAGTCAATATCCCCTGGTGGAACCTGGGCGTCCGCGGCCGGCCAGACGGGCGGGACGCCCGTCCTCCATCAAAAACCTCAATGCGGTTGCGCGTGTTGCAAATCGTCGGCCGCCTTGTTGATGCCGGCGGCGACGCTCTCGATCACCTGCGCTACCTGAGGGATCTGGGCGTCGGCTTCTTTCCACTTCTTCGCGTCCATATATTCACGTACAGCGGCGATCGGCTTCGCTCCGTAACCCGTGTAGGCGCCGGGCGCGTAAATCTGGTTCTTGAACCAGGGACGCTCCGGCAATCCCTTCTCATTCAGGAACAGACGCGAGATCTTGAGCAAGTCGGAATTCACCTGTTGCAGCGACTGCTCAGAAAGGGCCGGCGAACCCTTGGCATGCCAATCCGACAGCGCTTTTGAATAGCGGTCTGAACTCTTCTTGAGCAGCTCAATCGCGTTCTTCATGGGAGAAAAATTCATGTAGGGTGGCACGGTCTCGACCGGAGGCGGCACGGATGGCTTGCGGGGATCCGCGATCGCGTTAAAGACGCCTTCCTGCAATTCCAGATTGCGTTCGGTAAATTCGTCCTGCTTGTCCTTGAGCAACTTCTCCAGCTCCGCCTCGTATTTCGCGATGGCCTCGGCCTGGGGAGAGTAATCCAAGGGGATCAGGTCTGCACCGGCCAGGCGCATCATCGCCGTGCCTGCGGTTTGTGCCAATGCGCGCCCGTAGGAGAAATCCGTGTCGGCGAAGTGCGTGTACCAGTAGAAATCGTCGTAGATCGAATGATACTGGTCGCCATCGTCCTCGTCGCCGAACTCAACACTCAGAGTCGAGATGCCGGCAAAGTCCTGGAAAGCAGTGTAGTCCGATCCGTCCCCCACGGCTTTGACCACCAGGTCGCTGCGCTTGCGAAGGTCTTTGCGCTCCTCCGCGTCTTTGGCTTTGGCAATGCTTGACAGATGCGAGCGTTGAAAGACTGACGTGTGAGTTTCAGGGTCCTGAATATCGCGAGCGACTCCGCTTATGAAGGTCTGTAAGTCCTGGGTCCCGCCCGGAAAGAAAAATCCTCTCTCATTTCCGTCGGAATTGACGTATGCAACCGCGTGCGCTTTCAGCTCGTCCAAATGATCTTCCACCCACTCGACCGATCCCAGCAGACCGGGCTCTTCACCATCCCACGCGCAGTAGATGATGGTGCGCTTGGGAGTCCATCCCTGGCGATGAAGTTCGCCCAGCATGCGCGCTTCCTCCAGCATAGCCGCCTGGCCGGAGATCGGATCGTCCGCGCCGTTTACCCACGCGTCGTGATGATTCCCGCGAAGCACCCACTGCTGGCCCCCATCCGCACCGCGCAATGTGCCAATAACATCGTAGATCGGTTTGATGTCCCAGTTCGACGCAACTTTGAGATGCACCTGCGCCGGCCCCGGACCGATGTGATACGTAATGGCCAGCGCGCCACGCCAACCATCGGGAGCGACCGGTCCCTTCAAAGCCGAGAGCAACGGCAGCGCATCGGCGTAGGAAATCGGCAGCACTGGAATTCGTGTGATCGTCTTCGCTTCTTTAATTGAGAGGCGCTTGGCGGCCGCGGTCGCAGCCACGCCAGGGGTCAGCGGATCGCCAGGATAGTCGGTGTCCATAACGCTGCCGCGTTGCACTCCCTCTCGCGGCCGCCAGCCTCCGGAAGGATAGTCGTCACCCTTGTAATATCCGTCGCCCTTCGGGTCTGAATAGATGATGCACCCGATCGCTCCGTGTTCAGCGGCGACCTTAGGCTTGATGCCGCGCCAGCCGTCTCCGTAACGGGAGATGACGATTGCGCCTTTGACCGAAATTCCCAGGCGGTCGAGTTGGTCATAATCTTCGCGATTGCCGAAGTTCACGTACACCAGCGCGGCCGTGACGTCTCCATCGATCGAATAGGCATTGTAAGTAGGGAGTTGCTCATCGGTCTGACCGCTGGTGGGATCGACCGGCAACACCGGTTCCTGCATCTTGGCCTGAAAACTGGTCGGTTGCAGCATTTCAACCAGGCGAACTTTCGGAGTGGGAAATAACACATTGTAGGTTTCGATCTTGGCGTCGAGTCCCCACTCCTTGAATTTGGACAGGATCCATTCGGCGTTGTCTTTGTCGTACGGCGATCCAACATGATGAGGACGCGCGCTCAAGCGGAGCATATTCTCGCGAATACTCTCCGGCGAAATACCGTTCTGAAATTTCTTCTCCCAATCGGCCTCAGGCGGCGCGCTTTGTGCACTGTATCCTGTGATCGGCGACGGCGTTGGTACAACTGTGGCCTGTCCAAACCCGGGCTGGGCCGAAATCAACTGACTTACGGCGAGCAGTGAACCGCATATCCACCGAAGTGTCATGAATCCCCTCTGGTTGAAATGGTAATGGAAACAACGGAGGAAAGTGCCTTCCGACGCATGGTCCGGACATGAGAGATTCGCAGGTTGGATCGCCTCCGCATTCGCGCTATGGATTCTAACGGATTCAGCTGGACAGGGAAATT
Source organism: Terriglobia bacterium (assembly GCA_963725615.1). Lineage (GTDB taxonomy): Bacteria > Acidobacteriota > Terriglobia > Terriglobales > Acidobacteriaceae > JAIQFF01. The sequence goes on along the minus strand of CAVRZO010000029.1, from coordinate 5,018 downwards.
CGGGATCCGGTAAGCGACAAAGTGCTGATGCGCGACGACACGCTCCTCGGCGAAGCAATCGTGATCACCGTCACCGACATCTCTTCCATGCGCAGTACAAGGGCACCGAACCTGTAAAGGTCCGCAATCTGGTCAAGAGCATCCCAAAACAACCGTAGGCAACGCCGCGAGTGCAGTCATCTGGTCACCTCGAATCGGGTCACACCCAGAGTCGGGTATCTTGACGCAATCTGGCGATGTCCCGGGTCGGCGCGCTCCCGAAGTAGCGGCTGTATTCTCGGCTGAACTGCGACGCGCTCAGATAGCCCACGTGCTGACTCGCGGTACCCGCATCCATCATCGTGGACAACATGAGACGTCTCGCCTCCTGGAGGCGCAGCACCTTTTGATAGTGCAGTGGGCTCATCGACGTGACTGACTTGAAGTGCTCGTGGAAAGAAGAAACACTCATGTGCACCATCTCGGCCAAGTCTTCGACTTTCATGGGTTGAGAGAAATTAGCGCGCAGCCAGGAGATGGCCTTGGCAACTCGGTCCACGCTGGACTCTGCAAAGCCCATTTCAGCAACGCGAACGCCAATGGGGCTGCGTAGCAGACGGATCAGAATCTCATCCATCACAAGTGGGGCGAGCAGTTCAACGTCTCCTGGCTGGCCCAGACACTCAATCAATCTCGTCGCGGCGTTGACGATGCTCGCGTCAACCGGAGCGATGTAAACAGCGCTTCTCTCTTGAGCGGGGGGCAGGCCGTGGGGAAACACCTTCAAGACCAGCTCGGCAATCTTCCGCGGGTCGAGATCCAGCCTTAGAGAGAGGTAAGGTTCGGAATGGCTGGCGCGCGTGACTTGGGCAGCGACTGGCAGAGCAACGGAGAACACGATCATGCGCGACGCGTCGTACTCATACACCTCGTCTCCTACGATGACGGTCTTCGCTCCTTGCGGGACGATGCACAACGAGGACACGCGGAGCGCATGCACACACTCCTTGTTGACTCGTGAAAAGCGGCTGGCGTGCAAACCAGGAATGCGCAGGTCGAAACTGCCGTCGTGTGGGGCGTAGGCGGCAATGAGGCGGGCCAGCTTGGCGGTGTCTGGTTTACCTGGATCCGCTTTGTTACCTGCCTGCCGCAGCGGTACTACATTGCCGGCGACCTTCACGCCTTCGCGAATTTCCCTTTTGTGAATCATGATCGTGCTCATTGCATCTGAGCGAAAACGGCAACGTCGAACTTTGAATAGTACTTCTTCACATCGCCGGCTCCATACTTGGAGCGGAACTTCTCAACCACAGACGAAACTTCGGTTTTGTCCGTAATAGGAACGGCTTGAAATTTGGAGTCTGAGTCACGCGCGTCGATCCGAATGGACGGGTCTTTGAGCACGTTCTTATACCACTGTGTATCCGAGCCCCGCACCGGCAGGAGGTAAACCTTGTCATTCTCCAACACGAACCAGACCGGCTGTGAGATGGTCCGTCCTGACTTTCTGCCGGTCACGCTGAGGTCAATTTCACGATAACGGGAGAGGCTGTCTTTCATAGCATTGTTCGGCGCTGGCATGTGCACTCCTTGTCCCTAGAGTTCCTGGTGAGTAGGCCGGAACAGGATCGCGTTGATGTCTACCTCTTCTGGCCGGCCCATTGCATAGGCAACCGCCTGTGCGAACGATTCGGCTGGAATCGCAGTGACCACGATTTTGCGATGTCATTGCTCACGAGAGTATCGATCCTCCATACAAGCTTCGTTGCGCCACGATTGCGCGCGATCTTGCCATGTCCTCACTGAAATACCTCTCTGGCGATTGCGATGGCACTTACAGCGTTAGGCCACCCTGAGTAGAAGGCCAGATGCGTAATTACCTCGACCACTTCATCCTTGGTTACGCCATTCTCCCGCGCCCGTTGCAGGTGATGTCGCAGCTGTTCCGGACGATTTAAAGCAATTAGGGCGGCAACGGTGATGAGACTGCGATCTCGCTTCGAGAGCCCCGGCCGCTCCCAGACATCGCCGAACAGCACGTTGTCTGTTAATTCAGCCAGCTTGGGATCGAAGTCACCGAACAGTTTCTGCGCTGCAGAAGGCTCTTTAGTACTGCCCATAACTCCTCCCGATGTGGTCTGAGAATTCCTGTACTGTTCGTCGCTCACCTTTTCCATCCATTCGACGGTCTTGCCATTGAGACTTTCCTGAATCCCGATGTGGGTCATGCTCGTGCTCGGGGTAGCTCCATGCCAATGCTTGACGTTCGGCGGAATCCAAACCACATCACCCTCCCGAATTTCCGCAACTTGACCGCCCCATTGCTGAACCCAACCCCTGCCAGACGTGACGATCAAAGTTTGACCCAGAGGATGGCTGTGCCATGCTGTGCGAGCCCCAGGTTCGAATGTAACGCGGCCGCCGGCCGTGTGCGAGGGCAGGTTGTTCCTAAAGGTAAGATCAATGCGCGCGGAACCGGTGAAGTGCTCCGCTGGTCCCTCAGCAGAAGGCTGCGAGACGCCTCGCACTACTTGGATCATCTGCGAGCTTTGCATGGACCCAGCTTCGGGGGCGGCAGGGGCTGGTGGGCTTCCCGCTTGAGCGAAGCTGGCCTGCGAAGCGAATGATAAAGAAAACGCGGTGACCATTGCGACGAGCAGGTTCATCTCGTCCTCCCGATTCAGCGCTTCATGGCTAAAACATATGCAATTTTCTGAACGCTTTCAATCCAAACGCGGTTGTTCAGCGGCCCACCAATTTCTGCAGCTCTTCGGGATACCGGGCGCCTTGAAGCGGGATTTTCGCGGCAGCCGCTTCCAGTTGCCGAAGATCGTCGGGCGAGAGTTCTACGCTCACTGCTCCGAGGTTCTCTTCCAGCCGATGTAGCTTCGTCGTACCCGGAATGGGGACGATCCAGGGCTTCTGCGCAAGCAGCCAGGCAAGCGCGATCTGAGCTGGCGTCGCCTTCTTCTGCTGGGCGAAGCTGCCGATCAGATCCACGACGCCCTGATTTGCCTTTCGGTTCTCGGGCGTGAAGCGAGGGACAATGTTGCGAAAATCGCTCTTATCGAACTGCGTATCTCCACTGATCTTGCCCGTGAGAAAGCCCTTGCCCAGGGGACTAAATGGCACAAGGCCGATCCCGAGTTCTTCCAACGTCGGAATCACCTCCGCTTCAGGCTCCCTCCACCAAAGTGAATATTCACTCTGCAGCGCGGTGACCGGCTGAACTTTGTGCGCACGACGAATGGTCTGGATTCCCGCCTCCGAAAGACCAAAATGCCTCACCTTGCCTTGAGCAATGAGGTCCTTGACCGCGCCCGCCACATCCTCGATCGGAACGTCTGGATCGACGCGGTGCTGATAGAGAAGGTCGATCACATCCGTTCGGAGACGTTTCAAAGCACTCTCCACGTATTCGCGGATATGCGCTGGCTTGCTATTCAAACCTGAAATCTTATCTTCCGCGCCGAAAGTGAAGCCGAACTTGGTGGCAATGACCGCCTGTGGGCGTAGCGGATAGAGTGCTTCGCCGACAACCTCTTCGTTGATGTAGGGTCCGTATGCCTCCGCGGTGTCGAAAAACGTAACGCCACGTTCAAAGGCGGCCCGGATCAACGAAATTGCCTGCTGCTTCTCGGTGGCTGGCCCGTACCCAAAGCTCAGCCCCATGCAGCCCAGCCCAATGGCTGATACTTCCAGATTGCTTTTCCCAAGTTTGCGTTTTTGCATGGTTTCTCATCCTTTGCACAAGGCTATGCGTCCAATGACTTGCGGAGAGCAGCCTAGGAATGTTCCCAAGCGACTCTCCAGTGTTCATCCGGGTTCGACGACTTCACGATGAGCTGTTTGCCGGAAAATTCAAATACGCGTGTCAGGTCTTTGCCGACAAGGGTCCGAACCAGTGCGCCTTCAACGTGAAAGGTGAAGTGGTGAGCGCGTTCGTCAATGTCATATGTGCCAAAGGAGGCCTCGTAGCCGCCCTGCGCATATTGCACCGGCGCAGCGTTGGTCGCTGCTTGCGAGTTGGCCTGCGGGTTTCGATACATCACCTGGACCGACATGTGGCCGTCGCGCGTGTAGACCAGCAGCCCGGTACAGTCAGCCCTGTGAATTCTTCCGTCTGCCCCTTCCTCTTCGAGCCATGCCAGACGCCACACCCCGATAAACCGGTCTTGGGCGCTTTCATTGCGACCGCGATCCTGGCTGCTGGACAGCGTCGTGGTCGTCGCACCGAGGAGCAAAGACACTACGCAGAGCGAAAGTATTTTTTTCATGTTCGGCTCTTGGTCACTCGTGTTTCCGTCTTGGTCGGGTCTTTCTAGTCGACTAAACGTGTTTGTGAAACGACCGACACGGCTCAGTTCGACGCCTTGTTCATCCAGACGCGCCACGTGACCGGCCCGGCTTCGTCATTCGTCATGGGGCGGCCCGTTAACTTGAGGACCAGCTTGATCTGACCGTGATGGTAGCCCTCGTGCCAGACCATGTGTTGAAGAAAGAGGATTGGGTGGTCGTAGTGAAGGTCCATGTCGCGGCCTGCCTCCACCCTGCCCTTTACCGCTTCCCGCACCGCCTCGGCACTGTCGTTCAGCATGGCCGCGATGCGCTCGCGGTCGCGCTCGGCCCTCCACTCTGCCCTCGCAGGTCTCTCGCGAACTCGGGGGCGTCCTCGGAGACGAACACAAGCCTTACATAGTGGATGTGCATGAACAGCTCCGCAACGGATGGGCTGTTGTCCATTGGCCTCGCCTCCGAGTCCGCCTTCCGGGAGGGCGCGAAGCAGGTTGACCAGGATGGTGTTGTTCCGCTCCCATGAGTCCAGCAGAGCTTCAAGCAGGCGTTTGTCTGGTGCGTCCAACATATCCACCCGTTGGCTGATGCGAAAATTGCCACGAATTCTACATGAGCCTGCCGCTCAGCGGCCGGTCATTCGCTCAATGGCTTCCGGGTACCTGGCCCCTTGCACCGTGATCTTTGAGGCGGCGCTCTCAATCTCACGGAGATCTTCGAAGAAAGTTCGACCGCGACCGCTCCGA
>CAVRZO010000028.1:0-109553 GCA_963725615.1 Terriglobia bacterium | reverse complement strand
CCTTTTGATGCTGTACAGGCACAGCGTCGATGGCGAGCGCGCACACCGCACGTTCCAGATATTGAAGTCCCTGAGAACGAGCGGGGGGTTCGACCGGTTATCGGAACGGCAAAAATGGAGGAGGCAGTTTCGGGCCGGGGGACTTGGGAGTGGAAATATACAAAATCTCCGAGCCGTCGGGCGTCACTCTGGGTTGTGAGAGCTCTTCGGGGTACTCGCCAGACTTTCCGCCAAGGGCTCATCAGTGGACTGCTTGAATATCTCTGGAGTACCGTTTCGATCCGACTTAAACAACACTGCCGTGCTATCAGGGGTCCAAGAAGCCGGGATGTTTGCACTCTCATCGAGCGTCAGCCGCCGCTTGTTCGCCAGCAAGTGTGTGCCGTCTGGCGCCAGTGTACCTATGTAAATAGTCGGCAACCAATACTCATTCCGGAAGATGAGCACTTTCCCATCGGCGCTGCCAGCAATTTGCATGATCAGACCATGCCCCTGCGTGATGTGTTTGGGAGGGCCGGAAATTTCCCGGGATTGTTGGAGCGGGACCGCCCACAGGCTTGAGACTTTCCAGCCGAGGGCGTAGATAAGACGGCCATCGGGTAGCCAACGCAGCGCAGGTGTCAAGTCGTCGTCGGAAAAGAGAGTCGTGGCAATTGCGTGCTGCCATTCGTTGACCTCAACGGACTGCGTCGACGCGTGTCTGATGTATGCGATTCGTTTACTGTCCGGAGACCACGTCGACGGTCCCACCTGCGAGCCATCCGACTTAGCGCCTGCAACCTTGACCGGATCTTCTCCGTCGGAACGCATGACCCACGCTTCTCTGCCATATTCATTGTGGTAAAACAAGTCACGGCGCAGGAAGGCGATGTGAGCTCCATCCGGGGACACCGATCCTGCCGCCGCGTCATCTGCCAGTTGACGGGGCGCGCCTCCGAACACGGAGATGCTCCACAAGCTGGCCTTACCGGGTGGTTGTTCCTCGCGCGACACGAGTAAGTGAGATCCGTCGGGAAACCAGTCGTCCACAAGGGCAAAGAAGTTTGGCGGCAAGGGCACAGGGTGGGCTTCACCTGTGCGAATCAGCTTCAGGTAGATACCTGTATCGGCCGAGTAGGCCAGGTACTTGCCGTCTGGGGAGATGACGGCGCTGTTCACGCCATTTTCTGATGAATTCGAGGTTAGCTTACGTTCAATAACCTCGGTGGGCCGCGATGGATACTGCCACAGTGCCCAGACCAGCACGGCAATCACGAGCGCTGAGAGGAAGGAGATGGCGACCCCGTGATGCAAGAAAAGCGATTTATTTCGCTCGGGGGCTGGTGCGATTTCGATTCCGCTCGGAGCAGAGGAGCCGTTGACAGGGGCAAGGAAGCGGTATCCCCTGCGGCCGACTGTCTCGAATATAGACCGGACGCTCCGCGGGGTCCCTGAGTGCGTCTCGTAACCGGCTAACCGAGTTGGCCAGACTGTGATCAAAATCGACGAAGGTGTCTGCCGGCCAGATTCGGGTTCGAAGGTCATCTCGAGTTACGACCTCGCCGGGGCTCTGCAACAGGATGCTGAGCACCTGAAAAGGACGCTCCTGAAGCTTGATTCTGACACCCGCCTTTCGCAGTTCGCCGGCGAGAAGGTCGGCTTCGAAAACTCCGAAGCGAATCAGTTTTGGTGAAGTCGCAGGAACGGACATAAAGAATCCGCGTCGTAAGAGTCTAGCACCGGTGCCTGTCTCTTGAAACGGACCCTGCGGCGGCGGGGGAACCGGGCCTGTAAGTAGCATAAAACAAAGCTCGCGTTAGGGGACTGAAAGAGGATTGGGAAATGGTTCGTGGAGCATTGACCGTACTTTCTATCGGCTACAGAATGCGCTCGATCAACCGCACTCGGGTTCTGGCGGTTGCAGATGTGGAGTCTCGTTATGCGGATAGAGTTTGTTCTGGCCTTCGCCCTATTCTTGGCACGCGCGGTGAACCTCCCATCGGAAGCCAGAGGGAGCGGCTGTGATCCCAGCGACGACTCGACCCGGATTGTCCGTTCTATGGCGCCGTCACCGCGGTCCATGGGCCAGTATCGGGTGGAGCTAATCTGCAACGCGGACAAGACAAAGCTTGACGGAGAAGATGCCCTGAGCTGGCTGCGAAAAGCGTCTGAACATGGCTCGGCCATGGCCCGGAACGAATTGGGCTACGTGTATGCACACGGCGACGGGGTTCGCGTGGACTTCAGTGAAGCGGTTCGCTGGTACCGCAGCGCGGTCGATCAGGGTTACGCCGCCGCGCAAAACAACCTGGGGTACCTGTATCTGGAAGGTAAAGGTGGCAAACGCGATCAGAGCAAGGCTCTCACGCTGTTTCGCGCCGCGGCTGAGAAAGGACTTCCAGAAGCGCAAACAAACCTGGGTCAGATGTACGCCAGCGGAAGTGGCGTAGACAAGAACTTCGGCGAAGCGTTGAGATGGTTTGGCAAAGCTGCCGATCAGCAATTTGCCTCAGCGCAGAACGCGTTAGGATTGATGTATGAACGTGGCCTTGGCGTGAAACGCGATTATTTGCTTGCTCGAGTCTACTACCAGCACGCTGCCGACAATGGCGATTTCCAGGCTGAGGGAAATCTGGGCTACCTGTATCTGCGAGGCCAAGGAGTGCGACAGGACTACCCTGAAGGCCTGCGACACATCACCAAAGCTGCCGAGCTTGGATATGGGCCAGCACAAGTAACTTTGGGACTGATGTATGCAACCGGCCGAGGCAGCCAGCTTAGCTACCCGCAGGCCTACAAGTGGTTGAGCATAGCCATGGCGTCCGGCAACTCTGAAGGGGTAAAGGCGATGAAACAGTTGCGGCAAACCATGTTGCCAGCCCAAGTAGCAGAAGGAGAGAGCCTCGCCTTGCACTGGCTATCCGAGCATCGCTGAAACTCAAAGGAAAAATTAGGCTCTGCCGAAGCTTGGCAATCAAAAGCGGGAGTCAAATCAATGCTTGGATAGCAAGGGCTTGGCCCAGCTCGTGGTCGCCATTATTGCCAAATCGCGGGGAAGGAGATACAGTACGCGCAAGAGCTTGGGGTAAGCCGACCCACACCCTCCTGGGCCAGGCGCTTTCGATCTTCAGGTGGTGTCTCAGTGCATATTCGCCTCATCGACTACGATTGCGCGCCCTCGCGAGTGAGTGGACTGCCAGGCTCCGCAAATCTCTTCCGTCGTTACAGGCGAAGTCTTGCGACTATGCAGATGGGCGCCATCCTGCTTGTCCTCGCTGGCGGTATGGCCCTGGTCGCAGGCATAGCCAACGGCCAGGATCGGAAGGCTTGTTTGGATTGCTCGGTAGGTTCAGAGGGGCGCGCCGGCGAAGGAGAGGACATCGAGGCCTCTCTCTTTCCAGGTCCCAATTCCTGGACGCTCCGCAGGCGAGTGGATGAGGTCACCGTTTTCTTTACTGCTACGGAGGGGCACAAGTTCGTCCGGGGTCTCAATGAGGAAAACATTCGCGTTAGGGACGATAACAAACCGGTTGCGAGAATTTCAACATTCGGCTATCAACGTGATCTGCCTTTCCGGCTTGGGCTGGTAGTGGACACCAGCTCTTCTGTGAACCCTCAATTTCGCTTCCAACAAAAGGCTGCTATTCAGTTCCTTCGTCAAGTCGTGCGGCAAGGCCTGGATCGGGCATTTGTGCTCGGCTTCGCAGACCATGCGGTCATAACTCAGGACTACAGCGATGATCCTGAGCAACTAGCTGCAGGGGTAGCAGCTTTGCGCAATGGCGGGGGCACAGCGCTCTTCGATGCGATCCATTTTGCATCCGACAAATTGACCGCTGGGAAAGATAGAGAACCAGCAGCCCGAATCCTGATTGTGCTCAGCGACGGTGACAACAACGCGGGCCGGACCACGCTAAGCCAGGCTATCGATAAGGCACAGATGCGAGACGTCACCATTTACACCATGAACACCAGTATTTACACCATGAACACCAGTCCCGACCGAATCGAAGCTCGTCGATTGACCAGATCAAATGAGGTAGCGCTGGAACGGTTGGCAGCGGAGACCGGTGGGCGAGCCTTTAGCCATATGAACAAACGGGAAGTTACCAGGGAGTTCGCCGCAATTGAGGACGAAATGCGCAATCGTTATGCGCTTTCTTATCAACCCAGCGACCTCCAAGAAGATGGCCGTTTCCGCCACATCCAAATTGCAGCGGAGAAATCGGGACGGCGGTTTCATGTGCACGCTCGCAAAGGCTACTACACGCGGTTGGTATCCTCGACTGAATAAGATCCCCAGACTAGGCTTCCCAGAGTTCTAAAAAAGGCGCACAACGTCTCGGTTGTTGACGAAACATCGCGATTACACTCAAAATCCCCCCGACTCGGATACCAATCTGTGTCCGATAACGTGGGGTCTCGCGAAGGTTGTCCGCACAGCTGGGATAGGTACAGCGAAGAGTACGAGGGTTCGCCATCCTCAAGCTACGTGCGTGGAGGCGCGAGTCATTGCTTAGCTTGTTGCATAAATCTGCGGACTGTGGCAGCACTCAACAACTTAGGACGGCATGATGCAGTGCCACGATATTGAAAACACTGTACGGGTGCCTTTTTTTCTTGCGCCACAAGCCTTTGCACACGGTCTAATTAACCGCCGCTCACCTGCCGTTCAGGCCGAGTCCCAAAGACACTGTCTACGATAGACACTTCGAGGCTATCGACACTTAACTGCCATCTGTCTTCGAAATTCTCAGCGACTTACGAAACGACCTTCGGCAACTCCGCGCCAAAGTCCATTGTTTGCCTTACAGGAAAATGAATGCGTGTGGATTCCCCGATTAGGAAACCGCTGCTCTATCCATCTGAGCTACGGGGCCAGACGTAGCCCCATTATGCCACGTTAGTTTACCCAGTTTTTAGACTAGGCCCCAATGGCGAGGTCGTGCTCTGGGGCCGATGAAGTGCGCCTGCGGTTCAGCTGCCGAGTGAAACGCCGTTTGATTACCTTCATCACGACTGGGGACGGGTGGCCCACTCAAGCCGTGTTTTGGCTTGAGTGGGGCTGTTGTCCCTGGCAGTGGAGCGGTTTTCGCCAGCACGCAACCGGGTGTGAAGGCAGGGTGGAGATTGAATGTGAGTGGACGGCAAGAAAACGCGAACGAACGCAAACTCTGTTCAGCAGTGGGACTGCCCCCACTCAAGCCAAAAGACGGCTTGAGTGGGCCACCCGGCCGTAAACAATTGATGGGAGTGTCCCACTTCGACGGTAGTCAGCAGCGTACAATGCCGCACAACGCCTCGAGGAAGGTACCACCATGACCGAAGTGATCCGTCTGATTCAGGCACTCCTTGCTCCGGCGATCTTCGTTTCCGCAACTGCCCTCCTGATTCTTTCGATCAACGTCCGACTGATGGGCATCGTCGCCCGCTTGCGACAGTATGTGCACGCGAAACACGACGCGGCAAAGAATGGCCGAGTGCAAGAGGCTGAGGCGTACACGGCGCAGATCGTCTTGATTGAGCAGCGTGCGGAACTTATCCGGCGATGCTTCCTTTTTGCGCTTTTTTCTCTTGCCGGGACGATCACATCCTGTCTGCTGCTGGGATTCGGTCTTTATTGGAGTCAGGCGGCAGTGGCTTCCGTGGCGCTTTTTGTTCTGGCGATGATCTGCTTGCTGGTGGGAACGGTCTACTACATCCGTGAAGTTACAGTCGCACTGAGTTCGGTACGGAGGGAAGCGTCTGATTCCCGATTTATGGACCTCACCCGACCGCCCGAGATACACGGCTACAGTCCCCTCTGAGCGTTGCCTATCGCACAGCAGAAGCGCCCTCAGATACGTCCAATGGCCTGGCGATCAATTCGGTCGTGATTGAAAAGCTGGTGGGCGCAAACCGGAGAACTGCGCTTAGCCTACCGGCGGGCTCAGCTATTGGTTCGGAAGGCCGTAACCGCCTCTTCGTCGCTTTGGTACGACTTGAAGACCGTGTTTAGCCGGGTACGTTGCAGCAGTTCAGTGACGCGCTGATTGGGGCGAACCAGTTTGATCTCACCGTGCTTTTGTCGGGTGGATGCCAGGGTCGCAACCAGCGTGCCCAGTCCGCCGCTATCGACGTATTCGATTCGGCTGAGGTTGACCACAATGTGTTGGGTGCCGAGGAGGATGTTTCTTATTCTCTCGCGGAAAGCGGCAGTCTCGTCGCCGAAGACCAGGCGCCCGGCGCAGTACAGAATGACTACATCGTCCGAAATGTCAGTCTCCATTTTTAGTGACATGGCACGATGAAGAGCTCTGACCTTCGCAGCGCATGGTAGAACGGTGCTCGGGGCAAGTCAACGGAAGGCTGTGCAGAATCGCCACGTTTCCGTGTGGGGCGGGCGCCATCGACCGCCGATTTTGAAGTTGGTTCATGGTTTGGGAATCTCACCGTAACCCGCGGTCCAAAGGGCGAAGGATAACTGACGAAATCAAGGTCAGAGTCGGCGGGCGAGGGCGCCCGCCCCACATGGGCTGATCCGCGTGGCTTGGCGATTAACCAGAAGTACATAACTTTAGACAGTTGAAACAGGGTCCACCGTAAGTCTCGTCCTCTCAGGCCTTCGTGATATCAAGGATAGAGCCTGAGGAAAGGAACTTACCGTGAAGTCCTTGAAGGTAGCATGCGCGGTTTTGAGCCTGGCAACGATCGTCTTCGCGTGCCCGGTCTCGATCTCCTGTCCGGCGGATCGCGGCGAGATGCACAAGGTCGGGGACGAATATTCGGGGCTGGGCCATTACGCGATATACCAACACATCACCTCGGCGGGCGTGACGCACCAGGTGCCAATTCGCTGCGACTAGAGTGTCACCACGATTGAAGTCGACTGATAGCTCAGTAGCGGTGTACCGCGGCGGCTGAGGCCGTCCGTATGAAGGATCTCAATGCAGCGCTAAAGCGCTGCTCCACCCAGACTCAGAATCGTTGGAGCCAGGTGAGAATTGCGCTCTCCAGCGCGATGCGGTGATCGGACCAGCCGTGGTCGGTGGCGGCGTGGATTACGGTGATCTTATGGCCGCCCTTGGCTTCGATGGCGTGTACGAGCGCATCGCTGTCTGGAGCGAGGCCGTCGTCAGAAGTCAGCACCAGAAGTGGCATCTGGGTGAGACCGGCGGCGGCGTTCTCCATGCGAAAGGCTTTGGCATTGGCGCGATTCTCGTCGGCCATACTCTGAGCGGTAACCCCGGACAGGCCTTCCATGTTGTCTGCCATATCCGCTACCAGCCGGTCTTGGGGCTCCTCACCGAGGCGGCCCATGTCTCCCGCAGAAATCAAAATGGCGCCGATCAGTGCGTGATCGTGCGCTGCGGTGTGAGCGACGACCCAGCCGCCCATGCTGTGGCCGGCGAGGGCGATCCGTTGGGTATCAATTCCGAGGCGGGCGGCGTTGGCCGGGTCGCGCAGGTAGGCGAGGACGGCGTCGGCGTCTTCCAGATTCTGGGTGAAGCGGTAAACGCCCGGACTACCCCACGAGCCTCGGTAGTTGAAGGTGATGGCGATCCATCCGGCGCGGCGGACAGCTTGCGCGAGATCGAGGTTCTTCTCGTTTCCCGGTAATCCGTGGCAGATGACCAGCGTGGGATGAAGCCCGGCTCCAGCGGGCTGGTAGGCGATGCCGTTGATAAGCACTCCGTGGCTGGGGATGTGCAGGACCGTCATCTTTGCCGGATGTGCGGCGTCGGCGGGCGGGTCGGTGAAGATGGCTGGGGGAACGGACTGGGCGAGGGTGGTCGGAGCAATGCAGAGAGTTGCCAGAATGATGAAGAGAACAAGCATATGAGTCGACTCCGGATCGGTGCTCGCATTGGATGATTTTACTGTAGGGGTTTGGTTGAGTTCTATGAACAGCAGAGGCAGTGAGGGTGGAGCAGGCCTTCAGGGCTACATACGGTTGTTGTCGTGCGCAGGGCTTTAGCCCCTGAGGTACCTCAGCGGCTGAAGCCGCACCAGATCGGCCTTTTCAATGCAGCGCTAAAACGCTGCTCCACCCAAAATACTTCGCTGGAGCGCAGGAAGAGGCGAACTGCTGATTCCTGTTCGATGTACGCTTTGCACGAGCGGGGCGCTCGCGCCTACATTGGGCGGCGGGCGAGGTCGCGAATCTGGTTCAGGTATTCGATGTAGATTGGGATGGGGATGTCTGGGGAGTCGCCATCGTTGAGGAAGTGGGAGAGGCGGATCTCCAGGGGAATAGAGCTGATGACCTCTCGGAAGCGGGGCATCTGGAGATATTTCACTCGCCAGATTTCGAGCATCAGGGAGCGGAAATCTTCGCTGATGAAGCCCATTTTGCGCTGGCCCAGGTAGATGGCATCGAAGTGGCGGTCTGCTAGCGTCTTCCGAATGGGATCGTCGGGAATGGAAAAGGTGTAGACCAGGTGGAACAGGTCGGCCAAGTCGCCCCAGAGAACTTTTTCTTCGAAGGCGCTGAAGCGGAACGAAGCGGCGCTGCGCTGTTGAGCGAGGCGGGCGTGATCTTCGGGGCGGAGACCGTGAGCCGCCAGCTGGCTGCGAAACCAGGCGATCCGTTCTGACGCCAGATTGTGGCGCAGAAATTCTACGGCATAAGCGTTAGGCAAATACAGTTTGGGGTCAGCGTCGAGGCGGGCGAGCCAAGGGCCCCAGTCTTTGTGTTCCAGAACATCGAGTAATTCGTCCAGCTGGGCCACCGTAATGTCAGGGTGATACTTCACCGCCTGCCAGAAGTGCTCGGTGGAATCGTAGGTGGAGCCGTAAAGTTGGATGCCTTCCTCAATGGGATACCAGTTGGAGAGCACGCGCGCCGGAATTGACGGGGCAGCGCTCCAGCAGTTCAGCGAGTGTTTCCACTTTTCCTGCACGGCGAGGAAAGCTTCGGCGTATCCCGGCGGGACCGGTTCCTTCACTTGCGCCAGGGCCTGCCGCAGTTCCGCGCTGCTGTGAGTTACGAGGGCTTGAAGCGGGCGCTCGTCAATCATGGAGACGACGCGGCTTTCGATTCCGCGACGCAGCAGCTCGCCGGCCAGACGGTGTTGCCCGGCTTCGTCCAGGCTGGGCTTCCAGCGCCGAGTCTGGGATTCGATGTAGGGGAATAAGTCGGCGAGGGTCTTGAATTCGATGAAGCCGTGAAGGGCGAACAGGACGGGGTGACCGTCTTTTGAAATTGTGGTCGAGGGCGTGACCAGGGCCTGGAGTGAAACCTGTTGCGCCTGCAGCGGGGCGATGGGGATCAGCGCAACGAGGGCCAGGGTTGCGGTTATCCCTAGTCGTCGGAAAACCGACTTTTTCATTTTCTTGACCCAAGGTTTTTTATTGCTGGCAAGATTCATGCTCTTCCCCCCCAACGAAGACCCCGCGTCGTCCTTGAAAGAAGGGAAAACGCGGGGTCTACCTCAACGGTTGCGTGCGAAAACGGTTCCTAAGGTGTCATCCTGAGCGGAGTGGAAAGTTCACGCAGCGAACTTTCCGCGGAGTCGAAGGATCCCTAAAGCGCTACCGTGCACTGAAAATCTCGGAATGTCAGCTTCAATCTTCAAACACCGGTAGCTCCCCCACGACCGCCAAGCTCATAGAGGTCCTTCGACTCCAAAACTCCTTCGCTTCGCGAAGCAGTTTCTCCGCTCAGGATGACACCATCCATTTTTTTCCACTCGCAAGCGAATGGGCGGTGGCGCTCAGGATGACACTTGGGGACACGGATGTTCATACTAGCCGTGTGGGCGCCCGTTTCTGGCTTCCTCGGCCCGGGCCGACAATCTGAGATAGAGCATGTAGAACACGATTGCAAGATTGATGAGCAGCACGGCAACATGAATCGCCGTCGTCCGCCGCACCAGTTCGTAGACTTCGAAGGGCACATAGAGCGCCCCGGAAATGAGCGCGAACCATTCTGCCCAGATCCGTTCGCCCCAGAGCCCGTAGGCTTCGACGAAGCGGACGGTGGAGTAGGCGGCGGCGCCGGCGGCGACCGCCCACAGCTTTTTGTCTGTGACATTGTCAGCCAGGTTCAGGAAGACCTGCGCGTAATGATGGTGATCGGGATTTACGTGCAGAAATCTCAGCAGGGCTTCGGCGGTATCCCAGGCGTCCTTGTGGACCAACGAAACCGCGCCAAAGCCCAATAGAAGCACGACCATGCCCTTGGTCAGCTCGAGCGATGCCACGGCGCGCAAGGCGGCCCGGCGGCGATGCCGCTCTGCTGCTTTGGCGTGAGTTACGATAGCTGTGGTGACGTGGTCCATGAGCAGTCCGCGATCACCTTCCTGGCTGTAGCAGCAACTGTTCCGCTGGTGAGAACACCCGGCCGCGAATCAGCATGGTGCTGATCAGCGAAGTCAAACCAGAAGCCGCGAAAATCATGGCCAGCACCACGAACTGGTAGATGGCCGCGTACACGGGGCGAGCGCCGGAAAGCAGCATGCCGGCCATCAGACCGGGAATCCATACGATGCCGAGCGAGCGCAACGAGTCTATGGCCGGAATCAGGCTGGCTTCGAAAGCAGCCTGCACGTAGGGTGAAACGCTGTCGCGGGCTTCTGCCCCCAGCGCCAGCGCGGTCTCAATCTCACCCGCGTGCGCCAGCACATCGGAGCGAAAGCGGTTCAGGGACAGGCTGTTGGTGTTCATGGCATTCGCGATCAACATGCTGCCCACGGGGACCAGCGACGTGATGGCGGTATCAATCACTCCCAGCGATGTCATCAAGGCAATGATGGAACCTGCGCCGAAGGCGATGGCCCAGGCGGAGACGCGAAACGCGTCGGGTATCCCTTTAGCGCGACGCGCCGAGGTTGCGCCCGCCGCCAGGATCATCCCGGCCAGCAGGATGCCGCTCGTCCACCGCGGAGCGCGCAGGAGAATCACGAGAATTGAGCCGACCGCGATGATTTGCACCAGACCACGCACCATTGCGATCACGATCTCGCCTTCCAGATGAATCCCCCGGCGACGAGCCAGCACGATCACTACTAATGCCGCCAGCGCAGCAACCAAAGCCTGGGCAAGACCTAATTGTAGTTGCGAGTGGAAAAAGAGTCTAAGCACCTAAGACCTCCCCTACCGGACCGGCGCGCACCACTTGACCGTGTTCGACCATGAGTACCCGGCTGGCTATTCGCGCCGCCTGGGCGACATCGTGTGTGACCATCACGCAGGTCAGTCCCTGATCGCGTACCACTTTCTGAATGGCAGACTCAACCTCAAATTTGGCGGCGTCATCTAATGCCGAGGTGGGTTCGTCGAGCAGAAGCGCGAGTGGCGAATTGGCCAGAGTGCGAGCCACGGAAACCCGCTGGGCTTCGCCTCCGGAGAGATTGGCGACGTCGCGTCCGGCGTAGTCTTTGAGGCCAACCTGGGCCAATAGTTCAGCGATGGCTTCGGGCTGCAAAGACTCACCGCGCTGGGCCGGTCCGAAACGGAGATTGTCAGCCACGCTGCCAGGAAACAGATACGGTCGTTGCGTCACCATGCCAAGTTTGCGGCGCAGGTCACGCGGCTCGATATGGCGATAGTCAGCGCCCTCGACGAACACGGTGCCCGACGTGGGTTCGTCGAGGCGGTTTAGCAAGCGCAGTAGCGAAGTCTTGCCCGAGCCGCTGGGGCCGGTGATGGCAAGGACTTCTCCTTTTTGCAATTCAAAGTTCGCATCCTGAATCAGAATCTTGTCATGGACGGTCCGGCCCAGGTGTTCGGTTCGCAGGACGATCGGGTTAGTGACGATACTCACGTATTTTCATCCCGAGCTTTGTCATCTTAAGCGTTGTCATCCTGAGTGGAGCCGGTCCATTCGCTTGCGAATGGGCTGGAGGAGTCGAAGGACCCCTATTGCCGTCACCGGCGCGGCTATCTTTACTCTTTGCCCCGAACTCTGCTCAGAGCTTCGGGACTCTTGTCTGCAGCTCGCGTCCCGGCGAATGGCTGACTAATTCCCAGGATTGCCGATCACTGAGGAGCAGGTAGGGGTCCTTCGACTCCGAGAACCGCTTCGCAAGCGAAGCGGCTCTCTCCGCTCAGGATGACAGATCTGACAGAACTACTTGGTTGCACGCACATCGGCGCGAAGGTCTTCGACGATTTCACGTGCCGCCTTTCGGGCTGCCTCTTCCTGGGTAACACCGAACGAGATCGCTCCCACCCGGGCGTGACCGCCGCCACCGTAGCGTTCGCAAACCTTGGCCAGATTCACCCTGGGCTCGGCGGGCGCCCAGGGATTCGAGCCTACGGAAACTTTCACCCGGAAGCTGCTCTTGCTGAGGCCCACGCTGTAAATCGATTCCGGGTGGAGATAGTACGGCACGAATTTGTTGTAGCCCTCAAGATCGTGGTCGGTAATGTCGAAAAAGAGGGTGTGATCCTTGGACTCGATGCGCTCTTTTAAAACCGCAATGGAACGCTGGTGGCGCTCGAGCAGCGGGGGCAGCAAGGGGGCGACGAAAGGCTCTTCCAGGATTTCCGCCAGCGGCCGCGTGGCCAGCAACGGGATGAGCCGGGGAATGAAGGTGTAGTCCTGCGCCGACTCGATGATCAGGGTGAGCTTCATGGCGGGCGCTTTCATTTCGACCGCAGTCTGGGCGTCGGGGTACATGGCGCCATCCACGATGTCGGTCCAGTGCACCAGGTCGGCCACCGGGCTGGGATCAAAACCGAAGCGCTGCTCGGCAATCGTAGCGATGAAGCTGGTGCAGGACTTGAAATCGGGATCGTAGAACTTGCGATTGCTCTGGTCGTGCTCGAAGTGGGCCGCGTCCGCGGGAGTGAGGAACGCGCTCTGGTGATGGTCGAACCACCAGGTAATTTTGGGGGAGCTGGAGTACTTGAAATCGACGATGGCGTTTTCGTCGCCGTCGAACTGTTTTTCATCGAACAACGCGCCGGCACGGTGCAGCAGGCCGGAGAAGACGAAGGTGACGTCGTTCCTGATCCGTTCCCGGAAAAAGCGGGAGAAGAGGGCGGCGGACGATGCCCCGTCGAAGCATTTGTCGTGATAGAAGACCCGGACTTTCAATCGTTCCCTTCACCGGTCCTGCCTCCCACGCTTGCAGCTGTGATGCGAGGATGCGAACCAAAAGCTAATAGGAATGACATCCCGAAGGAGATCTGTCAAGGGAAGAACTGAACCGGTCCCCGGCACAGGGGGGCGGAGACCGGTAATTCGCGAGGGCGGCGGCGAAGTCTTTCGCCGGACGCACAAAATTTAGGAGGCGTTAGCCTGCTTCTCAGCCAAGTCACCAATGATCGGCAGCTTGTACATCAGCCCCTGATTGGCCTTAATCAAGAGAATGATCCAGAGGATGAACGCTCCCAACCACACCAGCATGTGGAGAGGGAAAGTGATAAAGA
Organism: Terriglobia bacterium; assembly: GCA_963725615.1. Lineage (GTDB taxonomy): Bacteria > Acidobacteriota > Terriglobia > Terriglobales > Acidobacteriaceae > JAIQFF01. The sequence goes on along the minus strand of CAVRZO010000028.1, from coordinate 96,215 downwards.
TCAACCCCGGAACAAAACCAATGATGGTCAGGCCGATCCAGATGGCGATCATAGCCACGCAGAAGAAAATATTCTGGAAAGCATGGAACCGCACGAAACGACTCTTGTTATAGGGCTCCATCACCAGGAAAATGATCGCTGGAATGATGGTGATGTAGCACAACATACCGACGACATTGTCCTGCATGCCGCCAGTCGTGCCCTGGGCAGCTGCCGCCGGCGCTGCGGTGCGACTACTACAGGCCGGACACATGGTCGTGCCGTCCGCGATCTGTGTTCCACACCCGCTACAAAAAGCCATTGACGTTCCCTCCGTGATTGTGCAACTCGGCCCCCGGACGTGGTTTGCCCGGCCCTACCTGAATCTCGCGAAACTTATCAGAATCAGCCTTCCAAGGCAAACGGAATCACAAACGCCTGGATTCAGCCCGCTACTATCCAATGATGGAACCCGGCAGAGCCTTCCCTATCAATACGATCCCGCCAATTGACGGATCATAGGTCGGGTTAAGGAACGGGATCGGCGGTGCCCAGAGGCACGCTTTTGCGGCAACGCCAGAGGCGGGCCGCTGTCAAGGCAAGACCGCGGCGCAATCCGTAGCGTTGCACGGTTTCAATGGAGTATCGGGAGCAAGTGGGACGGTAGCGGCACTGAACATAGGGGGTCAAAACGGGGCTGCCCACGCTCTGATAACCGCGCACCAACGCTAGGTAGACGCGCGACGTCAGCTGGCGATCCGGCGCTTGAAAGCTGTCGGCGTAAGCAGCCGCGGCCAGCAGGACCAAGATTGCCAGATAGGTTGCCGGATGCTTCAGGAGTTTCCGCAGTGGGGACATTTTGCGCTCACTTGCAGCCGCTTATTTGCGCACTGGGGGCACGGCACCAGATTGCCCTGCGGTCGGGTGAAGATGTAGATGATCAGACCTATGATTCCGGTGAACATCACGAGGATCATCCAGACGACGGCGTTATCCATGCCCCGGTTTTTGGCGTCACGCGCGACCCAGATGAGCAGGGCAATGTTCAGCGCGATGATGCCGACCATGATCAGGCCGAAGAATCCCAGGCAGCCGCAGGCGACAAAGGGGCTCGCGTCATCGTTGCGCTGCAGCAGCAGGAAGCTGGCGGGCTGCGCCGCTGCGAAAGCGTTTGCGACTTCCGACATCAGGGCGGAGGGCATACGTCAGTCTCCTGCGAGATAGAGTGCGAGTGCGGCGGACATTATCAAAAAAGATTTGCGGACGCAACCGAAACTAATGTAGGAGCGAGCGTCCCGCTCGTGTGGGAGTGACGGGCGGGACGCCCGTCCTCCACTTCTCATTTCGTGGCGACACGAGCGTGAACGCTCGCCTCTACATTATTTGAAGCGCATTTGTCTTAGTTGGGGGCACGCCATAGAATCAAAGGCTCAACATGGCTACGACCACGACCTCCGTTTCCGCTCCTCGCAGTTTCGGCGTCGGGCGAGCACTTGCGTTCCTCTTGATCGCGGTCTTAGCGGTGATGCTGGGAGCACTCGTCTGGGCCTACTCCCTCACGCGCTCTGCCTTGCCCCAGTTGGACGGAACTTCGAAGCTTTCCGGTCTCTCCGCCCGGGTCACAGTAATCCGCGACGGGCACGGCGTACCTACGATCGAGGCCGCCAGCCTTGACGATTTATTCTTCGCCCAGGGATTTGTCACGGCGCAAGGCCGCATGTGGCAGATGGACATGATGCGGCGATTTGCGGCCGGTGAAATCTCCGAAATTCTGGGCGACGAGTTTCTCCAGCACGACCGGGAGCAGCGGATTCTGGGACTAAGAGTAGCCGCCCGCAAGGCGCTTGAGGTTTCGTCAGCGCAAAATCGCGCTCACTTCGAAGCCTATGCGCGCGGCGTAAACGCTTATATCGAATCTCATCGCGACCGCCTGCCGATTGAGTTTCGCATCTTGAAATATTCTCCGCGTCCGTGGACGCCGGAGGACTCGACTTTGATTGCCTCCCAGATGGTGAAAGACCTGAACCACTATCCCTATCGCGACGCGCTCGACCGCGAGAAGATCCTGGCCAAGCTGGGGCCGGAACTAACTGCCGACTTGTACGTGAATACTTCCTGGCACGACCGGCCGCCGACGGTGGGACGTCCGAGCTTCGAGCAAAAACCTGATCAGGACATAGACGAGGAAAATCCTCCCCGGCGCCCGGTTGGGAGTTCGGTGGCGGGTACGGGAGCGCCCTCGCAGAATCTTGCGAGCGCAGCGGACTGGGATCCAGACTCCCGCATGGTGGTGGGTTCGAACAACTGGGTGGTATCTGGCGCGCATACGGTTTCGGGCAAGCCCCTGCTCTCGAACGATATGCACCTGGGGCACCAGATGCCGAACCTGTGGTACGAAGCCCATCTCCATTGCGGCAACTTCGACGCCGCCGGCGTCACACTGCCTGGGCTGCCTTACGTGATTGTGGGGCACAACCAGCGGATCGCCTGGGGTTTCACCAATGTCGGCCCCACGGTGGAAGACGTCTACGTCGAAACCTTTAACCCCGCCGGCGAATACCTGACGCCCGAAGGATGGAAGACGCCTGAGCACCGCAGTGAAGTCATCCATGTAAAGGGGAAGGCGGATGTGGTGGTAGATGTAGCGGTCACTCGCCACGGACCGATCATCACCGACCTGGTCGCGGGCGAAACCCGCAAGCTCGCGCTGCGCTGGACGCTGTACGACGGTACGCATGATCCTTTTTTCGAAGTGGATTCGGCGCAGAACTGGGAACAGTTCCGCCGCGCCTTCTCGGCGTTTGACGCGCCCGGACAGAATGTTGTGTTCGCCGATGTGGATGGCGATATCGGCTACCAGACGACGGGAAAGATTCCGATTCGAGCATCGGGCGATGGCAGCCTTCCAGAAAACGGCAGCGACAACGCGCATGAATGGACGGGATACATTCCATTCGACAAGCTGCCCAGTGTGTACAATCCGCCCTCCGGCATCATCGCGACCGCTAATGGCCGCATCACACCGGACGGCTACCCGTACTCGATCAGCACCGGTTGGGAAGCGCCCTGGCGGGCGGCCAGAATTTATCGCGTGCTGGAGTCGGGAAAGAAATTTTCCGCGGCTGACATGCTGGCCCTGCAGATGGACATCTATTCCGACGCCGATCGTTTCTTTGCGGAGCGGTTTGTCTACAGCGTGGACCACGCCACGAAGACCTCGCCCCGAACCCAGCAGGCCGTGGAAATTCTGCGGGGATGGGATGGACGAATGACGGCGGATTCGGCCGCGCCCACAATCGCGTATCGCTCCCGTGTTGAACTCGCGCGCCTGTTGCTCGAGCCCAAGCTGGGCGCCGCGCCCGCAGATCCCAAGCAAGTTAAGGCTGGGTTGAGTTGGAAGAGTTATTCCTGGGGAATGGGGTCCGTGTGGCTCGAAAATGTGGTCCACCATCAGCCGCAGCGGTGGCTGCCGGAGACGTACTCCAGCTACGATGATTTGCTAGCGGCGGCCGTTGAGGCCGTAGTCAGCGGTCCGGACGCGCCTCAGGATTTGGCGTCGTGGAAGTGGGGAGCGTTTCGTCCGGTGGAGGTCCAGCACCCGATCCTGGGCAGGGTTCCTGTGCTGCAGCGCTGGACCGGGCCCGGAGTCCAGCCGCAGTCGGGCAGCGGCTATACGGTGAAGGCAGTGTCGCGCACCCACGGGCCTTCGGAGCGTTTGACCGTGGACCTGTCCGACCTGGACCAGACCACGTTGAACCTGGTGACTGGGGAAGCTGGGAATTTTCTCAGTCCGTATTACATGGACCAGTGGAAGGCCTGGTACGAAGGCCATACGTTCAAGCTGCCTTATTCAGAGAAGGCGGTAGCGGCGTCGAGGCAGCATGAGTTGGTGTTGGAGAAATAGCTTTCAGCTCTCAGCCTTCAGCTCTCAGTTTTCGCTCCCCAACCAAATTTGGATTTTCGACCGATCCCGCGGCGATTGCCGCGCTTCACGGCAAACGTCTCTTTCGCCCCTCTGGGGCTTTGGCCTCATCTGTGCGACGTTTATCCCAGGGCTTGCGCCCTGGGCTCTATTCTGGCGCCGCTTCGCGGCTAGTGGGAATTCGACTGAAAGCTGACGGCTGGAGCTGAGAGCTAAATGAGCTAAGAAGCTAGTAGCTCGCTGCAGAAGCTAGAAGCCATCAGCTGCCCTCAATCCACCTGCAGCACATCGACCGCTTGGCCAATGATGTCTACCTGGGTTTTTTGCAGCTTGTCGGTGGTGGTGTCGTAAATGTCCAGCTGGCCGTTTTGGACTACATACACCGCGTTCCTGCGCGTGATGGGTTGAATTCCGGTGACGTCGCCGTTGATGGGGGGAACGATGACTGTTGTCTTGTTCGCGTCCAGGATGGATAAGCAGCCTCGGGTTTCGGCCGGGTTGCTGCCGTTGGCGGCAACTTTGATGTTGGTGCAGGCGTGGGCGCCGATGAAGAGCTGGTTGTTCGCTCCCATCTGGATCTGATTGTGGTAGCCGTCCGTAATCGTCGCGGTAGCCGCGACTGTCAGCGTGCCCAGGTCAATCGCGGAAACTTCTCCGCAGGTGGTAGCGAGGGTCGGGGTTGCGGATCCCGCGCAGGTGTTGGCTCCGGGCTTGGTGCCAGCCACGTAGAGGGTGTTGCCTGCGAGCAGGCCGATGGTGCCGGCGTCCACTGGAATAGTAGGCCCGGGCAGGTTGCTGTTGATGTCGAGAAGAGTGATGCTGGCGGTTGTTCCTCCACATTCCGGACCGCAGTTCAATATGTAAGCAGTCGAATCATCACTGCTAAAAACTGCCCAGACCGGATGATCGAAAAGAGGACTTTGGACGTCCAACCGCGGATCGGTGCTGGTGCCGACCGAACTCGGAGTCAAGACGGTCACTGTATCCGGACGGCTGCCCAGAACCACGATGCGGGTTCCGTCATGGCTTTGCGCCAGGAAACGAGCGCCGGGAATCGGAAGCGTGGCGGAAATTGCGTTTCCAGAAAGGTTCAGGACGTTAACCACGCCCGGAGATTGCCCGCTCACGAGCGCGGTGGGAATCGCGGCAAAGCCAGTAGCATTGTCGGGCGCCACCACGACGCTCTCGGTGAAGCCGGGAAGCGTCAGAGTCTGAGTATTTCCGGCCGAGTCCTGAGCGACGATCTGCGAGGAATTGTTGACCGCGGTCAGCGAGTTGTTCGAGGCACTGAAAACCAGCGTCAGCCGCTTGTTGGGATACAGAACCATGAGGCCCGGGGTGGGACTGGTCGCCCCTACGGAAACTACGCCTGGAGAGATCAGGTCAGTCTGCCCATCCACGACGTTCAGGACCGGAGCCGTGGTGGCCGAGCCATTGGAAAACAAGGGATTGGAGACGAAGACGTGCACCTTGATCTTGGCCGGGTTTGCCTGCGGCGGCAACCCAAGGGTGTTGTTGAAGTTATTGTTGTTTCCGCAGGAGACCAGGAGGGCACTGGCCGTGACAAGAAGCAGGATGGCGAATACCGATTGCCTCAAACGCAGAGCTCCCAAGAACATGAGGAATGGAGAGTTAGATGCAAGAAACGGGATTATAGCAGAGCCCTCTTGTTGGCGTCCGAGGGACGCGGGCCGAATGGAGGGCATTTCCCGGGATGGTGCAAAACTGTTCTTGATCTTGTATTCTCAAAAAGATGGCTGGCGATTTTCTAACTCGTTTGAAGCAATCCCCTATCCTGTGCGATGGGGCCACCGGGACCCTGCTCTACGCCAAGGGAATCTTCATCAACCGTTGCTACGACGAGCTGAACGTCTCGCAACCTGACCTGATTCGCGAACTCCATCACGAGTACATGCAGGCGGGTGCGGAGATTATTGAAACCAATACTTTTGGCGGAAATTCCTTCCGCCTGGCCCGCCACAGCATGGAAAACCGGGTCCGGGAGATCAATCTTGCCGGGGTCCGTCTGGCGAAGGAAGCAGCCAAGAGTTTCGACGTCTGGGTGGCTGGTTCGGTGGGCCCCTTGGGTGTCCGCATTGAACCGCTGGGCAAAACCTCATTCGAGGAAGCTCGCGCTGCCTTCCGCGAGCAGATCGCTGCCTTGGTCGAAGGCGGCGTTGACCTGCTGATGCTGGAAACCTTCGGCTACGTCGAGGAGCTTCACCAGGCGATTCTGGCGGCCCGGGACGTGAATCCCAAAATCCCTGTCGTGGCCCACGTCACCATTGATGAAGACGGGAACTGCCTCGACGGCTCGACCCCGGAGAGCTTTACACCGCGGATTGAAAGCTGGGGCGTGGACGTCATCGGTTGCAATTGCAGCGTCGGTCCGGTGGCGATGCTGGATGTGATCGAACGCGTCCGGGCGCTCACTTCCCTGCCACTGGCGGCCCAGCCCAATGCCGGTATGCCGCGATCGGTCGAGGGCCGCAACATCTATTTGTGTTCGCCTGAGTACATGGCGAGTTATGCGCGCAAGTTCGTGGCTGCGGGAGTGCGTCTGGTAGGCGGATGCTGCGGGACGACGCCGGAACACATCCGGGTCATGAAATCGGCGTTGCGGGTCGGCGAGGCGAGGGCCAAGGCCGCTCCATCAAAAAGTCAGAGCGAGGCTGTGGTCAACGCGGCGCCGGCCGTTCCACTGGACACACGGTCCAAGCTGGGCGCGAAGATTGCCGCGGGCGAATTTCTGACTATGGTGGAGATTGTCCCGCCCAAGGGGACGGACATCCGCAAGGAAATCGAAGGCGCGCGTTTCCTCAAATCTGTGGGCGTGGATGCCATCAACATTCCCGACAGCCCGCGGGCTTCGGCGCGGATGAGCAACCAGGCGCTGTCTCTGCTGGTGCAGCAGGAAGTCGGCATTGAGGCGATCTTGCATTACACGTGCCGCGACCGGAATGTGTTGAGCATGCAGTCTGACTTGCTGGGCGCGGCGGCGCTGGGCATTCATAACCTGATCTGCATCACCGGCGATCCACCGAAGATGGGCAACTATCCCGACGCCACGGCGGTATTTGACGTGGACGCAATCGGTCTGGTCAACATCGTGCACAATCTCAACCGGGGCCTGGATATTGGCGGCAACCCGCTGGGTACAGGTACGTCGTTCGTGATCGGCGTTGGAGCTAACCCGGGCCTGCCCAATATTGACGAAGAGATCAAACGCTTCGAATACAAAGTTGAGGCCGGAGCCGAGTGCGCGGTCACGCAACCGGTGTTCGATCTCAAATTGCTCGAAGCTTTCCTGCGCCGTATTGAGCACTGCAAGATACCCGTGATTGCGGGAATCTGGCCTCTGGTCAGCGTGCGCAATGCCGAATTCATGAAGAACGAGTTACGGGTCTCGGTGCCGGATTCGATCCTGGAGCGCATGGCCGGGGCCAGGACTCCGGAGGCCGCACGCGAAGAAGGCATTGCGATCGCGCGCGAGATGCTGATCGCGGTGCGGGACATGGTGCAGGGGGCGCAGATCAGTGCGCCTTCGGGAAGATATTCGTCGGCGGCGGACGTGCTCGAGGCGCTGGGAACTTCTCCTAGGACCACAGCGTGATATTAGAATTATTGCAGGAGCGCTTCCTTGGCTAAATTTGAAGAGTGCCTCCAGCGTTTGGAAAAAATCGTGCAGGAACTGGAAAAGGGCGAAGTCCCCCTGGAGAAATCCCTGACGCTGTTTGAGGAAGGGATGCAGCTTTCCGCGGCTTGCCGCAAGGAACTGGAAGAAGCTGAGGGCAAAGTGGAAATTCTCTTGAAGCAGAACGGAAAACTGCAGGCTGAAGCCTTCGAGCCCGATAAAACTTCGCGCAAACTGTCATCCTGAGCTCGTTCCCTACGCCAACATCTCTACGGACCACATGGGGACAGCCGCCCTCGGCTGTCCGGCGAGCAAACTCCGCTAGCTTCCGGCACACGTCGAGCTTCGCTCGACCTGGACAGCCGGGGGCGGCGTCCCACGTAGTTTGTGGTAGCCCCTTGTTATACTCTCCCGCATGCTTAACCGGACTTTGGAGCAGGGCCAGGCGCTGACCGACGCCGCGTTGGAGCGTCTGCTGCCGGAGGCCACGCAGCGCCCGGCTTCAATCCACCTGGCCATGCGTCACAGCGTGTTCGCCGGGGGCAAGCGGCTGCGGCCCATCCTCTGCATGGAAGCCGGACGCATGGTTGCTGGTTCCCTGCCCTTGGGCATTGAGGATCTCGGGGCAGCGCTCGAAATGCTGCACACCTATTCGCTGATCCATGACGATCTGCCGGCACTCGACAACGATGATCTGCGCCGGGGCCGGCCCACCTGCCACAAGGTCTATGGCGAAGCCATCGCAATCCTGGCCGGAGACGCCCTGCAGACCCAGGCCTACGAGGTGTTGTCGCAGCTCCGCTGTTCAGCCGAGTCCCGGGTGCTCATCATTGAAGAAATCGCGCACGGCACGGGCACGATCGACGGCATGATTGGGGGCCAGGTTGTTGACCTTGAAGCCGAGCACACCAAACCTGATCTTGCGATGCTGGAATACATCCACCGATCGAAGACCGCGGCCCTCATTGGCGCGAGCGTGGTCAGTGGCGGACTCTATGCCGGCGCAGATGACAAAGCGGTCGGCAAGTTGCGATCGTTCGGACTGTCCATCGGTTTGGCGTTTCAGATTGTGGACGATGTGCTGGACGTGACCCAGACCTCCGAGCAATTGGGCAAGACGGCGGGGAAAGATACGGCGGCAGAGAAGGCAACTTATCCGGCGTTGTTTGGGGTTGACGAGTCGCTGAAGAAAGCCGGCACGCTGGTCGAGTCGGCTTTGGCTGCTCTGGACGGTTTCGGTTCACGGGCGGATGTGCTGAAAGATCTGGCCCGGTTTCTGGTGGAACGGAAGAAGTAGTGGCAATTGATGGAGGACGGGCGTCCCGCCCGTCCCTCGCGGGCGAGTCGCCCGCGACCACATTTTTTACCATGATAAAATAGCGACGGCGATGGAGTTCGCCACAACCGCCCGCCAGGGCTGATGACTCCTACCAATCTACCAAGGAGAACTCCATCGTGCGCGACATCCTCACCATATCCCTGGGGGCGATTGTCGGGGCCAACGCCCGTTATTTCCTGAGCCGTTACGCTGCGAAAGTCATGGGGCCGGTGTTTCCTTACGGAACGCTGGTGATCAATGTCACGGGAAGCATGATCGTCGGCTTCTTCATGATCTGGGCCACGGAGCGGGTATTGCTCGATCCGCGCTGGCGCCTGCTGATCGTCGTCGGTTTCTGCGGCGCTTACACAACATTTTCCAGCTATGCCTTCGAGACCATGGCCTATTTCGAGCAAGGACAATGGCTGCTGATGTTCACCAACTTCTTCAGCAATAATTTTCTGTGCCTGGCCGGGGCGTTGGCGGGCATGGCGCTGGCGAGGGCGCTGTAAAATGGCAAATGGTATGGCAGTCCAAGTCACAATTTACCTGAACGAGTCGGACCAGTGGCACCACCGTCCGCTGCATGCGGAAATCCTCAACTATCTGCGCCAGGAAAATGTTTATGCGGCAACCGCGCTGCATGCCGTGGCCGGGTTCCTCGGCCGGCAGCAGGTGAAGACCAGCCATCTGGTGGATGCCGGGGGTCAGCTGCCCGTGATCATCATCTTCGTGGACACGGATGAGCACGTCGGGCGCGTTCTGCCGACATTGAAAGAGATGGCGGCTCATCGCCTGATCGTCCGCGAGAATGTCGTGCTGGAGCAGGGGAACCTCGACTGACCCCCGCTCATCCCAACGTGCACACTGCTAAGCCGGCCATAATCCCCAGCAGGACTACGACGCTGTAGGTCGCGCCCGCAATTTTCCAGGAGATAGTCTTTCCCACCACCGCCAACGAGTAGACGCTGATGATCCCCAGCGTGCACAGGATCACGGCAGCTAGCCCGCCACGGCACCGGTTGCTATCGCTCCACCCTGTCTGTATTCTTTCCCGACTGACATGTCTTCGTCGCCACTCGATATCCTTGCCCTGGCTGCTCATCGCGACGATGTAGAGCAGACCTGCGGCGGTACGTTGCTCAAGATGGCGCAGCTTGGCCATCGCACGGGAATTCTCGATCTCACCCGGGGCGAAATGGGAACCCGGGGTGGCGCCGAAGATCGCGCTCGCGAAGCGGCGGACGCCGCGAAGATATTGTGCACTTCATGGCGACAGGCGCTCGACATTCCCGACGGACGGGTGGAGAACACCTGGGAAAACCGCCTTAAAGTTGTACGCGTGCTGCGAGAGCAGAGGCCGCGCGTGGTCATACTTCCTTACTGGAAGGGGCGGCATCCCGATCACTACACGGCGTCGGTGCTGGGGTATGAAGCCTGTTTTTTGGCAGGACTGGCTAAGTTGGATGTTGGTGCGGCCGGTGTGGCCGGTGTGGCCGTGGGCGACTCGCCCGCGACTGCTGGCCCGCTGAGGGCGGGACGCCCTCAGGACAGCCGGCGGGACGCCGGCGCTACGGAACTTCCTGCTCATCGCCCCTTTAAAATCATTTACGCCACGCTCTACTACGATGTGCGGCCTACGTTTGTGGTTGATATTACGGAGCAGTTTGACGCCCGATTCGACGCGCTGATGGCTTACAAATCGCAGTTCAGCGATCAGGAAGCTGGCAAGGGAATCTTCCCTGCCCGGGACGAGATCCGTTCGCGGATTGAGGCTATGGCCCGCTTTTACGGCATGCTGGGTGGGGTGACTTATGCCGAGCCATTTATTCAGAAGGAAGTTGGATTGGTGGAGGACTTGACGCTGATTCCAGTGAAGTCGCTTTAGTCTGTGGGTGAAATGTTCGTCCGAACAATAAAGGTAATTTGAACCAGTTTTCAGTTGGGAGTTCCCGGTTCTCAGTTCTACTTTTTGATGGCTACGGCAACGCCGTCGCGGATGGGTAGGATTGTCGTGAACAGATCCGGCGAGTTGTAAAGAAGGCGGTTGAATTCCAGAATCGCCCTGGTCGAGGCCTCTGCCGGGTTGTCCTGCGCGACCTTTCCGCTCCATAAGACATTGTCAGTCACGAAGAGTCCGCCTTTGCGAAGGCGCGGCAGGATCAGCTTGAAGACGCGCGGATAGTCTTCTTTGTCCACGTCGTTGAAGATGATGTCGAAGTGTTGTTTCTCCTCGGAGAGGAGTTCGAGGGCGTCACCGGTTTTGAGCGTGATCTGTTTAGAGACTCCGGCGCGGTCGAAATAGCCGCGGGCTTCGTCGGCCTTTTTGCGGTCGCCGTCGGTGTAGATGACGCGGCCACCTTCGCCCACCGCGCGGGCCCACCAGATGGTGGAGTAACCGATGGCCGAGCCCAGTTCGAATACAGTCCTGGCGTTGATCATCAGGGCCAACTGATACAAGATGCGGCCCACGGCGGGTCCGACGATGGGAATTTTTCGTTTGGCGGCCTCGGATTCTATCTCCGTCAATACCTCGTCGCGGGCGGGGAGCAGAGAGTAGATGTAGTCTTCGACGGCGCCAACGGTGATTCCGCCCATGCGCCAGGCAGCGTTGTTCTCTTTCTGTGGCAAAGCGCTCTCCTTAAGTCAGCGTCACACCCGGCGTCATCTCTACGATCTCCAGGCCGGGCAGCAATTTCTGCAAATCACCCGGGCGGCCCGTCAACACCGGAAAAGTTCCGAAGTGCATGGGGATGACCGTCTTCGGCTTAAGCAGGTTGCAGGCATACGCGGCTTCGCGTGGCGACATGGTGTAGTGGTCGCCAATCGGAATCATGGCAATCTGCGGTGCATACAGATCACGAATGATGGCCATGTCGCTGAACACGTTGGTGTCGCCTGCATGATAAATCTTTACGCCGTTGGAAAACTCGATCACGTAGCCGCAGGCTTCGCCGCCGTAGACGATTTGGTCGCCATCCGTGATACCGCAAGAGTGGTCGGCGTGCACCATGGTGACTTTGACGTCGCCGACGGTCTGGGTGCCACCCTTGTTCATTTCCGCAACTTGCTTTACGCCTTTCTTTCCCAGCCAGTGTGCAAGTTCGGGGATGGCTACCACCACAGGGTTATGCTTCTTCGCGATTTCAACTGCATCCCCGATGTGGTCGAAGTGGCCATGGGTGCAGAGCAAGACATCCACTTTCCTGATGTTCTTCTCCGCTTCCGGGCACTTGGGATTCCCCATAACCCAAGGATCCACGATGATGGTCTTACCCGCTGGTGTCTCGATGCGAAAGGTGGCATGGCCTAACCAGGTGAGTTTGATGCCGTTCAAGTTCATGATTTAAGAATCCGCAAATGCCAAGTGGTTAGTTTAATATGAATCGCCATGGCTGACCTAAAGGTGCTCATTACGCGTGAACAGATCGCCCAACGTGTGGCTGAAATGGGCGCCGAAATTAACCGGGAGTATGCCGGACAGTCTGTGATCCTTCTGGGCGTTTTGAAGGGAGCGGCCATCTTTCTCAGCGATTTGTCCCGCCAGTTGACCATCGACTCTACCTTCGATTTCATCGGTGTCTCCAGCTATGGCAACCGGCCGAGCCCCGCCCAGGAACTGAAATCGGGATGGGACTCAACCGGCGAAGTGCGGCTGACCAAGGACATGGACCAGTCCATGATCGGCAAGAATGTGATCCTGGTGGAAGACATTCTCGATACTGGACTCACGCTCACCTATCTGAAGAAAATGCTGATGGCGCGCCAGCCCAAGTCGCTCAAGATCGCTGCCCTGCTGGACAAGCCGTCACGCCGAAAACAATCGATCACCGCGGACTACGTGGGCTTCAGCATTCCCGATGAATTCGTAGTCGGCTATGGCCTGGATTACGCCGAAAAATACCGCAATCTCCCGGACATTTGCGTAGTGCCCCGGGAAGCATAAATGTTCGCGAGCCTCCTCGCTCGTGTGGAGCCAGGACAGGCCCAGCCATATATCGCTGCCGCACGAGCGGGGACGCTCGCGCCTACATTCTGACAACACCATTCGTACTCGAGTGGCTGTTATCATTAATGTTTCGAAAAAATAAGACTTGTGGAAACCGCTCTGACTCAATCCGAACAGTTGAAAGTTGAGCCTCTGCTGCTCGAGGTAGCGGACGTCGTCAATACGACCCTTGACCTCGACACCACGCTGCGCCGCGTGGCGGAATTGGTACGCAAAGTCATCGACTACGAGATCTTCGCCATCCTGCTGGTCAATGAGAAGGCGCAAGACCTGCGTATCCGTTTCCAGGTGGGATATGCACGCGAAGTTGCCGAGCGGATCAGGATCAAGATTGGCCAGGGCGTGACCGGATTGGCAGCCCAGCGGCGCGAGGCCATCCTGGTCGATGACGTGTCCAAGCATCCCGAGTACATCTCGGCTGCGCCCAACGTGCGTTCTGAGCTGGCGATTCCACTGATCATTAAAAATCGGGTCATCGGCGTGCTGAATCTCGAAACGCACGAGGCCGGCCGCTTCACCGAGGAACACAAGCGGCTGCTGACGCTGATCGGCTCGCGCATGGCCGTGGGAATCGAGAATGCGCGGCTGTACACCCGGACCACCAAGCAGGCGCGGACGCTGGTATTGCTGAACGAGATCGCGCGCGAGCTCACGTCTATTCTTAACGTGGATGAATTGCTCAAGCGCATTGCTGAACTGCTCAGCCGCCTGATTGATTACCAGATGTTCAGCATCCTGATGCTGGACCCGGCGGGAGAGAAATTGCAGCACCGCTTCTCGTTGCGCTTCCAGGAAAACATTCAGTTGAAACACGATGTCCCCCTGGGCGATGGCCTAGTCGGGTATGCGGCGCAGCACCGACAGGCGGTACTAGTGCCCGACGTCAGCAAAGATCCGCGATATATCCTGCTGAACCAGGAGACCCGCTCGGAACTGGCGGTGCCGCTGATTTACAAAGACAAAGTGATCGGAGTGCTCGATCTGGAGCACACCAAGCGGGGGTTCTTTACCGACGACCATAACCGCACGGTCACTACGCTGGCGGCCCAGGTTGCGATCGCGCTGGAGAACGCCCGACTCTACGAAGAAATCGCCCGGCAGGAGAAGCGACTGGAACGCGACCTGTCGCTGGCGCGGGAACTGCAATTTCGCCTTTTGCCGCAATCCTTGCCCAAGCTGCCGAACCTGGAAGTTGCCGCCAAGTTTGCGCCCGCACGCGCCATCGGCGGCGACCTCTACGACTTCGTCAATTACTCGCTCGACCAGATGGGAATGGTCATCGGAGACGTCAGCGGCAAAGGTGCTCCGGCTGCCATTTATGCGGCGCTGGTCAGCGGCATTCTGCGGTCGCACGCTCCCATCGAGCCGGGGCCGGCGGAGATGCTGCGAGCGGTCAATTTCTCGCTGGGCGAGCGGCGTATTGACGGTCAGTTCGTCTCGCTGATCTATGCGGTGTGGGACGATCGCAACCGCTCCTTGAAGATAGCCAACTCCGGCCTGCCTCGCCCCTTGTACTGCCATGAGGGAAAGATCGAGGTCATCGAAGCCACCGGGCTGCCTCTTGGCCTGTTCGACGATGCCGAATACGACGAATTCACTTTCAAGGCCAAGCCCGGCGATATGTTCGTGTTTTTCAGCGACGGCATTCTGGACGCTCGCAACAAGGCCGGCGATATGTTTGGACGCCACCGGACGGAAGCCATCATCGCAGGTTGCGTCAACGTCTCGGCTGATTGTGTGGTGAAGTCGCTGTTTAAAGCCGTGACTGAGCATGCCGCGGGAGAGGAAGCCTTTGACGACGAAAGCGTGGTTGCTATCCGAGTGAAAGGCGAACCCAAGCGTAAGTGAGCCGCGCTTCAAACCGGAGCCAGGGCCGTCCCCCGGCTTTTTCCTATCGCGAAGTGCGAAAGGGATTCTTGCGCCGCCGTCCGGTTGGCTCCGCGCTGGAGTGTGACGAGATTCCACTGGAGCGCCTGGCGGAACGTTACGGAACTCCGCTGTACGTTTATTCCGCATCGACGATCCGCGAACGTATGGCGGACTTCGAGCACGCCTTCCGCAAAATACCCCACACCGTCTGCTATTCCGTCAAAGCAAACTCGAGCCTGGGGATTCTCCGGCTGCTGGCAGGAATGGGATGCGGCTTCGACGTGGTCTCAGGCGGAGAGCTGGAACGAGTGTTGCGAGTGGACCGCCGGGCCGCGAAGCGAGTGGTGTTCTCCGGAGTGGGCAAAACCAGCGAAGAGATGCAGGCCGCGCTTAAAGCCGGCGTGATGCTGTTCAATGTCGAGAGCGAAGCCGAGCTCTGGCGGCTGGCCGAGTGTGCGGCACGCGCCCGGGAAAAGGCACGGATCGCATTGCGCGTGAATCCTGACGTTCCCGCTAACACGCATCCCTATATCTCGACCGGTCTGCAGCAGCACAAATTTGGAATTCCAATCAGCAAAGCAAGGAAGCTATACGCCCAGGCTTCTGGGACAAAGTATCTCCGGATTGCGGGCGTGAGCGTGCACATCGGCTCCCAGATCGCCGACGTTCAGCCCTTCGCGTTGACCATGGAACGCGTGGCCGAATTGGTGCGGGTGCTGCAAGGCGACGGCCATCGTATCGAATACGTGGACGCAGGTGGCGGCCTCGGCATCGACTACGAGGAGCCATCGCCACAGGCGTTCGCCGGACAGGCCGCCGAATATGCGGCCGCGCTGCTGCGTCCGCTGCGTGGACTGAAAGTGCACCTTCTGCTCGAACCGGGCCGATCCATCGTGGGGCCGGCGGGGGCACTGCTCACTCGAGTGCTGTATCGGAAGACGAATGGCCCCAAACAGTTTCTGGTGGTCGATGCCGCGATGAATGACCTGGTCCGGCCTTCGCTTTATGACGCCTATCACGAAATTGTTCCGGCGCATCTGGATGTGAACTCGGCGCGCCATGAAACTGTGGATGTGGTCGGTCCCATCTGTGAGAGCGGAGATTTTTTTGCGCGCGGCCGCGAGCTGCCTGTAGTCAACGAAGGCGATCTGCTGGCCATTCTGGATGCCGGTGCCTACGGCATGGTGCTGGCGTCCAACTACAATTCGCGCCTGCGGCCGGCGGAAGTGCTGGTGGACGGCAAGTCGGTGAAGGTCATCCGGCGGCGGGAAACGATGGATGATTTGTTGCGGCCGGAGATCTCTTCGCGCTGATTATTAGATTGTTACCCTTGACCCCTGTTGTCATCCTGAGCGGAGTAGAAGTTCGCTTCGCGAACTTTCTACGCTGTCGAAGGACCTCTATAAGTTCAACGGTTGCCGGCGGATTATTCCCGTAAGGCAGCGCAGAAACCTCAAGACCCGAGCGTCATTGCAACCGTTAGGGGTCCTTCGACTCCACAGGAATTTCGCGAAGCAAAATTCCTGCTGCGCTCAGGATGACAGGCTTACGGCGTAGCAGCCGATCTTTGCAGGTCTTCCAGTTGGGCGGAGCGGCGCGGGTCGGGATGTGCGGCCAGAAAATCCTGCATCGACTTCAGCTTCTGAGTGGCCAGGTCTTTCTGGTTTCCTTCTTCATACAAACGGGCGAGCAGGGTAAGAGCATCCCAATAGGCCGGGTCCGAGCTGCTGTGCAGGGACGCCGCGCGCCGCTCCATCACCGTGAGCAGTTCAGCGGCTTTTTCCGGCCGGCCGGCGCGACGAGAGCAACGAACCTCGATACTCCATAGTCTCCAGTATTTCGCCTGGAGGTCGCGCTGGGCCTGGCGTTTGTACTCCACGCTGTACCAGTCGAAAGGACGAATGCGCTGCAACCGCCATTCGTCATCCCGAACGCCCTGGTCGGCGATGGCGGCTATGCGCTTGGGATCGGCGTTCTGTGCCAGCAGACTTTCAGCCTGGTCGATCAAGGGACTCGGCTCCGGTAGCTCTGGCGGCCGCCGCTGCATCGTAGAGCCTGGGCACAGCGCGAGAAAGCGCTCACGCTCGCCTTTCTCTTTCGACTCATCATGGAAGATTTCAGAAGCGTAGATTTCCGCCAGCGAACCGTGGGCTGGCGCAAAGTCGGGATGATCCGCGACGATTTCCGTCATCTGCTGAGCCGCGGCTGGAGTGTTGCGCCCCATAAGGCTGCGCGAGTAGAGGTAGCTGTAGATCGGGTCGTCGGGGTGTTGCATGGAGAGAACCTGGTATTCCTCGGTCAGCTTTCTCAAGTGACCTTCGATTCCGTACTGCTGAACCGCGTCCTGATAGCGTTCGTTGACCCACAGATCATTGGGAAAATTCTGGCGCAGCGCGCCCAGCGGGGCCAGAGCCCGATCGAAGTCAGAGGGATTGGACACCACCACCGTTATCTTCTCGAGCTGCGACTGGATTTCGGGCGAAGGACCACAAGGGACTCCCTGGGCCCACGCCGAAGTCACGATCAGCCACACCACGAAGATTGTCTGAATCGGCCCGCAGCGAGAAAAGGAGCGGATCGCGGAGAGCTTCGCGAACTCTCTCCGCGATCCGAGGGACAAACGGGCGCTCACGTTACAACGAACGCAGGAAATTCAACACATCCTGCATCTGTGAGCGGTTGAGCGAGTTGAATCTGCGGATCACATCGTTGGCTTCCGATCCACAGCTTTGGCTGGTGTTTCCTCCAAAACGGAAGCGGCTGCTACCGCAATCCGAAGCATGTGCCTGAATCGCCTGCAACAGGTCGGAGGTCCGTCCGTCATGCAGGAAGAAGAGGCGCTGGCCGAGACCCCAGAGCGGAGCCGTGCGGAACTGGTCCGGACCGGCCGCCCCCTGACTGACGCCATCCGACAAACCCGAGCCCATGTGGTGCAGGGCGAAGTCGGAAAATGGGTGATAGGTAACATTTGACATGCCGCTGAATTTTGACTTCCCGCGTGGTCAAAGTGGCGGTGTGACAAAGGCCACAACCGACGCCGTTAAACAGGCTGGCGCCGTTCTTCGCCGAGGCCGACATTGCACCCGGCGCCGGCGGCGCGGAGAAGCGCATGAAGGCGGCGAAGTTCACCAGGTCCGATGACATCTCCGCCGCCGTCCCTGTGGTATTGCCGTTCGATCTTGGTGGCGTCTTCCGGGGATCCGTTGAACACGCAGCCTGCGGCGGCAGCGCGCTCATTGCCGAACGCCTCATTCGAGACGCCCTGCTCAACGTTATAGGCTTCACCCGCGAAGACCATCAATGACTTGTTCTGTGCCTTCCAGCCAAAGCGAGTGACGGTACCGTCGTTGCCGCTGGTATTGAGAATGCCATTGATACCCAGTTGAGACTTGATCTGGCGGTTCGCCGCCACGTTGGCCTGCAGAGTTGAATCGGGAGTGGCTTCTACCAGACCCGAGACCAAAGGTGGGAGTAGGGATCCGGAAAATCACGTTGCCGGCGGCAAGTTGCTGGGCGAAATTAGGCTGCCTCAGATCACACCCGACAGCGTCCGTTCGGCCCCTGATGGTGAACAAGCCATGCACCCCGCCATCGGGCGAACCGTCGGGGTTGCGGACAAATCGCACCTCCCGCACCGGGCCTTCGCTCGTAATAAATGAGGGGACGGTATTCTTGGCCTGGTCCAGGTTGGCGAGTTCAACCTGCGGGTTCCTGGCCGGGCTGCTGCCGCCGACCACCGGGAAGGCATGACATTGGGCACAGCTGTTGCCGTTGAAGGTCGGCCCCAAACCGGAACCGTCTTCTCCGGATATCGTTCCGCTCACCGAGTCGATTTCCATGAAGTCACTCATGGCGGCGGTGAAAAAGGACTGCAGGTCTTGACTTAGCTCCGAATAAGGCAGGGGCGCCGCATCTGGAGCGACTGGACGCGGCCCGGGGTCGTGCTGAGCCGCAATGGTTCCCGGATTCAAGATCACGGTCAAAGCGATACCGGCGATCGCCAGCAAATTTGCTTGTTTCAAGCTGCACCTCCGTGCACGCGTAGAGAGACACTCCTGGCGTCAGCCAGGTTCGTTACTTGGGAGAGGCGCGTTTTTGGATCTGCCGTTTCGACCCCACCAAAAGGTTTTGGCGGCGCTGCTTGCGATCGTTACGGTCTAGAAGTGGCTGTGGGCGCGGCTTTCGACGTACCCGCGCCGAGCATTAAAAAAATTTAATGAAAGTTACGCCCCAATTGGGAAGGTGTCAAGATGGCCGTTAGTACATCCTGACCTGTGTAAAACACTTCTCGCCAACAGAGAATCCGCCGAAGCTAGGCGTGTAGATTGGCAGTGTCTGCCGAGTGGAAGTGGTCAATTACCGCTTTTCTGCGCGGCGTCCCACACTATCTTTCCGCCCACCCAGGTCGTGAGAATCCGGACCTCACGGATTTTTACCGGCTCGATGGTAAAGACGTCGCCACTGAGCAGAACCATATCCGCCAACTTGCCGGGCGTAATCGACCCCTTGTCTTTTTCCTGAAATTCCGCGTAGGCGGAACCCATGGTGTAGGCTTCGACGGCCTCCGCAATTGTGAGTTTCTGCTCGGGAAACCAGCCGTTGGGATTCTTGCCGTCCAAGGTCGCGCGGGTCACAGCGGCGTAGAGACCCAGCATGGGATTGAGGGGAGCCACGTTCCAGTCAGTGCCGAAGGCGAGACGCACGCCATGGTTCAGAAAAGTGCGAAACGCGTAGGTGCGGCTGGCGCGGTCGTGGCCGATGCGTTCTTCGGCCCAGCGTCCATCATCAATGGCATGGTAGGGCTGCATCGAGGCGATCACGTGCAATTGGGCGAAGCGATCGAAATCTTTTGCCGCCATGTGCTGTGCGTGTTCGATGCGAAAACGGCGGTCGCTCTCGCCGTGGGCTTTCACGATTTCGCTATACAGGTCGAGGATGGTTGAAATTCCCTGGTCACCGATGGCGTGCGTGCAAAGCTGCAATCCGGATGCGTCGGCTTTCATCATGCGGTCCCGCATCAGCGAAACCGGATGCATTTCATCGGAGAGCAAGCCGTGGTTGTTGGGTTGATTGCTGAAGGGCTCGAAGAAGTAGGCGGTGGAAGAACCGAGAGAGCCGTCTGCGTAAGCCTTGAGGGCGCCGATGCGCAGAAATGGGCCCCCAAAGGCGTGCCGGATACCGATTTTCACCTGATCGTCGACGCCGGTAATAAGCGGCGCGGCATAGATGCGCGCGGTCAACTCTCCGCGCTCCAGCAACTCGGCGTACACGGCGATGTCGTCGTATTCCGGATTCATGTGCTGCACGCTGGTGACGCCAAGCGAGGCGGCATGAGCCAGGGCGCGCTTGACTGCCCGCAGCCGAGCATCGTGAGAAAGCGGCGGCGCGATTTTATAGACGTAGTCCATGGCGGCATCTTTCAGCGCGCCCGTGGGATTGCCCTGAGCATCGTGCACGATGACGCCGCCGGGAGGGTCCGGAGTCTGGGCGGTGATGCCTGCCAGCCGCAGCGTGACCGAGTTGGCCAGCGCCATGTGGCCGTCGTAGCGAGACACAAATACGGGAGTGTCCGGAGTCAGCGGATCGATCAATTCCTTGGTGGGCATGGCTGCTGGAGTCCACTTGGTCTCATCCCAATCGCCGCTCGTGACCCACTCGCCTTTGGGCGTCTTCCTGGCCTGTTCGCCAATGCGACGGGCAAATTCCGTGGCGCTGGTGGCGTCATTGAGTTGCACGCTGTCGAGCGACAGGCCGCCGTCAACAAAATGTACGTGAGAGTCGTTGAAGCCCGGCAGCAATAATTTTCCGGATGCGTCAATGGTGCGGGTTTGAGGGCCGTGCCAGGCTTCGACATCGGCGTTGGAACCAACCGCTACGATCCGGTCACCTAACACCGCAACCGCCTGCGCGGTGGAATGGTCTTTGTCCACGGTCCAGACTTTGGCGTTGCGGATGATGAGATCGGCAGCGGGCTTCGACTGCGCAGCGACAGACTGCGGGAGAGCGAACAGCACGAACAGCGTGGCGAAAGCCACAGGGCGAAGCAATGCGGTTTTCATTTTTTGTCCTGAGTCTGCAGCCTGTCGGTTCGGATCGAAGTCACGACCACGCGACTGGTAAAGATACAGGATCGTCGCATGCGATGAAAGGTTGGGAAGGTTTCGTCGTGGTGTAACTGGAAATCCCCAAAGAATTGTCATTCCGAAGCGCGGCTTTGTCGCGCGAGGAATCTGCTGCTTTGCTGGCGGCAGCAGGCAGATTCCTCGCCGATAGACCCGGCTTCGGAATGACAAGGTGTGGGGTTGTTTTTACGCAAACTGCCACTACCCACAGTTTCCAGTTTCTGGTTCGCGTCTTCTAAGAGATTTCCTTAACACTTTTGTGCCACCCTGCGCACGACCGAGCCATTGCCGGAGAGAAGCAGCAAAGTTACGATCGATTATCAACCATCGCATCTAGTATTTATCTGGCCAGCTTGCTGCGACCCCGCTCGACAGGGCCTGCGTGCGCACAGAAGCCGAGCCCGGCTTTTGGGATGCACGCGGTGGTTTCCGAGGCTGGCAGACTCGAATCATGCATATGGCAACGACGACGGTTTATGGTTCTCCGCATCCCCGGGTCAGAGTTCTGGTAGCGGACGATCATGAAGTAATGCGGCTGGGAATTCGCAATCTGCTGGAGGTCCAGCCAGGCTGGAGCGTCTGCGCCGAGGCCAGTAACGGGCAGGAAGCTCTGGAGAAGACGCTGCAGTTTCATCCGGACGTAATCATCATGGACATCAGCATGCCGGTGATGAACGGCCTTGAAGCCGCGACTCGAATCACGCAGGAACATCCGCAGATCCCGGTCATTCTATTCTCGCTGCACCTCTCCGACGACCTCTTCCGGCATTTCAACACGGAGGGAGTTCGCGGGGCGGTCGCGAAAGGAGATGCAGCGCGCGATCTGGTGCTGGCGGTGCAGACCGTCCTGGCAGGTGGAACATTTTTTCCCGGCAAGAAATCAGGTTCGAATTGATGGGGGGTTGATCGGGGGAACTACAGGAGTGGCAGACGCCGGCCGGTTATGGGGAGTTACCAGCGTCTGCCGTTGCTCTCCTTCGCGTTGGGGTAATTCCATTAATACCGCCACTGCTTCTATGACCGCTATCCGGAAGATACTGTAGTTACGAACTCGACAATCGCGTAGAAGTCCCATCAACATCCACCCACTTCGCCTCCTAGGTGGAATAGTCCGCGTTGATGCGCACATATTCACTGGTGAGGTCGGTGGTCAGGAACTGTATGGAGCTGCTACCTCGCCCCAGGTCGATGCGAATGTCACAGCGCGGTTGGGCCAGCGCCTGATGCGCCCTCTTCACGTCGAAGGCGCAGCCCACGCCGCCGCGGCATACGGTTTGATCGCCAATCTCGATCGTGACTTTCTCCGGGTCAAGGGCAATCCCCGACCGTCCTGTGGCGGCGAGAATCCGTCCCCAATTCGGGTCGGCGCCCGCCCATGCGGTCTTTACCAGAAGCGAGTGAGCCACGGTTTGGGCCACCTCCCGGGCTTCGTCGCGACTGCCTGCCTGCTCGACCGAGAGTCGGATCACATGCTTGACCCCTTCGCCGTCGGATACGATCTGCTCGGCCAGAGACTGGCAAACCTGCAACAGCGCTTGCGCGAAGTCCCTACGCACCGCTGGCTGCGTCAAGCGGACTCCGCTCTGGCCACTTGCCAGGAACAGCACGGTATCGTTGGTCGAGGTGTCTCCATCTATCGAGATGCAGTTGAAGGTCTGCTCGCAGGTTTCTGACAAAACGCGCTTTAGCTCGGCCGGACTGGCGACTGCGTCAGTAAAGAGGTAGACCAGCATGGTGGCGAGCTGGGGATGGATCATGCCGGCACCCTTGGCTATTCCCAGGATGTTCACGGCCGTCGTTCGGGCCTCAACAGTCGCACCGGCCAGCTTGGGCCGGGTGTCAGTGGTCATGATGGCGTGGGCGAAGTCAGCCATCCCCAGCTTCGTTGCCGCGCGTGCCGCAGTGAGGTCGGGTAGCCTGGCCACTATCTTATTCGCCGGCAGAGGGACGCCGATAATGCCGGTGGAGGATGGGAAAATTTCGCTCGGGCGGACTTTTAGCAGGTGGGCCAACTCCCGGCACACTTGCTGGCAGGCCCGGACTCCGGCTTTGCCGGTGGCGCAGTTGGCATTGCCCGAGTTTACGATCACTGCCCGAATCCGGCCTCGGCTGGCCGCCAACGACGCTCGTCCAACTTCGAGGGGAGCGGCTACCACTCGATTCCTGGTGAACACCGCTGCTGCCGTCGTGCCCGGACAGGCCTCGACCAGGGCCAGATCAGGCCGACCGCTGGCCTTGATTCCCGCGCAAGCCGCCGAGAAACTGAACCCTGCCGGCAGAGCCGCGTTGTCGAATAAGTTATCGCTGGGACGAACGCGAACTTTCATACCTCGATCTTCACCAGCCAGTTGGCAGGCTGAGGAAGCATGGCGAACTTTGGCAATTCACCGCGCACCATGGCGACTTCATCGCAGTGGTCAAAGCGCGGGCAGACGCAGCAGTCTTTGTGGATCTTGTCGGGAAGATCCTCACGCTGCGCCATGGCGAATCCAAGGCGGGCGAAAAATTCCGGAATGCGCGTGAATAGGCAAATCGAACTCACATTGTGTTTCTTGGCCTGCGCCAGCAGCGCCCGCACCAGGCGTTCGCCGCCCCCCGACCCCTGGCGCGCGGGATCGACGGTGATGGAGCGAATTTCGGCCAGGTGCGGACCGTAAAGATGGAGCGCGCCGCAGCCGATAATGTGGCCGTGATCTTCGAGGACGACGAAATCGCGCACGTTCTCGCAGACTTCGGCGAAGGTACGCGGCAGCAGCGTCCCATCGTGAGAGTAGGTCGCGATCAGTTCATGGATCTGCTCGGCGTCCGGCAGGAGGGCTTCACGCGTGCGCATGGACGTCCTCCCGCATGGCTTCGACTTTTTCCCTGGCGTCGGCAAGGGCCTGACGAACTCGGGCCGGTGCAGTGCCGCCGGGTACGTCGTGGATGGCAAGCACCGCCTGCAAAGTTAGAGAGGAATAGAAATCCTGATCAAAAGCTGGATTCAACTGGCGTAGCTCCTCCAAGGGCAAATCTGCCAATTCACACTTTCTTTCGATGCAAGTTTGCACCACTTTGCCAACTATTTCGTGAGCCAGACGGAAAGGAACTCCGCGGCGAACCAGATAAGTAGCCCCCGCCCAGGCATTCATGAAGCCGGACTGCGCGGCTTGCTGCATGCGGTCGTGGTTGAATTCCACAGCCTTCATCCAGCCGGAGGCCATGGGCAGCAGCGACAGCACGGTGCCCGCAGCATCGAAGAGCGGCTGCTGAGTCTCCTGCAAGTCCTTGTTGTAGGCCAGGGGCAAGCCTTTTACCGTAACCAGCAGGGCCGTCGCGTCGCCTATGATGCGCGCGGCTTTGCCGCGTGTGAGCTCGAGCAAGTCAGGGTTCATCTTTTGCGGCATGGCGCTGCTCCCCGTGGAGTAGGCCTCGGGCAGGTGGATGAATCCGAACTCCTGCGATGAAAAAAGAATCATCTCCTCCGCCCAGCGGCTCAGGTGCACGGCGAGAAGAGAAAGCGCTCCTACAAACTCCAGAATGAAATCACGATCGCTGGTAGCGTCGATGCTGTTGGCGGTCGGAGCATCGAAGGCGAGTTCTTCCGCCATGGCGCGGCGATCGAGCGGCAATGTCGCCCCGGCCACGGCGCCCGAGCCCAAGGGCGAAACATTTAGCCGTTTGCGACAGTCAGCCAGGCGGTCGGCGTCACGCAGAAACATTTCAACGTAGGCCAGGAGCCAGTGCGCCACCAGCACGGGCTCCGCACGTTGCAGGTGCGTGTAGGCGGGCATGGCCGCGCCTCCCGCCTGTTCGGCGCGATCGAGCGCAACGCTCAGCCACTCCGCCAAGTCGGCCCGGATCTGGTCAATCGAAGCCCGAACGTAGAGACGCAGGTCGGTGGCAATCTGTTCGTTACGGCTGCGGCCGCTGTGCAGCTTGTATCCCGTGTCGCCGATCAGCGCGACCAGTTGCTTTTCGACGAAATGATGCACGTCTTCGGCTTCGTTGTCGTCCAGAAAGGACGGCGATGCGGCGGCCTTTTCGCCAATCTGCTTCAGGCCTTGAAGGATGGAAATCAGCTCGCTCGAAGATAGGATTCCAGCATTCTTCAGGGCAGACGCGTGGGCGCGGCTGGCGGCCAGCTCTTCCCGCAGCAGACGCCGGTCGAAGTCGAACGACCGCTGCCAGCGCTCGAAGTCGGCATCGAGCGGCTGGCGGAATCGTCCCGACCACATCTTCATCGGATTACCTCGGGCTTCGCAGTCTCCGCGCGGAGACGGGCACGCGAACGCGACGGCAGGCCCAGGATGCGGATGAACCCTTCGGCATCTTTCTGGTCGTAGCTGTCATCCATGGTGAAGGACGAGAGATCGGTGCGGTAGAGGGAATTCTCCGAGTGGCGGCTGACCACCGACACGTTGCCCTTGTACAAAGACAGGGTTGTCATGCCCGTGATTACCTGCTGCGTGTTGTCAACGAACGCGTCCAGCGCCTCGCGCAGCGGCGTGAACCAGAGACCGAAATACGCCAACTCAGCGTACTTGAGGCCGATGTGCTGCTTAAAGTGCATGAGGTCGCGCTCCAGGCACAGGGCTTCGAGTTCGCGGTGCGCGGCAATCAGCAGAGTTCCGCCGGGCGTCTCGTAGCATCCTCGCGACTTGATACCGACGAAGCGGTTCTCCACCAGATCGATGCGGCCGATGGCATTCCGTCCGCCGATTTCATTCAGCAGCTCGACCAACGAAACGGGATCGAGCTTCATGCCGTTCACGGAAACCGGAGTTCCCTTTTCGAAGCCGATAACGACTTGTTCCTCGCGGTCTGGAGCTTCCTGCGGCGAACGAGTCAGCTGCCAGGTGCTGGGCAGCGGCACGTTGCCGGCATCTTCCAGTTCCCCGCCCTCGTGGCTGATGTGCCACAGATTGCGGTCGCGGCTGTGAATCTTCTCGCGGCTCGCAGTGACCGAGATTCCCCGCTTCTCGGCATAGTCGAGGCAATCTTCACGCGACTTCAACGTCCACTCGCGCCATGGCGCGATTACTTTGAGTTCCGGAGCAAGCGCCTGGTACGTGAGTTCAAAGCGGACCTGATCGTTGCCTTTTCCCGTGCACCCGTGCGCGACTGCGGTCGCACCCTCGCGGAGAGCCACCTCGACCTGGTGCTTGGCAATGACGGGCCTTGCCAACGAAGTGCCAAGCAAATATTTATGTTCGTACACCGCGCCTGCTCTTAGCGCGGGGAACACGTATCCGGTGAGAAATTCCTCGCGCATGTCTTCGACCACGACTTTGCTGGCACCGGTCTTGTAGGCCTTTTCGACGACAGCTTCGATGTCGTCTCCCTGGCCTACGTCTCCGACCATCGCGATGACGTCGTAGGCGTAGTTCTCTTTCAACCAGGGAATGATGATGGAGGTGTCGAGGCCTCCGGAGTATGCGAGCACAACTTTTTCAGCCATTGGAATTCCTCGAATTCGTGCGGCCCACCTTGCCGCCAAGCAGTAACAGCAGAATGGCCTTCTGCACATGCAAGCGGCTTTCGGCCTGATCGAAAACGACGGAGCGATCGCAATCCATGATGGCGTCCGTGATCTCCATCCCGCGGTGAGCAGGCAAGCAGTGCATGAAGACGGCGTGAGGCGCCGCGCCGGCCACGAGCGTTTGGTTCACCTGGTAGGGCGGGAAAATCTGGTTTCGCTCCTGCTCTTCGTGCTCGTGACCCATGCTGGTCCAGGCATCAGTATAGACCGCGTCTACCCCGTCCACAGCCTGTTTGGGATCGTTGAGAATCTCGATGACAGCACCAGTCTGTTGCGCGAGATCGCGGGCGTCGGCCACGATTTGCGTGTCGCATGCATAGCCCTCAGGCGTGGCGATGCGAATGCTGGATCCCAAAGTTGCCGCAGTCAGAAGCAGAGAGTGCGCCACGTTGTTGCCGTCGCCCACGTAGGCGAGGCAGATTTTCTTCAGATCTCCGAAGCGCTCGAGCAAAGTAAAGTAGTCGGCCAATGCCTGGCAGGGATGTTCCAGATCGCTGAGCGCGTTGATCACCGGAATGCAAGCGTGCTCGGCCATGCCTTCCACGGTGCCGTGAGAGTACGTGCGCAGCACCACGGCGTCCACCCAGCGTTCGACATTGTGCGCAATGTCGCTCAGTTTTTCGCGGGCGTCCAAACGGCCGGCGGTCTGGTCCATGAAGAAGGCGTTGCCGCCCATGCTGGCCATTCCCGCTTCAAAGGTGAGGCGGGTGCGCAGGGATGCCTTTTCGAAGAACATCACCATTTGCTTGCCAGCCAGTGCCGTGCGGAAATTCGATGGCCGCGCCTTCAGCAGTCCCGCGAGATGGAAAATGGTTTCAATCTCGATGGGGCTGAGATCGCGGATGGAAATGAGATCGCGTCCCGGAAAAGTCGTGGTTGCCGGGGGAGTTGCGACCTGTGTGGATTGAAATGGCTGGCTGCTCACCGTGATTGGCTCCTTCTGCTTGGCTTTTTGTTGCCGATTAAATTCCTTTTCGGTTGGGTGGATGTAAGGGCCGCGTCGAGGGCGCGGACCACCAGTTCCACGTGGGCTTTCTGAATGATGTAGGGCGGCAGGAAACGCAGCACCGTGTCCTGCGTGCGATTAATGAGGATGCCGCGATCCAATAACTGCGCGACCACTGCCTTCGCCCGGTCGGCCGAATCGAGGTTCATGCCCAGCATCAGACCCATACCGCGAATTTCGTTAACGCCCTCGTGCTTGGCTTTGAGACCTTCGAGCTTGGCGTGGAAGTAGTCTCCGGTTTGTCGTATGTGTCCCAACATGCGATCGAGCACGCGCAGGAATTCAATGGCCACTGAACAGGCCAGCGGCCCGCCACCGAAAGTGGTGCCGTGCATTCCGGGATGCATGCCCCCGGCTACGCGATTGGTGGTCAACAGCGCTCCCAGCGGAAGCCCCGCTGCCAACGGCTTGGCGACGGTGACGATGTCGGGTTGAATCCCGTAATGCTGGTAGGCGAAATACTTTCCGGTGCGGCCCAGTCCGCATTGGATTTCGTCGAGAATCAATAGTGCCCCGGTGCGGTCGCACAACTGGCGCGCGGTCTGGAGAAATTCAGGACTAAGCGGGCGGATCCCGCCTTCGCCCTGTATGGTCTCGAGACAAATGGCGCAGACACTGCCGTCAAACTGCCGCTTGAGGTCGTCCACATCGTTGAAAGCGACAAACCCAACTCCCGGCACCAGCGGCGCAAAAGGATGCCGATACTTCTCCTGACCTGTCGTGGCCAGTGAGCCGAAGGTTCGACCGTGAAAAGAATTCTCCAGCGCCAGCAACCGCCACTTGGCCTTGTGACCGTTGCTGTTCTGAGTGCGCGCAAAAGCACGGGCCATCTTGAGCGCGCCTTCCCAGGCTTCGGTGCCGCTATTGCAGAAGAAAGCCTTGTCCAAACCGGAAATCCTGGTCAGCCGCTTCGCCAGCTCCGCCTGGAATTCGTGGAAAAACAAATTCGAGACGTGAATCAGCCGGCCCGCCTGCCGCTTCAACGTCGACTGAATGACCGGATGCGCGTGGCCCAGCGCGTTCACTCCGATCCCGCTCAGGAAGTCGAGATAGCGTTTGCCCCGAGAATCCCATAGATAGACGCCGCGCCCGCGCTCGAACAGTACGCGCTGGCGATCGTAAGTGGGAAGCAGCAGCTTGGCTTCGGAACGAACGACAGTGGCGAGGCTCATGCGCAGATGACCTCCGTGCCACCGTCCAGCTTGGTGAGATAAAACTGCGGTAGACGTGTCGGCCTGCGCCGCTGGCAGAATGCGTACCCGGCCCACGCCCTTGCGCAGCGCCTGTCCACAGGCTTCGAGCTTGGGCAGCATGCCTCCGGCTATTACTGCGTTCTCGACCATGCCCGGAATCTGCTTGGTGTTCAGCCAGGGCATGACCGTGCCTTCGGCATCCTTCACGCCCGCGACGTCAGTGAGGAAAATGAGGGTATCGGCGTGGCAAGCCACGGCGCAGGCAGACGCCATCTGGTCCGCGTTCACGTTGTAGTATTCGCCGTCCGAACCCAGAGCAACCGAGGAAAGCACCGGCAAGCCACCGAGTCCCCAGATGGCTTCCAGCCAGCGCGGCTCGACGGAGCAGATTTCTCCCACGTATCCCAGGTCGTAGCCCTGCGTCTGTTTTTTGCGAGCGCGGAAGGCCATGCCGTCTCCGCCGCAAAGTCCGATGGCCGGGCGTCCGGCGGCGACGATGGCGGCAACCAGACTCTTGTTGACGATTCCCGCCAGCACCATCAACGCGACGTCGCGAGTCTCCGCGTCGGTGATGCGCAGGCCATTTACGAAATCGCTTTCCTTGCCCAGAAGCTTGAGCGTGCGAGTAAGCGCCGCGCCGCCGCCATGCACGACGGTGACTTTGTGGCCGTCTTCCGCCAGCTCAACGATGGCACGAGCGCACTTGTGCAATGTGTTCTTGTTTTCGAGAGCGGCGCCGCCGAGCTTGATTACGATCTTCACTGCAGACCTTCCTGTTCCTTAAACCCATACATCAGGTTCATGTTCTGAACTGCTTGTCCGGCGGCGCCCTTGAGCAAATTGTCGATGCACGACACCAGCACCAGGCGGCGTCCGTCTCTTGCCAGGCAGAAGCCCAGGTCGCAGTAGTTGGTGTGAAGCGAAAACTGTATCTGCGGCAGCTTTGGCGTCGCGAAAATGCGAACCCAGGGTTTGCCCGCATAGAAATCGTGAAAGCAAGTTTCAACTTCCGCAGGTTTCATCTCTCGCTTTAGATGAACGTAGATGGTGGAGAGGATTCCTCGCGGAATCGGCAACAAGTGCGGTGTGAAAATCAGCTCACCCGAATCCAGTTTCAACTGCTCGAGAATTTCTCCGACATGGCGATGTCCGAAGACTGAGTACGCGGACAAGTTATCCGCCACCGAGACGAAGTGGGTGCGTGCAGTCGCTTCTTTACCCGCGCCCGAGACGCCGGACTTCGAATCCGAAATGATTCCCTTTTCGCGATCGACGATGTCCGCAGCCAACAGCGGAGCCAAAGCCAGAATCACCGAAGTCGCATAGCATCCGGGATTCGCCACCAACGCTGCGCTGGGCAGCCGGTCGCCGTTCAACTCGGGCAGGCCGTACACCGCTTTCTCCATGAGGTCGGCAGCGGTGACGGCATTCTCGTCGTGGAAGGCATAGACGGCGCGGTTTTGCGCCTCTCGCAAACGCCATGCCCCGCTCAGGTCAACCACGCGCATGCCATGCGCAATCGCTTCCGGCACAAGTGCGCGCGATACTTCGTGAGGAGTGGCCAGAAAAAGCAGTTCGATTTCGCGGCGTTTCAGTTCACTCCACGACCACGGCTGTAGCGGATATCCTCCGTTGCCGGAGATGGCGGGATACATGTCCGCCAGATTGATTTCCGCGGCCGATTCGCCGGAACGCTGAAGCATCACCGGAGTTTCTACGCCGGGATGGCGTAGCAAAATGCGGGCCAGTTCGAAGCCGGAGTATCCGGTCGCGCCCAGGATTGCGGTTTTGAGCTTGGACGCCATCAGGCGAGCATCTCCTGAATGCGAGCGGCCAAGGTTTTGGCGCCCCGGTTGTCGGAACAGACCATCAATATCGTGTCGTCGCCTGCGATGGTTCCGATGGCTTCCTCCCAATCCTGGCCGTCGAGTGCGGCGGCCACGGGCTGCGCGCTGCCTACGGTCGTCTTGATGACCAACAGGTTTTGCGCTGCCTTCACTTCCAATACAAACTCTCTTACCAGCCGCGAAACTGGCGGCAGGGCTGGCTCTGAGAGCGCCTCGCCCGGCAGCACATACCCCGATCCGGTCTTGACCAGGCCCAGCTCGTGAATGTCACGCGAGAGCGTTGCCTGCCCTACTTTCAAACCACGCTTGCCCAGAGCCCGCTGCAGGTCTTCCTGACTGCTAACCGAACCCTGGTCCAGCACTTCCAGGATCACTTTTTGTCGCAGCGGCTTGCTCATGAATGACTATTCATCATGATGAATAATTATTCACCTATGATAATTGGTATGCGGTGAGTGTCAAGTAGAAATTTCGATACGGGCAATCGAAAATGTAGGCGAGCGCACCGCTCGAACAGGGTCACCGCGGAATGCTTGGGGACAGCCGCCCTCGGCTGTCCGGTCGAGCACGGCTCGACAGGTTTTACCGGGACCAGAAGGCGGAGCCTTGCTCCGCCGGACAGCCGAGGGCGGCTGTCCCCACGGGGCTGGAGGGGACCCCGCACGAGCGAGGGCGCTCGCGTCTACATTAATCGGCACCATGCCAGACAACTTCCGACTGGCACAGGGACGGCGAACCGCGCTGCGCCACGGCGGGATCCGGTCGCGAAAAGAATGACTGATGCAGACGTTCCACCGCTTCCACGGCGCGCGATTCGTCCACCAGGAAGCTGATGTTCCGCTCCGATGCCCCCTGGCAGATCATGCGGACGTCGATATCGCCGATGGCGCGAAAGGCCTGGCTGGCGAGCTCCGGACGGCGGCGGACTTGTTCTCCCACCAGGCAGACCAGGGCTTTGTGGTTTTCCCAGCGAACGTTGGCCATGCCTTTCAGTTCGTCCGCGATGGCCGGCAGGGCCGACACCGAACTCACCAGCAGCGCCAGGCTGCCGCGTGAAGCGGAGAGCAGGTCCAGGCTGTGCTGATGGCGTTCGAAAACGTCGAAGACCTCACGCAACAGTTCGGGCGCGAACCAGCGCACTGGTTCGACGTCTACGATGGCCACGCCGCGCTTGGCAGTGATGGCCTTCACTCCGTCGCCTTCGCAGCGCGCTACGATTTCGGTTCCGGCGCACTCCGGATTGCGGGAATTGAGCACCCATACCGGAATATTGCTGCGCATGGCCGGTACCAGGGTCGCCGGATGCAATACTTTCGCCCCGAAGTAGGCCAGATCGGCCGCTTCATCGAAGCTCATGCGTGGGACGCGGCGGGCGTCGGGACACAGGTTCGGGTCAGTGGTCATGATGCCGTCTACGTCAGTCCAGATCTCGATGCGCTGGGCGTGCACGCCGGCGCCTACGATGGAGGCGCTGAAATCGGATCCGCCACGACCGAGCGTAGTCGGAATGCCGTCGCGGGTCGCGCCGACAAATCCACCCATGACTGGAACCCGCCCCGATTCCAACAGCGGCCACAGCACAGCCTGCAGGCGAGCATTGGTTTCTTCCCACAGGGGGGTGGCGCGAGCATGGGCAGCGTCCGTGATGATGCACTCGCGTGCATCAACCAGGACAGCGTCCACTCCGGCGGACTGCAACGCGGATTGCACCAGCCTCGACGAAAGCACTTCGCCGATGCCCAAAAGCTTGTCCTGGGAGCACGGCGCAAACGCCTTGTCCGATGCGATGGCGGCTAGTATCTTGTCGACCGACTTGAATTCCCTGGCGAACTCACGGGAGAGACGCCAGCGTTCATCGCCCTTCGCAAGTCCGCTCGCGACCGTTTCATGCCGCTGGCGGAGAATTTGCAGAATCTCCCGGGCGGAATCGAGATTTCCTGCCGCCGCTGCCCATCCCGCGTTCATTAGCTGGTCGGTGACCTTGGCCAGAGCGCTGACCACCACCACGGGGCGGAGCGATAACGGCCGTTGCACCAGGCGACACAGGCGTCGAATGGCGGCGGCGTCCTCCACCGAAGTGCCCCCGAACTTCATCACAACGTATTCCGGACTCCGTTGCGCTGCTTCATTACTCGCTTCTGACAGGTCGTTCATCTTGTCTCCCTTGTGTGCTCTTGCTGGTTGATGTGGGTTTGGAGCAAATAAAAAACCCACCGGCCAGTTGCTTCTGGCGGTGGGTTTTTGTAGGCCCTAAAGCTCTGTGTTTCTCAGCTCACCAGGCGCCCTCCCCCAGAAGACACGCGAATTCGTGTCGATGTAATGCTCATCGATGTAATTCGCTTAGCCTTAGCCTTCAGGGAAATTGCTTTCATGGTTGCTGCTCGCAGCCTGATCCTAGTTGTGCTGTTGGCGGCCCAGTCTCGGGTCCGGTTGCTCCGGTTTGAATTCTTCAAAGAATTGCATCAGCCGATCAACCAGTCTGCGCCTGCCTCCGATGACGTGGAGTCCGCTCTCATGCTGATGCTCTTCCAGGATTTTGTTTAATCCGCTTTCCAGTTCTTTCATACCGCACCCCCTCAGCTGGGTTCAAGTCTCATTCATAACCGCGAGTCACCGCGATCGAAGTTTCTGAGGCTTCTGCTGAAGATTAGCAACTTTTCCTCGAAAAAAGGAAATTGGAAATTTTGATGACCTGCATCGACAAATTCGATTAGCCGCATGGGAGGCGGGTAACTGGCCTGAGGCTTATTTGGAAGCCGTAGCCAGCTGCCGGACGGTACTGATGAAGGTCGTCGTCGCCCGGGTGTGGGTACGGTCGCGCCGATAGGCAATCCCCAGTTCCCGCCATAGCTCCTGGTCGCGGATGGGGATCAGTTTGACCCGTCCCGCCAGTACCTGGTCCTTGGCAAAGCTGGAGCTGATTAGCGAAACACCCAGCCCGGCCGCCACGAAACTCTTGATCATGCCTACGCTGGGCAATTCCATCCGGACTTGGAGATGGGAGGCATAGGGACGAAACAGTTTGTCCATGACCCGGCGGCTGTAGCCGGTCTTGGGCAGCAGCAGCGGTTGTTTGGCCACTTCGCTTACCGGCACCACGTCAAGCTTGGCCAGCGCGTTCTGCGGACTGACCATCAGCATCAGCTGATCGCGAAAAATGGAATGTGTCTTGAGGCTGGCCGACTTCACCGGCAAGGTCACAATTCCGACATCAATGGTGCCGTTCTCCAGCTTCTCGACAATTTTGTAGCTGAAGTTGCGGTAAATGCTGATCTGCACGCCGGGGTAGAGATGACAGTATTTGGCGAAGACGTCGGGCAGCACGTAAAGACAGGTGGCTTCATTGGCGCCGATCACCAGCGTACCGCGCGGACTGGTGCCCTGATCGGCGACGGCGAGCAAAGACTCGTCCCGCATCTGCAGAAGGCGCTCAGCGTAGGCGAACAGGACTCGGCCTGCGGGAGTGAGGGTTACATCTTTGCCGGAACGATCGAGCAGGCGGTCTCCGTACTCCTGCTCGAGCTGTCGGATCTGCGCGCTGACGGCGGACTGCGAGCGGAAGACTTTCTGGCCCGCACGGGAGAAGCTTCCCAGCTTGGCCACTTCCAGGAAAGTAACTAGCTGATCAAAGTCCATGAGTAGTGCAAGATTATAGCGGAGAAAGGAACGGATTCAGAAATCTTGTAGTTGTGTAACTTGAAAGCCCCCAAAGAATTGTGGGGCTGCGTCACTCGAAGATCGGAGCTGTCATCCTGAGCGCAGTCTTTCGTCCGGCGAAGCCCGGACGAAAGCAAGCGAAGGACCTATGTATTCCGCGCCAATCTCCACGGGCGTCTGCGTCGTGGGAAGAGTTGGCAGCGACTGGGAGGTGTCATCGCCAGCAAATGCAGAGGTCCTTCGTCGGGAACCCTTCGCGTAGCGAAGGGTTCCGCTTCCTCAGGATGACAGCGCGGTTGGTCGGTTTCTACACCGCGGCGATGACGCGCGAATCCGCTGAATGGGGAACGTACACTGCGGTCGGTGCTTCGGCGGAAGCGGGTTGCCGCTTGAGTCTGGCGAGAATTGGGGCCCAGGTATCCGCCACCGAACACGGCAGGACCAGCGGCTCCACGCGGAGAAATGGTAGCGGGGTATCGGCGCTCAGCAGGCTTGCGGCACGCGGGCTACCGGTGAGGCGTAAATGTTTGCGCAGTACGCGGCGCAACCACAGCTCTTCCCGGACTTCGACTGGCGCCAGCCGGACCGACTGTTGGTTGTAACCGTAGCCTCCGATGGAATCACGCAACGCGTAGGCCAACCCACCGGTCATACCGGCGCCGAAGTTCATCCCCGCCGGGCCCAGAATTACCGCCACGCCGGCGGTCATATATTCGCAGCCATGCTGGCCGACACCTTCAACCACGGCGAGCGCGCCGCTATTGCGGACCGCGAATCTTTCGCCCACCCGGCCCGCGATGTAGAGTTCGCCGCTGGTCGCGCCGTACAAGAGAGTGTTGCCCGCAAGCACGTCTCCGCGCAGCGACGCTTCTTCTCCGCCGGTGATCGCAATCGTGCCCCCGGACAAACTTTTGCCGACGTAGTCGTTGGCCTCGCCCACCAGCCGGAAGTTCACTCCCTTGGTCAGAAAGCCGCCGAAGGTCTGTCCCGCGCTGCCGACAAATTCATATTTGGCGGGCGCTTCAGCCGGTGGTCCCGGCTGCCGCAAGATCTCGCCGCTCAAGTGAGCTCCGATAGAGCGATCGGCGTTGGTGATGCGGAAGCGACGACGTCGCGCCGCCCGAGTGCCGGTGTCGTCGGCGACAGCGCCGATGGTGCGATTCAGCTCGCGATAGAGAGTGCTCGAATCGTCCTTAACCGAAGCCGGGAGGCAGGAAGAAACGATCGGGTCCAGCAATCCGGCCAGGGCGCGGGCCGCGGGCGCATTCCTAGGCCGCAGCCGTTCGGCCTGACCTACGATGTCACCAATTGAATGCGCACCCATGGACGCCAACAGTTCTCGGACATCGGCGGCGACAGCCCGGAAGTAGGTTTCGACCATTTCGGGTTTTCCGGTGAATCGGGTGCGCAGTTTTTCGTCCTGAGTGGCGATGCCGACCGGACAAGTATTGAGGTGGCATTGCCGCGCCATTACGCATCCCAGCGCCAATAGGGACGCGGTGCCAAAGCCAAATTCGTCCGCCCCCAGAAGCGCACCGATAATGACATCGCGGGCAAACTTGAAGCCGCCGTCCACGCGCAGGCGCACGCGACCGCGAAGCCCGGTTCTCACCAAGGCATCGTGAGCATCGCGCAGGCCCACTTCCCAGGGCAGGCCGGTATTCTTGATGGAAGTAATCGGCGACGCGCCGGTGCCGCCGTCGTGGCCGCTGATGGTGATGACATCAGCCCCGGCCTTGGCTACGCCGGTCGCGATGATGCCAACGCCGGCACTGGCTACCAGTTTCACTCCGATGCGCGCATGCGGATTGATGGCCCGCAGATCGTAAATCAGTTGCGCCAGGTCTTCGATGCTGTAGATGTCATGATGCGGTGGCGGAGAGATCAGCATCATCCCGGGCACCGCGTGCCGCAAACGAGCGATGTATACGGACACTTTGCTGGCCGGAAGTTGGCCGCCTTCACCCGGCTTGGCGCCTTGGGCGATCTTGATTTCCAGTTCGTCGGCATGCACCAGATATTCTGCTGTGACTCCAAATCGCGCCGAGGCCACCTGCTTCACCCGGTTGTTATCCTCGCGGCCGGGGCCGTAGGCTCCAGGATCTTCGCCACCCTCGCCGGTGTTGCTGCGGCCGCCGAGACGGTTCATGGCGATGGCGAGCGTGGTGTGGGTCTCCGGCGAAATTGCTCCCAGTGACATCGCCTGCGTGCTGAAGCGGCCCAGGATGGCAGCGTCGGTTTCAACTTCATCGAGCGGCAGCGGCTTGCCCGGAACGATCTCCATCAGGTCCCGGACCGCGACTGCCTCTCTCTGCTGGCCCAGTTCTTTGAAGGCGCGATGATTTTCCTCAGTGGGAAACTTGATGTAGCGATGCATTCGCCGCACCAACTCGGGCGAAAC
This sequence comes from Terriglobia bacterium, assembly GCA_963725615.1. Classification (GTDB taxonomy): domain Bacteria; phylum Acidobacteriota; class Terriglobia; order Terriglobales; family Acidobacteriaceae; genus JAIQFF01. The sequence goes on along the minus strand of CAVRZO010000028.1, from coordinate 59,737 downwards.
CGCGTGCTGCTCACCCTGATGGCGGAAGCGGTAGAGACCATGGTCCTGCAATTGCGTGGTCATCGTCATCGTCGGGAAGGTGATGGAAAACACCGAATCGTGACGATCGAGAAAATCCTGCAAGAGCTCGGTCAGACCTTTGCCCGCCAGAGAATGGCTTGCGTCCTCGAAAAATCGGCTGCACACATCGGCATCGAGGCCGATGATCTCGAACAGATGACTGTTGCGGTAGCTGGCAATGGTCGAGATACCCATCCGCGCGATGACTTTGCGCAGCCCTTTTTCCACCGCGCCGCGATAGGCGACTGCACCGCCCGGCTTCATGTGCGACGCCTGCTCCAACGCCAGATAGGGGAACACGGCGCTCGCACCTGCAGCCACCAGCAGCGCCACGTGATGGGTGTCGATGACCTGTCCGCTTTCGATCACCAGCGGAATGTGCTGGGCGCCAGCCTCGACCATGGACTTCCAGGCCGCAGCCAGGGCCAGCAAGGCCGGCAGCGCGGCACGTTTTGGGTCGACGCCACGATCCGTCAGCAGAATGAGCCCGGGAGATTTGGCCGACGCCGCCTTTACGTCTGCCTGCAGGCGGGCGAGCGCGGCCTTCGCTGCCTCCACTCCATCCTCGGCCAGGAATGTGAAGGCGATCCGTTCTGTAGTGCCCAATTCTTTTTTCAACAACTGCAATTGCCCGCCGTCGAGCAACGGAGAATTGATCGCCGCCCGGCCGAGAAATACCTGTAGCGACATCACGTGAGTTTCGCGGAGTGAGTCAATCGGCGGATTCGTGACTTGCGCGAAGCGCTGCTTGCAATAGTCCCACAGCGGACGCTTGAAGGTTGACATCGAAGCCGGCGGCGCATCGTCTCCCATGCTCCAGACCGCTTCCTGTCCCTGCTCCACCAGCGGCTGGAAAAGCAGGCGGAACTGGTCCTCGCTCCAGCCCAGAGCCGCCATAGTCGGCTTCGGATCGGGCGTTCTGTCGAGAAACGGTTTGTCGGTAGGCTCGACCAGCACAGCCGGCACCGAGGAGCTGGCGCGGATTCCCTCTCGAATGCGCAGCGAATCTTTGGGGCGAACAAATTCGCCGCTCTCGGGATTGACCAGCAGAACTTCTCCCGGCCCCAGGCGCTGCCGCTCGGCGATTTCTTGGCCGTGGAGATCGGCGATTCCCACCTCGGAGCCGACCACCAGCAGACCGTCCGTGGTCAGGGTGTAACGCAACGGGCGCAGGCCGTTGCGGTCCAGCTTCGCACCGATGGTGCAGCCGTCGGTGAAGACCAGCGCCGCCGGGCCATCCCACGCTTCCTGCACACGGGCCTGTTCTTCGAGAAAGTTGCGCAACTCGGGTGCGGCTTCGGGTGAACGCTCCCACGCCGGAGGCACCATCGAGAGCATAGCTTCCGCCGGGTTGTAGCCACGGCGGAGAGAAATTTCCAGGCCGTTATCAAAACTGGCTGAGTCGCTTACCCGGTCCTCGAGCAATCGAACCTGATCGGAGAAACCCAATTCCTGACGCAGTGCCGGCCCCCGGGCGCGCATCCAGCGGCGGTTGGCGCTGATGGTGTTGATCTCGCCATTGTGCGCGACAAAGCGGAAGGGTTGCGCCATCGACCAGCTGGGCTGGGTGTTGGTGGAGTAGCGCTGATGAAAGATAGCGAACGGAGTTTCAAAATCCGGATCGCGCAAGTCGGCATAAAACGCAGGGAGCTGGGAAGGAGTTAGCAGCCCTTTGTAAACCACGGTCCGACAGGACAGCGAACAGAAATAGGTTCCGGCGGGAGCGACAGCCTCGGCTTCTTTGCGGAAGTGGAAGAGCTGAAATTCCAGATTCGACGTTTCTGATTCTGGAGCGAAGAAGCATTGCTCGATGACGGGCAGCGCTTCGTGAGCCCGGGGGCCCGCAACCTCCGGATTGGTGGGAACCGTGCGCCAACCCAGGCACTTCAGACCGCTTCGCTTGGCTTGCGCTTCGATGGCGTTGCGCGTCGCCTCTGCCTGACCCGGCGGCAAAAAAACCATGCCGAGCCCGTAGACCGCGGGCAGTCTGATGCCCGCCTTACGCGCCTGTTTGCGAATCAATTTGTCGGGGATACGAGTGAGCAGGCCGGCGCCGTCACCACTTCGTCCGTCGGCGTCCACACCTCCACGATGTGCCAGCCGGATCAGAGCCTCCAGCGCGCGGTCAACGATCTCGCGCGAAGCAGCTCCGCCGATTTTGGCGACCAGGCCAACACCGCAGGCGTCGTGGTCTGTGGTTAAGGGACTCGGACTCATCTTTACACTGTGTATCGTCATTACAGGCTGTAAGTACAATCGAGAATTTCGATGAGCCGGATGGATTTTTTGGGCAGGTGAGTCTCTGCGGCAAGGGCTTTAGACAGCAGGGATACGAGGGTACACGAAGGAAAACATTGGGCTTAGGACGGATCTCCGTCGTGGTCTTCGTGTCCTTGGCGGTTTACGACTTTGGTTTTTTAGCTTTCCTCGCAGCCGAATGAGCTTTTTACTTTGATCTCTACCAGGGGGGCTATGGCCGCGGGTGCTGCGACGTGCAGGCCGCATTCGACCTTGTCGGACCCCGACCAGCGTCCCGCGCGGGCACTTTCTCCCGGGCGGACGGCACGGGTGCAATGGGTGCATCCGATGCTGGGATAGTTCTTGTCATGGAGCGGGTTGTAAGGGACATTGTGCTTGAGGGCGTAGCTCCAGACCATCGGCGATGTCCAATCGGCGATGGGGTTGATCTTCAGCAGCTGGAACTTGGCATCCCACTCGACCTTGCGGGCTGAGGCGCGCGCGGAAGTCTGGTCGCGGCGGATGGCGGTGATCCAGGCGCGCAGTTCGGTCAGCTTCGTCTTGAGAGGTTCGACCTTGCGCAAACCGCAGCACTTGTCGGGATCGCGGCTCCACAGCGCCGCGCCAAATTCGCGCTCCTGCTCTTCTGGAGTCAATGTACTGAGGACTTTCTCGACCTTGATGCCGTAGCGTTTCTCGACACGGTCCATCAGATCGTAGGTTTCAGAGAACAGGAATTCGGTGTCCAGAGTGAAGACGCGAACGTCGGAACGCAGCCGCGAGGCCAGGTCGAGCAACACCATTCCCTCTACGCCGAAACCTGACGCGATCGCCACATCTTTTCCGTAGGTCGCGAACGCCCAGCTCAATACTTCTTCCGGCCGCCATTCTTCCGCTTCGGCGGGTATCAGTTCTGCGTGGTCTTTCACTCCGCACGCTCCTGACTCGCTGACAACGCCGAACCCGCTGAAGGGAACTCACGCGGCCAATCGAACTGCTGACGTAGCGCGGCAGGCTCGGCCAGTCGCACCACTTCGCCGACGACCAGCAACGTGGGCGAAGGCAGCCGTGGCGACGTGTGAAGGTCTTCGACGGTCGTGATATGGACCTGCTCGTTGGACGACGTAGCCTGCGAGACGATGGCGCATGGAGTCGAACCCGGCACGCCGGCACGCCACAACTGCTGCGCCGTGCTGCGATAGTCGTAACCCGGCATATAAACGACCACGGTTGCGTCTGTGGGGATCTTCGCCGGCCAGTCGGCAAATTCGTCGGTGGCAGCGTGATGGCCGGTCACCAGCACCAGGGCAGATGAAACCTGACGATGGGTAAGCGGAATTTTCGCATTGGCTGCAGCGCCGAATGCGGCGGTAACGCCGGGAACAATTTCAAACTCGATGCCGGCCTTGCGCAGAGCTTCCATCTCTTCCCCGGCGCGACCGAAGATGAGCGGGTCGCCGCTCTTGAGACGAACCACCTGCAGGCCGAGCAGAGCGTTCTGCACCATCAGCGCATGGATCTCGGTCTGGCTGATGCGCTTCTGTCCAAAGCGCTTGCCGACGTTTTGGACTTCGCTGGAAGACGGAATGAACGCAAGAATCTCAGGACTGATGAGGTCGTCGTGCAACACGACATCGGCTGACTTCAGAAGCTTGAGGGCTTTGAGCGTGAGCAGTTCGGGATCGCCCGGACCCGCTCCCACCAGGTACACCTTACCGGTCATGAAATTTTCTCCAGACTACTTTCTTCGGTGTTCAACTCTGCTGACTGTGCTTTCTTGAAAGCCTCGCGGCTGGCCAGTTCGTGCAACAGGCGGCGTCGCTGCTCGGGATCGATCTTGCTGGCGAACAGTTGCTGCCTCGTTCTTCCCAATTCCTCCAGCCACTCGCCATACTCTGGACCAAACTGAATTTCGAGTTCACGCCTGATCCGCTGGGCCAGGGCGGGGCTTCGGCCGTTGGTCGAGATGGCAATCTGAAGATCTCCGCGCCGGACGACTGCGGGATAGTAAAAATCGCAGTAGTCGGGATCATCCACCACGTTGCACAGAATGTTTCGTTGGCGGGCTTCATGAAAGATCGCGGCGTTCAGATCGCGAGAGTTCGTGGCGGCGATGACCAGGAAAGTGCCGTCGAGGTCTGCGTTATTGAAAGCTCGTGCTTCCCATGTAATTGCTCCCGTTCGTGCCCACCCAGCAACCGCGGCGGCGGCGTGAAGGGCAACCACGCGGACCGATGCGCCAGCTTCGATCAAGCTGCTGATCTTGGGTTCGCCAACGGGGCCGGCGCCGACCACCAGGCAGGAGCGACCTTCGAGTTTCATGAACATGGGAAACAGCGTCATTGAGCTAGCCTTGGATTACCGTCCACGTACCTCAGCGGCTGAAGCCGCCAACCACAAAGTCTCCAATGCAGCGCTAAAGCGCCGCCCCACCCTCACAGCGCTTGGATTTCTTCTAGCCCTCAACCGCATGGGGCACCTTTCCGGGCGAAGGATCGCGCTCGACTGCCGCCAGAAACTTTCCCGCCAGGCACTCGCGCAACTCTTCGTCGCTGCGACGCGCAAAATAGTGGCGCAGGTTCTCTTCGGGCGTCCTCTCATCCAGATAGCGCCGCAGCAAGCGCTCGATGGCGTCGGGCACTTCGCTGGCCAGGCAGCGGTACCCGATGGCTCGCGCCACTGACTGGTGCAATCCGACGGCGCCGCCTACGCAGAAGTAGTAGGCATCCTGCTGGCGGCCATCTACTTTGATCTTCTTGCCCTCGATGCCGATGTCGGCGATCCAGTGCTGGCCACAACTGTTAGGGCAGCCGGTAACGTGCAGTTTCAGGTGCTGCTCGAAGCCGGGCAGCCGTTCTTCCAGTTCTTCGACCAGCCAGCGGGAGAAACTCTTGGTTTCGGTAATCGCGACCTTGCAGAATTCCGTGCCGCTGCAGGCCACCACGCCACGCCAGAAGGGCGATGCGCCAACCGGCATCTTGTTGGCTTCGAGTTCGCCCGCCAGGGCTTCCGCGTTGCGATTGGGTACGTTTACGATCAGCAGGTTCTGCATGTTGGTGGTGCGCAGTTCGCCTGCTCCATACCGATCCGCTGCGTCGGCGGCGGCACGCATTTGCTGAGCAGAGATTCGGCCCCGCAGCACGGCGGCTCCGACGTATGAATATCCTGCTTGTTTCTGGGGATGGATTCCGACGTGATCGCGATAAATATCTGCCGGTGGTTTTTCCTCGACCGCGGGGTCGAGATGAAACCCGATACGGCTTTCCAGCTCTTCCTGAAAACTCTCGGCCGTCCAGCCATGTTTGAGGAACAGAAACTTAAGCCGGGCGCGTTCGCGGTTTTCTCGAAGCTTTTCGCTCTCGCGGAAAATTTCAGCGACGCCCTTCAGAACCGGGATCACCTGGTGCCGCTGCACAAAAGCATTGAGCCGGACCGCCAGATGCGGATCGGTCGACAGGCCGCCGCCGATTCGCAGGGAGAAACCAACTTCGGAATCTCTCCGGCGAACTGCCGTCAGCCCTACGTCGTTGATTTCCGGATAGGCACACCAGACATTACATCCGGTGATGCAGATTTTGAACTTGCGCGGCAGGTTGTAGAAGTCGCCGTTGCCGACGAAGAAGCGGTTGGCCTCCAGCGCCACGGACGAAGCGTCGTAAATCTCGTCGGCATCCACGCCGGCGAGAGGGCAACCGGTGATGTTGCGGGTGTCGTCTCCGCAAGAGCCCATCGTGGTCAGACCGGCGCGCCACAATCCATCGAGCAGTTCGGGCAGATCTTGAATCGTCACCCAGTGCAACTGAATGTTCTGCCGTACTGTCAGGTCGGCGGTTCCGCGAGCATATTTTTCGGTCACGTTGGCGATGGTTCGAAGCTGATGTGACTGCAGCAGGCCGTTGGGAATACGAATGCGCACCATGAAGAACGGCAGCGCCTTCCCTTCTCCGTTCTTGCCGCCGATTACGCCAACGCCGTCGCCTTGGGTGTAAACGCCCCACCACCGGAAATATGTTCCCAGCCATTCGGGCGTGATGGAATCGAAGCCTTCGCGGGCGAACTTGCGGATGTCATCGAGGCCTTCCCAGGGATTCTTCTCCCGCTTGAGCCGCTCGACCCGCTGTACCTTCGTTTCTGTGACCGCCGTTTCCGTAACTGCGTTTGCCATAAGTTTTGGGCCACAAAAAAACCCACCGCCAGTGAGTTGCACTGGCGGTGGGTATGATTGCCGATTTCTAAATGAGTCTTAGGTCAGCGGCCCCCTGGCGCCAGTGGATACACCCGTACAACAACAAGTACAACCCTGGCAGCGCATTGAGTGGGAAGCTGACATGAACCTATTTATCGTAGTTAGCGTTGCGAAGCCTGTCAATTCGCTTCTGGGTTCATTGGATGAAAGTTTTGAATCGAACGCATCAATAAAATGCACTCATCCCGCGGGAGCTGGTCTGACCAGCGGAGATTTTCGCGTCTTACGTGATAACCAGACTGGTTGTATCCTCATTACTGCCAGAGCCGGTTAATTGTGCAATTTCTGTCATTTACATGAGGCAGACGCTTGACGGCAGCAGGTTTTCTACGTATCGCTCTAAGCTTACCCGAAGCAGTCGAAGGCTCGCACTTCGGGAACGCTGACTTTCGGGTAGGCGGGAAGATATTCGCCACACTCTCGCTCGCGTCGGAGGGTTACGGGGTGCTGATGCTTACGCCGGAGCAGCAGGCTGGAATGGTTGAGGACGAGCCTAAGATTTTTTCGCCAGTTTCCGGAGGATGGGGACGAATGGGAGCCACGCGCGTGCTCCTGGCCAAGGTGCCGCCGGACATATTGGAAGCTGCATTGCGGACTGCCTGGCTACGGAGGGCGCCAAAACGTCTTCTGCGAGAAAAATCCGACGGTTAGCCCTTAGCTGGGCAATGGGTCAGTTTGAACTTTCACACCTTGTCATTGAGGAAGCGGAGCCCTTCGCACAGCGAAGGCCTCCCGACGAAGGACCTGTGTATTGCGGGACGATAGCAGCGCCAAAATCCTGCCCGCTCTGGTGATGCGCTTTCACGCGGCTTTTGAGCGGACAGTGCAGGTGAGGACGGTACGGAATACACAGATCCTTCGCTTGCTTTCATCCCGCCTCGCGGGACGAAAGACGGTACTCAGGATGACATCCTGCGGTGCCGGCCAATGATGGGGAACCGAATCAAACTGGCCCAGCACTCTTAGTCCCTAACGCTTCGCCGGCTCGGAATCGATTTCGATCCCTGATCGCTTGAAACCGAAGTGCAAAATCCAGGCGCTCGGAGCGGCCTGACCATTCACTTGAGGCGGCGCGAATTTCCATTGTTGTGCCGCCTGCATTGTCTGGCGCGCAAAATATTTGCTCGGCCCTTCGGTGATGAACGTCGCCCGTTCCACATTGCCTGCGGCATCCACTTCCGCCCTCACGCGAATCCTGATCGTGCCGGAGATTGTGTTCCGCGCCGACTTGGACACGACGGGCTCAACTTGCTGCAGGACCTTGCCGTGCTCGCCTCCGGCGGGTGCCGGGCTTACCGGAGCGGGCGCCGGAGTGACGGCTTTCGTCGCCTTAGCCTCGCCACGCCGCTTCACCGCCGAAGGTTTGCTGTCAACCGCCGCCGGTGCGGCCGGCGCTTCCTGCTTTGGGGGAGCGCTCTGAGCGTCGGGCGAAGCTGGCGGTTGGGACGAGACCGTACTCGTAAGCTGATCCGGACGGGGATTGAGCAGCTTGGGGCCAATCAACAAGGCCGCTGCTCCCAGTGCCACGATGGCGATGGGAAGTAGATAACGCCACTTGGCGGACGCCGCAGGTATGCGGACCGTGGAAGGCTGCGGAGCGCCAGCCGAAGCCGCCTGCAGCCGTATGGCGATATCTGAAACCGTACAGCGGCGTTGCGGATCGCGGCGCAGACAGCAGTGTGCGATCCCCATGAACGGAGCCGGCACGGTTTCCGGCAATGGTTCCGTCATGCCTTCAACTGCGGGCAGACGCTGCGTGAGTGCCTCCATTACTGTCATGCCCAGCGACCAGGTATCGGATGCCGGTAAAATGTTTGCGCTCGCGATCTCGGGCGCGTCGTAAACGCTCGGTTGCCCGAGCCTGCCCACCGGATCGCCACTGCGAAACAGGCTGTCACTCGAAATTTTCAACTGGTCTTGGGCAGCCATCACATTCGACGGCTTCAGCCGGCCGTGGACCAGCGACTTGCCGTGAATAAAAGTGAGAGCGTCCAGCGCCGGCTCCAGCAGGTCGCGTACTTCTTCGGGTGCGAGGGCGCGGTGAGGAAGAATCTGCGCCAGGTTGTCTTCGGCGTACTCCATCACTACGTAGAGCAGGACCAGTTTGTCCAGCTGGCAGCTTCCGGTTTCGAAAAGCCGGAGCAAATGGGGATGGGACAATTTTGCGGTGGCTTCCCAGCGCGACAGTTGGACTCCGGCGGTCGCCGGATCAGCCAGAACGAGTTTTATCGCGGCCCTTTGTGGGTCCCGCCCACGGCGTTCGGTGAGGAACACTGCGCTGTGTTCTGATCCGCCCAGGTATTGGCGGAGCGGGAAGGTGCCATTCACAATCTGGCCCTCCCACTGCTTCCAGTCCCGGGTCATTCTGGTTCCCTGTCCGCTGGTCTGCATTCCCGCTATTGTAAGCGAGAGCCTGCCGGCGCGGGCTGGGCTTTGAGACAAAATTGGAGAAAAGTAACCTTGGCGGGCGGAACACCACCGGACAGCCGCCGAGCCTGCCCTGAGCGTGGTCGAGGGGGCGGCGCTACGAAAAGCTCAATCGCCGGGCCGCTCGGTCCGCCATCTCTTGTCTTGTTGCTGCATGATGGCGTAGCACTCACAGCTGGCGCTTTCCAGCCGGGTTCGGTCAACGATGTTGACGTGCCCGCGGGAATAGGTGATCAGCCCGGCCTTCTGCAGCATGCCGGCGGCGACCGTAACACTGGCACGGCGCGTACCCAGCATGTGGGCGAGAAATTCCTGGGTCAAAGGCACAAAGTTAGAGCCGATGCGGTCCTGGCACATCAGCAGCCAGCGAGCTAATCGTTCGTCCACCTCATGCAGCCGATTGCAGGCCGCAACCTGGGTACCTTGCATAGCGAGAGTCTGTACGTAGCGTTGCAACCGGTTGGCTAGGACGGGAGATTGACGCACGGCTTGGGTGAATCCACGGGCGCCGATTCTAAAACCGCTCCCCGCAATCTGGACCACGGCCTGGGTTGGGCCGCTGCTGAAACCCACAAGCAGGGGTAAGCCGACAAAACCGTCCTTGCCCGTCAACCCTACTTCAACACTCTTTCCCTCGGCCAGCACCGTCAATATGGAAACCATCCCACCGTTCACGAAGTAGCCAAATTTGATGGCGTCACCGGGTTCGTGCAGCACATCGTGGGTTCGAAGTTCGATGAAAGTCAGCTGGGGAAATATCGCTTCACGTTCTTTCGAGGGTAGCCCAACCAATATCTCATTCAATACTGTCTGCCCATCAATTGTGGCCGGAGTGGAGCCATCGGGCTTCGGACGTACACGGGACGGTTTGTCGGGCATAGCGGCTCCTTGCGAACGGAGTTACCGTCTGATTTCGCAGGGAACCGTCACCGTGAGGCGCGGCGGGAAGATGCGCTAAAGAGACTACTAAAGACTACGCGCTAACCCGAGTGTTTACTAGAAAATAATCAGCGCGGGCGGGGCTGAGAAAATCCTCGGAATCAGCTTCAGCCGGGGAGTGGGGTCCAGGCTGAATTGCGTTTGGACGACTCAATAACAGCGGAAATAAAACGCATGCCGGCGACGCCGTCTTCAACCGTGGGTACAAGTAAGGAGGACGCGGCTGGAGGACGATTTTCCAGGCGGGCGCTGATCTGCTCCGCCGTGTCGGCATAGAGTTGCGCGAAGGCTTCGAGATATCCCTCGGGATGGCCCGCCGGTATGCGACTGGCATGCGCCGCGACTGGAGTCGCACCCGGTCCCGCGCGGTGGATCAGAGTCGGAGTCTTGCCTAGCGGGGCAAACCACAGGCAGTTGGGATTCTCCTGCCGCCATTCGATACCCGCCTTTTCTCCGTAGACCCGCAGGCGCAAGTTATTCTGGTTACCCGTCGCCACCTGGCTGGCCCAGAGCGAACCGCGGGCGCCCTCCGCAAAGCGCAACATGATTTGCACGTCGTCGTCGAGGCGGCGGCCGGGCACGAAAGTGTGGAGTTCAGCCGCAAGCTCGCTGCAATTAAGGCCGGTCACAAAGCTGGCGAGATTGAAAGCATGAGTGCCGATGTCACCCAGCGAGCCCGCGGGCCCGCTTTGCGCCGGATCAGTGCGCCAGGCAGCCTGCTTCTGGCCTGTCTTCTCCAGCGGCGTGGCCAACCAGTCCTGCGCGTATTCGACCTGGACGACGCGAATCGGACCCAGTTCGCCCTCGGCCACCATCTGGCGAGCTTGTCGTACCAGCGGATAGCCGGTGTAGTTGTGGGTCACAGCAAAAAGGAGGCCGGTGCGGCGCACCATCTGGGCCAATTCGTAAGCGTCTTCAAGCGTAGTGGTGAGCGGCTTGTCGCAAATGATGTGGATGCCAGCTTCGAGAAATGCTTTTGCCGGCGCGTGGTGCAAATGGTTTGGAGTGACGATGGCGACCGCGTCAATGCGATCTTTTCTCTTCGACTCCGCCGAAGCCATTTCCGTGAAACTGCCATAGGCCCGATCCGGCACGATGTGAAGGTCCAGAGCTGCGGCCCGGGCGCGTGCCGGATCTGAAGACAAGGCCGCGGCCACTAATTCGAAACGATCGTCCAACCGAGCGGCAATGCGATGTACCGCCCCGATGAAACCGCCCGGCCCGCCGCCCACCATGCCCAGACGCAGGCGGCGTCCTTTTTTGTCGTCGGATTTTATTTCCAGGCTCACAGGTTGTCCTCACCAGATGTCAGATTTCAGTTCTCGGTTCTCAGCTCTATTCCAATCCCATCATTCTTCGATTCGCTGCCTGATCGGCACCGGAACCGGCGAAGTCGTCGAACGATTGCTTGGCCGCATGAATGATATGACGGGCGATGAAAGGAGCGCCTTCAGCCGCTCCCTGATCGCCACTCTTTATACAGCATTCCCACTCCATGACCGCCCATCCGTCGAAGCCGTATTGCGTGAGTTTGGAGAAGATGCCGGCGAAATCTACCTGCCCGTCACCCAGCGAGCGGAAGCGCCCGGCCCGTTCGATCCAGGACTGGTAGCCGCCGTAGACACCTTGCCGGCCTGATGGGTGAAACTCCGCGTCCTTCACATGGAACATTTTGATACGACCGTGATAGAGATCGATGAACTCCAAATAGTCAAGTTGTTGCAATACAAAGTGGCTGGGATCAAACAGCATGTTGCATCGCGGATGATCTTTGACCCGCTCCAGGAACATCTCGAAGGTGACGCCATCGTGCAGATCCTCTCCGGGATGGATCTCGAAACATACATCCACACCCACTTCATCAAATGCATTCAAGATCGGAAGCCAGCGCGCGGACAATTCATCGAAAGCGGTCTCGACGAGTCCTGCAGGACGTTGCGGCCAGGGGTAAATGTACGGCCAGGCCAGCGCTCCGGAAAAAGTGGCATGGGCCTTGAGCCCCAGGTTAGCGGATGCCTTCGCCGCGAACAGAAGTTGCTCCACCGCCCACTCCTGCCGCGCTTGCCGGTTGCCACGGACTTCTTCGGGCGCGAAGCCGTCGAACATCAGATCGTAAGCGGGATGCACGGCGACCAACTGGCCCTGCAAATGGGTGGAAAGCTCGGTCAGGTGGATTCCGTGCGTCACCAGGGTATCGAGCACTTCTTCACAATAGGTTTTGCTCTCTGCGGCCAGCTTCAGGTTGAAGAGACGGCCATCCCATGACGGAATCTGTACTCCCTTGTAGCCCAGGTTGCTCGCCCAATGCGCGATATTTTGCAGATTGTTGAAGGGAGCCGTGTCACCGGCGAATTGTGCCAGAAAAATTGCCGGGCCCTGGATGCTTTTCATGGTCATGGCGAGTTCCCTCTCCCAAATATTCGCCAGCTAATTTACACCATGAGCCTTGTGTGGATGGGCGGGCTGGGCGAGACTTGTCTTCATCCACAATTTGCGCCCTCGCAACCGGTTCTAAGGAGCTCTACATGCGTGGCAGCCTGCAGGCACTCATTGTCCTCTTATTACTTATCCTCGTTAGCCCAGCGCAGGAGACACCCGCTTCTCAAGCCAGCCCCGCCGGCCCGCCAACACCGACAACCGCGGAGGCAACCACGCCGGCATCCAAGCCGAGGTTGAAAATCGGAGTCGCACTGGAAGGCGGAGGAGCGCTCGGGCTGGCGCACATCGGCGTGCTGCAGTGGTTTGAAGATCACCATATTCCGATCGACTACCTTGCGGGCACCAGCATGGGAGGTCTGGTGGGAGGCCTCTACTCCACGGGAAAGAATCCGCAACAGCTTCGCGAGTTGGTTGACGCACAGAATTGGGATGTAATCCTGGGCGGAGGGCTTCCCTTCGAGGATCTCTCTTTTCGGAGAAAGGAAGATCAGGTTGCATTTCCCAACTCAATTCTGCTGGGTCTGCGTCGAGGGCTGGTGTTGCCCGGCGGATTGAATGCCGGCCAGCAGATCAGTCTTCTGATCGACCGGGAAACGTTGGCTTATTCGGGCGTGCAATCGTTTGACGATCTGCCCATTCCTTTTCGCTGCGTGGCCACCGATCTGGTCACGGGGAAACAAGCGGTATTCAAGGATGGATCGCTTTCCCGGGCCATGCGCGCCACCATGGCGATCCCCGGCCTTTTCTCTCCCATCCGCGATGGCGAGCACATCTATGTTGACGGTGGACTGGTCGGAAACCTGCCTACCGACGTGGTGCGAGACATGGGCGCGGACATCGTGATCGGCGTACATCTGCAGACCTCGCCTGCCGAAGCCGAAAAAATCCAATCGCTTTTCGCCATTCTGGGCCGCTCGATTGACGTGGTGGTTGCAGGTAACGAGATCCGCGGGCTGGCGGGGGCGGACCTGGTGGTAAACGTCGGGCTGCAAGATTTCAATTCGTTGGAGTACACGAAATCGAAAGAGATCATTGCGCGAGGGACCGAAGCCGCCGCCCAGAAATCACGTCTGCTCGATGCTTATGCGCTGGATGACGCTGCCTGGACGCAATACATGGAACGGCGGAAGGAGCACCAGATACACAACATTCCGGTCCCACAATTTGTGAAAGTGCAGGGCGCAAATCCGGTTGCGGAGGAAAACATCGGGCGCTTCCTCAGCTCACAGGCTGGGAAGCCGATCGACACGAACCGGCTGGAGAGTTTGCTCACCCGGCTCACCGGAATCGGGCGCTACGATACGGCCGGATACCAGATCACGAAACAGAACGGGCAGGACGGCCTGCTGGTGACGCTGCATGAAAAGCTGTACGCTCCGCCCACCCTGCAATTGGGATTTGAGGTGGATGGATCGGAGAGCAGCGACGTAGATTTCACTCTCGCCACCCGGCTGACGTTTCTCGATGTAGCCGGGTACCGCTCGGAATGGCGCACCGATTTTATTTTTGGCAACACCTACGGGGTAGAGAGCGAACTCTACCGTCCCTTCTCGCCGGCCAGCCGGTGGTTCTTTTCGCCCCACGCGGGCGCCAGCAGTGCTGCCTTCAAAATCTACCGCAAGAGCGATCCGCTGGCCGAATACCGGCTGAACCGGGCTGCCCTTGGCGCCGACATCGGTTACGGGTTCAGCCGCTTCAGCGAGATCCGTTTTGGCTACGAGGTGGGCTCGCTGGACGCCAGGCTGCGCCTGGGCACGCCGGAATTCGCATCCCTGAGCGGACGCACCGGCGCGACACGCTTTCGCTGGCTGTTTGACCATACCGACGACCCCGTGATCCCGCGCAGTGGGGTAAACGCAGAGTCGAACTTCCACTGGTACGACACCAGCCCGGGAGGAAGCAACGGCTTTCCGGTTGCGGATTTGCGCATCGGATTGTTCAAGCCCATTACCCGGCCGGCATCCTTATTCCTGGTCAGCGAGGGTGGAACCACTTTCGGTTCCTCCACCAGCGGCTTTCCGCAATTTTTCCTCGGCGGTGCGAACCGCCTCAGCGGGTATGGCACCAACGAACTTTTCGGCAATCAGTTCTATTTCTTCCGGGCCGGATATCTGCACGATCTGTGGACCCTGCCTCCACTGGCGGGAAAGAAGGTTTATGCCATCGCCGGCTACGAGTTCGGGAAGATGTACGGCTTTACCGGCGCCAGCAGGTTTCCCAATGATTTCGCTCTCGGCGTTCTGGCCGAGACTGCGGTTGGACCTTTGGTCTTCGGCGGAAGCGTGGGCGATAGCGGACATCGCAAGTGGTTCTTCCAGCTCGGGCGGGTATTTTGATCTTACGGCCGCTGGCGGATCAGACTCTGGCCTCAGTCTCCGCACGCTGTCATCCTGAGGAAGCGGAGTCCTTCGCTTGCTCTCGTCTTCGCCGGACGAAAGACTGCGCTTAGGATGACAGCCTTGCCGTACCGGGAACGAGAGGTCGGAGCTTGCTCCAAACTGGCCCACCAGTGCACTGTGAATTGTCTTGAGTTCCCGACGGAGGCCAGCATAAAATTCCGGGATTCGATGATCGCACCAAGTCCGCCTGGAACAAAGTCAGAGTCAAATTCGGCCAGTTGGCCGATGCCTATGGCGTGCAGCCTCCCAACCCCCCACAGCCTCACTAGAGATCAAGAAAGGAAGACAAGATGTCGAAGAACCGTATTAAATGGGTGATGAGTCTCGTGTTTGTCCTTGCGTTGTGTACCTCCCTTCATGCCCGAAGGGAGCGCTGGGAATACCTTGGGAACTCTCACGTGGATGGCTCCCAGGACCACGACAGCATCAAGGTTGGCCGGTCGGCTGGAACCTACCGCGCCATCCAGTTGCGAATCAGTGGCGGCGCGATTAATTTTGAGCGGGTCATTGTCCGCTATGGAAACGGCACGCAGGAAGAGATTGCAATTCGCTCTCGCATTCCTGACGGCGGGCAAACACGCGTCATCGATCTGCCGGGCGAGCGGCGCATCATCCAGAGCCTCGACCTTTGGTACGGCAGGGACAAATGGAGCAGGCGCCCCAAAGTGAGCCTGTACGGACTAAGGGACTGACCGATTGTCCGAAGGCGACGAATCGAGAGTAGCGCCTGGCCCGGAGTCGAGCCAGGCGTTTCCCTTTTGCACGGATTTCCTGTTGCAGGCCAGCCTGAGGCTAGTCCTTTGACGTGTTCTTGGGAGACTTCTTGGTCAATGTGGAAAGCAAGAGTCTCGCAGACTTGGGAGCGGGTACCGCCTTGTTGAACACAATCGCTTTCGCGCTCACCTCTTTGCCGTAAAGCTTCTTGTTGGCGTCGTTGTCGGGACGAAGAGTTGATCCCGCCAGTGAGATTCCGGCGAAGAGTCCCCGGGCGCGAGAGTAGGACAGGATTTCGGCCCGCAACGTGACGTCAGTCTCGGCCGAAGCATTCCGTCCCACCGGTCCGGCAGCCGCGGAAACGTCACCACCCAACTTCACCTTGCTTTCCAAAATACTGGACGCCGATTTCGAACTCATCAGCAACAGCACGAAGTCAGTGGCCTGCCCGCCGAGCTGCAGTCCGAAGCTGGCGCCTTCGAGCGCCATCATGGTGGGAGCGCTCCACGGGCCATGGAAATTCTTGCCGCCGCGGCAGGTCATTACACCGCGGCCATAACTGCCTCCCAGTCCGAAGGCAAACTTCAGGACGGAAGGTAAAACAACAACACAATCCGCTCGGTCGATTACGTCCTGCGGGATGTCGTCGGGGATATCCAGAATTTCCTTGATGACGGTTCCCGCTTTCGCGACCCGGTCTTCTTCTTTGTCTTGACCCATCGCCGGTAACACCAGTAGAGCCAATGCAGCGAAACCTGAAATGATTTTCTTCATATTGTTTCCTCAACTCGGAATTTTTGCTGTTGCTGGGGGGCTTCCATGCGAACAGCACTGATTTCGTGGCCGAAAGTGCGCCGCCATGATAACAAACTTGGATAACAGAGTTGGCTTCTGGACTGGCACACGCGCCCTGGCCCGACGGGCGGGACGCCCGTCCTCCACTCGCGAGGGTGGACTCTGAGGGAAGTTCTCTGGAGTGGTGAGCGCGGATGGACTCGAACCATCGACCCATGCCTTAAAAGGGCATTGCTCTGCCAGCTGAGCTACGCGCCCACTTTCATCCAATTTAACATAGGCGAAAGAGTTTGTCGGACACTCGCCGCCATCCGCCACCAGCTTGATCCCCACCGGGTGAACATCAGGTCCATCTGTGTTACAAAGTTGGACATTCCGGAGCTTTGATGAATCCCCGATCGACGAATCGACGTTCCACAATCAAGTCCGCTCTGTTGTTCAGCGCCGTGCTGCTGATTTCATCTGTCGGATCGGCGCAGTCCGCACCGGTTTCGACTCAGACCGCGCTGCAACAGCTTTCTTCCGACTTTTGGCAATGGCGTGCCTCCGAGCAGCCGTTTACGTTCGACGATATTCCCCGGCTCGATCGTCCTGCGGGATGGGTCGCAGATTGGTCGTCTTCTACCATCGCAAGACGCCGCGAAGAACTGTCGGGGTTCGAAAATCGTTGGAAGGCCTTGGGCCTTAATGTCAACGGTCGCTCCCGGACCGAAACCGTCGACTATCTTCTGGTTGGTTCCGCCACCGCGCGGGCACGATGGGAACTGGACTACGTCCGCGGGTGGGAGCGTAACCCCTGGTTTTATCTCGACCAGACTCTGGCCGCGGTCTTTGTCAGTCTGACCCGGCCGCCGCCCTTCGACCAGGCTCGCAGTGCTGAAGTCGTTCGCCGCATTCACGCTATCCCGCAGATTATTTCCGATGCGGAAACGAACCTGAAAGACCCGGCAGGTCCGCTGGCGCAGTTGTCGATCCGGGAACTCAAGGACATTCGTCCCCGGCTGGAGGAAATGGCCCGCGCGCTAAAGCCTTTACTAAGCAGTGAAAGCGCCACCCACCTTGATGCGGCGGTTCAACCCGCGATAACAGCTTTGGAAGGCTATCGTGCGTGGCTCGAACAGCGACTTCCTGGTATGTCGAGCAATGTCGCGGTTGGGCGCGACGACTATCTCTTTTTCCTGAAGCATGTCGCTTTGATCCCATACAGCCCTGAACAACTTCGAGCCATGGGTCGCCAGGAGTGGGAACGCGCGGTCGCCTTTGAGGCCTACGAGAAAAATCGCAATGCCAAGCTGCCAGAATTGGCTCTGGCCAAAGACCAGGCGGCGCAGATGGCCCACGAGCAGCGGCAGGAGCAGGAGATTCGTGATTTCCTCGAGGAGAAGAACATCCTCACTGTCCCGGCCTGGGTGCAGCACTACCACAATCTTCCCTTTCCTGCTTATCTGGCGCCACTGGCGGCATTCGGGGTCGCCGACGATCTCACCGGCCCCACTCGCCTGAAAGGCGGGGCAATCAGTTACATCAAAACGCCTTCGCCCGATCGGGGATATTTCGATTTATCCACCGCTCGCGATCCGCGAGGGATCATCGTGCATGAGGGTGTGCCCGGACACTACTTCCAAAAGGTGATGTCCTGGACGAACGAGGACCCGATCCGCCGTCACTACTACGACTCTGGCGCCAACGAGGGCATCGGTTTCTACGCGGAAGAAATGATGCTGCAAGCCGGTCTGTTCGAGGACAGTCCGCGCACCCGCGAAATCATTTACAACTTCATGCGCTTTCGCGCCCTGCGGGTGGAGGTCGAGGTGAAGTTGTCTACGGGAGAGTTCACTATCGATCAAGCGGCCGACTACTTCATGAAGACGGTTCCGCTCGACCGCGCGACGGCGATGGAAGACGCTACGTTTTACGCGTCAGTACCAGGAGTGGGGATTTCTTATCAGACAGGCAAATTGCAGATCATGAAATTACTGGCGGAGGCCCGGCTGGCCCAAGGCGATAAATTCAATCTGCGCGAGTTTCATGACTTCGTGTGGAAAAACGGCAACGTGCCCATTGCCCTGCTGCGGTACGAGTACCTGGGCAAGACCGACGAGATCGAAGGGTTAGAGCATTGAGGCGCGCTTGGATCGAAGCTGCTTGCGGCCAGTCCGATCCGGAGGCTCGGGTTCATTCAGGGACGCTGGTCTTTGGCTAGCGCCGCCAACTCCCGCACGATTTCCTGCAGGCGGGTACGCCTCCCCTCGTTGGCGCGGGAGGCCATGGGCGCAGGATCCTGCTGGCTGGCATAGCGGTCATTCAGGTCGCGGAGGTTGGCAATTTCACTTCTCAGGGCCACAACATTTCTCAACACATCGGCGGTATACATAGCTATAGGATACGCTAGTTGACCTCAACCGCGGCGAGCCACTTCCTGGATTCCTGTTTTTGGAAAGTCGGCAAACATGATGCGCACCTGGAACCGTCACCTCGGCCTGTTTCTTGCATTTGCCTCAAGCCTGCTTTTGTCGGCGCAGGAATGGAAGGTTCGTCCCTGGCCCAGAGTTTTGAACGATCCCATTATTTCTCCCCGTGGCGATTCCTGGGAGTCGGCTGGGACGTTTAACCCAGCTGTCATCCTGCATAACGGCAAACTGGTGATGCTCTACCGTGCCCAGGACAAACTGGGCACCTCGCGCCTGGGCTATGCGGAGAGTACCGACGGTGTCCACTTTATCCGGGCCTCCCAACCCGTGCTATCTCCCCAGGCAGACTATGAAAAAGATGGTGGCGTGGAAGATCCCCGCCTGGTGAAATTCGAGGCGACTTACTATCTGACCTACACCGGCTACAACAAGAAGGATGCGCAGCTGTGCCTGGCAACTTCCAGGGACTTGCTCCACTGGCAGCGCCGGGGCGTGATTCTGCCGGCCTACAAAGGCAACTGGAATGTAGGCTGGACAAAATCTGGAGCCATCGTGCCGGAAAAGATCAACGGCAAATACTGGATGTATTTTCTGGGCACCAACGCCGATAAGACAGACCAGATGGGGCTGGCCTACTCTTCGGACCTGCTCCATTGGACCGAGGCTACAGACACTCCCGTTCTTCCGCGGCGTGCCGGCCGTTTTGATTCCAGGGTGGCCGAACCCGGGCCGCCGCCGATCGTGACCAAAGACGGTATCGTCCTTTTCTATAACGGGGCCGACGACAGCCTGGTCTACCGCACGGCGATCGCAGTATTTGACCGCAAGGATCCGCGCAAACTTATCTGGCGGTCGGAACAACCCTTGTTCGTTCCAGAAAAAGATTGGGAGAAGGTCGGCCAGGTTCCGAACGTAGTTTTTGCCGAGGGGATGGTCAGGCAGCGCGGCCGCTATTTGCTCTATTACGGAGCAGCGGATAAGTACATTGGCGTGGCCGAGGTCCCCATCATTCCGTAACAGACCCCGTGGGGTACTAGCCGGCGACGCGGCGCTGCTCGGCTTCCTGCTGGGAAATGTAGCGCAAGAGAATGTCGCGGGAAGAAACCAATCCCTTCAGTTCCTTGCCGTCCACGATGGGCAGATGGCGGAAACCAAATTCCCGCATCAGGTACAGACAGTTCTCAACGGTTTCGTCCACGCTGACCGACTTGGGATTGGCCGTCATCACTTCCGAAATCTTGGTCGTTCCGGGCAAGCGGCCGAGGGCGACGACGCGGTTCATGATGTCCCGCTCGGAAAAGATACCCACCAACTCGCCATTGCGCAGCACGGGCAGAGCGCCAATGCGATTTTCCATCATGAAACGGGCGCCTTCGAGAACGGTGCGGTCGGCTTCGATGGACAAAACCCGGCGATCCTTTACAAGATCATAGATCGGCGACATGGACGACTCCTTTCGGAATCAGCTTAGGGAGCCCATTGCTGCAGTGAAGTGCAACACTCTACCACGGGTCCGATTTCGTATCCATGCCTTGTGAGAAAGGGTGGTGGTACAGTTTGTACAAGAACAACCCCACCCCTTGTCATTCCGAAGCCAGCTCTATCGGCGAGGAATCTGCTTGCTGCAAGCAGCGAAACAGCAGATTCCTCGCGCGATACTACCGCGCTTCGGAATGACAATTCTCTGGGGTTTTTCAAAAGGATGACGGCGGGAAAGTTCAAGCTGACCCGCTACCGGGTGGCCAAAGAAAAGCGGCAGCCTGAGTGGGCTGCCGCCGGAATGGTCGAGTTCCCGTCCTAGAACCGGAAAGCCGGACCGAAGGTTACTTTGAAGTTATTATGCGTGCCGTTGTCGAAGTAGATCTCATCACCCGCTTCGAGCCGCAGGCCGATGGGACCCCAGAATCCCTCGACTCCGCCGCCGGGATACATGGCAAAACGGGTGTCCCCGGTCTGAATGCCACCCAGGGCTCCCACGAAGCCTGCAGGTGCGTTCTGATCGGAGACGCTGAAGTTCACGAAGCCGAGTTTCCCGGTGACATAGGCCCGAAACGGTCCCGAGCTGGTCTGGAATTTAGGCCCAAACAACCCCGTCAAAGGACGCAGGTTTGTGTTCACAAACTGGGTCGTGACACCGTTCGAAAAGACGCTGGTGAAGTTCCGCTTGAAATCGTAGGACATTTCGGCTTCCAGCTGAACGTTGGGATGTACGTTAAACGCGGCGCGCCCGCCGACGCCGACGAAGTTGATGTGGGGATCCGTGGCACTGAAGTTCATATAGTCCGCGAATACTCCGACCTCGACATGATCTGAGCTTTGCGCCGTGAGCGCCGACGGCAAAGCCAAACCGCAACTTAATACGAGCAGAAAAATAAGACGTTTCATCCGTTATGTCTCCTCCTGAGTTCGGTCTTTTCTTGCTTACACACTTTCCCCGGAATCGAAATGGGCAAGGAAAGAATGCTGCAGGAGCGGTGCAGGCGGGTAAGCAATCGGTTAAGATGCCGCCTTTCGTCTGTGGGGTTGGGTGGCAGGGCGAGTACGACGGACTATGGATTTTAGGAAACCGGAACTGGGCGACCGCCCCTTCTGAGTCTTGTTTTCTCAGGGCGTTCGGCGCGGTTAATGCGCTGGCACCTACCAAGAACCATAAGCTACTAAGAACCATAGTTGACGTGGTTTGCCCGAGCCCGATAGGCTGCTCATAGTTACAAAAGTCATCCAGGAGTGTTGGTGGCAGGTCCGGACGAGGATTCCGGCTCTTAAACCCGCTCGGGTCAACTGCAAACCCTGCAAGCAGTACAACGAAAAGATAGTTACGCCGCATCTCATTGAGTGCGGCCGGAAAAGGCGACTTGACGGACGCGAGAAAACTACAGGGCGACAAGCTTTCCGAAGCAGAAGCGATCGAACGAGCCAAGCAGGGCGATGCAGAAGCGTTTCAGCTTTTGTATGGACTGCATAAACGGCGCGTTTACTCGCTGTGCCTCCGCATGACGGCCAACACGGCCGAAGCTGAGGACCTGACGCAGGAAGCTTTTCTGCAGTTATTTCGCAAGATTGCCACTTTTCGAGGCGAATCAGCCTTTTCCACGTGGCTGCACCGGATGGCGGTAAACGTTGTCCTGATGCAGTTGCGCAAGAAAAGTCTTCCCGTAGTTCCGCTGGAAGAGACGCTGGAAAACGAGGAAGAGGCCCCGAAAAAAGAACTGGGCGCGCAAGACCCGGTCTTGTCGGGCTCCATTGACCGGCTGCGGTTGCAACGCGCAGTGGATGCGCTGCCGCCGGGATATCGACGGATATTTGTATTGCACGATGTAGAAGGATACGAACACAACGAGATTGCTGCCATGGTGGGATGCTCCATCGGCAACAGCAAATCTCAGCTACACAAAGCGCGCATGAAGTTGCGCGAGTCGCTCAAGACGAGCAGAGCCGAAAAGGCCGCAAAGCCGTAAGGAGCGATAGAGGGCGGTACCTTTGGGGGAGATGAAGTATGAATTGCGCAGAATTTCAGGAATTGTTGCCGGAAGCGTTTGAGGGCGGCAGGACCGCAGAACAGGAATTGCACTTAAAATCCTGCGCTGCGTGTTTGGGCCTGGTTGCTGACCTCGAGCTGATCGCTCGCGAGGCACGGCAGTTGCAAGAAACGGCCGAGCCCAGCCCGCGGGTGTGGAACTCCATCGAAATTACGTTGCGGCAAGAGGGCATCATCCGTGATCCCTACGTGGGCCCATCCTTGGTGCCGGCGAGGCCGCAGCGTTGGAGCATGGCGTGGCTGGCGCCCTTAGCCGCTCTTTTCCTGGTCGGATTCGGGATTGTCATCTACCAAAGAGGACCCGCGGACTTCAAGCCGTCAGCAAGACTGGACACGCAGGCTCCTCCCAACGTGGCCAACCTCCAGACTGATAAGAAGGCAACCACTCCAAATAGTAGTGAAGATGAACAACTGTTGGCCGCGGTGGCTTCACGGTCTCCGGCCATGCAGGCGCAATACGCCTCGAACCTGCAGAATGTGAATGCGTACATCAGGGATGCAGAGGAATCGGCGCAGGCTGATCCCAATGATGAAGAAGCGCAGCAGATCGTGATGGACGCGTATGAGCAGCGCGCGACCATTTACGAGATGGCTTTGGACCGTTCCCTGCCCTAGTCGGCAATGCGCCGGAGGCAGACGGGTTTGGCGGTACAGTACGGAAGCTCATAGTCGCAACGGGTCGTCTCGACAACGCTATGAGAGGGGAAATTATGGCGAGAGCGCAGCGCGTACAACTGGTCACCTTCGTGATTCTGGCAACGGCGATTTGCGCCTCGGCCGAGCTCCGAAAGGAATTTCGCTTCACCGTCAGCCCCGGCGCGGTCGTCTCCATCACGAACCAGTACGGGCCGATTTCAGTGAAGCCCGGCTCCAGCAACCAGGTGATCGTGGTCGCTGTCCTTCATTCTGACCAGGTCGAGATTGACCACACGCAGAGCGGAAACCGGGTGGACGTTCTCAGCCACCTGCTTTCCGGGGCCAATGCCGACGCAGGCCGCGTGGACTACGAAGTATCCGTGCCGGCGGACGCCAGTGTTACTCTTCGATCCTCCACCGGACTGCTGCATGCCGAAGGACTGCACGGCGATGTGACTCTCGAAAGCAGCCAGGCCAATGTGGAAGTGCGCGACATCAGCAATGCCCACGTTCATGTCCGGACCCTGAACGGTTCCGTGAGTCTGAACAATATCCGCAACGGACATGTGGAAGTGACATCCGTGAGCGGCGACGTGGTGTTGAACTCGGTGAATGGTCTGCTGGTTCAGGTGAATTCGACCAGCGGAAAGATTCGCTACGAAGGCGATTTCGGCAACAGTGGCGAATACATGCTGACGAGCCACAGCGGAGACATCGAAGCCAGCGCTCCCAACGACGCCTCGATTGATGTGACGGCGAGGTCCGTCCGGGGCAAGGTGGAGAATGACTTCCTTCTGGAACCCAAACACACTCCCTTCGTGGTTCGGGCAGGGAGTGCCTTCGCAGGTACGATGAACAAGGCCGCATCTTCGGTCCGGTTGTTTTCCTTCAGTGGTAAAATCCACCTCAAGAAGCGTTAAACCAAGCGACAGTGAGAGGCTGGCGGGGCCGTCAGGGCGCCGCAATTTGCCGCATACATGAGCACTCGACCCGGTGGGCCGGCTGACACCACGAAGTCTGCGTCTGTCTCCGGGATGCGGGCCGTGGTCCTGGTGGGCTTCATGGGCGCCGGCAAAAGCAGTGTGGGCGCGGCCTTGAGCCGCAGGCTGGGCTGGCCTTTCGAAGATCTGGATGATCGCATTCAGGCTCGGGAACAACGGTCCATCGAGCAAATTTTTCGCCAGTCGGGCGAGGCCGTCTTCCGCCAGTTGGAGCACGCGGCGCTGCGCTCGCTGGTTGAAGAACTGAGCGCGTCTGCCAAGGTCGTAGCGTTGGGGGGTGGCGCTTTCGCGCAGGCGAATAACGCCGCCTTGCTGGAAAAGGCTGGGTGTTCAACCATATTCCTGGACGCACCGGTGGATGAATTGTTCCGCCGTTGCCAGGAGCAGGAGCTGGAACGCCCGTTGCGCGGCGACGTGAACGAGTTCAACCGCTTGTATGAAGACCGCCGGCCGTGCTACCTGAAGGCGGGCTTGCGCATCGAAACCGCGGGCAAGAATGTGGAAGAGGTGGCTGCGGAAGCCATCGCCCGCCTGGGACTTCGATAGCCGTGCCACGGCACGTTTTCCGTCGATTTCGCGTGAATCTGGAGCAGCAGCTTTTCAAAGGAGTGCGAACGTGAAGTTCAAAACGGCGCTGATGGTTGGAGTCTGGTGCCTTTTGCTGGCCTCGTCTGCCGTGGCGGAACCCGCCAAAGACAAGGAACCTGCGGCCCAGAACGTGGACTCGGGGTCCTTTGGCGTTTTCATGAATGGGCGGAGAGTGGCGACCGAAAAATTCTCCATCCAGCAGAACACGGCGGGAAGCGTCGCCACTTCTGAATTCAGGACCGAGCCGGGCGCGGATCCGGCGGCACAATCCTCGGAGTTGCAACTCGCGCTCAACGGTGATCTGCGGAAGTACGAGTGGAAAGAAGTCACCCCGGGGAAAGCCCAGGCGGTGCTTGTGCCCAACGACAGCCTTCTGGTCGAGCGCTCCACCAAAAATCCGCAGGATAAAGAGGAAGAGCATCCCTTCCTGCTGCCGGTTTCAACCAGTGTTCTGGACGACTACTTCTTTGTTCACCGCGAGATTCTCGTGTGGAAATATCTCGCCACCAGCTGTCACCAGGACAAGGGCGTGGTTGCCTGCCCACAGAACCAGCAGGTGAAGTTTGGCGTCATCAATCCACATCAGCGTTCATCCCTGCTCGTGAGCCTGGCCTTCACCGGAAAAGACAAGGTGCAAGTGCGCGGCGCGGAACGGGAGCTCAATCATTTTGTGCTCAAGAGCGATGCCGGGGACTGGTCGCTGTGGCTCGACGATCAATTCAAGCTGGTCCGGATCCTGATAGCCGCCGATAATACGGAAGTGTTACGGGACTAGATAGGGAAAGGTTGCGATGTCCCTGATTGACGTACGCACGTCGCGCGTCCTGTTCACCGTGTTGCTGTTCGCGCTGGCGCTCGGATTCCTGTACATTGCCCGCCGCACGCTGATCGCGTTCCTGTTTGCGGTCTTCTTTGCTTACCTCATGGACCCCGCAGTCTCGCGAGTAGAAAAATGGGTGCGAGGACGGGGACGGGCCATCGGATTGATGTACCTGCTGCTCGTAGCTCTTCTGATCACCTTCTTCTTTTTCGTCGGGCCGCAGATCGCACGCCAGGGGCAGCGCCTGAGTGAGTCCCTGCCGAAACTTCTCGAAACCGTCAGCTCCGGCCAGATTGCCGAACAGATCGGAAAAGAACAGGGTTGGAGCGTATCCACCCGGGTACAGGTGTCGAACCTTTTGGCGAACCACCGCGCTGAGCTTCTCGGCCTGGCTCAGCGCATCGGCCTGCGCGTGGCCGACGTCGCGCAGCAAGCCTGGCTGCTGATCGTCGTCCCCATTCTGGCGGCGTTCTTTCTCAAGGACGGGCGCGCTTTCGGTGAGGTCCTGCTCTCGTTTGTGCATTCCCGTCCCCAGCGCGAATTTCTGGAGGGCGTGCTGGGCGATCTCAACCAGATGCTGGCGCAGTTTATTCGGGCTCAGTTGACGCTGGCGGCTTTTTCGTTTGTTGCTTATTTGGCATTTCTGGAATTGGGCGGCGTTCCCTATGCCCTGGTGCTGGGCACGGCGGGCGGAATGATGGAGTTCATTCCGGTAGTCGGCCCGCTTGTCGCCGCTGTTCTAATCTTCAGTGTCGCGCTGCTGATGAGTTATCCCCATTGGCTGCTGCTCCTGATTTTTCTCGGAGCTTGGCGCCTGATACAGGACTACGTGATTTCTCCGCGGGTGATGGGACAAAGCATGGAACTTCATCCCTTGGCCGCCATCTTCGGCGTGCTGGCTGGAGGAGAGATCGCAGGAGTGCTGGGCATCTATCTTTCGATTCCCATCATGGCCAGCTTGCGTATCGTGTGGCGGCGCTGGCGCCTGTATGCCGAGAAGAAGCGCTTCGGGCCGCTTAACGAATATTCTTTCGGCTCCGAAATCACCCCCAGAACATAATCACGAACCACGTGGGGACAGCCGCCCTCGGCTGTCCGGTCGAGCGAAGCTCGACGGCTTCTTGGACAGAACCAATCTTAGCGGAGCTTCGCTCCGCCGGACTGCCGAGGGCGGCTGTCCCCTCGTAGTCTGTGGTGAACCTGACATTGACACTTGTCAGTTACCTGTTTCGTCGTCGATCGGAAGTCGCGAGCCAGTGGTGTTGTAAAATCCAAAGAAACTATTATGACTGCGAAAATCCCTATAGGAATCCTG
The DNA here is from genome assembly GCA_963725615.1 of Terriglobia bacterium. Lineage (GTDB taxonomy): Bacteria > Acidobacteriota > Terriglobia > Terriglobales > Acidobacteriaceae > JAIQFF01. The sequence continues at coordinate 33,171 of CAVRZO010000028.1, read as the reverse complement.
GGCGCTACCGGTATCGTCGGGCAGCGCTTCGTGCAGCTACTGGAGCATCATCCCTGGTTTGAGGTGGCGTGGCTGGCGGCTTCTGATCGTTCCGAGGGGCGTCCCTATGCGGACGCCGCCCGCTGGAAGCTGAAGACGGCAATCCCCAGGCAGATAGCCGAGATGCGGGTCGCGCCCGCAACTCCGGAAGGCGCACCTAAAGTTATTTTCGCAGCGCTCGATGCCTCCATTGCGGCCGAGATGGAACCGCGTTTTGCCGAAGCCGGGTGCGCCGTGATCACCAACTCCAGCGCGCTCCGCATGCAAAAGGATGTGCCCCTGGTGATTCCGGAAGTAAACCATGATCACGTCAAGCTGCTGGAATGCCAGGCGTGGCGCAAGAAGTCTGGTGGCTTCGTGGTGACGAATCCGAATTGTTCGGCGATTGGTCTGGTCATTGCGCTGGCACCGCTGCAGCATGCGTTTGGCTTGGACACAGTGATGGCCGTCACTATGCAAGCCGTAAGCGGCGCGGGTTATCCCGGAGTCGCATCGCTGGACATTCTGGGCAACGTGATTCCGTACATTTCCAAAGAAGAAGAAAAGATGGAGGAAGAAACCCGCAAGCTGCTGGGCACGCTGAATGGCTCGGGCATCGTGATGGGTTCGTTCGGCATGAGCGCCCAGTGCAACCGCGTGGCGGTGGAGGACGGCCATACGGAATCGGTCTCGGTGAAGCTCACGAAGAAAGCGAAGCTGGAGGAGATTGTTGAGGTCTGGAATGCATTCCGCAGCCTGCCGCAGGAGATGAAGCTGCCCAGCGCTCCGGAACAGCCGGTGCGGTATATGACCCCGAGCGATCGTCCACAGCCGCGCCTGGATGTTGATTTCGGAAACGGAATGACGACAACCGTCGGCCGGCTGCGTCCGTGCGGCGTGCTCGACTGGAAGTTCACCGTGCTCTCGCACAATACGATCCGAGGGGCGGCGGGAGCGGCGTTGCTGAATGCCGAGTTGCTGAAGGTGCAGGGCTACATCAGCTAAACGGCGCGGCGTGTGAGTGAAGCGCTAACTGAGAGCTTGAGGGTGGAGCAGGGCTTTAGCCCTGCATTACAGCGCTATTTTTGATGGCGGCTTTAGCCGCTGGGGGACAATTGTTGCAAAGAACCTCAGGGGCTAGAGCCCCCTCCGAGCTGGCTGTTAATGCAGCGCTAAAGCGCTGCTCCACCTTCTTTCCTCATTTCACGAGAAATCTACCGCAATGATCGTCATGAAGTTCGGCGGCACCTCGGTGCAGGATGCCAAGGCGATCGAGCGCGCAGGCGCAATCGTCAAAGGCCGTCTGGCACAGAAGCCGGTGGTCGTGGTCAGCGCCATGGCCAAGGTGACCGATCAACTGCTGGCGATGGCACGCGCCGCCGGGGCCGGAGATCGCAAGACTGCGCTGAAGCTCTGCCGCGCCTTGCAGGAGCGCCACTACAATACCGCCGGAGAACTGCTAGGGACGGCTTTATTCACGCAATTTCACAGCGACCTCGGAGCTGACTTCGAAACTCTGGAAGAATTGCTGCGCGGAATCTCTGCCGTCGGCGAATTGACCCCGCGCACCACGGACTATGTCTCCGCATTCGGAGAAATCCTGTCCAGCAAGATTGTGGCAGCGGCATTCTCGGCGCTGGGCATGCCATCCGCGCTGGTGGATTCCCGCGAGTGGCTGGTCACCGACAGCGCCCACATGCGTGCCGCGCCTCAGTTCGAAGAGACTAATCAAAGATTACAGTCCCGAGTAGCGCCACTGGTGACCGCGGGAAAAGTTCCGGTGATGGGTGGCTTCATCGGGGCATCCAAAGCCGGAATCACCACGACAATTGGCCGCGGTGGGTCAGACTATTCTGCCGCCATTGTAGGGGCCGGACTGGGGGCCGAACGCATCGAGATTTGGACCGACGTGGACGGGATGATGACCACCGACCCACGCATGAGTGCCGATGCCCGACGAATCAAAGTCATCAGCTTCGATGAGGCGGCCGAGCTAGCTTACTTCGGCGCTAAAGTTCTGCATCCCGCGACGGTACTGCCCGCCGTGCAGAAAAACATTCCAGTCTATATTTTGAACTCGGGCAATCCTGAGTGCGAGGGAACACGCATCACCGCTCGCGCGCCCCAGTGCCGGAATTCCTTCAAAGCCATCGCGGTGAAAAAGCGCATCACTATTGTGGACGTTGCCGCTCCCCGCATGCAGCTGGCGCACGGATTCCTGAGTTCGATCTTTGCCGCCTTCGACCGGCATCGCGTGGCGGTCGATGTGGTCTCAACTTCCGAGGTCAGCGTCTCGCTTACCGTAGACTCGAACGAGTCAATTCCGCCGCTGGCCGCAGACCTGGCCAAACTGGCGGACGTAAAATACGAGGGACGCAAGGCCATCGTCTGCCTGGTCGGCGAGAATCTGCGGGACACGCCCGGCATAGCTGCGCGCGTGTTCGGTGAATTGGCGGACGTCAAGATCCGTATGATTTCGCAGGGAGCTTCAGAGATCAATCTGACATTCGTGGTGGAAGAGGACGTCGTCTCCGACGTAGTGCAGCGGCTGCACAAAACGTTCTTCTCGGATTTGGATCCGGAAGTTTTCGCGTAGGCGCTCGCGGAAGAAGACCCGAACCGGCTTCGGGAGGGCACGACTTTAGTCGTGCCACAAATAACTGAGGAACAGGGCGGCTTTAGCCGCTGCGGTTTGCTTGTTCAGCAGCACAGAACCTCGAGGAACTACGTCGTGAAAGTGCTCATCTTAGGACGCGGTAAGACCGGCTCTCTGGTCGCAGACGTGGCGCGCGAACGAGGCCATGCCATCACATTGCTGTGCGCTGCCGAGAATGCCCATGCATCCGCCCTCACCAAGGAGAAGCTGCGCGATGTAGATATCGTGATTGATTTCACGACGCCGCAAGCAGTTCTGGAAAATATCGAGGCCTGCGTCGGCGCGGGCACGAACATGCTGGTGGGAACCACCGGTTGGTACGACGATCTGGAAAAGGTGCGCCGGTTCGTGGAGAAGAGTGGGTCCGGATTCCTGTATGGAGCGAACTTCTCCATCGGCATCAACCTGCTGTTCGAGGCAGCACGCACCGCGGCGGGACTTCTGCAGCATCAATATTCGGGACAAATCTTCGAACGTCATCACGAGAAGAAGAAGGATGCCCCCTCGGGGACGGCCGTGACTTTGCAGCGGATCATTCGCGATGCATCCGGCAAGGAGCTGGAAATTACCTCGTTCCGCGAGGGCGACGTGGTTGGCCTGCACGAAATCGTACTGGATTCGCCCAACGACACTATTTACCTTTGCCACGACTCCAAGTCGCGCCGGGGATTTGCCGAGGGAGCGGTGCGGGCGGCGGAATGGCTGGCTGGGAAAAAAGGCTTTTTTGATTTTAAGGATATTTGGAGAGAGACCTAAGGAGCCGAGCTTGGCTCGGCTGGGCGGGCGAGGGCGCCCGCCCCTACGTGGCTCGTGTTACGCTCAAGAGCATCTGCAGTTTCGTTCACACCCCGATTAGCGTTATCTTTATCTCATGCAATTCCGTGGCTGCGGTACGGCTTTGGTCACTCCGTTTCGACAGGACGGCTCGATTGACGAGACTGCCCTGCGCAACCTGGTCGCTTGGCAGGTGGAATCGGGGATTGATTTCCTCGTCCCCTGCGGCACCACCGGCGAAACGCCGACACTTTCGCATGACGAATGGTTGCAGGTCATCGCGATCACGATTGAGGTGGTGGCGCAACGCTGTCCCATTGTGGCCGGCGCGACTTCGAATTCAACCCAGGACGCCGTCAGCAAAGCTAAAGAGTTGGCCGCTCTGCCCGGAGTGAATGGCATCCTCACGGCGTCGCCTTACTACAACAAACCGACGCAGGAGGGACAGTACCGGCACTTCCGCGCCATCGCGGAGGCCGTGGACAAGCCCATCATTCTTTACAACGTCCCCGGACGCACCGGCGCGAACCTCGAGCCGGCAACCCTGGCGCGGCTGGCTGAGGTTCCAAACATCGCTGGAGTCAAGGAAGCCAGCGGCAACATCAGCCAGATGGCGGAAGTCTGTAGCGTCGTTCCAGAACACTTTGCAGTTTTTTCGGGTGATGATGCCATCACCTTGCCGCTGATCGCACTGGGCGGCGTGGGCATTATTTCGGTGGCTTCGAACGAGATTCCACGCGAAATGTCTGACATGACGCGGGCCGCGCTGAACAATGACTGGGACACGGCGCGGCGCATTCACCGCAAATACCTGCCGCTGATGCTGGCAAACTTTATCGAATCCAATCCGATGCCGGTGAAGGCCGTGCTGACCATGATGGGCAAGATCGAAGAAGTCTATCGGCTGCCCATGGTGCCCATGCGCCGCGATGCCCGGTCAAAGCTGCAAAAGATCGCTGCCGAGGCGGGATTGATCAGCAAGCCGGTAGCAGCGGCAGCCGACGCGGCCGATTTCTATGTCTACGAGAACTGGGTAGCCGGGCCGCACAAGATTGTGCTGCACCGCTCGGGCTGCGGCCAGTGCAATCACGGCAAGGGACGTCCGGCAGGGCACGATGCCAACCATGCCCGCTGGCACGGTCCCTACCCGACGCTATCCGAGGCGCGCGAGGCTTCGCATCACATGCCGGGGGTGCTGATTCGAAGTGAGTGTAAGTGCATTTGATTTTAGATTGCAGATTTCAGATTGAAGAGCCCATCTCGCATACTGTCATTTGACCAGGCGATGCCTTTGCAATATGAAATCTAAAATCTGCAATCTGAAATTCTTTCTTCTATACTTCCCTTCTCATGCCCTCCCTGCAATCTGCGATCGAGCGCCTGGCCACGCTGGGCGAGGTGGAGGGAAATCCGGACGCCCGCAAGACCTTTCTAGAGTTTCGTGAACAACTCACACAGGGAAAGATTCGCGCCGCTGAAAAGGTCAACGGCGATTGGAAGGTGAACGCCTGGGTAAAGCAGGGCATCCTGCTGGGGTTTCGCCTGGGTGAGCTTGCGCAGATGGGCGACTCGGCACTTTCCTTCGTAGACAAAGACACATTCCCCGCCCGTCGATTTGCCGTGGGTGACAGAGTGCGGGTGGTGCCCGGCGGATCGTCAGTGCGCGAGGGAGCTTATGTCGCGCCTTCGGTGATCTGCATGCCGCCGATGTTCATCAACGTCGGCGCCTATGTGGACGAAGGCACCATGGTGGATTCACACGCGCTGGTCGGGTCCTGCGCGCAGGTGGGCAAGCGCGTACACCTCAGCGCCGCAGCCCAGATCGGCGGCGTTCTCGAACCCGTAAACGCCGCGCCAGTCATCATTGAAGACGATGTGCTCGTGGGCGGAAATTGCGGCGTCTATGAAGGCACGCTGGTGCGGGCGGGGGTGGTGCTGGGAGCGGGGACGATTTTGACTCGTTCGACGCCGCTCTACGACATTGTGCGCGGCCAGGTTTACAAGGCAACAGATGAGAAGCCTTTGGAGGTGCCGGGGAATGCCGTGGTCGTGCCTGGGTCGCGAGCGGTGAAAAAGGGACAGGCGGCGGACTGGAATCTTTCGCTTTATACTCCGGTCATCGTGAAGTATCGCGATGAGAAGACCGACCAGAGAATTGAGTTGGAAGAATGGCTGCGCTAATTTGGCGACGGGTTTCTTTCGCCCTTCGGGGGCTCGGCCAATTCTCGCCGTTCACCCCAGGCTTGCGCCCTGAGGTTTCATTCGAGACGCGATCTTATTCGACACTTACCGTAAGTCCTCCCGGGCCACGTGAACTCTTAACTCTCATCTGCGCTAATCTTTGTACGACCGCATCGGCTTCCTGCAGAGCCGACGCCGGATAAGTGCTAGTGATTCCGACCGCTTTCATGCCTCCCGCATGGGCCGCACGAATGCCTGCCGGGGCGTCTTCAATCACAAGGCACTGGGCGGGGTCCAGGCCGAGCAATTTGGCTCCCATCAAATAGGGTTCGGGATCGGGCTTGCCTTTTGACACGTCATCGGCTGAAACCAACACCCTCGGAGTGGGCAAGTTGGCGAGCTTTAGTCGAGCTGTTGCCAGATAACGAGTGCCGGAGGTCACGACGCACCAACGGCCTTCGGGGATGGCCTTGAGCAGGTCTGCTGCGCCGGGCATCACGGCGACACCTTCCTGGTCTTCCGCTTCGCGCTTTTCAATTCTCACAACCTCCGCTTGGGCATCCAGGTGTGGCGTCAGCATTCTGACGATTTCAATGGTGCGAACTCCATGTGCAATCTCCACCACTTTCTGGGGATCGATGTTATGTTCCTCAGCCCAGAGGCGCCACTGACGAGTGACGGAGCCGGTGGAGTCCACAAGAACTCCGTCGAGGTCGAAGAGGATGGCGGCGCAATCGAATATTTTCATGCAGGGTTGTTTGCGACCTTTGCGGCTTTTGGCAAGCTTCGCGGTTAAGAGCTTACCGCAAAGGGCGCAACGAAAATCCCCCAGACGACGAGGTCACGACGGTAGTGCTTTCGGGGGTTCGGACACTACGATCAGCTTTCCCTCAGCCATCTGGTTACGGATCTCCATGTGGCGTTTGCGGAAGTGCGAGCGGGCGCGTTCTCCCCAGGCGCGCACGAAATAGTAATTCAAGCCGGCGCCGATCACGGAGCTGGCGAGAGGGATGAGCCTTCCCGACCATTTTTCCACCACTTCCCTGCTGGCCTGTGCGGCAATGCGCTGGATGACGCGGGGAACGAACCGGCTGACTACTTCTTTTTCCAGTAGCTCGCGGCTGATATCAACGCCGGCGGCGCTGGCGGCGGCAATCCACAGTTCTGCGGTTTCTTCTTCGGTGTTGAATTCGAAGCCGTAGAGCAAACTGAGTTTCTGAATCGTTCGCAAGGTCACACCCGACAGAATTCCCAGATCGGGAATGATGGTGATGAGGCCCCCGAGTCCGAATCCGGCGCCTTCGGCCGCAGCGACTTTCATTCCGCTGCGAATCACGAGGTGGGCCAGCGCATCGAGTTGCGCCACCTCTAACGAATAGACGCCTTGAAAGCTGGTGATCGGCAGGCCATAGGCGGCCCGTACCTGAAGCAGAAACCTGGCTGGATCCACCTTGACGGTTTCGTAGGCGCGCTGGAAGCCGCGGCGCATGCCGTCCTCAACCCGCCGCCTCAACCAGGTTTTGCGCTCCTGCTCAACCATACAGTTCAACCTTATCGCAGATACTCGCTGGTGGGAAGATTACGGTGGATGTGTGGCGCGGGCGCCCACGCCCGCGAAACTGTCAGCGCTCACCACGACGGCCAAGACATGTTCCGAGCCGCAGGTAAGAACGACATCTTTTTGATCTTGCACCGCATGCCAACCCTGCCAGCGTTCAGGCGGGCGAGGGTGCCCGCCCTACACGGACTGCGAGCGTGACGCTCGCCTCTACATTCCTTGTGCTACGATCAATGCACCGCATGCCAACTGGAAAATTGCACATCGTGCCCCTCGGCGGCCTGGGCGAGTTCGGAATGAACTGCATGGCCGTACGCTGGGGTGACGATATCATCGTCATCGACGGCGGCCTGATGTTTCCCGAGGCCGAACTGCTCGGCGTCGACATTGTTGTCCCTGATATTTCGTATCTCATCGAAAACCGGCAACGGGTTAAGGGCATCGTGCTCACCCACGGGCACGAAGACCACATCGGCGCCTTGCCCTGGATCCTGAGCGAGTTGAACGTGCCGGTCTGGGGCACGGAGTTCACCCTGGCCTATGTTGAAGACAAACTCGAAGAACACGGATTGCTGGATGACGCCGATCTGCGCGAGATCCGCGCGGGCGAGAGTTTCAAGATCGGGCCCTTCACCATCAGCCCTATCCAGGTCACGCACAGCCTAGTGGATTGCGTGGCGCTGGCCGTGCACACTCCGCTGGGTGTGATTATTCATACCGGCGATTTCAAAGTGGATCCTACGCCCACCGATAACCGTTTGTTCGATCTGCACGCGTTTGCCGAATACGGCAAGACCGGGGTGCTGGCGCTCTTCCAGGACTCGACCAACGTCGAGCGAAAAGGCTACACGCCGAGCGAGCGCGCCGTGCGGCGGAAATTTGACGAGGTGTTCGCCCACACCAAACGGCGTCTGTTCATCTCGTGCTTCTCATCTTCGATCCATCGCATCAAGCTGGCCGTCGAGATGGCGTGGCAGCACGGTCGCAAAGTGGCGTTTGCCGGGCGCTCCATGAACAACTCCGCGGAGATCGCGGAGGATCTGGGTTACATCGAGATTCCCGAGGGTTTGCTGATCCATCCCGGCGAGATGAAGAACTTTCCGCCGGAAAAAGTCTGCGTGCTGATCAGCGGGACGCAGGGCGAGCCCATGTCGGCCCTTTCCCGCGCTGCGGTGGACAATCACAAGCACGCCAAGATCGAAAAGGGTGACACGGTGATGCTGTCGTCCCGGATCATTCCGGGCAACGAGAAAGCCATCTATCGCATGATTGACCACCTGTTCCGGCGCGAGGCGCACGTCATCTATGACGACGGTTCGTCGCCGCCGGTACACGTCAGCGGCCATGCCAGCCAGGAAGAGTTAAAGCTGATCATCAACCTGGTGAAGCCGAAGTATTTCATACCCATCCACGGCGAGTACCGTCAGCTGAAACTGCATGCGGAGATGGCGGCAGCGATGAAGGGATCGGTGGGGAACGTGATCCTGATCGAGAGCGGCGACATCCTCGAGTTCGACGAACAGGGGGCGCGCAAAGCTGGCCGGGTGAATGTCGGGCGGGTCTGCATTGACTCGGGATCGCGAACCGACGTGGTGGAAGACCTCATCGTCAAAGACCGGCGGCACCTGAGCGAGGATGGCATAGTGCTGCCGATCATCGCCATCAACAAACTGACCGGCAAGGTGGAAACTTCACCCGAGATTGTGACCCGCGGATTTTCTCCGGGAGAAGACGGCTTCGTCGACGGCGCCCGGCAGATCGTGATGCAGACTTTGGATTCGTCGAGCGCGGAAGAAAAGGCCGACTATGGCGTGATCAAGGAAAAGATTAGGGCCGATCTGAAGCGTTACGTTTCCAAGCAGACACAGAAGCGGCCGCTGATCATGCCGGTAATATTGGAGATCTAGAAGTTGTCATCCCGAGCGGATTGGCTGCTTCGCGAAGCGAAGCGGCAGCGCAGTCGAAGGACCCCTACCTTCGGCACTGTACTTAGCTATAGGGGTCCTTCGACTCCGCGCGAACTTCGCGGAGCGAAGTTCGCTCTCCGCTCAGGATGACATGTTGGAGACAGCCTCATCGTCACTCTCAACGACATTCGCGAAGCGCAATCTCGCCTGCGCGGCGTCGCTGTCCGCACCAAGCTGATTCCGTCACACATTCACGACGCGAACAAGAAAGACAATCGCCAGCTGTATCTCAAGCCAGAAAACCTGCAACCGATCGGATCGTTCAAGCTGCGCGGAGCCTACAACAAGGTCGCTTCCCTATCGGAAGAGGAGCGCAGCCACGGCGTCATCACCTATTCCAGCGGCAACCATGCCCAAGGCGTCGCCTATGCGGCGCGGGCGCTGGGCGTGAAAGCAGTCATCGTGATGCCCGAAAATGCACCGGCGGTGAAGCGCGAGGCAACCATTGCCCTGGGCGCGGAGATCATACTGGTGGGTCCGGCCAGTTCCGAGCGGCAGGCCAAGGCGGAAGAACTCGCTGCGCAGCATGGATACGTGATCGTACCTCCCTACAACGACGAAATGATTATCGCCGGACAAGGCACGATGGGGCTGGAGATCCTCGAAGACCTGCCGGAAGTGGAAACCGTCATCGCACCCGTCGGCGGAGGAGGCATGCTCAGCGGAATCGCCACAGCGATTAAACTGAGCCAGTCCACCGTGAAAGTGATCGGCGCAGAGCCGGAACTCGCGGCAGACGCCCAGGCCAGCTTGCGATCTGGCAAGATCGTGCATGCTTCGGCCGAAGAGACGACGCGGACTTTGGCGGACGGACTGCGCACCCAAAGCATTGGCGCCATCAACTTTGAACACATCCGTCGCTATGTGGATGACATCGTAACCGTAAGCGAGGACGAAATCCGTAGAGCTATGCGGCTCCTGGCGACCGATCCCAGGACCCTCGCCGAGCCCAGCGGGGCGGTGGCTGTGGCAGCATTCCTGTTTCACCGGGACCAACTGCCCAGAACGAGGATGAACGTATCGGTCATCAGCGGCGGCAACGTTGGAGCAGAGATGCTGGCGGAACTAGGCAAGGAGAAAGCATGAAGACGCTCTGTAGCGCGGACAGCCGCCGAGACGGCGGCGCTACTTTGCCGACAGCATTTCTGGCTATCGGCTGTCTGCTCGCGCTCGCCTCCTCCGTCCCAGCCGCTGCTGCCAATTTCGAACGCGGCGCTATGGTGCGTGTCGCTCAAATCTATCTCTCACCCGATACCAGTTCGGCAAAGCTCGCCGAAATGGATCGCGGCCGCGAAATCATTGTGCTCGAAACCAGCCGCGAGTGGGTGCACGTCGAGGCCAATCTTACAGAGGAGCGCACCGTCAGTGGCTGGGTGCTCGACAAGGGAGTGGTGCGGGCCTCTACTCCGAATGGCGACAAGATATTGTTCGGAGAGGCCGTTGACTCCGAAGACCAGGCCAGCCGAAGACGCGGACGCAATGGCGCGGCCCAGGATGCCATGCGCCTCTACTACTGTGTCGCCGACTATTTTCCTACGTCGCCTTTGGCCGGCGAGGCCATGTATCGCTCCGCCGATATCCGGTGGCAACTGGAGAAGCTGGACGTGTCTTCGCGTCCCTCAGCGCGGGAACGCGACTCTTACCTGCGCGAAGGCATGGAAGAGAAATACATGAAAGAGGTCATCAAGAAATATCCCGGCACCAAGTGGGCCGACCTGGCTGCTTTCCATCTGATCGACAATAAGTTGTGCGGTGATTGGCAGGGCAGTTCGAAGTGTCCAGTGAAGGAATCAGAAATCTACGAGAAGTACGCCACCGAGCATCCCCAGTCTCCGGCAGCAACGGAAGCTTTGTACGACGCCGCCTGGCGCTGGTCTGCCCTGATCGAGATCTACAAGACAGAAGAAGCACCGAAAAAGTCCGAGGAAGCGCGTGCCAAGGCGGTGGCACTGGCCCAGAGGGCGGCGTCGCAAACTTCGTCGGAGGACTGGGCCGCACGCGCCCAGCGCCTGCTCTACCTGATGGAGCAAGGCGTCCCGACTTACGGAAACGTAACGCAGTGAGCTGCCACGGCGTCGAGCCTGTCTTCCTTGTCAAGACCAGTCTCGTGTTCGTTGTCGCGATGCTTTCGGTACATGCGTTATCGCAAAACTCCGATGCAGAGTCCAAAATTGCGACGCCCGGAGTGAAGGAAGTTCAGATCCCCTTCGCTTCCCTCAAGCCCGCAGCCACATTCAAAATCGGCGAAAATGCAGACTGGGTGCAAATTACAGATGATGCAGTCTGGGTCGCCAGCTCGAAACCTGCATCGGTTCACCGCATCGATCCCAAGAGCAATAAAGAAGTTGCTGTCGTTCCTGTGCCGGGTGATCCGTGCGCGGGCCTGGCATTCGGCTTTGGTAGCCTCTGGGTACCGCTGTGTGGCCAACCCAATTCGATTGCGCGCGTCGACGCAAATACCAACCGGATCAGCTCAATTCTTCCCATTGGGCCGGCGGGACCCGAGGGCGGAATCGCGGCCAGCAGCGACAGTGTCTGGGTTGTTAGCGATGACGCTGGTACCCTCGTCAGCATCGATCCTGCTACGAACCAGGTCCGCCAGAAAATTCCCATTGCGCCAGGTTCTTACAATCCATGCTTCAGTGACGGCGCGGTGTGGATCACCAGCGGAACCGCAAATGTGTTGACTGCCGTCGACGCAACAACGGGCGAAGTCATGGCCGTAATCCCGGTTGGCCCCAAGCCGCGATTTCTGACGGCTGGTGCAGGTTCGATCTGGACTCTGAACCAGGATGATGGGACGGTGACGCGCATCGATGCGCGGACCAAAAAAGTGACCACCACAATTGCCGTCGGTATTCCTGGGCACGGCGGCGACATCGCGTGGGGAGCCGGTTCCATCTGGGCCACGTTGTTAGGTGTGCCGCTCACTGCGATTGACGCCACAACCAACAAGGTGGTCCGCCAGTGGATTGGTCCGGGTGGCGATTCTCTTCGCTTTGGGCACGATTCGATCTGGCTGACCGACTACAAGCAAGGAACCCTGGCACGCATCGCTTACAGCGAGACGCTGAAATCCAAAGATCCCCAATAGACCCGGACGCAGTCGCGGGACGAGGGGAGTCTCCGCCGCCAATTCAAACGCGTCACAACCTCTGCCATACTGTTTTCTCGCACTCTTCGGAGGAAGCTTGAACGACTACTTGCTGTCCGTGGTCCTGGGAATTGTTGAAGGTCTCACGGAATTTCTGCCCGTCAGCTCTACCGCGCACCTGCGCATTGCGGAAGCCCTGTTCCACATCAGCCTGTCCGATGGCTATTGGAAGATGTACACCATCGTGATTCAGCTGGGCGCCATTCTTTGCCTGCCGGTGTACTTTCGCGAGCGGATTGCGAAATTGTTTTCAACGTTTCCTCAAGGTGAGGACGGTGACCGGAATATTCTGACGCATCCTCTGGGGCTGACCGCGGTTGCGTTTCTCATCACTGCGATCCCCGCGTTTCTCCTGACCAAGATCATTGGCAAACATCTGGAGAGTCTGACCATTATGGCCAGTTCGCTGCTCATCGGCGGCGTCGTGATGTGGATTGTTGATGCCGTGAACGCGCCGGCTGAGGCCGCCGGGCCTGCCGCTGGAAGCCGCATCCACACCTGGAAGATGGAAGCCATGAGCCTGGGCCAGGCGATCTGGATTGGAGCTTGCCAGATTCTCTCGGCAGTTTTTCCCGGCACTTCACGATCCATGTCCACCATCGCGGCCGGACAACTGGCCGGCATGTCGCGCGCTTCAGCACTGGAGTTTTCGTTTTTCCTTTCGATTCCGACCATGGTCGCAGCTACCGGATATGACCTGCTGAAATCCTTGCGCGGCAAGGGTACGAATCCCATCGGGGTCTCACAGATTGATCCTCACGGATGGGTGGTACTCGCCATCGGCTTCGTGGTGTCATTTGTGGTGGCCTATGCTTCCGTGGCCTGGTTCATGGCGTGGGTGCGGAAGCACGGGTTTGTGCCGTTTGCGGTGTATCGGATAGTGGTGGGAATTCTGGTGCTGGTCTTCGCCGCTAAGCTCGCGGGCTAAAGACGCTGAGGGTGCCCCGTCCAAGCTCTGCTTGGGCGGGTATTTTCTAGCTCTGACCGAGAATCAAACACAGCGCTCGACTCAAAGAAGATCAATGCTGATGTCAAAGTTGCAGGCACCGTGCCACTCCTGCACGAGCGAGACGCTCGCGCCTACATCTTGCGGCCTAGCCGCCACCTTGCACTCTGGTGGGCATTCTGCCCGGGCCTTCGGGCCGGCGGGACGCCGGCGCTACCCAGAAACTAACTCGATACTGTTTTGGAATTCCTTCATTGTTCCGCCGGGGGCTTCTTGGCATAATCAGTTGTTCTGGCCAGATTCCGACATCCTGAAGCATTTGCATCGCTGCGGGCTGCCGACGACGACCCCATGAAGTATTTTGCACAGATTTTCGCCCCCACGAACAACCGGCGGCTCAATGAGCTGATCGGATTCGTGCTTTGTATCTCGGGCCTGCTCTTGTTCCTGGCCCTGGCCTCGTATTCTCCGCTTGATCCATCGTTCAACAGCGCGTCGGTGCTGACAGGTTCTCAGTCGGCACGCAACTGGGTTGGACTGGTAGGAGCGATTGTCTCCGATCTGCTGCTGCAAGGTCTGGGAATAGGAGCATTTCTGGTTCCGGTGTTTCTGGGGGCGTTGGGCTCGCGCTGGTTTCGCTCGCGCAAGGTCACCTCACCGATTGCGAAGTCTCTGGGGGCAATTTGGCTGCTGGTCTTCGTCCCCGCGCTGCTCGCGCTTATGCCCGGGCACGTGCGCTGGATGGCTGTGATTCCCATGGAAGGCCTGGCCGGACGCATCGTCGGCGATGCCCTCATCCACTACTTGAATCCAGCCGGCGCATATATCGTGTGCGCAACGATTTTAGCGGTAGCGCTATACCTGACGACGGCTTTCTCTTTCGCATCCCTGCAAGTCTGGGCGCCGACCCGTTTCGCCTTCGTAGTCGCGCTCTGGAACCGCTACAAGGACTGGCAAGACAGCCGCGCCAAGAGGAAGATGCAGAAGGAGTTGGAAAAGCGGCGCGCTACTCGGCCGACGGTTACCGCTCAATTGATTCCAGCACGTTCCCCGGCCGCTCCAGCGCCGTCGTATGCGCCAGAGCCGATTCGAGCAACCGGCATTGACCGCATGACCGCAGCGAGCCGGGGTGAGCAACACGACATCCAGCCGCATCCCCACCATGCGCCGGAAGCCATCATTCCGGATGTTGAAGTGACGGAGCGCGCTGACACCGGAGCAAAACCAAAGACAACCATGCCGCGCATCGCGGCTGGCGGCTTCAAACTACCACCCAGCAGCTTGCTCCACCGTCCAGACGGGCAGCAGGCAATTGACGCCGACGAATTGAAGTTGCTGGCCCAGGTGCTCACGGAAAAGTACTCAGAGTTTGACGTCCACGGGCAAGTGACGCAGATCAATCCCGGTCCGGTGGTCACAACTTTCGAATTCAAGCCCGAGGCGGGCATCAAATACAGCCGCATTACCAATCTCACGGACGATTTGTGCCTGGCGCTCAAAGCCGAGAGCATTCTGATCGAGCGCATGGCGGGCAAGTCCACGGTCGGGATTCAGGTGCCCAACCGTGACCGCGAAATTATCTGGCTGCGCGAGAACATCGAGTCGTCCGAGTTCATCGGCACCAAATCGAAGCTGACCCTGGCGCTGGGCAAAGACATCAACGGACGCATTGTCACGGCCGATCTCGCGGGCATGCCGCACCTGCTGATCGCGGGTTCGACCGGCGCGGGCAAGAGCGTGGCCATCAACGCCATGATCATGTCCATCCTGTACAAGGCCACGCCGGACCAAGTGCGGCTGATTCTGGTGGATCCGAAGCGGCTGGAGTTGGGCAACTACGAAGGCGTCCCCCATCTCTTTACGCCGATCATCACCGAGCCCAAGCTCGCCGCCAATGCACTGCGGAATGCCGTCCGCGAGATGGAACGCCGCCTGAAACTGCTCGCCGAAAAAGGCGTGCGCAACATGGAGCAGTACAACAAGCTTTTCGACGACGAGGGCACGCGCAGCTTGTTTGGCGAGGATTCCGAAGACCGGCCATTACCCTATATCGTCATCATCATCGACGAGTTGGCTGACCTGATGATGCTGGACTCGGGCAACGTGGAAGAGTCGGTCACACGCCTGGCCCAGATGGCGCGAGCGGTTGGGATTCATTTGGTGCTGGCGACGCAGCGCCCGTCGGTTGACGTAATCACGGGTTTGATCAAGGCCAATTTCCCTGCCCGCATTTCGTTTCGTGTGGCCACCAAGGTTGACTCGCGCACCATTCTCGACGCCAACGGCGCAGAAGCTTTGCTGGGACGCGGTGACATGCTCTACCTGCCCTCCGGCTCGGCCCGCGTGCACCGGCTACATGCGCCCTTCGTTACCGAGAAAGAAATCGCTGCCGTGGTCGAGTTCTGGAAATCCCAAGGTTCGGCGGAGTACGAAGAGAAATTCCTGCAAGCTCCGAAAGACGAACGCGCCCCCGGTGAAGCCGGCCCGGCCGGCGAAGATGGGGATGAAGAGAACGACCCGCTCTACAACGATGCAGTGCGGCTGGTGGTGGAGTTCGGCAAAGCTTCCACTTCCCTGCTGCAACGCCGCCTGCGGATCGGCTATGGCCGCGCTGCTCACCTGATTGATCTGATGGAGCGCGACGGCATTGTGGGCGCGGCGGACGGCCCCAAGCCGCGCGAAGTACTGAAGCGTCCCAACTGGATTTCTGAAGTAGAAGAATCGATGCGGTAAATCCCCTTGTCATCCTGAGCGGAGAGAGCCGCTTCGCTTGCGAAGCGGGTTGCGGAGTCGAAGGACCCCTACTCCCGGCAGTGCATCGTGGCTATAGGGGTCCTTCGACTCCGCAAGAATTTCGCGAAGCGAAATTCTTGCTGCGCTCAGGATGACACTTTCAATCCCCGAATTGCCAGCGCCGCCAGAACTACGACCGCTAACACCATAGCCAGCCACATAACCACTTTGTGTTGCTCTGACCACGGCCGATCATCCGGCCGACCCGTATAAGCTGGATTGTGAGTGCCAGGTCCAAGCTCCGCCTTGGCTGCGGCCGGATCAGCCTTGAAGAACTTGGCATAGTCGTAGACCGGAGATTCGAGTCTTGAGTCGCCATAGTAAAGCCGGAGCTGGGATTTGCCCTGGGGATCAAGATAGACGCGCCGTTCGACAGACAGCAACTGCAGGCCCGCGATCGCCAGCGGCGGGTTGTCCCCGTTGTCCACGGTAATCTTCAATTGGCCAGAACCGCGGTCTCCGACCGGAACATCCATCTCTTCCGAGACGACTACGGTGCCGCCGCGATTCATTCGCACCCGCGTAATATCGCCACTCGCACCGTAACGATGGTCGTTTGCCTCAGAAATAGCGACTGCACGCCGGAAATTCACTAGCTTGGGATCTACCTGAAAGCGGACACGATCCACCGGAACGTGCGCCGGCACATTGCAGGTGACTACGGTCGTTCGCGCGATCTGCGACGGCGGGCTGCATGATCCCACGCTAGTCCATACGGCCTTCGTTTCCTGCAGGTTATAGATTGACGCGCCCTTGACCTGGGCAGGTGAGATCCCGGCTGAGAGCTTTACGTGCAGATACCGAAAGCTCGAAGGAGGTAATTTAATCACGGGATTGGAGCCTAGCTCCTCGCGAGTGAAGTCATAAAGCGTCGCCGCCGGCAATTGAGTCGCAGATTTCGCGCCGAGTTCGTTGCTGCCTGCGGTCGAGGCAGTTACCACGAAATCTTTGGCGTCGAGGTTCAGGTGGATGCGGTCATATTCGTCGATCTGCGCCTTGTTCGCGTCGAACATATCCAGATCAAATTCGGTGTGGCCGCCGACATTGCCCAGGTTGAGGATTTTCGCAGCGGCTTCCTGGCTTGAGGTCCCTCCGCGCTGTTCGCTGAGCGCGTACTGCACTTGTGATTCGCCATCATGAATTCGCAGATCTGCCAGGTCCGGGCGCGCGTGGTTCCAGATTTCTTCATCTACGGCAAAGTAATTCTGCGAACCAGGTTGTGAGACCCGGACGTCGCGGACGTTGGTGAAATAGGAAATCGAAGGCTCCGGAGTCAAGGGCGCACCGAGAGCCACCACCAATCCGAGCGCGAAGAGAAAAGGTTTCATCTGCTCGCCGGACTTTCCGCTGGGCTTCCCGTCGCGCTTTCTCCTGAACTCGCTGCAGTATTGTTTCGACCGGAGAGGCGGAGCCAGTCGCGCTGGTACACGAACGAAATCGCCAGCAGCAGCGCTCCGAGCACAATGAAACTCACGATGCGGTAGCCGCGGTCGAGTTCCGATACATCGTAGAGGAAGACTTTGCCGATGGTGAAAGCAATCAAGACCAGCGCCTGCCAGCGCACGAATGCCGAACGCCGCCAGAAGCCCACCACCATCAGCATGGCGCCGTATGCCATCCACAGCGCGGAGTACGTGAAGTCGCGGGCAATTTCCACATGGCGCCAGTCTTTCCACTCCGACGGATCCCATTGCCCCTGGGGACGAAGGCTGGTCAATTGCTGCAAATAATAGTCGGCGACTTCGCGGCTCAGCGCGATGAGAGCCAACAGGTTCAAGGCAACCACGGAAACGGCAGCAGCGGTTCGTCCGGTATCGTCCTTCCGGCGGCTGCCGTACCAGGCAACCGCGCCTAAGACTGCGATGGCCACCGCGTATGTCGCCATCCGGTGATTGAAGATGGGACGCGTGATGAAGAAATTGTCGATCAGCAGGAGCCGGCCTACCCCAAGCACGAGTGCTCCGACGACAAATACGTTGAGCAGCTCGGAATGAATCCGGTCGGCGACCCACAACAGCACTGCGGCTTCGACGAACCATCCCATGGTAATCCAATGAGCATCGAGGCGTATGGGAATAGCGACCGTGATGAACCCGATGGCGAGCGCAAGGTGCAGCAAGTCGACGGTCTTTGCCGCCTCGGGATTACTCTCTCGGCCGCGAGCCTGGCGGCTGAGGAAAATGTACAGGGCGGCCAGGGCGAGGGCGAACCATGCTGTGTCCTTGGTGCCGATCTCCTCGAACATGATGTAGATCTGCAGAAAATATCCGGCGGCATTGACCACGGCCACCAGGGGAGGCACAGCGTCGGACATCCATCCTTTCGCCGCGGGCTGCGCTAACAACGGCGCTATCGCAAAGATGGCGAAGAAAAGCGTGGCGAAGCCGACTGTCATCCGTACTTGGGTGATGTCGTAGAAGCTTGAGGACCAGCCGGCATAAAGGCCTAGCGTTCCGAAATAACTCAGGAGCAGCAGGCGCCGCCAGGGTTTCAGGATCACCAGAACAAGCGCGCCCAGGTCCAAAACGACAACGTACGCGAACAGGGCAACTTCACGGTTCTGACCGGTCGAGAGCAGCAGCGGCGTACCGAAGCCACCGATCAGCGCAAATGCCGCGAGGATTTCCGCGTCCTCATTCCAGGCCATGACCGCCGTGGCGGCAGTTACCGCGAACATCATGATGAAGGCCACGCCTCCCGGCACCAGGCTGTACACCTGGAAAGCGGCGTACAGCGAGAGATAGAGCACGCCGATGCCGACGGCCTTCAGCGAGTAAGAGAAGATGACGTAGCCGCGGCGCCGGAAATTTTCGCTCCAGACCACGATGGCAATGCCGGCCAGCAGCCCGATAGCGACGCGACCGGCAGGTCCGATCCAGTTGTTGTCGAAGGCAAATTTCAGGAAATAGGAAACGCCGATCAAGACGGCGGTGATCCCGATCCGGTTCAGCCAGTGCGAACCGATGCGGGATTCCAGGTTTGCGCGATCCTGACCTGCGGGTGAGACTTTTGCTGGCCTCGGAGGAATGACAGGCACAACGGGAATAACTGGGGCGCTAGGCTTCAGCTCCGGTGAGGGCGGCGGGGGCGGCGCTTCGGCCGCGACTACGGAGCTCATGTTCAATGCCTGCTCGATCCGAAACACCCGCGCCGTGAGGTCGCCCAAGAGCCGCCGAAGCTCTTGCAGTTCGCTGCCAGAAGGATCCACCGCACCTCCGGGAAACTGATTTCCAGAGCATTATCTGCGAAACTGGTCTGGCTTTCACGAATAATTAGGGGGACGAACCATGAAGTGTCTTACCGAATACCTAAAGTTTCACACCCGCACCCACCGCGCCTACGTGCACATCACGCCGCAGGTGGAGCAGATCGTGGGCAAGAGCGGCGTTAAGGAAGGAATGGTCCTGGTTTCCGCCATGCACATCACGGCCGGCGTCTATGTGAACGACGATGAGAACGGATTGATTGAAGACATTGATCAGTGGCTGGAGACTCTCGCGCCCTTCCGCAAAGGCTACAAACATCACGACACCGGCGAAGACAACGGCGATTCGCACTTAAAGGCGCTGCTGATTCACCACGAGGTCATCGTCCCCATCACCGCGGGCAAACTTGATCTGGGGACCTGGCAGCGGATCTTCTACGCCGAATTTGACGGCCAGCGGGACAAGCGGGTAATCGTGAAAGTGATGGGCGAGTGAAGGCGCACTCGCGCAGGAGTATCCCTGCGCGCAAGAATCCCATGTCCCAGGGTGCGGATCAGCGATCAACGTGAAGGGGGAAGTCTTAACCAATTGTTTACGGCTTTATCTTAATACCCGGGTCGCTGGCCAGGGCCATGGCCACGTTTTGAATCGTATATTCGTAGACTCTGTCAGGCTCCGCCGAACTTTTGAGCGGTCCGGAATTTGTGGTGCCTCGAGCTGGAACGGTGAACGTAGATCCGGCCTGGAACGGGCTGCCGTCGGTGAACGTTACGGTGAAGTCGTAGTGATGCGGGTTCTGCCATATCACCACATCTCCATTGCCCTTGCTGACGTTGACGACCTCGTTGTCCACGTCTCCGTTGTGGTAAATGTTCACTGGAAGATACTTCATACTGCCTCCATAGCGATCAGAATTGAGGGCCTGGGGGGAATCGGACACCGCGCACGCGGTTTCGAACTAACGCAATAACGCCTGCAATCTGGGGTCTCCGCTTAAGTGGTCGAAATCAGGCGTACCGCGTATCAAACTGGCCGAAGTACCTGCCGCTCGCGCCTTCTGCAACCATTCGAAGGTTCGGTCTGTGTCTCCGAAATGGTTGTAAACCAGCGCCGCCCGCAACCGCACGTCAGGGTCCTGGGGCGAGAATGATATCGCCTTTTGCAAAGATGTCAATGCTTCATCCTTGCGATCCAGCATGGCCAGGTAAGTGGCGCGATAGGCCCAGGTAAGGCCGTCGCGGGGATTGACCTTCAGGTCCACAACATCGGCGAGTTCGATGGCCTTCTTGTAGGCATCCATCGCCTGCTCCCGTTTGCCCGCCAACTGATAACAGGCATCGCCAAAATTCCCCCAGCTAAGCCACTCGTTTTCTCCTAACTTCAGGCCCTGTTCGTAGTTGCTCGCGGCCCGCTCGAAATTGCGCTGAGAGAAATAGGCAGTACCCAGGTTGAGATAAGCGTAGCCGGTCGGGCGGATGGAGACCGATTTTTCGAGCGCGCTGATGGCGTTCTGATATTGGCCCATCGCAACATAAATTCCACCCAGGTTGGAATAGCCGCGAAAGTTGTCCGGTGCGAGCGTAATGACTTCTTTGAACATGTTCGCGGCATCGGCGTAACGCCCGCGGTCGTAGTAAAAAGCGCCCAGCCAGCTGTACCCTGCCCAATATTGAGGTCTGAGACTGATCGCCTTCCGGAAAGTAGCTTCCGCCTCAGCTGGCCGGTTTAATTTTTGATAAGCCTCAGCCAGGCCGCGGAAAGCATCATTGCTGGTGGGGTCAAGCACGGTGGCTTTCTGAAAGTGAGCGACTGCCTTCTCGTACTCTCCGGTGGTGCGGGAGACGCTGCCCAGACAGGCCCAGCCTTCCGCCAGTTTCGGCGCAATGGCTACGGCCTGGTCGCAAGCTGACCGGGCTTTCTCCAGCCACTTAGCGCCCGGCTCTTCCTCGTATTCCAGCCAGTAGGCTTTGCCCAGCGCGGCGTAGGCTTCCGCGTATTTCGGATCGAGGGTCAGGGCGCGGTTGAAAGCGGAAATCGCACTGTCGATGTTTTCGCGCTTGTGATAATCGAGCATGTATCCACGCCCGCGGAGATATTGATCGTAAGCCGAGGGATCGCCGGTCCCGTGGGCCGCCAGCACGACGCGGTCGTCACTCTTGATCGCCAGACCGAGCATCCGCAGGGTGCCGTCCACAACCCGGTCCTCGACTGCGAACGCATCACTGACGTCGGCATCAACCGTTTCGGCATGCAGCTGGCGGTTGGTCTTCGCGTCCACCAGCGTGTAGGTCACTCGTACCTGGTTCCCGGAACTATGTAAACTCCCTTCGAGAACCAGGCCCACCCCGAAAATCTTTCGGGCCTGCTCGACACTGGTTACGGCCTCAGTCCGTATTTCGCTGGTCGGAACGACTTGTAACGGATAATTGTCGGTCAGCTGAGTGAGCTTGGCGGTGAGGGTCTCGGTTAACCCGTTACAAAATGCTTTGCTTCCCGGATCGTCCGCCATGGGAGCGAACGGCAGAACCGCCAGCTGCACCGGAGTGGAAGACCCGCCCAGATCGATTGCCCGATTCGGCTTTGACTGCCAGAACATGAGAGACTTCGTCGGCGAGTAGATGAGCGCAGTGAGGAGCAGGGCTGCAATTAGCGCCGCCCATACCCAAATTCCTGTCTTCTTGGGCCGGTCTTCGACCCGCAGCGGCACCACCCGCGCCAGACCGGCGTCGCTCAGATCGCCGTGCACTTCGCGGAGGGCTTCCAGTAGTTCCTGGGCGCTGGCATAACGCTGCCCCGCATCTTTGGCCATCGCCTTGTTGACCAGGGCTTCCAGCTCCGGGGTGACCGAACGATTGAAAATGCGGATGGGAGCCGGCGTCTCGGTGCGGATGCGATCCGTAGTAGCCACGAAACTGCCCGCCAGAAAGGGATGCTGTCCGGTCAAGACTTCGTAGAAGACCACGCCCAGGGAGAAAATGTCGGCGCGGCCATCCGGAACCCTCTCCAGCAGGACTTCCGGCGACATATAGGCCGGCGTGCCGGCAAAGGTGCCGGCGCGGTCCACGGTCGAACTCTGGTCGGATCGCGGCAAGTGCTTGGCCACTCCGAAGTCCAGAATCTTGATCTTGCCGGCGGTGGTCAGCATGATGTTTTCCGGCTTGATGTCACAGTGCACGATGCCGTGGCCGTGCGCCGAGACCAGCGCTTCCGCGCACTGCATTGCGATCTGAAAAAATTCATCCAGTGACAGGGGTTGCCGCAGACGCTGGCGCAGGTTCTGGCCTTCGACAAATTCCAGAATTAGGAATATCTCGCCGTGGTCTTCCAGAACGTCGTAGACCGCGGCCACCTGGGCGTCGCCGAAACGGGATGCGCGCTCCGCCTCCTCCAGGAAGCGATGGCGGTAGAGAGAGTCGGCGCGCAGCGAAGGTGCAAGACGCTTGAGGGCAACGGTGCGCTTGAGCTTGGTATCCTCGGCGCGATATACCTCGCCCATGCCGCCTTTGCCGAGCCGTTCGCCGATGCGAAAACGCCCAACCACGGTTCCGCTCAAGGAATCCTCAGGCTGGGTCGAACTCGCCAGAGAGGGCCGGATCTCCGCCATAAGAGCGTCTTACGTGTTCAGAATTGAAAAAACAGCGTCCCGAGGGCTTTTTGGGACAGCTCTGCTGGGCCGCCGCCGTTGGGCAATCTTACTCCTGGCCTAGAGGCCGGGCAATCGCGGCCTCGGTTGTCGCAGGACGCGAGAAGCGCCATCAAGGGAAATGACGGCGGGTCGGCACGGGTGACCTCGGTTCGGCATGCGGCAATCTGCTTCAGGGATCAGATACCCAAGGCTTCAGTTAGTTACGCAACTTTCCTCATCTGTACCTTACGGCGACCGGCGTGCAATGTAGCTGCCATCCAGCCCATCCCGGGTGACGGCTTCTTCCAGGAGACCCTCGGTGCTTCATAAGTGTGCGAATCCCGACTGTTCCAGTTTGTTTCGCAGTCTCAGCCACGGCAAGCTCTTCCTGCTTGATAGCGATATTGCTGCGCTGGCGGCATCGGGAGCCGCATCAGCGATTCGTCGAGGGCGGTTGGGCCGTCCCGGAGTGCTACTGGTTATGCGACGGCTGTTGCTCGCTATTCACCCTGACATTTGAACGCGGACGAGGAATGGTTACAGTTCCGCTTCCAGCCAGAAATACTCCTGGTCTTGGTTTGCATCTGAGGCAGGTGCAGCCGGCGCCGAGAGTGTATCGGGCGGAACTGAAAGGTGCTTTATGAATTACGTTAGGACTCCTCTGTGTGCCATCTGCGGACAAGATGGCGCGGCAAATCAACTTCGTTTCCTGATCGCCGAAAACAACTGGGAGGACAAGCTTACGATTCTGCAATGGAACAAGCCCATGGCTTCACGGGCAGGAATAAAAGCCGCGTGCAGCATCGAACATGTCGAGGAGCTCGTAATTCACTGGATGACAACGGGAAGGGTCGACTATCCCTTCGCACGGACCTCCTATGGCACGGCGGGTTGGCGGCACTCATCTTTGTCCGGTCGAGTTGACCTCAACGGGGCGCGGCCCATTGGAGAACTCGCCGTACATCGCGAAAGCCTGGAACGGGTGCTCAGTGAAAATCCCCAGTCCCTGCAAGTAATTCTGGATGCCCTGCTCGATGCCCTGCGTCAAGAGACTGCAATCGAAACTGAACCGGTGGCGCTGCAGGAAGAAGAAAAAGAGTTGTGTGGGGCAGACACTCTTGTCCGCCGCTTTGGAGGTTGATTTTCTTTTGAACTTATAAGTCGCGCACCACCTGCCATACAAAATCCAAGTCCAAGGCGGCGGACAGGAGTGTCCGGCGCACACGTGTCATTCCTGACACGATAGTCATCGGGAACCCACGATCGCGCGGCACCACTGCCCGATAACACCCTATTCATCAATTACATACGAGTGGCCATTCGCCCGCTATATACAGTGCGTCCGCAATTGGAGGCCGTTATGGAACTCGTATTCACGACCGTCGCAGTCATCGGTGGTATGGCTTTTTCACTGGCCGTCGCAATTCTTGTGGAAGAACTGATCTTCGGCAAGGTGCTCTGCGTGTTTTTTTCTCCGCGAGCCCCACAAACAAAAGCAGCGGTTCAGCACCAATCCTAGGGAAGCTGGCAGCCGTTGGAACCTTTATCGGCGGGCGCAGGTCAATGTTCTTAGGCGAGATGGTACAGCGACGGAACCCAGACAGTACCGGGAGCGAGCTCCAGAGCCATGCAGCATGCAGCTTATAATTCGCGCATCCCGTACATGCTCACGCCATTCCCTTCACGGTTCGTAAGCTCCTTGTTGTTTGTCTTGGCGTTGCTGATTGCCGCGAAAGCCAACGCGCAGAACTGGGCGGGAGCGGAAGAACAGTTGGCGGGCAAGATTGTATCGGCCACCGGCCCGAAAACCATGGCGCTCGAAGTCCTCAACCGCTCTTCGCTGAGTGCCGCCGTGACCGACGACATCCGGCGCAATCTTCTCACCCAGGTTGCCGTGCTCGGCGGGCGTTTTGCCGCGCCGGAACAGGCCGCCGCAACCGTGCGGGTCTCGCTCTCCGAAGACCTGCAAAGCTATGTTTGGATCGCCGAGATTCGAGAGGGCGCGAATTCACCTTCGATCGTCATGGTTTCCTTGCCGCGATCTGCCCCACTGTCTGTCGAACCGGAAGCCGCGGCGGTGGTGCTGCGCAGAATTCCCTTGTGGTCGCAACCGGAGCGCATTTTGGATGTTGCGGTTATTGACGGCAATCCGGCGCGCATGTTGGTGCTGGATGCAAACGGCGTGACTTCCTACCGCCTTCAGGACAACCGCTGGCAGACCGAACAGTCGCTTTCAATTGTTCACTCCCGGCCGTGGCCGCGCGACCTGCGAGGAAGACTGGTGCGGAGTAAGGACAATTTTTTGGATGCCTATCTTCCGGGAGTGCATTGCCGGAGCTCGGCGGGTACGCCACCGGCGATGAGCTGTTATGACAGCGACGATCCCTGGCCGATCGGGGCGGACCAGTCCAGCCTGAATGCGTCGTTCGCTCCCACGCGCAACTTCTTCAGCGGCGCACTATCGCCGGGAGTGGGCAAACAGACGACGGCGCCGGCGTTCTATTCCGCAGCCGCCGTGCCTCGCGGACCAATCGTTTCGTGGCTGCTGGCCACCGTCGATGGACAGGTGCATCTCCTCGATGGCAGCACAGATCAAGTAGTGGAGAAGCTGGGCTGGGGCAGTGACATCGCCAGCGTGCGCAGCGGATGTGGAACAGGCTGGCAAGTGCTCGCGACTGCGGCGGGCGAGGGCCAGAGTGATGCCGTGCGAGTTTTCGAAGTGGCCGGGCGCGAACTCGTCGCCGCAGGCGCTCCCCTGGATGTGAACGGCGCCATCACCTCTTTGTGGACGGAATCCAGCGGGAGCGGCGCGGTCGCGGTCGCACACAATTTCGAAACGGGGAGATATGAGGCCTTCCGGCTTATTCTTACTTGCGGCCGTTAGTGTGGCCCTGGCCGTCGCCGCTCCGGCCAGCACGCGGCCGCGCTATGGCGGAACGCTTCGCCTGTCCGTACGCGAGGCCCCAGTCTCGCTCGATCCCGCCGACCTGGCTCAGCCCGGAATGTTTGCTTCACCCACTCTCTCACGTCTGATATTCGATACGCTGGTTACACTGGACGCGCGCGGCCAGGCTCAGTCTGCATTGGCGACTGCCTGGCGGGCCGATCCGGGCAATCAACGCTGGCAGTTCAGCATCCGGCGTGGGGTTACGTTTCACGACGGGGCGGCGCTGAGTTCGGACGCCGTGGCGGCTTCGCTGCGCGCGGCAAATCCGAACTGGAAAGTTTTCGCCGCGGGAGACGCAGTCGTGGTCGAGTGTGATGCACCAACATCCAATCTCCCTGCAATACTGGCGCTGCCGCGCTATGGAATCGCCAAACGCGGGGGCGGAAAGCTTGCCGGCAGCGGACCATTTGCCATCAATCGCTGGGACCCGGGCAAGAAGCTTAGCCTCACCGCGCGTGACGATTACTGGGGTGGCCGCGCGTTTGTGGACGCTGTCGAGATCGAAATGGGCAAGAGCTTCCGCGAGCAAATGATCGCGCTCGATCTGGGCAAGGTGGACGTTGTAGAGGTCGCACCCGATCAGGCGCGTCACGCAGTTTCGGAAGGCCGCCGCGTCGAGACTTCAGCTCCCGCGGAATGGATGGCGCTGATCTTTTCCCGTGATAGCCAGTCAGCGGCAGAGGCGAAATTGCGCCAGGCCCTGGCGCTAAGCATTGATCGAGCGGCGATCAATGATGTATTGCTGCAGGGCGGTGGCGAACCCGCCGGAACTTTCCTGCCCAACTGGCTGACCGGCTACGCGTTTCTCTTCCCTACCGCCGCTGATCTCGAACGCGCCCGGCAGATCCGCAGCGAGGCAGGCGGAGGACCGGGATGGACCTTGGCGTCCGATGCGTCGGACCCGCTGGCGCGAGTCATTGCCGCGAGAGTTGTGTTGAACGCGCGCGATGCCGGAGTGATTCTTCTTGATCCATCCACACTGCCCACGAATTCGAAGGCTGCCGACATACGGCTGGTCCGTATGCCGCTGCCATCGCTCGATGCGCGAGTTGCGCTCAGCGAACTGGCCGCCGCCCTGGGACTGCCGTCGCCTAAGTTCGAGGGCGATCCGTCCTATAGTCTGTACGCAGCCGAGAGCGCTCTGCTGCAGTCGCAGCGTGTGATCCCACTGGTGCATTTGAGAACTGCCACCGCCCTGGGCCGAAATGTAATGGGCTGGCAGGAGGACCCGGACGGCAGCTGGCGTTTGCAGAATGTCTGGCTGGAAGCGGGGAAACCTTGAGCTTTCGGCGCAAACTTCTACTCGTATTCACGCTGACAGTTTTTCTCTGCGTAGGCGCAGTGGCATGGATCGTCTCCGCCATGACCCGACGCGCCTTTGAGCGGGCGAACGAAGATCAGACCGCAGCCTTGGTGGCGCAATTCCGCCGGGAGTTCGACCGCCGGGGTGAAGAAGTGGCGCACCGGGTGGAAACCATCGCCGGCAGTGAGAGCGCGACCCGCATGGCCTTGGCGGTCAGCCGTGGTCCAGCGGACTACAGTGCCTTTGTCAATGAAGCCAAAGCCCTGGCCGACAACCAGCAGTTGGACTTTCTGGAGTTCGTGGACAGTCGCGGCACAATTCTCTCGTCGGCCCAGTGGCCCGCGAAGTTCGGCTACAAGGAAAATTCACTGCCCCTTATTTCGCCAGATAAGGGCTCTCCAGGCAAGAACTCATTTCTCAGGCAGGAGGAGATGCCCGACGGTGTGGCTGTCAGCCTCTCCGCCATGCGGCAGGTAGAGGTCGGTGACAATCCGCTCTATGTGATCGGGGGACGCCGCCTGGACAAGGACTTCATGCGAAGTCTCGAACTGCCGGCCGGAATGCGGGCCATTCTCTACCCCAACCTGGCAAGAGGCTTTTATCCCGAGCTGCTGATCGCGCCGTCAGGAAAGGTGCCACAGCCGCAGCTTTTGGCGCCCCTGATTCTTCAAGTCCAGCAACAACAGCACGAAGCCACCGCGCTGCTTCACTGGTCAGATAACCCGGTGGATGATGAGAGTGTCCACGCCATCCCGCTGAACGGCCAGGACAACCAGTTGCTGGGCATTCTGCTGGTGGGCAACACGCGGCGTCCTTATGTGGAATTGCGCAATCGCATTCGCTCGGCGGCCCTGGTGGCGGGAAGTGTCGGCATTATTCTGGCCATCCTGTTCAGCGGCTGGGCCTCGTCCCGTGTGACGCGGCCGGTTGAGCAACTGGCGGAAGCGGCGCGAGAGGTGGCCGCCGGAAACTGGAATACCCGCGTTCCAGTCAATTCGTCTGACGAACTGGGAGCGCTGGCTGAATCTTTCAACCGCATGACGGGAGAGCTTCTCGAACAAAGAGAGCGCCTGGTGCAGGCGGAGCGCGTTGCGGCCTGGAGGGAGCTGGCCCGGCGTCTGGCACATGAACTCAAGAATCCGCTGTTCCCGCTGCAATTGACGGTGGAGAACCTGGTGCGGGCGCGGGAGCAAAGTCCAGAGCAGTTCGATGAAGTTTTTCGCGAGAGCTCCTCTACACTGCTGGCGGAGATCGCCAATCTTAAGACCATTATCTCGCGCTTCAGCGAATTTTCCCGTATGCCCCAGCCTCAATTTCAGCGAGTGCGGATCAACGAGATTGTTCAGAATGTAGCGCGCCTGCTGCAGGCGCAACTGCAATCACCGGAGCATCCTCCGATTGAATGCGGGCTTGAGCTGGCGGAGGCTCTGCAACCGATTGCGGCGGACCCGGAACTGCTTCATCGTGCCTTCTCCAATCTGGCGCTGAACGCGATGGATGCCATGCCCCAGGGCGGCACTCTCACCTTGCGCACGCGACCAAGTGGCGACCGGGTGGTGGTGGAAATTGCCGACACCGGAACCGGCCTGACCGGGGAGGAATGCGAGCGCTTGTTCACGCCCTACTACACCAGCAAAGCCCACGGCACCGGACTGGGGCTGGCCATCGTGCAGTCAATCATCAGCGACCACGGGGGGCGGATCAGCGTGCGCAGCGAGCCGGGACACGGTGCAACGTTTATCATCGAGCTGCCGGGCAATCTGGATCGGCTGCCCGCCGCGAGCTAAGGAGCTATTCGTGCCCCAGAAAGCACATCTGCTCATCGTTGACGACGAAGCGAACACGCTGGCTTCGCTGTCGCGTGCATTTCGTCTCGCCGGCCATGAGGCCACCGTCTGCGACAACGCCGCCAAGGGCCTGGAACTGGCTCGCTCGCAGCCGTTCGACTTGATCATCTCGGACGTAGTCATGCCCGGTAAAGACGGGCTTTCCCTGCTCGAAGATTTGAAAGCGCAGGGTGTTGACACTCCTGTGGTGATGATGTCGGGACAGGCACACATTGATATGGCGGTGCGAGCCACGCGACTGGGCGCGCTCGATTTCCTGGAAAAACCCATCTCCACGGAAAAGCTGCTGCTCACGGTTGAGAATGCACTCAAGTTGCAGCGGCTCGAATCCGAGAACCGGCAGCTCCGCCAACGTCTGGGAAAACACGAAATCGTGTGGACGGGCGAGACCATGAAGAAGCTGATGGCGCAGATCGAACGCGTAGCTGCGAGCGAAACCCGGGTCTGCATTCTGGGAGAAACGGGGACCGGCAAGGAATTAGTCGCGCGCACCCTGCACGAGCGCAGCCCGCGGGTTTCCGGTCCATTCGTTACTTTGAACTGTGCCGCTGTCCCTGCCGAGCTGATCGAGTCCGAACTCTTTGGGCACGAGAAGGGCTCCTTCACTGGCGCTGCCGGGCGCCATATTGGCAAATTCGAGCAGGCGGAGCGCGGAACCATCTTTCTCGACGAAATCGGGGACATGCCTTTGCCCATGCAAGCCAAGTTGCTGCGCGTGCTGGAGGAAGGCGAAGTCGAACGCATTGGTGGCGACAAGCCGACCAAGGTGGACGTGAGGGTGGTCGTGGCTACGCATCGCAACCTGGAGTCCCTGGTGCGCGAGGGCAAGTTCCGGCAGGATCTTTTTCACCGGATTTACGTTTTTCCCATCCTGCTGCCGCCGTTGCGGGAGCGGAAAGAAGACGTTCCGATATTGGTGCAGCACTTCGCTGAACAGGTGTGCGCCCAGAATAACTGGAAGCCACTTCCCTTCACTGCGGAAGCGATCCAGGAACTGAAGGAACACTCCTGGCCGGGCAACGTGCGCGAGCTGCGCAATGTGGTGGAACGGCTCATACTGCTGGAGACGGGCCCTGAGGTCACTGCTGACACTGTGAAGATAGCCCTGCCCCAGGGGCTGACGACACAGCCGTCGTTCGCAGGCTCAGGTACGCTGGCCGAACGTTCCCAGGGTTTTGAGCGCGAGGTCATCCTGGCCGAACTGAAGCGCCACCAGTTCCACGTCACCAACACCGCCAAGGCCCTCGGCCTCGAGCGCAGCCACCTCTACAAGAAGGCTGAGCAGTTAGGCATTGACCTGCGATCTCTGCGCCACGAACCCGGCGAGGCAGGTGCCGCCCCATAAAATACAGGAAAGACTGTATTGGTCCACCTTTCCACAGTGCATAAGGTCGCAGGTGAGATACCCTGACGCCGGTAGGAATTACACGGCTTGAGCTTCTCCACCCACGCTAAAGCATTGGAACTGGTGGAATCTCCGAGTTTGGCAACTACGATGCTGACATAGGCACATGTCATTTGCGACGTTGCGGAAACGCGATCGGTACGCTGAACGAGAAACAATCCCCAGGAGGTAGCCGATGGGTGCTTTCCGAATATTCATAGCTGATGATCACGAGGTGGTGCGCAAGGGCCTGTGCGCCCTGTTACAAGCCGAGCAGGGGTGGGAAGTTTGCGGAGAAGCCGCAGACGGGCGTGAGGCCACGGAGAAAATCCGCGAACTGAAGCCGGACGTAAGCATTCTCGACATTGGCATGCCGGGTCTCAACGGACTGGAGGCGACCCGGCAGATCCTGAAAGACGATCCCCGAGCCAAGGTGCTGATCCTGACTTTCCATGACTCCGACCAGGTGGTGCGCGACGTTCTGAACGCCGGCGCCCGGGGTTTTCTGCTCAAGTCGGATGCGGCCCGCGATCTTGTGGTCGCAATCGAAGCGCTGCGCCGCGACAAGACCTATTTCACTTCCAAAGTAGCCGCCATGGTGCTCGAGGGATACCTGAAGGGCGGCACCAAGGCCGCTGCAGTCTCCCTGGGACGCGACCGACTCACGCCGCGCGAGCGCGAAGTTGTGCAGTTGCTGGCTGAAGGCAAGAGCACGAAAGAGGTCGCCGTGGCACTCGGACTGAGCGTAAAGACGGCAGAAACTCATCGCTCGAATATCATGCGCAAGCTCCAGCTGCACTCGGTCAGCGACCTGGTGCTTTACGCGGTCCGGAACAATATTGTTCACATAGTGCAGTCCACAATCGAATAGCGCCACAGACCACGTGGGGACAGCCGTCCTCGGCTGTCCAGGCGAGCGATGCTCGCCAGATGGTTATCCGCCCTCATATCGAACTTCAACCTCTTGTCGCGGACTTCTCTCCGCTGGACAGCCGAGGGCGGCTGTCCCCGCGTGGTCGGTTCCGCTCTACGGCTGTCTCAGACGGTACAGCCGTTTTTAGAAACGCCTACAGCTTGCACCCGATAGACCGTGTCGGCTGCTGCCCCTACTCTGGCTGTGGTCACGACAACATGCTGCGTGGGTCAATAGCCCGGGAAGGAAGAATGTTAATGAACCAGCAAATTTCTACGAGGGACGTGGCGGTCACCCAAGACTCAAACAATACCCGTCGAACCTACTCGGATGTTGAACTGGTAAGGCGCGCCCAACGGGGCGAATCGGAAGCGTTTGCCGATCTGTTTAATGCTCACAAGGCGAGGATCTACTCCATTTGTCTGCGCATGACGAACAACACGGCGCAGGCCGAAGACCTCACCCAGGACGCATTCCTCCAGGTGTTCAGGAAGCTCTCTACCTTTAAGGGAAATTCCGCGTTGTCCACCTGGCTCTACCGCATCGCGGTGAATACGGTGCTGATGCATTTCCGAAAAAAGGCCTTGAAGCAGGTTTCCCTGGACGAGCCTTCCAGCCATGATGCGACCATGGTAAAGCGTGAGTACGGCAGCCGCGATGGCCGCCTGACCGGAGCCGTGGACCGGATCACCCTGGCCCGCGCAATTAAAGATCTGCCGACCGGCTACAGGACGATTTTCCTCCTGCACGAGGTAGAAGGTTACGAGCACCAGGAGATTGCGAAAATACTGGATTGCTCGGTGGGAAATTCCAAATCGCAGCTTCACAAGGCCAAGCTGCGTATCCGTGAGTTCCTGGCACAAACGGCCACGGAACCCGATCACGGTCCAGGTACAGGATGCCACGGAATTGAAACCTGCCCCCTCGCGCAGGGCGTCACGAGCGGCGATTGGGTTCTCGGAAGCCGCATCGGTCTTGGGTTAGTCAAGGTGGGGGCGAGCGCCTGCATTTCTAGCGCTGGCCCCATTTCAGTTTGGTGCGGAGTACGTCAAAGAACGTGCCCTGTGTGTGCAGGAGCGTAACGTGGTGCTGCGACTTGCGGCAGAGTACACGATCGCCATCCATCATCGGCATGCCGATCTGGCCGTCCACGCTTAGATAGGCCTCATCTTCTCCCGTCTTGACCACAATCTCGATTTCCGAAGTGTCACGAACCACCAGCGGACGATGTGTGAGCGAGTGCGCTGACACCGGCGTAACCACGAATGCATCCACGGAAGGCATCAGGATTGGCCCGCCCGCCGCCAACGAATACGCGGTCGAACCGGTGGCCGTGGACACGATCAAGCTGTCGGCCTGGTAGCTCGAAACGAATATCCGGTCAATGTAGACGTCGCAATGATTCAGTCGCGCGATGGTGCCCTTGCCCACCACAACATCATTGAGCGCGTCGTAGCTGCCGACGCAAGCATCTTTCCGGTACACCTCGCAGTGCACCATGGAACGCTTGTCCAAGTTGCAGCAGCTCTGCTCAATGCTGTGGAGGGTGGCGTACAGATTTTCCAGCGGCACTTCGGTGAGAAATCCGAGCGATCCCAGGTTGATGCCGAGCACCGGAATTCCGGCCCCGGAGACCGCCCGGGCGGCTGACAGCAGCGTGCCGTCCCCTCCCAGCACCACCACGAAGTTCAGCGGACGGGACGCCATTTCCTCCCGCGCCAGCACCTCCACCCCCGGCGCATAAGGCGCCGTCTCAGGATCGGCCACAACCTGGTATTGATGCTCGCGAAACCACGCCAACAAAGGTGGGACGACCTCTGCCAGTTCAGTCTTGCCGGGCTTGGAAATGATGCCGGCGAACTTCTGAGTCGATGTTACGTTAGCCATGAAAGTGGAATT
>CAVRZO010000027.1:0-122661 GCA_963725615.1 Terriglobia bacterium | reverse complement strand
TTTTGCAGGCTGCTCCGGATTGAATGTTCTCACTTTCACCGAGACCGAACCGGCTCCGGCGCCGGCCAGCGTCACCGTCCCGCTACCGGAGCCTTTCGGAGCCTTGCGCCAGTCCACTCTCACCCAAAGGCGCTGATCGCTGCCGATGGTTCCGTGGGTTGCGCTTAGAATGATCCAGGGCTGGCTGGCGGTCGCGGTGAAGGCAAACGACGTTCGGCCGCGATTGAAGATATCAATGTAGCGTCGTTGCTGATTGAAAGCGTCTAACGCTGGAAGGGACGGCTCAGGCTCCGTTCCGTTTCCAGGCCACGCCGAAGCCGAGCCTTCGACCGCGACGCCCAACCCGGCCGGAACCGGAACCTCCATCTCGTTTCACCTCGGGCATGACGTTGGCCGGCGGGTCATGCCATCCGGTGTAGCCGATGTGGGGTTGATCCATCATGTGGTTCCACTTGCCATGCGCCAACGTGTGGTTGTATTCAGCGGACAAGTCAGCGTCGGCCTGGAATAACGCTCGAGCTTTCGCGGCCAAATCATTCGTGCTGGCGCGGCCCTGGCTGGCATAAAGATGGTTCTTGCCGACCGTGATGTAGAGCTCGGCGACCTGGGCGGAAGCCTTAACCGGGTAGAGAACGAGTTGAAAAAAAGCGTCGCGCTCGTTCTCCGGCAGGCTGTTGTAGATCTGTTCCGCACTGCGGGTGATGGCTTGCCATTCGTCCAGCACCTTCTCCGCCTCTTGATAGTCCACGAGACTGAATGTGTCCGGCTCCAGCAATTCCGGTTTACGCCGTCCGTTGAACTTCGTGTATTGGGCGATGAGGTCGGCAATCTTAGGAGCATACTTCGGTCCGAATTCACGCTGCGCCCACATTCTTGAGTATTCCGGAATGCGCTCCTTCGGCCACTCCTCGGGACGCCATGCCAGGGTCAAAAAGAATTCAATGGGAAATTCCATCGGCTTCAAATCGCCTACGTTCACGATCCATATGCGATTTGCGCCATAGTAGTAGGCCAGATTCATCTGCTCCCACACTTTGGTGACAGGGATGGTGTTCGAGCCATTTGTAGGAGCGCGGATCGCCGACGTAGTCGAAATGGTAGTAAATTCCAGCGCCACCGCTGCGCTTGCTCTCTTCCGCCGTTGGCAGCCGCCGGATATTGCCCCAATTGTCGTCGCACCAGAGCAGCGTTACATCATCTGGAACCCGCATTCCTTTTTCGTAGTATTCCTGTACCTCCTTATAGAGTGCCCAGTCCTGGGGCACGGCCGAGAGGTCCGGGTTCACGTGGCTGGCGATTATCCTGCGCTGGTCGGCGACGATTTTTTCGAGCAACGCGATGTTGGCTCCCTCGGTCATGGGAAGATCGCCGTCTCCTCTCATGCCCAGCGTTGTAATGCTCTCGTAGTTCTTGTTGCGCTCGATTCCCTCGGTCCAAAACTTCTGCAAGACGTCAGAATTCAGCGAATAGTCCCAGGGGCCGGTGCCGTGCCGTTTCCATTCCTGCTGGGCCCGCAACATGGGTTCGTGATGCGAAGTCCCCATCACGATGCCGTACATATCGGCAAGCTGCGGATTCAACGGATCGTCTTCGTTAAACGCGTTGTTCCACATCGCCGGCCAGAGATAGTTGGCCTTGAGTCGGAGCAGAAGTTCAAAAACCTTTTCGTAAAACTGATGGTTGTAGTTGCCAAACTTTTCCTTTACCCAGCCGGAAAGCGCCGGCGCTTCGTCGTTGAGAAAGATGCCGCGATACTTAACGGCAGGCGGTCCCTGCACGTACCTAGCAGGCCTGACGAAGAGTGCATTCTTGTGTTGCACAGGCACGTCGGCCCACCAATACCAGGGCGAGACCCCGATTTGCTCCGACAGATCGTAGATGCCGTAAATCGTTCCCCGCTTGTCGCTGCCCGCGATAATCAGTCCGCTGGCGACCCCGGGCAAAGGCGTAGGCACTACCTGGATCAGAAACGACTCCCACTTGCCAGCAATAGATGAAACGTCAATTTTCTTTTCCCGGATGAGCTGGTCGATAATCGCGCTCTTCCCGATGGTGCCGATGATGATCAGGCTGGCGCCGGGACCGTTCCTGTTTGTAATCGCTGGCGCGTGTCCGGTGACCCGGGCAACGTCGGCTCGGAGATCGCCTACGGCGCGAACCACGCCGGCATGATCGTTCGCGTCCACGTAGATGGTGGCGAGTGATTCAGCTTCAGCGATTGCGAAATCATTGGGATGACGAACGAACTCCACATATTTCGCCTGGCCGAGAGCCAGGCCAGTGCCTTGCCATGTGAGTAGAGAGAGCGCGGCCAGTGAATATGCGCGAGCTGTTCGCCGCAAATTCATTTTGCTGCCCGCGAGATGCCGAAGTGCCGGTCGGCAAAGTTGAGAAATTGTTCCCAGTCATACTCATCGATGCCGTGAGAGCCTTTTCGGTTATGGAACCCGATCCAATTGCCCACCGGAGTGGCCACCGCGGGCATGTCGTCCACGCCGAGGCCAGGTTCTCCAAAGAGCTTGTAAACCGGCTCAGCGGCTTTTGCCGCCAGAAATGAACCGTGCGGATCGCCCCAGTGATCCTGCTCGGCGGTGGCGATGTAAACCGGCCGCGGCGCCATCAAGGCGATGAGCATATGCCAATCCACGGGAAGATCGTTCACCATATCGCCGTAGGTTTTGAAATTTCCATCGAACCAGTACGGAAAGGTGGCAGTAATAGCTTTGACCGTCTCTCCGAATTGCCGGCGAACTAGATTCGCGCCGCCGCAGCCTGACTCGCCCGAAAAAACGATAGCGAAGCGTTCATCCTGCGCGCCCGCCCACATGGCGACTTTGCCGTAGCGCGAGACCCCGGCGATAGAAACTCTCTTGCCATCGATATCGGGGTCCGTGACGAGGTAATCCATCGCGCGGCTCATGGCCCACGCCCAGGCGCCGATCGCGCCCCATTCCTCCGGGCCTGGCCCTTTCTGGTTGGGAGAAGCGAAGAAGGCACGGACGCTCTTTGCATATCCATTGGCGTTGTCGGGTTCGACGAAAGTGGGATCAAAGCTGACAAAGCCGTAGCCCCGATCAAGCACTTGCTGAGGAATACGGTGGAAAGTGGTGGGCATCAAAAAAACTGGAATAGGCTTTCTTGCATTCGCAGGCAAGAGGATTTGCAGAACCATCTTCGGCGCATTCTCACTTGCCTCATCTTTCTTTCCGGCAAAGTAGATGGTCACAGTCTTGGCGACAGATGTGCCCGGCACAGGGCTCGTGTCGTTCGTCGAGACCTCCCACGTCATTGCCTTGGGATGGCCCACCATGGTTCGGCCATAGACGTTGGTTTCGAAGAGTTTCAAAATCTCCGGCCGGCGCTTCTTCCGCCACGTTCTTGTGCTGGTCACCTTATTTCCGTTGAGAAGGACCAGCGGGTCGGGCAGCGTGTATTGCGGAACTTTCGCTTCGTCGTACTGCCCAGGCGGATCGGTCATGGGCTTCTGTTGCGCGCCCAGCAAGGGATTGAGTCCCATGCCGATAAGAGGCGTCAGAACAAGCAGGGTGCGGCGAATCGCGGAGGCGCGCGCGAGTGCGGGTGCAGGTGCAGGTGTGCCTGACAAACTCATGTCCTGAACTTAACGAGCAGCTACATTCAGTTTCGTCTCGACTAAATCCACCGAATTGCCGCCGACCATGATCTTGAAACTGCCGGGCTCTACGACGCGATGCATCTCACGGTCTAAAAACGACAACTCCTCCGGACCCAGCGTGAATGTGACGGTTTGGGTCTTGCCCGGATCGAGCGCGATGCGGCGAAACCCGCGGAGTTCCTTGACCGGCCGGGTCACCGAGCTGACTTCGTCGCGAATATAGAGCTTGCGCGACTTCGGTCCCGCTTACCTTACCGGTGTTGGTCACATCCACCGAGACGGTCGTTGTCCCTTGCGGCCCGATCGTGTCTGGAGTTACGCGCAGGTTGTCATACTTGAAACTGGTGTAGCTGAGACCCCATCCGAAAGGGAAGAGAGGTGAGATGGAAGCGCCCAGGAACCCGCGCTTCGCCGAAGGCTTTTGATAGTAATAATCCGGTAGTTGTCCCATCGACCGTGGCACCGTGATCGGAAGCCGTCCGCCTGGGTTGTAGTCTCCGAAGAGTACGTCTGCGATCGCGGCTCCGCCCTCCTGGCCGAGGTACCAGCCATCCAGAATCGCAGGCACGTTCTCTGCAATGTAGTTGATGGAATTCGGACGCCCATGTTGCAGATAAACAATCGTGGGTTTTCCCGTAGCCAGGATCGCTTTTGCCAAATCATCCTGGTTGCCCAGCAGATCCAGGCTGTCACGATCTCCCAGATGGTCCACAGCCCAGGCCTCGCGCGAGGTTTGTTCGTTCTCGCCCAGCGCAAGAATGACGAGGTCAGATTTCTTGGCGACGGCAACCGCGTCCTGAATTCGCTTCGCATTCAGAACCGGATCCCCCAGCACAACCTTGTCCGCATCCCAGTCGGGAAATGTTTCGGTTATTTTGCAGCCCTCGGAGTACAGCACCTCGGCGGAAGAGCCCACTTTGTCCTTCACTGCCTGCAGAATGCTGACTCCGCGTCCCGGCTTGTTGCTGTATCCGCCCAGGTGCAGATCGGCGGCATTGGGACCGATTACGGCGATCCGTTTGTATTTCGATTTTTCCAGCGGCAGCAAGATTGTTCTGGTTCTTTAACAGAACGATGGCTTCGTGCGCCGCTTGCAGCGCCAACTGTTGATGTTCGGCATTGTTAACCAACTTTTCCGCATAATCGGGGTTCACGTACGGATTTTCGAAAAGTCCGGCCTCGAACTTTGCCCGAAGAAGATGTGCGACCGCCCGGTCAATCGCTGGCTTCGGAAACCGTGCCCTGGTGAACCTGATCCACCAGGCTGGAGAAAGTGGCTTCGAACGGAAGTTCGATCTCGATGCCGGCTTCCAGAGCCATCTTTCCGGCTTCTGGATTGGTGGCAACCACATGGTGAAGAGTGACCAGGTCGGTAATGCCGAAGTAGTCGGAGACGATCACGCCATCAAAACCCCATTCATGGCGCAGAATATCGTCCAGCAAATGTTTGTTGCTATGCGAGGGAATGCCGTCAATCTCGTTGTACGAGGCCATGACGGTCTGCACATGGCCGTCTTTGACGGCAGTCTCGAAAGGCTTCAGGAAATATTCGCGAACCACCCGCTCAGAATAGTTGCCCGGTGCGACATTGGTTCCGCCTTCGGGCTGGCCATGGACGGCAAAGTGCTTTGCCGTTGCCATCACGTGCGATCCATCCATGGGGCCCGTTCCCTGAAAGCCGAGGATGGCTGCCAAGCCGATGCGCGAGACGAGGTAGGGATCCTCGCCGTAGGTCTCCTCGGTGCGGCCCCAACGCGGGTCGCGCGCCAGATCCAGCACCGGGGCAAGGCAGTGGTGCACTCCCCGAGCGCGCACTTCGGCCGCGGTCGCGGCAAAAACGTTTTCCACCAGCGCGGGATCCCAGGTTGAGGACAAGGCAATGGCCTGAGGATACGATGTGCCCCCGGGCGCGACATGTCCGTGCAGGCACTCATCGTGAAAGAGGACGGGGATTCCCAAACGCGTGTTCTCCTTCACCCACTTCTGTACCGTGTTGGTGTAGTTCGCCATTTGACGCGGCCCACGCTTCTCGCTCGGCCGGGAGATCTCGCCCAGGCCAAGTTTGAGAAGTACCGCGGCACGCTCAGGAAGGAAGTTTCCATCCGGGTCAACAAAAAGCGCCTTGGGATCGCTGAAAAACTGGCGATTTTCCCATGCGCCTTCCATCTGCGCCACTTTCTCTTCCAGTGTCATGCGGGAGAGCAGATCGGCCACACGCTGCTCGACCGGCAGTCTTGGGTCCTGATAGGGCAGTGCGTTCTGCGCGGGAACAGCCACCGACACGAAGAGAAATATGGTTAACAAAGAGAGGGCAACCAGCCGAAGGGGAAGAGTTCGAGGTGAGTACTTCACAGTGGGTCCGCTATCCTTATCGTCGTTTGCCAGCGCTTGAGCGTTTGTTACTATAGCACCGCCGTTAACGTTTACGGTAAGACTTTATGCTCGTTCAAGCTGCTGGAGTCTATAGGAAGCGGGCAATCTTGCGCTGAAAGTTCTTGCGGCAGGTGGAGTCTATCTGGCTGGCGACGTCGCCCTGCACCGGTTGGGCGTGCTCAAGGACCCGCCGTTTATGCAAACCCTTACCAGGAAAGGCCGCTTCAAGGATTTGATGGTCCGCATTCTGATTCACGTCATCACTACACGCGCGACGCTGGTTGGAGCTCCCAGCTGTGGGCTGCAGAGCCGAAGAGGATCACGAGTCGCACATAAGCAAGACCTTCCCTCTTGTCGCTCTGGCGGGTACGATGAGACGGCCTGAGCAAGCCAGTCTTGATACGAAAGGA
This sequence comes from Terriglobia bacterium, assembly GCA_963725615.1. Lineage (GTDB taxonomy): Bacteria > Acidobacteriota > Terriglobia > Terriglobales > Acidobacteriaceae > JAIQFF01. Next base: position 116,244 of record CAVRZO010000027.1, on the reverse strand, counting down.
GCATCCTCATGGCAACTCCAGTTCAACCGCCGGCAAAAAAGCGCGCGGTCAAGCGGTCGGCGTGGAAGGCGCTCGAATTGCACTACAAAACGGTTTCCAATCTGCATCTGCGGCAGCTTTTTGCGGACGATCCCAATCGCGGTCAGCATATGGCGGTCGAGGCAGTAGGCCTATATCTTGACTATTCCAAGAACCGAGTGACCGACGAAACTCTCAAGCTCCTTCTTCAACTCGCCGAAGAGTCTGGCTTGCGAGCGCGAATTGACGCCATGTTCAGGGGGGAGAAGATCAACATTACAGAGAAGCGGGCGGTCTTGCACGTGGCCCTGCGTGCGCCAAAGGATGCCTCGATTCTAGTGGATGGAAAAAACGTTGTGCCTGAAGTCCATGCCGTGCTCGACCAGATGGCGGCCTTTTCCAATCGTGTGCGCAGTGGAGAATGGAAAGGCCACACCGGGAAACGCATTCGCAACGTGGTCAATATCGGGATTGGCGGCTCCGATCTTGGACCGGTCATGGCCTACGAAGCACTCCGGCACTACAGCGAGCGCTCGATGACATTCCGTTTTGTCTCCAATGTGGACGGAACGGACTTCGCTGAGGCTGTCCAGGATCTCGATCCCACAGAGACCTTGTTCATCGTTTCTTCAAAAACGTTTACGACCCTGGAAACCATGACGAACGCCCAAACCGCCCGCTCCTGGTCGCTGGCGGGGCTGGGAGGCGATGAGAAATCGGTTGCCAAACATTTTGTCGCGGTTTCGACGAACGCAACCGAGGTGGCGAAGTTTGGCATTGATACCGCCAACATGTTTGGGTTCTGGGACTGGGTCGGTGGCCGCTACTCAATGGACTCGGCGATCGGCCTTTCGACCATGATCGCCATCGGCCCGGATAACTTCCGCGCCATGCTGGATGGCTTTCACCAGATGGACGAGCATTTCCGCACCACCCCCTTTCGAACGAAACTCTGCCGGTGCTGATGGGCCTGCTCGGCGTTTGGTGCAACGACTTTCTTGGCGCAGAGACCGTCGCCGTTTTGCCCTACGAGCAGTACTTGAAACGGTTCCCGGCATATCTGCAGCAGTTGACGATGGAGAGTAACGGAAAGCACGTCACGCTGGAGGGGAAAGAAGTCGCCCACGATACCGGTCCCGTCTACTGGGGCGAGCCGGGAACAAACGGGCAGCATTCGTTCTACCAATTGATCCATCAAGGGACCCGGCTTATCCCTTGCGACTTCATTGCCTTTGCCAAGCCGCTGAATCCGCTTGGCCGGCATCACGACATCCTGCTGGCCAATGTTTTTGCCCAGGCCGAGGCGCTTGCCTTCGGCAAAACGCCGGAGCAGGTGAAGGCGGAAGGCACGCCGGACTGGCTGGTGCCACACCGGGTCTTCGAAGGCAACCGGCCATCGAACACGATTCTGGCTGACCTGCTCACGCCGGAAATACTGGGCAAGCTGGTTGCCCTTTACGAGCATTCCGTCTTCACCCAGGGCGTGCTCTGGAACATTGACTCGTTCGACCAGTGGGGCGTTGAGCTGGGCAAGGTTCTGGCCCAGCGCATCATCCCGGAGCTCGAGAACACAGGCGAGCCGGTGCTCAACCACGACAGTTCAACCAACAATTTGATTCGTCGCTACCGCAAACTTAAGGAGTGATGATGACCGCGATAGGATTTAACGAACCTCTCATATCCCATACAAGAACTCGGTGGCAGCGTTCGTCCGGGTCGGCAATTTGTTCGGCCATCGGACCTGCACATGCTTCAGTGAGCGATTTGCGTAGTTTTCGCTTCTTGCCTCTGGGAAGAAGAAAGGAAACTTCAATGTGCGCAATCTCTATGGTGGCTGACCTGGACCGTCGGTTCGGGATCCCAGGTATCGCTACAGTGAGCGAAGGCAACGGCGCGTTGCCGCGAGTGCAGATCACCGGCCCCCTTGGGGAGGGCGAGATGTATCTGCATGGTGCCCACGTGACGTCCTGGAAGCCAGCGGGCAACGACGAGATGCTTTTTGTGAGCACCAAATCGCGCTGGGAAGAAGGTCAGGCGATCCGAGGTGGAATCCCGATCTGCTTTCCCTGGTTCCGCGCCAAGGCAGACGACCCGCACGCTCCAGCCCATGGATTCCTGCGCACAAAAATGTGGCAGCTCGAATCCATTGTCGAAAACAAAGACGGAGTTGCCGTAATCATGTTTGCCGAGAGCGATGACCAGACCCGGCGCTGGTGGCCTGGTGAATTTCGCGTCGAGCATCGCGTCTTGTTTGGTTCCGAGCTTAGTCTCGAACTGGTTTGCACCAATACCGGCACCACGCCCATACGCTTCGAGGAAGCCCTCCACACCTACAACCGGGTGGCGGATGTTCAGGAGGCACGTTTGCAGGGGCTGGATACTGCGCTCTTTCTTGACAACACTGACTCGAACAAGGAGAAGACGCAGCGTGGTGACGTGGCGATCGCCTCCCCAACCGACAGTGCGTACGTGAATACCCAAAGCACGGTTGACTTGATAGACCCAAAGATGCGGCGTCGAATTCGCCTCAGGAAGGTCAATTCGCTTACTACCGTGGTCTGGAATCCGTGGGCCGAGGGGGCGGCGAGAATGCGAGACCTGGGGGGAGGCGAATGGAGACAGTTTCTCTGTGTCGAGGCGAGCAACATCCTGAGCGCTGCGGTCAACCTTGCGCCAGGGCAGGAACACAAAATGACTGCGGTTCTAAGCGTTGCGGAACTCTAGACTCAATGGCTGGCTGAAAGAGAGGGCACGCTAGGCGGAAGCCACCGTCTCTTCGAGAAGAGACGCCCGCCAGGGCCACCACGTCCAGGTCCTCGGAGTGCAGCGCCCGAACCAGTTCCCGGGCGGCATCCTGCGAGGCGTATTGCGCCCACATCACTCCGCACAGGAACACACCGTTGTAATCTCCCTGTTGGTGGTCGGGTCTAAAAAGCTTCCCGAACTGGGCCAGGAATCGGCGAGGGTATCCGGGGCTTCAAGTCAGCCATGAAGGCCGAGGACGAGTAGCCGGTCAGCAGGATAATGCACTTTGAACTTCACGTTTGCGATGCCTGCCGTACCATTTCGACTAAGACTCCCCGGGTCTCCGTTGGGTTTTTTACTTCGCGCACGAACGCGATGCGGGCGCCGCGGACGCCATCCCCAGTGGTCATGCGCACTTGAAAGCCGAGGCGATCGACCGCTGTCATGGTTACTTCCTGGGCCTCAACGTCAGCGAATTTCCGGACAAGCAAGACCAGTGCATCCTTGTGGTCGGCGTTCATGTGCTGAATGATTTCGGCCATTGCGTCGGCAAGAGGGTCGGGTTGGCTGCGGTCATATTCCGAGGCTGATACCCAGCCCATCACTCCGAAGCCGCCCACGTAATAAACGTCCAGCACGTTCATGCGATAAAACGAAAAGTCTTCAAAATCTACCCAATACTTGCTGTTCGTGTGACGTGCCAGATAGAGCTCGCGAGCTTCCGCCACCTCGGCGTCGGGCACCGGCAGAACATTTCCTACCAGCGTTACTCTCGATGCTCCAAGCGGTTCGCCGTCGGTGCTATCCTGGGTCACAAGCAAGCTGGCGCGGGGGTCGGCCTGCAAATTCTGCGTGTGCATGGCCATTGTGCTGATCAGGAAAATTGGACGCCCATGTCCGTCCAACCCGTAGGGCATCACAGACCCGAAGGGAAACCCCGGCTGTTTCCGCGACAGGGTCGAGAGGCTGCCGATGCGGCCCAAATACACCAAGGTGCGCGCGCGCTCGGCGAACGTGGGCTCAGGAACCGGCGGCTGGGCACTCGCTGGTCCCGGCCCTGCATGTTTTCTGGCGGAATTGACTGTCATTCGTGGTCTTCCTTCCTAGGTGTCTTCGTCGGGCGGACCCGCAGCGCCGGCAAGATCCTGAGGCTTGATCTTCTCGACGTTGAACTTCGCTACCCGCTCGCGCATCGTCTTCAGAACATCTTCGAGAGGCGGAGCGTCGCCCTTGATCCAGCGCAACGGGTTGATGCGGGCCACGACAAAAGAGCGCAGGTATGGACTCACGAGTCCGCGTTCCTTTAACTTCTTGACCACCGCGGCAACTTTGTCCTCCAGGTCCAGCACCATCGAGGCCCGTTTCTCGTGCTGCTTAAGGGCGGAGCGCAATGCGTCATCACTGAATTCCTCGAGACGCCGCAGGATCGGATGGTAAGCGCCGCCACCAAAGCGCACGACTCGTTCGTAGCACACGCCCAGAGTGACAAGTGCGGCCTGATCGAGATAGAAGGCAAAGCTGGATTCGGGTCGCGAGTCATCTTCGTCGACCAGGCCACGGTAGATTCGTATGACTTCCAGTGAACGCTCCTTGAGGTTATGCGCTTTCTCCGTATTCAGTGCCAGGATCTGCCACGCTACCTCGCGTTCCGGGACTACCAGGGCAGTAACGGACTTAGCCCCAAGGCGGCGCATGGCCTCCAGGCGATGCCGGCCATTGGGAGTCCAGAAACCACCGCCCGGCGCCACGACAGCGATGACGGGGTCGAGAAAACGTCCCGTCTTATTAATAACGTCCGCGAGCCGTTTATGGTGAGCATCGGAGAGATCGCGTTGAAACGGCGTAGGCTCGATTTTATCGATAGGGAGAATCGAGACCAGGGTCTGATGACCGCCAAGCGGTTCCTTATAGAGACCGACCACGAAGCCCCCAGCCTGCTCGACCACTGCGGCGGCTGCCTCAGCAGCTCCCTCTGGTTGTTCTAACCGGCACTCTGCCGGCGTGAGGCCCCTGGTGCCGGCCTTGGCTTTGCGAGGACGTCGTCGGACAGGTGCGCGTTTTGCCATCATAGAGACTCTATCTTAATTCCGCGTCGAACGACTCAAGCTGCAAAGCGATTGCCTAGGATCGAGCGTCGTCTTAGGATGGTTGTCATGACTACTCAGGCGGTCTTCGCATGATTGGCCTCTTATGACGCAGCTTCTGCTGGTGTACGCATCCATGGTTGCTCTAATGACGTGTGCAGTATGCGCGGAAACTCGTGGACCGAATGACGCCTCGGCATCCGCTGCTGTTACGGCGGAAAGCAAATCCGGCAATGATCGAAAATGGTGGAAAGAGGCCGTGGTATATCAGGTTTACCCACGGTCGTTCAAAGACTCGAATGGCGACGGCGTGGGCGATCTGCGGGGCATCATCTCGAAATTGGATTATCTGCAGAGCCTTGGCGTTGACGTGATCTGGTTGAATCCCATTTACGGTTCGCCGAACGACGACAACGGTTACGACATCAGCGACTACCGCAGCATCATGAAGGAATTCGGCACCATGCAGGACTTTGACGACCTGCTCAAAGGAATGCACGCGCGAGGCCTGAAGCTGGTCATGGATCTGGTGGTGAACCACAGCAGCGACGAGCATGAGTGGTTCAAGCAGTCGCGCAGTTCGCGGGACAATCCGTATCCGCGACTACTACCACTGGTGGCCGGCAGAAAAAGGAAAGCCCGCACACCGCTGGAGCTTTTTCGACGTCAATGGCGACGCCTGGAAATTCGACGAGAAGACGAACAGCTACTACCTGCACTATTTCTCACAGAAACAGCCAGATCTGAATTGGGAGAACCCGAAGCTGCGCGAAGAGATCTTTTCGATGATGCGCTTCTGGTTCGATAAAGGCGTCGACGGCTTCCGCATGGATGTGATCCCTTTCATCTCGAAGGACACTTCGTTTCCGCCGATCCCCGACGCATATCACGGCGACTTCGTCCGGTTCTATGCCAATGGCCCGCATACCCACGAATATCTGCAGGCCATGAATAAAGAAGTGCTCAGCAGGTACGACGTCATGTCCGTGGCGGAAGGCATTGGCGTCACCACCGACGACGCGCTGAAGTACGTCGATGCCGACCGGCACGAACTCAATATGGCCTATCATTTTGAAGGCGTGGGACTTGGCATCTTGCCGAATTCGCATAAGATCCCCGATCCCAAAGGGTACAGTCTGGTCGATTTCAAGAATATCTATAGCAAGTGGGACGCGGTCTTCGCCGACAAGGGTTGGGGGACGATCTACCTGGGCAACCACGATCAGCCGCGTATGACTTCGCGGTGGGGCAACGACTCGCCGCAATGGCGCGAGTTGTCTTCCAAGATGCTCACCACGTTTCTTCTGACCATGCGGGCCACACCGTACTACTACGGTGGCGATGAACTGGGGATGACAAACATCAAATTCGACAAGATCGAGGACTATCGCGACATCGAATCGCTCAACTGGTACAAGCTGGAGAAAAAGTCCGGAGGAGACGTCCAGAAATTCCTCGATGCCCAGAAAATTACCGCTCGCGACAATGGCCGGACGCCGTTTCAGTGGGATGCTACCGCCAACTCCGGCTTCACGACGGGCACGCCCTGGCTGAAGGTCAATCCCAACTATACGGCGGTCAATGTCGCCACCGAGGAGAAAGACCCCAACAGTTGCCTGAACTATTTCCGCAAGCTGGTGAAGCTGCGCAACAGCAATCCTGTCCTGATCTATGGCAAGTACGCTCTCCTCGACAAAGACAACCCCGACGTTTATGCCTACACCCGGGAGTTGGACGGGAAGAAACTGCTGGTCCTGCTGAACTTTAAGGATAAGCCTGCGTCCGTGACCACCGGTCTCGACCTGAGCAAAGCGAAAATCCTGGTGGGCAATTACTCCACGCCGCCTTCGTCAAATGGCACGCTACGGCCCTATGAATCCGTTGTGTACGAGTGGTAGAGAGTTCCAGGGCTGCTCGCGGCAGATTGGCAGTTAGCAGCCTAGGCCTCCATATATAAAGGACTGCCGGTCCGGAAAACGGCACGGCGAACTACGGGCAATTCACAGCGAACTAGCCGAGTCGGCCTCGCCACCAGCTATCGATCTCCTCCAAAGTGCGGCCTTTCGTTTCCGGGACGAAGCGCCACACGAAGAGAAGCGCGGCGATCGAAACGGCGGCATACAGCAGGAAGGTGCCCGGCGCGGTCAGCGCCTGCACCAGCGAGAGGAAAGTCAGGGTGACCAGCAAAGTTCCGCACCAGAGAAAAACGGTTGCCAGCGACATGGCCTGTCCCCGAATTCGGGTGGGGCATATTTCCGACATCACGACCCAGGTCCCCGTGCCAATACCCACCGCGAAGGAGGCCACGTAGGTAAGAACAAAAATCAGCACGACGATCGCAGACGCCTTGAATCGAATGGCTGCGGAAACCGCCACCAGGGAAAGCGCCATTCCGGTGAAAGCCGACATCAGCAGCGGCTTTCGTCCAACGCGGTCGATCAGAGACATGCCCAGGATGGTTGCGATGAAATTGATGGCGCCGATGATGACGTTCGCCCACAACGCGGTGGTGGCGGTCTGATGTGGTACGTGCTCAAGGAATACGAGCGATCCGTAGTAAATGATCGTGTTGATGCCGGTGAACTGGCTGAACAGCGCGATAAGGATTGCGACTACCAGTGGTTTGCGAAACGCTGGATCCAGCAGGTTGCCGCTTTCTTCCTCAATCGCGGATCGGATCGCCTTGATTTCTCCACGGGCAGCGTCGGAACCCACCATTTGCGCCAGAAAGTGTTCTGCATCGTTCTCCCGATTATTTTGCACCAACCAGCGCGGACTTTCGGAAATGAACAACAACGCCATCAGAAAGCAGATTGACGGGAACGCGGCGGATGCGAACATCCACCGCCAATTGGCGGGTCCGGCGCCGGCGAGGAGGTAGTTCACGCCATACGAGAGCAGGATGCCGACCACGATCGCCAGTTGATTCAGGCTCACCATCACGCCGCGAGTCTTTGCGGGAGAAATCTCCGCGATATACAAAGGCGAGAGGCTGGAGGCGATTCCGATAGCGACACCTCCGATCACTCGCGCGATCACAAATTCCGTCAGATCTCGCGGCAACGCCGAGCCCAGGGATGAAATTGTGAACAGCACGGCAGCCGCGAGCAGAACGCGTTTCCTTCCGAAGCGATCGCTGGTGAAAGCAGCCACGCTGGCGCCGATTACGCATCCCAGAAGCAGGCTGCTGGCGGCAATTTCGGTTTGAGCGTCGTTCAATCCAAACTGGCTCTTGAGAAATACGATCGCGCCGTTGATCACGGCAGTATCGAAGCCGAATAGCAAACCACCAATCGCAGCGACCGCCGCCGGCACATACAGATAGCGGGCCGCGCCCTTCTGGTTTTCAGTCATAGGATCCACGCGTGTCGCTGTATCGGTTTCGTTCTCGTGCCGGCTAGATCTCCAGCAAGTGCTGTTGCAGGAAGACCAGACCTGCGGCGCCCGCGACGCCGCCGTAGCCCACAGCGCTTTGCAACACAATGGGGATTTCGCGGCCCAGCAAAACCCGGGTGCGCCGTGCAACTTGCTCTCGAATTGGATTGAGCAACTGCGCACCCGCCTCTGCGATATTGCCGCCAAGGATCAGAACTTCGGGATCGAAGACGTGCAGATAGCTGACCACGGCGGCGGTCAGATACTCCAGGGCGCGATCCAGCACGCAGCGCGCGCTTTTATCCCCTTGAGAAGCAGCTCGAAAAATAGCTTCGGTACTGGGCGGCTGGTTCGAGCTATCAAAAGACAACGTGGCTGGCGCGGCGCGATGGAGATGCGCCAGGTAATCAGATTCGATAGCGCGTGAGGAAAAGCGGGTTTCGACGCAGCCGTAGTTTCCGCAAATACACAGCCCGCCGTGAAGGTCGAGGGTCACATGCCCCAGATGCCCGGCAGCTCCGGAGGCTCCGCGAAGAATCACGCCGTCCACTAGAGCGGCTCCGCCAACCCCGGTGCCGAGAGTCAGGAGCACGACATTCCGTTTTCCGCGCGCGCTTCCCCAAAGCACTTCCGCGATCAGCGCGGTGCGCGCGTCATTGTCGGCATAGACTGGAAAACTTCTCTGGTCGATCACTTCCGCCAGAATACGTCCTTCCAGAAAGTTCAAGTCTCCAGGCAAACTGTTTACGCGCGAGGTAGCAGTGTCGATTACGCCTTTACAGCCGATGCCGATTCCACGCACCGGAGTTGTAGAGCGTTTCAGGATGGTAAGAACGAAATCGTGCAACGCAGAAGTCGTACGCGGCGACGGCTCGCGAAGACTTTCGATCAGGTTCCCGTCAACTCCTACAACGGCACCTTTGATCGCGGTGGCGCCGAGGTCAATGCCCACCGCGATTGCTGTATCCGCAGTAGCATTCGGCTTGTCGCTGCTCATCAAGATTTGCGGATTATACACACTGTGTGCAATTCTAGTGACCCGTAATGGACATTCCCTGTGGACAATAAAAGTCTCACCCGCAATCCGAAGACCGCGAGTTCAACGTTTTTCAAACACGCCGTAAATCTTTTGCAGGAGTTGGAAAGCACTCAAGCTTCTGTCATTCAAGAGGCAGCCGAACTCTGCGCCGACCGGATTGCGCGCGGCGGCCTGGTTTTTCTTTTTGGCAACGGCCACTCGCGCATGATGTGCGAAGAGATGACTCCGCGCCAGGGCTGCTTTGTCGGCTTCGTCGCTCTCGTCGAGTTGGCGCTCTCAAATCACGCGGCGATCGTTGGGGCCAATGGACTGCGTCCGCCGCTCTATCTCGAAAATTACGAAGGCTATGCCGAGCAGATCCTGAGCGGCTTTCATTTCGGACCTGACGACGCCTTCATTGTGATTTCGACCAGCGGCATTCGCCCAGTCATCGTGGAAGCGGCCATGGGTGCACAACGGCGCGGCTTACCCGTAATCGCCATTGTGTCGAAGGCGCACTGCGAGCAAGCCAAGGCTGCGCACTCTTCCGGGAAAAAACTCATTGATTGCGCAGACCTGATTATCGACAATCGGTGCCCGCCGGGTGACTGCGTGGTTGAATTGGAAGGCCTGGAGTGGAGAACCGGTCCAGTCTCCACGATTACCGGAGCGATGATCATCAACATGGTTCGTTGTGCCACTGCCGAAGCTCTGTTGGCCAGGGGAGTAAAGCCTGTGGTGTTGCCCAGCCATCAGTTGGTTGGTAATACCAGCGCGCACACCCAACTGGAAGCGTTTTACGAAGCCTACCGCAAGAGCCTGAAGCACTTATTCGAATGATCGTGGACGAAGTACTTTTAATCACGGGTTCGTCAGGTATGGCGGCGGCCGTGGCCCGCATGTGGGCGGCGGTGGATCCAGTATTCATTTTCGGAGTAAACGAAGTTGAGTGCCGTGGTCTTGCGGGCGAGTTGCCGCGCTCAGCATTTGCGGTGGGAGAGGTCAGTGACAAAGCGGCGGTTGAAACCGGAGTGTCCGCCTGCCTGGAGAAATTCGGGCGGATCGACGCGCTCATGAACGTCGCCGGAATCAGCGCTCGTTCGTTGGGCGATGGCCCGCTGCACCAGTGCACCCCCGAAGCGTGGGACAGAGTGATGGATGTGAATGCCAAAGGCACGTTTCTGATGTGCCGTGCGGTGCTGGCCCTGTGGACGAAAAATCACCAGCCCGGAGTGATTCTTAACACCGGCAGCGTTTTGGCGCAGCATCCGCAGCGTGACCATTTTGCCACCGTCGGGTATGCCGCAAGCAAAGGCGCCATTGAGGCCATGACCCTGGCGGCCGCGGCGTATTATGCTCCGGAAGGAATCCGCATCAACGTGATCGCGCCGGGACTGATGCAAACCCCGATGACTGCGCGCGCCCAGGGCAATGCCGAAATAGCCGAATACATGGCTCACAAGCAACCGTTGCGGACGGGCATGCTGACGGCTGAAGATGTCGCCAAGACCGCATGCTTCCTGCTACGGCGGGACTCGAGTCCCATCACCGGCCAAGTAGTGACCGTGGACGCGGGATGGAGTGTGAGCGCATGAGGCCGAAGACGAACTGGGACAGAAACCGAAGAGAAAGGTTCCATCGATCCAGAGAATTGGATAATCAGCTCAAAAGACGATTGCTGAGGAAGGGCTCGTCTGCCTGCGCCTGACGACTCCTACTGCTGCCGACACTAACTCTTCCCAGGGAATGGCAATGCCAGACCGTAACCGATAAGATCGACGCGCAAAGCGGAGGGAGAACCAGGTCAACCATGCTCAACCGCCGAAGCTTCATCATCGCGAGTGGACTTACTGCCCTCGCCTCCACGAGAGTGCTGGGTGCAAACGATACGGTTCGTGTCGGAGTCATAGGAGCGGGCCGTCGGATGCGCAACCTGCTCGATGCCGCTGACAAAGTTGGCTCTTACCAGATCGCGGCCGTGAGCGACGTCTATGCCCCGCACCGCGATGCTGTCAAGGAACGGTCCGACGGTGCCGCGACAACCCACCTGGATTACCGTGAAGTGCTCGCCCAGAACATCGATGCGGTTTTCATCGCGTCCCCTGACCACTGGCACGTGCGCATGGCAGTCGACGCCCTGGCGGCCGGTAAAGACGTCTACCTGGAAAAGCCGGTGAGCCACACGATCGAGGAAGGCGCCACACTGACCAGGGCGGTTCGTTCCGGCAAGCAGATTCTGCAGTGCGGTATGCAGCAGCGCAGCTGGACTCATTTTCGCGATGCAGTCAACATGATTCAGGGAGGCAGCCTTGGTCGCATCACGCAGGTGCGCACCTACTGGTGGCAGAACTACAACCGGAATTGGGCACCCAAGCCTATCGACGTGCAGGCACTTGATTGGAAGCTTTGGCTCGGAGGCGCTCCAGACCAGCCCTTCAGCGAGGAAAAGTATAACCATTGGCGTTGGTTCTGGAACTTTGGCGGTGGCGCCATGACCGATCTCTTCACGCACTGGATCGATGTGGTGCATTGGGCCATGAAATCTGACCAGGCACGCGAGGCGCATGTGCTGGGGGACAAATACGTTTTCGAGCAGTGGGATTGTCCCGACACCATACAGGCGGCCTTCCGCTATCCCGGGTTTGACGTGGTGTATGAAGGCATGATGAGTTCCTCCATCGATGACGGAGGCCTGGAGTTCCGCGGCACGGAAGCGACCTTGAAGATCGATCGCACCGGCTTCACCGTCTATCGCGAGGGCGTGCCAAGTGGGCAAAATCCGGTTCTCACCGAACACAGCTTCCGCGACGGCACCATTTCACACATGGAGAATTTCTTCGAGTGCATCAAGACGCGTAAAGAGCCGAATGCGTCAGTGGAGGCCGGAGTTGCTGCTGCGCGCGCAGGACACTTGGGAAACTTGGCTTACCACCGCGGAGGTCAGAGTGTATGGCCGCCGAAGAACTCTTGAGCAGGGCGTCACGATGGGAGAAAGACATGGCGGAGCTTCGCTCCGCCGGACAGCCGAGGGCGGCTGTCCCCACGTGGCCGGATAAGCCTGCCCCATCTCCGCGAACGGCAGGTGCTAATTGCTAATTGCTATTAAGGGAGGTCCGAGCGTGCAAGATACTCCAACTGCATGGAAAGGCCGAGCGGGCTTTGCGCATCCGGCTGGTCTTCTCCTTATTGTTTTTGTCCTATGTAGGGGCGTAGCTAACGCGGAGGCCCCGCGGATCGTAATGGATCGGGATGGCGGGACGGTGGTACTGGAGCCTTACGCCACGAATATCATTCGCGTGACCCTGAGCCTGAACAAGGAGTCGGCCTTGGCTGCGCCCGGTTATGGTTTCGTAGGGACTCCCGCGACCGAGGGTTGGACGCACCAGCAGAGCGAACAGGGAGACGTCTACCGCTCCTCTCGCCTGGTCGTAAAGGTTGCGGTGAACCATCCCGGCAAACCGATGGCGACTCAGATCGATATTGCGAAGTTTTTCAACGGTTCCGCTCCCCCGGCCAACATTTCCATTCAAAGCCCGGACGGCAAGACCCTGCTGCAAATGACCGGCTGGTCCATGTCCGTGCCTAACTACAAAGACAGTAACGCCGGAGTGTTGAACGACAAGCGCCCTTCAGATCCTCCGTTCTATCAAGTGGGCGCCAGCTTCGTTTCGCCCGATGACGAGCACTACTATGGCCTTGGGCAATATCACGAAGGGTTTCTCGATCATCGCGGACACCGGGTTGAATGCTGGCACAACTACACCGCAACCGGCGGGCCCACTGTCTGCGTGCCCTTCATGGTGACGAACTACGGTTACGGAATCATCTGGGACAATCCTTCCAAAACCGTAATTGAGCCGGGATTCAACGAGCAGACCCGCTGGACATCTGAGGTTGGCGACCGCGTATCGTTCTTCGTGATTGCTGGGAGCACGATCAACGAAATCTACTCGGGATATCGCCTGCTGACCGGGGCCACGCCCCTGCTGCCGAAAGCGGCTTATGGCTACATCCAGTGCAAGCAGCGCTATTCCTCTCAGGAGGAACTGCTGGCCGTGGCCAAGGGATATCGCGAACGCCATCTGCCCGCCGACATCCTGGTGGTGGACTGGTTCTATTACACAAAGATGGGTCAGATGGATTTTGTTCCGGAAAAATGGCCTGATCCGGCCGCCATGAACCGCCAGCTGCACGACATGGGCTTCCAGACCATGATCAGCGTGTGGCCGCGCTTTGTTCCAGGGTCCCGCTATTACGATTTCATTCTGAAGAAAGGATGGTTCGAGCACCTCGCCGACGGTACCCCGACAAACGGACTTCCGTATGACCGGGCCGGATCGGATATCGACACCACCAATCCCGAAGCCGGGCGCTGGTTCTGGGAAACCATTCGCGACAACATCATTAGTAAAGGTTTCGATTCGATTTGGGCCGACGAGACCGAGCCCGATCTGCCTCCGAACGGCAGTTACTTTTCGGTGGGGCCGGGCACGCGCTACTACAACATCTATCCATTAGTTCACACCGCCGCGCTCTACGATGGTTTCCGCCGCGATACCAAGCACCGCGCGCTCATTCTTTCGCGGGACGCTTACCTGGGCGCGCAGCGTAACGGCAGCATGTTCTGGTCGTCGGACATTTATCCCACATGGGACACGCTGCAGCGCCAGGTGCCGACTGGGCTCGGCTTCACTGCGTCCGGTATCGCCTATTGGACCCAGGACATCGGCGGCTGGCAATATCTGCCGCGGGAGCACCATCCCGCGCACCCGCCGCTGCTCGATGCTTCCGACGCGCGCGACAATATCGGCGGATACGAAGACTACGCCGAGCTCTACACCCGCTGGTTCGAGTATGGAACTTTTCTGCCGATTTTCCGGGCGCACGGCAGCCGCCTCTACAATGAGGTCTGGTCCTACGGCAAACAGGCGGAGCCCATCCTGGAGAAATATCTCAAGCTGCGCTACCAGCTGATGCCGTATATCTATTCTCTTGGCTACGACACCTACCAGACGGGCGCGCCGTATATGCGTGCGCTGTTTATGGATTTTCCCCACGACCCGAAAGTGGCCGACTTGCGTGATGAATACATGTTTGGCCCGGCATTTCTTGTCGCCCCGGTGACCGAGCAGGGCGCGACCAGCCGGGCGGTTTACCTTCCCGCCGGCGCCGACTGGTACAACTACTGGACGAACGAACGCCTTCACGGCGGACAAACTATCCAAGTGGATGCGCCGATCGAGCGGTTGCCGCTGTTTGTTCGTGCCGGATCAATCCTGCCACTCGGGGACGCTATCGAAAGCACAAGCCAGGTGCAGAAGATCGCCAAGGTGCGCGTCTATCCGGGGGCCGACGCCGGGTTCGCCCTCTATCAGGATGACGGTACGACCTACGCATACGAACATGGAGACAGCCGCGTCACTCACCTGCACTGGAACGACGCCACACGCACGCTCGGCCACCAGGGGGCGCCGGCTTGGACGGTGCCGGATTCTGAGATCGTGGATGTCGTTGCGCGGTTTGTAGCCGCATTCAACTAAATGTTGCCCTTCACTTCTTCGCTGCGCGGCTGGGTATGGATGGCTTGATCTCCTATATGCCTTCAAGCCATCGAAACGCCAAATTCGTGGCCTTCTCTCTGCCGTCAGCCGCCACATCGACTCGGCTTCGCTCGACGCATTGCTCGCGCGCTCGGTTCCATTCGTTCTGACTGCGTACAACCCGCTGGAAGATCATCGGTCTGACCCGCCGTCTGCTGCTCCGCCGCCACTGGCCCAACTCACAACCCGCGCCCACAGTAACGTGGTCGCAGTAGCCTTAGCGAATAAGCTGGCGCGCATGGCCTGGGCCGTGCTCGCCAAGAATGAACCCTATCGGCCACCGGTCGCGATCGGTGCAGCTACAGCATAACTGGCCTGCAGATGACGCCTGGCTGAGGCCAGGCTTGGAAATCGCATTCGCGATTCCCACATCTACAGACCAGCGGCTACTACGGAGTTGATGATTTTCTGCCAGGTCTGCTGGCGAACTATGAGATGACACAACGGTCGAACCCGGCGCTCTCGAAACCTGTTAACCGGAAAAGCCTTCCAAGGCTGCATTACTAAATAGGACGAGCGCGCAGCGCATTCCATCAAGGCCAGGAGCTTGCTCCAACCAAGGCCGAATACATTTGCGCAGACCATCCTGTCACTTTCATTTTTCGCTTGCAACAAAGCGGCGGACCATACATGCCGGTTAGCTCGCGACTCGGGATCAATCCTGCAGGCCTCAGACGATTTCCGTGCGGGCTGTCAGTTTTGCCAGTGATCGGGGCGGCACCGGGGCTCATGGACTAATCAGTGCTCACGTGTACGCCTGGTTAAGGGACCTGAGCAGATCAGATTCCATAGCTCTCTGATTCAAATCACATCGACGGCATGGACCAAACGACTCGGCATAAATATATTAAGACTTCAGCCCATCTCACACCACACGGGGGAGCAATGGCATTCACGCAAGGCTGTGGCAGGGAGCAATCGTTTGTGGGACTTCAACCCAATGGCCGCTTGACGCTTGGATTGATTGGGATGGTAGTGATATTCGCTTCACTCGGTCTGGGCGAAGCCGTGTATCGAGTTGTGTTCCTCGATTTCGATGGAGCCACCGATCGCCTTCCCATCGAGATGCTATTCGGGCTCGCGTTCGCCTGGATGACTACGAAACTGGTTAGAAGGATTTACCAATACCGAATGGAGACCTCTGCGAGAATCAATTTGATTCGGGATCTCAACTACAGGATTCGTCACGCGGTCGAAGCAATCACGCCCGTGCCCTATCCGAGCAGTCAGCAAGCGATCCGGGTGATACGTGAGGAAGTAGATCGCATTGAGTGGGCGTTGACCGAGATCGCGCCCCGGTAAGCCCGCTGTCTAGGGGAGGACTCTGAGACTTCGTGGGCTGGGCACGAAGTTCATCTGGCTCTGACCGGAAGGATCTTCCGCGGAACGGCTCGGCCTCTTGGGCAGGTCGCCGTTGTCGGTGCGCAGATGTTGCAGGTAGTTCGGACGCAGGGAGGCAATCAGCTCCCTGCGGCTCTTGGTTACGAGTGGCTTGCCGACATGAATCTTGCCTATGCCCCGGAGGATTCTTTCCGGTGCCACACCTGCGAACATCATCAGTGGCCAAGTGAAATTGGGTCCGTCGGGATTTAGTTCATAGAGAAGGCGAAAGCCGGCGTCGAGCGCCGGCACGTGCAAGGCCTCGGTCGCAGTCTGCCCGGAGGCTGCGAGGGCGGATTGAACATCAAGAACCCGTGCCATCAGCGCGCTGCATAGGAGCGAACAAAGAAATGACCGGGCCAGTGAGAGCCGCTTGAGGCTAGGCCCAGATATAAGCGGCTTTAGCGGCCGTGGCACCACCGCCGATGGTCGTTGGGACCGGGACTGGCGTCCCTCCACGATCAGCCCCGTGCGCATCCGCTGCGGTGTAACAACGCCGTCGGTTGCATACGCCGGTTAGGCGGTACATAGCACGCCGAGCCTCCAGTCGGCCCCGCTCACGCTACTGTTCCGAACAGCCACCCGACGCCTGCAGTCATCGCCATGGCGATTGCACCCCAGAACGTTACGCGTATTGCGCCCATGGCTACTCCTGCTCCACCTGCGCGTGCAGCCAACCCGCCCAGAATTGCGAGAAACACCAGCGAAGTTCCCGAAACAAGAATGATCAGACTCGGCGCCGGGGCCATGGCAGTGACCAAGAGAGGCATGGCTGCCCCCACAGCGAAGCATCCCGCCGATGCCAAAGCAGCCTGAATCGGACGCGCTCGAAAACCTTCGGAGATGCCGAGTTCGTCGCGGGCGTGGGCGCCTAATGCGTCATGGACCATCAGCTGCTGGGCAACCTGTCTCGCGAGCGAAGGATCAAGGCCCCGAGCCACGTAGATTGCCATCAGTTCCTTGCGCTCACCCTTGTCGTCTGTTTCAAGTTCCGCGCGCTCGAGCTCGAGTTCTGCCTGTTCAGTATCAGCCTGTGAGTGGACGGATACGTACTCACCGGCAGCCATCGACATAGATCCAGCCACCAGACCAGCGATGCCTGCGACTAATACGTTGCTGTGAGACGCATGCGCAGCTGCGACACCGAGCACCAGACTCGATGTTGAAAGGATACCGTCGTTCGCGCCCAGTACCGCAGCGCGTAGCCAGCCGATGCGTCCTGTACGGTGTCGTTCCTTGTTGTGTACAAGCATCATTGAGGCCCTCTCGATCTGAGAACCGCTAGAAACCACGAAACATCCTTATTGTTTTGTTCGGGCGCCGCTCCTCGGGTTCTCTTCCTCGAAGGGTGGGAAAACTCTTATTATAGGCGGCCACGTCAATGTAAACCTGCGGGTTGAAAGTTCGAGCGATGCAGCCCTGCGAGGTTAATCGAGCTTGGTGTGAACTGAACTGATGAGACGATTCGCCCTGGGGAATGCGTTCCGCCTTTCAAAGATTTTACGGGCTGGTCGAGAAGAACGATGTTGAGAAGTGAACTGTGAACTTGCACTGCATCACCGGCGTGATAATCAATAAATCCCCGTCTCCGAAACCTGTTCATGAAAAAGCTGACCCGCGAGCGGGTTGTGCCGATCATCTCCGCCAGCATCTCTTGACTGATCTTGGGAACTACCCCTCCGGATTTGGCTTCATTGCCAAAACCGGCGAGCAACAGAAGGATCCTGGCCAGCCTTTTTTCGCTTGAATTGAAAAGCTGATCAATCAGATCTTCTTCGTAGCGAATGTTCCGCGCCAACAAATGGGCTATGAACATGTCACAAAATTCGTGTCTCCGACGGAGCGCTTCCATCATGGCTTTCTTGTCGATTCGAAGAACAGCGCAATCCGTCATTGCGGTTGCAGAACCCATGCGGAGAGCTTGGCCCGCGAGCGAACCTTCGCCGAGAAAGTCCCCCTCGCCTAGGATGCCGATTGTTGCTTCCTTGCCAGTCTTCGAGACTACACTGAGTCTTATCCTGCCCGTCTGGACATAGAACACCGCGTCAGCGAGATCCCCTTGGACGAAGATCGTTTGTTTCTTCGGGAAATGCACATATTCCCTGCCCTCGCCAATGGTTGCAAGGAATGCATGGGAATCGAACTCTTGCCTCTTCTTGGCCGCTGCAATTGGACCTGCGGCGTGCAGTTGCGTATCCGTCTTCATGGCTTAATGTCGCTCTGATGGAGTTAACTAACATTTCCTAACTGCGTACATTATTTGGGAGTCTGCTGACTCGAGCTGTGAGTGGACTCACGCATGGAAGTAGCCATCATCACAACGGCGCTTCCGAGGGTTAGAGTTAGCCAGTACAACGTTTTGCTTCAGAAAAGTGTAGTTTGCTAATCCGCCCGTTTCAGTGTCTGCACTGCGCAAAGCCTGTGCGCCGTCCACAAAAGAAGTGCCCGACTCACGGCACAGGTGAGCTGGCTGACGCCGGGCGTTTCCCGATAAAAGCTGCAGACGGGCCTCTTTGTGCGGTTCAGCCTACCGTCACACTGGAGCGTGACACAGGTCACTGAACTACTTTCGCCGTGGCAAGAAAATCTAAATTGGAAAGTGCGATGGGTTCTGTCAACCTTGGCTTCGAGGGTCTTCTCGCCGCCAAGATTCACCGCTGTGCAAATTGTGCGCAGCCGCTGACGCGTAGCATCGCTGCCAACTGAAGGCACAGGCGACTAACTAAATGGACCTCAGCCGATGATCATGGCATTCTTTTCCCGGCAAGAGTTAGGGTTACAGGTTTCCACCCTGTCGTAGTTTCGAGCAGACCGGACTCCTGGTGCTCGCACCGGTTGCCGATTCGTATCGGAGGAGATTCAGAAAGAAATATGAATGCTCTTCTCGTATATCCGGAATGGCCTGACACGTACTGGAGTTTCAAACATGCTCTGCCGTTTCAGGGCAAGCGCTCTTCATATCCGCCTTTGGGATTGCTCACGATTGCTGCCCTGCTGCCTACCCACTGGGCGAAGCGCCTCGTCGACACAAATGTTCGCGCGCTAACGGATTCTGACCTGGCGTGGGCTGACGTCGCGCTAGTCAGCGGAATGCTGGTGCAGAAGGACAATCTACTCGTCATCCTGGCTCGGTGCCGTGCCAACGGAATACGCACAGTCGTGGGTGGACCGATCGCCAGCGGTTTCGGGGAACTGCATCGTTACGCCGATCACGTCGTGACTGGGGAGGCCGAGGAACTGATCGCGCCTCTTGCGGAAGACCTTGAACGGGGTGCCGCAAAGCCGCAGTACAAAGCTAGCGAGATGCCGGCTTTGGATCGCAGCCCGTTGCCCGACCTGAGCTTGATCAATACCCGGCACTATAGCTCGATGGCGATCCAATATTCACGTGGATGCCCGTACAATTGCGAGTTTTGCGACATCATTGAGATATACGGGCGCAAGCCCAGAACGAAGTCCGTTGCTCAAGTCATTGCTGAGTTGGAGCAACTGTATCGCCGCAAGTGGAGAGGGGCGGTGTTTCTTGTGGACGACAACTTCATCGGAAACAAGAAGAACGTCAAGCAACTACTGCCCGCACTGGCCGAATGGAACGATCGACATCACCGGCCATTTACATTCTTCACAGAGGCGTCCATGAACTTGGCGGATGACCCTGAACTTCTGACATTGATGAAAGCCGCGGGTTTCATCCGAGTGTTCCTGGGCATTGAGACTCCCGTGGAAGCCAGCCTGAAAGAAGCTCACAAGCTACAGAACACCCAGCGCAGTTTGCTTGACAGCGTACGCTGCATTCAGCAACACGGTATCGAGGTTATGGCCGGCTTTATCGTCGGCTTCGATAGTGATCCGGATGATGTATTCGACAGGCAGGTCGAGTTCATTGAGGAGAGCGCCATCCCGATCGCAATGGTAGGGCTTCTCCAGGCACTTCCAGGCACGCAGCTATACCGGCGCCTAGAGCGCGAAGGACGCCTAATCGGCGACGCAGATGGAAACAACATCGACTGCCATCTGAGTTTCATTCCGACAATGTCCGCGCAACGCTTGTTGGACGGGTATCGGTCGATATTGAAGCGCATCTACGCCCCGGACGCCTACTACGAACGGGTCCGGCGGTTTCTGGAGCACTATCACCCCACAAATCGCACGCGCCGGTCGCTCTCCGAATACCTGGCTCTGTTCCGTTCCGTCGTGAAGCAAGGCGTGTTCGGAGACGCACGCGCAAGCTACTGGAAGTTGCTCATTGATGCCGCCACGCGGTACCGCCATTCCTTCGGCACTGCAATTACGCTGGCGATCCTGGGCTACCACTTTTGTATAGTGACCGAGGCGGCGTGCCGGACTGACTAGTCGTAATTTCCAACCCCAGCGCTCTTTTGGGGTGACTCTTGCCGACCCCAGCGCTCTTTGAGGTGACCCTTGCCGGGTGTGAGGATTTGCACACGGGGAGGGGGAAGCTGCGCCTTTCTCGTGCCTTTCCCTGTCGGAATTACGCGTTCCCGATAAGAGCTGCAGACGCGTCTAAGTGTGCGGTTCGGGTGCGCGGCCCGATCACATGGATGTGTGCTCTCTGTCACTGCGGCTCACACGATCTCCGGCAATACTCTGTCTAGAAAGGAGGTAAGAGTATGCCTGCAAAATCCTTCCGTACCGCTCCTGAAATCTTAAGCAGAATACAAAAAGACATAAAATGGTCGTCCCTTACCGCTCAGAGCGCCTTACGCAGAATAGAGGAAGATATAAAGTGGCTAGCCAGCCCTGGGGCGGCCAAGCTGCAAGCTGAGTTTGACAAGTCACTCCGCGAATTGCAGGGCACCTTGCAGAAACTCGCAAAAAAGGCCCGCAAACATAGGAAATAGGGCCGAGCTAAGGCCTGTTCCCCTCCAGTCACTAGCCTGCGTCGGGAGGGAGTGGCTTCTGCATTCTCAGCGCTGCGGTGGCCCCTTGTCAGGAGCGCGGGCTCGATCTCATGTGGCTCCACAGTCACCCTGGAGGGTGACACAGGTCACTGAACTACTTTCGCCGTGGCAAGAAAATGTAAATTGGAAAGTGCGATGGGTTCTGTATGCTGGCGAAGTGTGCTAACCCGTCATGTTCTGTATCGTTCCGCTATCTCCAAGAAGGAAGACTTTTTCGGCTGGAAGCCGACCCCGAATTGACCCCTTCCGTGAACTCTTATGCCAGCAGCCACAGCAGGGTGGAATACTTCTGGCTGTGCAGCCACTGTTCGGAGTTCATGGCGCTACATCTCGGCCAAGATGGAACAGTCGTTAGTGTTCTCCTCCCAGACTGTGCCCACCGCAATCCCGAGGATTTCGCCATCATCTCCCGACACAAAGACCGGCTCCTGAGAAGCGTCACTGTTGCCCGCAGGAGAGAGGGGAAATCAGACTAAAGGAGAATTTCCATGACGCTGACGACAGTAGTTGAATTGGTGGTGGTAGTGATCGTCGTGATCTTCGCTATTCGCTTCTTCATGAAGCGTGGTTAGGCACCTGGAGGGGACGCGCAGGCCAATCTGATCATTTATGTGCGGCTGGCGATTTTAAGGAAATGGCGTAAAGCGGATTAGTCCCAGTGGCGAGAAGACAAAACTTCCCCTTGTCTGTTCCGGCGGGCCCTCCAGCGGAATCAGAAGTCCTTTCTCAAAGACGACGTTTTCGAGGTTTCCCACATCCACGCCGTCTGCCGCATCTGAGTGCCGCCGTCAGCACAGAGGTTAATGAAGGCTGAGTCGTGCTGCATGACGCCGCGAAGGCTGGCGGTGAAAGACTTCAACAGATCCGTCAAATTGAGATGAGAGATAACGGCATTGTTCACTTCCAGCAACAATTTCGACCGGTCGCGCTCCTGCGCTACCTGCCGCTGCGCCAGGCGGGTCTGCTCGAAGTTCAAAGCGTTCTCGACCGCAATTGCGACCTGGCTGCCAATCTGGCTTAGCAGATCGGCGTCGTCCTCGTGAAAGCGCCCTCTCGAAAGCTCGCCACTCCCAGAGTGCCGATGGCCTTTCCGTGACACACGAGAGGAACTACACAGTTACACCTTATGCCCTTGTCTACAAGGTGCTCTACGATCTCGGCCGGGAATTCACTGACGTCAAGACGGCGCCGGAGGACGGGTTGGCGGGTCGTGAAAGCCAGGCCTGGCGGCGTCCCCTCCAGGGGAATGAGGCGACCCATTTCCAGGTACTGCTGGTTCGGAGGAAAGGCGAGACCGTGCACCTGCAGTTGATTGCGTTGAGGGTCGTAGAGCGACAAACCCGCGAAGTCGTGCGGTATTAGGCGGCGCAGGCAGCCCGAGATCGCCCGCAGGAGCTGAGGCATATCCAGATGGGAGACGATGGCATTGTTGATTTCGAGCAGGACGTGTGCGCGGTCAGAGGGCGGGCGGATGGAGGCGTGGCCTGTTTGAGTATCGACCGAGCGGTCCATGCCCCCTCCCCAAGTGGGGAAAGTTTACCGCAGTGGTGAGTCGTATTGCCAACTTCATTGCCCGATGCCAGGCGATCCACTGCATGGTTCCCAGTAGACGCAATGGAGGGCCACGGAAATCTGCGGTAGGGGCGAAGGCCTCCCGCCTGCCATATCGGCAAACGCTGACTTAGCCGGTGTTGCTCCCGGTTTACGCTACTGCCATCGCTTCTAATGCTGGCTTGTTCCGGATCACGATGGTCGGTCCTTTGGTCGAGATCAGGCTCCGGTGTCTGAACTCGGCCAGACCGCGAGTGACGCTTTCGCGGGTGAGGCCGACGACCTGGGCGATTTCTTCGTGAGTCAGGCTCAAGTTGAAGCGCAAGCCCTGCGTTGTCTCCTGGCCTCGCAAGGCCGCCTCGAGCAGAAAGCAGGCCAGCTTTTCGGCGGCCGACGTGCTCAGGCCCAGATAGCGAATCTGCTGGCAAGCGCCACGATAGTAGTTGCCGAATTGCTGCATCGCGTTGACCGCAACGTCGCCATGTTCGCGCAACAGCCTGGAGAAATCGTCCCGCCGAATGAAGTCCACCTGGCAGGGTTGCAGAGTCTCCGCCGTCAGTTCGTGAGCATCGCCGGAAATGGCGGAGTGCAGGCCTAACAACTCGCCTGCTTCGGCAACCCGCACGATGACGGTCCTTCCTTCGGGGGAGGCCATGCTCAGTTTTACCCGGCCGGTGCAGAGCATGTATACGCCGCGCGGCACTTGTCCTTCGACAAACAGTAAGGCTCCGGCGGGATACGAACTTGTAAACTTTACCTTCTCGAAACCTGCGACAGAGTCGTTGTCCATCTGGCAGAAGAATCCTTCTTTTCGCAGTGGGCACTTGGCGCAATCGTCTACCAATTCCATTCCGTACGGCGCATGCGTTTTCATTTCGTCACTCCTGATCCGTTTTAGAATTTCGTGGCTCTCCGGCTTTGCCGTCGAGAACGTGCCGGAGAAAAAGCGAAGCTCCATCCAGGACGGCTCCTTCTCTTCGCATTTGCAGAAGAAGTTCGCGGCCCCTGGAATCGATGAAGCTGACTCCGGCCAGATCAACTGTCATTGGCTTTCCCGGCGATTTGTCTGTCGCTGCTGACCAAGCTTGTTGCAACTCGTCCACCCAGGGTCCCCTCAGGGTGCCTTCCAGTTTCACGGTTAGAGAATCTGTCATCGGCCGATTGGTTATCCTGAGCACGCGCTTTACAATGCACGGCGCATTCCAGGCCGGATCCATGCGCATGGCTGCTCTCTAACAGATTGATAACAAGGTATTTATGGAGGGATCGGATCGAGACACAATTCGTGGGGCAAACCTGGCGCAGTCAAGTGACGAGACGAGATGTCATCGCACGATGATATTCCGTCACCTGACTGCGTCGGTAGAAGTGCGTTTGTCTCTGGCTACGCCAGCAAAACTACGCAGCCTTGGGCTTAATTTCGACAGTCTTGCTGTTGGCGGCCTTGGGCATCTTCATCTGCAGAATGCCATTCTTCAGCGTTGCCGTGACCTTGTCGGCGTCAACCGCAATCGGCAGATCCACTACCCGCAGGATCTGGTCGGAGCAGAACTCCTCGTAGACCGTCTTGCCCTTCTTCTCTTCCTTCTTGCTGGTTTCCCGCTTGCCGGTGATCGTCAGCCGCTGCGGTTCGACGCTTACTTCGATTTCCTTCTCGCTGAAGCCGGGCACTTCGGCTTTGACTTCAAGTTCTTCTCCCGATTGGGTGATTTCGATATGAACCGGGTGGAGCAACTCCATCTCAGCTCTAAACCAGTGCTCGATATCATGTCCAAGAATTCGGCCATTGCCCTCGAATATTTCATACGCCCGCTTGGCAACGGTCTGAAACAAGTTGTTGACACGCTCGGCCAGGTTCTCGAATTTCACAGGTTGGATCGTTGCCGATTTCTCTTCCGCGCGCTGTGGGACAGTACTCGTTGGCCATGGTGGTATCTCCCTTTCTGACAAATATCGGCGCTGGCCACGGCGGATTGGCCGTATGAGTCCCTTTCCTGGCAGTCCTGCGAGGAACGTCTGGGCCAGCGCTGCATCTGTAGATTCGCAGAGGTCAGGAAAGCGCGCAGTGATAGCGATCACAAGTGGACGTGAGCCGCGGCACGCGAAGGAGACTTCCCAAACGTCACAGATCCTTACGGGAGATTTTCAGTTTCTGCATCCGCGAGTTCAAGGTTGTGCGGTTCATCCCCAGGCGCTCGGCCGCGCCCCCCGGGCCGCCGATCTTTCCATGGCTTTCACGCAGCACGCGAATGATATGGTCGCGCTCAATATTCTCCAGCTTCGCGGAAGTGGAGGGTGGGGCCTCCTCGGTAACGGTTTCGAAGGGAGGAACATTCAGCGCCGATCCGCGAGTGAGAATGACTGCGCGTTCAATGAGATGCTCCAGTTCCCGAATATTTCCTGGCCACGAATACCGGACCAAAGCGTGCATCCGCTCAGGCGGTACGCTTTCGATCTGTTTCCTCATCTTTTTTGCGAATTTCGTCAGGAAGTATTGCACCAGCACCGGGATGTCCTCGCGCCGTTCTCGCAAGGGGGGTACGACAATGGGGAAAACATCGAGGCGATAGAAGAGATCCCTGCGGAACTGGCCGGCCGCCACCATTTTCGTCAGGTCGCGGTTGGTGGCGGCTACGATCCGCACATCGGATGAGATCGTTCGGTTGCTCCCCAGGCGCTCGAACTCTTTCTCCTGCAGTACGCGCAACAGCTTCGGCTGCAATTCAAGCGGGATGTCACCCACCTCGTCGAGAAAAATTGTGCCTTGATGGGCCAGCTCCAATCGTCCTACCCGCGGCGCGATAGCTCCCGTGAACGCACCTTTTTCATGACCGAAGAGTTCGCTCTCGAGCAAGCCAGCCGGAATCGACGCGCAGTTGACTCGAACAAATGTATGGCCTTTACGCGGACTGAGGTCGTGAATGGCCCGGGCGAGCAACTCTTTTCCGGTGCCGGTCTCTCCCAGAATGAGGACCGTAGAGTCGGTCGGAGCGACGGTTTCGATCTGATTCAGGACGCGCTTGATGGCCTTGCTCTGCCCAACGATTTCCTCGAAATTGAATTCCGTCTTGAGTTCGTCTTCGAGATAAAGCTTTTGCTTGGCAAGTCTTTCATTCAGTTCGGAAATGCGGCTGTAGGCTAGAGCGTTATCCAGGGCCACCGCCACCTGACTGGCAATCTGGGTGAGCAGGCTTACATCACGGTCGGTGAAATTTTCCGGACGCTGGCTGAACAGGTTCAGAGTCCCGAGCACACCTTCCCGTCCGACCAGCGGGATCCAGCAACCAGATTTCAGCGCCAGGTTAGCCGGGCTTGCCGGCATCTCGAACGGCCACTCTTCATGGGGCAGCCCTTTCAGCAGAAGGGGCTTCCGGGTGGTATAGGCCCATCCCGCCGGCGAACTCTCCAGGGACATGACCGCCGGATCTGGCGCGCTCGAACCGCTCCCGGCTCCAGTTGCTGGCTCGAGCGGCTGAACGCGCAGGGTCTTTGTTCCTGGATCGTAGAGGGCGAGGGTCGCGTAGTCGAACGGTTTCACCTGGCGGAGACACGCCGCAATAGCCGCAAGCAGTTGACGCACGTCCAGGCTTGAAACCAGTGCGTTGGTCACTTCCAGGAGAAACGCTTCCCGGGCGCGTTTTCCTTCGGTGATATCGCGGGTGACTTTGGTAAAGCCTAAGAGATTTCCGTCCTGGTCATGAAGGGCGGTGATCACCACACTGGCCCAGAATCGCGAACCATCCTTGCGGATCCGCCAACCTTCGTCTTCGCAGCGCCCCTCGGCAGCGGCGATCCGCAACTCGTCCTCAGGCTTGCCGCGTTGGATGTCTTCGGAGGGGTAGAAGCGCGAGAAGTGCTGTCCGATGATTTCATCGGCGCCGTATCCCTTTATCCTTTCAGCGCCCTCATTCCAGCTTACGACCCTGCCCGCAGGATCCAGCATAAGAATGGCGTAATCCCTGACCTCTTGCACCAGCGCCCGGAAGCGTGCTTCACTCAGCCGCAGTTTCTCTTCGGCCTGCTTCTTTTCCGTGACGTCCCGGATCGAAGCCAGGACCAACATTTCGCCCATTTCCTCCCACGTGCTCAGGCTGATTTCAACCGGAAACACGCTTCCATCTTTGCGTCGCCCCGACAGCACGAGCCCAATTCCCATCGGGCGGTAGGAGGGGGCGGCATGATAAGCGGCTCGATGCTGTCTATGCCCCTGGCGAGAGGGTTCTGGAATCAGAATCTCGACTGGTTGGTGGAGTAATTCGTCTTTGGAGTAGCCGAAAATCTTCTCGCTCTGGGAATTTGCCAGCAGAATCTGCCCGGTTCGATCCACCACCAGCAGTGCGTCAGGGGCCGCTTCCAGCAGGCGCCGGAACTTGTCGTCGTGGCTGGACAAGAGTGCCAGGTCAGGGTTCGGTTGGGGCGCTCCCATTTCAAGGGAACCCTAACACTCAGTTTGCGCTTCGGCAAGTTATCCCAGGCAGCAAGCGCTCCGCCTCCCCAGCGCGCACTCACATACCGTGTGTGGTGCCAGGTCTTCAGGCGAACGACCGAAACTTGGCCTGATCACGATGGCGAGGCCGCTTTGATGTTCGAGAAGGTGAATAGGCGAGCAGGGGTCGCAAAGCCAAAAATGCCGGACACAACCCCCGACCGGACCATCGCGAGGCTCGTCGTTGTGAAAGCGAACCACACGTCCCAGGCGATAGTCGAAGCCTTGCATGCACTCCGGGTTGGCGCATTTGGAAAACATTACTTCCTCCGTTTGCGCTCTCGGGCTTCTAAGCGCTGCCGACACCAGCTTTTGAAGATCCTTTCGCTGTCCCGGACTGGTTCGCTATCTTCTCCGCCTCCAGCCGTTGGATCATGTTCATCAGCCATTCGGTCAGTTGCGCTTCGAGTTCCTGGGGAGGTGCGGTGTCATATAACGATTGGATGGTTTCCTTGTGCTCATTGATCGGTATATGCCGGCATGGGATCCTCTCACCGCGGTGTTCATCGGGAACCAGTTGCAACATCACGCATTCGCTGCATGGCCTGGAGTGCTCGGGAAGGCCGAAATTCAGGCAGGTCGGAGAGTCCTCGAAAATCAGCTTTGATCTCCAGGCGGAGGCTGGCCGGTAGCCGCCATTTCTCACGAATTCGAGTTCGAGCTTCAGTACTTCCAGAAGGTCCCGCTTCGCCTGTGCCATAACATCCCCTGATCATACTTTGACCGCTATCCGCCCGGTTGGCTGTGACCCGGCTCACTGGACACGGTGGTATCAATCACCCATGGTGCGATGAGGCCTGGTTCAGGAGCGTCACAGCTCCCCCCGGTGTCAGCGGTCAGAATGCTGAGTGCGACTTCCAGCTCGACAACTGCCTCTTCCAGTTCTGGCTAGGTGTGGCAGCCTCCCAACTTGTCGCGCAAACAGGTCAGCAAATGGCGGGCGCGGGCAATATGCTTTGCTGCCTCGATGGCAGCGAGCTGATCTTCTTCCGGAACCAAGACGGAATTTCGTTTCATTTTGCACCCGCAAGTTCGCCGAGGCGCCTGGCACATCTCAAAGCTCCGAAGAGATATCCTCTTGAAGCAAATTTTTTACCTTGGTCACGGTAGTGGCGCGGCCGTCAGCTTCCTGTATGACAATCGCGCAGGGCGGCTCGGGTAAGCGATTGAATCTTTCGAAGAAGTCCCCCACATAAAGATCGGGGAGATAGCTGCTGACCAATACCAGGTCGAATTTGCGCGCCTCGAGAAGTTGAAGGGCCTCGAGTCCGCTCCATGTGGTGGTTGGACAGTGACCTGCGTGCTGGAGCATAGACGCGATGGTTCGCGAGTCTTCCTCGTTATTGTCAACGATGAGAACCTGCTTGCCGGGTGATGACACGACGATTCCTCTACGAGGCAGAATCTCGCAAAGTCCGGTGCGCGGGCGGTGACGCGGCTCACCCTGTGCTGTGATCCAGGCTGCGGGCCTGGAGCCGATCCCGCTGAAAACCTTCTGAGGGAGGCGAGTCAACAGACTTGCGGCAGGCGACTGGACCCTGTCCGCCGGCATTGATCAGAAGTTGAGCCAGTCTGTGGATTTGCTCCCGCAGTTCGGGAACCGCAGTGGACTCCCACAGGCTACCCTTACGGACGGGCCCCACGGCGTAGAGCATCTGAGAAGTAGTCCCGTCGCGGCCGATGAGAGCTCCGTCGAGCGAGACATCGAGGCCAAGAAAAAGCGGATCAGGACGCGCCAGACCCTTGGTGAGCAGGGCAGACATTAAGGGATTTTCCAGACGCCGGCAATCGCTCTCCGGCCCGGTGCAGTTGATGACGCGATCGAGTTGCAAAGAGTTCGCCCGGCCACTCTTCCGATCGCAGTAGGTGACCCTGATCTCATGCTCGTCCTCTGCGTAATCCGTGATGCGGCCGGCGTGCACTTTAATCTGTCCGGCGGAAATCTGCTCCGCAATGGATTGGGCAATCTGAGGGGCCGCGCGGTGCCGATGCACTTCCCAGTAAGGCCGCACATGACGCAGAAAGCGGCGTCTCTCCGGTTCGGGAAGCGATTGCCAGATGCGCGCGACTAGCGGTCGCAAGCTGTCGAACACGCTCTGCCATTCGATGCCCTGTTGCTCGGCCTGCCGCACTTGTTTCCGCACCAGGCTTAGCAATCCGCGCGCGCTTTTTGGAGAGGACTCGTTCCAGAAGGGAGGACAGGCGTCGGTTGCTTTGTGAGGTTGAGGTAACAGGCCGTGGCGGGAGACGACATGGATCGTGCCCCGAAAACCTCGGATGCGCAGCTGGACGGCCACATCCACGCTCGTCAGACCCGAGCCTACCAGCAGGATGCTGCCGAGACCGTTGACTCCTTCAAAGGCATCGGCCGACCAGGGGTCGCGAAAATAACGGGAACCATTGGCTGCATCCCACGCCACCAGCGGATCGCCCGGCGGAGAATTTCCCAAAGCGAGCACGACGCGATCAGCCAGCAGTCGACGGCCGCCCCGCAGCTGGATCTCGGTGGCACCGTCCGTCGTTGGCGAGAGGGTGAGCGCCTCGTCTCGGATCCATTGCAGCCGCGGTTTGCCGGCGGATTGCGTCGCCTCATTCAGCACTGCCTGCACGTAACTTCCGTAGACCGCGCGTGGCAGAAAGCTGCCGGGCCCGGTAGCCGGGTCATAGTTCGATTGAGCCCAACGAAGAAAGTGGTGCGGGTCGTCTGGGAAGGCGCTCATGTTCCGGGCGCGGACGTTCAGCAGCAGGGAACGGCAGTCGGTTCCATAGGCCAGGCCGCGCCCCACGAACGAGGTTTTTTCCACCACCGCCACCGAAAAAGACGGGCCTGAGTGCCGAAGCACCTGTGCCGCCAGGATGGCGCCGCTAAAGCCTCCGCCGATGATGGCGACAGTGACCCTGGACGGTCTCTTGTCCGACCGAGTTTCGCTATGCCGGTGACCCACGACGATATATTACCTCGCCTATGTCTATAATGTCTATTATATTAGTAGACATAACCGTTTTGTTTCC
Source organism: Terriglobia bacterium (assembly GCA_963725615.1). Classification (GTDB taxonomy): domain Bacteria; phylum Acidobacteriota; class Terriglobia; order Terriglobales; family Acidobacteriaceae; genus JAIQFF01. The sequence goes on along the minus strand of CAVRZO010000027.1, from coordinate 86,053 downwards.
CTTATGCTTTTCCTTCCTGGCGCGGTAGCCAAGTGGCAAGGCAAGGGTCTGCAAAACCCTCATCGGCGGTTCGATTCCGCCCCGCGCCTCCAGCTAACGTTGTGCCCTTTGCGGTATCTCTTCGACCTGTTTCCTCTCGCCAATTGGCCCAATTCATCAGATTTTCACCGTTTTGTAACCATCCCGTAACACTGCGGAAGTAAAAGTGACGTTACTTAAGAATCACGGGGCAATCGCCCGGTTGGGCTTCCTCTTAGACCCTTGGTGTGTTCTTAGCGGCAACGTAGGTAGCCGCCAACGCCCGTAGGACTGCAGTACAAACTCGATTCTGTGGGGTCTCTGCCCAAACAGAGGCCAAAGGAGAAATAATGAAGTCCGTACTCAGGTGGTGCGTGGTTCCGCTGTTGGCTGGAACGCTGGTGGCGCAAACTGCGGCTAAGCCCAGAGCCAAGAAGGCGGCAGCTAAGCCTGCCCAGCCGGCTGTAACTCTCCAGGACATCCAATCGTTGAAAGATGCGCTGGCTGCGCAGCAACAACAGATCGAGCAGCTTAAACAGGCGGTGCAACAGAAAGACCAGGCCTGGCAGCAGGCGCAACAGCAGTTGCAACAGGCCCAGGCTGCCGCCAGCGATGCGCAAAGCAAGGCTGCTGCCGCTGAAAGCGCGGCCAATAGCCAGAAAGACACCGTGGTCAAGCTGGACAGCGACATGGCCGACGTGAAGACCACCCTGACCAACACAGCGGTCGGCACCCAGGAAGAGCAGAAGCGCATGTCGGCCCTGGAGGGCCTGGTGGGTCGCTTCCGCTTCAACGGCGATGTGCGAGTCCGGGGTGAGACCTTCGTTCAGAACCTCACTCAGGATCGTAACCGCGCCCGTATCCGGGTCCGCTTCGGCTTCGACGGCAAGCTGAATGACGATTTCATTGCAGGCATCTCTCTCGCCAGTGGGGCTCTCGGTGATCCCACGTCAACCAACGAGTCGCTGACCAATTTTTTTGATCGCAAGACAATTGCTTTGGACCGCGGATTCATTACCTATAATCCGGTGGCCCATCGCTGGATTTCAGTGACCGGCGGCAAATTTGCCTACACCTGGATCCGGACGCCGATGACAATGGATTCCGATCTAAACCCCGAAGGATTCAGCGAGAAGTTCTCTTTCGACCTGCATTCACCCGTGGTGAAGAACTTCACTCTGACGGGTATGCAGTTGCTGTTCAACGAAGCCTCCGGGGGCAAGGATTCATATGCCATCGGCGGACAGGCCTCCACCAAGCTGCAACTTGGCCGCTTCTGGTCAACCACGGCATCGTTGTCGGCCCTGAAGTGGAACAATATTGACGCGCTGCTCAATGCTATTGCGTTTGCGGTGGGCCAGTCTCCGGGAGAAGGGCCGGGCTGCAAAGGCGGCGTCCAGGGTCTGCCTGCTTCGACGGGCGGCGCCAACTGCGTCTTTGCCCCGAACAACTTTACCAACGCCGTCACCACGATCGGGACGCCCCACTTCTTCTCGCAGTACCTTCCCATCGACTTCATCCTGAACAACCAGTTCAAGACCCCGTGGGCGCGATTGCCGCTCAACGTCTTGGGCGAATTCATCGTCAACCCCGAAGCCAAGTCGCATCCGCTGGGCTCGACCGGCGCCGTGCGCGCCGACCTGGGCAGCCAGAACCATGCTTACATGGTGGACGTCAGCATCGGCCAGCAGAGGAACAAGAACGACATTCAGGTGGGCTACGCCTGGAACCGGATCGAGCAGGACGCGGTACTGGCGGCGTTCGTCGAAAGCGACCAACGTACCCAGACCAACGTGATCCAGAACCGCCTTTACGGCCTGTGGAGAATCCGCAGTAATACGACCGCTTCGTACACCTATTGGTTCGGGCGTACGCTCAACACGTCTCTACAGAACGCCACCAGGTCGACTGGAGTTGCAGCGGGGCAGGAAGATGCAAGGCTGAACCGTATGCAATTCGATCTGATCTACACGTTCTAAGCTCGACATTGATCAGCAAAAGGCGCCGCCTTACAGCAGGCGGCGCTTTTATTTTCTACCAATCCGGAAAGCAATCGTCATTTCCACTGAATCAGTCCGGCTTCCTGGCATGCGTTGAGATAATCATCGACGAGATCGATAGCTAGCGGCCCGTACTCGGCCGAGACCGCATCTCGTATTTCTCCAACGCTGCGCTTGCCATCGACAAAATTTACGATCTCATACGAGTAGAGTTCCGAAAGATCTTGCGTGTTAAGCAATGGCGTAGCTTCGCTATTCAGCAGTTTGATCTTCGCTAACCGCTCCGGCCCGAGACGGGCCTGCAGCACGTTGTCATTCTGATAGGTAAGCGGCCCGAAGTCGCCGATGCGGACCGGAATCTTCCGGGCCGCTGCTTCTCCCGCCCAGACTGCTCTCGGCTGTGCCCCTTGCGCTCCCCGAGCCTTGGCTTGGCTGGCGATCCAGGCGTCGAAAGTGGCTACCTGATCGGTCAGGGCTTTTTCATGGGTTGAATCGGGCGGATTCGAGCCGGCAAACTGCAGTAGAGAAGCCAGGGTCGCAAGCTCGCGGCGAAGGCCCTGCCGCAGCAGGTTGTGTGCCTCATACCACGCCGTGTCGGGATCCAGCTTCGAGTCCTCCACCAGTTGCTGAGCATGTTGGAAAATATGCGCCAGCCGTATTTCGGACTGGGAGGTGTAGAAGGGGAGCAGCCCACGTGACCGTTCCGCGTCGAGGGTCGAGTACACGTATCCGGCCGCGGCGCCCAGCAGCGCCACGCGGCGCAGCTTGGTGGGATCGATTTGCTGCAGTGTGTCATGGTCGGTGTGGATGAAGATATCCGGCCAGTCGCGCAGATAGAGCGATGGAACCGCAATGGTGGAGGAGTCGTAGTCGTCGTGATCGCTGCCTGCGGAGTACGGAGTCACGTCGGCCAGAAACTGGTTGCGCGTGCCTTGCTCGCCGGCGCGAGTCTCGACGACGGCGGCCTCCGGAGCGTCGCCGCTTTCCGCATAGTTGGCTGCTCCCGAGCGGATGACCTCCGCCAGCGTAGCCCCAACGTCGGTCACAAAACTGGGCAGCGACCACGGCGTCCCGGTCACATGCAGGATGGATTTGTTCTTGAAGGGATCGCCGCCGACCATATCCATATGAATGTCGGCGCGCAGCCGGGCCCGGATATCGGGATGGCGGCTGAGGTATGCCATGGTGCCTTCCACCTCGGGCCCCCAGACGAAGCGCAGAGTGCGTTTCGGACGCGGTAGCGCTCCACTGCTGATCAGCCGCGCCAGCACGCGAGCCGACTCCAGAATGGTCACGCATCCGCTGCCGTTGTCGTTTGCCCCCGGCCGCTGATGGTCCAGATGGCAGCTGTAGACTATTTCGCCGCTGGTCGGGTCGGTCCCGGGAATGACGCCGGTCACTACGGTCCAGTGGCCCGGACCCACTTCGGCCTTAACCTTGGCGTGCAGAACGATCTGCTCTCCCCCGCGCAGACGCGCCCGCAATGACTCGGCGGTGTCCCGCGAAACCATGAACGCGAATCCTGCCGGCTGGCGTGCTTCCAGATGGCCCCAGCGCACCACAGAACGATCCAGGCCTGACCATGCTGTGGTTTGGTTCGGCATGTCGCTCACAATGCCTGAGGCACCGTACTTGGCTACCGCCAGCGCTTGGACCCGAGCGAGGACGCCATCCGCCAGGACAATCTTTCCTCGCACATCTTTTCCTGTGTAGTCGGATTCATGTGCGCCATCGCCGACGTCCACAAGGGTGGCTTCCACATCAGCGGAGTGACTGTAGTCGGCCAGGCGAATCGGATCGGTTGCCCAGTCGCCGAGCAGCAGGTGCCGCGGCCGCACTTCCCACAGTTGGCCCGCCTCGACCCGCCACCCCAGATAAGAACGCATCAGTCCGTAGTGGGTTTGCCCGTCAATTGGGAACTGCTCGCTCTGAACCTCCGCCAGTCCGTACTCGCGCGCCCGCTGCAGAATGAACTCAGCCGCCTGGTCGAACTCGGCGGTGGCGGGCACGCGATGCAGACGAGTGAGGTAGCGCAGATTTTCATATGGCGCGGCGCCGCTGGCTTCATCGCGCAGCTTGACCCATTGGTCTGTCGAAAGAAACGGCTGCTGGGCGAAAGCTACATTCGTAGCTGAGAGGAGAACGAAACAAGCGAGAAGAGAGCGGACCATGGAGGGAGAGCATACATTTGCTCTGTTCCGGGCGCAACGCTGGCCGGCTTTGGGCAGTGGTGCAGGACGTCAACATGAGCTTGCGAAGCATCCATCTGAGAAAGCTGCCACATGCCACGTGGGGACAGCCGCCCTCGGCTGTCCAGTCGAGCGAAGCTCGACCAGACTTTGCTGGCACTCCCACAGTGGAGCTGCGCTCCGCCGGACAGCCGAGGGCGGCTGTCCCCACGTGGGCCGTGGTACTTTCCGGAGCCGCTGGCTGCTTACGCGCTGAGCGCGGTGGTTTCCGGCTGGCAAAAACTCGATCGATTCACGGCTTCTGACTGGGGCGAACAATGCCGGTCATACACCCGGTTCGCGATGCTCCAGACGCTCTCAAAGCCTTCGCGTTCGGCCAGGACAATCCTGGCCAGCTCACGAATGAATTGGTTGCGACCGTCGAGCCGCTCCAACTGGGTTACGAACCTGGAGTCTTCGATATTACTAATCTTCTTAATCAGGGGCATGGCGCGTACTCCTGAAATTATTTGCTACACGTATAGATGATGTTCTGGATTTGGACGCGCCGCAATCCGGGAGATTGGGGATTACTTTAGTACTAGACCCAGTGGCGTAGGCGGACAACCAGCTACTGGCCAGTCGCCGTTTGCGTACGAGAATCGACTTTGACCACGGGCAAGTTTGTGGAGTTCCATCCTCCACCCAGGGCCTTGATCAGAGAGACGCTGGCGGTCATGCGCCGGCGCAGAATGTCAACCGCGGCGCGCTCGTCGGCCAAGGCTGTGCTTTGCGCCGTAGTCACTTCCAGGTAGCTGACCACGCCCCCTTTGTAGCGGTTGGTGGAAAGCTCCAGCGAATGCTCAGCCGCCGCCACTGCGGCCTGCTGGGCCCTCGCTTCGTCGTCGAGGATGCGCAAAACTGCCAGGTTGTCTTCCACTTCCTGAAAGGCGGTGAGGACGGTCTGGCGATAGTTGGCCACGGATTCGTCGTAGGCGGCACGGGCTTGTTCGGAGACGGCGCGGCGCCGGCCTCCGTCAAACGCAGTCACCGCCGCGGCTGCGCCGGCTGTAAGGAACCCGCTGGGACCCTGGATCAGAGTGCTGATCGCGGTGCTTTCGAAGCCTCCCGAGCCGGTGAGAGTGAAGATGGGGAAGTAGGCGGCGCGGGCCACGCCCACCTGGGCATTGGCGGCTGCCACGCGGCGCTCCGCGGCCGCGATATCCGGACGGCGTTCCAATAAGTCTGACGGAAGACCCGGCGGGATATCAGGCGGCGGAGCATTCCACGCCGCCGCTGGCGAAGTGAACGTGGGAGCGGGTTGTCCGATCAAAGTTGCGATCGCATGCTCGTTCTGCGAGCGCTGGACCATTACATCAATTGCCTGGGTGCGGGTATTTTCCAGCTGAGTCTGGGCTTGCGCGACATCAACCGCGGAGGCGACTCCGCCGTTGTACCGGCTTTGCGTGAGTTCCAGCGCTTTCTCGAACGAGGTCACATTCGATAACAGAAGTTGCTCTTCCGCATCGAGCGTGCGCAGCTGGAAATAGTCGAAGGCAAGCTCTGCGTGCAGACTCAGACGCACTGCTTCGAGATCGGCGGCACTCGCCTGCGCATCGGCACGGGCGGCTTCAACGGTGTGGCGGACCCGTCCAAACACGTCAGCTTCGTAGGACACATCCACCGGGATGACTAAGTCAGTGCCATTGGTCTGGGTGGTTGCGGGGACCAGCGGGCGATGTGACGAAAGATGCTCGCGCGCCGCCGACGCGCCCGCCGTTACGGTGGGATAGTAAGCCGCGCGATTAAAGCGCACCAACGCCCGCGCCTGCTGGAATCGGGCTTCCGCTGCTTTCAAATTCTGATTGGAAACGTTGATCTGCTCTTCCAGAGCATTCAGTTGCGGGTCCTGAAAGATTTCCCACCACTTGCCCTTCGCAATCTGATCGCCGGGCTGCGCCGTCTTCCAGTCCGGCGGCACTTCCTTGTATGCGGGTGGCGCCGGCGCAGTCGGCTTCGCATAGCGCGGGCCGACCGCGCAGCCGCTGAACATTAGCAGGCTCACGAGGAGGGCTGGAATTCGGCGTCGGACGTCAGACCTCGGCCATAAGCTAAAGCTCCCGGGAGTCGGAGGCTGTAGTCCGACCTCCGAGGTCCGAGGCCCGAGGTCCGCTTTCCTCACTGTGCCCCCTGCGGCGTTTGCGCGATGCGAACTGCCTCACCATCCACAACTGAATCCGGAGGATTGACGATGACGTTCTCATCTCCATTCAAACCAGCGACCACTTCGACTTCGCTGCCGAAGTCGTGACCGAGCGTGATCTGCTTCAGTTCTATCTCCTGCCTCTCGCCCACCGTCGCTACCCGCAGACCTTCGGAGCGGAAGAGCAGCGTATTGACGGGCAGGATCAGCGAGGTCGTTGGGGTCGGCAGCTTGAAATGCACTTCGGCGTAAGAGCCGGTGAAAAGCTGCCCGGTCGGATTGTCCACCGCAATCTCGACCAGGAGGGTACGGGACGTCGGGTCAATTGCGTTGGCGGTACGCACCAGCTTTCCTTGGAAGCGGCGTCCGGGAAACTCGGCAAGGGTCAGGTCAGCGGTAATTCCCGGTTTCGCCGCCTGAGAGTAGATCTGGGGCACGCTGACATAGACGCGCAGCTTGTCGGGTTGCGCAATGTGAAATAGTTCATTGCCATTGCCACCGGTGCTGCCGGAATTAATCAGGGCGCCAATGTCCGTATTGCGCGCCGTGATCACGCCGGAGAACGGAGCATAAATCCTTTGAAACGATTGCAGCTCCTCCAGTCGCTTCACGTTGGCTTGGGCGGACTGCAGGCTGGCTTGCTTGGCTTCGTAGTCTCCGGCTGCGTTGTCCGATTCCTGCTTGGAAACTGAATCCGTTTTCAGCAATCCCTGATAGCGGTCGGCTGTGATCTTTGAAAGATTGAGATTGGCTTGTGCCGTGCCCAGGTCGGCGCGTGCCTGCCGCAGTTGCTGATTTACTTCCGGGGTATCAATCTCGGCCAGCAGTTGACCTTCTTTCACGCGACTGCCAATGTCCACATACCAGCGCTTCAGATAACCGTTGGTGCGGGCGTAAATCGGCGCGTCGGCAAAGGCCTGCACGTTTGCGGGAAGAACGATTTCCTGGGCCGGAGCCGAACGCTTGGGTTGCACCACGGCGACTGTGGGCACAGCCATTCGCAGGGTTTCCTGGCGCAAAGCGGTCCGGGCCTGAATGCGAGGCAAAATACCGAAGACGACAAGCAAAACCGCAACCACAAGGATGAGCAGAAAAATCCACCAGTGGGAGCGGCGGTGTTCGCCTGGACCAGGCAGAGGCGACGTCGCTTCAGAGCCGCCTTGTCTCGAAATGAGGCTTTCGTGTTCGACCTTCATTAGAGCTCCAAATCCCTGAAAATACTGATGATTTTATCTAGATGCCGGATTCATTCTTCGCTTCTTGTCCGGCCGCATCGCGCTTGTCATGCAGCAGGCTGAAGAACACGGGAACAAAGAACAGGGTCGCAGCCGTGGCAAAAATTAATCCGCCAATCACCGCGCGGCCGAGCGGCGCATTCTGCTCTCCGCCTTCGCCTAAGCCGACGGCCATCGGCATCATGCCGATGATCATCGCCAGCGCCGTCATCAGAACCGGTCGGAAGCGCGTGAATCCCGAGGCCATCGCGGCGGTCAATGCATCCTTGCCTTCGTCCATCTGTTCTTTGGCGAAGCTGACCACCAGGATGCTGTTGGCGGTGGCCACGCCCATGCACATGATAGATCCGGTCAGGGCGGGCACGCTGATGTTGGTCTTGGTTACGAACAGGAACCACACAATTCCCGCCAGCGCGGCGGGCAGGGCTGAGATGATGATGAATGGGTCCAGCCAGGATTGAAAGTTCACCACGATAAGCAGGTACACCAGCAGAATGGCAAACGCCAATCCCGAAATCAGACCCGAGTAAGAAGACTTCATGGTCTGGACCTGCCCACGAATCACCATCTCCGAGCCGCGCGGCAGTTCTTTGCGGCTGTCGTCAACGATCTTCTTGATGTCATCAGCCACGCTCCCCAGATCGCGTCGTTGCACCGATCCGTAAATGTCGATGACCGGCTGTATGTCGTAGTGCGAGACCAGCGACATACCCGTGGCTCGTCGGATGGACGCCAGCGACCCCAGAATTGCGGGACTCGCCCCGCTAGGCCCCGTGATCGGTATGTTCTCCAGGTCTTGCAACGAGTCCACCCGGTACTGCGGAGTCTGTGTGGCGATGGAATAGCTGACACCATTCTTGGGATTGAGCCAGTAAGTCGGCGAGGTCTGGAAACTGCCGCTGAGCGAGATCAGCAGGTTCTGGGCAACATCGCGCTGCGTGAACCCAGCCAGTTGCGTCTTGGTCCGGTCCACATCGATGCGCAGATGCGGTTCGTCGAACGGCTGCTGGATGCGCAAGTCCGCGGTACCGGAAACCATTTCGATTCGTCGCAACAGCTTGTTGGCAAACTGACGATTGTTTTGCAGGTCGTACCCGGTCACCTGAACATCAATCGGAGCGGGAAGTCCGAAGTTCAGGATCTGGCTCACGATGTCTGCCGGAAGAAAGGAGAAATCCACGCCGGGAAATTCTTCCCGCAGCTTCAAGCGCAAATCGTGAACGTACTCTTCGGTCGGCCGGTGGCCCGCATTCAGAGTGACCAGAACGTCCGCATCCGCGGGCCCGGTGGGCGCGGAGTTGCTGTACGAGAGATTGATGCCGCTGTAGGGGAGGCCAATATTGTCGATTATGCTGGAGATTTCGCGCGGTGGAATCTGCTCCCGGATGAAGCCTTCGATCCGGTCACAAAGATTCGCGGTCTCTTCAATTCGCGTGCCGGCCCGCCCGCGCACGTGCAATTTGAATTGCCCGGCGTCCACCATGGGGAAGAAATCCCTCCCCAGCCAGGGCACGAGGAGCACAAAAGAGCCGACGCACACCCCTACGAAGCCCCACAAGAACGCCGCGCGGTGATGCAGGCAACGCTCCAGCATCTCGTGGTAGCGGTCACGGAATTTTTCGAAGGCCAGCTCAAAGGCAACCTGCATTCGCACCAGGGGATTGCGGCTGGTGGTGTTCAGGTGCCCGGCTTCCTGCTCATGGCCGCGCAGCAAATACTTGGCCATGGTCGGGACCAGAGTCCGAGAAAGCAGGTAGGAGGCAAGCATGGCGAACACTACCGCCTCGGCCAGCGGAACGAACAGGTAGCGCGCGACGCCCGTGAGAAAGAACATGGGCAGAAACACGATGCAAATGGCAAGTGTCGACACGAAGGCCGGGACGGCGATCTGCTGCGCACCGTCTAGAATCGCCTTTTGAATTTCCTTGCCCTCGGCGATGTTCCGGTTGATGTTTTCAATTTCAACGGTGGCGTCGTCTACCAGGATACCGACGGCGAGCGCCAGTCCGCCCAGGGTCATGATGTTAATCGTCTCGCCCAGCGCACTCAGGACGATGATGGAGCTGAGAATCGAAAGCGGAATGGAAACCGCGATGATAATCGTGCTGCGCCAGCTCCCCAGAAAAATCAGGATCATGATTCCGGTGAGACAGGCCGCAATCACGCCTTCCTTCAGCACACCGTCGATGGAGGCGCGGACAAATAGCGACTGGTCGGCCAGCGGCTTGATCTGCAGCTCCGGCGGGACCTGAGCCTTAATTCGAGGCAACAATGCCTTGACTCCGGAAATAATGTCCAGGGTCGAAGCGCTTCCCGTCTTCTGTATGGTGAGCAGCGAAGCCCGCTGCCCGTCCACTCGCACGATGTTGGTTTGAGGCGGGAAACCATCGCGCACGAAGGCCACGTCGCGAATGTAGATGGTGGTGTTGCCCACCTTCTTGATGGGGAGGTCGTTCAGTTCCGGCACGGATTGCGGGCTGCCGTTCAGATCGACGTCATATTCGAATTGCCCGATCTTCGAAGTCCCCGAGGGCAGAATCAGATTTTGCGCGCTGATTGCGTTGACCACATCGATGGGCGCCAGGCCTTTTGACTGCAGTGCATTGGTGTCGAGGTCCACTTGCACTTGCCGTTGCTTTCCGCCGTAGGGATAGGGAATGGCGGCGCCGGGAATGGTCACCAGCCGGGTGCGGATGAAGTTTGTGCCGTAATCAAAGAGCTGTTGTTCGGAAAGCTTCTGTCCCGACAAAGCCAGTTGCAGGATCGGCACCGTGGACGCGTTGTACGTGATCACAAGCGGCGGCGTGGTTCCAGCGGGCAATTGCCGCAACTGCGTTTGAGAGATGGCGGTAATCTGAGCGATGGCTTTCGAGATATTGGCGTCAGGCTGGAAAAATACTTTTACTACTGCAATCCCGTTGAGCGATTGCGACTCGCTGTGCTCGATGTCGTCTACCGTCGTGGTCAGAGTGCGTTCGGTGAGAGTCACGATCCGGTTGGACATATCCTGGGAGTTCAGACCGGAATAGTTCCATATGATGCTGACAACCGGAATGTTAATGTTCGGAAAAATATCGGTAGGCGTCCGGTAGATGACAATCGGACCCAGAATCAGCAGAAGGAGTGCGACGACGACAAAGGTGTAAGGCCGGCGCAGCGCCAGCGCAACAATCCACATGAAAGCCTCTTGACCTTACCTGGCAAAAGTATATGGATGTGGCGACCTGCAGTTTGGTCGTAAATATTGTCTTCGGTCAGGCCAAAGATCAAAAGAAAAAGGCCGGCTAAATGCCGGCCTCGTAGAGGTTTACAAAACTTTACTGATTCGGGTCTGGCGAGCTCGAATCGGGTTGGCTATTGGGCCGATTCAGTACTGGCCGGTTGGGGTCGGACTGGTTCGGATCCTGGTTGGAATCTGACTGGCTGGTGTCCAGCCGATGGCGGCCACGATTCGGACCCTTGGCCTCGACCACCGTCAAGGGAGCCTGGAGGGTAAAGTTCAGAACGGTTTCCGAGGGCAGCTTGATCTGCTGACCCTTGGTCGCCGCTTGCACGCCGCCACCAAGGCCTCCGCCGGCGGCTGCGCCGATGGCAGCGCCTTTGCCTCCGCCGGCAATCGCGCCGATGATGGCTCCGATGCCGGCGCCCGCACCGACCTTCGCGGCTGTGTTCTTACCGCGCGATGAACCCTGCCGCCGGTATTGATCCGTCTGCAGGCTGTAGTACTTGCCACCAGCGGAAATGCGATCCAACTGCAAAGCCACTACAGATTGCCCGGCGAACTTGCCGGCGCTCTTCACTTCGACCAAATGGCCTTCAACGTCGTAGCCTGAGGGAATCGCCACCTCGCCATCCACCGCCAGCGGAGAATCGAGCGTGGCATGGAACGTCTGGCCCTGCTGACTGGTTTCGGAATCGATGCTGTCAACCAGCCGCACCGCCAGAGTTGTCCCCGTTGGGATCGTAACTTTCTTGGGTGGAGGCGGAGGCGGCGGTGTGGAAGGCACCGATGATACGGGCGCCGAAGGCGTCATAGACGCTACGGGAGCCGGCGGGGCGTTGTTGTTCGAAGGCGGAGGCGTGTCGCGCACTCGCGGTTCGCGCCGACGGGGTTTGGGCGACGGCGAAGGCTTAGCCTCCTCTACCGGTGCCGGTGCGGGCGGCGGTGCAGCTTGCGCCGTATCCATTGATGGCGCCACCTGCAAATTATTGATGACCTGCTTGACTCCGGGCTCGGCAGCCGCGTAGCGTGCCGCGGCTTCGCGTTCAGCGTCGTTGTCCACGGTACCGGTCAGGGTTACGGTCCCGCCTTCTGCTTTCACGCCCAGTTGCTTGCCGGTCAGACCGGAATCCGAAGCCAGCTTGGTCTGAATGTTGCTGGTAAGCTCAGCGTCGTTCGGGGCCTTGGTGCAACCCACGCCCACGGTCAGAATCGCGAGCAGCATGAGCCCAGTGACGTAGAGGGAGATTTTTGCCTTCATAGTGAAAGATGCTCCTGATTGAGCTAAAACCGATTATAGATAGTTTAGATGCAGAAACGCTTCTGGTCTCGGGCAAAATTATGGCTGAAGAGTGCGGAAAATTGAAGCCTGTAACCGTACGGTGGAGAACAATTTGCGGCCCAATGTGAAGGCCGGTCTTGAGCCCACAATCGTCGGCCGCCAATCCTGCGAATCAGTGCTGGCGCAGGAATTTGTAGTCGAGAATTGACGCCGCCAGCCCAACCGACTCGGAATCACGGATATCCTTGCGGCGAATGATTCGGCCCTGGCAGAGAACAGTGCTGTTTTTCTGACCGGAAATTTCCTCCGGCATCTCGAACACCATCTCGACCAGCGTGTTGTCGGGCAACTGCTGGGGTCCGAAGAGAAGCACGCCGGACTGGCTGAGATTTTCAACCGTGCCCTCATGCCACGTCCCCAGACCCTTGGGACGATAGCGGACCGGAGTTTGCAACGACAAGCGTCGCGCACGCGGAACCCAGGTCGGCTTCTTGCCATTCTTGTCCCGTTGTTTTTCAGTGCTCAATTCGGGCGCGCTGGCTACGCGCTTGATGCGCTTCATCGTCTTCCAGTCGTACTTGTACTCTGCGGCGCAAAGCAGACATACCTGGTAGTAGTGACCATCGGCAGCGCGCCGAGGCCAGGAAAATTCGTGGGAGCAGCGGCCAAGCATGAGGACATCCATCAACTTCTGAGGCATGGTCGTTTCTTCCGGAAGGGGATCGCCGGGAAGAACTATCATCCACCAGCGGTTGGCAGTTGGGCTAGGTTACTTTCGTCTAATAGAGGATGGCCCCGCAACTGGCTGGAAATAATGGCGATACTGGATGATGAAGGACGGGCGTCCCGCCCGTCATGCAAGTCCGTGACCGACGGGCGGGACGCCCGTCCTCCATTCTGTGTTCGGTAAAACCGAAACATAAGGGCGTGTATGATCACGGCGTGGAATCTATAACCGGGTTCGTCCTGGCGGGCGGCAAGAGCTCCCGCATGGGCCAGGATAAGGCGTTTCTGCAGCTGGGAGGACGCACCTGGCTGGCGCATGCGCTGGAGTTGACGCAGGCCGCGACTGGAAACGCGTGGATCGTCGGCAGCGCGGAGAAATTCGCCGCCTTCGGTCCTGTGGTGGAAGACCGGTATCCCGGGCGCGGACCATTGGCTGGGATTCATACCGCGCTGGCTGGGACCCGCACACAACTGAACTTGATCACCGCCGTGGATATGCCGTTTCTGGAGCTCGATTTTTTGAAATATTTGATCAATCAGGCGCGTGCAAGCAACGCGGTGGTGGTAGTGCCAAGGGCAGGTGGAGGATTGCAGCCTCTGTGCGCCGTCTACCGGAAGGAATTCGCCGAGGTTGCAGAGCGATCATTGCAGGCTGGGAAAAACAAGATCGACAGTTTGTTTCCTGAAGTCCAGACACTGGTGATCGAGCAGGCAGAGTTGGAACGAAACGGCTTCACGGAAGAAATGTTCCGCAATCTGAACACCGACCAGGACCGGCAGGAAGCGAGGCAGAAGCTGCCAGCCGAGTGATCAGAAGGATTTATTATTAAGCCCATCAGGTATCGGGTGATGAGCAGGAATGCCTTTGCGCAAAGGACGCAAAGAAAGACTGACGACTGAGGACCGACGACTGACGACCATTCCATGTCCAGCGACGAAAAATTCGCACCGTACATCGAGTTCAAGGATGTCTCCAAGGCCTTTGGCGACAACCGCGTCCTCGATCACGTCAGCTTCAGCGTGATGCCCGGAGAAACAATTTGCATTCTGGGCCGCAGTGGTGTGGGCAAATCGGTCTCGTTGATGAACATCATGGGATTTCTCAAGCCCGATTCCGGCCGCGTGATTGTGGCCCATGAAGACATCACCGATTACGGCGAAGAAGATCTGGAACGCATCCGCAAGAAAGTGACGATTGTCTTTCAGAACGGCGCGTTATTCGATTCGCTCACAGTGGGCGAGAACGTGGCGTTCCCCCTGCGCGAACGGCGCCAGCTTTCCGAGGAGCAGATTTATCAGATCGTGGACGGCCTGCTGGACATGGTTGGGGTGAAAGAGATGCGCGACCAGTTGCCCTCCGATTTGTCCACCGGGATGAAGCGCTCGGTGGCGATCGCGCGCGCCCTCGCTGCCCAGCCGGAATGCGTCCTCTATGACGAACCCACCACCATGGTGGATCCGTTGATGGCCCAACTGCTCGGCGATCTCATCAAGCGGCTGAAGATTCAGTTGCACCTGACCAGCGTGGTCGTAACACACGATATGCGCCTCGCCAAGAAGCTGGCCGACCGGATCGTATTTCTCCACGAGGCGAAGGCGATCTTCGTTGGAACCTATGGCGAAATGGAACGAAGCGATGAGCCGATCGTGCAGGAGTTTCTGAAGCTGGATGAGCCCGGGATAACAGCGTCCATCGAAGTGAACGGATAAGCTGGGCAGCAATTGGCACGGCCGTGAGGGGCGGCCACTCTTGTCCGCCGCCGTTGAAGTTGATCCTGAGCACGGCGGTCACGATGGACGCAACGGCGGCAAGGCTCAGCTCGGCGCTCGACGGCTGGAAGCCTGCCCTTCCGAAATGGCGAACTCCTGTTACTACCGTGTAGCTCCAGGGCCGATTGCCAATCGCTATTCGCCAATGGCTAACGGCTAGTTGCTAAGTGCTAAGTGCCAATTGCCAAGCTGACCTAGAATCCCTCGCCCACCAGCCGCTCCACGGTGAGCGATGAGTTCGCAGATTCCCCCTTGATCATCTTTTCCACGTATTTCGCCACCACGTCCACTTCCAGGTTCACGGGATCTCCAGGGTTGAGCGACTTCAGGTTGGTCATCTTCACCGTGTGCGGAATAATCGCCGCGGTCACCTTCGTTCCTTCGATCCGCGCCACGGTCAGGCTGATGCCTTCGATGCAGAGCGAGCCCTTGAAGATCACGTAGCGCGCCAGCTCCGGCGGTATTTCAATCCGCAGCCAGTAGTCGTCCGCGCCTCGCACCCGATCCAATGCGAGGAACTTGCCGGTGCCATCCACGTGGCCTTGCACGATGTGGCCGCCGAAACGTCCGTCGGCGCGCATAGGCAGCTCAAGATTCACCAGCGCATCTTTCTTGATGCGGGAGAATGAAGTGCGCTTCCAGGTCTCGGACGCCAGGTCCGCTGCGAGCGACGTGGGCGTGATTTCGACCGCGGTAAGGCAGACGCCGCTGACAGCGATGCTGTCGCCCTGCTTGAGTTCGCGGTTCAGTTGGCTTGCGCTGACTGTGAGGCGGCGGTTGCCGTTCTTTTGCGCGATGCCGGTGACGCGTCCGACTTCTTCGATGATGCCGGTGAACATGGATCGTATTGTAGCGCCGGCCGGAGAAAGCACTTGGCAATTAGCAATTGGCATTTAGCCAAGTGCCAATTGCTAATTGCCAATTGCTAGTTTTCCCCGTACGGATCCCGCAAATATCCCTCGACCGCGAAATCTTCGCCGAAGCGGTGCAGCCGGATTGACTTCACGTAAGCCGCATCGCTCATGTGGGCGAAGCCGGGGCCGGTGGCGAATGGCACCGAACCGGTACCCGCTAGGATCTTGGGAGCGTAGTAAAGGAATACCTTGTCCACGATACCCGAGGCCAGCGCCGCTCCGTTGATCATGGCTCCGCCCTCGACCAGCAGGCTGGTGATCTCCATGGTCCCCAGACGGCGAGCGATTTGTACCATATCCGGACGGCCGTCTCCTACTCCCACCGGCACCTGCTCGACCCTGATTCCCTGGTTCAGCAGCTCCCGCTTCCGTTTCTCTTCGGCGAACGAGCAGAGCACAAGCACATCGTCTTTGGCGGTTTTGACCACGCGTGATTCCGGCGGCAGTCGCAGCCGCGAGTCCACGATGACCCGCAGCAACCGCCGGCGTCGTGGAAGGCCGCTGCGATCCGTGAGCAACGGATCGTCCGCAATGATCGTGCCTACACCGACCATGATGGCGTCGTTGAGGTGACGAAGTTCCTGCACATGGCCGCGGGCGACTTCGCTGGTAATCCATCCGCCGCTGGCCCCTCCCCCGCCCAGCGCCGTGGTGTGGGGCAACTCGCCCGGAGGCGGAGCGATCTTGCCGTCAAGCGTCATGGCCGACTTGAGCGTGATCAGCGGCGTGTGATGGCGAATGTATTTGGCGAAGGCCTCATTCAGCACCTTGGCTTCCTCTTCCAAGATGCCCGAAGCAACCGAGACCCCGGCATTGCGCAATCGCTCGAAACCCTTTCCGGCGACCAGCGGATTGGGGTCCTGCATGCACGCCACCACGCGGCGGACCCCGGCAGCGATGACGGCATCGGCGCACGCCCCGGTGCGGCCCTGATGCGAGCAAGGTTCGAGATTGATGTAGAGTGTCGCGCCCCGCGCCTTGTCGCCGGCCAGGTCGAGCGCGAGCACTTCTGCATGTTTGATCCCCTCGAAGGTGTGTGAGCCTTCACCGACTACCCGGCCTTCGCGATCCACAACGACGGCACCCACACAGGGATTCGGCGAAGTTAAACCAATACTTTTACGGGCCAGCTCAAGTGCGCGGCGGAGAAAGTATTCATCGCTCTCGCGGCTCGACGAACTCGGTCGGACCGGAGGCGAGGATTTTCGCGGCGTTTTCCGGCTTTCGCGTTTAACCGATTTCCTGGAAGTCATGGAGAAATTCTTGGGCTTAACAGGTTTGATGCAGCGCGCGAGGCTAAACGAAAAGCGAATCAACGAAATCCCTGGGATCGAAGGGCAACAGGTCTCCGACCTTTTCGCCCACCCCGACATAGCGCACCGGAACCCCGAGTTCGCGCGAGATGGCTACCACCACGCCACCCTTGGCCGTGCCGTCGAGCTTGGTCAGCACGATGCCCGTCACGCCCGCAGATTGGGTGAACTGCCGCGCCTGCTGCAAACCATTCTGCCCGGTGGTTGCGTCCATGACTAGTAGGGTCTCGTGGGGCGCGCCCGGAATGATGCGCTGCGCCGTACGTCGCATCTTTTCCAGTTCGGCCATCAAATTGGTTTTGGTGTGCAGGCGTCCGGCAGTGTCGACGATGACGTAGTCGGTGTGCCGCGCAGTCGCGGCCTGCAGCGCATCGTAGAGCACGGCCGATGGATCTCCTCCCGCCTTGGTGCGAATGACTTCGGTCCCGGTGCGGTGCCCCCAGATTTCAAGCTGCTCGATGGCGGCGGCGCGGAACGTATCGGCGGCGCATAGCAAGACCGTCTTGCCATCCGAACGCAGGACCTGGGCCAGTTTGCCGATGGTGGTTGTCTTTCCCGTGCCGTTTACGCCCACTACAAGAATTACTTCAGGCTTTCCCTCTACTTTTGTGACCGGTTGAGAATCCGTGGTGCTCAGAATGGCGAGAATTTCTTCCTTGAGCAGCCGCTTGAGTTCGTCCACGTCCCCGATCTGCTTGCGGTCGGCTTTCTCGCGTAGCTTTTCCAGGACTTCGTGCGTCGTCGTCGTGCCCAGGTCAGCCCCGAGGAGCGTGGCTTCAAGATCGTCCAGTGTGTTCCGGTCAATCTCCTTACCGAACGAAACTACCGCTTCGATGCGCTCACTCAGATTTTCCCGGGTGCGGGTTACCGCTTCCTTCATGCGATCCAGGAAGCTGGGCTTCTGCTCTTCGTCGAGGCTGCCAAAAAGAGTTTGAATCATGGAATTTTGGGGGACCTGGAATGCTGCAATCAATTATAACGGGCGTAAAGATCTTAACCGCAAAGGACGCAAAGGATACCGCAAAGAGCGCAAAGAAGAGTTCCGTAACCCTTTGCGTCCTCTGCGCTATCCTTTGCGTCCTTTGCGGTTAAAAGCTCTTAGCGGCGAACTAGAAGAACTACCGCCCCGAGACTTCGGCGGCCGCCACCGCCGCCCGTGCCTCGGGAGCAGACGAAGGTGTGACCGAAGCCTGGGCTGGCAACTTAGGTGCAGGCGAGGGGGTGACTGAGACGTTGGGTTGTTGGACCTGAATTTCGCCCCGTTTGTAGATCGCGGTCAGGGCGGCGACGGCATTTGGGTCCAGCCGTTTGCCGGATAAGTTGTGGATAATCCGCAGTGCGCTCTCCGGATCGTGCGCCTGCTGATAAGGACGGTTCGTGGTCAACGCATCGAAGGTGTCAGCGACCGCGATGATACGCGGCAGCAGGGGAATCTCCGCGTCCTGCAGCCCTCGCGGATAGCCGCGTCCGTCAAGCGACTCGTGGTGCAGTTCGATGCCGGGAAGCATGTCTTTCAGCTGGGCCACCGGGCGCAGTATATTGGCGCCCTTGGTAGTGTGGGTCTTCATGATTTCGAATTCTTCCGGAGTCAGCGCTCCCGGTTTCTTCAGGATGCGATCTTCGATGCCGATCTTGCCCACGTCGTGGAGCTGGGCGGACACGCGCACGATTTCCAGAAACTCCTCGGGATGGCCCATCTCTTTCGCAATCAGCATCGAATAGCGCGTCACGCGGTCGGAGTGTCCACGAGTGTAGGGATCTTTTTCGTCGACCGCGCCGGCCAGCATCTGAATAGAGCTCATGAACAGATCTCGATTTTCCGTGGCCGCGCGTTTGAGGTCGAGCACGAATTGCTCGAGCTCCTCGGACATGGTGTTGAAGGTTGTTGCCAGCTCTCCGATTTCCGTGCGGCTCTTCAGCTTGACGCGATGCGAGAAGTCTCCGCGAGCGATGGCGCGGCTGGAAGCGGTTAGAACCTCCAGCGGGTTGGTAATGACGCGCGCGGCGAAAATACTGATGCCGACGCTTAACAGAATCGCCATCAGCGCCAGCAGGCGGGCGCTGCGCTGCATCTCGAATACCCCGCGGTAAGCCTCGTCCCGCGGCTTCTGCACGATCACGGCCCAGTCCAGATTGCCCACCGGACTGTAGGTGCCGAGCATCTTGGTGCTTTTCTTGCCCTGGGTAACGTTGAACTCGCGAGTGGCCGCGACCAGTTGGGATTGGCCGCCCTGCTCCAGGAAATTGCGTACGATCTCCGAGTTCGTCAAGTCCTGGCCGGTGGCGTAGTCGGGTGTGGCGCCGGCCACCAGGCGGCCCTCGCTATCGACCACGTAAGGGGTCAGCCCGCCACGATTAACTTCCTGCAGACGGCGGATCAGAAACGCCAGGTCTTCTACCGCTCCAATCATTCCCAGAAAGCGTCCGCCATACATCACCGGCGTGCTGACCAGCATGACGGTGCGGGCAGACGTTCCACTGCCGACTACCAGGGCCTGGCCGCTGTAGGCACGGCCTTCGCGGGCAGCTTCATAAGCTCGTACCAGGTCGCGTTGCAAAAAGGCGTCGGGAGCGATGCGGCCAGCCGAGATTCCCTTCGACTCCGAGTTCAGTAACGTAGCGTAAGCCAGGTCTCCCGAGGAAGAAACAAAATGCTCAAGCAGAGCGCGCAGTTCGGGCGCTTCCACATGCTCATCGGTAATGTCTCCGCCGCTTGCCACCTGCAGGGCGGACGACAGGTTGGCCAGCATCATGCGCAACGATTCCTGGTGTTGCGAGATATCGTCGGCCAGAGAGCGCGTTACCGTGTTTTGCAGCAGGCGCTCGTTGGTGATCAGGCGCTCGCGGTTGATCGCTTCCACCTGCTCCGAATAAAAATACATCGGCACCACGCTGATGAGCGCGAGCACACTCAGGATGACGTACAAAATGGGGATGCGAGATGGAAGGGGTAGTTTCAAGACAAAGTGGGCCAGGCCCCGCCTCTAGCCACGGCTGGAGGCAATAGTTTCCCCCTGAAATTCTACTTGGGGAACGGGGTCACAGGCTCAAGACCGAAGGCCAATGCCTATTACCAAAGTTCAGGATCGTCCGCCTGCGGCCATGGTGGCCCCTGGCAGACGATTGAAAACGCTAGTGGTTGTAAACCACGAACAGACTGCCCCCCGGTTTGGTTGCACTGGCCGTCCACGGTGTTGTCCTGGTTGATCTTGAGCTTGCACTCCGCGCCGGCAATCGGGTTCACCGTCGCACTGGGATTGTCAGCAGTGGCGAGAGCGGTCTTGGTTTCGTTGCCCACGGGCACCGAAATCATCCCTGGAAAAGGCGAGGAAGGAGAACGACAAAGCGACGATCAGAATTGAGCTAAGAGCTAAGAGCTTTTTCACTCTTCACACTACGGTTCATCAAATCGCGAATCGCTTCTGCGGGAGACTTGTCGCGATGCAGGATGTCATCCATTTGTTCGGTGATCGGCATCTCAACCCCGCGGGCGCGAGCCAGTCCGACGGCGGCCTGGGTGGTGAACACGCCTTCCGCGACTGCTCCGTGCATGCCGGCAATAATGTCGGGCAGTTTGCGGCCGCGGCCCAGTTCGACACCCACGCTACGGTTACGGGAGAGACCGCCGGTGCAAGTGAGCACCAGGTCTCCCAGGCCGGCGAGCCCGGACATGGTTTCCTGGCGTCCGCCGCAGGCCACAGCCAGCCGCGTGATCTCAGCCAGCCCGCGGGTGATGAGAGCAGCGACAGAGTTGTGGCCGAGTCCCAGCCCGTCACACACGCCAGCCGCGATGGCGATAATATTTTTCAGCGCCCCTCCGAGTTCAACTCCGACAACATCGTCATTGGTGTAGACCCGAAACCGGGGATCGCTGAATTCGCGCTGCACGATTTCGGCCAGTTCGGCATCCTGTGAGGCGACGGTGATCGCTGTGGGATCCCCGCGCGCGACTTCCTTGGCGAAAGACGGTCCACTCAGCGCGCCGATGCGCGGAGCAAAACCTCTGCCTGATCCGATAACCTGAGCGGCAACTTCCGTCATCCGCAAAAGCGTAGTCTCCTCGAGACCCTTAGTTGCGCTGACGAACAGCATCGCGGGCCTGAGGTGGGGCAACATCTGCTGGAACAGGGGACGACAGTGCTGCGAAGGCATGACGCTGACTACAATTTCAGCAACATCCAAGGCCTCCTGCAGACTACCCGTGGGCGAGACCGATGCCGGTATGGGCTGACCGGGAAGGAACAGTTCGTTCACTCGACGGGACGAGATGGAATCGCGAACTTCTTTCTCGTGGACCCACAGGCGAACCTGATGCTGGTCGCCACGCCCCATCACGATGGCGAGACCCGTACCCCACGCGCCCGCGCCAATAACCGCAATCCGGCTCATCCGCGTCTCCATTGAAAGCGAGATTCAGTTCCGGCCAGAAGCCGCCGGATGTTCTGGTGATGCCGGGCGATGATGAGCAGAGAGGCGATAGCCATGAAACCCAGCACTTGCGGCGCGCCGGCGTAGTCGTGCAGAAGCCACGCCAGCACGGGAAAAAGCGCGACCGCAACGATCGAGCCCAGAGATACGTAGCGAAACGCTAACACCAGGGCAACAAAGATGCCCGCAGTCAGCAGTAGGGAAGCAGGCGCGAGGAGGGCGAAAGATCCCAGTGCGGTGGCCACGCCTTTTCCCCCGCGAAATTTCAGCCAGATGGGAAACATGTGTCCCACAATCGCGAACAACGCTGCCAGCCCGGCCAGCACACTCCGGCCGGGAAAGAAGGCGCGAGTGAGTGCCACTGCGGCCAGTCCTTTGAGTGCGTCGAGGACGAGCGTCAGAACACCCAGGGCCGGCGACGAGCGGGCGACATTGGTGGCGCCGATGTTGCCGCTGCCGGTTCTTCTTACATCCTGTCCGCGAAAAATGCGCACAAGAATAAAGCCAAAGGGAATCGATCCCAGCAGATAGCTGACCGCGGCGGTAAGAAAAATGCTCATCGATTCTAGTAGCGCCGGTTGTGTGGCCGCGGGCGACTCGCCCGCGCACTGCTGTGATTGCCCCGAAAGAATCAGGACCGAGTCAAACGTAATAGGCGCCGACGGTCTGTCTCGCAAGAACCGTCGCGGGCGAGTCGCCCGCGACCACACAACCAGACCACACAACCCGGCCACACAACCCGGCGCTACGCCAACGCGAAGCGTGCGATTTTCGTGTACCGCGCGCCGCCCCGCATCAGTTGGCTTTGATACAGGAAGAACTCGCGGGCGGTCATCGTACCAAACTCGAGCCCGGTCATCGCGTCCAATTTTTCCTGCAAGCGCTGAAACACCGGATTTTCGCGGTCACCCTTGCGCCAATGAGGCGCGCCGGAGCCACCTCGACGAGCCAAAGTCAGATGCGGACTGAACTCATGTTCTTCTCTGGGAATGCCGACCGTAGCCGTGGCCTCATCCACCGACTTTGCGAGGGCGGCCAGCTCTGGGCCCGCTGCAATGCCAGCCCAGAAAACGCGCGGAGCTTTCAAAGTAGGAAAAAATCCGTAACCCCGAAATGAAATCTCGATCGCGCCAGCCTGGACCCCGCCCAGAGCTTGCTTGATCTCTTCCACAGCCTCGGAAGATTTCTCCCCGACGAACTTCAGAGTCACATGCATCGACTCGGGACGCACCCACCGCGCCTCCGGCGCAAATCCGCGCACGCCGTCGAGAAACACTTCCAGGCGAGCACGAACGGCGTCGTCGATATCGAGAGCGACAAAAACCCGCATACCAGTCGTCAGTCTTCGGTCTTCAGTCGTCAGCCCACTGGTCTTAGGTGACGACTGAAGGCCGAAGCCTGACGACTGCCCTACATCAATTTTCTTCTGATCATGTCCAGTGCCAGCTGGCTGGCAAAAAAGCGGATGCGTTGGCGATCGCCGGGAAAATTTCGCTCCTCTACTTCGGTCCCTTTTTCGCTGCTCAAAGCGATGAAGACGAGGCCCACCGGCTTTTCCGGCGTGCCCCCAGCCGGGCCGGCCACACCGGTGATTCCAATTCCCAGGGTGGAGCCGCAGCGCTTGCGAATGCCCTCGGCTAGCGCCACTGCAACCTCACGGCTGACGGCGCCGTGCTCCTCGATCAACTCTGCCGGTACGTCGGCGAAAGCGCTCTTCAACTGGTTGGAGTACACCACCGCCCCGCCCAGGAAGTAACGCGAGCTGCCGCTGATCGAAGTGATGCGCTCGGCCAGCAGGCCGCCGGTGCAGGACTCTGCCACCGCCAGCGTGGCGTTGCGCATCTGCGTGTAATAGCCGACGATTTGCTCGAGCGAATCTCCGTTGTCGGAGAAGACATTGTCGTCGAGTTCTTCTTCGATTTCCTCGGCCAGTTGGTCCACGCGCTCTTGCGCGGCCTCGAGCGACGCCGCTCGGGTTTTCAGATGCAACTGGATTTCCCCGGCTCCGGCCAGGATCGTGGTTTGCACGTCCGCATAGCGCTTGTAAATGGGCGCAACCCGCGCATCGCACTGCGACTCCGGCATCATCGCGATCTTCAGAACTCGGGTCGCCATGAATTGCGGCGGCAGCTTGGACCGCAGACGTTCCATGCACTGTTCGTCGAACAGGGCCTTCATCTCATGAGGAGGGCCTGGCAGCAGCATGATGATTTTTTCTTCCCCTTCATACTTGCCGCTGATCCACTGGCCGGGCGCGCTGCCATTCGCGTTGGGCAGCACCACGGCGCCGGCGATCACGTCCGCCTGCTTGAGATTGTTGGGCGACATGTTCTTCCAGCCGCGCGCCGCGAAGCGGCGTTCCAGACCGATGACAATTTCGGGATCGCGGCGCAGTCCGAGTCCCAGTGCATCCGCTACAGCTTCACGGGTGAGATCGTCTTCGGTAGGTCCCAGGCCGCCCATGAAGATCACGATTTCGGCGCGAGAAAGCGCCAGGCTGGCCGCGCCCGTAAGGTGTTCGCGGTTGTCGCCCACGATAGTTTTGAAGATCACATCGACGCCGAGCAGGTTGAGCTTTTCCGTGAGGTAGAGGGAGTTCGTATCCTGGCGGAAGGGAGTCAGCAGCTCCGAGCCGATCGCAACAATCTCAGCATTCACGGCTAAGAGTGTAAATGAAGCCAGTCATCAGTCGTCGGTCTTCAGTCGTCGGCCCAGAGCGACAGGCTGACGACTGACGACCGAAGACTGACGACTGTAAATGCTATCCCGCCAACTCCGGCACCAGCGCCGCCCCCTGTACTCCCCACGAGAGATGATGCACCGCACCGGTGGTAGCCAGCACCGCGGACCTCCCCGGGGCGAAGGCCAGACCCACCAATCCCGGGCCCGCGACTTCGAGCGAAGCCTTGGCGTCGGGTGTGATTTTGACGATGCCACGCTTCCCGGAAAGCGAAGCCGCCACGTAAAGATTGCCGTCGATATCAAATGCCAGGCCCTGCGGGCGTCCCAGACCACGGTAGAAAGTAGATACGCTGCCGTGAGAATCGATTTTGTGCACGGAATCGAAACTCGAAGTCGTGGGTCCGGTGACAAACAGGTCTCCGCCCGGCCCGAATGCGAGGTGGTAGGCCGAAACGCTGGGCTCGAGCGTGGCGAAAACAAAAATCTGGCGGTCTTTACCGATTTTAAAAATCGTCCCGCTGCGATCACCGACGTAAAGATTTTCGTTGGGATCGAATGCGATTCCGGTCGCAACTCCCATGCCTTCGGCGTAGGTTGACATTGTGCCGTTAGGCGCCACCCGGTACACCGTCCCATCGAAACGCGAGGAGACGTACATCTGGCCGACCCGATCAAAAGCGATGGCGGTGGCGTTGGTCATCTCCGCCAGGAAGGGCTTGAGGTTGTAGTTGGTGTCGATCTTGAAAATGGCGACCGGAACTTTCTGGCCGCGCGATCCGGAAAACGTGACGTAGATGTTGCCGTCGGCATCGAGCGCAGGATTGGTTACGGGATGCAGATTCTCAGCGATGGGGGCGGCGACTTTGATCTGATGAGGATTGCTCACGGTGCCGTTTGTCGATACCACCACGGGTCCCGAAGACGCGCCGGGTGGAACGCGCGCCACCAGAAACTCGTCCGCGCTGATCACCACGGCACCCTCGACCTCTCCAAAGCGGACTTGAGGCCGTCGTAATTCGTGAGGTCGAAGACTCTTGCCCACGATGCGAATTTCACCGCCGGGCAAAGCCGCGCTGGGATGCACCGCCTCAATGTGGGGGTGGCCATTGACGTTTTTCTTGCCCAGCAATCGGTCGGAAATGCCCATGGACTCCAGCTTCCTGAGGATCCTCTAGCGCGGCAGCAGGCCGAAATGAAGCACGACCTGCATCACAGCCAGACCGTAAAGGCCGGCTCCCACGTCGTCAACCACAATGCCGACCCCCTCGGGGAGGCGTTCGAGCTGGCGTACCGGCGGCGGCTTGACGATATCGAACGCTCTGAAAAGTATAAAGCCCAGCAGCAGAGATTGCCATGCGATTGGAACTGCAATCAGAGTGATAAGTTGGCCGGCGACTTCGTCGATCACCACAAACTGCGGATCTTTGCCACCACTGGCCCGCGCCACTTGCGTGGCAGCAGGAATTCCTACTAGGACTGCTGTGAGAGCCAGTAGGGTTACTGCCCAAGGCTGCCAGCCCGGTGTGATCCAGCGTCCCAGGAGCCACCATAGAAGTACAGTCGCTGCCGAACCCCAGGTGCCAGGTCCCGGATGAAGATGGCCAATCCCCAAGAAGGTGGCAACGAGCCAGGCCCAGCGCGGGGCGCGCCCACCCTCAGGAGTTCTCATCAGAGTCTCGGGAGAGATCTTCGATCCCGTCGCCCGTATCCTGCACCGGAGACGAGATCACATACGCGCCGCTGGCCCATTTGCCCAGATCAATCAGACGGCAGCGGTCGCTGCAGAAAGGGAACTCCGCTTCCTTGCTGCTCACGGGCTTCTTGCAGATGGGGCACTTCAGCTTGAGCTTGCGAGCCATGGGGCTTCCTACACAATTCGGGCAACTAAATCGTAGTCGTGGGCCTCGGTGATCTGGCAGCGATAGAACTCGCCCGTCTTCGGCTCCAGACCTTCAGGCACGTCGTTGACGAACACTTTTCCGTCAATTTCCGGCGCGTGCATTGGTGTGCGGCCCTCGAGCAGGAGATCAGTTTCGTCGGAGATGCCTTCGAGGACGAGATCGAATTCCTTGCCCACCAGCGTCTTCTTTTTTCGTTTGCTGATCTTGCGCTGGATTCCCATCAGGTGTTTGCGGCGGCGTTCAATCTCGCGCTCGGGTAACTTTTTTTCCTGGGAGAACGCGCCCGCGCCTTCCTGGTCGGAGTAACCGAACGCGCCCATCCAGTCAAACTCCGAATCGCGGACGAACTGACAGAGCTCTTCAAACTCTTTGTCAGTCTCGCCCGGAAAGCCGACGATGAACGACGTGCGCAGGGTGACTCCGGGAATCGTGCGCCGCATCTTTTCGATCGAGCGCAGGAAGATATCCGCGCCCGCGCCCCGCTTCATGCGTTTCAGAACGTCCGGCGACGCATGCTGTAAAGGCACATCGATGTAAGAGCAAATCTTTTCGTGGGATGCGATGGTGTCAAGCAGCCGGCCGGTAATCTTGTTGGGATAGGCGTAAAGAAAACGGATCCAGCGCAGATCTTCGATTCCAGCCAGTTTCTCCAGCAGGAGCGCCAGACCATCCTTCAGACCAAAATCTTCGCCATAGCAGGTCGTGTCCTGGCCGATGAGGGTGATTTCACGCACACCCGACTGTGCCAGGCGTTCCGCCTCGGCAATGACCGACTCGAAACGCCGCGACCGGAACTGCCCGCGCAGTTGGGGAATGATGCAGAACGTGCAGGGGTGATCGCATCCCTCCGCAATCTTGATGTAGGCAGTATGGCGGGGCGTGGCCAGCACGCGGGGCGTGGCTTCGTCGTACAGATAGTTGGGTAAATCGGCGATGGCGCCGTCCCAGGTCTCGCGTGAAAAGCGGCCTTGGGCGGCACGGGCATTGCCTTCGGCCCGCGACTGCAGAATCCTGAACGGAGATTCGACTGCCGGTAACTGGGCCACTCCGGAGGCTGCCAGGATGGCTTCCAGCTCTCCCGTTCCGACCACGGCGTCTACTTCGGGAATGTTCTGACGAATATCGTTGCGAAAGCGTTCCACCAGGCAGCCGGCGACCACCAGCTTCCGGGCGCGGCCATTAATCTTGTGCTTCGCCATTTCCAGGATGGTGTTGACCGACTCCTGCTGGGCGCTGGCGATGAATGAGCAGGTGTTGACTACGATCACGTCCGCGTCTTCGGCGCCAGAGACCAGCTGCGCCCCGGCCTGCTGCAGCAAGCCCATCATCACTTCGCTGTCCACGAGATTCTTGGGACAACCCAGGCTTACGAAACCCACCCGGGTAGGACCAGTGGGTGCGGGCGCCGCGGTCTCAGTCGCGTCCCGGAGCGCTTCAGATAGGGTTTTCGTGGGCATGCAATCTATTGATTTTAACACTGTTGCTGGATTGTTACCTCGGGTCACGGCGGACCAAGCGAGTATCGGTTTAGCGAAACCAGCACGGGTTGCGCGTGCTAACCTTGGGACAGGCTTGGTCAGGGAAACTTCGCGGGGAGGTGTAATGAAGCGCACAATTTTTTTAGCTGCGGTTCTGGGATCGCTGGTGACCCTGATTTCAGGGGCGAGCGCCCAGGAGAAGAATGAACTGACGGGATTGATTGGCCGTACATTCGTCAGCGACCAAGGCGTTCCCAGCACGCCCGGAGCTCTTCTCACTTCGGGCCACGGCCTGACCTTCGAAGCTAACTATGGACGGCGGTTGATGGACTTCGGCCTGGTGGGGCTGACCGCAGAAGTGCCCTTCGTAGTAAATGTTAAGGAAAATGTTCATTACGAACTGAACCTCATCCCCAAGGACTACAAGTCATTTTTCGTTACGCCCTCATTGCGGGCTAACCTTTTCCCTGACAACGGACTTTCGCCCTGGGTAAGTGTGGGCGGAGGCTTCGGCTATTTCAAAGAGAGTTCTTCGCTGGAGTTTTTCGGGACCAACCCCGGCAAAACCGGGACTACGAGCGGGATTTTCCAGGTTGGCGCGGGGCTCGATGTTAAGCTGTTTGGCCGCCTCAGTGTGCGCGGGGAAGTGCGCGACTTCTTTTCCGGCATTCCCCAGCTGAACGTGGACACGGGAAAGAGCCGCCAGCATAACTTTTTCGTGGGCGCCGGAGTGGTCTGGCACTTTTGAGAACAATCTCTACGCTCCAAATTACCTTTGCGTCCTTTGCGGATTTACCTCTGCGTCCTTTGCGGTTATGCTTTTGCAGCCCGAAAGACCAAACCTCTTAATCGCAAAGTTCGCAAAGGAAAATCCGCAAAGGACGCAAAGAAAATCAGGCGAACCCGGGCCTTCAGCGGCGTCGGCTTCCTGCGATTTGCTCATATAATTCGGGAAGGCGCCTGACATCTTCGACGGAATCATCGAAGCGAGCGCTTTGGTAGTGCCGGGTAAATTCCGCGACCCTCTCTCGGACGCCGGCATCGTCAATCCCGGAGACGAACTCGTCGGGCGTCTGGGTGGGCGATTTGCGCCAGCCTAGCCGGGCTACGCGTTTCGTCATGCGCTCGTACCAGATCGTTGCTGCTCGCCGGGGGGACCTTTCCGGTCGCGCCGCCAAACGCAATTTCCCCAGGGCTTGCAGAAGTCCCCGCGCGTTGACCACAAACAGAATCAGGGCGGCGATCAGCCCTCCTCCGAGACTCCAACGCAGCGGGGAGCCGGCGATAGCGCCTCCGGTGTGGCGGGCCGCGGTCAGCAGCCGCTTGTAGTGGAGATGCCACCAATGCCGCAAGGCCCCAAACAGTTGACGGCTACGATTGCCCGCACTTACCGCCAGGGATTGCTGGTGGCCCACGTCGTAATTCACGATCCACTCCCGCCAGAACGATGCCATGGCGTCCACGTACAACGACACGCGGCTCCAACCCGTGCGCGCCGGAAACGACGCGCCCGGCGTGGGATCAAACGCTACCCAGCCGTAGTTCGGGAAATAAGCTTCCACCCAGGAGTGGGCATTGCTCGCCCGCACCACATATTGCGAGGTCAGATCGTTGAACTCGCCCGTACGAAATCCGTTCACCACGCGCGACGGAATTCCCAGGGTGCGCAGCATGACCGCCATCGAAGAGGCGAAGTATTCGCAGTGTCCCTGTTTGCGCTCGAAGAGAAAATTGGCCAGGGGATCATGCGGCACCGTGCGCGACAGCTGCAGAGTATAGCCGAAGTGAGTGCGAAGATAGGTTTCCACGGCCCGGGCCTTGTCGTAGTCGTTGTTCGCCGAGGCGGTAATCTGTTGCGCGAGTTGCGGAATGCGGCGATCAAGCGCGGGCAGTTGCAGGTAGCTGGAGACCACATCGCTTGGATAGGTCTCGCCCGCTGTACGAAGATCGCGGGCGGCAGCTTGCTCGACGTCAGAAGATACCCGGTAGCGGTTGACGGGATGCTCTGGATCCAGGTCGAAAACCGCCCCTCCGTCGTCCATGGCTAAGTGTCCGTAAGAGCCTTCGAGACTCTCCGGCGTGCCGGCGAGGAAGAAAACGTTCATGCCCAGCGGCTCCATCAGCACGCGATAGGAAATCAGGCGAGGAGTAGCGTCCTTCTGCACACCGGCGGGTGGCGGCAAAGCGAAACGCCCGTCCATTTCCCGGAAGAGCGGGCGCTGCGCCCGGTTGTTCGACCAGACGCGCCCGTCGAATTTGCCGAGCGCGACGCCGCGCCACTTCAGATCGAAGCTACCCTGCTCATCGCCGTCAATCTGAACGTGCATGACTACCGAGCCGGACTGCTGGATCTCACCAATGCGACCGAGTTCAACCGTGTCGCCGAATCCGGTGCTGATTTCTCCGCCGGGAGCATATGCCCCCAGGTAGCCGGCCGAGGCGCGGGGCAAGAGGAAGAAAATCGCGGCCGCACCCAGCAGGATACAAAGCACCAGCACCGGTGAGGCCACAGCCAGAGAGGTCGCCATACTCTGGTACGTCGGCCCCAGGCCAAATTCCCGCGCCTGGACGCCCGCCTTGGCGGAGATGTGGCGCATCTCCATCAGGATGAAGCAGACCACCGCCATCAGCATGAAGATCGCAAAGGCCAGCAGGAAAGCGCTGTCCACGGTGAGCAGTGCGGAGGCCAGCACCATGAGAAACGCGATAATCGAGAGAAAGTAAAAATCGCGATCGCGGTGCGCCGAAAACAACCGCACCACCATCACGAACAAAACCAGATGGACCGTCGCGTTAAGAAATCCGCCCGAGATCAGGAAATAGTCGGCCAGGTAGAACGCTACATAGCCGAGGGTAAGAATGGCAGTCCAGCGCTCGGGAATCAGCCAGGCGCGTCGTCGGAACAACAAATATCCCCGGAACAGAAGCGCCAGGCTGACCACCGCGACCGGGACAAGGCCAAGCCCACCGGTAGAGGCCAGCGTGCCAAAGCCCGTAAATACCAGTAGATAGAGGGCGACCTCAAAGTAGCGCTGGAGAGCGCCGGGCAACGAAGCCGTCGCGGGATGAAGGTTGCCGGCAGTAGCCA
The DNA here is from genome assembly GCA_963725615.1 of Terriglobia bacterium. Classification (GTDB taxonomy): domain Bacteria; phylum Acidobacteriota; class Terriglobia; order Terriglobales; family Acidobacteriaceae; genus JAIQFF01. The sequence goes on along the minus strand of CAVRZO010000027.1, from coordinate 55,627 downwards.
TGGCCGTTCTATTGTTCTTCAGGCGGACCTGGAAAGAAAGAGTACGGAGGGCACGTCAGGAGACTGTCGATCACCGGAACTGTTGATTCTCCAAACCGCCCAATACGCAGGTGGGCGACAAAAGCGGGCAGCTCGTAAAACAACACGGCTTTTTCGGTGGATAGCAAGTGACAGCGCCCGTCAGGTTCAACGCCGGGTTGGGCGGCGTTCCGGGACATTGTGTTTCGATCACCCACGTTCCCTTTTCTCGGTCGCCGCACGGAGGAGTATGGTCTGTCCGACCGCCAGTCGACCGATGCGAGTGACCGCGCCGTAGATTCCCGCGTTGTTCTGGTTCGCACGAACGACCGCCTTCAGCACTTCTGGCGCAGGACTTGCCGAGTCGGGATCAAGGTTCACCATCGAGCAGCGAACGTCGCGCATCGTGACGGTGATGGCGGGGGCGTCGTCCCCCTCGCCGAATGAGAGCACACCGCCCAACCACTCGTCCTCCTGGAAGGGAACCGATCGCAGTAAACGAACCACAACATTCGGGCGAAATCGTCGCACGTCCGGGCTCCGCCCTGCGAGTCGTCCGATCTCGCGCACCGTATCGGAGGCGATCACGGAGATGCTCGCTTCATCGAAGATGCCATGCTTCAACTGCATCATCTGCACGGGAGCCCCGTACCGACGTCCGACCTCCGTGGCCAAGTCCTCCCCGAAGACAGGCATCTCTTCGCCATCCGGCGTGCGAACATGCGTAGGAAGGTCTCCCTGAGCACCGTCTTCACGGCGGTGCGGAGCAAACAGGAGCAGGTCGGGAAGCTTGCTTGCTGTTAGCCACGGGAACCCGCTGCGGTCATCAATCCGCCGGAATGCCAGGCGCCTGTCACCATCGAGGCCGTGCCAGCCCAGCTTGGCGACCTCGAGTCGTTCGCCGCCCATGGACTTCACGGGATACCGGAAGATCGCCTCCACATGTCCGATTTCTATAAGCATGCTCGATCCGAGTCCGCCCAACAGATAATCCCCACCGCAGCGAAGGTCACAATAGCAATTATGCTTCAACCCGTCACGGCAGCGCAGCATGACTGTGACCCGCAGGGTGGCTGGGGAGGACCTCCACCGTGGATGGCTCGCGTTACGAACGCGACTGCCTTAGCGAGCCTCTCAGCATCCAAAAGGGTGCGTCTCTAAGCGTGATGAAGAACACAGCCATCGCAGACGGTGAGTGAGACAATCGAAAATAACGTTCGCATTGGCAAAGCGCCTGCGACGCGAACAGAGGAGCAGTGGATGGATCAGAATTTAGAGCACACGCAATCGCATATCGACTCCATGGCGAGGCAAGAGCAGGAGTTTTTGGAAAAGAGAACGCTATCGGAGCGCGCAGGCGATGGTGTCGCTGCTTTGGCTGGAAGTCTGGTCTTTGTGATGATCCATGTCTTGCTGGTGCTTACCTGGATTTTGATCAACGTCGAAGGAGTCACATGGATTCCGCGCTTTGATCCTTATCCATTCTCGCTTCTCGGAATGATCGTTTCGGTCGAGGCTGTGGTGCTCTCAAGCTTCATACTCATGAGGCAGAATCGAATGTCGAAACGCGCCGAGCAACGAGATCACTTGAACCTGCAGGTTGATTTGATACCGAGAAAGAGATTACGAAACTCCTGCAAATGGTACGCGCGATTTGTGAGCGCATGGGACTCGAACACATCGTGGACGACAAGGAACTCAGGGAGTTTAGTCAGGCCACCTCGGTGGAAACACTGACACAGAGACTCGAAGACACGCTCCCGGACCCCTCGCTGACTGGGAAAATTTGGCGGTGGTCTCCGTTTGAACTTTCACACCCTGTCATCCTGAGGAAGCGGAGTCCTTCGCAAGGCGAAGGCTCCCGACGAAGGACCCGTGCATTCCGGACGATAGCGCCGTCCAAACCCCGCCACATCTGCTGATAGGCTCCCGCTCTGGATTTGAGAGACACTGGTTGTGAGGGTGGCGCGGAATGCACAGGTCCTTCGCTTGCTTTCATCCCGCTTCGCGGGACGAAAGACTGCACTCAGGATGACAGCCTGACTGTGCCGGCAGTTTTGTGGTGATGACAACAGCGGATTCCTCACCGGCTGAAGCCGGTTCGGAATGACAAGGGATTCGCTGACGACCGACGACTGACGACCGGCTTTGCCTGCTCTCCGATGTTAGAATCGAAAGCGGTCAGGCATCGGTCCCGCGCGACGCACTCTCGCCAACCCCGCCAGGTCCGGAAGGAAGCAACGGTAACGGGCTCTTGCGTGTGCAGTGGGTGTCCGGTGCCTGGCTTTATTAGGCCTGGTCTCTCACCGGATTTGTTACTACCCCACAAAATTCAATACTGGCGTTGTAAAGTTCGCCAGGTTCGGGAAGATCGCCGGCAAGTCCGCCGTCGGTACGCCGAACCAGTTCGCCAGAGTCGCGGCGTACTGGTCGAGTGAAGTCGTCGGAATCCAGCGTCCCTGGTTGGTGGCATCGTCCGGCCCCCCGATCGCCAGGGTGGGGAAGGTGCCGTAGAAATCGCCTCCCTTGACCGCTCCGCCCAGGATCAGATGATGTCCACCCCAGGCATGGTCGCTTCCGGAAGTGCTGTCGGGGGCGTAGGTGCGGCTGAAATCCGACAAAGTGAAGGCTGTGACCTGCGAGGCCGCGCCCAATTCGACTGTCGCCTGATAGAAAGCGTTCATGGCCTGGCTAAGTTGGGTGAAAAGGGAGTTATGCGCGTTCAACTGGTCGCTGTGGGTGTCAAAGCCGCCGATCGAAACGAAGAAAATCTGCCGTTGCACTCCGAGGGCCGAGCGCACGGAGATAATCTGCGCCACCTGTTTGAGCTGGTTGGCCACGCCGCTGTTGGGGAAAACCGTTGCCAGCGTTGGCTTCGCAGCCAGCGCGTCGGCCAACGCCTTGCTGTCCGCCAGCGAGTTCGTCGTCGTCGAGCTGGCGGCCTGGATCAAAGAAACGCCGGTGTCGAACGTCAGGAGGTTCTGCAGCGCCGACATACGGCTCTGGGATTCCGCCGAATTGCCGAAGCCCGAAAGCAATCTTGTGGGATCGCCGCTGGACTGGATGGCGCGCGCGGTCAAGCCCTCGCAAAAAATCTGGGTTCCCGCCAGCGAAATCATGATGGGGAAGCTGCCGCCGTAAATGGACTGGATCTTGTCCGCCGTTCTCCCAGCCCATCCCGTCTGCCCGTTGCCTGCCAGCGCGCCGGTCTGCATCTGTGCCGCCTGGTCTTCGTGGGAGTAAAGGTTCTGGGGGAGGGAGACCTGACGCTGCTGATATTGAGCCCGAGTGGTGGGGCGCACCAGCGTACCCACATTGGCCAGCACGGCCAGATGCTTCTGATTGAAGAGGGCCTGCATCTCGGTGAACTTGGAATGGAACCCAAAGGCGCCCGCACTAGGTGGGGCGATGGGCAGGAGGCTCGCCTGGGGCAGGGCCAGGACGGAGCGCGCCTGCTGATAGGCGGTGTACGCCGAGCTGCTCATGGGAACGATCATGTTGTTGCTGTCGTTGCCGCCGAACAGGAAGACGCAGACCAGGGCTTTATAGTCCTGAGCGCTCTGGGCCAGCGCGTTCACCAGTCCGAACTTGTCGAAGCTGGCGGCGGCGAATCCGGCCGCTGCCGTGCAGCAAGTCCGTTTCAGAAAATCTCGTCGTGAAAATGCCATGGCTGTTTCTCCCTTTAGTGTTCGACCTGGAACTGCGATGAGCTGCCAATCAGATAGAAAGCCGCTTTGGTACGCCGGGTGTTGTCGGTAATTGCGGTAAGGGTGGTGACGAGTGTGCTCCGCATGTTGTCCGAGACCTGGCCGTGCATCATCACGGCCGCAACCGCCGTCACCAGTTGATCCGGATTGGCCGCCAGTGGAACGTATCCCGAAAGGTCAACAGTGGTGGTGCCACTCACCGATCCGTAGACCAGGGTATTCACGAAATTGATGCGGGCGATGTCGGTGCTGGTGTCGAAAATCTCGAATTCAGGGCCCACCAGCGTAGTGCCGTCAATGACGTGATCCGGGTGATAGAAGTTGAAGACCGTCGGCGAGAAGAACGGCGGTTCTTTCATGTCGTCGGCCCGGTCGGAGAGCGCCGCACCGTCCGAGATGGCGTTCATCGAGCGCAGCAGGTTGGTCATGAACAGGACCGGCTCCTTGAGTTTGCCATCGCTGGGTTGCGCCTGCGCCGGATCGTCGCCCCGTCGTGCTTCTGGATCCAGCAGGATGGCCGCGACCACGGCCTTCAGGTCACCCCGCACTCCGGTGCCGTTGTCAGCGAATACCGCCGCCACACGGCCAACATAGTCAGGGCTGGGATTGCTGGTCACCAGGCGCTTGATGAGCTGTTTGCAAATGAACGGCCCCACGTTGGAATGATTGAAGATATTTTGCAGCGCCGCCGCAAGGTCGCCCTGCGTGGTGCCGCCCGCCGGCAGAGTCACACCGTTCAACAGGAGTTTCGTGCCCGTATCGTGGTGGGTGTCGAAGGGAATCATGGGCCCGCCGTAGAATTCGGGGTTCCGGAATTTAGCCGTTGCGCCCGCTTTCGTCGGGTAGGTCCATCCTGTGAATACGTGAGCGAAACCGATGATCTCGTCCTGACCGTAGGTCGGGATGGGATTGCCGGAACCGTCTACTTGCAGGGTGCCGTCCGGATTCATTTGCTCCAGTCCGATGGAGAACAGCTGCAGAATTTCACGGGCAAAGTTTTCATTGGGATCGACCCCGTTGCCCGGCTTGTCGTTATTCACCATGTCCAGATAGTTCCCCATCACGGGGCTCAAGGTGATGTCCGTCAGCAGAGTGGAGAAGTTGCCGAAGGCATCGTTCTGCATCATGTTTTGCCAGAGCACGAAGGCGCTGGGATTATTGATCTTCTCCGCCGAGACGACGAAGATCTGCGAAAGCCCCCAGGCCACGCGCTGCCGCAACTGGTCCTGACCGGTGAGCGCGTTGGTGAAAAAGCGCTTTTGCACAACCGACATGTCGTCGTTCGCGCCTGGCGCGGGGAAAGTGGAAGCCGGCGCGGCGAACTGCTCGTTCAGGAACGCTTGCATGCCCACGGCCTGCACGTGCGAGAGCGACTGCGGGTTTACCCCAAAGGTGGACTGCTCCAGCAGGCGCGCCGCCGCTGCAGCGCTCACAGTATTGGCGGAAGATCCCACCTGCAGCGCAAACGCGTTCGAGGTCAGCGAACCGGGATCGGGATTGATCACTGTGACCTGTACCGTACCCGCCTGCGCGCTGGTGGCGGTGCCGGTTGCGCTGAGCTGGGTGGAAGAGATGAACGTCGTGGTCAGGAAGGTTCCGCCGAACGACACAACGGCGCCAGGTGCAAACTTCTGGCCGGTAACCACCAAGGTGAAATTACCCACGGGAATCGTGGTCGGCAGCACTGCATTCACGATCGGCGCTGGGTTGGTGAGCGTCGCCGTGCCGCTGGCGCTCGCGGTCGTGTCTGCCAGGCTGGTCGCCGTCACCTGGATCGTGTTGGGGGTCGGAACCGTCGCCGGGGCCTGGTAGATTCCGCCCGCGGAAATAGTGCCTACGGTCGCATTGCCGCTCGGTATTCCATTAATTGACCACTTGACCGCGGTATTGCCGCCCGCGCCGTTCACAGCCGTCCGGTACTGGAACGTGGAGCCGGCGGTTATCTGCGCCGTCGGCGGGATCACTTGCACAGAGACCTGGCCGGCTGCGCCTACTTGCACGTTCATGGAAGCGGCGGAATCGCTCTTTCCGGGGTCAGGATTCTCGACCATGATCTTGACCATCCCCACCTGTGCTGACGAGGCTGTTCCGGTGGCCGTAAGCTGGGTAGGGCCGACATACGTCGTAGTGAGGGGCGTACCGGCGAACAGCACTCTTGAACCCTTTACGAAGTTTGCCCCCCCTACATTGATCGAGAAATTGCCGACCGGCAGGAAGGTTGGGCTCAACGTTTGAAGTACGGGAATCGCATTCTGCAGACTCACAGTACTGGTTGCGGAAAGGGACTTGTCAGCCGCGCTGGTGGCTTTGATAGTGACCGAGGCCGGCGAGGGGAGATTGAGCGGAGCATGATATTTTCCGGTCCCGTCTATGGTGCCCACAGTTGCGTTTCCGGAAGCCACTCCATTCACCCACCAGGCAACCGCCTGGTTCGTATTGCCCGTGACTGAAGCGGTGAACTGGGTGCTGTCACCGCCACGCATCGTGACGCTGGGAGGGCTGATGGTCATGCCATTGGAGGTGGAGTCCGAGTTCGAGCTACCCACCGTACCGCCGCCGCAGCCCGACCACACCAGAACGACAAAAGAAAGAAGAATGGCGCCTGCCAATCTTGCGCCTGAAGACTTAACTGTTCCGATCATCTCTGATCCCCTTTCCTGAAGATCCGAGTACAGAAGAAACGTTCATGGGCGCGTCACAGTGGCGCGTCGTAGGTTTTTCGAGTGGCAGGTGGAGAGTAATGAAACGTTGCCTGTATGCGAAGGTCTCCGTGGTTCTATTCCGGTACTAGTGCCAATTCGGTTCCGCGGCGGACTTTCGGAAGCACTAGTGGCCCAGCACTGTCGCGCACTTTCCGGCTGCAGGTACATGTACCCGGGTAACCCGGCAGGTGGCTGGCGGACCTGTGGAGTTTCATGCCTGGGCCACAACCGGGAACGGGAATGTGTCAGTCTGCCCAAAAAAGAAGCTCACACCTTGTCATTCCGAGCCGCCTGCGGAATGACAATTCTTCAGGGATTTCAGACTGCCCGCCACGCTGAGGACGCAGGGTTGGACATTGCAGCACGGGTGGGTCAAAATACACGGTTCGCTTCGAACCGAGATTAGAACCTGGAGAACAGATCGAGTGAGCCAACTGATGCGCGCCAAGATTACTGCCCTGGGTGCTTACGTACCGCCGCGTCTTCTAACCAACGACGATCTGGAAAAACTGGTGGAGACTTCCAATGACTGGATCGTGGAGCGCACCGGCATACGCGAGCGGCACATCGTGGACAAGGGGGCCGCGACCAGCGATCTGGCCGCCGAGGCCGCGCGCCGGGCCCTGGCCCAGCGCGGCCTGGAGCCCTCCGACCTGGACGCCATCCTGGTGGCCACGGTCACGCCCGACATGTTTTTTCCCTCGACCGCCTGCCTGGTGCAGCACAAGCTGGGCGCAAAAGGAGTTTGGGGATTCGATCTGTCCGCTGCCTGCTCCGCCTTCGTTTACGCGCTTCAGACCGGGGCGCAATTTATCGCCACCGGCGCTCACAAGAGAGTGATGGTCATCGGGGCGGACGTTATGTCCTCGATCATTGACTACACCGACCGCGCCACCTGCGTGATTTTTGGGGATGGCGCCGGGGCGGTGATCCTCGAGCCTGCCGAGGATGACTCGGAGGGCTTGATCGACTTCATTCACGAAGTGGATGGTTCGGGAGGTTGTTCGCTTTATATGCCGGGCGGTGGAAGCCTCCATCCCGCCACACAGGAAACGGTTGAGAAGCGGATGCACTACGTTCACCAGGACGGCCAGGCGGTTTTCAAATTCGCCGTCCGCAAGCAGGCTGAACTTTGCGAAAAGATCCTGACCCGCAACGGACTGAAAGGCAGCGACATTGATACCTTCATTCCCCACCAGGCGAACCGGCGCATCATCACCGCCACGGCGGACCGTCTGGGCATGAAACCGGAAAGCGTGATCGTCAACATCGATCGTTACGGCAACACCACCGCCGGAACTATCCCTCTGGCGATGGATACAGCCCGCCAGGAAGGCAAGCTCAAGAAGGGCGACCTGGTGCTGCTGGCGTCAGTGGGCGCTGGCTTTACGGTAGGCGCGACCCTGCTGCGCTGGGCTTTCTAGGTATTCATTTCTCGACCACGGACTTCGAAGCCTGGTCCGCCCAAGAACAATCCTATGGATGAACTGCTGAAAAACCAGGTCCGTCACATATTCGACAGTGCAAACTTCGTTCGCGATCTGGGTATGCAGTTGGTTCGCATTGAAGACGAATATTGCGAATCGATTCTGGTTCCAGTCGAGCGTCACCGGCAGCAACACGGCCTGATTCACGCCGGCGTGGTGGCGACCATGGCGGACCACACTTCCGGCTGCGCCGCGCGCGGGGCGGTGGGTCTCGATCGTGACGTGGTCACCGTGGAGTTCAAAATAAACTTTCTGCGCCCCGCGGTAGCCGACCGGCTGCGTTGCCGCGGAAGCGTGCTGCGCGCAGGCAAAATGCTGGTGATTTGCGAAGCGGAGGTTTTCGCCCTGAAAGATGCAGAAGAAAAGCTGGTGTCGAAGGCCATTGTCACCCTGGCCGTAAAACGCACCATCTAAGTCTTGTCATCCTCCGCTCAGGATGACAGGTCTATCCGTTCTTCTGCTGCTCGAACGCTTTCTGCAGATACTTCCTCGCCTCATCCAGAGCGCCCTGGGTGTTGTCGTTGGTTTGAAGTGCCTGGCGGTACTCGTTGGTGGCGCGCTCGCGCTGTCCCGTGACGTCGAAGATCTTGCCCAACTGGATGTGGCTCCAGACCTCGGTCCATCTCGGCTCGCCATCGCCGTTCAGGCAGTCGCGGTAGGCGTTGGCTGCGGCCTGGAAGTTACGCTGCAGGAAAAACACCTCGGCGATGCGATAGTGGGCCAGGGAACTGGTCTTGTTGACGTCGAGCGCTTTATTGAATTCCAGCAGCGCGCCGGCCAGGTCTCCCTGCTGGGTCAGGCCCTGGCCGCGCTGGATGGAAGCTCTCAGCCTGACCTCGGATGAGTTTTTCAGCACACGGTCATCGGGATCAACCACGATCCGGCGCGGCTTGCCGAAGGTCTCGATGTTGAAGGCCGAGTTTGTCCCGACGACTTCGATGCGCTTGTTTTCGGTCTTGCCGTCAGTGTCAATCTTGAGGTCCACCGGCATGCGGAAAAGATCCAGATCCTGCGCGATCTGGCCCACGACGCGGAAACCCTTGCCGTTCCCCAGGCGGTAGATCGTGTACTTGGTCTTGAACTCCGGGGCGCCGGTGGAGTCGAGCCACTGTGAAAAGAACCAGACCAGCTGCTGGCCGTAGTTCTGCTCGGCCAGAGCGCGGAAATCGTCCAGGGATGCGGACTTCCCCGCATACTTGGAGGCGAAAGTGCGCATGGTCTGATCGTATTTCTGGTCGCCGATCACCCAACGCAGCATGTGCAGGATCATGGCGCCCTTATCGGTCACCAGGGACTGAAACTCGGGCGAGAAGACGTCGAGTTTTCCCGCACTGGAGAGCGGGACAGTGTCGTAGGCCAGCGCCCCGACTGACATATCCTTCACGGTTTCTTCCAAGCCGGCCTGCCCCGCAGCCTGTTCGACGTAGCGGGCCTCGGAGTAGCGGGCGAAGCCGTCGTTCAGCCACCAGTCATCCCGCGAAGCCGGGCTGACCGAGGCGCCCCACCATTGGTGCGCGATGGTGTTGGCCAGCAGCCGGTAGTTGACTTTCTCGGTGACGGCCCGGCTGGAGATGGCCGCGATTTCCGGCGCCCATGCGGCGGGTACGGTGTCGTCCGGGATCTCAACCACTTTCAATGTGGTCGAAGGCGCGGGGCCGTAGAGCGTCACGTAGTAAGTAAATTCCTTGACCGCCGTAGTCGCGTAAGAGGCTCCCAGAGTCTTATGCGCCGGCTTGAAGAAGACGTGAAGGTCCAGCCCGGCTTCATCGCTTTTGAACTCCTGGAAAATTCCGGCCACGATGGTGCCAGGGAAACTGGGCTTGTCCCAGGTGAAGGCGAAAGTCTTGGTGGGCAGAGCGCCTGCAGGTCTTTTGGCTACAGGGGCCGCGCCCGGACTCTCTTTCCCGCTGCCGATCACTATCATATGTGCCGGCACGGTGATGTTCATGGTGGCCGTGAAGCGGTTGATGCCGTAGGCATTCACCGGGAACCAGCGCCCGGCATATAGCAGGTAGCTGGTATCGTCGCCAATGTAGGCCAGCTTCAGGCCTTGCACCGGACTGTCATCGGCGGAATCAAGTGCGCCTTCGTATTCGAAAGTAAGCGTGGTCGAACTGTCTTTCGCCACCGGAGTTGTGAGCGGAACCCGAATGCTCGAGTCCTGGGTTACACGCTCGGCGCTCAGCAGCTTGCCTGCCGCATCAACCACCTTGGTAACGCGCAACCCGTTGTGTAGTTCAAAGGTCGCGATACTTAGATCTTCCAGTGCGGTGAATTTCACTTTGGCCCGGGCGGAAATTTTGTGCGTGTGCGGCGTGAGCTCGGCGTCAATCTGGTAATCGTCAACCCGCAGTCGCGTCTTGTCGGCTGCCCATGACGGCAACGACATCAACAAGGATGAGAAGACAAGGCACAGCAACACGGTTCGACGCGGGCGCTGCGATTGAAAAGGAATCAAAAGCTGTCTCCTGGCATAAGTACGATAGTCCGTAAGATGAAGATTGTGTCCCAAAAGATGCTGGCAGGACAAGGTTTAGCCAGTTTACGGCTTTCGGCGCGCGCCCAGAACCGCTAAAACCGCTTCAGCCGCGCGATCCACCGGGTGTCGCTCGTCTTTCGTTGGTCCGCGCAACCGGGTTTTCACCCCGTCCAGCCCGGCGATCATTTTATTGCGGTCGGGGCCATCGGCAATGATTTCATTGAGCCTGGCCACGACCTTCTCGACGGTGAAATCCTGCTGGACCAGCTCCGGGACAACTTCCTCTCCAGCAATCAGATTGACCATGGCAAAGTACGGCACCTTGACCCGCGGACGCCCCACCAGGTAGGTCAGGGGCGAGACCCGGTACACCATCACGAATGGTGTCCCCATCATTGCGGCCTCGACGGTCGCCGTACCGCTGGCAATGATCCCGGCGCGGGATTCGGCCAGCGCCGGCAGGGTTTCGGGCACAAGGTGGATGGAGGAATTGTTCCCTATGAGCGCCTGCAGAAAGCTGCGATCCAGCGTGGGAGCAACCGGCAGCAGAAATTCATAGGCCGCACCGAGCCTTGAGGCGGATTCGAGAATTACCGGCAAATTCATCCGCACTTCTTTCACCCGGCTGCCCGGCATAAGCCCGATCCACGGTTTGCCAGCATCCAGATGGTGCTGGCTGGCATAGGCTGAGCGATCGATTTCGGGGCGGGGAAGGTCGGCAAGGGGGTGACCGACGAAAGACGCATCCACCCCGCGGTCGCGGTAGAACTTTTCTTCGAATGGGAAAATCACCAGCGCCTTGTCGACGTACTTCCGCAACAGACGCACCCGTCCCCGCCGCCAGGCCCAGAACTGTGGACAGACGTAATAGACCACGGGAATACCGCGTTTATGCATCTGGCGTGCCACACGCCAGTTGAAGGCCGGAGAGTCTATAACGATGGCGAGATCCGGCTTGCGTTTGTCCGCTTCTGCAATCAGCTTGTGAAACAGACCCCAAATCTTAGGCAGATGGCCAAGAATTTCCGAGATGCCGACGACAGCCAGGTCTTTGGCGTCCACGACAATGTCGCAACCCGCAGCCCGCATGCGATCCCCGCCCACCCCGAAAAATTCCAGTTGTTGGTTCAGTGCGCTCTGTGTGGTCGCGGGCGACTCACCCGCGAGACGCCGCAAGGCTTCCATCAGCATCGCGCCGTACATTTCGCCGGAAGCTTCCCCAGCGGAGATGAGAATTCGCACGGAGGACATTGTAAAGGGAGATAGACACTCGCGGGCGGGTCGCGCGCGGCCACATGGCTGTTCCAGATTTCAGCTGACTAATCGTCCGCGCCGGCCGTGACTTGGCCGCTGGCGCCGACCGGAATCTCCTGGTCTTTGTATTGCAGCTGGTAAAGCTTGTAGTAAATGCCGTGCTGAGCCAGTAACTGCTGGTGCGTACCCACTTCGCGCACTTGGCCCTTGTGCATAACGATAATCTTGTCTGCCCGCTGAATAGTCGAGAGCCGATGGGCGATGACCACCGACGTGCGGCCCTCAACCATGCGGTTGAGCGCGTCGCGCACCCGCATCTCGGTCTCGGTGTCCACGCTGGAAGTGGCTTCGTCCAGAATAAGAATCTTTGGATCGTGGGCCAGCGCCCGGGCAAATGAGATGAGTTGCTTCTGGCCGGTGGAGAGAGTCGAGCCGCGCTCACGGACTTCCTCTTTGAAGCCTTGCGGCAGAGCCCGGATGAAGTCGGCAAGATTCACATCCTCGGCTGCCTTTTCGACCTCTTCGTCAGTGATCGATTTCGTGCCCAGACGAATGTTGCCCTCCACCGTCCCGGTAAACAGAAACGGGTCTTGCAGAACCACGCCGTAGCGGCGACGCAGCTCGGCGAGATCCATGTCTTTTACGTCGACGCCATCGATTTTGACCGCGCCCTTTTGGACATCATAGAAGCGCATCAGCAGAGAAATGATCGTGGTCTTGCCGGCACCGGTGTGGCCGACGATGGCTACGGTTTCACCAGGCTCGATGGTGAAAGATACATCGCGAAGAATCCAGTCCGGCTCACTCGACGCGGCAGCCGAGCCCTGCTCGGCCTGGACGGGTCGAAGACCCGTCCCCACATGGTCGTTGCCAGCTTTGGTCTGTGTGGCCGCGGGCGACCCGCCCGCGTTCTTGCCAGCTTCAACCCCCGTATCGCGGTAAGCGAACCAAACATGATCGAACTCAATACGCCCTGGACCAGTCGGCGTCTTCGTAACCGCAGGCGAAGTAATCTCAACCGGAGTGTCCAGCAACTTGAAAACGCGCTCACTGGCAGCCATGGCCGACTGCAGAATGTTGTATTTCTCGCTGAAATCCTGAATCGGCCGGAAAAACCGCTGGGCGTACTGGATGAAAGCCGCCAGGACCCCGATCGTCGTCGCTCCCCGGATCACGTCATTTCCGCCAAACCAGATCACGCACGCGATCGCGGTCGCCGAGAGAATTTCGACCACCGGATAGTAGACCGCGTGGGCCATGATCGCGTCTTTGAAGGCCTCCATGTGGACGGCGTTCACTTCGGAAAACTTGTCATAGGCGCGCTTTTCGCGATTGAAAAGCTGCAGCACCACCATGCCGCTGACGTGCTCCTGCATGTAGGAGTTGATCCGGGCGATGGCGGTGCGAATGCGCCGGTACGAGTCGCGCACCTTATCGCGAAAAATCTTGGTGGCGAAGGCGATCAGCGGCAGGACGGCAAACGTGATCAGGGCAAGGTTCCGGTTCATCCGCAGCATGAACCAAACAATGCCGGCCAGCACGAACACATCTTCAAAAATCGAGACCACGCCGGAGGTGAACATCTCGTTCAGCGCGTCGACGTCAGATGTAGTGCGCGTGACCAGGCGGCCGACGGGGTTCTTGTCGTAAAAGCCGATGTGCATCCGCTGCAGGTGACGGAAAATCTCGCGGCGCAGATCGAACATCACCATCTGACCCGCCCACTGCATGAAATAAACCTGAAGATATTCGAGCACAAAACTGAAAATGAGCAGACCTACACCGATGGCGGCAACCTGCGCAATGCCGACCAGGGGCCGGCTGCTCAGGAAGCGATCCAGCAGCGTGTGTCCGCCGGGAACTGGCGACAGGTAGCGATCAATGACGACTTTGGTGAGGTAGGGGCCCAGAACATCGGCACCAACCTTGAGCAGAATCGAGCCCAGGGCGATCCCAGTTTGCCATTTATAGGGACGCAAATACTGGAGCAGCCGCTTCATCAGACGGCTGTCGTATGCCTTACCTAGTACCTCTTCTTCTTGGGCCATCGGCTATAGGTCAAAGATACCCTAAGTAGATTAGTAAAGGAGAGCAGAGGATGGAAAAGCTTTCACAACCCACGTAGGCCCGGACGCCCCGTCCGGGCGGGCCAGCGCAAGCTGGCCAGATCTTGCGGAGCTTCGCTCGCCGGGCGGATGAGGGCATCCGCCCCTACGTGGGCGGTGGCGATTGTGGCGATTACGCCGTCTTTTTCAGCACCAGCGCCGAGTTCTTCGATCCGAAACCCACGCAGTTGCAGATGGCACGTTCGATCTGGGCTTTGCGGCCAACGTCAGGGACGTAATCGAGATCACATTCCGGATCGGGCGCTTCCAGATTGATGGTGGGGGGAAGCTTGGCATGCTCCATCGCGATTAGCGTCGCGGCCAGGCTGGCCGAGCCGCAGGCGCCCTGGGCATGTCCGATCTGCGATTTCAGCCCGGACATGGGAATTTTTCGGGCATGCTCGCCCAGTGCCAGTTTCAGCGCCCGCGTTTCCACGCGGTCGTTCATTTCGGTGGAGGTGCCGTGCAGGTTGACGTACTGAATGTCTTCGGGCGCGAGGCTGGCTTCTTCGAGCGCCAGCGTGATAGCGCGCGCCGGTTCTTCCGGTGAGTCGCTCATGCGCACCCGATGGAACGCTTCGCAGGTGGAACCGTATCCCGCGATTTCGGCGTAAATCTTCGCGCCGCGTGCGCGGGCATGATCGTAGTCCTCTAGGATAAACATCCACGAACCTTCCGCGATGACAAACCCGTCGCGGTCGGCGGAAAACGGCCGCGAGGCGCTCTCCGGAGCGTGGTTCCAGGACTGGGTAAGCGCGCGCAACAACGAGTAGCCTTTTATGATGCCCGGAGTGATCGGCGAGTCCACCCCGCCCACCAGAAACATGGGCAATACTCCCGCCTGGATATGCTGGTAGGCATAACCGATGGCGTCGGTCGAAGAGGTGCAACCCGCGGTGACCACGTGGCTGTAGCCGCGAAACCCGAAGCGCATGCTGATTTCGCTGGGCAGCGTCCCCATTGTGCCGCTCGGGATGCAGAACAGGCTGACCTGTTTCACGTGTCCGCTGTGCCAGAGGCGGTACTGCTCCTCGGAAAATTCCTGCGCGCCGCCGCCTGTGCCCAGAATTACGCCAATCTCGCGCTTCTCTTCCATCGACATGGCGGAGGGATCGAGGCCGGCATCCTTGATCGCTTCCGTCGAAGCGGCGACGGCCAGTGGCACGACGCGGGAGACGTGCTTGCGCTCACGCGCGTCCACCCAGGCTAGTTCGTCAAACTCCGGAATTTCGCCGGCGATATGTACCGGCAAAGAAGATGGGTCGAAGCGGGAGATGCGTTTCACACCCGATTTTCCGGCGAGAAGAGCGAGACAAAAAGCTTCTTTGCCTATACCGTTGGGGCTGACCACGCCCATTCCAGTGATGACGACCCGAGGAACCATAAGTTTTCTAGATGCTCCGCTAATTATCCAACCATCGTGTTTCAGAAGACTTCTCGACCGTCCAAGTTACGCGAAGTGGGATAATTAGTCACGATGTCGCTTGGCCTCTATATCTCCGTGCCGTTCTGCAAGACCAAGTGCAGCTACTGCAACTTCGCCTCAGATGTCTTTTCCCGCGCCGTATTTGAACGCTATGTAGAACGAGTCGCTGGCGATGTAAACCGGGCCGGCGAAACCGCGGAACAGATGGGCGGCAAGCTCGAACGCCCGGTCGACTCCATTTTCCTCGGCGGCGGCACTCCTACGATACTCGATATAACGCAACTGGAAAGACTATTTGTCACCATCTCGCAAACATTTGTGGTCCAAGAGGATGCCGAAATCACGGTCGAATGCGCTCCCGGCACGCTCTCCCCGGCGATGATCGAGTCGTTACAGCGCTGCGGAGTGAACCGCGTGAGCCTGGGAGTGCAGTCATTCGTGGATCTTGAGGCTGCGTCCGTCGGGCGACTGCATAAGCGAAGCACGGTGCTGGAGGATCTGGCTCACTTACGGGCCGCCGGGATTGAGAACATCAATATTGATCTTATTGCCGGGCTGCCCCACCAGACCGCCGAGAGCTGGGAGTTTTCCCTCGCCGAGACCGTCGCCATGGGCGCGCCTCACGTCAGTGTTTATATGCTCGAGGTGGACGACGATTCCCGTCTGGGCCGCGAACTGATGGCCGGTGGCACCCGATACCACGCCCATTTCGTTCCCGACGATGAACTCACTGCAGATTTTTACGAAGCGGCCTGCAGACGGCTGAATGGGGCGGGAGTGCGCCAGTACGAGATCTCAAACTTTGCCCGGCCCGGGCAGGAGTCGCGGCACAATCTGAAGTATTGGACGCGTCAGCCCTATCTGGGATTTGGCGTGGATGCTCACTCCATGCTGATCAGCGCATCGAAGCCGCGAGAGGCGGTGCGCTTCGCTTCGCCGGACGCGCTCGAAGAATATGTCGCCGGGGCACAGCCCAAAAAGACGTCGGTGCCGGCGCCGGCTGCACTGGAGGAGGCCTTCTTTCTGGGATTGCGTCTGAACCGAGGTGTGGATCTCAAAAATGTTGCAATGGAGTTTGGGGAAGCCGCGATCGGCGCTGTGTCGGATTCGATTTCGGACTGTCTCGGATCGGGACTGCTCGAACGGGATGGCGATGTCATCCGTTTGACGCCGCGCGGCCGGCTGTTATCGAACGAGGTATTCGAACGATTCATCCTCAGCCCGTGTGGGACAGGCGCTCCCTTCGACTTCGCTCAGGGCGAGCCTGTCCGTCGCCCCTGAAGTTGGTTTTGTGTTTTGGTTCCTGGCGAATCCGGGGAAATCGTCAGCAGTAAGAACAAAAGCAAAGGCGGCGGACAACAGTGTCCGCCCCACACAATCCCACTCCCGGCGGTAACTTGGTCGCCCTGAAATGGCTGTGTTCTAATCCAATTGTTCTGGTGCGCAGCATCCCGGAAACGGAGACAGCGTCGTGGATTTCCAGCTCAACGATGAACAGCTTCAACTGAAGAAAAGCGTGCGCGAATTTGCCGAGCGCGAAATCGCTCCGCACGTCATGACGTGGGACGAAGCCGGCGAATTCCCGCTGGCGACGGTCAAAGAACTCGGCAAACTTGGCCTGCTGGGCATTGTGTTTCCGCCCGAGTACGGCGGTGCCGGCATGGGCTACGTCGAGTATGTCACGGCCATCGAAGAACTCTCGCGCGTGGACGGCTCGGTGGGGATTATTGTTGCCGCCCATACCTCGCTGTGCTCAAACCATATCTTTCTCGCCGGAAGCGAAGCGCAGAAGAAGAAATACGTCAGCCCGCTGGCCTCGGGCGACGCCATCGGAGCCTGGGGTTTGACCGAACCTTCCTCGGGTTCGGACGCGGGCAGCGCCCGCATGACCGCCGTGCGCAAAGGGAATAACTGGGTGCTGAACGGCACCAAGACCTTCTGCACCAACGGCCATTATGCCGATTTTCTGGTAGTGATTGCCGTCACTGACCGCGCGGCCCACACCCACGGACTGTCCGCGTTCATAGTTGAAAAAGGGACGAAGGGTTTTCGTCCCGGCAAGAAAGAAAACAAGCTTGGCTTGCGCGCCAGCGACACCGCCGAATTAATTTTTGAAGACTGCGTCATCCCGGCCGAAAATCTTTGCGGCAAGGAAGGGGACGGATTTATTGACGCCATGCGCGTGCTCGACGGCGGCCGCATTTCCATCGCAGCCTTGTCGCTGGGCATGGCCGAAGGAGCCTACGAGGCAGCGCTGAAGTATTCCAAGCAGCGCAAGCAGTTCGGCAAGGCCATCAGCGACTTCCAGGCGATCCAGTGGAAGCTGGCGGACATGGCCACCGAAATTGAGGCGGCAAAGCTGCTGACCCTGCGCGCAGCTGCCATGAAAGATGCCGGCATGAAGACTACGCTGGAATCGTCCATGGCCAAGCTGTACGCCAGCGAGGTGGCCGTGCGCTGCGCCAACGAGGGCGTGCAGATTCATGGCGGGTACGGGTTTATCAAGGACTATCCCGCGGAGAAGTTTTATCGCGATGTGAAGCTGTGCACTATCGGCGAGGGCACCAGCGAAATCCAGCGCCTGGTGATTGCGCGGCAGTTATTGAAAGACTAACCTGAGCCCTGGACTTGCAGCCTGGTGTGAGTTGTCGTTGCCCGCGCAAAAGCATGGTCGAAGCAATGCAGCCCAGCGCAACCGATCCAGCCCCGATAGCGCCAGCAACGATTGCGCCAAGTCTGATTCAGCCGACATTGGACGAGCGCACCATGGCCATTCTCGCCCACATGTTGCAGATCGTGGGTTTGTGGATCGCTCCTCTCATTATCTTCGTCGTCAAAAGGGAATCCAGGTTCGTCTCCTTTCACGCGCTGCAGGCTCTCCTGCTCCAGGTCTTGTATCTGTTCCTGATGGGGCTCGGCGTGGTTTTTTGGTTTGGCGCCGTCATGCTCACCATGATTCTTCACGCTGCCGGAAGCTCATCCTCACCGCCGGCGTTTTTCATTTTTATGCCCATGCTCTGGCTGGACTGGATGAGCATCTGGGGCGCGATGGTTGTGGTGGCGATTCTTTATGGGGTCAAAGCCGGACGCGGCGAGTGGGCTGAGTACCCGTATCTGGGACGACTTGCGCGCAGAATACTGAAACTCGGACCGGACGGATCACCACAATAGAAGAAGCGTTCGTCTGTAACTTTTGGTTTCCTGCAGGAATGGGCAATGCGAAAGCTCAGCCTCGCTTGCGGGTGCGCCGATTGATGAGCATGCCACCCAGGCTAAAACCGAGGGCCGCTCCGAGCACTGCCGCCGCGACCATGGTACCGGGTGAGGAACCGGGTGCGGTGCGCGAGAAGAGGGCTGCTGTGTATGCCAGCGAGAGCGTCCAGAAGGCCAGCCTAACGTACATGGGGGATACCTCTTACAGAGATTGTGCCATGAATTTGCCCCGAATTGAAGAAAGTTTATTGATTGATTGATTTCAGTAACAACTGGATCGGATTTCATTAACAACTCTCAATTCTTCAGATGGATAGGCAGCAGTTGTCGAAGCCACTCCTGTTTAACCCGCCTCTGCTTTACACTGAAACAGCTTGAATCAGAGCCTCCAACCCTTGGTTGATCAAGTTCGCGCCGGCGATCCTCGCGCCCTGGCCCGGGCCATCAGCACGGTCGAAAACCGGACGCCTGGCTGGTCCGAACTGCTTAAGGCTCTTTTCCCCCACACTGGACATGCGCGGACGCTTGGACTTACGGGCCCGCCCGGTGCGGGCAAGAGCACGCTGGTGGATCAGCTCGCCCGCCACTATCGCAGGGAGCACCGTACGGTAGGCATTATTGCGGTTGATCCCACGAGTCCTTACAGCGGCGGGGCGATTCTGGGCGACCGGATCCGCATGCAGGACCACTTTTCCGATCCCGGAATCTACATTCGCAGCATGGCCACCCGCGGATCACTGGGCGGACTGGCACGAACCACGGCGGATGTGGCCACGGTGCTCGATGCCTCGGGACGCGACCTGGTCATGATCGAGACCGTCGGCGTCGGGCAGGATGAAGTGGACATCGTGCGCCTGGCCGACGTCACCATCGTCATTCTGGTTCCCGGCATGGGCGACGATGTGCAGACGATCAAGGCCGGCATCATGGAGATTGCCGACATCTTCGTCATCAACAAGAGCGACTACGAAGGCGCCGAGCGAGTAGAGCGCGAAATTCGCGCTCTGCAGTCTCTGGCCGTCCGCAGCGACAACTGGACCCCGCCGATTGTGAAAACCGTGGCCAGTGAAGGCGTCGGCATTACTGAACTGGCAGCGGCGATTCGCGACTACGAGGCTTATCTGCAAAAAGAAAATCTGGTTCTGAAGCGCAATGTCGAGAACTGGCAGAATCGTCTGGTCGAGATGTTGCGCGATGCGTTGTTAGACCGGGCGCAGGAGCACCTGGGAAACGGTGCGGTCGCCCGCTACGCGGCTGAAGTCGCCGAGCACAAACGCGATCCGTATTCGCTGGTCGAAGAGCTGGTGAACACGATGGAGAAAAAGTAAATGGAAGACGGGCGTCCGCGGGTCCTCAACCGCAGTACAAGCGGGACGCTCGCGCCCCATTAGCGTGGAGAGTTTTGATGTTCAGCATTGACCATATCGGCGTGGCGGTGAAATCGCTAACGGCAGCGAAGGTGATCTACGAGAAACTCGGGTTGAAACTCGCGCCCGAGGAAACCGTCGAAGCTGAGCAGGTGCGAGTGGTTATGGTGCCGCTGGGGGAGAGCCGCATGGAACTGCTTGAGCCCACCTCGGAGAACTCGGTCATCGCGAAATTCATTGCCAAGCGCGGCGAGGGACTGCACCACGTCTCAGTGCGCGTGCCCAACCTGGAGGCCGCCGTCGAGCGGTTAAAAAAAGACGGTATACGGCTGGTCTCTGACGAAATCAAGGTCGGAGCGGGCGGGCACCGTTACGTGTTTGTGCATCCCTCGAGTGCGGGCGGGGTGCTGCTTGAGTTGGTGGAATCGGCAAGCTGATTCCGAATATGTGGCGCGGGCGCCCTCGCCCGCGGCCTTTGACGTTCAGCTAGAATCTCGCGGGCGAGGGCGCCCGCGCCACACCATCTCAAAATGCTTCTTCTCGCTGCCGACACCTCGGGCAAACATGGCACCATCGCTCTGGCGCGCTGCGGGCCGGACGACGCCTGCAGCGCAATCGAAGTAGTGCCCCTTGAAGGAGGAACTTTCTCCGCACAACTGGTTCCGCAAATCGCCGCCCTGCTTGCGAAACACGGCTTCAGCAAAGCGGACATTGGTGGCTTCGCGGTGGTCTCGGGTCCGGGCTCATTTACCGGAGTGCGGGTTGGACTGGCAGCCATCAAAGCGCTGGCTGAGGTTTTGGGGAAGCCGATTGCGGCCGTTTCTTTACTGGAAGCAGTTGCTGTTTCAAGCGGTTTGCAAGGCAGAGTGGTAGCGGTCCTCGATGCTGGACGCGGCGAGGTTTACGCCGGTGACTACGATCTTCACGGCGATGACGTCCGTTTGCTGCAGGAGCAGTTGTTGACCCGCACAAAATTCCTGGAGGCGGCGATGGGATCAACCGTCGTGACCTCGGATCACAGCTTAGCCGAGGCGGCCCGGGGGGCGGGGTTACCTGCGGAGGAGATTGAACTTCCGCGCGCGGATGTGATTGCGCGACTGGGATGGAAGAAAATCCATGCCGGAGAAATCGTCTCGCCTGAAGCACTGGATGCGAACTATCTCCGCGGTTCAAGTGAGATCTTTTCCAAGAGCAGTTCTTAGCTTTGAGTTCTCAGTTCTCGGTTGAAGGATGTGACGTGACACACACGATCCGTGCCGCCACGGTCGCCGATTTGCCTGCCATGATGGCGCTCGAGAAGCGTGCGGCCACTGCGGCCCACTGGTCTGCCGAGCAGTATGAAGCCCTGTTTCACGCCTCCGATCCGGGGAGGCTAGCATTGATCATGGAAGAAGAGTCCGAACTTCGTGGATTTGTGATTGCCCGAGTGGTGGCCGAAGAATGGGAGATCGAAAATATTGCCATCGCCGGTTTGGCCCGGCGGCGTGGACTGGGCACGCGCCTGCTGGGCGAGCTTCTGGAGTTGGCTCGAGCAAAGGGCGCAGCGGCGATATTTCTGGAGGTCCGCGAGTCCAACCGGGCGGCGCGGGCTCTGTATGAAAAGTGGGCGTTTCTTGAAAGCGGGCACCGGAGTGGATACTACACGGATCCCAAGGAAGACGCGGTTCTCTATCGCATTGATTTTACTTAAACTGCACTATGCACGGTGCAATCTTGTTCACTACGAAAAGTCGTTCACCTGTGGAAATAGGATTGAAGCGCTCCGGGGGGTGTGGTAGGTTAGGGCCGTACAACGCTCAGGAGGGTCTACTGGATGACTCCAAAGGACCAGCTCCTGGTCAGCAACGATGAATTCCGCAAGCTGGCACAGGAGCACACGCAGTACGCCGAACGTCTCGAATCACTCACCCAAAAACGCTACCTGACAGAAGACGAGAAGCTGGAAGAAGTCCGGCTTAAGAAGCTGAAACTGCGGCTCAAGGACCAGATGGAATCCATCGAGCGGCAATTTCGGATGGTTCTCCAGCAGGGCCAGGTAGCCTAATTCATTTCTCCAACTGATCGCGGCTGTGGCCGCCCACAGGTTTAATATGCTTCGAATACGGCGCTGATAAGCGCCTTTTTTATTATCATTTGCCTGCAGAAGCGACCGACCCGCCTCGCCTGCACTATAATTCTTCCTATCTCCCGATGGTTTCCGACGGCTACTATTACGGGCTTGCACTGGCTGGAGCTGCTGTACTCGTAGGCTGGCTGGCTGCCCCGATCTGGGCGCTGCCGGCATGCCTGCTGGCCTTGTTCTTCCTGTGGTTTTTCCGCGATCCGGAGAGGGCAATCCCAGACGCTGCCGGGGCCGTGGTCTCGCCCGGCGACGGCAAAATCACCGAGGTGTCGTCCGTTCTGATCGATGGTGTCGCGCGCACGCGAATCAGCATTTTTCTCAGCGTGTTCGATGTGCACGTCAACCGCTCGCCGATGGCTGGAGTCATCCGGGAAGTTCGCTATCAAAAGGGAAAATTTCTTAACGCCATGAATCTGGCGTCGGCCGAGCACAATGAGCAGAACGTGGTCACGGTTGAGGGCGATGGGCAAACCATTGTGTTCAAGCAGATCGCAGGACTTCTGGCGCGCCGGATTGTGTTTACCAAGAAAGTTGGCGACCTGGTCAGACGGGGAGAACGCGTGGGGCTTATCAAGTTTGGGTCGCGAGTCGACGTTTTGCTGGATGCCTGCGCCAAACTTGAAATCAAAGTGGGAGACCGCGTGAAGGGCGGCTCCAGCGTGCTGGCGTATCTGGGCGCGCCCGGGCAATTGACCGCGGTTGCGGCAGAAGCGGCTCGTCAAGGAGTTCTGTGATGGATGATCCGGAAGTCCCAGAGATCCCAAGGCGTCGCACGGGTGAGAAAACTCCACGGCGGTTACGCAAAGGCATGTACATTCTGCCTTCGCTATTTACCACCGCCAACATTGCCTTCGGGTACTACGCGATTCTGCAGATTACGCACGCTACCATTGCCGATTCCTGGCATTTTGACAATGCGGCCAAAGCCATCGGCTTTGCCGTGATGTTCGATGGTCTGGACGGCCGCATTGCGCGCATGACGGGAACCAGCAGCGATTTTGGCCGGGAGCTGGATTCGCTGGCGGACGTCATCACCTTCGGCGTTGCCCCGGCGCTGCTGGCGTGGACCTGGGGATTCCGACAGTTGCCGACAAACCTGGGCGAGTTGTACACCAAGTTGCTGCAATTCGGCGCGATTGCCAGTTTCCTGTTCCTGATGGCCGGCGCCAGCCGCCTCGCCCGTTTCAATATCTCGAGCAACCCACAGCCCTCGAACCCGGGTCGTCCGGGCAAGAAATATTTTGTGGGGATGCCAATCCCCGCGGGTGCGGGTGTGATCGCCGCCGTGGTGCATTTTTCCGAAGGCGACCCCATTTCCTCCTGGTGGACCGCGCTTACCTGGATGCTGATGGTGGTCGCCGTTGGATACCTGATGGTCAGCACCTGGCGCTTTTACAGTTTCAAGGACATTGATTTCCGGTCGCGGCAGCCGTTTCAGTTAGTCATTCTGTTTGGATTGCTTTTCGCGGCGATTCGGTTCTACTCGCAAATGGGTGCTGTTCTTGATCGCGCTGCTCTACGTATTTTCCGGCGTGTTCTGGCGTTTGAAATGGATCTTCCGGCGGAAGGGAAATCCCCCACCACCTCCGGCCTACACCGAGGCGCCGCAGACTTCATGAGTTCGAATTTCAAATCCGTCCCGACCGCGCATGTTGATCCGGTGCGGGCAGCGAACCTGTACCGCCTGGCCATCGTGGGCGCGGGCACGCTCAAGGGGAAGGAGGTTGCCGAGGTCCTGGGCGACCGCAATTTTCCTTCGCTGGACATCAAGCTGCTCGATGATAACGACTCTCTCGGCAAACTGGAGTCGGTGGGCGATGAGGTCTCGTTTATCCAGAGCGTCCGGTCGGAGCAATTCGAAAAAATTGACTTCACCTTTTTCGCTTCCGACCAGGAATGTACTCGCCAGAATTGGAAAAAGGCGCAAAAGGCCGGCAGCGCCATCGTTGATCTCTCCTACGCTCTGGAGGATGAACCGGACGCGAATGTGAAATCGCCATGGATTCAGCGTCAACTGGGCCAGATGCTCACTCCGGAGTTGCAGCCCGGGCCGGCTGTGGTGGCCCATCCCGCCGCCGTCGTGCTGGCGCTCCTGTTGTTGCGGATTCAGAAGGGCGCGGCGGTGAAACGAGTCGCGGCCACCGGTTTCGAGCCGGCGTCGGAACACGGACAGAAGGGCATGGACGAACTGCACGAGCAAACGGTGAACCTGCTGTCCTTTCAGCCACTGCCGAAAAAAGTATTTGATGCCCAGGTGGCGTTCAATATGGTCGTGCGTTACGGTGAACAGTCGGAGCAGTCGCTGGCCGCGGTCGAGCGGCGCGTACTCAAGCATTACAAACGGATTGCCGGCAAGGACGCGCCGTTGCCGTCTCTCCTGATGGTGCAGGCGCCCATCTTTCATGGATATGCGCTTAGCCTGCATGTCGAAATGGAAAAGCCGGTGGAGATCGACGCCGTTTCCAAAGCCCTGGCCGGTGAGCATGTGACCATCACGGGTCTGGCTGAGGAGTCCCCGAGCAATGTGAACGCGGCCGGGCAAGGGGATGTCCTGGTTTCCATCCAGCCCGATGCGAGTCTGGCAAACGGCCTGTGGCTGTGGGCCTCTGCAGACAACCTGCGAATCGCCGCCGCCACCGCCGTCGAATGCGCAGAAAACATGGCTGCCACCCGCCCCAAAGGAAAGATCCAGTGAGATGTTTGGCCGGTCTGGTTAGCAGGTCTAGTGTGGTCGCGGGCGACTCGCCCGCGAGAGGCGAAGAAACCGCTCCTCATTGTTCGGGGCCAGCAAGATTGCGAATCCCTGCCCTGCAAATGCTAAGTCTGGCGGTGCTTTTCAGCGCCTTCTGGGCGACAGCCTGCGGATATCACACCGCAGGCCACGCCGTCACGCTGCCCGCGAATGTCCAGACCATCGCCATCCCGGCTTTCGTCAACCGCACACAGACCTACAAAATTGAGCAGCGCTTGACCGCCGCCGTGGTGCAGGAGATGGTCACACGCACGCACTACCACATCCTCAACGAACCCAGTGACTCCGCCGATGCTACTCTGCGCGGTGTTGTGATGAGTACTTCGACTTCACCCTTGACCTATGACTCCCAGACCGGCCGGGCATCAAGCGCCCTCGTAGTCGTGACCGCGAAAGTTACGCTGACCGACCGCCAGGGCAAGGTGCTCTACCAGAATCCTTCCTACCTGTTCCGCGAGGAATATCAGGTGTCGCAGGAGCTCTCCAGTTTCTTTGAGGAAGACTCACCCGCGCTGGAACGCCTGTCACACGCCTTTGCGCGAACCCTGGTGAGTAATGTTCTGGAGGGTTTTTGATGCGGGCCTTCGCCCAATCCGATCGGTTCGTTTCCGAGGTCGAAGCTCGCAAGCTGCGGCCCGCGTATGTCTTCGTGGGCGATGAGACTTTCTTTCGCAAGCGCTGTCGTGAAGCAATCCTCAAGCATCTGGTGCCCGCCGACCTGCGCGATTTCAGCCTGTTTGATTTTGATCTGTCGGAAACCGATCTGGCCGAGGTTCTCGATCGTGCCCGTACGCCTTCTCTAATGGCTCCGTTTCAGGTGTTCTTCGTCCGCGGGGTCAAGACCCTGTTTGGGCGCGGATCGAACGACGAAAAGCTGGCAGCCATCGAGGCCTACTGCAAGGATCCCAATCCCGATGCGGTGCTCATTTTTTTGGCCGACCACATCAGCATCCCGGCCGATGCGCGGCGCATGGACATGACCGACAAAGAGCGTTACGAGCGCATTCGGGAGACCATGGGCGGATTTTGCGCCATCGTCGAGCTGGCCCGAGTCGAAGAAAGCGAGGCGGTCCGCTGGATCGGCGAATACTGCGCCATGCAGGCGGTGAAGATGGACGCCGACGCCGCGCGCGAACTGGTGGACGCTCTCGGCGGCGACATGATGATGGTCTCCAACGAACTGGAGAAGCTGATCCTCTACGTCGGCGAGAAAAAGCGCATCACGCTGGGCGACGTAGAAACCATGGTGCTGGCGGCCAAGCAGCGGTCGCTGTACGAACTGACCGACGCCATCTCCTCGAAAGACCGGGTCCGCGCGCTGCAGATGCTGGACGCGATCCTGAGCACCGGCGACGGGGACGAAGCCGCCATTGGACATCTCTACATGCTGGCCAAGACTTTTCGCCAGATGCTGGTGATCCTGGAACGAAATGTGCGCGACCAGCGTATGCTGTGGGCCGCGCTGTGGCAGGGCTTCAGGGTTCCGCCTTTCGCCGCCGATGACATCATCCGGCAAGCTCGCCGTTACAAGTCGAAACGCGAACTCACTCGAGCCATTCGACTGGTAGCCAAGACTGACTTGGCGCTGCGCTCAAATCCTCCGACCAAGCGATTCGTGCTGGAGAAGCTAATCCTCGATCTCACTGCCGAGGCCAAGCCCGAAATCCCCGGGTGGTCGCAAGAAGAGCTGCCGGTTTAGGAATCGCACGATGACGGCAAGAGAAGTCTTCCACCTGCTGATCGAAGTTCCCTGGATCGTTTTCTTGCTTTACTGGATTGTCAGCGCGATCCGCACTCGCGAGACCGTTCAAAGAGAGTCCTTCGCTTCCCGATACGCGATTCTCTTGATCGAGATCGCCGGATTCGTCCTGCTATTTCGCCACTCGGCGGGCGTTGGATTTCTGGGAGAGCGATTCATGCATCGCACCCTGGCGAGCGCAATCGTCGGATCGATCCTCACCTGGATGGGAATCGGGCTGGCTATCTGGGCGCGCTATCACCTGGCAGAGTACTGGAGCGCGAGGATCACGATCAAGGCAGACCACCAGCTGATCCGCACCGGCCCCTACGCCCGCCTGCGTCATCCCATATATTCCGGGCTAATCCTTGCGGCCATCGGTTCGGCAGTGGTCATTGATGAATGGCGATGCGTCCTGGGGGTCTGCCTGATTCTGACCGGGTATTGCATCAAGGCAAGGAAGGAAGAAGCGATGCTGACCCAGCAATTCGGAGAGGCCTTCCGTGAACACCAGAAGCACGCCGGGTTTCTGATGCCACGCTTCCGCTAACGGAAAAACGAAACCCGTCTCCCGCTAAGCATTTGTCCGAGGGAACTTACTGATAGCTGACAGCTGAGAGCTGACAGCTTACTTCAGCGCCTTCACCCGTGCGCTCAAGCGAGACTTGTAGCGCGATGCCGTATTCTCGTGAATCACGCCCTTTTGGATGGCCTTGTCGAGGGCGGAGACAGTCTGCCTGAAAACCACCTCGGCGGCGGCCTTGTCGCCTTTAGTCAGAGCTTCACGCAAGTCTCGCAGTGCGCCGCGCAGGCGGGAAGTGTTAGCGCGGTTGCGAACGGATCGGGTTTCGGTTTGACGGGCGCGCTTCAGCGCCGAAAAATGATTTGCCATGTCTGGTTCGTTACCTTCGTTTCTATGGAGAGGTATTCGGGTTGCTCTCGAATAGGCTATTTTACGAGAGTAAGTCGCTGCTGGTCAAACCCTTATGGCAGATACCCTCGAGCGCCTGAAGATCCTGCTCAGCTCGTCCACGCCCATTGTGGTGATGGAAACCGCGGAAGAGATGCGGGCGGTGCGCCTGGTGCGGGCGGCCTGCTCGTCGCTGAATCTGGCCACCTTCGAGTGGAGCATTGCCAGCGGACTGGTCCGCTGCGGCAGCGACGTAGGCGAGTTGGTCCCGGAGACAGGCCTTTCCGGCACGGCGCTGGGCCATGATCAGTCGGGCGCCCAAGCGCTCTACAACAGCAAGGAACCGGCCCAGGCGCTGAGCAATCTGGAGGCGATGTCGCTCGAAGCGGCATTCGTCCTGAAAGACTTTCATCGCCACATGGACGATCCGGTGGTAGTGCGCCGGCTGCGCGATGTGGGACAGAAGTTCTCGACCAATCGCCGCACCGTAATCATCACCGCGCCTTCGATCACAATTCCGGCGGAGCTGCGCAGCCTGGTTGAATTCCTGGAACTCCCACTGCCGGACAAGTTGCGTCTGCGCCAGATCATCGACGAAGTGAGCGCAAGGGTAGGGAAGACTCGCACCCTGAAACGCACCCTGGATTCGGCCGGGCTCGACGCCATGGCGAACAATCTGCGTGGCCTGACCGAAGAAGAAGCCGAACGCGCCGCATCGCAGGCCATCGTCACCCGCTATGGCGTCACGTCGGAGACCGTCACCGATGTGCTGCAGGCGAAAAAGGAGTTGCTGCGCCGCTCGGGAATGCTGGAGTTCATTGATGTGGCGGGAAGTGACGCGTCGAAAAATGGAGCGCCGGAAAATCTGGCCGGAGTCGGCGGCCTCGACAATCTCAAGCGCTGGCTGGCCCAGCGGCGTGGGACATGGGAGGACGCCGCCCGCGACTTTGGTCTGGAGCCGCCGCGCGGGGCCATCATTCTTGGAGTGCAGGGCTGCGGCAAGAGTATGTGCGCCCGCGCCATTGCCGGAGAATGGAAGCTGCCCCTGGTCAAGTTCGATACCGCCGCCATCTACGACAAGTACATCGGCGAAACCGAAAAGCGGATCCAGAAAGTGTTTCGCGTCGCCGAAGGACTTGCGCCCTGCGTGTTCTGGATCGACGAACTGGAAAAGGTCTTCGCCGGAAGCGGGCCTGATTCGGCATCGGTCGATGCCGGAGTTTCCTCGCGTATTCTGGCAGCCTTCCTTTCCTGGATGCAGGACCGCAGAGCTCCAGTATTGGTCGCGGCCACATGCAACAACGTGACCGTTCTGCCGCCCGAGCTGATCCGCAAAGGACGCTTCGACGAACTTTTCTTCGTTGACTTGCCCAATCAAGCCGAGCGCAAGCAAATCTTTGCCATCCACTTGATGAGGCGCAAACGCAATCCGCCAGAATTTGATCTGGACAGGGTAGCGGCGGCGGCGAAAGGATATTCAGGGGCGGAGATAGAAGCCGCAGTTCAGACCGCCCTGTACGCGGCATTCTCCAGCAAACAAGCCGTGAGCACGCAAGGCTTGCTGGATGCGCTCAAAGCGACTGTGCCACTTTCAATCACCCGGTCCGAAGAGATCGAAGAACTGAGAGCCTGGGCCCGGCTGCGGGCGGTGCCGGCGTCGGTGGCAGATGCCAAGGGCGAAAGCGCCTGAAGTTAGGGATTGTCATCCTGAGCGGAGTAGCTGCTTCGCCTCGCGAAGCAGCTGCGCAGTCGAAGGACCCCAACAAGCGGCACGCGCGCTCGCGAGTTTCCTGTGTGAAACGCCGAGACCCGGCAAATCCCCCGGAATGAAAGAGTCGTTTCGCTTCTAGGGGTCCTTCGACTTCGTATCTGCTTTCGCCAGCGAAAGCACACACTCCGCTCAGGATGACAACCTTGAGGTCCGGTCACGGCAGCAGATTGCGCAGCACCGTTACCTCGGCTTCTATTCCGGTGTGCAGTGCGGGGTCCACGTCAGGCGCAAACAACGGAGAATGATTCGAAGGCAAGGTAGTGCCCGCTGCTTTCGCCTCCGCATATTTCCCGGGATCCGCTCCACCCAGACCGAAGTAGAACGACGGCACGCCCTGGGCGGTGAAATAGGAGAAATCCTCCGAAGCCATGCCTGGTTCGTCCCGCACCACCCTCTCCTTTCCGAGCGCCGATTCAAGAACGCCTTGCAGGCGCTGGGCCAGAGCCGGATCGTTGTAGACGGCGTCGGTGGCTTCATAGTGTTCGATCTTGGGTTCCTGGGTGGCCCCGGCGGCGTTGGCTTCCGCCTTGGTGATGCGCTCGATGGCAGCGAGCATCAGTTTGCGAACTTCGGGTTTGTAGCTGCGGACGGTGAGTCCGAGCTCGGCGTGGTCCGGGATGATGTTGTTCTTTGTGCCGGCTTGAATGTAGCCCACGGTGATCACGGCCACTTCGCCCGGCTTTACTTCGCGGGAGACGATAGTCTGCAAAGTCACCACAACACGAGCGGCAATCACAATCGGATCGATGGTGCTGTTGGGCATCGACCCGTGTCCGCCCTTGCCATAGATCGTAATGCGCAGGGAGTCGGCATTGGAAAACCGGTAACCCGGTCCAACCCCGACCTGCCCGGCCGGAAGCTGGTTGCCGACGTGCATCGAGACGGCCATATCCGGCTTGGGAAAGCGGGTCATGAGGCCATCTTCGATCATCCGCTTCGCACCCGAGATGGTTTCCTCGGCGGGCTGGCCAATCAGGAGGAGAGTTCCGCGCCAGGTGCTCTTGCTGTGCGCCATGATCGCGGCGGTTGCGACCAGTGATGCCATGTGCAAGTCATGTCCACAGGCGTGCATCACGGGGACATCGCGTCCCGAATCGTCTTTGGTGCGGACCTTGCTCGCGTAGGCCAGGCCAGTCTTTTCTTCCACCGGAAGGGCATCAAGCTCGGTCCGAAGCATCACGGTCGAGCCGGCGCCGTTTTTCAGGATCGCGACCACTCCGGTTCCGCCCACGTGCTCTGTGACGGTATAACCCAGGTCTCGCAATCTGCTCGCCAGCTTCGTTGCCGTCTGCGTCTCGTGAGAAGAAAGCTCCGGATTCTGGTGAAGGTCAAGATACAGAGTGTGGGCATCGGGATAGACGGTTTCCACCTCCCTGGTCAGTGACGAAGTTTGGGCCCAGGCCGACGCAGCCAACATTGCAAGCAGGAAAAAGCGGGTCAGTTTCATTGTGGCCCGCATGATATCCGGAGTAGGAGCGGGCTGCAATCGAACCCATGTGGGGCGGACACTCCTGTCCGCGGCTTTTGAACTTGTTTTTGGTTTTGTTGTGTCGAATACACAAGAATCCAGGTCAAAAGCGGCGGACAAGAGTGTCCGCCCCACACTGGTCTTAAGAGTTCCGCAACAGTAAAAAATTACATTTTGCTGCATTGACTCCCGTCGTCGGGCGGGGGTACCCTAACCTCAATGGTAGTTGCTTGCACTTCGGGGCGAGCATCCTCGGCTGGTTCCACCTCCAGACATGAGCACCGTTTGTTCGCGCCCGGGCAGAAGTGTTTCTGTCGTGCACAGGCCAACATGCATCGAATGCGCGGGAGGAAGCGCAAAATACTGAATGAAGAAAAGCATTGAAATCAGTCCCCAGATAGAGACCCTGTTCGGCACGCGCGACGAGAATGTGCGCCTGCTGGAAGACGGCCTGAACATCAATATCGACCTGCGATCGGATGCCATCGAACTGGAAGGGTCGGCCCGCGATGTGGCCCGGGCTGAGCAGGTCTTTGCCGACTACGACCACCTGCAGCGCTCCGGACACACCTTCAACAACGGCGATCTGGGCAGCATGCTGCGCGTTCTGCTGGCCGATCCCAAGGTAACCTTGCGCGGCCTGGCCGAAGCTGGGCGCCAGCGCGCCTTTGGACGCCGCACCGTGCAGCCCAAGAGCGTGAACCAGCGGCGCTATCTCGAGGCCATCGAGAACCACGACATGGTGTTCGGCATCGGGCCGGCGGGCACGGGCAAGACCTACCTGGCCGTGGCGATGGCAATTTCCGCCTTGCAGTCGAAGCGGGTGAACCGGATCATTCTGGCGCGTCCGGCGGTGGAAGCGGGCGAGCGTCTGGGATTTCTTCCCGGCACCTTGCAGGACAAGATCGACCCTTATCTGCGTCCCTTGTACGACGCGCTTTACGATCTGCTCGAGCCAGAGAAGGTGGATCGCTACCTGGAGAAGAATGTCATCGAGATCGCGCCCATTGCTTTCATGCGCGGGCGGACGTTGAACGATTCGTTCGTCATCCTGGACGAAGCACAGAACACGACTTCGGAGCAGATGAAGATGTTCGTCACCCGGCTCGGCTTCAACTCCAAAGCGGTGATCACGGGCGACGTTACCCAGATTGATTTGCCCAATGCGCGGCGCAGCGGTCTGCTGGAGGCGGCGGAGGTTTTGAAGAACGTGGAAGGCCTGACTTTCGCCTATTTCGACGACACCGATGTGGTGCGTCACCAGCTGGTGCAGCGCATTATTCGTGCCTACGACGAACACAAGGCCAGGGTCACGGAACAATTGCCGCAGCTGGAATCCAGGACGAACGGTAAAGCCAATGGGACCGAACTGGCATCCCGGGAAACTGACAACGAGCCCTCTTCGGAAGTAGAAACCAACGAGTAGAGCAGGTAAGATTGAACAGGAGGGCGCCCCAATGTGGCCCTCCTGTTTGCTTTTTAGTAGAAGGCCAAGAAAAGCTTTAACCACAAAGAACGACGCAAACGGCGCAAAGGGAACCTTGGTGATTTTGCGCAAACCCGTAGCCGGATTGAGCGACACGGCTTTGGCGAAATTCGTGGTGCGGGCCAGTCGTGCCAGCCAGCTGGTCGGCACCGTCAATGTACTGGTGACAGGCAGTTCCGAACTACGCTCGCTCAACCGGCGGTTCCGCGGGAAAGACCAGGCCACGGACGTACTCTCGTTTCCTCCTGGGCCAATTTTTGTGAACGGATTGGCTGGCGATATTGCGATTTCAGCGGACATCGCGAAGCAGAACGCCCGACGGTTGGGTCACTCCGCGGCCCAGGAAATAAAGATACTGGCCCTTCATGGGGTGCTTCATCTCGTCGGTTACGATCATGAAACCGATCGCGGCACGATGGCGAGCAAGGAAACGAAATTGAGGCGGTCGCTCGGTCTGCCTCTGGGTTTGATTGAAAGGAACATGAGAAAGAGTCCGAAAAGAGTGCCGGCGAAAGCCGCGGGCGAGTTGCCCGCGACCACACGTGTCATTCGATGAATTACGCCATTGCAGCTGCGTTGCTCTTGTTGTTCTGCCTGCTGACTCTGGTGTCCTACGCGGACCGCGTGTACACGGAGATTGGAAGATTTCTCTCGCGCGAGTTCCAGGAAAACATCGCCAACTTCGAGCAGGAAGTCGAGCCTAGACTGGGAGCTAGCCGGGCACGGGCCGCACTCTCGATGGCGGTGCTGACGCAGATCATCACGGCTGCTATCGCCTTGCTGGTTGGGTTCGCGGTGTTCCGCGAACGGGGCTGGGGTCTTTACGAGATTCTCCAGGCCACGCTTAGCCTAGTGCTCATCATCATCCTGTTCAACCGTTTTCTGCCCTTTGTTTTCTTTTCGAGGACCCGCGGGGCGTGGCTAGTGCGCTGCACCGTAATTCTGCGCATACTGATCTATGTGGCGTTGCCGGTCACCCTGGTGCTGGGATTCCTGCAATCGGTTACGGCCCTGACCAAGGAGCATTCGGACGAAGCCCCGGAGACCCAGGCGGAAGCGGTGGACGCACTCATCGAAGCTGGCCAGGAAGAAGGCATTCTGGATGAAAGCAACCGGGACCTGATCCAGTCAGTCGTGGAATTCAGCGAGAAGACTGTCCGCGAGGCGATGAAGCCGCGGCCTGAAATCGTCGCTGTTCCGACCAACACCACGGTAGAGAAGTTTATCGAACTGCTGCGCACCAAGCCTTTTTCCCGAGTGCCCGTGTACGAAGGCACCATCCACAACATCGTAGGGATCGTTTTTGCCCAGGACGTCCTGCAAGTGCCGGACACCGAAGCCCACTACCGCACCGTGGACACGATCATGCGGCGCGATGTGTACTTTGTGCCCGAGAGCAAACTGGTCAGCGATCTGCTGCGCGATATGCAGCAGAACAACATTCGTATGGCCATTGTGGTAGACGAGTACGGCGGAGTCGCAGGCCTTGTGACTATCGAAGACCTGGTGGAAGAGATTGTCGGTGAGATTCGGGACGAGCACGAGAAGATGGAAGTGGTTCGCGAGAGCGAACACTCTTACATCGTGCCCGGCAACATGGATGTCGACCGGCTGGTCGAGATGTTCGGAATACGACCCCAGGGCAAAGAGTCGGCAACCGTCGCCGGACTGGTAAGCGAACTGGCGGGCCGCATACCCCATCGCGGTGAAGTGATCGAGGAAGACGGGCTGCGTTTCGAAGTACTGGATTCAACCGAGCGGCGAGTTGAGCGGGCAAGAATTTCCGTCGCAAAACCGACGCAGATGAAGCTGATATAGTCAGGTGCCGGGTCAGCCGGTAAGATGTCGGCGCTGCGGCAACCTACCTATGGCTTTTCACTCTGGATTCGTCTGCATTCTGGGTCGTCCCAACGCCGGCAAATCCACACTCCTCAATGCGCTGGTCGGCGAGAAGCTGGCCATTATCAGTCCGAAGCCACAAACCACGCGCAACCGAATTCTCGGAATTATCCACGTGCCCAAGCAGAAGAACAGGCTCGGTGGGCAGATTGTGCTCATCGATACTCCGGGCGTGCACCGGCCCGACACTTCTCTGGGCCGGAAGATGATGGCCGAGGTGCGGGAAGCCATGGTCGGCTGCGAGTTGGTGCTGCTGATCGTGGATGTGACCCGCAGATTCACCCGCGAAGACCACTTCGTGCTTGACCTGGCGAAGAAATCAGGAACGCCAGTCTTCCTGCTGCTTAATAAGATTGATCTTTTGCGGGGCACCAAAGAAAAACTGCTGCCTATCATGGACGAGTATCGAAAGCTTCATGATTTCCGGGAGATCATTCCTCTCTCTGCCCGAAAAAGAGAGGGCCTCGATGTTCTTCTGGAGAAGGTCCTCCGTTTTTTGCCCGAAGGTCCACACTATTTTCCCGACGATCAAGTTACCGACCAGCCCGTCCGTTTCATGGTGGCAGAGATCATCCGCGAACAGGTACTGGTGGCGACGGAAGAAGAGGTTCCCTACGCGACCACAGTGGTGATCGAGCAATTTGAAGAGGGAACTAGAGTGACCCGAATTGCAGCGATGATTTACTGCGAGCGAGACGGGCAGAAGGGAATCCTGGTGGGCAAAGGCGGCCAGATGCTGAAGAAGATTGGCACTGCCGCGCGCCTGCAAATCGAGAAGATGTTGGAGAAGCGCGTCTTCCTGGAGCTCTTTGTAAAGGTTCGCGAAAACTGGCGGGAGTCGCACGAGTTCGTCGAGGAGCTCGACTGGCGGCGCCAGGTGGAGCGGCTGGCAAGTATTGGCAAGTCATGAGCAGGCGTAACTTGGCTCGAATAGGGTGGTGCCTGTAGAATCCCCGAGCGCAGATTCGCATCCAACAAATAGACAAGAAAGCAGGCCATGACCGATAACCACGAGATGCAGAAGTTCGCAACCGGCAAGTTGAAGCTGAAAGTCACGCTGGCAGCCGACCGAAATGCTGTAGATCCTGTGGTGCAGAGCGTCATGGATGTGGTGAGACAGGTCCATTGTGACGCGGAAAAATACGACGCCATCGAACTGGCTCTCACCGAAGCATTGGCCAATGCCGTCGTCCACGGGGCCAAGGCCGACCCGTCAAAGATCGTTGAATGCGATGTCGTTCGCAACGAAGACGAGAGCATCCTGATCGTGGTGCGTGATCCCGGCACCGGATTCAAGCCTGGCGAGATTCCCGACCCACTGCAAGGTGAAAGCGTGTATTCCGATCATGGCCGTGGGATCTTTCTCATCAATCAGCTCATGGATGAAGTGAAGTTCCTCAAGAACGGCACTGAAATTCACATGATCAAAAAGTAGCGCCGCGTCCCGGCGGCTGTCGCGGGCGTCCTGCCCCCGAGTGAGCGGCAAAATCCCTTTCTTGAAAAGGCGTCATGCTGCGCTTGCGCGGAGCGGAGCTGCAGTTTCGCCAGGTTCGTACCGCTGCACGCCAGATCCTTCAGGACTGACGTCCCTCAGGATGACGCATGGATGGGTGGTCAGGTTCGGTTTCTCACACGCACTAAAAGCACGTCATTCCTTGACAGCGATCCCCAAAGTTTTCATCTTGCGGTAAAGGTGGCTGCGTTCCAGACCCAGCACCTCAGCCGTGCGGCTGATATTGCCGTGATTGTCATCCAGCTTCTTGAGGATGTAGTCGCGCTCATAAGCAGCGCGGGCCTGGTGCAGGGTAGAAAATTCTGTCCCGATGGAGCGGCGCGTGCCATCCCGATGGACCAGCGGCGGCAGGTGCTTGCGGTCGAAGCGGGTGGTGGTGGGATTCATGATAACGATACGCTCGATAACGTTGCGCAGTTCGCGCACATTTCCCGGCCAGGAGTATCGCATCAGGGTGTCAACGGCATCGTCGGTAAGTTCGCGGGGTCTACGGCCATAAGTGGCAGAAAATTCCTTAAGAAAGTGACGAGCCAGCAGGGGAATGTCCTCCTGGCGTTCGCGCAGTGGCGGGACAGAAAAGGGGATGACGTTGAGGCGGTAAAACAAGTCTTCGCGGAAGTTGCCGCGAGAAATTTCCTCGTCCAGGTCCTTGTTGGTGGAAGCAATGAGGCGGGCGTCCACGGTAACCGGTTCGTCGCTGCCCACCGGCGTGAAACGTTGCTCGTCGAGCGTGCGCAGAACCTTCGACTGCGTCTTCAGGCTCATGTCGCCAATCTCGTCCAGGAAGAGCGTGCCGCCGTGAGCACGGTGGAACTTCCCTTCTTTGTCGGTGGTTGCAGCGGGAAACGAGCCTTTGCGGTGGCCGAATAATTCACTCTCAATCAGATCTTCCGGAATGGCGGCGCAGTTCAGTTCAACGAACATCTCGTTCTTGCGCAGACTTTGAGCGTGGATAGCATGCGCGACCAACTCCTTCCCCGTGCCTGACTCGCCGTAGATCAGCACCCGGCCGTTGGTTGGGGCCATAAGCAGGATCTGCTGGCGTAACGCCTTCATGGGGACGCTTTCCCCTTCGATCACGCTCCGTGGGGTGAGCTGTTTCTTGAGCTCACGGTTTTCCTGCTTCATCTGCCGGGCATCGATCGCATGTTTGATGAGGCTGAGCGTCTTGTCGATGGAGAGCGGCTTTTCAAGAAAGTCGTAAGCGCCCAACTTGGTGGCGCGCACGGCGGTTTCAATGGTGCCGTGGCCGGAGATCATGATGACCTCGGGAGCATTCTCGATGTCGTGAATCTTTTGCAGGGTTTCGAGGCCGTCCATTCCGGGCAGCCAGACGTCAAGCAGCACTACGTCAAAGGAACGTTTGCGCAAAGTGTCCAGGCAGGCTTCGCCGCTCTCCGCGGCCGAGGCCTTATAACCTTCATCTTCGAGCACGCCCTTGAGGGATTGCCGGATGCCCGATTCGTCGTCCACGATGAGGATGTTATGCATGCTGACGGGTCAGGGGCGCAGGAATGAATTCCGCTGCGACGGGCAGTTCCACCACGAACCGGGTGCCGACCGGCTGATTTTCCTCCACGCGAATGGATCCGCGATGGTCTTCGATGATGCGGCTGACGATGGCCAGGCCCAGTCCGGTCCCCCGTTTCTTGGTCGAAAAGTAGGGCAGGAAGAGTCTCTCTTTCAGTTCCTGGGTAACGCCGTGGCCGGTGTCAGCGACGGCGATCTCGACCGCGTCGCGGCTGGCCACCAGCGAGGTGGAGATCTGAATGTCACGCACCAGCGCACCTTGCATCGCTTCGGCGGCATTGTCTACCAGATTGGCCAGGGCGCGCTTGATGGCCTCGGCGTCAGCCATCACCTTAGGCAGGTCGGGGGCCAGGAAGGTTTGTACATGAATTCCATCCAGCCGTCCATTGAACATTGCCAGGGTGCTGTCGACGATCGCATTGATGTTTGCAGGAGCAGGCTGCGCCGTGGGAAACCGCGCCAGGGTGGAGAATTCGTCGACCAGAGTGCGTAGAGTCTCAACCGCTCCGCCGATGGTTTCGGCGCAACCGTGGAGGACTTTCATGGAAGCCGCATCCGGAGGTGAACCGCGTTCGAGATGCCGGCGAATTCGTTCGGCGGAAAGCGCAATCGGGGTCAACGGATTCTTGATCTCGTGCGCTACCCGCCGCGCCACCTCCCGCCAGGCGGTCTGCTTCTGGGCCTTGAG
Organism: Terriglobia bacterium; assembly: GCA_963725615.1. Taxonomy (GTDB): domain Bacteria; phylum Acidobacteriota; class Terriglobia; order Terriglobales; family Acidobacteriaceae; genus JAIQFF01. The sequence continues at coordinate 17,992 of CAVRZO010000027.1, read as the reverse complement.
CAGGTCAGATAAATCTTCGAAGACCAGTACGTAACCGAGTCCCTTGCCTCCGTGTTGCAGCGTCGCCACAGTGACCGCAGCATTGAAGCGGGAGCGATGCAGGTCCACCTCGAGTTGTGTGGTGGTCGTGCCCATGCGGTCGGCGCGCCGCAACAGAGGCTCCAGATCTTCCAGGATCTCCTGGGGAAACACTTCGCGTAGAGAAGCGCCGATCACGATCAGATTCGCAGAGTCCGCCCCCGAAGGATTGAACATCCGGATCAAGGCATGGTTCACATGCGTGATCCGGCGATTTGCATCCAGCGAAAGGACCCCGGTGGGGATGCTCTCCAGAATGGTCTCAATGTGCTGGCGACGCTGTTCCAGCGCGATGTTAGCGGCGCCGAGATCTTGACTTGAGGCGTCGATCTGACGGCGGCTGGTTTCCAGCTCTTCCGCCATGCGGTTGAAAGACCGCACCAGATCGCCGATTTCGTCGGCTGCGCTGACCTCCACCCGGTAGTCCAGACGTCCGCGTGAAATTTCCTGGGTCGCTTCGGCCAACGCCACCACCGGACGGGTCACCAGCTTGGAGAGATACAGCGCCAGCCAGGTCGTCGAAAATAACACCAGCACCGTGAGCAGGAGCAGCAACTCCATGTAGGTGCGTCGCACCAGTCTGCGTTGGCGGTAGAGATCCAGATACCGATGCTGGCTGGCATCCAGCTGCTTGACGGTCTCCGAAAACTTCTGCGGCAAAGGCATGCCCACCACGATCAGACCTCGATCGGATACCGCAGCGCCACTCAGTATGTAGTCGGTATTTTCCCACTTGAAGGGGATGACGGCGTCGGAAGTCAGACGCTCCATCGGAATCTTCGTCTTCATCAACGGCCAGGAGGCGGGAGCATCGAGACTGGCTTCGGCGTTGCCCTGCTCCAGAGCTAGAACAAATCCGCCCTGCAGGGTGGTCTCATGGCGCCGGAATTCATTCATCACGCTGGAGAAACTGTGGCCGGCGAAAGCCCGCTGCGTCTCCGGTGCCGCCGCAATGGACTCCGCTTCAGCACGGGCGTTCTGCGCCGCGTACTTCGATACCAGCGAGGCCACCGCCGCCGTGTCTTCCCGCACCTCTTCAACGGGTCGCGAGAACCACTTGTCGAGGGAACGATTCATCAGACCGTAGGCGAACCAGAACATCATGATGACGGGAAGAAACGAGAGCAACAATCCGCCCACCACCAGGCGAGTGCGAAACTTCGACCCCAGTACGCCCAGCCGCCGCTCCGCGAATAACTTGAGGAGATTCCTGGCCAGAACGAAAGTCAGAGCCACGAACAGCAGAAAGATCAGGATGGTGAGAGCCGCGAAGAACAGCAGAGGAAAGCGCTGCTGACTGGTTTCCGGGTTGAGAAACGGCAGATCGAAGGACGACTGGGAAAGCAGTATCCCAAACAGCAGCAGCGTCCCGATGGCCAGCAAGATGATGACCTTCTTGCGGCTGGTAGTTTCCTTATTGCGGGTTGGACTGGGAGCAGCCACGATCACTATTCAGACGCAAGTAGTTCATTATAAGCCTCCAGCGGGGGGTCCGAACGAGGGTGCCCCATTTCTCGCGTCCTTTGCGAGAAGTGGGGCCTGTCCCGGAGATCGGGTCTAACGTCTTTATCGGGCATTGATCACAGACACCAACTCTGCCTTCCTTTGCTTGAGATGAAAGTTCGGGATACGGGGTGATGATTCAAGTTCGATGCGCTATCCAGGCCCCACTTCTCGCAAAAAACGCGAGAAATGGGGCACCCTCGTTGTTGGACGGGATCATCCAGCTTGCTCGAATCGTCAGCGCGCGGGCGAGTCGCCCGCGGCCACACAATCCCATGTGAGTGCCTGGTCAGGATTTGTTACTAAGGTCACGCAACCCAACATCGTGATCGTCCGCTATTCTTTGCGAACACTACGGCGTCTCGCCTGTATTTGAGCGGCTTTTGCCGTGGCTCAATTTGGAAGTTGCGGACTCTACCCACTGGTCTTACGCACTAAAGTTACTGGTGCCGTAACCCCGTTACGTTGACAATTTGTGTCAACGCGATAGGCTGCAACTTCTCCCCTCGAAAAGCAGCTGTAGTCGCGCCGCATTCGCAGTCCGAAATTATCTGACGCACAGATAGGAGATCGAGGTATGTCTCAACGGCTGGGTGATCTTCTGGTCAAAGAGAAGGTCATTACCACGGAGCAGTTGGAACAGGCGACCAAGGTCCAGAAAGAGACCAACTGTCGTCTGGGTTCGGCTTTGGTCAAGCTGGGCTTTTTGACGGATGAAGACGTCACCAACTTTCTCTCCAGACAGTACGGCGTTCCAGCCATTAATCTCTCCTACTTTGAAATTGATCCTTCGGTCGTAAAGCTGATCCCGTTCGAGACTGCCAAGCGCTACCAGATTCTGCCTTTGAGCCGCGTCGGCGCGTCGCTGACCATCGCCATGGTGGATCCGACCAACGTCTTCGCCATGGACGATATCAAGTTCATGACCGGCTTCAACATCGAGCCGGTGGTCGCGTCCGAGAGTTCCATCCTGGAAGGTATCGAGAAGGCCTACGGCACCACGCAGCAGGAAGACCTCGAGCAGGTCATGCAGTCCATGACCGAGGTCAGCGATGCTGACGTCGAGCTGCAGTCCGAAGAAGCCGAGATGGAACTGGCCGACCTGGAGCGGGCGGCCGACGAAGCCCCGATTGTGAAGCTGGTCAACCTGGTGTTGACCGATGCGGTAAAGCGCGGAGCCAGCGATATCCACATGGAGCCGTACGAAAAAGAATTCCGTGTGCGCTTCCGTATTGACGGAGTGCTGCAGAGCATCATGTCGCCGCCGCTCAAGTTGAAGGACGCCATCATTTCGCGCGTGAAAATCATGTCCAAGCTGGACATCAGCGAAAAGCGCCTGCCGCAGGACGGCCGCATCATGCTGAAGATGAGCCTGGGCGGACGCAAGAAGCAGCTCGATTTCCGCGTCAGCACGCTGCCCACGCTGTGGGGCGAAAAGATCGTGATGCGGTTGTTGGACAAAGAAAACCTGCGCCTCGACATGACCAAGCTCGGTTTCGAGCAGGAGTCGCTGACCAAGTTTGAAAAAGCCATTCTGAAGCCCTACGGCATGGTGCTGGTGACCGGCCCGACGGGATCAGGCAAGACCAACACTTTGTATTCGTCCATTGCGCGCCTGAATACGCCCGACACCAACATCATGACCGCTGAAGATCCGGTCGAATTCCAGTTGGCCGGAGTCAACCAGGTGCAGATGAAGGAGCAGATTGGATTGAACTTCGCGGCGGCGCTGCGCGCCTTCCTGCGGCAGGATCCGAACATCATTCTGGTTGGCGAAATCCGCGACTTTGAAACCGCGGAAATTGCTATTAAGGCCGCCCTCACCGGCCACCTGGTGCTGTCCACGCTGCACACCAACGGTGCGCCCGAGACGATTACCCGGTTGATGAACATGGGTATTGAACCCTTCCTGGTCGCGACTTCCGTTCACCTGATTTGTGCGCAGAGACTGGTGCGCCGCATTTGCCGCGAATGCGCCGAAGTGATTGACATGCCGGTGCAGGCGCTGATCGAAGAAGGCTATACGCCGGAAGAAGCCAAGACGGTGAAGATTCAAAAAGGCAAGGGCTGCGGCGTCTGCAACAACACGGGATACAAAGGCCGGACCGGCTTGTACGAGGTCATGGAAGTGGACGACGAGATCAAGGAACTGGTCCTGGTGGGCGCCTCGGCGCTCGAACTGAAGAAAAAAGCGATTGAGCGGGGCATGATCACGCTGCGTCGCAGCGGCCTGATCAAAGTTGCCGCTGGCTTTACCACGCTGGAAGAAGTGGCACGCGAGACCATTCACTAGAGTCCGAGAAGGAAAGGGAAAACTATGTCGCTTTCGTTAAGTGATCTTTTGAAAAGGCTGCTGGAGATGGGGGGAAGCGACCTCCACATTACTACCAATTCACCGCCGCAGATTCGCGTGCACGGACACCTGGTGCCGCTCGACCTGCCGCAGATGACGCCGGCTGAAACCAAGCAACTGGCTTACAGCGTCATGACCGATTCGCAGAAGCACCGCTTCGAAGAAAACCTCGAACTGGACTTCTCCTTCGGTCTGAAGGGCCTGGCCCGCTTCCGCGCCAACACCTTTAACCAGCGCGGTGCGACATCCGCCGTCTTCCGTCTGATTCCGTTCGAGATCAAGTCCTTCAACCAACTGGGACTGCCGGCCATCGTGAGTAAGCTGTGCGACAAGCCCCGCGGGCTGGTTCTCGTGACGGGTCCGACCGGATCGGGTAAGTCGACAACTCTAGCGGCCATGATCGACAAGATCAATTCCGAGCGGCACGACCACATTCTCACGATTGAGGACCCGATCGAATTCGTGCACATGAACAAGAACTGCGTGGTTAACCAGCGCGAATTGCACGCTGATACCAAGAGTTTTGCCGACGCGTTACGCGCCGCCCTCCGTGAAGACCCGGACGTGGTGCTGATCGGCGAAATGCGCGATCTGGAAACCATCGAGTCGGCGTTGCGTATCGCTGAAACCGGTCACTTGACGTTCGGCACGCTGCACACCAACTCGGCATCTTCGACCATCAACCGAATCATCGACGTCTTTCCAGCCCACCAGCAACCCCAGATCCGGGCGCAGTTGTCGCTGGTGCTGGAAGGCATCATGTGCCAAAGCCTGTTGCCCAAGGCCGACAACAAGGGACGCGCCATGTGCATGGAAATCATGGTGCCCAACGCGGCTATCCGCAACCTGATCCGTGAAGACAAGATCCACCAGATCTACTCTTCCATGCAGTCCGGTCAGGACAAGTTCGGAATGCAGACGTTTAACCAGGCGCTGGCGACCGCATATTTCCAGAAGCAGATCACTCTGGAAGTGGCCATGGCCCGCTCCAGCAACACCGACGAGTTAACGGAAATGATCAACCGTGGCGCAGGCTTGAATCGCAACCAGCCGGCCGCCATGGCGAAGGGCGCCGCGCCCAGCAAGCGCTAGACGAAGTGAGAGTGGCGAAGTAGCAACGCCCGTCCCTGTTGTTTGATGGTGTTGGGGACGGGGGGAATCGGGGTCCGGAAGCAAGTCGCGGACCCAAAAAACGAATTGTAGCGAGGAGACGTACCATGCCAGTTTTCACGTTTTCAGGGAAGAATGAAGCCGGTCAAAAGGTCAGCGGCGAGCGGACTGCGGTCAACAAACAGATGCTGACCAGCCAGTTGCGAAAAGAGCGCATCACGCCTGGACCCATCCGGGAAAAGGGCAAGGAATTTGTCATGCCGAGCCTCGGCATGAACAAGGTCAAGACCAAGGACATTGCCATTTTCTTCCGGCAGTTCTCGGTCATGATCGACGCCGGCCTTCCCCTGGTGCAGTGTCTCGAGATTCTGGCCGCCAACCAGGAGAACCCGAATTTCCAGAAGACGCTGACTGGCGTGCGCACCACGGTAGAAGGCGGCGCCACCCTGGCCAACGCGATGAAGCTCTATCCCAAGATCTTCGACGACCTCACCACCAACATGATCGAGGCCGGTGAAACTGGCGGTATTCTCGACATCATTCTGCAGCGCCTGGCTATCTACATCGAAAAGGCCGTCAAGTTACGGGCGGCGGTCAAGTCCGCACTGATCTACCCGGTGTCGGTCGTCAGTCTGGCCTTCCTGATCGTCGGCGCACTGCTGAAGTGGGTGGTGCCAATTTTCTCCAACTTGTTTATCGGCTTGGGCGTTGCCCTGCCGTTGCCCACTCGCATTGTGATGGGGCTCAGTGCCTTTGTCGGCCAGTTCTGGTGGTTCTTCATCATCGGCGTTGCCGGCATGATCTTCGGGATGAAGCAGATTCGCAAAAATCCCAAGGGCCGGTACTACTTCGACTACACACTGCTGAAGCTGCCCATTCTGGGTGTGCTGCTGCGCAAGATCGCGGTAGCGCGCTTTACCCGGACCCTTGGAACTTTGATCACGTCGGGCGTGCCCATTCTGGAAGGCTTGAGCATTACGGCCAAGACTTCGGGCAACGCCGTACTCGAAGAGGCGCTGATGAAGGTGCGCAAGGCCATCGAAGAAGGCCGCACCATCGTCGATCCGCTGCGGGAATCGGGAGTGTTTCCCAACATGGTGACCCAGATGATCGGCGTCGGCGAAGCCACAGGCGCGATGGATGCCATGCTGCAGAAAATTGCCGACTTCTACGAAGACGAAGTTGACTCCGCCACCAAGGACATGCTGGCCATGCTGGAACCGGTCATCATCGGTCTGTTGGGCATCATGATTGGAGGCATCGTGATTTCGCTCTACATGCCTCTGTTCTCGATGATCGCCAAACTGGCGGGCTAGATACAGAACAGTCGTCAGTCGTCGGTCGTCAGTCTTCAGCTCTTTGCAGACGACTGACGACTGCCATAGCTCGGGGATTCGGGTCTCGCATGCAATCCATTTTTGATGAACGGCTTTGGCTGGCCTGGCTGGTCAAGGTTCGAATCATTATTCTGACCCTCTTGTTTGGAATCGAGCTGGCGATTGCCCGGCTCACTCCGAATCCCTTTCCCCTGCGCCTGTTTATCGCTGTGATTTCGCTGTGGTACGCGGTCTCAGTCTTTTACCTGCTTCTGCTCTCTTTCTGGGAAGAACGACGCATCCAGTCGCTGCTGCAAGTCATCACCGACCTGTTAATGGTCACACTGGTGGTCTATGCCACCGGCGGTGTGGATAGTTCGCTGAACTTCTTTTATCCGCTGGTCATTATCGTGGCCTGCATTCTGCTGCCTCGGACGTGGGCTTACCTGAGCGGCGCGCTGGCGTTCATCCTGTATGTTGCAGTCCTGGAGCTGACCTACTTCGGATTCATTCCTTCCTATTCCACGACCCACCCTGGCTTGGGCGCACTGCAGGCCATCATCTTCGTCAATCTGTTCGGCTACCTGGCGGTGGCCTATCTGGCCGGATTGCTGGCGGCAAAGTTGCGGCAGGTGGACGTAAAACTAGAGTACACGCGTGGGGCGCTGGAGGACCTGCAGGCGCTGCATGAAAATATTATTCAGTCCATCAGCGGCGGGCTGATTACGACTGGGCTCGACGGATATATCACGCTGGCCAATACCGCAGCGCAAAAATTGTTTGAGCGTTCGGAGCGTGATTTCCTGGGTCAGCCGGTCAGCCAACTCTTTTTGGACCCGTTGCCCACCGTCGATTCGGACCGTGCCAACGGGGAAGTGCGCTTTGTGGCGTCGAATGGTTTCTGCAAGACGTTTCGGGTGACGGCGACCACGCTCTCGGTCCCCGGCCGGAAGGATATTGGCTACGTCTACACTTTCGACAACTTGACTGAAATCCGGCGTCTGGAGCGGGACTTAAGGATTCAGGACCGTCTGGCGGCGGTGGGCCGTCTGGCCGCCGCGATCGCGCATGAGATCCGCAATCCTCTGACTTCGATCGCCGGCTCGGTGAGCATGCTCTCCGGCATCGCTGACCTGAGCGACGAGCATCGCCAGCTGCTCCAGATCGTGACCCGGGAATCGGAGCGGCTGAACAGCATCATTACCGATTTTCTGGCTTACTCCCGAGGTAAGCAGTATCGCTTCGCCTCGGTTGATCTACTGCCCCTGCTGGAAGACACCCTCACCTTGCTGGAGCACCGGCTGGTAGCGGAGAACACGGGCATACGCATCGAACGAAAATACGACTTTAAAGAAGCCCTCACCATGGCAGATGGCGACAAGATCAAACAGGTGTTCTGGAATTTTTGCGAGAACGCGGTCCGCGCCATGCGGTCGGGCGGAGTGCTCACCGTCTCCCTGGAACAGGCGGGGGAGGACTGGCAGGTGAACTTCGCCGATACCGGTCCCGGCATGAGCCGGCAGCTGGTGGAGAAGATTTTCGAGCCCTTCCAATCGCAGTTTGAAGGCGGCACCGGGCTTGGTTTGGCCATCGTGTATCAGATCGTGCAGGCCCATGAGGGCAAGGTTTGGGCGCGCTCGAAAGTTGGGGAGGGCAGCGTCTTTGTCCTCCGGCTGCGCCGCCTGGCCGCGGTACAGAGCCTGCCGGCAAAACGGCCAGCCGCCAAACCCGAACTCCTTCCCGACGCCGGGCAAACCGTGGCGGCGAGCACTGGAGGCAGAGCGCATGGGTAACATTCTGGTTTGCGATGACGAGCGCTCTATCTGCGAGATGCTGGACATCGCTCTGCGCCGTGACGGCCACAAGGTCGAGACTGTAAAGTCGGGAGAGGATGCGAAGAGGAAACTCGAGAGCGCCCTCTACGATGTGGTCGTCACCGATATCAAGATGCCTAATACTGACGGCATCGAAGTGCTGCGCTACGCGCACCAGGTTTCACCTGATTCCGCCGTCATTCTGATTACCGCCGTAGACGACTACGAGGCCGCGGTGGAAGCGGTAAAGGCGGGCGGAGCCACGGACTACATCCGCAAGTCGCCGGGACTGGTGGACGAAATCAAGCTGGCCATCAATCGCGCCTTGGAGAAGATGACGCTGAGCCGGCAGAACTTTGCTTTCAAACGGGATGCCGCCACCCGCAACTCGCTGGGCAATATCGTAGGCGCCAGCCCGGCGATGGAAAAGCTGAAGCAGACCATTCGGACCGTGGCGTCCACGCAGAGTACGATTCTGATCTACGGCGAGAGCGGCACCGGCAAAGAGCTGGTGGCGCGGGCGGTGCACGTGTGCTCGCCCCGGGCCAGCGAGCCCTTCGTCTCCATCAACTGTGGGGCCTTTCCGGAAACCCTGCTGGAAAGCGAATTGTTCGGCTACGTGAAGGGCGCCTTCACCGGCGCCAACCAGAACAAACGCGGCTTGTTTGAAGTCGCGGACCAGGGCACCATCTTCCTCGACGAGATCAGCGAGATGACGCTCACCATGCAGGTCAAACTGCTGCGGGTACTGCAGGAGCGCAGCGTGCGCCCGGTGGGCGGCACCACGGAGATTCCCATTGACGTGCGCGTGATTGCAGCCACCAACCGCGATCTCGACAAGCAGGTGGCGGAGAATACTTTTCGCGAAGACCTTTACTACCGGTTAAGCGTGATTCCGGTTTCAGTTCCCCCGCTGCGGGAACGGCGCGAGGATGTTCCACTCCTGGTCAATCACTTCCTCAAGAAATATGCTCCGGCTGCCGGCAAGAACATCATGCGAGTGAACCTGCAATCGCTGGGAGCTCTCTGCGGCTACGACTGGCCCGGTAACGTTCGCCAGCTGGAAAACACCATCGAGCGGGCGGTCGCACTGGAAACCGGCGAAGAGTTGACTGTCGAACTCCCCGCCGAACGCTCGAAGGCAAGGGCCGTCGCGGCTGGCGTGGGCGGACCCGTTTCCGCAAGTTCCGGTTCGGTCTTACCCGAAGGCGTAGACATGGAAAAGTACGTCGCCGACATTGAGCGCTCGCTGCTGCTGGCGGCGCTGGCCCAATCGAACGGGGTTCAGACCCGGGCCGCAGAAGTACTGAAGATTTCGTATCGTTCGTTCCGGCATTTGGCGAAGAAGTACGAGCTCTAGTCGTCAGTCGTCGGTCTTCAGTCTTCAGCCCTCTCTGACGACTGACGACCGACGACTAACGACTGCCCTTCAGTTGCTGCTTCCATCCCAGGATTCTGGCTTTGTTGGCTTCGGCTTCGGCCTCGGGAATCATGCCCTTTTTCTGGTATAGGACGGACAGGCTGGTATAGGCCAGCACGTCGTCGGGATCGAGTTCGGCGATTCGTTTCGCCACCGCGATGGCTTCATCCAGGCGATTCAGGTCTTGCAAGGTGCGGGCCATGCCGTGCATGGCTTCAGTAAATACAGGATCGGCCGCCAGAGACTGCTGGTATTCGCCCAAGGCACGCTCCTGCTCGCCCTCAGCAACCAGATCAAGGGCGGCGTAGTAATGGTCTTCAGCTTTCTGGCGGGCGCTGGTCATGAAGCGAAAATCTTAACAGGTCTCAACTGAGAACCGGGAACTAGAGACTGATAACTGGTTTTCTTGAAGATCCAACCGTAAACCGATCCTGACCGATGGGTCCGGGCTATACTCAGGAACACCCATGCGCAACATGCTTCGATTCCTCTGGAACGCAACCCGTGGACATCGGCTTACCCCCTGGCGCAGCCCCTATCTTCTGTGGCGGGTGGAGACGTACTGCGGGGTCAAGATGCAGCAGATCGGGTTCCTGGAGTTTTGGGAGTTCATGTGGCGGGAACGCAGCAATCTTTGGCGCTTTCTTAAGTGGACCGGTGAAATAGAACGCTACGTCCATGCCGGGCCGAAGCGCCCTTAATTGGAAAATTCAAGACTCGGGTGCCCCGTCCAAGCTACGCTTGGGCGGGTCTCTTGATGTTGATCCGCCCCAGACTTAGTCAAGGGAGAACTCCAAGCCCTGGGCCTCTGCCAAAAAAATCCCCGCCCAAGCAGAGCTTGGACGGGGCACCCTTTGACGGTCTACTCGTGAGCTTAGTTTCCGTTTCCGGCGGCGGCGGCGCCTTCGAGAGAGATTGTTACCTCGCTGCCCTTGCCGCTGCCGATGATCTTGGCGGCTGAGCCACGATTGGCGGCGACTTCCAGATAGCCCATGCTGCCCAGGATCCCGAATACCTCGCCGGGCGAGCCTTCCGAGTAATTGGGCAGGATTGACGTAATCTCGTGCTTGCCTACGACCATCTTAAACGGAGCGGGTGCCGCTCCAAAGAGCATGGGAGCGTCCTGCGGCGTGATGTTGGTCACCAGATTGCCAAAGCGGTCCACTTTCAGAATGACCCCGCGCAGCGTATTGCCGTTCACCGATTTCGGTTTGGGTGGATTGAAGCGGACGAAGTCGGTGATCTCGTCGCCGAACTTTTCCGAGTCCACTCCCTTGGCCAGCCAGGCTGCGACCGGCGCAAAGATATCGCGCGCATGGAAGGTATTGCTGATGGGCTGCAGGGAATAGTGCTCCGCGGTGACGTGGCGAATATGCAACCGCTCTTCTAGAGCGTAAACCATGGAAAGCACGCCGTTGTCAGGCGCAACAAAGTGATGCCGGTCGCTGGAGACCAGGATCGGTCGTCGCGCCGTTCCCACTCCCGGGTCAACCACAACCAGGTGCACCGTTCCAGTAGGGAAGTAGGAATACGACTGAGCAATCGTAAGCGCGCCATCCAATACGTCGAAGGCCTGGACAGAGTGGCTGATGTCCACGATCTCAATCTCCGGAGAAATATTGAGAATGACGCCTTTAATTGTCCCCACGAAATGATCGTTGAGCCCAAAGTCGGTAGTCAGCGTGATGATCGGACGATGCGCCAATTTCCCCTCGCTTGCAGACAGAGTTATCCCGGAAATGCCGAAAGTAACCCGTCAGAGGGGTGGAGTCAAGGAACGGAGGTAACTCGAAAGCAGTCGTCAGTCTTCAGTCGTCGGTCGTCAGCCAATCCATTGCGTCCGCGGCATGACCCTTTTTACTTTGTTTGTGGTTTAAGACTTTGACCAAAAGCTCGCGGAGAGATTCTGCAAAAGGCAGAATGGATTCGCTGACGACCGACGACTGACGACCGACGACTGCTTACCGGATCTGAATATCTCCTGATCCGGTTTCGACTTCCACCGGTACGCCTCCGCCACCGACCCGGCCGCGGACTTCCTTGCGCCCGATGGAGCCTTGGACCGAATGAGGCTGGTCAATCGAGATAGAGCCGGAGCTGGTGTGGGCGTCCAAATCGAAGGAGGCGTTCGAGGGCAGCTTCAGGTTCACTTCCCCAGAACCGGTGTGCAGCGACCAGGCGCCGGTGGGACTGCCTTCGGCTTGAATGGTTCCGCTGCCGGCCTTGGCTTCGAGCGAGCCTTCCACTCCGTGCAGTTCCATGCCTCCGGAGCCGGTGTCCACCCGGACCGAGCCGGGCGCAGTCTGTTGCAGAGTGATATGTCCACTGCCGCTGTTGGCCTCGAAAGCGCCTGCAATGTCGCTGGCATCAATGGAACCGCTGCCAGTCTTGGCGTGTACGTTGCCTTTCACGCGCTTGATATCGATATCGCCGGAACCGGTCTCTGCGTGCACCCGGTCACCGATGGCAGAAATCTTAAGGCTTCCGGAGCCGGAGCTGACATCGAGCGGACCTCGAATGCCCTCGACCTTCTGCTCGCCGGAGCCGGTCTGCATGCGCAAGTCGGTTTCGGAAGGAACAACGACTTCGTAGCTGATGGAAATGTTGTGCCGCAACTCCGGATCATCGATATGGCCGATGCGGATGTCATTGCCGCTCTGCTGGATCGGCGGATTCGCCTCCAGCCGTTTGATCTTCTCTTCTACGTTATTTCCTCCGAACCATTCCGAGGCCCGGATGTGCCCGGTTACCCGCACCTGGTTCGAATTGCCGGTGTGGACTTCGACGTCGCCCGAGCCCGTGGTCAAGTCCAGATGCACCGGTCCGGTCACCTGCAAGGCACGCTGAAACGAACCTTCCGCCGCCGCGGCGGCGGGCAGGGCCGGAAGGCAGATCAGAGCTGCGACGATCATGGTTGCGATAGCCCAGGACGAGAGCATTGAGGGAACAACGTTCAGGCGTTTCATGGTTTCTCCCGAAAGCTCAGTCAAATTATGCATCCCAAGAGCAGATGCGGGCCCCGACCATTACTGCAGCACCACCTGGTCGCCTTCTTTGAGCCCGCTCAGGAGCTCGGTCTTGGCGCCGTTGGAGATGCCGATATTGACCGCAATCTTCTTTTTGCCCTCTTTTGCGCTGGGGTCGGGAATTTCGACCGAAGCCTTCTTGTCCTTGTCGTAGATGATTGCGCCCTCGGGAATCTGGAGCACGCTCTTGTGTTCTTCCAGAATGATTTCAGCATTAGCGGTCATCTCGGCCTTCAATTCACCGCCGGGGTTATTGATGGACACGCGTACTTCAAAAGTGGTGACGTTGTCCTTCTCCACGCCCATGGGCGAGATCTTGTTGACCACGCCGTTGAAGGTCTTGTCCTTGAAGGACTCCACCTTAATTCGCGCCGGCTGGCCCAGATAGACCTTGCCGATGTCGCTTTCGTCGACTTTGCCCTTCACGTAAACCTGGCTGGTATCTCCCAGGGTCATGACCAGGGTTGCGGCCGAGCCCAGAACCAGAATTGAGCTGACGGCATCGCCCATTTCCACGTCACGCGACAGGACGATTCCGTCGATCGGTGACTCAATGTCGGTGTAACTCAGCTGCTCTTCGAGTTGCTTCAAGGTGGCACGGTCCCGAGCCAGTTGTCCCTGGGACTGGGCAATCTTCGCCTTGAGGACCGTGACCTGCGCTTTCGACACGTTCTGCTTATTCAACGCCAGCTCGTAGTTTTTCTGGGCGTCTTCCAGGGCTGAGGTAGAGACTACACCTTCCTTCGCCATCCCAATGGCGCGCTCGTAGGCTCGTTTGAGCAGGGGAACATCCGGCCCCTCAGCATCCACCTTCGCCCGCTCATAGTCGGCTTCGGAGCCCTTCAGGGTGGCTTCGGCAGCCTCGGCGGCGGCGCGGGACTGTTCGACCTGCGCCTCGATTTCTTCTTTGTCCAACTGGGCCAACAACTGGCCCTTCTTGACTTTATCGCCATAGTCCACAAACAGCTTTTTGACGATTCCGCTGGCCTTGGATTTCACCTCGACCTTGGTAATAGGAGTGACTTTGCCGGTGGCGACCACGCTCTTGGCCAGGTCGCCCTTTTCCACTTTCTGCAGTTTGGAAGGGTCAATTTTGGTGCCGCCGTGAGTGGCTGCGATCAGCCCCCCGGCGATCAGCAGGACAATCACGAGTCCGATGCCGCCGTAGATCAGCCGCTTCTTTCGCTTCTTGCTGCTACCGTTCCCGTTCACATCTGCCTCCTGAGTGGATACTTCCCGCGTCGATATAGGTTACGAACTGGGTATGTAGTTTGTTCCAGAGATTATCCGCCAGGAACATTCTGATCGCTGGTTAAACGAAAAACGCTAAACAAAAAACACCGTCTGACAGAGATTAGACCCCAGAAACCTCGAAATGGAAGCAGAGAACCCCTGGATTTGCCCCGCGCGGCCGCGATGACCCTGATTCGACAAGACGTTAGAGTCGCAATCCTGCCATTTCTCTTTGGAATGTTAGAATTAGCGTTCCATGATTGCCTACGTTCTGCTGCGGGTGTTTCTCATCCTGCTCCTGGTGGCGGCCAACGCATTCTTTGCTGCCGCGGAGTTCTCCCTGGTCAGCGTGCGTGATACCCGTATCCAGCAGTTGATCGCGGCCCGGCGCATCGGCGCTCGCATCGTGCAGAAGCTGCACCGCAACCTGGACGAAGTGGTCAACGGCGTCCAACTGGGAGTCACCATCGTCAGCCTGACCCTGGGCTGGGTGGGCGAGCCGCTGTTGGCCCAAATGATGCTGGGTCCGGTCCAGGACGTTCCCCACGCCTCGGTTTACGCTCACGGCATCGCAATTTTTATCTCTTTCGTCCTGATCACCTGCCTGCACGTCATCCTGGGTGAGTTGGTTCCGAAGTCGCTGGCCCTGCAGCGGTCGGAGCAGGTGGCACTGGCGGTGGCCGCGCCCATGGATGTCTTCCTGACCTTGACTCGCCCTTTGCTATTCGTCATGAGTCGGGCGGCTGGCTGGGTACTCAGGGCGTTGGGCTCTCGCCGGATCAGAGAGGGGCCCGTACACTCGCCCGATGAACTCAAGCTCATCGTGACCGCCAGCCGGCAGTTCGGCGAGATTCCGCCCTTCCAGGAAGAAATGATCCACCACGCGCTGGAACTGGACAACATCACCGTGCGCGAGGTCATGGTGCCTCGCCCTGCCATTTTCTCGTTGCCCGGCGATCTCACGATTTCCGATGCCCTCTCCCGCGTAGTCGAGGAACAGCACTCACGGGTCCCGGTCTACGACCCGCAGCGTGGACCGGAACACATCGTCGGTGTGCTCTATGCCAAAGACCTGATGCGCTGGACCCGCCTCCGCCTAACAGCCGCTCCCGATCAGCCGGTCGCGGCCCGAGTCTCCTCTATGAAAATCAGCCAGATCATGCACGATGTGCTGGTCGTGCCTGAAACCAAGGTGCTGACCGAGTTGCTGGAAGAATTCAAGGAGCGCAAACGACACCTGGCAGTGGTGGTGGATGAGTTCGGCTCGACTGCTGGCGTGGTAACAGTCGAAGATGTTCTGGAGCAGATTGTAGGTGAAATCGAAGACGAATTTGACATCGCTCCGGCCCAACAAGCCCTGGTCGAAGGGGAGATCGCGGTCGTTCTCGAAGGTTCGGTCAGCATTCGCGACCTGGAATCGCAGTATCAACTTTCCTTGCCGCGCGATTCCGGCTTCGAAACTCTGGCCGGCTTTATCCTCGCCCGCCTGCAGCGAATCCCGCGTCAAGGTGAGACCTTTGAATACGAAGGCCACCGCTACACCGTCCAGGAAATCGAAGGCCACCGCATCGCCAAAGTCAAAATTGAAAAGCTGGAGCCCAAACCCGTCCCCCAGGCAGGAGACTGAGAACCGGGAACAAAAAACTAAGAACCGGGTTGAAAAAGAAACCGAGGCGTGACCCAGCCCAGAACAAAGCGAATGCTCCGATACCTCTCCCTACGCGTCCTGTACACCCTGCCAGTGATCTGGCTGGTGGTTTCACTCGTTTTCCTCCTTATTCATCTCGTGCCCGGCGACCCCATTCTTCAAATGCTGGGAGAAGGCGCTCCGGTCACTGACGTCCAGGCTGCACGCCACGCCTACGGACTCGATCTCCCGCTGGGCCAGCAATATCTGAATTACTGGAAAGGCGTGCTGCACGGCGATCTCGGCCCATCGGTACGTTTTAATCAGAGCGTCACCCGCCTGATTGCCCAGCGTTATCCCTATACTCTGCAGTTGACCTTGGCGGCCCTGCTGGTGGCGGTACTGCTTTCAGTTCCGGCAGGGGTGCGTTCGGCGCAACGGCGCAACCGTTGGGACGATCGCCTGCTCAGCGTGGTCAGCCTGTTTGGTCTGTCCTTCCCCAACTTCGCGCTGGGTCCTATCTTGATTTTGCTTTTTGCCATCAAGCTGGGCTGGCTGCCAGTTTCGGGTGCGGGCGGCTTGGCGCACCTGGTCCTGCCCGCCATCACCATGGGTGGGGCGCTGGCTGCGATCCTGACCCGCATGGTGCGCACTTCCATGCTGGAAGAGTTAGGTCAGGACTACATCCGCACCGCCCGCGCCAAGGGACTGTCCGAACGCAAGGTGGTCTACGGTCACGCCCTGCGCAATGCCATGATTCCGGTGATTACGGTTCTGGGGTTGCAGTTTGGTGCGCTCCTGGCCGGCGCCATCGTGACCGAAACAATTTTTTCCGGTCCGGGCGTCGGCCGGTTAACCATCCAGGCCATCTCCAATCGCGACTACTATCTGGTGCAGGGCTGCATTCTGGCGATTGGATTGACGTATGTGGCAGTGAATGTTCTGACGGATTTGCTTTACTCGGTAGCGAATCCACGGATAAGACAATGAATGGAAGAGCAGCAGGTCGATGAACTTAGTTCGGGCGATTTGTTATGCTGCGTGCGTCGGGCGTAAGAAAGGATGTCCACCATGAAATGGGCCCTTATTTCACTTCTGTTGACAGCTTTGACGTTCGCCGCCAGACAGAACGCTTCTCCTGCCAGCACGCGCGCCCAGGACGAGCGCGCAATTGTCCAACAGCGCGATGCGTTGTTGAAGGCATACGACGCGGGTGATGTGAAAACCTGCTCTGAGATCGAGGACGATACCTTCACTTTGGCCGGAGACTTTGGGCAGATGACGAAGCAGCAACATCTGGATCAGGTTCGCCGTCGAGAAAAGGCGCAGGTTGTCTCGCGCAAAATCGACAACCAATTCCAGTTCTATGGGGACGTGGCGCTGCAGACAGCGGTGGATCACGCGACTGATGCTGAAGGGAAGGCTGACTTTCAAACAACCATCCTCTGGGTACGGCACGGAAACACGTGGCTCGCCGCCCACATGCACTACTCGAAGCTAATCGACAAGCCCTAGGCCTTAGGACCAGCGCGTTCGATTTCCAAAGATTGTCTACTCTCTCCATCTCGCTCCCCCGCGCCGCCCGCCACAACCCGCTGGCCACCACAGGGGTAGTGTTGGTCATCGTCTTCGTGATCTTCGCGCTGTTCGCGCCGTGGATCGCGCCCCAAGATCCGGCTTACATTGATCTGCCCACACGCCTGTCGCCGCCGTCTTCGGCGCACTGGTGTGGCACCGATGAGCTCGGCCGCGACATCTGTTCCCGCCTCATCTACGGCTCGCGCATTTCCATGCTGGTGGGCAGTTCGGTGGTCGCGCTCTCGCTCGCCCTTGGCCTGATCGTGGGATCGTTTGCCGGCTACTACGGTGGAAACATCGATCGTTTTTTTAACGTGGTCGTGATGAACGCGTTTCTCTCTTTCCCTGGAATTCTGCTGGCCATTGCCTTTGTGGCTTTCCGCGGTCCAGGGATTTTCAATCTTGTGCTGGCGCTCTCCCTGGGTGGATGGGTAGGCTACGCTCGCCTGGTCCGAGGACAAGTTCTGGCGGCGCGCGAACGCGAGTTTGTAGAGGCCGCCCGCGCCCTGGGCGCGACTGACCTGCGCGTGATTGTCCGCCACATTCTGCCTAACATCATTCAGCCCGTGATTGTGCAGGCCGCGATCGGCATGGCTGGCGCCATTCTCGCCGAAGCCACGATGAGCTTCCTGGGTTTGGGTGTGGCCCCGCCGACCGCCAGTTGGGGTGCGATGCTCAACGATGGACGCGCCCATCTCTTCGATGCTCCCCATCTCGTACTCTTTCCGGCGCTCGCCGTGATGCTCGCGGTGCTTTCATTCAATTTCATCGGCGATGCGCTGCGCGACTTGCTCGATCCGCGTTCGCGCATTGAAGTCGGACTCTAGCGGTCGCGCGATTCGTCTCGCTCCCCAACCTCCTTTAAGAAAGCCAGTCTTTGGGCGTGCTTGAGCGACTTTAGTAACCATAGGCAAATCTTTGCCACTCTTGCTCG
>CAVRZO010000026.1:0-126463 GCA_963725615.1 Terriglobia bacterium | reverse complement strand
GGTGCGCGGAAGAGCTCTCCGTCAACAATCTTCTGCGAACATAGCCCCCTTGGATGAATTAGAATAGCCATATACCCCTATGGCCGACCGCAGTTTCACCCTCGAAGAAGCCCAAAGCCTCTTGCCTGTTCTGGAGTCGCTCCTGCGCACTGCCATTGACGGCAAGAAGCTGATCGAAACCGTCGACGCCGAACTCCAGGATCTCGCTCACCGCGTCTTCCTCAGCGGAGGACTGCTGGTGAACATCGTTCAAGTGGCGCGGCGCAAGGCCGAGCGCGAAAAGACCATCCAGCGCGTAAAGGACACGCTGGCCGAGATTGACGCCACCGGCGTCCAGGTAAAAGACCTCGATATCGGACTGCTCGACTTCCCCTGCCAGGTGGAAGGCCGCACCGTCCTGCTCTGCTGGAAGCTGGGGGAAAAAGGAATCACCCACTGGCACGACATTAGCGAAGGTTTCGCCGGCCGCAAACCTATTGATGAGAAGATCGCGAAGGCAAAACGAACCAACTAGTCGTTGGTCGTCGGTCTTCAGTCGTCAGCAAAATCTTCCACCGCCGAGCACGCAGAGAACGCCGAGAAAAACATTTATTGCTTTGTTTCCTCGGCGATCTCTGCGCTGGCGGTTAATTGTTCTCGCTGAGGGCCGTGGGCTGACGTCCGAGGAGAATTGCTGACGACTGAAGACTGACGACCGACGACTGCCTTTAAGGTTTTCCCCCCTCCTTCCACTGTGGCGTAAACGACGAATTCACCAGCCATCTGACCGGGCCCAGCAGCGATCCGATGGCGGCGTCCATGTGTTGGAAATTGATGTGGGCTATGTCATCGCTGGGCTGGTGGTAGTCGCTGTGCATTCCGTAGCTCGACACGGTCTGCGCCACCACGCCTTTTTTCGCCAGAACGTAGTTGTCCGAGCGCGCGAAAAAATTCTGCGCGGGATGAGGGTCCCCGATCAGTTTGGCTCCGCGAGCTGCCAGCATCGGTCCCAGATTCGATCGCTCCCATCCGGTGAGCCACACCGTGTCCGCGCTGACCGCGGGGTCGGCGCGTCCGAGCATTTCGAATTCCAGGTTGACCGCGATCTGTTTCAGCGGGACCGGAGGATGCTGCAGAAAATATGTTGATCCCTGTCCGCCCGTCTCCTCGCTGCCGAACAGGGCGAAGATCACAGTACGCCTGGGTCGCGGTCCGCTTCCCAGGACGCGCGCCAGTTCAAGCACTGCAGTCGTACCTGATGCGTCGTCATCGGCGCCGTTGTAGATGTCGTCTCCGTTCACCGGCGGGCCGATTCCCAGGTGATCGAGATGGGCCGAGAGTAACACCGCCGTTTGCTGCAATTTCGGATCGCTGCCGCGCAGGATGCCGATCGCATTCACCGTGTATTTCTTGTCGCTGGTCGAGGGGCCATCAAAAGTCAGCGTCGTATTCTCCGGAAGCGTCTTGAGGATGGCCGCGGCTTCGGGACTGGCCTCCAGCAGGTTGAAATCGCTTCCCAATCCGGCGGCATCTTCGCCTTCGATCCTCACCGGCAACGTGGGCAGCTCTTGGGCACGCTGCTGGAACTGGGCGGTGCGCTCCGCCGTGGCCGCGATGATTGCCGCCACCGCTCCCTTGTCGGCCAACGACGAGGCCTGGGCCCGCTGCCGCTTGCGGTCGTTTCCAAGAATCAGCACGATGGCATCGGTCACCTGCGGATCGTTTTCGTCGGCGTTAATCACGTGCAGTGTGCCTGAGAAATGAGTTTGCGCGAGATAAAGGACTCCGAACTGGTTGCCGCAAGTCCAGGTAACTTTTTCTCCGCTGGGGCCCGGCCCGGCAAATGTCAGTTGTGGCGGGCCGGTGAATTTTGGCTGTTGCAGCGTGGCCCGCTGGAGATAACCACCGTTGTCGCCGGCCGGGGCGATTCCGTAGGCTCGCAGTTGAGAAGCCACATAGGTCGCCGCGACCAGTTCGTCCGCGGTGGCGCTCCCCCGTCCGCGCAATGCGTCAGAAGCGAGAAATCCTATGTGCGCCCGGATGCAGGCGGCGCACAGGCTCGGAGCCGGAGCGGCGGCGCGAGCCGGGCCCGGCTGTGATTTGTTCGCCGATGCCGGGGCAACGCTAGTCTGGGCGAAAAGTGCGGCAGAAAAATATATCGAGAAGAAGGCGGCGCCAATCGGAGAGAGGTTTTTCATCACAACTTTTCTTCGCCGTTCTCACTTCGGGCTTGGTCCGGTCACCGCCCGATAGCAGATTAGCAGACCGCGGCTGGTTGATCGGCTCTGGCCGCCGGGCGCGCCTGGAGATCTCCGCGCAGTAACGGGCATGAAGCACAGACCTTAGTGCACACGGAAGTACACTGGTTCGTTCCGGCCAAAACCTTCTCTGCTACAATTCTCTATAGCCACTTCAAGCGGAAAGTCCATGAAGAGTACGCCTGCCGGAACTTTTTTTGCCATGCCTTCTCTCAAGCGGAATCTCCGCATTTTGGCTACGCTCGCGGCTCTGTCCCTGCTGGTCCTGGCGGCGAGTTGTCGCGGATTTTTTGTCAATCCCACGCTGACCTCGATCGCGGTGACGCCCTCGTCCGTGTCGCTCATCGAAGGGCAGACTCGACAGTTGTCCGCGACTGGCAATTTCGCCGCGGACAACAGCACTAAGGATCTGACCGGAAGCGCTACCTGGACCACCTCCGATTCCACGGTGGCGACCGTCAGCAAGGGCGGTCTGGTTACGGCAGCGGCGACCATTACTAACCCTCCCGGGACTGCAACCATCACCGCCACCTCCGGCACAATCACCGGTACCTCTACGATTACCGTGAATACCGGGCCCTTGACTGCCATCACCATCAGTACCACTACTCCGAACCCGGCCGCGGGTCAGACCGTGGTTTTCACCGCGCTGGGAACTTTTTCCGGCAGCGCTCAGCAGCAAGACATCACCACCCAGGTGACTTGGAGCAGCAGCAACACGGCGGTCATCTCGACCATCGCGAGCGGGAGCGGCGCCGTCCTTTCCACCGCTACCTCGGGCGCGACCACGAACGTTACCGCTACTCTCAACGGTGTCACCAGCAACACGTTTACCATCACTGTGCAATGACCGGTATCCGCTGCATCGGGACCTGCTGGCGCGGCGAGCGCATCGAAGCCGTGGACATCGCCCAGGCCATCGGGATTTCCTTCGGAGAATGACCGCCTGGAGTATTCTGGACCAGTCTGCTCACTAACGCAGCTCTTAAGTCACCGTAAAATTTATTCGTGAAATATCGCCGCTCACTTTTCGCATTCTGCCCTTTGCTGCTCCTGTTAACGGGCGTGGCTCTGCTCGAGGGCTGCGGGCGCGGCAAGGGCGGCCCCAAAGAGATGGCGTACGTCTCGGCTCCGCAGGCATTTCTGCGCGACCAGGTGGCGGCGGTTTACAACAAGACGGGAAGCGTGAAAAACGGAGAGGCGGTACAGATCCTCGCACGTGACCGCCGCTTTGCCCGGGTGCGTACCTCCAGCGGGGCCGAAGGATGGCTGGAACAGCGTTATCTGGTGAGCAAGGAAACCTACGATGCGTTTCAAAAGCTGGCGGAACAGGAGCGCGATGCGCCCGTCCAGGCGACTGGAATCGCGCATAACCAGACCAATATCCATCTTGAGCCGCAACGCGACGCCGACCACCTCTACCAGGTAGACCAGGGAGCAAAGCTCGCGGTGCTCAAGCGTGCCAGCAGCGCGAAGCCCCTTCCCGCAGGACAAGCCCAGGCGTCCGCCGCCGGAAAAATAAGCGCGGGGAAAAAGGGAACGCCGGCGGAAGCCGCACCTGCCGCGCCCCCGATGGAAGACTGGTGGCTCATCCGCGATGAGCCCGGACACGTGGGCTGGGTCCTGGCCCGCATGGTGGATGTGGACATCCCGATCGAGATCGCGCAGTACTCCGAGGGCCAGCGCACGGTGGCCGCATTTGTTCTCGACCACGTCACCGATGGCGATAACAAGGTGCCGCAGTACCTGGTGCTGTTCAGCGAGAACAAGGATGGCATGCCGTTCGACTACAACCAGATTCGTGTCTTCACCTGGAACGTCAGACGCCATCGCTACGAAACCGCCTACCGCGAGCACGGTCTCAACGGCGTACTGCCCGTGACCGTGTCTCACGAGACCTTCGACCGGGAAGGCGATCTGCCGGTGTTCGTGGTGCGCGTCAAGGATGACGCCGGAAATGTGAGTGAACGCAAGTACAAGCTGAATACGCCGATTGTGCGTCGAGTTCTGGCGCCGGGAGAACAGAAACAATCGGTCGTCAGTCGGCGGTCATCAGGCAAAGCCAAAAAGAAAAAGCGTTGAACTGACATCTGACCACTGCGAACTGACAACTATTCGATAACAACAATCCTGGGAAGCGCCGGCACCGGCAATCCTTCATCGAGAGCGCGCTGCCACTCCGCAATCGAGTGCAGCAAACCCGCTGAATGGATCCCGCCAAAGCCTTCGGGATAAAGAGAAATATTTCGAAACGCGCGGCGCAGCACCGACCGCGCTCCGGCTAAGTTCCCGTTTCCGTGATGGTGCAGCGCCACCGCCACCTGGATCAATCCCTGCAGAAACTTCTTCTCCGCCAGGGGGGCGGCGCGCCAGACGTCCTCGAGGGCCTCGTGCGCGTCGAAAAAGGCGGCCCGGTTGAACAGCTCGATCCCCTCCCGGCATTGCTCGAAATCCACGCGACATTGTGGCACAACCCAGCCTGGCTGGAGGCTCAATAAATACTGAATTTCATAGGCAGTGCTGGCAAGGCTATCCGTTTTTCAGTATCGAAACGGGAACCAAAGTTGTAAATATATGAAAACACTGTCTGTTATGTCGAGCTGTTTTGGAATGGCAGTTGCTTTTACTGTCTATAGAGGCAGTGCGTAAATCATCCTGTCATAATGTTTTGTTGCTTCGAATTTCAGTTCGTGTCGATACCCCAGGAACTTCGAGTTTTGAGGAGAAATCGTATGCAATCTGTTGTCTCCAAGTTAAGGATTTTCGCATTTGGACTGGCCCTGCTCAGTTTGATGGCATTGGGTTCCGGATTGGCGTTCGGCCAAGCCATCAGCGGCAGCATCGTGGGCACAGTCGTTGATTCTTCCGCGGCGGTCGTAACCAACGCGAGTGTGGAAGCCCTCAACGTCGGCACCGGAGCGATCATAACCACTAAGACGGGCGGCACGGGCGGATACCGTTTTGAGAACCTGCCGGTGGGAACGTACAGGATCACCGTGAAGGCCAGCGGCTTCAAGGCCGTCACCCAGCAGGTCGACATCGTGTTGAACCAGACCGGAACTCTGAATGTCACGCTGAGCCCCGGTGCTGCTTCTGAGACCATTGAGGTGTCCGGCACGGCTGCGGTTCTCGACACCAGCTCGGCACAAATATCATCCAGCTACAACGAGCGTTACTCTAAGGATTTAGGTATCACCTCCGCCGGCGGAGTTGGTGCGGGCGTACTGAACCTCTCGTTGTTGAGTCCAGGCGTCACCCAGTCGAGCTCGATGGGACTTGGCACCGGACCTTCGGTGGGCGGACAACGGCCGCGTGACAACAACTTCACCGTGGAAGGCGTGGACAATAACAACAAGGGAGTCACGGGCGCGCTGATCTCGGTTCCGAACGATGCGGTGGAGAATTTTTCGCTTCTGGCGAACCAGTTCAATACTGAGTTTGGTCACTCCTCCGGAGGTCAGTTCAACACCACCATCAAGAGCGGCACGAACGGCTTCCACGGATCGCTCTACGAATACTTCAGAAATCGCAATCTGAACGCCGTAGACAATTTTTACGTCCTACAAGGCTTGACCTCGAACCCGCGCTTCGACAGTAACCGCTACGGCGGTACCTTCGGCGGGCCAATCATTAAGAACAAGCTCTTCTTCTTCAGTAACTTCGAACGCCAGCCGGTAGGACTTACCGGAACCAGCGGCGCTCAGGTGTTTACGCCCACGGCGGATGGCTTGGCCGCGATTGCCGCGGATCCCGGCCTTAGCGCCACCAACTTTGGGATTTTCAAGCAATATGTGCCGGTAGCTGCGAGCGCCACCGATTGTCTCCCATACACGACTGCTCCGGCGAATGGCGCATGCGCCGCGGGCTCGAGTCCAGATCGGCGCGGTTTCGATCTCGGCGCCGGCGTTCGAAAACTTCGAAAACTTTGTCCAGAGCGTCGACTACAACATTTCCTCCCGCGACCAGTTGCGCGGGCGCTACGTGTATAACAAGCTGGACGAAATTGACACGGCGGCGAATTTGCCGGCGTTCTATACGAATGAGCCCTTCCGTTTTCACCTGTTTACTTTGGGTGAATTCCATACCTTCTCGCCCACGGTGGTGAATGAGTTCCGTGTCGGTTTTAACCGCTTTGCCAACACCGTGGATGCGGGCAAGTTCTCGTATCCGGGACTGGATTCGTTCCCCAACATTATTTTGTTTGACCTGGGCGGCGGTCTGCAGCTAGGGCCAGATTCGAATGCTCCCCAGTTCACCATTCAGAACCTTTACCAGGGCGTGGATAACCTAAGCTGGACCAAGGGCTCCCACACCTTCAAGTTCGGTGCCGAATACCGGTGGTACATCTCGCCCCAGAGCTTCACCCAGCGGCAGCGCGGGGACTACGACTACAACACCTCACAGCTCTTCCTTGAGGACTTCTCGCCGGATAACCTGGGCGAGCGCAGTTCCGGGTCCATCACGTATTACGGCAACCAGAAGGCAATCTACTGGTACGCCAACGATACCTGGAAGGTAAACAACCACCTGACTTTGAACATGGGAATTCGTTACGAATACACCACCGTCCCCACAGGTGAAAATTTGCAGGCGCTGAACACCATTTCCAATACCCCCAGTATCATTGTTCCGGGCAGCTCGAACCAGCCGTTGTTATTCGGAAAGCCTCAAGCTCCGAAGAACCAATGGGCTCCGCGGGTAGGATTCGCCTTTTCTCCGGGGAGCGCGGGAACTACCTCGATTCGCGGCGGTTTCGGCCTGGCTTACGACGTGCTGTATGACAACATCGGTATCCTGGCGGTGCCTCCCCAGGTCGGCGCCACCAATGACGTGGATCTGACTACCCCAACCCCGAATTTCCTGGCCAACGGCGGCTTGCCGGGTGGCGGTACTGGCATCACCGTTCTCAACGAGGCCGACGCACGCGCGTTTACTTCCAACTGGATTCCGCCGCAGCAGAGATGGCCGTATTCCATCAACTGGAATTTGGGCGTGCAGCACAGTTTCGGAAAGGATTTCACGGCGGAAATCAACTATGTTGGAACCCGTGGCGTCCATCTGGATGTGCAGAACAGAATCAACCGGCGGTCACTAGTGACACCGGAGCAGAACTTGCCCACTTTCCTCAACGCGCCGTCACAAGCTACGTTGGACGCCCTGCCGAATACATTGACTTCTCTCAAAGCTCCGGGATCGTTCTTGCCGGAGTACGTCGCGGCTGGTTTCGGATCCAACATTGTGGGTGACACGCCGAATGGTTCGTCGAATTATCATGGCTTGCTAACCCAACTCAGCCGCCGCTTCAGCAACGGTCTGATGTTCCAGGCGGCTTACACCTACAGCCGTACCATAGACAACAGCACGGCGGACTTCTTTACCACCGTGCTCTCTCCCCGTCGTCCCCAGGACTTCCAGAACTGGGACGCGGAGCGATCGGTTTCACCTTTGTCCCGTACCCACCGCTTTACCTTGGCCGCGGTCTACGACCTGCCTTTCTTCAAGAATGGCAATTGGTTCATGAAAAATATTGCCGGCAACTGGGGTTTCAGCCCGATCTATACCTACGAGTCTCCACAGTGGGCGACCGTCCAATCGGCGCTTGATACCAACCTCAACGGTGACTCGGCCGGTGATCGCACGATTCTCAATCCCGCCGGTACAAACGGCGTAGGCTCTGGCGTGACGCCGCTTTGCACGAGTGCGATGCCTGCGTTTGGAGTCTGCGGAGAGAATGACTTCGATCCCAGCGTTGGACCTCCGGGACCGGGGAACTTTAACTCCAGCCCTTTCCTGGTCGCATATCAAGCAAACAACCCCAACGCGCAGTATATCGTCGCCGGCGCCGGCGCGCTCGCCACGAGCGCTCGGAACACGCTGGCAACGGAGCCGACGAACGACATCTCACTCTCAGTCTACAAAGACGTCAACATTACCGAGCGCATGAAGTTCCGCTTCGGTGCGCAGTTTGCGAATATCATCAACCACGCGCAGTTCATCCCCGGCAGCAATCCTGGCCAGGGGTTGGGCGTGAATGATGTCGCGTCGTTCACCACCGGTCCTAACAGCTCGAGCTACTTGAACTATCTGAAGCCGAACAGTCCCACCTTCAACAATCCGAGGTCGGTGTTCGCCAGCAACGCTCGCACCATCGCGTTGGTCGCGAAGTTCACCTTCTAAGTTGTACGCAATTGATTGACTGGACGGGGCCCACGTGGCCCCGTTTTTTCTTGGCTTAAACTTGTCAGGTGGGCTAACTCTTATCGCATGTTCCTATGGAATTCAGTAGATCCCTCTCTACAACTGCGTAGAATGACCAAAGTACCGGTGTATCCCCAGATTCTCCCTACATAATAAAGCTCTTAGAATAAGCCACTTCACATAGACAATTGGACTGGTCGGCCAATTGCCATCATGATTCGACAATAACCTGTTGTAGAGTTGCGTCCTGAGGCGATTTCCCGGTCATTTTGCAGAGGTTTTCCGGCGCTCACCGCGCGTGTTTTCGGCCCGCGACGGGACAGGTGAATACAGGAGGAGAAATGCACAGGTTGAGATTTCTTTCGGGCAGCATCGTTCTGCTGCTGACAGCTACGTTTGCGCTGGCGCAGACCGGTTCGATTCAAGGCACAGTCACCGACTCCGTCGGCGCCGTGGTGCAAGGCGCGGAAGTCACGATCAGGAATATGGGCTCCAACGCTGTGCGCACGGCGACCAGCGGCGGCACAGGCGCCTACAGCGTCCCTGCTCTTCCTCCCGGTGCCTACGAAATCACGGCCAAGATGGCAAGCTTCAAGGCGTTCCACGCATCCGACGTCGAGCTCACTGTCGGACAGGCGCTGACTGTGAATATCCGGTTGGAGCCGGGAGCGGTGACGGAAGAAGTCCAGGTGCGCGCCGACCAGATCCCGCCGGTTGATCTGGAGACTGCGCAAGTCAGCAACCTGGTTGACGCGCAGGCCATCAAGGACCTGCCTCTGATCACGCGGAATCCGTACGAACTGGTTTTGTTGTCTCCGGGCACCTCGCAGAGCAACAGTCGGTTGGGCGGCATCACCGTAAACGGAGCCCGCGAGCGCAACAACAACTTCCTGCTGGACGGAGTGGACAACAACGATACCGATGTGCCCGGCGGACTGGTCACTGTGCTGGGCGCTGATCCGGAATCGACTCAGGAATTCCGGGTCATTACCAACAATTTCAACGCTGAATACGGCCGGAACACCGGCGCCATCATCGACGTGGTCACCAAGAGCGGAACCAATACTTTCCACGGAGATGCCTACGAGTTCGGGCGCTGGAATGCTTTCGGCGGAGCGCGGGACTGGTTTAACCGGGCCAGCGACGGCCCCCAGGACCCTTATATCCGCCACCAGTTCGGGTTCTCGCTGGGCGGACCCATTCGTAAAGACAAAACATTTTTCTTTTTCAACGATGAAATGGATCGCTTCATCACGACGTTGACAGGTACAGCAGTCGTGCCAACCGCGGCGTTCAAGACCGGCGTATTCAACTTCACCTATGTTGATCCCAACACCCTGGGCTCGACCACGGTTCCGGTTGACCTTTCACCGTCCAGTGCGAACAACATTTACGGTTTCCCGCTGGATCCCACCGTGCAGAAGATCTTCGCGCTGTATCCGAATGCGCCGCAGTCGGCTGACGGCGTAAGCGGCATCATCCACTATCCCAGTTCGTCAAGGACCAGCAGTTATCAAACCGTGGCCAAGATTGACCATCACTTCACGGAACGCGAGACGGTGAGCCTGCGCTACGGGTACAATCACGTGACCGATCCTAATTCAGCGCACGACGATATTCTCCCTGGGAACATTGGCGCGACCTCACTGAAAGCCATCACGCAAGGCTTGTCCGCGAACCTGGTCTCGAGCCTCACTCCCAGCCTGCTCAACAGCTTCACCTTTGGTTGGAACCGGATTTACGCCAACTTTAAGTGCACCGGCCTGAGTGTACTGGATAGCGTGAGCCCGCTCGATCAGTTCGGCTTCGGCAGAGACTACTTGATGGATCCGTTCACCAACTTCGCCTGCCCTCTGAGTGCGAACTATCAATTCCGCACGACCGGGACCACTAGTTTCACGGACATCATCAGCTGGGTGCATGGCGCTCACACCTTCAAGTTTGGCGGGGACTTCCGCAATGTTCACCAGAACGGACCCGACAGCTTCAATGCACGGCGGCAGATCGGCATCAACACGTTTGCCCAGTTTGGTGACCCGTTTAACGTCGGCTTCAATGTGATCGATATCCCTGGGGTGACGGACCAGCCGAACATTAGTTTTGCCGTGTCGGACGCGGCCAACGCTGCCTACGCATTGGTGGCCTCGGACGTGAACGCGGAATTTTTCGATAAGAGCGGAACCCGCCACCCCGACAACAGCAAGTTCTTCCGCCAACACGAATATGACTTCTTCGGGCAAGACTCCTGGAAGGTGCGGCGTAATCTTACGCTAACGCTGGGAGTGCGCTACCAGTTCGATGGTGTTCCCTACGAAGAACACGGCAATTTGTCCAACCTGCTCTCCGATCCTTCGACTACATTTCCGGTAGTACTTTCCTTTGTGGGCCCGGGAACCGGACACCAGCTTTACGAGGACGACTACTCCAACATCGAGCCCCGAGTAGGATTCTCCTGGGACCCGTGGAATGACGGAAGAACCGCGATCCGCGGTGGTTATGGCATTTTTCACGATCGCATTTTCGGTAATCTTTTCGGCAACGCGCGCGGCAATCCGCCTTTCGAGCAGGATTATTCGACGCAGCCGTTTGACACCCTCACTAACTTCTTCAGCGCCGGCACTGGCGTGCTGGCCGTTCCGGTCCTGGCGCCGACTACCACGCCTTCGGCTACGATTCCAGAGTTCGACGGTACGGTCGGCGGCCTGGCACCGACTCTTTTTGACACTCATTTCCGCAATCCCGCCAGCCAGAACTGGAACTTCGGAATTCAACGCGAAGTTCCCGGGAACATGACCTTGGATTTGGGGTATGTCGGATCGAAGGGATCACATATTTTCCGCGCGGTTGATGGAAACCCACCGGATCCAAATCTGGTAAACCAACTGGTGGCGTTTTGCAGCGATCCCACCAACTCGTTCACCAACTTTTTCGGAAATGTGGGTTCCTGCACCCCCAACCAGGTAAGCGGTATCAATCTGTACCAGGGTTTCCAGAGCAACTTTACGCCGCTGCCTTTCAATGCGGTCGCGCACAACGCACTGATTCAGCCGGCACTCAACCGCTCGGTCGCCAACTCCTTTTACACCGGGTTGCAGGCGAAGCTCACCCGCCGTCTGAGCCACGGATTTCAGATACAGGGTTCCTATACCTGGGCCCACAACATTGACGATTCTCCCGATCCGATCGATCCCGCCCAGGGAGCCCGCACGTTCCCGCGGAACTCGCGGAACCTCGATCAGGATCGGGGAAATTCCGACAACGACATCCGGCACGTTGCCGTCATCAGCTACGTGTGGGAAGTGCCGTTGGGCAAGGGAAAGGGTTACCTCAACAACGGAGTTGTAGGCCGAATTTTCGAAGGCATACAGTTCTCGGGAGTTACGACTGCGCAGACCGGACATCCGTTTGAAATTCGTGGGCGCACCGACAGCCAAAGAACAGGTATCTCGTCCTGGGGCGATCTGGTGGGCGATCCGTTTGCACCCGGTCAGAACGATGACCCAGCCATCAATGGCGGCAACAAAGTAATCTTCAGCAATCCGGCTGCGTTTCAAAATCCGGTGATCAACGGCCGGCCAGGCAGTATCGGTCGCAACCAGTTTTACGGGCCCGGCTTCGTGAACTTTGACATGGTATTTGCCAAGGGCATGAAGATCACCGAGCGGTTCAACGCGCAACTGCGGGTGGAGTGCTACAACATCTTTAACCATCCGAATTTTGTCAATCCGGGCGACATCACTGCCGCCAGCCCGGGCAATCAGATCGGCAACGTCGGATCATTCGGACTAAGCACAGCTACGGTCGGACGACCGGACGGAACGACCTCGGCGCGGCAAATGCAGGTGGCGCTGAAGCTGGTGTTCTAGGTCAAAGGACTGCACTATCAGCCTGCGGGCCCAAACCCGCAGGCTTTTTTTCTGTTTGGCGGGGGAGTGCTGATTTAGATTGAGCGCCGCGGTGAGCCCATCTTAATTCTGCCCGGCCGAAAGGTAAGCCCATGAAATCTTGGACGTTGGTCTTCACCCTTCTCCGGCCGCCGATTGCCATTGTCGCTCTGTTCCTGACTACGGCGTCTTCACTGCTGAGCGGCGCAGAACTGAAGGCGGAAGACGTCGTGGCCCGGCATCTCGATTCCATCGGCGCGGCCGAGGCCCGGTCAGCCGTGAAGACGAGGCTCGTGCAGGGAACATCTCGCTTCAAGAACCTGGTCAGTGGCGGTGGCGAACTGCAGGGCACGAGCGCGCTGGTTTCAGAAGGACGCAAAAGTGTGGTCATGATCAAACTGGCCAACGGTGATTACCGTGGCGAGCAGTTCGTCACCGACGGAGATAAAGTCTACGTTGCGGCGACAACTAGTAACCACCGGCGCTCCTCCCTTGGTGAGTTCGCACACAGCCAGGACCAGCTCGTCCAAGAGGGCCTGCTGGGAGGAGCACTCACCACCGCCTGGGCAATGCTTAATCTGGACGTCAACAAGCCCAAGCTCAGTTACAACGGACTGAAGAAGATCAACGGTGGGGAGGCGTATGAGATTGGTTATCACTCCAGAAAGAAAGACGACCTTACGGTCCACATTTACTTTGACAAGGACACGTACCGGCACGTCATGACGACTTATGCTGTGACACTCGCATCTGGTTTGTCTCCTACCTCGGGCGTTACCGACATCACCCAGACCGCCAAGCAGAAGGAGACTCGCTACACGATCGAAGAACGCTTCAGC
Source organism: Terriglobia bacterium (assembly GCA_963725615.1). Taxonomy (GTDB): domain Bacteria; phylum Acidobacteriota; class Terriglobia; order Terriglobales; family Acidobacteriaceae; genus JAIQFF01. The sequence continues at coordinate 113,305 of CAVRZO010000026.1, read as the reverse complement.
GATTTCAAAACTGCAGAAGGCCTGACCTTGCCTTCGAAGTATGTCATTCACTTTACCGAGGAACTGCAGACCGGCGCGACCGAAGTCTTAGAGTGGGACGTCACGGCGGACGAGTTTTCCAACAACGTTGGACTCGATCCGAAGAATTTTCAGGTCAAGTAGGAGTGGTCAAGAGCCAGCGGAATTCGGTAATGCCTCCTTTGCCAAATCCCCGCCGGCGTCATCCTGAACGAATTCGGTTTGCCGCAGCCCTTACCGCCCCAGAAGCGTGTAGTGCGAACTGGCGGCCATGAAGAAGATCATGGGCACGGACAGGAAGAAATTTGTCCGCGAGGCCAGAAAGGCCTGCCGCGCCAGGACCGCCGCGTTCGCTGGGGGCGTGCCTGCTAGGGTTCCGCGAATGATCATCTTGTTATTGCGCCAGATGATTCCCCAGACGTTGAACAGCATGATAAAGCCCAGCCCGCCGCCGATTCCGATCGAGAGCACGTGGTTATCGTCCTGTCCCACGGGGGTGTAATTCACAAACAGCCAGCCCGCGGCGCAAACCAGCACTGCCACAATTGCACCCAAGACATATCCGCTCGGCGTCTTTGAGATCACGAAATAGAGGATCATGGAAGCTGCCACCCAGATCAGGAGAAACAGCCCGATCGTGCTTCCCGCGCCCACTCCCATGCGATGCGCATCTGCGGCGACGTAAACCTGCGACCAGTACCAGAAGCCTACGAATACCGTCAGCATCGCGCTCCAGCGGAATAGTTGCAGGGCGGGCATGGTCATGTACTGGAAAATTTTCGGCTTAGTGGCGGCGTCCACCTGCTTCATGAAAGGCACGTTGACCAGGTTGAAAAAATACAGCAGGCCCACCCAGGTGATGCCCGCCAGCAGATGGATCCAGCGCAGGATGAAGGCCAGAGCCTCCGTGCCAGTGTGCGTGGGCATGACGAACAGGGCGATGGCATAGTGCATACGTGTCTCCAGAGGCTCAATGTGGACGCGGGGCCGTCCTCGACAGCGGTCGAAGCGGAGAATGGTGGCATTTTGTGGTGCCGATGTCAATTGAACAAGATCAGCAGTAGCGGGTTAGTTTGGAGCAGGCTCTCATTCATCGTCCCGGCACCACGTGGCTGTCATCCTGAGCGCAGTCTTTCGTCTGGCGACGCTGGACGAAAGCAAGCGAAGGACCTGTGCATTCCTCGCCCCATTCCTGGCGCTTGGCATCGCATAACATTCGACTTACGCTCCAAAGTGTAGAAATATCGCCCAGTCTGGCAGGTTTGGCGCTGCTATCGCCAGGGAATACACAGGTCCTTCGTCGGGTGCCCTTCGCGCAGCGAAGGACTCCGCTTCCTCAGGATGACAGGTGTGTGGAAGTTCACAGCTTGAAATGGGAGAAGCAACACCGTATCGTACAAGCACTGTTGGCAGTCGGACTCGTGCGTTATCGTACGGAGGTCCCGCACGCAGGTCTGCCTGTTCATCCGGTACAGACCTGACCACTCGGAACTTTGCGATCAGGACCAAGGAGATCGGCGATGGAAAACAAGCCGGCGCAAAACATCCAGGACACCTTCCTCAATACGGCACGCAAGGAGCGCAGCAACATCACGATTTACCTGTTGAGCGGAGTTAAGCTCACGGGGCGCATCCGCTCCTTCGATAAGTATTCGGTTGTGCTCGAAACCAACAACCAAGAGCAATTGATCTTCAAGCACGCTATCTCCACCGTGGCCATGGGAAAGACCCTGCACAGCCATGGGGATAAGCCAACCGTCGTGCCGGCACCCGCAGCGACTCCGAATGCGGGCCCGGAAGCAGCGGTGATGCCGCGTCCTTCCGGCACCGAGGGATGAAGAGCGTAACTAGCACGTGGCAATTAGCAATTCGCACTTAGGACTTCGCCAAGCCGCTTCCTTGCTGCGGATCGACGTAACGCTAGTTGCTAATTGCCAAGCGCCGATAGACGCGAGCCGATCTATGTACGCCGCCGAGAACCCAGCAAATTGAGCAGTCCAAAATCCACATCTTTCGGGAAGAAGTCTTTCGACAAGAATATGACCAGCGGGCGCGGCCCGGCGGACGACGGGAATCGTTCGCCTAAAGAGCGGGCCTTTCTCATCGGCCTTGACGTACGTACCCGCTCTCGCGGGGCTGCATCGGTTCGGGCCCGGAGTGGTCCGTTAACCGCGGCTGCCCAGGCCGCCCGCGATACTTCCAGCGGGCCATCCCCGACGAAGGCGCCGGACATCCCCGAGTTCAGCGCCGAAGAGTCGCTGGACGAGTTGCGTTCTCTGGCAGTCAGCGCAGGCGCGGAAATTGTCGGTGAATTTCTGCAGCACCGCGACCGTCCTGACCCGGCCACGCTGATCGGAAGCGGAAAGCTGGAGGAGATTGCCGGCGCCACTGCCTCAGTCTCTGCTGATCTGCTGCTGTTCGATCACGACCTCACGGCCTCGCAACAGCGCAATATCGAAAAGCTGGTCAACACCCGGGTGATTGACCGCACTCAGCTCATCCTCGACATTTTTGCGAAACATGCACGAACCCGCGAAGGCCAGCTGCAGGTGGAACTGGCGCAACTGGAGTACATGCTGCCGCGGCTGGGCGGGCGCGGAATAGAAATGTCGCAACTGGGCGGCGGCATCGGCACTCGGGGCCCGGGCGAAACCCAACTCGAAACCGACCGCAGGAAGATTCACCGGCGCATCCGGCACGTGAAAGAGCAGATAGAAAATGTGCGGCGCGTCCGGGCGCAACAACGCGCCCGGCGGGAAGCGGTGCCGGTGGCGACGGTCGCGCTGGTCGGCTACACCAATGCAGGGAAGTCCACGCTGTTTAATGCGTTGACTCGGGCCGCGGTGCTCGAATCTCCCCGGATGTTTGCCACGCTTGATCCGACGATTCGTTCCGTGGCGCTGCCGTCACGAAGAAAGGTATTGCTCTCGGACACGGTCGGATTCATCCGTAACCTGCCGCACACGCTGGTCTCGGCCTTCCGAGCGACTTTGGAAGAAGTGCAGCGCGCCTCGCTGGTGCTTCATGTTTCCGATGCCAGCAGTCCGCTGTCGGCCGAACAGGACGCGCAAGTAGACAAGGTGCTCAAGGAATTGGAAGTCGACGGGAAGCCACGTCTGCGGGTGATGAACAAGATTGACTTGCTGCCTCCGAAGCAGCGCGAGTCATTGTTGGATGACGCGAGCCGAGTGCACGTCTCGGCCGCAAAGGGCACCGGCATGACCACGCTACTGGACCGGATTGACGAGATGCTGTCCGAAGATCCGATCAGCCGTGTGCGTCTAAGCGTGCCTCAGAAAGAAGGGAAGCTGCTGGCGCTGCTCGAGGCGCGTTCACGGATTTACTCGCGGACGTATAGTGATGGGTCAGTCGAGCTGGACGTGGAAGCACCGGAGTCCGTGGTGCGGAAGGTAAGAAGCTTCGTCGTGCATGACTAGTCTTGCCCCACAGGAACTCTTCAGCTCAACCGAATGCCCAGTCCACAGCGACAGGAAATCAGGAATGCATCTGTGTAGAAAGCTGAGGGCTGAACGCTTAAGGGCTGAAAGCTTAAATGGGCCGGCAACCAAGAAGCGGTGACATTCCTTGGCTATCGGCCCATTCGATCCGGATTGGATCGGAGGTGATACTTCCATGCTAGACCCGTTATGCCGGATGTCAAGCGACTTTCGACGATCCAGCGAAATAGTTCGTACCCTCCGGTTTCAATCTGGAAACGGCCCTCGCCTGCGTTGACACTCAATCCGTAACATGTTACTTTCAATGGTCTTAAGCCTCCTTACGCTCTAGACCTGATCAGCACACAATGGACGAGATATTTAGACAACTAGGCGGATTACTGCTCGGGTCCGTGCCGACTATCATCTTGGTCATTTTGTTGTTTGGCATCTATACCGCCGTGGTGCACAAGCCACTGACCAAAGTCTTGGCGGAAAGGCACAGCCGGACGGAAGGCGCCATAGAAAAAGCCAGGGCCGATATTGCCCAGGCCGAAGCGCGTACCGCGGACTACGAACAGCGGCTGCGGGAGGCGCGCATGACTGTATTCAAGAGTCAGGAAGCACGCCGTCAGCAGGCCCTGCAGGCGCGGGCCGCAGCCGTTGCCGAGGCGCGGAGCCGGGCGCAGGCCCAGGTTGAACAGGCGCGCGCCGCCATTGAGAAAGACAAGGTAGCCGCACAAACCGGTCTGCAAGCGGAGAGCGGAAAACTCGCCGCAGCGATCATTCGCACGGTGCTCGAACCAGCGGGTCAAAGTCCGGCAGGTGGCGACTGATGCGGAGTCCACTCCTCATGCGATGTTGTGTGGCCCAAGGTTGTGTGGCCGCGGGCGACTCGCCCGCGAGTCTCGAGCCAGTGCATCGCGGGCGAGTCGCCCGCGGCCACATTGCAATCTTAGCTTCTCTGTTCTTGCTCCTCGCTCTTAGCTATAGCGCCAGAGCGCAGGCGAATCCTCCCTCCGCCAGCCCCGAACACTCTGCTAGCGCTGTGAACAGAGAACCAGCGAAGGAGTCACGTGCGGCCGAGGACGACGAGCAGGCTCAGTTCAAGCATTCGTGGATGGTGCAGTGGGTGGCGAAGCTCACCGGCCTGAACCTGGACTATGCCTACTGGTTGTGCGTGGTGCTTAATTTTGCAATTGTCGCCGGCGCGGTAGTCTACTTCTCGAAGAAGAGCCTGCCAGGCATGTTCCGGAATCGGACCGCTTCCATCCAGAAGGCGATGCAGGAAGCGCGAAAGGCGAGCGAAGACGCCAACCGGCGCCTGGGCGAAATCGAAGCGCGGCTCTCCCGGCTGGATACCGAAATCGCAGGGATGCGCGCCACCGCGGAGAAAGATGCGGTCGCAGAAGAGGCTCGAATCAAGGCGGCGGCGGAAGAAGATGGGCGCAAGATTGTGGAGTCTGCCGAGCAGGAGATCGCGACGGCAGCCAAATTGGCGCGGCGCGAGCTGACTAACTACGCGGCGAATTTGGCGGTCTCGCTGGCGGCCAGACAGATCAAAGTGGATCCGGCCACGGACCAGGCGCTGGTGCAAGGCTTTGCCCGCGAGCTTTCGCCCAAGAGTGGCGGCGGCGACGGACAGGACAAGAACTGAACCATGGCGTCCGTGACCAGCACTTACGCGCGTGCCTTCGCCGACGTGGTCTTTGACCAGCGTCTGGATCCGGCGAAAACATTGCTGGAGGCTCAGTCTGTGGCCCAGTTGGCGAACACCAGCCTCGAATTGCGTGAAGTCTGGGAAGCGCCGTCAATTCCGGCGGAACAGAAGCGTGCTTTGCTGGACGCGATTGTCGCCCGAGCTGGCTTCTCCCGTCCGGTGCGAAACTTTGTAGCGGTGCTGATCGACCACCGGCGAATCAAGTTTCTCGATCCCATCGTGAAAGAATTTGAGCGGGAACTCAACCGCCGCATGGGCTTTGTCGAAGCGCAGATCATCAGCGCGCGGGAGTTGGGCCAGCCGGAACGGACTGCCCTCGAAGCCCAGGTCGCAAAGCTGACCGGCCACAAAGTGCGCGCCCGTTATGCGCAGGATGGTTCAATTCTCGGTGGCGCCATCGTGAAGGTTGGCAGCATGATCTACGATGGTTCGGTGAAGGGCCAGTTGGAGAGGATAAGGGAAGCTATTAGCTCCTAGCCTTTGGCTGGAACCGAGTTTGAGTCGATTTGGGGTTCGCGAGTTTTCAAAAGACTTTACCGCAAAGATCGCAAAGAGAATCCGCAAAGGACGCAAAGAAAAGCTAGGAGCCAGGAGCTAGAGCTAGAAGCTAAGAGCTGACTTTTATGGCACAAATCAAAGCAGACGAGATCACGCAGCTGATCCGGCAACAGATTGAGAATTACGAATCCAAGATCGCCGTGGATGAAGTCGGAACGGTTATCACCCTGGGCGACGGTATTGCTCGCGTGCATGGTCTCGATAAGGTCATGGCTGGGGAACTGCTCGAGTTTCCCCACAATGTCGCTGGCATCGCCATGAACCTGGAAGAAGATCAGGTGGGCGTGGTGTTGCTGGGTGAGTACACCGAGATCAGCGAGGGCGACGAGGTCAAGCGCACCGGACGCATCATGAGCGTGCCCGTGGGCGAAGCGCTGGTCGGACGAGTAGTGAACTCGCTGGGGCAGCCGATCGACGACAAGGGTCCGATCGCAACCGACCAGTTCATCGCTCTGGAACGCCTGGCCCCGGGCGTGATCGACCGGCAGCCGGTGCGCGAGCCCATGGCAACCGGGCTGAAGGCCATCGACAGCATGATCCCGATTGGCCGCGGACAGCGCGAACTGATCATCGGCGATCGCCAGACCGGCAAGACAGCGGTCGCGCTCGACACCATCATCAACAGCAAAGGCAATAACCTGATCTGCATCTACAACGCGATTGGACAGAAGCGGTCTTCCATCGCCCAGGTGGTGAAAATTCTTAGCGACGCTGGCGCCATGGACTACACCATCGTCGTAGCCGCCTCCGCCTCGGAACCGGCCCCCATGCAGTACATCTCGCCCTACGCGGCTTGCGCCATGGGCGAGTACTTCCGCGACACGAAGCGCCACGCGCTGGTGATTTACGACGATCTTTCCAAGCACGCGGCGTCGTATCGGGAGATCTCGCTGTTGCTGCGGCGTCCCCCGGGACGCGAAGCCTATCCCGGAGACGTCTTTTATCTACACTCGCGTTTGCTCGAGCGCGCCTCCAAGCTCAGCGACAAGATGGGTGGGGGCTCGCTGACTGCGTTGCCGATCATCGAGACTCAGGCGGGCGACGTCTCAGCTTACATCCCGACCAACGTGATTTCGATTACCGACGGCCAGATCTTCCTTGAGACCGACCTGTTCAATAGCGGTGTGCGGCCTGCGGTGAACGTAGGAATTTCGGTGAGCCGCGTCGGTGGCAGTGCGCAGATCAAAGCCATGCGCCAGGTGGCGGGCAGCATGAAGCTCGAACTGGCCCAGTATCGCGAACTGGCGGCATTCGCGCAGTTCGGCAGCGATCTCGACAAAGCCACGCAGGCCCAACTCAATCGTGGCCAGCGCCTGGTCGAAGTACTCAAGCAAAAGCAGTTTTCGCCGCTGCCGTTTTCCAAGCAGATCCTGATCATTTTTGCCGGCACGAATGGATTTTTCGACGACCTCCCGGTAGACCAGGTACGTGACTTCGAAGCCGAACTCTACAAGTATGTGGACGCGACTAACCCAGGCCTGCTGCGCACCATCATGGAGAAGAAGGTTTTGGACGATGCTCTCAAAGCTGAGATGAGCAAAGTCATCAAGCAAAGTAAAGAGGCGTTCGTAGCGGATCGACAAGCGGCGGCGAAGTAGTACTGAGAACCGAGAACTACCAACTGGTTAACTGGGTTTTGTTACATCTCAATGCCGGAGAGCTTTACCAGCGTTGAGATGGAGGCCTTGACCGATCGAAAGAAATGCCAAATATTCTCGACATCCGGCGGCGTATTCGCAGCGTGACCAACACGCGGCAGATCACCAAGGCCATGAAAATGGTTTCGGCGGCGAAGTTGCGCCGGACGCAGGAGCGTGCCCTGGCGGCGCGTCCTTATGCCCAGATGCTGACCAACGTGCTCAAGTCGCTGGTGTCGCGAGCTGAGATCTACGATCCGGAGACGGGTGAACCGCGGCATCCTCTGCTGGCGCGCCGTCCCGAGAAGAATGTTTTGCTGATCGTGGTCACTGGAGACAAAGGGCTGGCCGGAGCTTTCAACACCAATATCCTGAAAGCGGCGGGGCGTTTCATCGCGACCAAGGCGGACAAGAATCTCGAGATTGAGACCATCGGCCGCAAGGGGCGGGATTTTCTGCGGCGTCGTTACCGCGCAGCCGAGCCGCGAAAAGCCGATTCGCAGAGCGCGCCGGAAACCACGATTGTAGGCGAGCAAATCGGAGTGTTGAACAAGATTGACTACGCCCTGGCCTCGGAACTGGCGGAACGCGTGATCGAGCGTTACGGCCGGGAAGAAATTGATTCGGTGTACCTGCTGTACAACGAATTCAAGTCCGTGATCGCGCAGCGTCTCGTGGTGGAACAGATCCTGCCGATTGAACAGATTGGCGTAGCCGAGGTAAAGCTGGCTGAAGGGATGACGCTAAAAGAAAAAGAGCAGGCGCTGGAGGCCGCAAGAGAAGCGGGCGTGGCGGTTCGCCCGGCGGACACGCGCGAGATCGATGCAGCTGCGGCGAAATTCGCTACAGCACCGGTTGACTATATATACGAACAGTCTCCGGAAGAGTTGTTCCGGTCGCTGTTGCCGAAATATGTAGCGATCCAGGTATTTCGTGGTCTGCAGGAGTCGGTGGCCGCGGAGCACGCGGCACGCATGACCGCCATGGACGCGGCCACCAACAACGCCACGGACATGATCGATTCGTTGACCCTGGCCATGAACCGGGCGCGCCAGGCGAAGATTACAAAAGAAATTATTGAGATTGTAAGTGGAGCAGCAGCGCAGTAGAGCAGCAATTAGCAATTAGCAATTGGCATTTGGCTAAGTGCCAATTGCCAATTGCTAATTGCCAAATGCTGACGGACTGAGAGCTACAAACCTATGCCAGAGAGAATTGGACGCGTAATTCAGATTTCCGGTCCTGCGGTGGACGTGCAGTTCGTCGAGGGCGCGATGCCGCCGATTTATCAGGCGCTCAAAGTCGTCAGCGACGGTTTCAACGTGCCGAATCCGGTCGGAGTGATTCTGGAAGTGCAGCAGCACCTGGGCGAAGGACGGGTGCGCTGCGTTGCCATGGAAGCGACCGAAGGTATGGTGCGGGGCATGAAAGCCATCGACCAGGGCGGGCCGATCTCGGTGCCTGTGGGCCGCGGTACGCTGGGGCGCGTGATGAATGTAATCGGCCAACCCGTGGACCAGTTGGGCCCGATCGAGCACAGCAAGACCATGCCGATCCATCGCCCGGCGCCGTTGTTTGAAGATCAGGCCACCACCGCCGAGATGTTCGAAACCGGCGTCAAGGTTGTGGACCTCATTCAGCCCTTCCTTAAGGGCGGCAAGATTGGATTGTTCGGCGGCGCCGGTGTGGGCAAGACGGTCTTCATTCAGGAACTGATCAACAACGTCGCCAAACAGCACGGCGGATATTCCGTGTTTGCCGGCGTCGGTGAACGAACCCGCGAAGGCAACGATCTGTGGCTGGAAATGACCGAGTCCGGCGTCATCAAGCCCGGCGATCCGTCCAAATCCAAAGCGGCGCTGATCTACGGACAGATGACTGAGCCACCCGGAGCGCGTCTCCGGGTCGCGCTGACCGGGCTGACTGTCGCCGAGTATTTTCGCGACGAAGAAGGCGCGGACACGCTGCTCTTCATTGACAACATTTTCCGTTTCACCCAGGCGGGATCGGAAGTTTCCGCGCTGCTCGGCCGCATGCCCAGCGCCGTGGGATACCAGCCGAACCTGGCGACCGAAATGGGAGAATTGCAGGAGCGCATCACCTCAACGAAGAAAGGATCGGTCACCTCGGTGCAGGCCATTTACGTGCCCGCCGACGATCTCACCGATCCTGCGCCGGCAACGACCTTTGCCCACCTCGACGCCACCACGGTGCTTTCGCGCGCACTGACCGAGATCGGAATCTATCCCGCGGTCGATCCACTGGCTTCGACTTCGCGCATTCTCGATCCGCGGATCGTGGGTCAGGACCACTACGACGTGGCACAGGGCGTGAAAAAGACGCTGCAGACCTATAAAGACTTGCAGGACATTATCGCGATTCTCGGTATCGACGAACTTAGCGAAGACCAGAAGATCAGCGTGGCGCGCGCCCGAAAAATCCAGCGCTTCCTGTCGCAGCCCTTCCACGTCGCGGAACAGTTCACCGGTTCGCCGGGACGCTATGTGAAGGTCGCCGACACGGTGAAAGGCTTCAAGGAGATCAACGAAGGCAAGTACGACGACATCCCCGAGCAGGCCTTTTACATGAAGGGCACCATTGATGAAGTGCTCGAAGCGGCAGAGAAGTTGAAAGCAGCTTAAGAACCGTCGTCAGTCGTCGGTCGTCAGTCGTCAGCACGGCCGAACCCAAAGACTGGCACATTTTGAGGTGTGTTTGCTGACGACTGAAGACTGATGCCTGATTCTTTCCAACTCGAGATCGTCACGCCGGAGAAGATGGTAGTGAAGGACGTGGCGGAGGAGATCCAGATTCCCGGCAAGGACGGATACCTTGGGATCCTCCCCGGCCATGCTCCGCTCATTACCGAGCTGGCGGTGGGCGAAATCACTTATCGCAAGGGTGGCCAGGCGCACTATTTGTCTGTGGCCTGGGGTTTTGCGGAAGTGCTTCCCGACAAGGTCACCATCCTGGCCGAGACCGCCGAGCGACCGCAGGAGATCGATGTGAAACGCGCCCAGGAGTCGAAGCGGCGGGCCGAGGAAGCTTTGCAGAACGGCAAGACGGAGGCCGACTTCACTCACGCAGAAGACGCCCTCAAACGAGCCGAGACTCGGCTGGAAGTGGCAGAGAAAAGGAACTGACCTCGAACGCTTGTCATCCTGAACGGCCTTCAGGCCGTGAAGGACCTATGCATTTCGGCGCCATCTCAAACTTTTCTCGCTGAAATTCAGTGCTCCTGCAGTTCTCCCACCGGAACAATCTTGGTATCAGTGCGAAACTTCTTGTAGTCACGGTAGGTTACGTCCGCCTCGACGTTGAAGTTTTTCAGCAGGGCGACGCGCACATCCACTTTGACCGCAACATGTCGGGGCAGCCAGACTTCGTCGTTGATCCGGGTCTGGTCGATCAGCAGGCGCGATCCTTTGTGAATTCGCGCCAGAAACCATCCCAGAGAAACGGTGTCGATGCACTCCGCGTCAAGCTTGACCCATTGCGACTCGGCCTGATCGATCCAGGCGCGAAAACGGAATTTGGGCAGGATTTTCGCTTCCTTAAAGTGGGGATGAAAATCGGAACGTGGTTCGGCGTCGATCACGTAAGTCACGCGCCCGTCGAGGTTCTCCGTGCCGATCAGCCGGAAGTTGTAGGCGTCCGCAACTTCACTCACAAACTTGCGGGCGTCTTCGCGGTCCTTCTCTTCCTTTTCCAGCCGCTTCCTGCGCTGCTCTTCAGTTTCGTTCTTGCGCTTGTCGGTCAGTTTCTCGATGCGCTCTTCTTCCTTGGCCGCGTCTTTTTCCGAGAGCGGTTTGTCGTCTTTTGCGATCAGACGCTGTACTTGTTCTCCATACAGCACCATGATTTCCTGGGTCTTTGATTCGCTCGACTTCACCGTTCCCATTGCCGTCGAGTTTGTGCTCCTCTTCGCGCTGAATGTAGGTGTAAGTCACTCTGTTTCTTGTCATTCTCGATGTCCTTATCCGCCACCTGGTGAATCAGCGCGCGAATCTGGTCCGGGGAGAACTGCGGGGTTGCCGTCGCGCTCAGGGACGGAGTCTCCGCGGGCTGGTCTTGCGCGAGTGCCGGCCCCGAAAGGAAGGCAAGAAGTATGAGTAAGGCTGCGGGCAGCTTCATAGACTCGTATACGGGTTTAGAACCAGGCGGGTTCCCGGGAGATGTCCGGAAGGCCAACTAGTTCTTCGCCTCCGGCGTGAACTGGACGACGACAAACCGCGCCGGATCAGCTGTCGCATTGAGAAATGTGTGCTTCCTTCCTGCCGGAATCCAGACTGCATCGCCCGACGATTTGCGTATTCTCTCGTACTCCCCGGCTTTCAGGTCTATGTCGGTGACGGGAATCAGCAGTTCCGCACCCGGCTTCTCCGGCCTCGGAAAGGGATCACGGGACAGCAGTTGCACGTCACTCACGCTGGCCGCTCCCAACAACATCGAGTTCATGAACCTGGCGTGGGGATCAACCGGCGGAGCTATGGAGACGGGACCGTAGTCCCACTTGCCAGAGTAGCCTTGATAGCCGTAGTTGGTCACTTTAGGATCGAGAAATTCGACGGTGACGTTGCGATAGTCCGTGGTGCGGTCATTGCGCATGCCAAGCGCGCGCCCGCCGGAGTAGAAGCGGACATCGCCCGGGCTAAAGTGAAAATTCACGATGTCCGACTCGCCTTCCGGCCACATCACCACATCGCACTCCAGAAGTGCAACCACCAGGAAGTCGTGATCGTGCCGCGCCATGGCCCGATCCAGCGGTCTGAGCGTAACGGCAAACACGCGGACCTGATCGTTCGCCAATAACTGACGATAGTGCGGCGCCGAAGCCATGTCGGGCGCGGTTTGCGCCCGCGCGGTGGTTGCGAGCAGTAGCAACATCAGGAGTCGAGCCTTCATGAAAGGATTGTATTCTGGAAATCAGGAGCGGCAAATATCACGAACGGCATAGTGAATACACGAGAGGCTGAGATGCGTTGTTCCTATCGAACTCGCAGAACCAATCGCGTGCTGCCCTCCAGATGCAGGTTCCCGCTGCTCGAGCTCAATACCGACACCGGGCCTGACGTGTCCAGAGAGAGCCCTTTTATTCCGACGACTCCCCGGCTGGTGGGACCGAGCGGGTCGACGGCTGGAGGGCTGGGCCCAATAACGTTGGTGGAAGGCGGTGCGGGGACGATATCCGGGTACTTAGGGGTGACTGATGATGATCCGGTAACCGGGGCTTGCGCCCCAACCTGGGGTGGCCGGTCCAGCGCCCTGGGCTTGTCAGCGAGATCGTCAGGTCCACTTAGATAAGCAGGCTCGGGCGCGGGGCGCGCGATCGCCTGTATCGTCATTTGCAGCGGCACTTCAGGTCCGCCCTTCAGCAGCAAGCGATCAAAGGCGATTCCCACCCTCGAGCCTGGAGAGGTTTTGCTGTGCGCCTTGGCTTCGGTGATGTGGCCGACGATTTTTGTGTTTCGGCGAACCACAGTCCGTCCGGGGAACGACACATCGGCGACGGTCCTGGCCTCTATTTTGTCGTTCGCCTTGCACTTCTTGGCGTCCAGCCAGTTCGACAACTCGACCAAAAGAACTGTACCTGGGGGAAGCATATCGGTCGCTGCGGTGGAGTTCAGGGCTGGTGACGCCGCAACCTGGTCCTGAGAATTCGCAGATTCCGAAGAAACCTGTGCCCATGATATGGCGGTCAGGGCGAATACGATTGGCGCCAATACGAGCGACGTCCTCATGGCTCCTCCTCGCTTCCTTCCGGGTTTCCGCTGGACATGATACTCCTCGCCACAGCCATGCCCTTATGAAAATCGGATTCCCTGCCACCCGGCATCAACGCAATTTCTCCGCCTTACCTAATGTCTCCGCCCGAAACAGTCTCTCGTCGATTCGGTGTAAATGCTTTGCCATACCCGGCCGGAGCAACTTGGTATGGGGGATCTCGAGCAGGTGGTACACAATAAACCAGATCGGTTTCTGCGTGGTCATCCAGTGCAGATGGTCGAAGCGGGCCAGGTTTACCGGACGGGAGAATGTGCGCAGCGTCCGCTCCCGGCGCAGGTTGAAATAGAGATTGAAATAACTCATGGCCAGCTCGCGCAGGGAACGATAGACCGGCTCGCGGAAACGGCAGCCGGTGTAGTTGGATTTCGCCACCGCTCCCCAGTGCCCTTTCACCTGATAGATAGCGAGAACGTGGTCGGTGTCGTGTTCCGCTTCGAGGTCCCAGATCAGCGGGGGAAACCCGTTCGCGCGCAACGCTGCCGCGGCGAACATCGCTCCTTCCAGGCAGTGCGAAGTGTTTTCGTGAAGCACGCGGCGCGGCGACCACGCGGTGTCGGCGAGATGGTACGGCATGTCGTCGAGATAGCGCTGGATTCCGTTCGGATCTTTCAGCCTGCGCAGCTTGCGCAGTTCGGCGGGTGTGAAACTCTCTAACGGTTTTTTCATCCTCGATCGCAGTGTAGCTGATGCCGGCGAAAACACCGTTAACCACGGAGGACACTGAGGACGTTTAAGAAGCGGGTCTAAACAACTCGGCCAGTTCCGCAGGCTGGTCGAGAACCGCGTCTGGCAGGGTTTCGCGCAGGGTATGCGGTGCGAAGCCGTAGGTCACGCCGCACGTCCATGTTCCGGCATTACGGCCGGTGAGGACATCGACGCCGGAGTCGCCCACGATCAGGGTTTCCTGCGGCCCGGTCTTCAGCTCTCGCAGGATGGTTTGCGCGCCCTCCGGATCGGGCTTCTTGGTGGGAAAGCTGTTGCCTCCGTACACCCGAGAAAAGAACTTGCCTACCCCTAGCGCTTCGACAATGGCCCGGGACGGGTGCACCGGCTTGTTGGTGAGTACTGCCATTTTGCGTGGTTGGCCATTCTGTGAATTGCCGAGGGTCGCCAGCGCTTCCAGTATCCCGTAGTACAAGTGGGTATGATCCAGCTTGTGCTCGCGATAGTAAGTGAGGAAGTACTCCAGACCGGAGCGCACCAGCTTTTCATCATTGGCTTCGCTGCCCAGGGCCCTGCCGATGAGCGCCGGCGCGCCATCCCCTACGTAGCTGGCAATCACATCGTCCGGCAGTTCAGGACGCTGCATATGCCGCAAGGTGGCGTTGACCGAGTGCACCAGGTCCAGGCGGGAGTCAATCAGCGTGCCATCCAGATCGAAGATCACGAGCTCAATGGTGTGCGGATCGAAGGGGCGATTGAATTTGATCATGCGATGGTTCTTAGAATAAATGATGAGGCCGCTGACGCGCAGCACTTGGCAATTGGCACTTGGCCTCCTCCCCGGCGTCGGCAGTATCTGGCAACCGCTGCTTTGGCTAAGTGCCAATTGCTAATTGCCAAGTGCCGAAAGCCACCATCTCGATTTACAATGCAAAGGGCTCTTGTACACTCGCATCTAAGGGAACCGGATGGGTACCGCCAAAACTGACCTTAAATCGGCCGCTGTATCCGAACGCGATGTCAAGAAAGCCGGCAAGAGCTACGAAGGTCTCTCCCGCGAGCAGCTGATCGAAGCCTACCGCCACATGTATGCCTCCCGGCGGGTGGACGACAAAGAGATCCTGCTCAAACGGCAGCAGAAGATTTTCTTCCAGATCTCCGGGGCGGGCCATGAAGCTGTTGGCGTGGCTGCGGCGTTTGCTCTGAAGGCCGGCTACGACTGGTTTTATCCCTATTACCGCGACCGGGCGCTGTGCCTGGCATTGGGAGTGACCGCGTACGACATGTTGCTGCAGGCGGTCGGCTCGGGCGAAGACCCCAGCTCTGGCGGGCGGCAGATGCCTTCCCACTGGAGTATCCCTGACCTCAATATCGTCACCGGCTCTTCGCCCACCGGAACGCAGATTCTGCAGGCGGTGGGATGCGCCGAAGTAGGCCGGTATTATGCGGCGCATCCTGATTCCGCCCGCAAGGCGACCGGGGATTATCGCGAGTTCAAAGACGTAAAGTTTCACGGCGACGAAATCACCTACGTTTCATTGGGCGAAGGCACGACCAGCGAGGGAGAGTTTTGGGAGGCGCTCAACACTGCCTCAAACTCCCGGCTGCCCATAATTTTCGTGGTTGAAGACAACGGATATGCCATCTCGGTGCCCGTCGAGGTCCAGACTGCTGGGGGAAACATTTCCCGCCTGGTCAGCGGCTTTCCTAACATCCACTTTGAAGAGGTAGATGGAACCGACCCAGTGGCCAGCTACGCTGCCTTCGTGCGCTCGGTGGCGCACTGCCGCGCTGGGCAGGGTCCTTCTTTTGTGCATGCCCACGTGATCCGCCCGTACTCGCACTCGCTTTCTGACGATGAACGCCTGTATCGGCCGGATGTCGAGCGCCAGCGCGATGCCCAGCGCGACCCCATCACCCGCATGCAGATGTTCCTTATCCGCGAGGGTATTTTGGACGAGAAGGGGATCAACCGTCTGGAAAAGCAGGTGGACGACGATCTGCAAGTCGCGGTTGACCGCGCGCTGCAGGCGCCTCCCCCCGCGCCCGACAAAGTTCTTCAATACGTGTATTCGCCAAACCTGGATCCCACGTCGTCTGCCTTCGAAACCCAGCCCGCGGCATCCAAGCCCGAGGTCGCGTCCGCAGACGGCAAGAAGCCGGCGCCCAAAACCATGGCCGATCTGATCACCGCCACCTTGCGCGATGAGATGCGCCGCGACGAACGCATTGTGATCTTCGGAGAAGACGTGGCTGACTGCAGCCGCGAGGAGTATCTCAAGCAGAAGCTGGTGAAAGGCAAGGGCGGCGTTTTCAAGCTGACCTCCGGACTGCAGACGGAGTTCGGCTCCGACCGCGTATTTAACTCCCCCATCGCGGAAGCCAACATCGTTGGCCGTGCTACGGGCATGGCTACGCGCGGTCTGAAACCGGTGGTCGAAATCCAGTTCTTCGACTACATCTGGCCCGCTATGATGCAACTGCGCAGCGAGCTCCCCCTGATCCGCTGGCGCTCGTACAACACGTTTTCCGCACCCTGCGTCATTCGCGTCGCCATCGGCGGCTACCTGACGGGTGGAGCTATTTATCACTCCCAGTGCGGCGAAACCGTGTTTACGCATATCCCGGGCTTGCGCGTGGTGTTTCCCTCGAACGCTTTGGACGCCGCGGGCCTGCTGCGCACCGCGATCCGTTGCGACGACCCCGTGCTCTTCCTCGAACACAAGCGTCTTTATCGCGAAACCTACGGCCGCGCCCCCTACCCTGGCCCGGACTACATGGTGCCGTTCGGCAAAGCCAAAGTAGTGCAGGCAGGAACCGATCTCACCGTGATCACCTACGGCGCGGTCGTTCCCAGGGCCTTACAGGCCGTCCAGAAGCTGGAGCGCGAGCATGGCGTGAGAGCCGAACTGATTGACCTCCGCAGCCTGAATCCCTTCGACTGGGAGACCATCGCGGCCTCGGTGCAGAAGACCAACCGGGCTCTGGTGGCTTACGAAGACACTTTGAGCTGGGGCTACGGGGCAGAAATCGCAGCTCGAATCGCCGACCAGATGTTCGAGCACCTGGACGCGCCGGTGCGCCGCGTAGCCGCCATGGACGTCTATGTTGCCTACCACCCGGACCTGGAAAATGCCATCCTGCCTCAGACCAGCGACCTGTTCCGGGCGATGAAAGAGCTGTCGGATTACTAGGCATTCGTAGCGCCGCCGCCCCGGCGGCTGTCCTTACAGTCCTCTCCTCAGCAGCAAGTCCGCGCCTTCACTCCATCAATTCCTTCCTTTGCGATGATGGGAACCATAACCAGCGCAGCGATTGGGTCCGCCCACCACCATCCCAAGCCGGCGTTCAACAAAAGGCCAATCAGCAAGATGGCGGACAAGTACATACAGAAATCGGTCTGCCTCGCGTCGGCGTGCATAGCGGCACTCCCAAGTTTCCTCCCGATTTCCCTTTTCGCTCGAGCCAAAAGCGGCATGACGACCAGCGAGACACAGGCGAGAACTATTCCTGGCATGCTGTGTTCTGGTGGTCTCCTGCCGAGCAGGTCGGACAACGACTCGTACAAGATGTAGACCGCAAGCGCAATGAAGCAGACACCCACGATCCTCAGACTTCGCTGCTCATTTCGTTCCCTGCTCCGCACGTCCGCATCAACGGACATTCTCCAGAGCAGCACCGTTCCGGAGGCTACCTCGATGAAACTGTCGATTCCAAAGCCAACCAGCGAAATGCTTCCCGCAAGTCCTCCGGCTATCAAAGCCACCAGTCCTTCAAGGCTATTCCAGGTGATTGTGAAGTACTCCAGGCGCTTTCCGCGTTCGGCTGCGGCTTGGCGATCGACAGTGATCTCGACCATTTTGAAAAGTCTATCTCATTCGCTTGGCTGGTTTGGTCCAACGCTGTTCAACCCCATGAGAGCCAGATATTTACGGCAAATACGGCCTTATCAACCCTTTCCGCCTGTCCAGATACCTGAGTAACGTCTGTAGTACTTTAGTTACGCAATGGGGGTACCGTTCGAACCGACTGTATAAACACCGCATTTAGTTGTATGCATATCGCTGCAAGATACTATTCCTAGTGTCATTGTGTAAGTCCCGCCTCGGCACTTTCCAGAAAACAGGTATAAAACCCGGTAAAACCCGAAGATACGCCTTGACCTTGGCAGTTTACGGGTTGATATATGCTCAGCACACCTAAATTCACTCGAACGCAATTTTGTGCGAGGAATTTTCTCCCAACGTTTGCCCGATACCGGGCCTGATCTGTGGAAAGGTTTGGAACTATGGCCGACTCGCGTGAAGTCATGAACATTCGCCAGGCGTCGCAGTACCTGGGAGTGAGTCCGGACACGCTTTACAAGTACGTAGGCGAGCAGAAGATTCCCGCTTTCAAGTTGGGCAACCGCTGGCGCTTCAAGAAGTCGAGGCTGGACCAGTGGATGGAAGAGAAGTCGAGCCAGATGGAAGCGAAAGGCAGCAGGAAGAAACCGAAGGCGGCTGGCAAAGCTGCCGGGCAACCGTAAAAGGCGGGCACATGTTTGGATTGGGATCAAAAACGATTGTTGGTCTGGATGTGGGTTCCTCCAGCATCAAGGCGGTGGAGCTGAGGAAAGGACGCAACGGTATCGAAGTGGCGCACCTGGGCCTGGAACCGCTGGCGCCGGATATCGTCGTGGATTCCATGATCGTGGATTCCGGAACCGTCTCGAGCGCAATCTCGAAGCTGTTCACCGACAACGCGATCAAGGCGAAAGCCGTGGCCACCGCGGTAAGCGGCCACTCGGTGATCGTGAAAAAGATCTCGCTGCCTTCCATGAGCGACCAGGAACTGGCCGAGACCATTCAGAAAGAAGCGGCGCAGCACATTCCCTTCGATCTGGCCGATGTGAATCTCGACTACCAGATCCTCTCCGAAGACGCCGGCAGCCCGCAGATGGACGTTCTGCTGGTGGCTGTCAAGAAAGACAAGATTCTCAACTACACCAACGTACTCTCGATGGCGGGCAAGACTCCGGCTATTGTGGACATCGATGCGCTGGCGTTGCAGAACTGCTACGAGTACAACTACGAGCCCGCGCCGGCACAAGTGGTGGCACTTTTGAACCTGGGCGCGAGCGTGATGAACATCAACATCGTGAAGGGCACCACGCCGCTGTTCCCGCGTGACGTCAGCGTGGGCGGCCACCAGTACACCGATTCGCTGCAGAAAGAACTGGACCTGAGCTTCGACGATGCTGAATCCCTGAAGCTGGGCCACAAAGTGGGCACAGTGAGTGAAGACGCCAAGACCCCCATCCTGCAACAGGTGACCGAGATTATCGTGCTGGAAATTCAGAAGACGTTCGATTTCTTCCGCGCCAGCTCGGCGGGAGAGCATATCGAGAAGATTTATCTGGCGGGCGGTTCCTCCAAGGTTCCCGGCCTGGTTGATGCGTTACGCCAGGAGTTCTCACTGCCGGTGGAGATCTTCAATCCGTTCCAGAAGATCGGTCTGCCGACGGAAGGACCCGGAGTGCAGTTGATCGAGCAGAATGCCGGCCAGATGGCAGTTGCGGTGGGTTTGGCCTTAAGGAGTTTTGAAGACTTATGATCCGAATCAACCTGCTGGGTGCACAAAAGGGAAAGAACAAGCGATCCGCAGCCTCGGCGGCCGCCGTCATGGAAGTGGGTGACGTAGGCTCACCGAAGCTGAAGGTCCTGGTCGTACTGGTTCTGGCTGCCCTGGTCAACGTGGGCTACTGGTACCAGTTGGACAAGCAGCACCGGGACATCGCCGCCAAGATGGAAGTGGCGCTGCGGAAGAACGCCGAGTTGGCCGACGTGAAGGCGCGTTACCTGGAGCGCCAGCGTGAAGCCGAGAACTACAAACGGCGGGTTGACGTCATTGACCAGTTGCGCGCGGCCCAGTCCGGCCCGGTCGATCTGCTGAACACGGTTGGACAGACGGTGAACAACACCGAAGCGGTCTGGCTGAACAGCATGAAAGATCAGGGTGCCAGCATCGATATTGATGGCATGGCTCTGAGTACCGACGCGGTGGCCAGTCTGATCTCCAATTTGCAGAAGACCGGACACTTCAAGAACATCGAAATCAAAGAGACCTACCAGGACGACACTTATAAAGAAATGCAGGCTTTCAACTTCACCTTGACCTGCGAAAAGGCGAAGTCCTAGGAAGGCGGAAAACTATGGCCAACTTTAACGAACTTTCGGGCATTAAGCAGTGGGCAGCCGCGCTGGGCGTGGCGGCGTTGATCACCGGCGCCCTGTACTTCACCATATTCAAGAGCCAGCGCGAAGCCAACGCGACGGCCCAGGCCGCCCTGGACACCAAGCTCCGTGAAAACGCGGAACTGGAATCCTACAAGCCCAAGCTGGTGGATATCGAGCGCCAGCTGGCCAGCCTCAAACAGCAGCTGGAGATCGAGCGCAAGATCGTTCCCGACGAGAAAGAAGTGCCGGGCTTCATGAAGATGATGAACGCCGAGGCCGCCAAGGCCGGGATCGAATTGCGCCGCTACACCTCCAAGCCGACTGCGGCCAAAGACTTCTACACCGAAGTGCCCTTCGAGATGGAACTGGACGGACCGTACTACTCGATGGTGAATTTCTTCGACCGGGTTGGCAAGCTGGAGCGCATCGTGAACGTCGCGGGTCTGCAGGTGGCAACCACCAAGAAGCCCACGGACGCTAAGGCGAAGCACACGTACCAGTACGCGCCGAACGAGAGCGTTGTGGCCACCTGCACCGCGACCACATTCTTCAGTCATGACTTGGATCCATCGGGTGGAGCTGCCGCACGACCGGGTCAGCCCGCGCCGGTGAAAAAGCAGGGGACCATATGAAGCTGACGACTGGAATTGTTTTCCTGGCGATGACGGCGGGAACCGCCTTGGGGCAGAACCCCACCGTCATCAACAACACGAAGGTTACGCTGCAGGCAGCTCCGAAGACCGGCAGCCCGGCCAAGAGCAACGGCACCCGGGCGACCAAGATTTCAGCGAAAGCCGCGCCCAAAGCCAAGCCGGCGGCGGCCCGCCAGAAAGCGGAGCCCAAGCAGCAGATTGCGGTCGAGAACCAGAAGAAGCCCGCGGAAGCGAAGACGGATAAGCCGACGCAGGTCAACTTGACCAGCCGGCGCGACCCCTTCGTCAGCCCGGTGGTCAATCGCAGCATGATTGGTTCGGGATGCAGCACCGGCAAGCGCTGCCTCGCCATCGACCAGATCAACCTCAAGGGTGTGGTAAAGGCTGACTCCGGGATGATCGCGGTCGTGGTCAACAGCTTGAACAAGGCGTATTTCCTGCGCGAGAACGATCCGGTGTTCAACGGTTTTGTGGTGAAGATCACCGGCGATTCGATCATTTTCAAGGAAACGGTCCAGGACCGCCTGGGCAAGCCGTCCATGCGGGAAGTGACCAAGAAGATTACGACGTCGGCGGTCTAGGCCGGCGATGGGATTGGCCGGGCAACCCGGCGGGAACAAATCTGGCTAGAAAGATCACGGGGCGAGCCAAGCGCGAGTCCAGTGGGGAGAGCGAAATGCGAAAGCAATTTCTGACCGTTTTACTGCCGGTGCTGGTAATTCTCATTACCGCCTCGGCGCAGACCCAGAGCGCGGGCACAGACGCTCCGAAGCACGCCGCGCTGCAGAAGGTAAACGTAGTGCGCACCAGCGACGGCTTCAGCGTTGAGATCAGCGCCCGCGGAACCGTGAAGCCGCGGCTGAGCACGCTGGACAGCCCCGCGCGTATCGTGGTCGATCTGCCGAATACGGTGGTCGCCACCTCGCGTGGTCACATCGCTGTTGACGGCGACGGAGTCAAGGACGTCCGGCTCGGCATGGACGGCCAGGGCTCTTCCCGCGTCGTGGTCGATCTGACCAAGGCGTGCCGTCACGAACTGGTGGCGGGCAGCGACAACACGCTGGTCCTGAAGCTCTACACCAAGTCAGAGGTTGCCCAGGCGTCGCAGCCGGCGACAGTCAAGGCGCCGGTCGTGCAGCCTGTCGTCGCCAAGACTGAAGTCGCAGCTGCTCCTGTTGCGCCTGTCGCTCCTGTGGTCGCCGAGCTCGCTGCCTCCGGCCAAGGAAGCCAAACTGATTCAGACTTCCGCTCACGCCACGGATTTCGCGTTCATCGAGCCTTCCTACTCTCCCAAGGCCGCGAGCGACGATACCAAGGCTGCAGCGATCGAGCCTCCCGCGCGGGCCGTCACGGCTGCCGGAAAATTTGTCTCCAGACCCGATGGCAACCTGTTGCCTCCGGCCAGCGCCGCCATGCAGTCGAGCGGTGTGCAACCGGCCGTGAACATGGCCGCTGAGCAGAAGGCGCAAGCCTCTCAGACGCCCGCCATCACCGGGCCGAAGTACACCGGTGAGCCCATCTCGGTCAACCTGAAGGATGTGGACCTGAAAGATTTCTTCCGCTTGATTCACGAAATCAGCGGCCTGAATGTCGTTCTCGATCCCAACGTCAAAGGTACACTGACCATCGTCCTCGACGATGTGCCGTGGGACCAGGCGCTGGACATCGTTCTGAAGAACAACGATCTGTCACGGCAACTCGAAGGCAACGTGCTCCGCATCGCGACCGTCGAAACCATGCGCAAGGAAGCGGAATCACGGCGCGCCCAGGTTGAAGCGGAAGCGCTGGCGGTGGACAAAGTTACCGTCACCCGGTTCCTGAGCTACGCCCACTCCAAGGATGTCGTCCCCACGGTGAAGAATTTCCTGACGCAGCGCGGAGACGTGATCTCGGATGACCGCACCAACGCTCTGATCATCCAGGACATTCCTTCCGTGATGCCGAGCATCGACCGGCTGCTCACGCAGCTGGATCGCAAGACCCAGGAAGTTGAAATTGAAGCCCGCGTCGTAGCCGCAACCCGCAGCTTCGCACGCGATATCGGTACCCAGCTTGGTTTCGGTTGGGGCGACGGCAAGACTGCTGTCGGTGGCGCTTCCTCAGCCGGAGCCTCTCCGATCACGGTGGGTGGCCTGACGCCGGGTTACATCACGACCGGCAGCACCACGGGGGGCACCCAGATTCCTCTGTTCTCGAACATGCCCGTCACCAGCCCGACCAGTGGTCTCAGCTTCGTCAACGCCAGCAACAACGTGCGCATCGACGCCATCCTTACGATGGCCGAGTCGCGCGGCTTGCTGAAAATACTTTCCCGTCCGCGAGTGGTCACGCAGAACAACATTCAGGCTCTGGTTCGCCAGGGCGTCCGCGTGCCGATCGTTACTCAGGCCCAGCTTGGTGGACCGCCCACGGTGACTTACGTGGATGCGTTCCTGCGGCTGACCGTGGTTCCGCAGATCACGTCGGAAGGCACCATCTTCCTGAACGTGGATGTGGAAAACACGACTCCTGACTTCGGCCGTACGGTGCAGGGCAACCCGACGCTGATCACCCAGCAGGCAACCACCCAGGTCCTGGTGACCGACGGTGGCACGGTGGTCATCGGTGGTGTGATCCAGACCCAGAACTCGATCAACGTCACGCAGGTGCCGTTGCTCGGAAACATTCCTTACCTGGGCAACCTGTTCAAGCACACCCAGGTCAGCACCTCCAACCAGGAGCTGATCTTCTTCATCACGCCGCGCATCATTCAGACATAGCTAATAGTAGCAACGAGGTAGCAGTAAAGACAGCCGCCGGCTCCTGAAACACTCAGGCCGGCGGTTTTGTTTTGCGCGCACGGGTCTGACGACTTGAGACGGCGTGGTGCGGGCGCCCCCGCCCGCGGATGTTGACCTTGGGTCTCGCAGCTTGCCAGTAACCGCTTAGCTCACGACTGCTCCGCCATTCCGAATCGTTACCTCAGCGGTGGGAGGCCCTTTGCATCCCCAGTAGGACGGCCGTGGTGATGGTGGACACATTACGCGGGCGAGGGCGCCCGCGCCACATAGTTCACCCTGAGAAATCGATTTTCGTCACCCAGCAAAACTCGTGTGATTCCCATCACTGACACTCTCCCGGGATAGTGGGATAAGGGTAAGGCACGAAGGAGCTTACTCATGGCAACATCGGACCGGTTTGATATCCAGGGACATGTCAGCCGCGGTTTTGAGGGCGTGCGCGAGGCATTCGCCGAGAATTTTGTTCGGCGAGGCGAGCTGGGCGGAGCGTGTTGCGCCTTTCACGGCGGCGAGAAGGTCGTTGACCTGTGGGGCGGCATCCGGAACAAGCTGACCGGCGAGCCTTGGGAGCAGGACACGATGGTCATCATCTACTCGGCCACCAAGGGCCTGGCCGCGATGACCCTTGCCATCGCCCACTCTCGCGGATGGCTCGACTACGAAGAGCGGGTGTGCGCGTACTGGCCGGAGTTCGCGCAGAACGGCAAGGAGCGAATCACCGTCCGCCAGCTCCTCGCACATCAGGCAGGCTTGTTCGCGCTCGATGTGGCTGTCGATCGCGGTCTCGTCGCCGACCTCGATCGCCTGGCGGTGGTGTTAGCGCGTCAGAAACCGGCGTGGGAGCCCGGAACGCGGCAGGCGTATCACGCGATCACTCTCGGGTTCTACGAGGCCGAGCTGTTGCGCCGTATCGATCCACAGCATCGCAGCCTGGGACATTTCTTCCAGGACGAAATCGCCGCGCCGCTCGGGCTGGGCGTCTACATCCGGCTGCCTGAGGCGATCCCAGACGCGCGACTGGCCACCATTGCGCAGCCCAGCCTGCTCGAGATGCTGCGCGGCTTCGGGCTCCGCTTCACACTGGAAGCGATGAATCGTCGCTCCAACTTCCACCGGGCACTCATCGGCTCCCAGTTCCCTCACGATGAGGAGCGCATCTACGCCCGCAACTTCGAAGTGCCGTCCGGCGGCGCCGTCGGCACTGCCCGAGCCATCGCGCATGCCTACAGCGTCTTCGCCACCGGCGGACACGAGCTTGGGTTGCGTCCGGAAACGCTGGAGTTGCTGGCCGCCCCCGCGATTCCTCCGACACGCGGGTTTTTCGATGAATGCTTAAAGGTCGACGGCGTGCAGTTCTCACTGGGCTTTATGAAATCGAGTCGCGCCATGCCGTTCGGCAGTGCCGGTTCGTTCGGGTCACCCGGGGCTGGCGGCTCTCTTGGCTTTTCCGATCCGAAGGCTGGGATCGGCTACGCGTACGTGACCAGCAAGATGGGGACACGGTTGACCGGAGACCCGCGCGACGTGGCGCTGAGAGACGCACTCTACTCTGCTATTCCTATTCCGGCTTCGTCAGACGAGGTGGGGAAACGACTAGTCGCCTTTTGCTTATCCGGTTGTTTCAGCAACACGCAATAGCTTGGGGTTGGGCGTCGCCGGGCGAGTGGAGAGGTCCACGGCCCCGCGTATTTGTTTATAAGTTGTAGGTTTGCGACCGGTTCCAAGGCCGAGCAGGGTCTGGAACGCGGCTATGGGTTGCCTGCGGCGATTGTGGCGAAAAACAAATTCATCGAGATAAACCTGTAGCTGATCGCGGCTCACGCCGTGATAGGTCCCGATCAGCCATTGCTGCAGATTCCCGATTGCGCGGTCCGCCAAAGGCACCGCAGACTTCGCGCCTTGCCGCAGCTCGATTCGCAGGGGTTGGCTGCGGGGGACGTGTTGAAAACCAGCTTCTGGCAATCCGGTGAAGCTCTTCAGGCCGTCGGTATATACCGTGGAGCCTGCCTCCACGTTTTGTTTAAGGAAGGCGATCAACGTTGCACTTCTGAAATCCGGGATGACGGCCATGCGAGCGCGCCCGCTGGCGCGACCGCGTTTCTCCACCGCTACGAGGACCAGTGCCGCTTTCCGACCTTTGAGTTGCCGGCTCCCGCGTAAACCGGCCTGCGTCCCTCCAACCCACGTCTCGTCGACTTCCACTTCGCCCCGTAGCGGTTCGCGTCCCAAGTTGATCATCGCTCGCCGGAATTTGTGCAGCATCATCCACGCTGTTTCATAGCGTTCCAGGGCAAGCTGGCGCTGCAACAGTAATGCAGAAATGCCACGCTTGTCCGTAGTCATCAGGTACGCTGCCCAGAACCAAACTGTTAGCGGTGTCTTCGTATTGTGCAGGATCGTCCCAGCGGTCAGGGAAACCTGGTGGCGACAACCGGTGCATTGCCAGCGTTTGAGCTTCAGCAATGCATAGGCGCGCTGGTTTCCACATCGCGGGCACACGAAGCCGTCCGGCCAGCGGCAGGCGGCCAAATATTGCTGGCAACCGTCTTCGGTGGCGAACTCCAACTGGAATTCGCGCAAAGTTCTCGGAAACGACGGGCGAGGCACCCACTTACACTACCGCTTGTGGTCGGCTGAAACAACCGGATAAGCAAAAGTCGCCTAGTTCGGAACGAGCGGCGGGAAAGCCGGGGACAGTCAGTCCCCAGGTTTCCCGCCTCAAACGCTCCCACTGCTCGCGTTACAATAGCGCACACCGGTTGTAGGTTCGCGTATGCAAACAATGCGTCTCGCTTCTCTGCTGATTCTTAATTGCGTGATCTCATTTGCAGTCGCGCAAGTAGCAAGCGACCCCGGTGAGCCGGGCATAATTACAGGTACGGTCATCGATTCGGACGGCCACCCTCTTGGGGGCGCAAGGGTCTACGTCAAAGAGTACAACCGACCACAAATGGGGGCGGTTCGGTATGTCACGACGGATCAAAGAGGTGAATTTCGCTTCGTGAACCTCAGGCCTGGTGATTACGATGTCTTCGCAGTTCCCAGCCACTCGACCTCGATGCTTACCCGTTGGAGACAACGGGTACATTTACCCAAAGACAAACCGATCGAAAAGGTCACTATTCAGGTAGGCTCCTCCGCAACCATCAAGAGCTGATGGAGGCAGTTCAACCCCGGAGCAGCCGGAATCTCGAATCCTCCTCCGGCCCGTAACTGATGGTAATCAGGCGAACTGCTGGAAGCAATCGCGCGTCAGTCGATCGCCATGACCTCAACACCGCCCGCTTGCTAAACTCCTGGCATGGACCACAAAGGCCGTCAGCAGCGTCTGCAAAATTCTCTTTCCAGCAATCGCCTGGACGCCCTGCTGGTCACACATCCTGCCAATCTTCGTTACCTCTGCGGATTCACCGGCAGCTCCGGCGCCCTCCTTCTCACCGAAGAGAAGGCAGCGTTCATCACCGATGGGCGGTACACCGAGCAGGCGCGGACCGAAGTACGGTCGGCACAGATCGTGATCGCTCGCCAAGGTCCGCTCGCGGCAGCCGCTGCCTGGCTGTCCACGCACCAGAAGAAAGGCCGTCGAGCTCCCTCGAAGATTGGGATTGAGGGCGAACACATGACGGTGGCCGCCCGGTCGCGTCTCGCCGGAATTCTGCCCTCGGGCTTCCGTCTGCGAGAAGCTCGCGCCCTGGTGGAGCAGGCCCGCATGGTGAAGGACGACGAAGAGATCGCTTGCCTTCGATCCGCAGTCCTTCTGGGCGCTAGCCTTTTCGATCGGGCGCTCGAAGTCATTCGTCCAGGCGTGCCGCGAAACCGAGGTGGCCGCCGAAATGGAGTACGCAGCGCGCAAAGCTGGGGCGGAGGCCATGTCGTTTGAGACCATCATTGCCGCCGGAGAGCGCTCGGCGCTTGCCTCACGGCACGGGCTTCGCAAGCCGTCATCCCGGGGCAGGGATTCGTGGTCTGCGACTTCGGTGTTATACTCTCGGGTTATTGTTCAGACATGACCCGCACTGTGTATGTGGGTCGCCCCTCTGCGGAGGCCCGCGGAGTTTACCAGGCGGTGAAGCAGGCGCAGCAGGCTGCGGTGGACGCCGTGAGGCCCGGTGTCAGCGTGGGTGACGTTGATCGCGCCGCCCGCAAGTCATTGCAAAAAAGTGGTTTAGCAAAATATTTCACGCATTCCACCGGTCACGGCGTAGGCTTGGAAATCCACGAAGCGCCCCGCGTGGCTGCCGGGCAGACTGAGATCCTGCAGCCGGGCATGATGATCACGATCGAACCTGGAGTTTATGTTCCCGGTAAGTGGGGTGTGCGCATCGAGGACATGGTTGTAGTTACCGAAAGCGGGTGCGAGGTTTTGACCCCCACCAGCAAGGAACTAGTGGCGATTTGAAACGGCGGTCATCTTCCTGACACCGGAGATGTTCCGGGTTGGTTGTGCCTTTCCGGCGGGCGCCCAAGAAGGCAGAAGTCGGTCCCACCGCATAACGATGAATCAGAAAGAACTAAAGGAACTCATAGAGTTCTTAATCGAGAAGGACATCGCCGAGTTTGAACTGGAACGAGGCGATGTCAAAGTGCGGATCAAGCGCGGAAGTGATGCCGTGGCGTCGTCCTCCGCGCCGGACGCTCGCTTTTTTACCGTGCACGCAGCGCCGCCTTCGGCTCCCGAGGCCGGCACTGCCCCGGTGCCCGGGACAGTCGCCCCGCCTCCGCCTGCTCCCGAGAAAGCGCCGGCGCCGGAAGAAGGGTTGCATATCGTGCGCTCCCCGATCGTGGGCACGTTCTACGAGTCGCCTTCTCCGGGATCTCCACCGTTTGTGAAGCCTGGAGACATCGTGGAAGCCGGCCAGATTCTGTGCATCGTGGAAGCCATGAAGTTGATGAACGAAATTGAGTCCGACGTGGCGGGCGAGATCGTGAAAATGCTGGTCGCGAACAATGCGCCGATCGAGTACGGGCAGGAACTGTTCGCGATAAGGCCGCGGAAATAGTTACGTGAGGCCAACCCTCGTTTCACCACAGAGGCACAGAGACACAGAGAAAACCAACGGACTAGAAAAAGCCTCTCGATGCTGATAGTCCAGGTAGTGACCACACAATGCTATTTCGCGGTGAAGTTTCTTCCTGTTTTTGTTTTTCTCCGTGTCTCTGTGCCTCTGTGGTAGAAGTTCTTAGCTTGACCAACTAGCGCATGTTCAAGAAGATCCTGATCGCCAATCGCGGAGAAATTGCCTTGCGGGTCATTTGCGCCTGCAAGGAGCTGGGCATCCGCACCGTGGCCATTTACAGCGAGGCCGACCGCAACTCGCTGCACGTGCGTTTTGCGGACGAAGCCATTTGCATCGGACCGCCGCAGCTGGCGCAAAGCTATCTCAATATCCCTTCGGTGATCAGCGCGGCGGAAATCGCCAACGTGGACGCCATCCATCCCGGCTACGGTCTGCTGGCGGAAAATGCCAACTTTGCCGAAGTCGCCGAAACCTGCAATATCAAATTCATCGGCCCTCCCCCGGAGATCACCCGCCTGATGGGCGAAAAGGAAAAGGCCCGGGCGGCGATGAAGCGCGCCGGAGTTCCCATTCTGCCCGGCTCGGAGGGAATCCTCGCCAGCGATGGCGAAGCCATGGAGTGGGCCCGCCAGGTCGGATTTCCCGTAATCATCAAGGCGTCGGCCGGGGGCGGCGGGCGCGGCATGCGCATCGTGCGCAGCGAGGAAGAACTTCCCGGACTGTTCAAGGCGGCGTCATCCGAAGCGGCGGCCTCTTTCGGCAACGGCGACCTCTACATGGAGAAATTCGTGGAGCGGCCCCGCCACATCGAATTCCAGATCCTCGCCGACCAGTATGGAAACGTAGCCAGCCTGGGCGAGCGCGAGTGCTCCATCCAGCGCCGTCACCAGAAGCTGTTGGAAGAGTCGCCCTCCACCCAGGTCTCGCCGGAACTGCGCGACCAGATCGGACAGGTTCTCTGTAAAACACTTTCGGACGTGGGCTACGTGAATGCGGGCACCATCGAATTCCTGATGGACGAAGACCGCAAGCTCTACTTCATCGAGATGAACACGCGCATCCAGGTAGAGCATCCGGTCACGGAAATGGTCACGGACGTGGACCTGGTGAAGAGCCAGATTCTGCTGGCCGCCGGGGAGCGCCTGGAGAACGTGCTGCATGGTCCGATCCTGCATCGCGGTCATGCTATCGAATGCCGCATCAATGCTGAGCATCCGGAGAAGTTCACGCCGTCGGCGGGCAGGATTACGACGTTCAATCCTCCCGGCGGCACCGGGGTCCGAATTGATACTGCCGCCTACGCGGAAGGCGTGATTCCGCCCTATTACGATTCGCTGATTGCGAAGCTGATCGTGCGCGGCAAAGATCGCGCCGAAGCAGTTTCGCGCATGGCGCGCGCTTTGGAAATGTTCATCATCGAGGGCATCTACACAACGATTCCGCTGCACCGCAGAATTCTGGCCGATCCCGATTTCCGGGCCGGGAACGTCGATACGACGTTCATCGAAAGATTTCTGGCGCAAAGCAAAACAGAGGCGGTCGTGTGACCATGTGGGGCGGACACTTTTGTCCGCCGCCTTTGAAGTTGGTTTTGTTTTGGATTTGATTGTCGGTTACAGAACCGCGGGTCAATTTGAGCGGTTAGAGTTCAAGTGAAAAGCGACGGACAGGAGTGTCCGCCCCACACATCGTCTGATGACTGTCCCTCCCCGCCTTTACGCCATCCTCGACAGCTCTCACTTCCCGGATATTGACGCTCTCTGCGGATCCGCTAGTGAACTAGTCGCGGGTGGCGTTACCCTGCTGCAATATCGCAACAAGAGCGGAAACCCCCGCCAGATGCTTGAACAGGCGCGAGAACTAAAACGCCGTCTGGGTGATTTGATCAGACTGATCATGAACGACCGGGCGGACTTGTGCCTGGCCGCCGGCTTCGATGGAGTCCACGTCGGGCAGGACGATTTGTCGCCGGCGGGTGCCAGAGCAGTGATCGGTGACAGCCTCTGGCTGGGCGTTTCTACTCACAATCCCGCGCAACTCGCCCTGGCCGACAAGACTACGGCAAACTATCTCGCGATCGGACCGGTGTTTGCGACTGGGAGTAAGGCGAATCCCGATCCTGTAATTGGCCTTCAGGGAGTGCGTGAGGCCAGAGCGCTGACTCGCAAGCCATTGGTGGCCATCGGGGGGATCACCCGTGAAAACTGCCGATCTGTCATTGAAGCCGGGGCAGATTCCGTGGCCGTGATATCCGACTTGATACGGGAGCCACGCAAATCAGCAGAGGAATTTTTCCGGATATTGGGGTAAAGTCGGAACGCTGCCTTCGCGGGCGGGTCGCCCGCGACCACACAAACCTCAAGGAGGGCTGTGAGTACCGAGACCAAGCCACCTACGCCAGCAGCGGCCACCGACTGGGACATCCACAGCCGACAAGATAAAGAACTGGTAAAGGGCCTCGGACTGACCAGCGGCACCATGCTGGTCATCGGCTCCATGATTGGCTCCGGCATCTTTATTGTCTCCGCGGAAATATCCCGCGAGGTAGACTCGCCCGCTTTGCTGATTGGCGCCTGGCTGGTGACCGGGTTCCTGACCATCGTCGGAGCCCTCAGCTACGGCGAACTGGCCGCGATGATGCCGCGCGCCGGCGGTCAATATGTCTACCTGCGCGAAGCGCTGGGGCCGCTTTGGGGATTTCTTTATGGCTGGACGCTTTTTCTGGTGATCCAGACTGGCACCATTGCCGCTGTCGGCGTCGCCTTCGGCAAGTTTCTCGGTATTTTCTTTCCCTCGATTTCTTCTTCCAACTGGATTGTCCACTTCTGGAAAGTTCCGCCCATTCATATTGGCCCCATGGTGCTGGGAAACATGGAGACCGGGCTGAGCACGCAGAATCTGGTGGCGATTCTGGTGGTGACGTCGCTGTCGGTCATCAATATCTTCGGCCTGAAGACGGGCGCGTTGATCCAGAACGTTTTCACCTTCGCCAAGGTTTCAGCCCTACTAGGTCTGGCCTTGCTGGGATTATTCGTCGGGCGCAATGCGCAAGCTCTGGCGGCTAACTTTCAGGGAAACTTCTGGCACAACGCGAGCCTGGGGGCGCAGCACGCGGTGCAGGTGGGAGTGGGCGGACCGACTGTGCTGGTGGGCACGCTGACCATTCTCGCGGTCGCCCAGGTGGGATCGCTCTTCTCCGCTGATGCCTGGAATAACGTCACTTTCACCGCCGGCGAAGTGAAGAATCCCAGCCGCAATCTGCCGCTGTCATTAGCATTGGGAACAGGCGTGGTGATTGCCCTGTATATTGCCTGCAACTTCATCTACCTGAATATTCTGCCCCTCGATGGTAGTCCGACCGGCGCGACCATTCTGGAGCGCGGCATCAAGTACGCCTCCGAAGACCGCGTAGGCACCGCGGTCATGTCCCAGATGCTGGGCGCGACGGGCGGAACGCTGATGGCGATCGCCATCATGCTGTCTACTTTCGGCTGCTGCAACGGCCTGATTCTGGCGGGCTCGCGCGTCTACTATGCCATGGCCAAGGACGGATTATTTTTCAAGAGCGTGGCCAAACTGCATCCGACCCACAAGACTCCAGCCGTTTCCCTGATGGTGCAAATGGTCTGGACCTGCATCCTGTGCGTCTCCGGCAGCTATGGACAGCTGCTCGACTACATCATCTTTGCCGTGCTGGTTTTTTACGTCCTTACTATTTTTGGCCTGTTCGTGCTGCGGCGCACCCGCCCCGATGCGGAGCGGCCTTATCGGGCGGTTGGTTATCCGGTGCTTCCGGCAATTTATATCGTGATGGCTCTATTTATCGATGTCGTGCTATTACGCTACAAACCGCAGTTCACGTGGCCCGGGCTGATTGTCGTCTTGCTCGGAATTCCGGTGTATTTCTTGTGGTCGCGCCGTTCGACTGGAGCAGTTGGCGCCAGTTCTTAGCAGGTTGTGCGGGAAGCACATTGTCATCCTGAGCGGAGAGGAAACTTCGCCTGGCGAAGTTTTCGCGCAGTCGAAGGACCCCTACGGGCGGCACAAGTGCAGGTTTATAGGGGTCCTTCGACTTCGTAAGTTTGCTCGCAAGCGAGCAACCTACTCCGCTCAGGATGACAGGACAAGATAATCGATCGTCGAGATCGAAGGAGAAACTTAGGGATGGCAAATATCTGGGCTAGAAAGCCGATGAACATGCTGCTGGCGGAAGCCGGGGAGTCGGGCGAGCGCAGCCTGAAGCGAACCCTCGGGCCTTTTCAACTCACCGCGCTGGGAGTGGGCGCGGTCATTGGGGCGGGCATCTTTGTGCTTTCGGGTCTGGGCGCGCACTATGCCGGGCCGGGCCTGATGCTTTCGTTTGTCCTGTCAGGCACGGGATGTGCGTTCGCGGCCCTTTGCTATGCCGAATTTGCCGCCATGATTCCCCTGGCCGGCAGCGCTTACACCTATGCTTACGCCACTCTGGGTGAACTGTTTGCCTGGATCATCGGTTGGGATTTGACCCTCGAATACGCGATGGGCGCCAGTACTGTGTCGTCGGGCTGGTCCAACCACTTCATTGAGCTGCTGGATATTTTCCATATCAAGATGCCGCTCTGGCTGGCCTACGACCACTGGACGGGACTGCGCGCCGCTGAAAATATTGTGGCCCGGCAGATGGCGCAGGCTTCAGACTCCTCTCTTCTTCCCGGCACTCAGGCCTTCCTCAACAAAGTTTCCGACATCATCGCGGCGCAGTCGCCGCAACTCCTGGAGGGCGCGCATAAGCTGTTGGACGCCCCCAAAATGTTCGGAGTCGAGGTGGGCTGGAATATGCCGGCGTTCGTGATTGCCCTGGTCATCACGGCGATTCTCGCCATCGGCATCCAGGAGAGCGCGCGCTTCAACTCGACCATCGTGGTCATCAAAGTTTCCGTGGTGTTATTTGTCATCGGCCTGGGCTTCCGCTACGTGAGTGCCAGCAACTGGGGCGGAGACTGGCATTCGTTTGCGCCCATGGGGTTCTCCGGCATCGGTGCGGGCGCGGCCTATATCTTTTTTGCGTATATCGGATTTGACGCGGTTTCCACCACTGCACAGGAAGCCAAGAATCCGCAACGCGACTTGCCCATTGGCATCATTGCTTCACTGTTGGTCTGCACCGTGCTCTATATTCTCGTGGCCGCCGTCCTCACGGGCATGGTGCCATGGCGCGAAGTGAATATTGAGGCTCCCATCGCCCGCGCGTTCATGGATCGAGGACTGAGCGGCGCCTCGCACATCATTACCCTGGGCGCGCTCGCCGGGCTGACCAGCGTGATGCTGGTCATGCTCCTGGGGCAGACTCGCGTTCTCTACTCCATGGCCAACGATGGTCTACTGCCCAAGAAATTCTTTGCTGATATCCACCCCAGGTGGCGCACGCCGTGGAAGAACACGATCCTGGTGGGACTGCTGGCTGCCATAGTGGGAAGCCTGATACCAATTGACGACATCGGGAAGATGGTGAACATCGGCACGTTGCTGGCGTTTGTGATCGTATGCATTGCAGTGCTCATGCTGCGGCGCACGGATCCCGATCAGGCGCGTCCCTTCCGCACGCCATGGGTGCCGCTGGTGCCAATCCTTGGCGTCCTCTTCAATGGCTACATGATGTACCGGCTGGGTTGGATCAACTGGGCCCGCCTGATTATCTGGTTGGCGATCGGGCTGGTTGTGTACTTCACCTACGGCCGGAAGCACAGCAAGGTGCAAGCCCTGCCGGAGAATTCGGGAAAGTAGTCTTTAGTCGTTGGTCATTGGTCGTTGGCCCGGCAGCGCTTCGTTCGCGTGTCCTTTCGTGTTGCGCCCACCTGACGTAAGCTAGTGTCTCGTCCCGCCACCACGCTTCGCCCCGGCCGGATGACACCAATAGGCGACCGACGGCGGCAGACGAATGGTGCACGGCCAACGACCACGGGCCAACGACCAACGACCAACGACCAAATGAAATCCCTCCGCAACCTCCGGCTCTTCGGATCAGCGCTGTTGGGGCTTACAGTAATTGGCACCGCCGGCTTTCACTTCATCGAGGGATGGTCGTGGTTCGATGGTTTCTATATGGTGATTACCACCTTCACCACCATCGGATATCAGGAAACTCATCCCCTGTCGCACGCGGGGCGGGTGTTCAACGTCGGACTCATCATTGTCGGTGTGTCGCTGGTTTTCCTCGTCATCGGGTCATTGACGCAAGCTTTGCTAGAATTCGAATTGAGCAGCTTCTTCGGAAGGCGGAAAATGGAACGCGAAATCAGCCGGCTTTCCGATCACTACATCATCTGCGGGGCCGGACGCGTGGGCCGCAGCGCAGCGCGGGAGCTGGCGAACAAGCGCGTGCCATTCGTCATCGTCGATCAGAGTGCAGACCGGACTGCTAGCTCCGGACAGGATTGGCTGACGCTGGCCGGCGACGCCACTCAGGGACAGACCCTGCGCGAGGCCCACATCGAACGAGCCCGAGGGCTGGTGGCGGCTACGACCACCGACGCGACCAATCTCTATATCGTCCTCACCGCGCGCGAGTTGAATCCACAGTTGAGAATCATTGCCCGCGCCAGCGAAGAGGATGCTGAAAAACGCCTGCTCAAAGCGGGCGCCGATTCCGTCGTGTTGCCTTACCTATTTGCGGGGCAGCGCATCGCACGTTCGTTCCTGCAGCCTCACGTGGTGAATTTTCTCGACTCGGCCACGACGCACCTTGATATGGACCTCGAGATCAGCGAGATTTGCGTGGCCAACGCTTCTCCGGTTGCAGGTAAGACCATTGAAACTTCGCGCATCCGGCAGGATTGCGGGGCGGTCATCCTGGCTATCAAGCGGGAGAAGAAAATGGACTTCAATCCCTCTCCGGAAGACCGTATCGAGCCAGGCGATTACCTGATTGCGATGGGCGAATCCTCACAACTGCGTCAGTTGGAACGAATGGCAGCAGCCCGGTCATGAAAATCGTCACTGCCGGCGAAATGCGCGAAATTGACCGCGTCACCAGCGAGCGCTTCGGTGTTCCATCGCTGACGCTCATGGAAAACGCGGGCACGGCGGTGGCAGAGTTCTTCACATCACACTACCCGGCAGCCAAAAGCATCGGCGTGATTTGCGGAAAGGGAAACAACGGCGGAGACGGATTTGTCGTAGCCCGGAAACTGCACGAGGCCGGCAAGAACGTGCGGGTGCTGTTGCTGGCGGAGCGATCGGAATTACGCGGCGATGCTGCCGAGATGTTCACGAAACTGCCGGTCGCACCGGTCACAGTTTCGTCCCACGAGCAGCTGAAGACCGAATCGGTCCGGGCGGTCTTCGATGCCGATGTTCTGCTCGATGCCATCCTCGGCACCGGTTTTCGCCCGCCAGTCAGCGGGCTCTACGCTGAAGCGATTGCCGCGCTGAATGCGAGCTCCTCGCCGGTGGTCGCGGTGGATATTCCGTCCGGTGCGGACGCTGACGTCATGGGCGAGCAGGTTGGCGCCGTGGTGCGGGCGGACGCGGTCGTGACTTTTACCGCGCCCCGCCCGGCTCACATTTTCGGAATGCTTGCCACCGGGCCGACGGTAATTTCGCCCATCGGTTCGCCGGACGATGCCATCGTCTCGTCTCTGAAGCTCAATCTGATTACGGCGCGCGAAATCGCGCCGCTGATCGGTCCCCGCCCTGCGGCATCGAACAAAGGCAATTTCGGCCACGTCCTGGTGCTGGGCGGATCCACCGGCAAAGCGGGAGCGGCCGCCATGGCCGGCATGGCAGCGCTGCGCTCCGGCGCAGGTTTGTCCACGGTCGCGACCGCGAAGTCCGTGCTGGCGATTGTCGGCAGCTTTCATCCCGAGCTCATGACCGAGCCGCTCGAGGAAACGGAAGCGGGCAGCATTTCTTTGGTCTCGCTGGAACAAGGCCGACTGGACGCTGTGCTAAAGGGGAAGACTGTGCTGGCGGTTGGCCCGGGCATTTCACGGCATCCCGACACCACCGCTTTTGTGCGAGCCGTAGTCAAGAAATACCAGATGCAAATCGTTCTGGATGCCGACGGCCTCAACGCCTTCGAGGACCGGACAGCCGAGTTGAAAGGTAAAGCGGGTGCTCTGGTCATCACTCCACATCCAGGCGAGATGGCCCGGCTGACCGGCTTGACTATTGCCGCCGTACAGCGTGACCGGCTGAATGTGGCTCGCAACTTCGCCAGCGAACATCAACTGATTGTCGTACTGAAGGGCCATCGAACTTTGATCGCACAGCCCGACGGAATGGTGTGGGTGAACACTACCGGAAATCCCGGCATGGCGACCGGAGGCACGGGCGACATCTTGACCGGCATGGTCGCGGGTCTGATCGCGCAGAATCCCGGTCGCGTCCCCGATGCGGTGATCGCGGCGGTCCACCTGCACGGTCTGGCGGGAGATGTGGCGCGCGAGAGTGTGGGTGAGCATTCGATGGTGGCAACTGATCTGCTCACGGCACTGCCCGAGGCATTTCGTCGGACGCGGCATGCAGCGCGGGAATCCCGAGTCACGATCTGACTGATCGCTTGACTTCATAGTTCGGCGGCGCCCGCCAAACCCGCCCTGTCTGTCCCAACGAACGGGAGAGACGAGGACGGGGCACCGCTGTGACGGTTCGACAGGCGGGCGCCTATCTTATTGAAAAAACACCCTCCCCTGTTTTCCGGACAATTTTGTGACTGGAATCGGTACATATGCCTTCGGTAACCTGCCCCCGCGAGGAGCGCCGTGAAATAGTTATGCCTTATGACTCACTTCCCCCAAGTGCATCCTCAGCGCCGCTCTCCACGTATTCAGCTTGGTGGTTCCGTTCTGGCCCAGGTCGTCCTGGAAGATGGTCAGCGCACCAAAGCCAAACTGCAAACCGTTTCCGTAACCGGCGGGCTGTTGCGCCTGGCCAAATCTCTGAGTCAGGGAGATTTTGTCGAGGTGGCTTTTCAAACTCAATCAGGCCCCGTACGAGGCATGGCCGAAATGCTGATGCCGGTGCGCGCGACTACCGACGGGTCGCTGCAACCCTTCCGCTTCGTCGCGCTCGGCGACGAGGACCATCGCGCCTTGCGCATGGTGGTGGATTCGGCTGCGGACCGGAGTTTTCAGGGGCTTCGATCCAGCCAGTGGGCGGCTCCAAAATCGGTTTGAGTACCCGGACGTTTTCAGTGACAGCTTGACGGTTTTTCGGCCTCTAGGGTCTCGCTCTTCCTGCTTCGCGGAGAAGGGAATCGCTATACTGGTCACTCGCTGCGACCAGCATGGCCACACAGGAATTCATCACTCACTCCGCCGAGGAGACCATTGCGCTTGGCCGCACTCTGGCCGGGATGCTGACTCCCCCCAAGCTGGTGCTTCTGCGCGGCGACCTGGGCGCCGGCAAGACGACGCTGGTCAAGGGTATCGCGGAGGCCTTTCAGGCTGCCTCTGCCGAGGACGTCACCAGCCCCACTTTTACTCTGATCCACGAATACCGTGGCCCGCGAGCCAACCTCTATCACATCGATCTGTACCGGATTGATACACCGCGCCAGCTGGAAACGCTGGGGCTGGACGACCTTATCACCAACAACAGTATTCTCCTGATAGAGTGGGGAGAGAAGTTCGCACGCTTCGAGCGCGAGCGAGATGTGGAGATAGCACTGGAGAGAGTGGATGACAGAGTTGACGAGCGATTTTCCGAGGAAAATGTCCGGCACATTACTATCACTACTCCGTAGGTTGAGCGCTTTCCTTCCCAGGTCGCACAACTCGCTGCGTGTTCTTACGAGGAACCGGGCGGCCAATCCGTTAACGCTTGCGGTCGCGATTTTGATGATGCTGGTGATTAGCGTGTCAGTCTGCCGCTCTCAGGACGCGCCACTGCCGCCGGCCCCATCCGCCACGGACAAGGATCCCGCGGCCCGGAATCAAAAGCAAAAGCGGACTGACTCCTCCGCTCAGCCGTCCGGGGAAGAGCGAATGTTTGGCATCTTGCCCGGCTATGGAATGGTCGAACCGGGAATGCAACCGCCTCCGCTAACCTCCGGCCAGAAGTTCAAACTCGCGGCACAATATCTCAATCCCTACACTTTTGTTTTTGTAGCGGTCGAGGCCGGCGTGAACCAGGCGCGCAACCATCCCGAGGGATACGGCCAGGGCGCCGAGGGTTTTGGCAAACGCTATGGCGCCGGCTTGGCGGACGGTTTGACCGAC
Organism: Terriglobia bacterium; assembly: GCA_963725615.1. GTDB lineage: Bacteria > Acidobacteriota > Terriglobia > Terriglobales > Acidobacteriaceae > JAIQFF01. The sequence continues at coordinate 74,617 of CAVRZO010000026.1, read as the reverse complement.
GGCCTGTTTGTCACCGGGTTGTATCCCACACTTTTCCGTCAGGATCCGCGTTACTACCGGCTGGATGACGGCGGCTTCAGCCACCGGACGGGATACGCGATCACGCGGATTCTGGTGACGCGGCAGGATTCCGGCCGGAAGGCGTTCAATTTCTCGGAAGTGCTGGGGAGCTTTTCTTCGGCAGCTTTAGCCGTGACCTACTATCCCAAGGAAGTGAGAGATTTCTCGGATGTGGCGGAGCGCGCCGGGATCCAGTTCGCCTTCGATGCCGGCTTCAATGTGTTGAAGGAATTTTATCCCGAGATCGATCGCAAGATCTTCCGCAGGAAGCGTAAGCAGTAGCCGTCATGACAGGCTAGAAGCCCATGATGTTGTATCCGCAGTCCACGTAGATCACCTCGCCGGTGATGCCTGAACTTGCATCTGAGGCGAGGAATACGCCGGTAGCGCCCACTTCGTTGACATCCACATTGCGCTGCAATGGCGCCCGCTCGGCATGGGCTTTCAGCATGTCGCCAAGACCGGAAATACCCCGGGCGGCCAGTGTCTTGATCGGGCCGGCGGAAATCGCGTTGACGCGGATCTTCCTCTTGCCCAGATCGTAGGCCAGGTACCGCACGCTGCACTCCAGCGCAGCCTTGGCCACCCCCATGACGTTGTAGCGCGGCACGACCCGCTCGGCTCCGTAGTAGGTCATGGTGATGATGCTGCCTCCGTCTTCCATAAGGGGGGTGGCGGCGCGGGCGAGCGCGACCAGAGAATAAACGCTTACATCATGCGCAATACGGAATCCCTCGCGCGTGGTGGCGACGAATTCGCCCTTCAGTTCCTCGGCCGGGGCGTAGGCCACGCTGTGCACCAGCACATGCAACTTGCCGTAGCGCTCCTTGAGTTGGGCGAACAACCGGTCGATGGCCGCGTCATCCGACACGTCGCACATGAAGCCTTCGGCGCCCGGAAGCGAGGCGATCAGGTCTTTGGCTTCGAGTTCCAGACGCTCGTTCTGATAAGTAACCACCAGCGTGGCGCCGGCCTGATGCAGTCCTTGCGCAATCGACCAGGCGATCGAGCGCTTGTTGGCGACTCCGAAAACGACCGCAACCCGACCTTCGAGGCTGGATGACATGCGTGTCTCCTGGCAATCTGGAACGGGAAAGAATAACAGTCGAGAGCGTGCAATTGCCACCGGGCGTTACTTAGACCGTCTTACGGATGCGAAATGACTTCGTAGTGCGCGGATTTTTCATCGAAGCGCTTTAACACCCGGCGACGTTCCGGCGGGACGATCGCAACCTCATAGTTGGGCCCGGCGAAGGCGCGAATGGCGTCGAGCGATTCCCCGAGCCTGATGGTCACGAACTCTACCTCTGTGCCGAGGTTGCGCCGCAGAAAGTAGCTTCCCTGGTAGCCTTGCCTGCGGCTCACCCCGGGCAGCACTTCAGGTTTCAACATTGCTTCATACTCATCCGCGTTTTCTGGCGTCGTGTGGCCGTGCCACATGCGTGCGATCATGCTGAGGCCTCTCGAATCAATTCTTCCACTCTTCTATTCTTTCCCCGGCCCCACCGCGAGAACCGGAGTTGGCGTCGCCACCGGCCACACCGCGGTGACGAAAGCCACCGCGTACACCATGCCGATGATGGAGAACCCGGCCGCCAGGTTCCATTGGGCGACCGCGCCTACCAGAAATCCCAGAATGATTTGCAATGCAGTGCCGGCGAAGTAGAACGTGTTCTGCACCCGCCCCATGAAGTGTTGCGGCACCTGTTCCATGATGCTGGTGTTCATGGCGACGCCGCTCAAGCCCCGTCCTGAACCCATGATGGCGTAAATTGCGACTGCGAGCGCCAACCAGGGCGAGAGCGGCGCCACGGTCATGGCAACGGCAAGCAGGCCCATGGAAATCGCAATCGAACGGCGCGCACCGACCGACGCAATCAGCGCAGGTGCGTAGAGTACGCTGAGAAACGCGCCCGTGCCCCAACCCGCGTTCAGCCAGCCATAGCCGACGGCACCGGCGTGAAATACGTTGTCGCTGAGTGGCGCGGTCACCACCACTCCGGTCATCATCGCGCCCAGAAAAAGCGCCCAACTGATTCCAAGCGCCACCACGGGACGATGGCCGCGAAGAAAGTCGATGCCTTCCCGCATCTCGCGTACAAAGCGCGTGACCGCGGTCTCGGCCGCGACAATGTCTGCCCGCAACTCTGCCGGGCGCGGCACTACGTGACGTCCCTTGCGCACTCCGAGGTAGAGCAGAAAAGACGCCAGGTAGGTGGAGAAATCAATCAGCAGCACGCCGCCGAGGCCAATGTGGTTGTAGACGAATCCGACGATCGATCCGGCAATCAGCCATCCGCCCTGGATTCCCGCCAGCAGGAAAGTATTGGCGTGGACGAACTCTTCTCCCGGGGTCAGTTCCTGGATGAGTGCGGTGATGGTGGGCCAGAACATCCAGAAGCCCGCCGCCACCAGTGTGTTCATCACATAGAGCTGCCAGACTTTTACTTTGCCGGTGAAGGCGAGGATTGCGACCGCAAGAATGATGACCGCGCGGGCCGCGTCCAGCATCATTACCAGGCGGCGCCGGTCTTCGCGGTCAATGAGCACTCCGGTGAAGGGCAACATGAGCATGGCCGGCAGCGTTTGCAGCACCGCAAACGTTCCCAGAGCGATTTCCGAGTGAGTGGCCTGCAGGATGTACCAAGCAACCGCGGCGGAATTCATGCCGCTGCCCAGCATCGAGATCATATTGGCGCCGAAAACGTACCGCAGCGCTTTTTTCTGCAGGATCGCACGCATGTTCTAAATGTAAACGATGGCGAAAAACTCGCCAACGGGATGGGGTTGTCGTAGCGAGTTCGGTTTCTTTGCGCCTTTGCGATTTCTTTGCGACCTTTGCGGTAAAGACTTTACCGCAAAGAGCGCAAAGAAATCCGCAAAGGACGCAAAGAAATTCCCACGAACTACGGCTTTGGGCGAATGGGCCAGCGGATCTGGACCGTGCTTGCTTTCCAGAACAAGAAGACTGCGAGCAGGATCATTTCCGGCTCGATGGCGTGTTTATAGCGGGGGAAGGGGTTTACCAGATAATACGGAAGCGGATAAATCAGCAGGAAGCAGGCCAGTAAGAACCCTCCCTGTTTGTTTTCACGGAAGGTGAGCAACAAGCCCGCAAAGGCAAAGACGGCGGGCAGGATGAACATGAGGTGGCGGGCGATCATCAGGTCGTATCCGGCAACGATGTCAGCCTGGGGAGGTCCAATCCAGAAGTACACAACGCGGTCGAGCGTGAAGCGGAAAAATTGTCCGGGATGTTCCCGAATGAATTCGCGGTACTGCTGCTGCTTTTCCTCCATGAACCCGGTTTCACCCAACTCCTGAAATCGGTGCATGGCTTCGGGATCGTTGCCAGGATGCTCGCTGCGCGTCCACAGGCCGGTGGACTGATCATTGTTGGCTGTGTACATCTCCAGCGGAAGATTGTCGCGAACGAAGACGAACTTACCGAAGACGGCGTAATTACGTATCAGCCATGGAGTGACCACCAAGCCTGCTACCAGAATGCACAAGACCGGTCCGACAAGCTGCCGAAACGAACGAGGCAAACGCCATAGCAGATAGAGAAGGCAGAAGGGCAGCAGAGACAGCACTGCGGTGTTGGTCAGGGCCAGAAGTCCCCACAGGAGCCCGAATCCGATCCAGGTGCGCGGGCGCGGCGGCGCATCTGCCATCCGCAGTGTAAGCAGGAGCGCAAGGCTTAGCAGGAACGCGCTGAGACTCATCTCCCAGACCACCCGCACTGGATAGTAGATCGCGTAAGGGAACAGCGCCCACGTCCAGGCTGTGGCCCGGGCGACGGCGACTCCGTAAATTTTCTCCGCAATGCGATACAGCGTGAGACAGGTCAACGCGGAAAAGATGCTGTTGAAAGTGAGTATGACCCACGCGGACAGGTTGCTGTAGATCCCAAACAGCTTGAAGACTCCGGCCAGTATGTAGGGATAGACCGGCGGCGCCCAGGCGCTGGGTCCAGTGGGCAAGTCGGTGGGAGAGCTGAAGCCTTGTCCCAGTGCGATGGATCGGGCGATGCGTCCCATTTCCCATCCGTACTGGAAGTGGTCGCGGCGCGGCGTGATGCGGTAGGTGTGGCCGATGGTAATGACCGCTAAGCGGAGCAGGAAGGCGATCAGGACGATGAAGAATATGGAATGGGTCCAGGGTGTGCTGTGAGCTGAGTTCTTTGCGATCGACGGCGAGTCCGTCTCCTCCCGACCCTGCATGAGCAAGAGACTAGCACGGTGGAGGCACAGACTGTGTGGGGGCGGGTCTCTGACCCGCCCGGTCGAGCGAAGCTCGACGGGCTGTTTTTCGCGGCCTCGAAAAGCCTACCCGAGCTGCGCTCGGCCTGGCCGGGTCGAAGACCCGGCCCCACACGGTTCCTGCCTCACCACGCCGCTTGCATAATCCCACCTTCGGCGCTACGATGCCGTCGCAATTCCGGAGGTGACGTATGAAGCATGGCCGCTGGCCCGTCCTGCTGGTTACCTTTCTGTTAGCCGTTGCTCCTTTTTGCGTAACCCAAATAGAGAACATCGTGATTCCGGCCGGGACGCCGGAGGATCAGGCGCTGCAGGCTATCACGAAAGAGCCGGATGATCAGAAAAAGCTGGCCATGTACGAGGATTTCCTGAAACAGTTCTCGTCTAATCCGGCAGCCGTGGCCTATGGCAACTGGCAACTCTCGCAGGCCTACCAGGGTGCGGGGGACCTGCAGAAAGCCCTCGACTATGGAGACAAGGCGCTGGCCAGTGCGCCGCATAGCCTGGATATTCTCGTGTCCCAGGCCAGCATTGCCCAGCAGCTGAAAAACAATCCCAAGTTATTGGACTACGCGGTGCGCGGCGGAGAGGTTTACAACTCGGTCGGCAAAGCGCCGAAGCCCGAAGGCGTGAGCGACCAGGATTTCGCCACGCACGTGCAAGAGCAGAAGGATGCTGCGAAAAACTCGTACGATTTCCTGGAGGCGGCTGCTTTCAATGTGATCGTGGACGATACCAACGCGAAGTCACGCATGAGTGACATCGATCGTTTTACTCCCGCCTTTCCCAATTCGCGTTTTGATGAACCCATCGCTTCGTACGCCATGATGTCGCTCACCGAACTCAAAGACACGGCCCGCGTGGTAGCGTACGGCGAGAAAGCTCTGGCGGCGAATCCCAACAATCTGCCAGCTCTCTTGCTTCTGGCCGGAACTTATGTGGAAGATCCCAAGCCGGGCGGCGTGGCCAAGGCCGTCACCTACGCACAGAAGGCGGTGGCCGCGGCCAAGGCGGATGCCCCGGACGCCGACCGCACGCGCAAGCTCTCAGGCGGAGTCGCGCACTCCACTCTGGGCTACGCTTACATGAAGCAGGAAAAAACCGTGCCTGCGATTGCGGAGTTGAAGTCCGCCGCCGAGCTGCTTAAAGGTGTGGATGATCAGCAGTATGCTATCGCGCTCTACCGTCTGGGCTACGCCTACGCCAAACTGAGCCACAACAGCGAAGCTCGCGAAGTACTGCTGGAGGCCACTAAAATTCCGGGGCCGGTGCAACCGCTCTCGCAAGATCTGTTGGCCAAGGTGAACGCAGCCAGAGCCAAGGGAAAATAAACCTTAGTCATCGTGCGGGTACGTACAACAAGCTAGAAGCCAGAACCTGCCTACTGCTTCGCCAAATCATCCGACAAGAGCAGAGCTTTGGACGCGAGGTTCTGCGCACGCTGTACGTCTCCTGCCTGTTCCGCGGCCTTGGCTTGCTCCATGTATTTGCGAATCTGGCTTACACTGGCCTGCTGGGTTGAGTTCATGGAGCGGGACGAGATCCGCTTCAGATTAGCGTCCGTGGCGGCCAGCAACTGGCTGGTGTTCTGGCGTTGGCTGGAGGCTTGCTCGGCGCTCATGCCCGGGGCGAGCTGGACCGCCGGATCGACCGTGCCCCCGTTGCGTACGACTTTTTTCTCCGGGGTCGCAGTGGAAGGGCTGGCAGCAGCCTTGCGGCGACGTCGTTTCTTTGTGGCCGCTTTAGTCTTGGGTTCCGGCTTTTTCGCAGCCGCTTCTGGCTTCCCGGTTTGCGGTTCCTGAACCGCCTCCGGCGCCGGCGTGGCCGGCGGCTCTGACTGAGGTTCGGCGCCGGGTTGCGATGATGAAGTCGTCGGCGCGGCGTTCTGTGGGGAATCCTGAGCCGGGACGGATGGCGCCTCGCCCGGCGGCTGAGTCTCCTGGCTGAGTCGCTGCGGTTGTGCCCGATACTCGATTGCCGCGACGGAGGGAGTCGTCAATACACAAAGTCCGAGAATGGCGGCCAGATACATACTCATGTGAAATTGGATGCCACGAAGCAACCGTCACGTTCCCCCTGGATTCTAGCTTCCACTCTGCGATTCCGGAACTCCGGCGACCACAGAATTCATGCGACTGTAACAGTCTCGAAGCTCGCCGGGCGCTAGCTTCGCGTGGCTGCTTCCTGCAAGGTAGTCGAGCGGGACTGGACGAGCGGCAGGCGCAGGCGAAAAATCGTGCCCTGTCCCAGCACCGACTCGAAATCAACCGATCCGTAATGCCATTGCAGAATCTGATAGGTTTGCGCCAGCCCGATTCCGGTGCCTTCTTTCTTGGTGGTGAAATAGAGCTCAAAGATCTTGTCCTGGGCGTCGGCGGGAATGCCGCCGCCCTGGTCGCGAATTTCGGTGACCACCATGTCATCCTCGCGGCGGGCCGAGACCGTCAGCTGGCCTCCATCCGGCATGGCCTGGACTCCGTTGAGCACCACGTTGAGGATGGCCTGCTTGATGAAGTCGGTGTCCACCTTCACGATCAGGGGCTGGGAGGGCAGGTCGCTCACGATGGTCACGCCGTGGCGCCTGGCATCGGGCTCGGCCAACTGGACTCCATCTTCGAGAAGCCGGCGCAAATCGGTTTCCTCCAGATGCAAATCGCGGGGACGGGTGAAATCCACCAGGATCTGCACCACCCGGTCCAGGCGATGTATTTCGCTGCCGATGATGTCCATGTGACGGCGTGTAGCAGGGTCGGCCTCGCGCAACTTGCCTTGCAGCAACTGCAAGTGCAGAACGATGGCGTTGATCGGATTCTTGACCTCGTGGGCCACGCCGCGCGTGATTCGTCCATTGGCAGAGAGGCGGCGGGACATTTCGATTTCGTCCTCGATGCGGCGCACCGATTCCGCATCGCGCATGGTCAGAAGCGCGCCGATCTGGGTCTCTTTTTCACGGATAAAGTCGAGTGAAATCTGCACCCGCTTGCCGCTGGGGAATTCGATCTCCCGTGGAGAAATCGGGCTGCGCCGTTCGAACGATTGCAACAGAAGAGCCCCGAACTCCGAGTCAGGAGAGAAGATTGAACGCGCCACCTGGCCCAACAACTCCCGCCGCGGCCGACCCAGAAATCGTTCCACCGACGCGCTCACCAGAACGACCCGCGATTCGCGAGTGAACAGCATCAGGCCGTCCTGCAAATTGCCCATGATCTGGTCAACATTGTCTTTCAGGGCGGAAAAAATTTCTTTCGCGTCGCGCATCTGGCGGCCCAGGTGTGCGATCTTCAGGCTCACCAGCCCATACTCATCGTGACCCGCGTCGGGTTCGCCGACGGTGTCTGCACCGCCCGCAGTGACGCTGTCCAGGCTGCGATTGATCTGTTCCAGCGGACCCAGGGCAATGTTCGAAAGTCCCGCAGCCAATATCAGTGAGATCAAGATTGCGATGCTGGAAAAAATCACCGCCTGCTGCAGCCGCGGCGTCAGCTCGTTCTTCAGGAAAACCGTCGACACTCCCACCCGGATGCTGCCGAAGCGAGCGCCGTCCAGTTGCAGAGGGATGCGCACGTCGTAAACGGTGGGCGGGTTGTACACCATGCGGAACTGGCGGCGGAACCTGGCGTTCTCCACCAGGTGGAAGTCGGGCCGGTCAGGAACCAATTTGCCAACCAGGTCGGGATTGGTATGCAGGATGGCTTTGCCGTCACTATCGACGATGGCGGCATCGTAGATAATCGGCCACGTTCCGACCACGGATTCCAGAAAATTATTGAGATCGCGGTCCGTGCTCAGGTAATACGCGACGGCCCGGCGCGTGGCTTCGGGATTTGTGGTGTCAACCTTGGTGCTGCTCAAATCCGGGGCGGCATTCGCTGCCAGGTAGGCGAGGTTCGAAGTGAGCTGGGCGGCGGATTCACGCGCCGTGGTCACGCGCTGGCGCAGCAGTTCAGAGATGTAGATATAGGAAAACGCCAGCACCAGCACGGCGACCATGAAGGTGATGGCCAGTACGATTTTGGTCTTTCGGCGCATGGAGTGCTGGAACTAGCACTTAGCAATCGGTACAAGCCACGTGGGGACAGCCGAGGGCGGCTGTCCCTACATGGCTTGTGCTGATTGCTAAATGCCAATTGCTAATTGCTGTTTCCACCTACTCTTCCCTCACCAATGCCGCATCTGCCGCGGCGTTGCCGTATTCCTTGAGCTTGTTGTGCAGAGTCTTCAGGCTGATGGCTAGAATCTCGGCCGCCCGGGTCTTGTTGTTATTGGTGGCCTCGAGCGTTTTCAGGATCAGCAGCTTCTCGGCTTCTTCTACTGTGGTACCCACGCCCAGGCGCACGGTGTCGGAATCCTCGGCTGAACTGCGCAGACTGGATTGTCCGAATCCCGGCGGCAGATGTTTGGTTTCGACCACGGCTCCGTCGCAAACAATGACGGCCCGCTCCAAAGTGTTGCGCATTTCGCGCACATTGCCCGGCCAGGAATAGCTCTGAAAGGCATTGAGGACAGCTTCGCTCACGCCGGCGACTTTTCGTCCATGTTTCTCGTTCATATCCGCCAGCAAGGCTTGAACCAGTTCGGGGACGTCTTCCTTGTGGTCGCGCAGCGGCGGCATGTGAATGTTGAAGACATTGAGCCGGTAATAGAGATCGTTGCGTAGTTCGCCTCGGGCGACCGCTTCCTCGGGAACCTTGTTGGTGGCGGCCAGAACACGGACGTCCACGGTGGTCTCCACCTTGCTTCCCAGCCGACGCAATTTGCGGTCCTCGAGAACACGGAGCAGTTTGGCTTGCGTGGCCACCGGCATCTCGCCGATCTCGTCGAGCAGAAGAGTTCCGCCTTCCGCCAACTCGAAGCATCCCGTGCGCCGTTCCAGGGCCCCGGTGAAGGCGCCTTTTTCGTGGCCGAATATTTCACTTTCGATCAGCGTTTCCGGGATCGCCGCGCAATTGATAGGAACGAACGGTTTGGTCCGCCGCGGGCTTAGTTCATGAACCGTGCGGGCCACCAGCTCCTTACCCGTTCCGCTCGCGCCGGTAATCAATACCGAAGCGGTGCTGGGCGCGACCATCTCTATGAGGTGAAAGATTTCCTGCATTTTCTTGGAGGAGCCGATCAGGCTGCCCAGCGAGCCCGCGTCACGCAGTTTTCGACGCGTGACTTCAAGTTCGGCCCGTGTTCCCAGCAGCGCAGTTGCGTTTTGCAGGATCGTACGCAACCGGTTGGTGTCAATGGGTTTGGTGATGTAGTCGTAGGCGCCCATGCGCATGGCTTGCACGGCGCTGTCAATCGTCCCTTGCGCCGTCACCACAATGACGGCCATGGTTTGGGCGTTCGCGTCCAGCTTCTCCAGCAATTCCAGGCCGCCCATGCGCGGCATTTTCATGTCGGTGACGACTATGGAGGGAGCCCAGGCGGTAACTTTTTCCAGCCCTTCGGCGCCATCCTTCGCGGTCTCGGCCCGATAGCCCCAGCTGGTAATCAATTCAGCCAGGCCGGTCCGCTCGTTCTCTTCATCCTCGACGATTAGTACTTTTTCATGGTTCATATTGGCCAATAGCCATTATTTAGGCTTTCCGGCCTTGCTGCAAGCCGTGTTGCAGACCTGCCGAGTTCTCCCTGGCTGCCGAGGATGATCTCTGTAGTGGGGACCGGGTCAAGCGATCCGGGCGAGGAGCGGGGCCCAGAAGACGGGTTTCTATATCAATCTGAGACACTTAGCGGCATTGGCTAATGTTTAAAAAATTCTCAGATCACTTGATTTGACCATTGTCTAATGTAAAATCATTGCCCACACCAAACTGGTAGTGGCTTCCCACGCAAACTCCCGGTCTCATCTAACACTGAAGCGTGGACGCATAATTTTTGTTTCGTATTTCGGAGGCATTGCATGTCACTTCGTCAATTGTTGTCTGGCTTATTCCTGGGTCTATGCGCCGTCTCGTTAATATCAGTTACTGCCTTGGCACAAGAGGAAGAGACGCCGAAAGTAGAACTCTTCGTTGGCTACCAGTGGTTGCATCCCGGTATCACCGTGCCGTCGCCCTTCCAGCCCGCGTCCGCTCCCATAGGAGTGAAGATGGGCGATATTCCGGAGGGTGCGGGTGCCGCGGTCACCTATAACTTTTCGCGGTTCCTGGGACTCGAAGCCGACTACGGCGCCAACAAGAACGACAACGGAACGGTACAGACGGTTTCGATCGGACCTCGCCTCGCGTACCGCAGCCAGGGAACGACTTTCTTCCTTCACACCTTGCTGGGCTACAACCGCCTGACCGTGCCGAACCTCGACACCAGCAACGGTATTGGTGCAATTCTCGGCGGCGGAATGGATCTCGATCTCTGGCGCCGACTCTCTCTGCGCTTGTTTGAAGCGGATTGGGTGTGGTCAAGCCACAATTTTGCCAATGAAGTTGCCGCCGGCTTCCCCGATTTGCGGCGTCCGCAAGAGAGTGGAGTCCGGCTGCGCACTGGTCTGAACTTCAAGTTCGGCTATCCGACGCTTGCCGTTCCGGCAGCGGCCTGTTCCATCCAGCCTAGCGAAGTCATGGTCGGTGAGCCAGTAACGGTCACGGCCAGCGGTTCCAATTTCAATCCCAAGCACACTCTGACCTACACCTGGGCCAGCACAGGTGGGAAGATCACGGGCAAGGACACCACTGCGACCATTGATACGAATGGAGTCGCTGGCGGCAGCTACACCGCTACGGCTCGCGTTGCCGATCCGAAAATGAAGAAAGGCGGCGAGGCAAGTTGCAGCGCCACTTTCACGGTTAAAGAGCCGCCGAAGAATCCGCCAACCATGTCGTGCTCGGCCAATCCGACATCGGTCCAGGCCGGCGCGTCTTCGACCCTGACCTGCTCCTGCACCAGCCCGGATAATGTTCCGGTCACGATCAGCGGCTGGACCGCGAGCGGCGGCAGCGTCTCGGGTGACGGCGGCACTGCCACTCTCAACACCACCGGAGCGGGTGCAGGCCCGATCACGGTAAGCGCTACGTGTACCGACTCTCGCGGTCTGACGGCGACGAGTTCGAGCACGGTGACGGTAGAGGTTCCGCCTCCGCCGCCGCCGGAGGCGAGCAAGCTGAGCGAGTGCGACTTCCCCAACAAGGTGAAGCCGTGGCGCGTAGACAACACGTGCAAGGCCATCCTGGACGATGTTGCCGCGCGGCTGCAGCATGATCCCGATGCGAAGCTCGTCATCGTGGGCAATTCCGGCTCCGACGAGAAGCGCAAAAACCTGGCCGGAGAGCGCGCGGTCAATTCCAAGGCCTATCTGTCAGGTGGCGAAGCCAAACAAGCCATTGATGCCACCCGGATTGAAACGCGCACGGGCAGCGCCGGAACCAGGACCGCCGAATACTGGGTGGTCCCGGCCGGTGCAACCTTCTCGGCCCCGGGAACCACAGTGGTGGATGAGTCGATGGTGAAAGCAGTTCCGGATCACCCGGCCGCCGCCAAAAAGAAAGCTGCTAAGCCGAAGGCGCAATGACGCTTAACCGATTACGGCCGGTCGAGTTTCATACTCGACCGGCCTTTTTTTGTCTGGCCTTCGGTAACTTGAAAAGAGCGTGTTACGCTGTCAATCTCAGCCGCGAGCGGAGACTTTCTTCGCAAGGGGCAAATTCACCTATGATTTCTCGTAAAGTATTGATTGCATTGGCTATCGCGATGCTGTCCGTCACGACCCTCTGGGCCGGTCAGTGGACCGCGCTGGGTCCGGACGGAGGCGACGTGCGGAGTCTGGGTTTCGACCCGCAGAATCCCGACCGTATCTATCTTGGTACCAGCACCGGAACGCTTTTCCTGTCCTCCGACGGGGGACATAACTGGTCGCGTCTGGCCCATCTGGGCGACGACGACAACGTTCTTGATCACATCGCCATTGACCCGCAGAATCCGAAGCACATTTACGTTTCCGCGTGGAGCGTGGTGAATCAGCAGGCGGGAGATGTGTACCGCTCGCACGATGGCGGCAACAACTGGGAAGCGCTCCCCGGCGTGCATGGCAAATCAGTGCGGGCCCTGGCGATCGCTCCTTACGATTCCAAAGTTCTGGTGATCGGCGCGCTCGATGGCGTGTTCCGCAGCAAAGACGGTGGCAAGAACTGGGACCGGATTTCACCAGCCGGCCAGACTGAATTGAAGAACATCGAGTCGCTCGCTCTGGACCCTAAAAATCCCGATGTGGTTTACGCGGGCACCTGGCACCTGGCCTGGAAGACCGACGACGGCGGCGCCAACTGGCATCGCATCAACAAGGGCATGATCGATGACTCTGATGTTTTCTCGGTCATCGTGGATTCCACCAATCCGTCGGTGGTATACGCCAGCGCATGTTCAGGAATTTACCGCAGTGACAGCGCGGGTGACCTTTTCCGCAAGCTGCAAGGCATTCCGTTCTCGGCTCGCCGCACCCGCGTTCTGAAGCAGGACCCGAAGGATCCGGCGACGGTTTATGCCGGAACCACCGAGGGCCTGTGGAAGACCCTCGACGGTGGCAAGACCTGGAAGCACGCGACCAATTCCGAGGTCGTGGTGAACGACGTGATGGTGGATCCGCGCAATTCCAACCGGGTGCTGCTCGCAACTGACCGCAGCGGCGTCCTGGCCAGCGAGGACGGAGCGCAGACTTTCGCGGCTTCCAATCATGGCTACACCCACCGCTACGTCAGTTCGATTCTGCCGGACAAGAATGATCCCGATAGAATCCTGGTCGGCGTGGTGAACGACCGCGAGTTTGGTGGTGTCTTCTCTACCCGCGATGGCGGACAGACCTGGCAGCAGAAGAGCGCGGGCCTGGGCGGACGCGATGTTTTCGCGTTGCAGCAGATCCCCAACGACGGCCTGATCGCCGGCACCAACAAGGGCATCTTCCTGCTGGATCGCAACGCCAGCCAGTGGCGTGCGATCAACACTATCGTGACGGAGAAGTCGCCGGCGCGTGTGTTGAAAGCGAAGAAGGGCGCGAAGGCAGCAAAAGTGCCCGCAGTCCTAGTTCGCTCCACACTGGATGCACGCGTGAGCGATATTGAAATCACACCTAAACGCTGGCTAGCAGCCACCTCGGCTGGATTGTTCAGCAGCGTGGACCAGGGCAAGACCTGGACCGGCGGTTCGGTGATGGGGAAGAGTGATTTCGTCGCGGTCGAGTCCAACGGCGACCTGATCGTCGCCGCCACTCGCACCAACGTTGTCTATTCCTCAAACAGTGGAGCGACCTGGCAGCAGGCTCCGTTGTCTTCGTACATCACAGCCATTCATGGTGTGACTCTCACGCCAGAAGGCGAGATCCTGATTGCTTCGCGCGAAGGTGCTTTCCGGAGCACCGATTCCGGGGCGAGCTGGGAGCATGTCGTGAACGGCATTCCCGACAAGAACATCAGCTCGATTGCGTATGACGCGAGCAAGAAGCGTCTGCTGGCCACCAGCATCGCTACCGGCGTCATCTTCGAGAGCAAAGATGGCGGCCGCGTTTGGCATCGCGGACCTGATTCGGGATACCCACTGCGTCGCGTCAGCGTAGTGCGCGGACGCTTCGTGGGCGCCACCCCGTTCGACGGCCTGATCGTTCAGCCGGAGAATGAGGCGGCCAGCGCCTCAGCCGGTTTAGGCGGATCGTCCAACTAGCCGATCGCTGTTAATCATCCACGGAGGAGCGGTAAGAACCGCTCCTCCGTTTTTCTTTGTGGGGCGGACACTCTTGTCCGCCGCCTTTGAAGTTGATCTTCTGTTGGGAATCTCGTGAGTACGGTGGGGCATAGATCACGGATAACATTGCAATTCAAAGTCAAAGGCGGCGGACAAGAGTGTCCGTCACACAGGTTTGAAGCAGCCCTCGGACCATGAGGACAGTCAAGGCTAAGAGTTCCTAATCTTCGCGCCCTGCTATACGCTATAAGGTCTTATTGTCAGGATCGCGACTGCGGTCGGGATCGTGATTCGTCGACTGCAATGGAGTTGGTTGCTGACGATCCCCACCCTGTCGCAAAGTACGCGACGAGGATGGGGCACCCGGCAATAACTACACAGCCTGATCCATTAGTTAGACTAAGTCGCTGATAAATCGGTCCCCGACGATGGCATCCAGCTTGCGACTTGTGGAGACGTGTTGGTGCGCGGCAGGATTGTTTCATGAAGGTGTCGAATGGGGTTGGCCGCAACGCCACCGGGTTCGCCGTTCTGGTCATCATTCTGATGATGGGCGGGTGCGCTCGGCGTGACAGCCTGCCCCTGGTCGAAGAGAGTGCTTCCGCGGATCAGCACCTGCCCTTCGACGCTACTTCTGACAAAGGTGGAATTTCCCCCACGGGATCGTTGGCCCCGGCCGCCATCCCGGCCGGAACTCCTGTGACGATTCACTTGCGCCTGTCGTTGTCCAGCGCCAGTTCGCGCGCGGGCGATCCGTTTGAGGCGGTGCTGGACGAGCCCATTGTGGTTCGAGGACATACGCTGGCGCCGCGGGGCGCCATCCTTTCGGGAAGGGTCCTGGACGCGCGGGCTGCAGATCGCTTTCAGGAAGCGGGCTACCTCCGCCTGGGGCTGACCGCGATATCACTTAACGGCAAGGTCATGCCCATACAGACGTCCAGCATCTTCATGAAGCGGGGCTCGCACGGGCAGCGCAATGTGACCATCATCCGCGATGGTTCGGGGAACAAAGGCGCACTCATCGGTGCCTCCGTCGATGCCCCCGGGACGACCTACGCCACCGGAAGCACGGATGTAGGCGTCGCCCCCGAGCGACGTCTGACGTTTAGGTTGGCCCAGCCCCTGCCGCTCTAAACGAGTTCGTGTGTGTGGGGCGGGCGCCCTCGCCCGCCGCCTTTGAAGTTGATTTTTTCCTAGCTGGGAATCTTGTGAATTGCCGTCAGTTCTTGTATCACAGATGACTTGCGATCAAAGTCCAAGTCCAAGGCGGCGGGCGAGGGCGCCCGCTCCACACACTAATGCCTATAGCGTGCTCATGAATGCGGCCAGCTCGGCTTTCTGTTGGTCGCTCAGCAGCATATTGAAGCGCTGGTCGTAGAAGTTGACGACGTCCAGAAGGGTGGCGGACGAGCCATTGTGGAAGTAGGGCGCGCGCGCCGCTAACCCGCGCATGCCCGGGACCTTGAACTTGCTCAGGTCGGTGCATTTACCCGTGACCATCGCCCGTCCTAGATCGGTGGTTACAAGCTGAGAGCCGTCGTTACAGTGGACCGTGTAAGAAGGGAGGTTTGCTGTGGGAGAGGTTGTTCCGATGTTCATCATATCGGGCAACGAGTCGCCGCCCACATTGGGGGTGTTATGGCAGGTCGTGCAGGTGCCGATGATGATCGGTTGGCCCTGGACGTCGTTGAATCCGGGCACGACCGAGATCAGTATGGGGAGAGTATTGAACAACACCTCTCCGCGCGCCACGGACTGCTGCGCTGCCCCATTCGCGCCGCTCGCGTTCGCCCAATTTGTGTAGAGGGTAAAAGCATTGGGGGTAAAGGCCGCTCCTGTGTTGATTCCGGGAGAGAAGGGTTGCGTGGATAGAAACACCGGGCCGCCATTCGCCCCCTGCGCAGTAAGGTCTCCGGCCTGATTGTCTGCCGATTGCGCGGTGAACAGCGAAGATTCGAGCGTCACGATCTGCTGCAGCTGCGCATCCGTCGGCGGAGTCGAAGGTAGCGCATGGACCATGGTTGCGTCCTTGGCCTGGGTTTTCAAGTCGGGCTCGCGGCCGTCCCACATGATCCCATTGAGAAACTTCAAATTGGTGGAGGGAAGCGGCCGCCGGTAGAGCGCCGGGTTGGTCGCCGTGGTCTCCGCACACTGGTAGGGGTCGGTGATCGCGATGATGCTGAACTCGGCGTTCGGCGGCACCGGCAACGATATGCGGATCAGCCCAGAATTCAGCAACTGACTGTAAGCTGCGGCTGCTGCCGAGGGAGTAGAGACGTCGTCGCTGGGGCAATTGGCGCCGTCGAGCACCTGAAAGATCGGGTCCGTTCCCTGGGTGGACTGGAAGCGCTGCTGCAGGTTCACCGGAGTGATGCTCCATCCATCGCTGGCAACGTGGCAGGTGTTGCAGGTCCGGTTGTTGGTCCCCAGCCGGATGAAAAAGGGATTCGACTTATCAACCTGGGTTGAACTGAAGGTCTCGACGGTGCCGCTGGCATCCGGAGATGTTTCCTTGAAGGTGCTCGGTGGTGGCGGCGTCGTGTTGCCGGGTTGAGACCCTCCTCCGCCACACGCTGTAAAGCCTGACACTAACAACCCAGCCACAGCCAGCAAAACCCGGTTGCGATTCATCACTTACATGGCCCTTTAGTTCAGACGTCGGCCTGGCAGTGGGGAGGTGCCGTTCGGCCTTAAATCTTGATTTGTCTGGAGTTAGATAACCGGGGGAGAGTTACCAAGTTATCATATTCGGACCGAAAATCAAGGCGATAAATCGCGGCGGGTAGGGGGTCAGTTTGAACTTTCAGCCTCTCGTGATGGGGTCATCCGGAGCTTACGAAGGTCTCGCGCCCACCGCCGCACTTGCCAGGACTGAAGTCCTTTTCACACTGTCATCCTCTGAGGAAGCGGAGTCCTTCCCTTCGCGAATGGCTCCCGACGAAGGGCCCATGCACGCGGTCACAGGATTCCCGCCGGGAACACTCACCCCGCCAGCGGTCATGCACGTCACCGATCCCACTGCAGCCCAGGCCCAGGTTGATTTGACCACGGCCTATATCTGCACCGCTGGTCTGCCGGGAGGGGCGGTGCTGCCCGGAAATATGAGTGGCCTGACCTTCACCCCGGGCTTGTACAAGACTTCGAGCACGGTCATGCTGTCCGCAGGGAACGTGACCCTCGATGCGCAAGGTGACGTGAACGCCGTTTTCATCTTCCAGGTGGCATCCACATTGACCACGATCGGAAGCACGCAGGTGGTTCTGGCCGGTGGCGCCCAGGCAAGGAACGTTTTCTGGCAGACCGGCCGACCCTGGGCACGAACTCACTTTTCAAGGGGACCATCATGGCTCTGCAATCCATCACGCTGCAGACCGGTGCCACGCTTGAAGGCAGGGCACTGGCACGCAATGGCGCGGTCTCTTTGGACAGCAACCCGGTTGCTGCACCGTAGTCGCCATCAGGCGCCCGGAAGCCGATCAGTCTTAGGCAGGTTGGCTTCCGGGTTGAAGATTTTTACCCCCGCCAAACTGGGAGAAGTGTTTCGATGTCGCCTCGCTCTCGTAGCGCTTGTCGCCAGCATGACGTGACGCGGTTGGGAACACTTGCTGTTGCGCTTTCCGGGCGCACGGTGGTGACAGAACCGGCCGCTAGCCACCAAGGGACACCGTTATGCTGCTAGTCATTACGCCGTCCGCCAAGGCTCGGAGTTGCGCCCAGGCGATTCAACAGGTCACGTCGGAAGAAACCCACGTGGTAGCGACTTCATCTCAGGCGCTGGCCCAGCTACGCGCCCGGGAATACGTGGCCGTTCTTATTGACCAAGCCTTCCTCGAAACTGAACCGTCCGAGAGCGACATGGTGCTGCAACATATTGGGACAGCCGTCCCGGTTCACGTGAACTTTGCAATCAACAACATGGACCGAGTCGGGCGAGAGTTGCGGGGTGCCCTGCATCGGCACCAGAAAGCAGTACAGCTGATCCGGCAAGAGGTACGGCACGCGCTGCGAAACGCACTTAAGGATCCCATCACGGCACTGCTGCTTTCCTGCGAAATGGCGCTGCAAATCCCCGATCTCCAGAGCGGAGCCGAAAGCAGGATGCGCACTGTCCACGAACTGGCAAAGGAGATCCGCCTCAGGCTCGAAGGCCCGGTTTGAGGGCTCGGCGGCGGAAATCCTCACAGCCCTTCCCCCCGCTGCGACGCCGAAGTGCAAGATTTTGCGCACCTGCGGCTGCTGACGAAAATCCTTCGCGAACATCATGCTTCCCGCACTACAATAACCCAGCAGAAAGAAACGCGGAGTCGCAGCCTTCTCCCGGCCGTCCCGCGCTCTCCCAGAGGACCTCGTGCACGTTCTGGTAACAGCAGACACCTTGAGTGGTACGTGGACATACACCCGCGAGCTGGTCTCCGGGCTGGTCAGTCGAGGCTTGCGCATTACTCTGGTAAGTTTTGGCGAAATCCCTCTGCCCCAGCAGACTTCGTGGATGGATAACCTGCATGGCCTGGAATACCGTCCCACGGCGTTCCGCCTGGACTGGATGCAGGAAGGGCAGGAGGATCTAAAAGATTCATCCGCATACCTCACCGCGCTGGTGAAGGAGTTGAAACCTGACATACTTCACCTGAACCAGTTGTGCTATGGCAGTCTCCCGGTTTCGGTGCCGCGCGTCGTAGTGGCGCATGGCGACCTCATCACCTGGTGGCGGACAGTCCACGGGCGGGAACCCAAGCCGGATCGCTGGCTGCAGTGGTATCGGGATGTTGTTACCCGAGGCCTAACCGCGGCCAGCGTCGCGGTGGCCCCTTCGGTCTGGATGCGGGACACCATCCGTGACTGCTACACGAGGGCGCGACACGACACGGTTATCTATAACGGGCGGAATCCCATTTTCTTCAATCCCTATGTGGGCAAGGACGATTCCGTACTCGCGGTCGGCCGGTTGCTGGATGCCGGCAAGCAGATTTCGCTGCTCACCCAGCACACTCATCCTCTTCCCATCTGCATCGTGGGATCGGACACCCCGGTCCACGGTCCCGCCGGAGTTCCGATACACGCCGACGTCAAACTCTCGATCGATGAAATCAACGTCGCACTGAAAGGGCCGCAGACCGAGGCGCAACTGCGCACACTCTACAGCCGGGCCGCGATTTACGCCGCTACGTCGCGCTACGAACCGTTCGATATGGCGGCGGTCGAAGCCGCATTCTCGCGCTGCGCCATTGTGGCCAACGACATTCCTTCATTCCGTGAAATATGGGGCGACGCCGCTCTTTACTTCCGTGAAAATGATGCTGCCAGCCTGGCATCTGCCATCCGCCGCCTGAGTGATCAGCGGGACCTCTGCCGCACTTACGGCAATCGTGCCTATCAGCGGGCCCGTGAGTGCTTCACCTCGAAACGCATGATCGATCAATATCTCGAGCTGTACGGAAACCTGGTGCAGACGAAGTGGGCGGCTGCCTGAAAGAGCTGTCAGCCGTCAGCTATCAGTGGTCAGCTCTTATCGTCCTCCGAACTCGGCTGAGCTGAGAGCTGACAGCTGCCTTCTGTTATCTTCATATCGAACAGGGAGGCCTCATGGCCGCAGTCAAAATTACCGTGCGCAAGAACGGCCCGTATCGAGTGGAAGACCCCGAGGGTGCGATCGAACTGGTCGATGCCGATGGAAACAAGTATGACCTGACCGGTAAGCCGGCCTTTTCTTTATGCCGGTGCGGCGGCTCGGTGACCAAACCTTTCTGCGACGGCACCCACAGTCGCATCGGGTTCCAGGGAGCGGAATCGGCGGTCAAAAAGGCGGAGAGTAGCAGCTAGCCCCGAAGTTCCCCGACCACAAACGGTCAGTGCGCTTCCGCCTTCTGAGATCCGAGAACTGATAACTAATAACTGGTTTTGAATCCGGTAATTCGCTTGTCTTAAATCAGTGAATCGTCTTCGTCTTCCGCGACATGTAGTCCATCAGCAGATACTGCCCCAGCGTGTAGGGGGTCGTGAAATAGGCCTTCCCACGGCACATCTCAGTGACCTTCTGCACGAACTGCACTAAGCCGTAATCTGACGCCAGCATGAAGGTGTTGATCATCACGCCCGCCCGCTTGCACTTGGAAACTTCCTCCAGCGTCTGGCTCACCACCATGGGATCGAGGCCGAAGGCATTTTTGTAGATGCGTCCATCCTCGAGCGTGAGGGCGGAAGGCTTGCCGTCGGTGATCATGACGATCTGCTTCATGTCCTTGCGCTGCCGCTGCAGAACACGTTGCGCCAGGCGCAGGCCTTCCCGCGTGTTGGTGTAGTACGGGCCGACCTTCACCCGGGCCAATTGTGATAGCGGAACCTCCTCCGCCGAATCGTGAAAAAGGACCAGCGAAAGCGAGTCGCCGGGATATTGCGTCCGGATCAGATGCGAAAGCGCCATGGCAACTTTCTTAGCCGGAGTGAAGCGGTCTTCGCCATACAGAATCATTGAGTGCGAACAATCGAGCATGAGCACGGTGGCGCACGAAGACTGGTACTCGCACTGGTGCACCTGCAGGTCGGAGTACTCGATGTTCAGAGGCAGCTTCAAACCTTCGCGCTGGATGGCGCTGGAAAGCGTGGCGGTAATATCGAGGTTGAGTGTGTCGCCGAATTCGTAGGGACGGGATGCGCCGCTGGCCTCGATGCCGGTGGAAAGGTCGCGGGTGTCATGGCGTCCAAAGCTTGATTTCCCCAGCGACCCCATCAGATCGCGAAGCGTCTTGAAGCCGAGAAAGTCCAGGCTCTTGTCGGTGATCTCAAACTTGGCCTGCTGGGCCTCGCCCGTCTGACCGCCGACGCTCGATTGCCGCGACGGGTCATGCGGCTGATCCAGGCTGATGTAGTCTTCCTGCTCCAGGCGCTCGATGAGTTGCTCGATAAGATCGTCGAGAGTCCCATCCATCTGCATCTCGCGCAGCCGTTCCTGCATTTCTTCGTCCAGCAAATTTCCATCGAGCAAGGCCTGCTCGATGGCGCGGCGCAGATCGTCGAGCGTCTGCTCGCCCTCCGGCATGTCGTAGAACATGTAGTTCTGGAAGCCGCTCTGTAACAGGTAGTCAGAGAGCGCACTGAGCAGTTCTTCCATGCTCATTTCGCCCGCCGGGTCGGGAACGTACTTGCTGTAGCGGATGCGTTTCATAAGAGCAGTCGTCAGTCGTCGGTCTTCAGCCGTCAGCAAACCATTCGCCTCAGTCTTGCTGACGACTGAGGACCGACGACTGAAGACTAGTTATACGGTCTGCGGCCTCGAAAAGGCGGATCCTCGCGCTCCCCGAAGGGCTTTTCCGTCTGCTTAGGCTGCTTTTCTCCGGCGGTGAAGACTCGCTCCTCATTCCGGCCAATACGTTTGTGCGCGTGCAGGCCTTCCAGGATGAACTCAGCCGCTGAAACCTGCACCTCTGGACTGTCTTTGGGGCCGACGCCGATTTTCACCGTCTTTTCCATCAATCCTTGAATGCCTCGCAACGAGGGCAGAGCTTCGGCTGCGCTGGCGGTGTCTGCCAGTTGGATTTCTCCGCCCAGATCAAACCATTGCACGATTTGCTGCATGTCAACGCCTTTGAAATACGCGTCGTGCGTTTTCGCCACCGCGGCTCGAATCAGTTCGCGGCTGACGTGGTCAGCGCCTTTCATTTCGCCTTCGTATTCCAGTTCCAGCTTGCCGGTAATTGCGGGCATGGCGGCGTAGACATCTGCGATGCGCGGCACGACGACGGCTTCTTCCTGGTGGATGGCGCGGCGCTCGGCGTTCGAAATCACATTCTCCATAGCCGAGATGGGCAGGCGCTGGCTCACGCCCGAGCGTTTGTCGATCTTCTTGTCTTCGCGCGCGGCAAAGGCGATGCGTTCGATCACCTCCTGCACGTATTTCGGCAGGTGCAATTTGTGGCCATTGCGTTGCGTCCAGGATTCCTGGGCCGTTATGGTGATGCCCTCTTCGACCGTTGCAGGGTAGTGGGTGCGGATTTCTGAGCCGATGCGGTCTTTCAGCGGCGTGATGATCTTGCCACGGGCGGTGTAGTCTTCCGGATTGGCGCTGAACACCAGGGCGACGTCGAGCGGCAGGCGAATGGGATATCCCTTAATCTGCACATCGCCTTCCTGCATGATGTTGAACAATCCCACCTGAATTTTTCCTGCCAAATCGGGCAGTTCGTTGATGGCGAAGATGCCATGATTGGCGCGCGGCAACAAGCCGTAGTGCACGGTGTACTCGCTGCTAAGTTCGTGTCCGCCACGTGCCGCCTTTATGGGATCGATGTCGCCAATCAGGTCTGCGATGGTGACGTCTGGCGTGGCCAGTTTTTCCACGTACCGTTGTTCAGGCGTGAGGTACGCAATCGGAATGCTGTCGCCGAGTTTCGCAATCTTCTCCTGGCAGGGACGGCAAATAGGGGCGTACGGGTTGTCGTGGATTTCGCAACCGGCGACGTAGGGCACCTGGGGATCGAGCAACGAGGTCAGGGCGCGCAGGATGCGGCTTTTGGCCTGGCCGCGTAGTCCCAGCAGTATGAAATTGTGACGCGACAGAATTGCGTTGACGATCTGAGGCACGACTGTGTCATCGTATCCGACGATGCCGGGGAAAATTTCGCCGCCCTGACGGAGTTTCAAGATCAGGTTATCGCGCATCTCGTCTTTGACGCGTCGCGTGCTCAGCCGTTGTTCGCTAAATGGACTCTGGCGCAATTCGCCGAGCGTCCGCGGCAGACTCATGATGAAAACCCCCGGTGGAAACAGCTTCTGCCCGGATTATACGCCGCAGACCTCAGAGCAGCCGTCGACATTCTCGTTCTAATGAACATGGCCATTGCCGCCAGCGGTCTGACGCACCCGCACCGTCCGCCGCAAATTCGGCAAGATGGCCTCGAAGTAGGAAATGATCGCTTGCATGCGCTCAGCTTCCGACTTCAATCCCAGCAGGGTCTGCTTGAAATCGAGATCGAGTGGCATCGGCCCTACCAGATTGAAAGAGAGCTGAGCGCTTTCGATTGTGGAGGAATGCGCAGAAGACGAGCCGGCCAGAGCGAAGATCTCACCCTGCAGCTTCATCGCCTGGGTAATTTCCTCTGCGGTGGCCTGGTCGGGCGCGTCCTGGAGATAGAGCACCTCGGCCTGCAAAAACGACCGCTCCTGGTTGACCTGCATGACCTCGAAGCGTTCGCGGCCTTCGGTCACGATATCCAGGCGGCCATCGGGATATTTCCTGGTAACAGTGATAATCTCTGCTGTGCAGCCGATCTCAGCGACTCCCTCCTCTTTGGCCCGGACGACGCCGAACGACTTCTTCTGGTCCAGACATTCGGAGATCATCTCCCTGTAGCGCGGCTCGAAGATGTGTAGCGGTAAAGGTGTGCCCGGGAACAGGACCAGGTCCAGCGGAAACAACGGGAGAAGGCTCACGCAGAAACTCCAATGCTGCCCGGCGGGTGCGGGTCGAATTCCTTGATTGTACGCCCTCACCTATCGGGATTGCGGAGGCTGCCAGTGCCGCTGAGTGTGTAATTTGAAAGTCCCCCAAGAAATTGTCATGCTTCGGAATGACAAGGGGTGGGGTGGTTTGTTCAGAAACTGCAGCGCTGCCCAGCGTCGCCGGGATTTGACGGTGGCGAGTTAAGCCGTGAGAATTGTTGGGAAGGCGGAGAGCTACCAACCTGACATGAACTCCAGCAACATCAATATCTCTGAAAAAGTTGTGGTGATCACGGGCGCTTCCATGGGCATCGGCGAAGCGATCGCGAAGCTTTTCGCCGACGAGGGCGCCAGGGTCGTGTTGCTCTCGCGCGATGCGGGACGCGCCGAAGCCGCGCGCGAACGCATTGGCCACCCCGAAAACACGCTGGCGCTCTCCTGCGATGTCCGCAACCGCGAAGAGATTGACCGCGTCGTCAGTCTCACCCTGCACCACTTTCAACGCATCGACATCTGGATCAACAACGCCGGCCACGGACTCATGGATACGGTGGCTAACGTCGACATGAACGCTTTGCACGAAACCTTCGACACCAATTTCTTCGGGACGGTCGCCTGCATGCAGGCAGCGCTGGCGGTGATGAAGGGGCAAGGTTCGGGAGCGATTATCAATATCTCGAGCGTCGCCGGTCACATTCCGCTTCCATTTCACGCTGTCTACAGCGCCACGAAATTCGCGATGAATGCCTTCGGCAAGGCAGCCAACGTGGAACTCAAAGGCTCAGGCATCCATGTGACGACGGTGTGCCCGGGATACGTGAGAACCGATTTCAGCGCCAACGCCATCAAGGGAAGTGAAGCCAAGACCGTGCGGCCGTCCTCGGTCCGCGGAATCAGCGCCCAGCGCGTGGCGCGCGCCGTGCTGCGTGGGTATCTGAAGAAGAAGCGGGAAGTGGTTGTACCCTGGACTATGCTTCCAGCCATCAAGGTCTACCAGCTGTATCCGGCATTGGTGGAGCGGACAATGGCGAAAATGTCGCGGCGGGTGAAATAGCGGTTCGCGTTATTCCCAATCGCGTTAACCCAGTTCGCGCTACGCCAGTTCAGCCAGCATGCCTTCCATCTCGGCCTGGGCGTGACCGTTCCCGGTTTTCTTTGCGGAAGCAATCCCGTCCACCAGCATCTTCCGGGCTTCGTCAGTGCGCTCGGCTTTGGCCAGCGTCTGGGCGGCCATGAAGTAGCCCGCGGTGTAGTCAGGATGGGTCGCTAACAATCTTTCAAACTCTTCCAGCGCCCGCTCCACTTCTCCGGAGTTCGAATATTCCATGGCCAGACCATAGCGGGCAAAGGCGTCCGCAGGATTCTGCGAGAGGACTTCAGTAAGCAATGCGATACGGTCCATAAGTCAGCTTCTGGCTCCTGGCTTGAACACCAGATTACTACAGCGACAGGCCACGATCATGTGGCGCGGGCGCCCTCGCCCGCGCAAAGCGTCCATCGCTAAAGAACCGCCCCGTCGTGCCATCACCTTGAAACTAGCGGCCCAGCGGCCAGATGGATACAATGGCCATCACCAACCGGAGAAACAGATTTGGCATGTCCCTTTTTCCTGCCGCTGCAGAAGTTAGCGGGTGCCTGGCTGCATCCTTCACGCCTGCCTTTGGGCGCTGGATGGGACGGCCATTGTTCGGCCCCGGGCCATGAGGGTGCCCAGCCTTCCGAGCACGAACTGCACGAATTCTGCAATCTGGGATACGCCGCGAAATGTTCGCGACTGCCGGTAGACCGCGAGTTCGACGCGGTCCGCTTCTCAGTGGCTCGAGATCAGGGATACCGTCTGCTTCTATGGTTCGTTTGCGAGACCGGCCATCGCCCTGCAAGACACGGTACGCTTGAATACGACATAGGCGGGAACCGGTGGATTTCTTCGCACTCCGAACCGCGCATCCAGAAGATGGCCGAATGTTATGTTCAGACTTACCTGCAGCGTAGGATTCAGTCGACCCCGACAGACTCGTTAGCGGACGAAAACTGATGACCAAGCGGGTTTCTTGACCAAGCGGGTTTTGACTAAGAGGGTTTCATGACGACGAAAGAAGATCTCGCATTGCCCCGGCCGGTCCGGGATTCGCAGTCAGAAATGGCTGAAATTGTTTTGCCCAACGATTCGAACGTGCTGGGCGCCCTGCTCGGCGGGCGACTGATGCACTGGATTGATCTGGCCGCCGCCATGGCCGCCCACCGTCATTCGCGCAACTACGTGGTGACGGCTTCCATCGATCATCTCGACTTCAAAGTCCCAGTGCACGTCGGCGACCTGGTCATCCTGCGCTCTTCGGTGAACCGCGTGTACCGCACTTCGATGGAAGTCGGCGTGAAAGTCTGGGTGGAGAACTACATTCTGGATCATTGCGAGCACGTGAGCTCGGCCTACTTGACGTTCGTTGCAGTCGACGCGGCTGGCCGCCACCTCCCGGTTCCGCCCGTGGTTCCTGAAACCGATGAGCAAAGGCGGCGGTACGAGGATGCCGGGCGCCGACGGGAGATCAGGCGTCTGGAGATGGAACGCAAGCGCGCAGTCGGACAATAGAACACCACCCGCAATCGTTTTCATGTTTTGATTTCATATTCTAAGTGGGCAAGCGTATCCCTGTGAACCCTCGGCTCAATAACAAGATAGCCATCGTGACCGGCGCCGGCAGCGGGATTGGCCGGGCTTGTGCTCTCGCCCTGGCCCGCGAGGGTGCTCGCGTCGCCCTGGTTGGCCGCCGTAAGGACAAAGTCGAAGAGGTAGCAAGGGAAGCAGGCGGTTCAGCGATAGCCATAGCCGCCGACGTATCGAAACCTGCTGACATTGAACGCGTTCTTGAACAGACGGCGAAGGCCTTCGGCGGAATCAATGTCCTGCTCAACAACGCCGGAATTCTTCACGCGGGCACAGTAGAGCAGATCACCGAAGCCCAGTGGGATGAAACCTTCAACATCAATGTCCGCGGACTCTGGCTGCTCTCCCGGGCGGTGCTGCCATACATGAGAAAGGCCGGGGGCGGTTCCATCATCAATGTCGCGTCGGTACTGGGCATCAATGGCACCCGCAACCGGGCTGCCTATGCGCCTTCCAAGGGTGCGGTCGTACTGCTGACCAAATGCATGGCCGTCGATCACGGCCACGAGAATATCCGGGTGAATGCCATCTGCCCATCGTTCGTCGAAACTGATTTGACTGCAGCGATTCTGCGCAAGGCGCCAGATCCGGATGCAGTTCTGCGCGAGCGAATCGGAGTCCACCCCATCGGACGTCTCGGTCAACCCGAGGACCTGGCCGGGCTGGCAGTCTATCTCGCCAGCGACGAATCGTCATGGGCGACGGGAGCGGTGTTTCCGGTCGACGGCGGATATTTGGCGGTGTGAGGAAAGCAGCAATTGGCACTTAGCAATTGGCACTTAGCAATTAGCACTTAGCAATTAGCCAATTCCCCGACCCGTAGTTTCGGATGAACGGCCGAGCGCCAAGTGCCAATTGCTAATTGCCAATTGCTGCAACCCCCTCACGTATAATCGTATTCATGAGTTCTTCCCTTCCCCCGCGTCCCGGACAGCAACAGCAACCGCCATCGCCGCAGCCTTTGCCCGGTGTGGGTGCCATCATCGCCGTCGGCTCCGGAAAAGGTGGGGTGGGAAAAACCACGCTCGCCGTCAATCTCGCCATTGTTTTATCCAAGCTGGGATACAAAGTCGGTCTGCTGGACGCCGATGTGTACGGGCCCAATGTGCCGCTGATGCTCGGCATCAGCGCGCAGCCGAAAGTTCTTGGCGACAACCGGATTGAGCCGCTTGAAGCTCACGGGCTCAAAGTCATCTCGGTCGGTTTTCTGAATCCGGGCGACAAGCCGCTCATCTGGCGCGGCCCTATGCTGCATTCCATCATCAAGCAGTTTCTGGGATCAGTGGTGTGGGGAGAGCTCGACTACCTGGTCGTGGATTTGCCTCCGGGGACCGGAGACGTGGCGTTGTCGTTAATTCAAACCGTCCCGCTGACCGGCGCGATCGTGGTTTCGACGCCCTCCGATGTTTCGCTGCAGGATGCGCGCAAAGCCATCGAGATGTTCCGCCAGATGAAAGTTGACCTGGTTGGCATGGTCGAGAACATGAGCTACTTCGTGTGTCCGCATTGCAACCATCAGACCGACATTTTCTCCCGGGGCGGGGCGGAGAAGACGGCGGCGCAGTTTGGAGTGGCGTATCTCGGGGAAGTCCAACTCGATCCCGATATCCGCAAAGCCAGCGACAGCGGACGCCCGACAGTACTAGCCGGAGAAGGCACCGCATCCGGCAAATCGCTTTTCGACTTTGCCCGCAAGGTGGTCACGCGGGTGGATGAAATCAAAGCCAACGCCGGCGAGTCGGTAATCCAAATTCAGTAAATCCTGTAATCCTGAGCGCAGCGAAGGACCTCTGCATTCGTTTCCAGCGCTCCGCCCGCCGCAGATCTTCCTCCTGTGAACGCCAGGTACCAGCGCCTCTTACTTCCCGAACCTGCTCAGCTGAAACAATGCATCCGGGTCCTTGTGTTCCATCACCAAGCCCGCCACCATCTCCCCCAGGGCCGGACCATGTTTGAAGCCGTGCCCGGAGCCTCCGCCCAGCAGCCAGACATTTTCGTGCCTGGGATGGCGATCCATGATGAAGTGATTGTCCGGGGTATTTTCATACTGGCAAACCCGGGATTCGAGCAGTGGAGCATCTTTCAAAGCGGGAAAACGGAAAGCGATGTAATCGCGGATAGCTCTCAGGCCTTCGGGGCTGACGGTTCTTTCCCCCGAGGTCGGATCAAACTCCGGGCCGCGGGTATCATCGGCAACTTTGAACCCTCGCCCTTGATTGCCAGGAATGCCATAGATGAACCGTTCGCGATGATCGGCCCAAACCGGCAGGCTTGTTTCTGTGAATCGGCCGTCTCCGGCCGGAGTGCCAAAGAAGAATACGTCCTGCTTGGTGGGCCGGATACGATTGCCCACCACTTCAGGAAACAATTTTCCCAGCCACGGCCCGCAGGCGAAGACGTACTGATCGGCCTCGAGCTTCGAGCCATCGGAAAGTGACAGGCTGTCCCAGTTGCCGTCGAGATCGCGCGGAAGGGCGGCCACTTGCCTGTACTCGCCGCCTTCCGCGAGGAAGCTCTCCAGCACCGCCTGGCACGCGACGCGTGCCGTAAGAAACCCGCCCTCTGGCTCGTAGATTCCCCAATGCACTGCCTCTAGATTGATCTGTGGCCAGCGTGCCGCCATTTCCTGCGCTGAGAGTTCCTGGTAGGCGATTCCGGCGTCGCGCAGCAGCGGCAAAGATTCGCGTTCAAAGTGGTCGTCGCCAGCGGTGACCATCCACAGCACACCGGTCTGGTGAATGAGCTTCTGGTTCCAACGCTTCTCATTCTCTTTCCACAATTGCGTGGCCCGTGCCGCCATTTTCGTATAAGGCTGATTCGGTCCGTAGGTTCCGCGGATCACGCGCGTCTCGCCGCCAGAGGAGGCGCGAGAGTTGCCCGGACCCCACGCGTCCAGCAACGTGACCTTCGCCCCGCGACGATGCAGATAGAGAGCGGTCCATCCGCCGAACGCACCTGCTCCGATCACGGCGATATGAGTTTTGGTTTTCACTTTCGTGAGGGCTCCTCGGTTGTCTGCCTGCTTGAGCATATTCGTAGAAGAGAATTTCGGGAAAACGAACCAGCCGCCGAAGGTACTCGCCCCGCCAACGGCGGCGAAAACCTTTAACAGCAATCGGCGGGAAAGGGAGACCATCGTTTTGGTAGTCCTTAAGTCTAGCGGCGTTTCGTCGATACATCGCGGGGACGGGCGGGACGCCCGTCCTCCATAAACCCAAGACATTAGCATTCTTGAGCCTGGAGTGCTAACGCTTGACAGGGACGGCGGGCCTTCCTAGAATCGAAAGTGGGATATTGTCGGTTTCCCAATCTAAGCTTTTGGATTATAAGTACTTAATATGCCGTCTGGACCACCCATCGGGGAGCGGGAACGAGAGATTCTGACCGCCATTGTGGAGACCTTTATTGCCACCGGAGACCCGGTGGGGTCACGCACGCTGGCGCGCTCCAATCGGGAGGGCCTGAGCCCTGCCACCATCCGCAACGTGATGGCGGACCTGGCCGACGCCGGCTACCTGGAGCAGCCCCATACCTCGGCTGGGCGCATACCCAGTTCAGAGGCGTATCGCTATTATGTAGAACAACTTACGGGTAAGGCCAGTCTTTCGCAGGAAGATCAGGGCATTATTAAGGATTCGCTGCGTGGGGTTTCCGACGTGCAGGAGTTCATGGAGCGAACCTCTCACGTCCTATCCTTAGTCTCGCACAATGTTGGGATAACCGTTGCCGTCGGCGGACCCAAGAACGCGCTCGAGCACGTCTACTTTTCCCGGTTGGGGGACCAGAAAGTTTTGGCCGTTCTGGTGACGCGATCGGGCCTGGTGCGTGACCGGGTCCTGCGCCTCGATCTTCCGCAGGTTGATCTGGACGCGGCCGCGCGCTTCATCAACGAGAATTTTCGCGGCTGGACCATGGAGGCGATGCGCACCGAACTGGCGCGCCGGTTGGAGCAGGAGCGCACTGAGTACGACCGGCTGATGAAGTCGGTCGAACAGCTCTACCGTCAGGGAGCTTTGGCGGCCGACGAAAGCGCGCAAGTCGTTTTCGTTGAAGGAGCATCTAATCTTGTAACCGGTGAGCAAGATCGTCAACGCCTGCAGGAACTGCTCCAGACCCTGGAAGAAAAGCAAAAAATTGTCGAATTGCTTGGAGCCTATCTCGACGCCAAGCAGGAAGCCGTCCGAGTAGTGATCGGACTCGACGAGGCTTTGCCGTCGATGCGAAATTTTGTGTTGATTGGCGCGCCGGCTCGAGTGGGGGATGATGTCATGGGATCGCTGGCAGTCATCGGACCGACGCGGATCGATTACCAGCACACCATGACGGCGGTGTCCTACATCGCGCGACTTTTCGACAAGATCCTGAACGAATCTGAGTGAACATTGATCGAGTGAACACTGATATGGCAAGAGGAAACGGAAAATCTGAAGTCGATCCGGCGGAGCTGGACCCGGAGCAGGAATTGCCGCCAGCGGAAGAGACGCGTGACGGCGCCGGTGCCGCAGGGCAAGCCACGGAGTTCGACAAGCTGAAAGCCGAGCGGGACTCGTTGCTCGATCGCCTGGCTCGCCTGCAGGCGGAGTTCGAGAATGCACGCAAGCGCACGGTTCGCGAGCAGCAGGAGTTCCGCGAGTATGCCGTCACCGACGCGCTGAAGGCGTTGCTGCCGACGCTCGACAGCTTTGAGCGCGCCTTGCAGACCAACGCCTCCGACAAGTCAGAATTTCGCGGCGGAGTGGATCTCATTTACAAGCAACTGCAGGATGCCCTGCTCAAACTTGGACTGCGCCCCATTCCAGCGAAAGGTGAACCTTTTGATCCTCATCTTCATCAGGCCATCGAAATGGTGGACACCAAAGAGGCCGAGGATCATCATGTACTCGACGAGCTGCAGCGCGGCTACAAGTTGAAAGACCGGCTGCTGCGTCCGTCTATGGTGCGAGTCGCACGTAACCCCAAGCACTGAAGGCCGGTGAGATCTGAAATGAACGACCTGAAAGGATTTGAAAGGCCATTCTGACCAGCAACGGAAAACGCGACTACTATGAGGTTCTGGGCGTAACCCGCACCGCAACCGATCAGGAGCTCAAGAGCGCCTACCGCAAACTGGCGCTGCAGTTCCATCCCGACCGCAATCCCAACAATCCCGCCGCGGAAGAAAAATTCAAAGAGTGCAGCGAAGCTTACGCGGTGCTGACGGATGTAGAAAAGCGCAACGTCTACGACCGCTTCGGTCACGCCGGGCTGGGCGGAAGCACCGGGGCAGGCTTCGACGCCACCGACCTGGGCGATATTTTCGGCGACTTCTTCGGCCTGGGAGAAATTTTTGGCGGCGGCACACGCCGCCGCAGCCGCACTCAGCGCGGCGCCGACCTGCGCGAAGATATCACCATGGAATTCGAAGATGCCGTCTTCGGCACCGAAGCCAAGGTCACGGTGCGTCGCCACGAGACCTGCGAGGAGTGCAGAGGTTCAGGTGCGGCCCCGGGCAAGGCGCCGATTACCTGCCGCTCGTGCAACGGCCGCGGCCAGGTTCGCTACCAGCAGGGCTTCTTCAGCATTGCGCGCGCCTGTCCCACCTGCCAGGGCACCGGTCATGTGGTCACCGATCCCTGCGCCAAGTGCAAAGGCGAAGGCCGGGTGCTGCGTCAGAGGACAGTCGACGCTAGCGTTCCTGCCGGCGTGGAAGACGGAACCCGCATTCGCTTCACGGGATATGGGGAGGGCGGCCTGCACGGCGGCCCGCCGGGCGACTTGTACGTCGTGTTGCATGTCAAGGAGCATCCCTTCTTCGAGCGGGAGGGAAACGATTTGCACTGTGTGATCCCGATCTCGTTTTCGCAAGCTGCGCTGGGCGCGGAGCTCGTCGTTCCCACTCTGGAAGGCGAGCATGTTCTGAAAATGCCCGAAGGAACGCAGTCCGGCACGACTCTGCGCGTACGCGGCAAGGGTGTGCCCATCCTCAACGGGCACGGCAAAGGCGATCTGTTCGTCGAAGTGCGGGTGCAGACCCCGGGCAAGTTGAACAAGCGTCAGCGCGAGTTGCTGCTGGAACTCGAGAGCATGACCAGAGTGGAGAATCGTCCGCAACGCCGCACTCTGTTGGGCAAAGTCAAAGACATATTCGGATAGTGTCATCCTGAGCGGAGTAGCTGCTTCGCGAAGCGAAGCGGCTACGGAGTCGAAGGACCCCTATAAGCTTCACAGACCACGTGGGGACAGCCGCTCCCGACTGTCCGGCGGAGCGGAGCTCCGCAGGTCTGTGGCGTCGGCAGGAACTAAGTCGAGCTGCGCTCGACTGGACAGCCGAGGGCGGCTGTCCCCACGTGGTTCGTGCCGCCTTCCAAAGTCAAAATCCCTTACACTTTAACCGTCGTTGAGCTCATAGGGGTCCTTCGACTCCGCATGTCCGCTCGCAAGCGAGCGGACTTGCTCCGCTCAGGATGACAGGGAGGATTTCAGGATTCAGAATGATGATGTGGACAAAATTCGCATGACCCGCCGCCGGTGGATTGCCGACGAAGTCTTTGGCGATCGCGCTGCCTGGTCGGCGCGCACGCCCAGCACCTCGCGCAAGTTCTTCGTGGACGGGTCGGACAGGAGTTTGACATCGCGACCGGCGAGAGTGTCCGCCGTGGCCGCATTCTCAGCATCACCGCCAGCCGGATAGAGTTTGAGCTCGGCGAAGTTATTCCTGCTGCTGCGATCCCCAACTTGACCATCTTTCTCTCCATCTTCAAGTTTGATCGAATGGAGTGGGCGATTGAGAAGTGCGTGGAGCTGGGGGTGAGCCGAATCGTCCCCGTGGTCGCTCAACGCACCGAGGCCCATCTCGCGAAAGCCGCTGAGAAACGGGTGGAGCGATGGCAGCGCCTTGCCCTCCAGGCTTCAGAGCAGTCGCGGCGAGCGTCAGCGCCGCAAATTTCGCCGCCGCAAAGTTTGCCGGCGGCGGTGACCGCCGCCAGCGGCACTCGGATCGTGCTGGCTGAGTCCGAAGAACAGATCACGTTAAAAGATGCTCTGCAGGCGTCCCTCGCGCAGGGCGAAATAACCCTGGCCTTCGGTCCTGAAGGCGGTTGGACCGAATCGGAACTAAAATTGTTCCGGGAGACTGGTTGGATCGCGGCGATCTCTAGGTAGCACCATTCTGCGGGCTGAAACTGCGGCGATCGCTGCCGCCGCGATTACTCTGGCCGAACTGCAATAAGATTCTGTTCAGAATAATCCTCAACCATCTCTGATATTCTCCTGCTGAGTGGCAGTCGCAAAATCCATTTCACGTCCGCGAGCGTTCGAGCCCGATGAACGTCAGCGCGAGGCAATCGAACACGTCCACGGCCCCGTCCTGGTCATCGCCGGCGCAGGCACGGGCAAGACCACCGTTCTCACCCGGCGTATCGCCCACCTGGTCCGCGAAGGGACATGCCCATCCCGAAGAAATCCTCGCAGTCACCTACACCAAGAATGCGGCGCAGGAGATGCGGGAGCGGGTGGAGGACGAGTTGCGCGGGACTAACCTGTCCGGCCTCCGCATCGCGACTTTCCACGAATTTTGCAACGAGCTCCTCCGGGAAAATGGCAGGCAGTTCGAAGTGGTCGACGATCAGGATCTGTGGATCTACCTGCGCCGGCGCCTCCGAGAACTGAACCTGAAATATTTCGTTCGCGCCGCCAGCGTGAGCAAGTTTCTCGAAGACCTGCTCAAGTTCATGCGGCACTGTCACGACGAGCTGGTCAGCCCAGAGAGATATTGGGAATACGTCAAGCGGCTGGAGCGCGGGGAACTGCCCATTCCTCGGGTAACCAGATCGAAACATGCGGACAACGTTTCCGACGAAGAAGTGTTGGCACGGTGCCGTGAGGTCGCCGGCGTATTTACCACCGTCGAGCGGATGTTGAAGGAAGACAACCTGGGGACGTTCGGCCACATGATCACCCATGCCTACCACTTGTTGCAGCAGGATGGCGGGCCACTGCAGTCGCGCAGCCGGTTCATCCTGGTGGACGAATTTCAGGACGTGAACTTCGCCCAGGTGAAAGTCCTGCAAAGATTGGCAGGGGAAGAACGCAACGTATTCGCGGTGGGAGATCCCGACCAGGCGATCTATCGTTTCCGTGGAGCATCGAGCGCCGCCTTCGTCTTGTTTCAGCGTCACTTCCCTGGCCCTAAGCTGGTGAAGCTGGAAAAGAATCGCCGCTCCACCTCGCCCATCCTGAACTGCGCGTTTGCCCTGATTTCCAAGA
This sequence comes from Terriglobia bacterium, assembly GCA_963725615.1. Classification (GTDB taxonomy): domain Bacteria; phylum Acidobacteriota; class Terriglobia; order Terriglobales; family Acidobacteriaceae; genus JAIQFF01. Next base: position 40,300 of record CAVRZO010000026.1, on the reverse strand, counting down.
ACCCGAACGTCTTCGACGCGGGCCCGGGCGCAACCGCATACCAGCGGTCAGTATTAATTTCGGCCCGCGAGGAAGATGCGGCGCGAGAAGGTAAACAGTTACCGCGTACACCGGTTGAGGCTGTAGTCCTGGCGGCAAAGGATTTCGAGTGCACCGAACTGGTCGCCGCGCTGCGCGAGTGGCAACGCAAGACGCGCCGTCAATGGAGCGACTGTGCCGTGCTCTACCGCACCCATTCTCATCGGGATCAACTGGCCGCCGAGCTGGCAACCCAGGGCATCTCGTTCTCGATTGAGAACATGGACGTCATGGATATGCCCGAAGCACGCGACCTTTTTGCCTGCCTGGGCGCCGTCGTCTCGGACGCGGATGGCGCAAGCCTGTTCCGGGTCGCCGCCCTGCGGCAGTTCGAAATCGATCCCGAGAGATTGCGGGCAGGGATCAAGGCGCTGCCCCGAGATGCCGAGAGCTCGGCGATTGCATTGGTACTCTCGCAGATTGAGGGTGGCCGGGCGGTGCTGGAGCATCTACGGCAGACTCGCGATGAGATTGCCGCGGCCAACGCCCGGGGCCGCGCCGCAGTGGATATTGTCGTGCGTAATTTTTCCTTGGAGCGCAACTCCCGCGTGCTCAGCGCGGTGCTCGAGTTCATCAATGGATGGGAGAAGAAGCCCATTACCAAGACGGGCGAGATCAGCGAACTTCTCGACTACCTCGAATATTTTCGCGAGGCTGGAGGCGGGATACCTCTCGCCTCAAACGATGAGAATGCCGTCCGGCTCATGACCGCCCATGCCGCGAAGGGTCTCGAGTTCGTGCACGTCTTCATCCTTCGCGCCAGCTCACCGTCTTTTCCCTCGCCCTACAAGGAGCCGCTGCTCGAGTTTCCCCGCGAACTGCACGACCCGGGATCGATCGCGCAGGACGATGACAAGGAATTGTGCAGGCAGGAGGAGCGGCGTCTGTTTTATGTTGCCATGACGCGGGCGCGAGATTCGTTGACCATCTATGCCAAACAGGGCTCGGGCAAAGACCCCAGTCCTCCCGGCTTTCTGCGTGATCTTCTGAAAGATCCGACCTTGCTCGGACGCTGGCTGGTGCCCGGTCAGCCTCGCGGCCTTCAAACCGACATGTTTGCCCAGGCAGCGGATCCGGCTGGACTGACCCTGACCAGTGAATGGCTTAATATGCCACCTGTTTCCGACCTGTCGACAAGACTAAGCGCCAGTGCGATCCAGACCTACGAGACTTGCCCGCTGCAATTCAAGCTGGAGCGCGAATGGAAAATCCCCGGCGAAGTTCCCGCTGCCATGCAATATGGCGGTGTCATCCATCGAGTCCTGCTTGCGTTCTACGATTCGGTCCGCGCGCTGCGTCCGATGGCAGACGAAGATGTGCTCCAGTTCTTTCGCGACCAACCTGGCTGCCGCGAACATCCAGGATCGCTACCAGCACGACCTCTACCTCGAGCAGGGCATCCTGCAGTTGCAGGATTTCCTGAATGGATTCCGGCGTGCCCCCGCGCCCAAGGTCCTTCATACCGAAGAGTTCTTTGATGTAAAGGTGGGCGATGTGAAGGTAGTGGGTCGCATCGACCGCATCGACGAGGTTGCCGGCGGCGGTGTCGTCATCACCGATTACAAGACCGGGAAAGCCCAATCCCAGGAAGATTCCGACGAGAGTCTGCAACTTTCCATTTATGCCCTGGCGGCTCGCGAGAAGTGGGGATATCGCGCCGATCACCTGGTCTTGTACAACCTTGAAGGAAACAGTCCAGTCGCCACCCGCCGCAGTGAGTTCCAACTCGGCGAAGCTCGGAGCCGGGTAATGCAAGTCGCGGAAGACATCGCGGCCGGAAAGTTCGACCCGAAGCCGGGTTTCTATTGCAGATTCTGCGCCTATCGAAATCTTTGTCCAGCCACGGAGAAACAACTGCAGGAACAATCGCCACAAAGCAAAACCGCCATCGCCAAACAAAAGGGCATGTCATCCTGAGCGGAGTAGCTGCTTTGCTCTGCGAAGCAGCGAGGAGTCGAAGCACCCTTATAGTCAAATCGAAATATAGTCACATCGAAAACCCCAGGATCGGGGTGTTCTTCCGGGAGGGAAGAATCCCAAGAACAAAAGTGTCGTCAATCGAGTAGGGGTCCTTCGACTACGCAACGCGATTCGCAAGCGAATCGTATGGCTGCGCTCAGGATGACAGGGAAGGAAATATTGCGGCGGGAAAAACTTAGGGGACGCTTACGCGTCCCCTGTTTTGCTTGCTGATACTTCTCTTAGTGCTTCTTTTTCTTCTTTGCCTTTTTCTTGGTTGCCATGGTTCTATTCTCCCTTTCCATTTTTCATGGACTTGCTATAGCAACGGTCAACTGTTGCAACTAATTGAATGTATAGAGTCATTAAAAAGTGATGTCAAGAAAAAAATGATGCGTACTCGCGCATGCGACCCGTACACCAAAGTCACCAACGAGGGTTGGAGAAGAAATTTTCGCGAATGCAACACCCATCGTCGAACTTCTCCAGCGCAGAAGTTGTTCTGACATTCACACTCTTGCATTCCGACATCGCGGGAGAGGAAGTGAGCACCAGATGCATTCACCCGCGTTCATCATGGGTTGAGCGATTGCGAATTTCAGTCTTTATTGCGCTGCGCGCATCTATAATTGATGTTGAGAAATCATCGCGGGAGCATGTAAATGGCTGCTTACGACGAGGTTGTCATCATTTCAGGCTGTCGCACGCCGGTGGGAAAATTTCAGGGAAGCCTTTCTGATTTGAGCGCCACCCAGCTGGGCGCCATCGTCGTGCGTGAGGCGGTGAAACGCGCCCAACTCGACCCCAGGCAGGTGGATGAATGCATCATGGGCAACGTGGTTTCTGCCGGCCTGGGACAAAATCCCGCGCGTCAAGCTGCAATCTTCGGTGGACTGCCTCCGGAAGTGGGTGCCATGACCGTCAACAAGGTTTGTGGCTCCGGACTCAAAGCAGTCGCACTCGCAGCGCAAGCCATCCAGACGGAAAACAGTTCGATCGTAGTCGCCGGCGGTATGGAATCGATGACTAACGCTCCTTATCTTCTGCCGCAGGCGCGCAAGGGATATCGTTTGGGCAACGCTCAGATCGTCGACTCCATGGTGAACGATGGCCTGTGGGACATCTACAACAACTACCATATGGGCATCACCGGTGAGAACGTAGCGGAAAAATACGGCATCACCCGCGAGGAGCAGGACGAGTTCGCGCTTAACTCTCATCGCAAGGCTCTGGCTGCGATCAAGGAATGCCGGTTCAAGTCGCAAATCGTCCCGGTTGAGCTGGCTCCAAAGAAAAAAGGTGGCGAGCCCGTGATCTTCGACAAGGACGAGTCGCCGCGCGAAGACACCACCATCGAAGTGCTGCGCTCGCTCAAGCCCGCATTCAAGAAAGATGGAACGGTGACGGCAGGCAATGCTCCGGGCGTGAACGATGGTGCCGCCGCCCTGGTAATAACCAGCGCGAAGCTGGCGAAAGAGCTGGGCGCTCAACCCATGGTGCGTATCGTGGCCCAGGCAACCAGCGGTGTCGATCCCAAATGGGTGATGATGGCGCCCGTGGATGCTGTCCGAAAAATCTGGGAGAAGACCGGCTGGAAGAACGAAGATGTGGACCTCTACGAACTCAATGAGGCGTTCTCGGTGCAGGCGCTGGGCGTAATGCGGGAACTTGGTCTCGATCCCAACAAGGTCAACGTCAACGGCGGCGCGGTCGCCATCGGGCACCCCATCGGGGCCAGCGGAGCCCGGGTCCTCGTAACCCTCATCTACGAGATGACTCGCCGCAACGTCCATCGCGGCATTGCTGCGCTATGTCTGGGTGGCGGGAATGCGGTAGCGATGGCAGTGGAACGGTAAACTTTACGACCGTTGTAGTGCGATGGAGGACGGGCATCCTCGCCCGTTCATTCGGGGTCTCTGCAAAGACGGGCGGGACGCCCGTCCTCCATTTCCGGTAATGACCCTTTACTGCACGCTCGCAGGAGCATCCGGCGCCGGCAGTGTGACTCTGAAAACAGCCCCGCCCCCGGGCCCGGAACTGGCCTCAATCTCTCCCCCATGCTCTCGCAAAATCGCTTTGCAGATGCTGAGCCCGAGACCGGTGCCGCGTCCTGGCCGCTTGGTGGTATAGAAAGGATCAAAAATGTTGGGCAGAACCTCGGCGGCGATGCCGGGCCCGTCATCCTGAAAGATAACGGCAACAGCCTTGACAGTCTTTTCTAAACGGATCCGCAGCGTACCCAGATCGCGGGCCTCGCGCATGGCTTGTTCGGCATTCAGGATGAGATTGAGGAAAATCTGCATCAGCTGATGCGAATCGCCGTTGACCACGGGCAAAGCCGGCTCCGGAATAAAATCTACCGTAATATTGTTCTTGCGCAACGAGTACGCATGCAGGTGCAGGGTCCGCTGCAGGAGTTCGCTGAGATTGATCGGACCCTTTCCCGGAGCCGGCGGACGCGAGAAGTACATCAGGTTCTGTACAATATCGGCCGCGCGCCGGGCCTGCTGCTGCAACATCACCATTTGTTTGCGCCTGGTCTCCTCCTGCTCACCTTCCTGCAGAAGCTCGGCTACACCCATGATGCTGGTGAGCGGATTGTTCAGTTCGTGCGCGAAGCCTCCGATCATCTGCCCCATGGCCGCCAGGCGCTCGCTTTGGATGATCTGCTGTTCCAGCTTTCTCTCCACCGTAATATCGCGGACCGACATGATCACGCCGCTGGCCTTGCCTTCCGCATCGAACAGCGGGCTGGCGTTGGCCCGCATGGTGCGCCAGCTTCCATCGCGGTGCCGCGCCCCGAACTCGCAGAAGCCGAACTTCTTCGCGCCCGTGCTCACGTCGTGGTAGAGAGCGGCGAATTCGGCTGATTGCTCCTGCTCGGCGTCGTCCACCTTCTTTCCACGTATCTCCGAAGGAATACGGCCCAGCAGATCGCGGCTGCGCGAGCTGACAAAGCTGTATCGGCCATCCAGGCCGACGACGAGGATAAGATCAGGGAAACTCTCCAGCAGGTAGCGTTGAAATTCCTCCTGCTGGCGCAGCGCTTTTTCCATCTTGCGCCGCTCAGTGATGTCCACCAGCGTGCCCTGGTAGCGGATGATATTGCCGGTTCCGTCCCAGATGGCGCGCGAAGTATCCAGAAAGACGCCGGTCGTCCCATCCTTGCGACGCAGCGTGAGCTCCCGGCTGCGTTCGCTCCCGCGATCGTCCGCGCTCCTTCCCAGCACCGGGCCCTGTCCCGGATCGAGATTGAGCGCACTGGGATCGAGTGACAAAAGTTCGTCCCGGCCGCTGCATCCGAGCATTCGGATCAGCGCCGGGTTTCCGTCGAGCAGCTTGCCCTCTGGAGTGCTGAAGTAGACGCCTTCCTGCAGGGTCTCGAAGAGTTCGGTAAAGCGGCGTTCTTTCTCGCGTTCTTCCGTCACGTCCCGGGCGAGAGCGCTGATGCCAACCACTTCGTCACTCTTGACGATCGCATTCAGCACGCAGTCGAAATACAGCGCACGGGTGCTGTTCTTGACCTGTACACGGACCAGCCCTGACCAGCGGCGCTTTTCCAGAAAGCGGGGGAGACCGGTTTCGACATCGCGGCGCAGAGGCTCGGTCAGAAACTCATCAATCTTGTGGCCTACGACGTCGGTATAGGCGACTCCCAGCAACTGGGTGACACGGCGATTCACGGTCCTCAAGGTACCGTCGAGCGAGCAGGCAAAAGCCACGTCGTCAAACGAGTCGATGAGTTCCTTGAAGCTGCGCTGCGAGCGCTGAATGACCTGGCTCAGCTGGTCGAGTTGCTCATCGGACGGGGTGACGCCGGCGCGATCGCGCAAATCGCCCAGCAGGTGCTTCAGCTCCGAGACTTCGCGGCGACGTCCGTACACGTAGGCGGCGAACAGAACGGCCAGCACCAGCAGTCCAATGGAGAGAGCTCCCAGGTGATAGGGTAGGTCCCGCAACCGTTCCCAGGAGAGTGCGGCCAGGCCAGTAGCCAGCAGGATGAGAAACGCCAGGGCGAGCCGCCACAGCCTGGCTTCTTCCTTTTCCAGATTTCCTGGAGCTCGGCGTGGGCGTTCGGGTTGATCTTCTTCGTTCATAACGGCGCTACGGATCCGCGCCTGGAGAGGTGCGGGCTTCTCGATGATGTTAGCTGAATCGTAGTTCACGGGCCGAGCCCGGACAATGGGAAGGCATGTTGGGCAACTTGGTTCGAGCCTGATTTGGTCTCGATGGTTTGTCCGTCACTCGCCTTAGTGACGATCGTCACCGCCGGTTGGAGAGAAGGCCTATATGCTGGGCCACCAGTGTGCAGTCAGCGGCCCGATCTTCATCGGTCATGGTGCGCTCGGAGTGAGCGGTCCGGCTGGGAGCGCACCCCCTCATGCTCTATAAGACCTTGAGCGCAGCGGTGTATGGCATTGATGCCAGCATCATTGAAGTTGAGGTGGACGTCTCCGGCATCAAGACCAATGAAGATTACTTTCATACCGTCGGACTACCCGACGCTGCCCGTGCGGGAAAGCCGCGACCGGGTACGTGCTGCCCTGAAGAACTGCGGCTATGACATTCCTCCCACCCACATCACTATCAACTTGGCCCCCGCCGACATCCGCAAAGAAGGTTCAGGATTTGATCTGCCGATGGCCCTGGGGATTCTGGGCGCCTATGGCGGATTGAACAAGAAAGATCTTCCCGATTGCCTGTTCGTCGGCGAACTCTCCCTGGACGGAGGGGTGCGGGGTGTGCGCGGCGCCTTACCCATCGCTATAGAAGCCCGGGGCAAGAAAATCCCTCGCCTGATCGTGCCCGAACTGAATGCACGCGAGGCCGCCATGGTGGGCGGGGTCGAAGTCTATCCCGTGAAGTCCCTGCTGGATGTGATCCGCTTCGTGAATACGGGGAACGGGATCTTGCCTCTAAAAGTAGATAGCGACACGCTGCTGAGTGAAGCCCAGCACTACGCGGTCGACTTCAAAGATGTCCGCGGCCAGCAGACTGCGAAGCGTGCCCTCGAAGTGGCCTGTGCCGGAGGCCACAATATCCTGATGATCGGCCCGCCTGGTTCGGGCAAGACCATGCTGGCCAAGCGCATGCCCACCATCCTGCCCCCGTTCAGCTTTGAAGAAGCTCTGGAGACCACCAAGATCCACAGCGTGGCCGGCGTGCTCGATGCAGGCGCAGGATTGGTCGGCGTGCGCCCGTTTCGCTCGCCGCACCACACCATCTCCGATGCCGGGCTGATCGGCGGGGGCGCCGTGCCCCGCCCGGGCGAAGTGTCGCTGGCCCACAACGGTGTGCTGTTTCTGGACGAACTCCCAGAATTTCCGCGCAACGTTCTGGAGGTGATGCGGCAACCTCTCGAAGATGGAACGGTCTGCATCGCCCGAGCCTCCATGTCGCTTACATTCCCGGCCCGCTTCATGCTGGCGGCTGCCATGAATCCTTGCCCTTGCGGATATTTCAATGATCGCTCGCGCGAGTGCCATTGCACCCAGCCGATGATCCAGCGCTACATGGGCAAGATTTCCGGCCCGCTGCTCGACCGCATTGATATCCATATTGATGTGCCCGCGGTGAACTACAAAGAACTGAGAGCGGGGATCGAACCGGAGAGTTCCGCCAAGATTCGCGAGCGGGTCATGCGCGCGAGAGAAATCCAGCTGCAAAGGTTTTCGTCCTCACGCTCGCGGCTGTACTGCAATGCCCAGATGGCTCCCCGCCATATTCGCGCCTCCTGCGAACTTTCCGCCGACTGCGAACGGCTGCTGGAGCGCGCTATGACCCAGCATGGCATGACCGCCCGTGCCCACGACCGCATACTAAAGGTGGCCCGCACAGTTGCGGACCTGGAAGGCGGCCCGGCGATCGAGCCGAAGCACATCGCCGAAGCCATTCAGTACCGGACGCTGGATCGCACGTTCTGGGCGTAACAATTCTTGTGTGGCGCGGGCGCCCTCGCCCGCGGCTTTTGACTTTGAATGGCACCTTTTCGCGGGCGGGGGCGCCCGCGCCACACGACCTGGCGGCCCGACCAGCCGTTTGACCAACCCCCCCTAACATGCTATAAAGACTGGTTTTGTATCGGGCCTCCGACGTCCAACCGGCGGCCTCTGCGGTACAAAAATCCGACGCGGCCAAGCTCAACACTCCTGTTCAAAGCCGTGTAGTGGAAGCGTGTTCGGAACTCCGGCAATGCGCTCTCCGGCTCTCTCTATCAGAGCGTCCGGTTGGCGCTGTTCGCTGGGTGGCAGTGCCTAAACACGTGATGGTCCTGAAATAGTTTTCATCTCCGGAGGAATTCTTATGTGTACTCGGCTGGCGAGAGCTGCGTCCGAAGGACGCCAATTCGCCCAGATCTTCATTCGGACGGTGGCCGCCACCATCGCCGTCCTCGCTTTCGGTTCGATTTCTGCCTTGGCCCAGCCCGCTCATGAAGTCGGCGGCGAAGCCAGTCTGAAGCTTCCCGACCTATCGCAGGTCCTGTTTCTCGGCATTGACGGTCATCGCTTGCTCATGATCGGCATTCTGTTCTGCATCTTTGGCCTGGGCTTCGGCCTAATCATCTATACCCGCCTGCGGAAGATGCCTGTGCATCGTTCCATGCTCGAGATTTCCGAACTGATCTACGAGACCTGCAAGACCTATCTAGTTACTCAGGGCAAATTCCTGCTGATCCTCTGGCTCTTCATCGCCGTCGTCATCGTGCTCTATTTCGGTGTGCTGTCTCCGGTTCCAGATAAGCCAATCGCCGTCACTCTGCCCATCATTCTTCTCTTCAGCCTGGTGGGAATCGCGGGCAGCTACGGAGTGGCCTGGTTCGGCATTCGGGTCAACACCTTCGCCAATTCGCGCACCGCTTTTGCTGGTCTCGCGGGCAAGCCTTATCCGATTTACAACATTCCCCTGCAGGCCGGCATGAGCATTGGCATGATGCTGATCAGCGTCGAGCTGCTGCTCATGCTGATCATTCTGCTCTTTATTCCTGCCGACTATGCCGGGCCATGTTTTATCGGATTCGCTATCGGTGAGTCTCTTGGCGCGGCCGCGCTACGGATTGCCGGCGGCATTTTCACCAAGATCGCCGATATCGGCTCCGACCTGATGAAGATCGTATTCAAGATTAAAGAGGACGATGCCCGCAACCCCGGCGTGATAGCGGACTGCACCGGAGACAATGCCGGCGATTCGGTCGGGCCCTCCGCCGACGGGTTCGAAACCTATGGCGTTACCGGCGTGGCCCTGATCACTTTCATCCTGCTGGGGGTGAAGGAACCGACCGTGCAGGTGCAACTGCTGGTGTGGATTTTTGTCATGCGCATCGCCATGCTCGTATCGAGTGCGCTCGCTTACTTCATCAACGGTGCCATTGCCAAGGCCCGGTTTGGGACTGCCGACAAAATGAATTTCGAGACACCCCTGACCTGGCTGGTTTGGCTTACGTCGCTGATTTCCGTCGCGGTCACCTTTGTCATTTCCGCGATCATCGTGCCTGACCTCGGCGGGGATACGACGCAATGGTGGAAGCTGGCCAGCATCATCTCCTGCGGCACACTGGCGGGGGCAATCATTCCGGAGCTGGTGAAAGTATTTACCTCGACCGAGTCGCGACACGTAAGAGAGGTTGTTACTTCCGCCGACGAGGGTGGCGCGTCGCTGGGGATCTTATCCGGTTTCGTGGCGGGAAATTTCTCTGCCTACTATCTCGGACTTTCGATGGTGGCGCTGATGTCGACCGGATTCTACTTCAGCACCCTGGGGCTGGACAATTTGATGATTGCCGCCCCGGTCTTTGCGTTCGGCCTGGTTGCGTTCGGCTTCCTGGGCATGGGGCCGGTGACTATCGCGGTCGATTCTTACGGCCCGGTGACTGACAATGCCCAGTCCGTGTACGAACTGTCGCTGATCGAGCAGGTCCCCAACATCAAGCAAGAGCTTAAGAAAGACTACAACATCGACGTCAACTTTGAACGCGCCAAAGATTTGCTGGAAGAGAACGACGGTGCGGGTAACACCTTCAAAGCGACGGCCAAGCCAGTGCTGATCGGCACCGCGGTCGTCGGTGCCACCACCATGATTTTCTCCATCATCATGGCCCTTACCAACGGGCTCACCGAGAATGTGAACAATCTTTCACTTCTCCACGCGCCTTTCATGCTCGGACTGATCACCGGCGGAGCCATGATCTATTGGTTTACCGGCGCATCCACCCAGGCCGTGACCACAGGCGCCTATCGGGCGGTGGAGTTCATCAAGGCCAACATCAAGCTTGAGGGCGTAACCAAGGCCTCTGTCTCCGATAGCAAGAAGGTGGTTGAAATCTGCACCAAGTACGCGCAAAAAGGGATGTTCAATATTTTCCTGGCAGTCTTTTTTGCTACCCTGGCGTTTGCTTTCGTGGAACCGTTCTTTTTCATTGGCTACCTGATCTCGATCGCTGTTTTTGGCCTTTACCAGGCGATCTTCATGGCCAACGCCGGCGGCGCCTGGGACAACGCCAAGAAAATTGTGGAGGTCGAACTGAAACAGAAAGGCACTCCGCTGCACGATGCTACAGTCGTCGGCGACACGGTAGGAGATCCTTTCAAAGACACTTCTTCAGTGGCTTTGAACCCGATCATCAAGTTCACCACGTTATTTGGATTGCTGGCGGTTGAGTTGGCGGTGAAGCTCACTGCCGAAGCCGGCGGCACGTTGAGTCACATACTTGCACTGGGTTTCTTCCTGGCATCGTACATCTTCGTGTACCGCTCGTTCTACGGTATGCGCATCGTCAAGGAGCGTCGGTGAAGTAGATGTAAGAAATGGAGGACGGGCGTCCCGCCCGTCCCATCGAGTGTCATGTTCATCGGTCATTTCGGCGTCGCGCTGGCGGCCAAGAGAGTGGCGCCGAAGACTTCACTGGGCACCCTGATTCTCGCCGCCCAGTTCCTTGACTTCCTCTGGCCGGTCTTCGTACTGCTGGGCATCGAGCACGTGCGCATCGCGCCTGGGGCGACCAGAGTCTCCCCGCTTGATTTCACCGACTATCCCATCTCCCACAGTCTGCTGATGGCAACGATGTGGGCGGTCCTCTTCGGTGCTGTCTATTACGCACTGCGCCGCAATATGCGGAGTGCTTTGGTACTGGGCACCGCCGTGCTCAGTCATTGGGCGCTGGATTTCATCGTGCACCGTCCCGATCTTCAGTTATATCCCGGCGGGAAGATTCGAGTCGGCCTGGGAGTGTGGAACTCCCTTCCGGCGTCGATCGCTTTGGAAGTCCTCTTCTTCGGCGTTGGGGTGTGGATTTATCTAAGCTGCACGCGCGCGCGCGACCGCGTCGGGCGCTACGGATTCTGGGCGCTCATCGCATTTCTTTTCTTTGGTTGGGTGAGCACTCTATTCGCCGGCGCCCCGCCGAGTGTGGCCGCTCTCGCCTGGGGAGGAATCGCGATGTGGTTGACGGCTCCGTGGGGCTGGTGGGCGGACCGTCATCGCGTCGTCAGCGAGGTCACTCAGTAAGCTGCCTTCATCTTGTCTTTCACGCTGCGTGCCAGTTTCTCAATCTCCTCTGCCTTCTTGATCACGTCCAGCGAGAGCGTGCTCTCGCTCGACTTGTCCACGGACTCCTTCAGTTCGGTCGCCAGCTTGAGCAGCTTCTCGGTATCGCGCTTGAGATCGGCCTGGCGCGCCTGGTTGGCCTTTTTGGCCATGTCCCGTTCCATCCGGGCACGCGGCCCATCTTCGATACCGGCCTTCTGCGCCGCCAGGGGGGCCAGTTGCTGGGAGGCGCCCGTCTGAGACGGCAGAGCGGCCGTGAGAACAAACGCGAGAATCATCCGTGAGAGGATCTTGAGTAGCAAATGGCACCTCGAAAAACCGAATGAAGGGATAAAACGGAAGAGTATGCAGAAAAACTCGCAAGTTGTCATCCTCGAGCGGAGTGACTGCTTCGCGTAGCGAAGCAGCCGCGCAGTCGAAGGACCCCTATGGTTTAGTTCAAAGCCGGAGTGCGTGGGCGTTTACTTCGGAGCGACAAGAGCCCTGACGAGATGAAAGAGAAGCCGAAAAGAGGGTAGGGGTCCTTCGACTCCGCCAGTACCGAATTCGCAGAGCTAGCAATGCGTATGTTCTGCTCAACGCTCAGCGATGACAATGCTATTGCGGGCATTTCCCAGCGCGAGCGGGACGCTCCCGTCTACATGCTTACAGCGAGCTCATGTTCGCCAGGAACTCGCCATTCGACTTGGTCTTGCTCAGCTTGTCGATCAGCAGTTCCATCGCTTCCACGGGCGAAAGTGGGTTCAGCACCTTGCGCAATACCCAGATACGAGTCAAATCTTCCTTCGGGATCAGCAACTCTTCTTTACGCGTGCCGGAGCGCTGAATATCGATGGCCGGGAAGGTGCGCTTGTCGACCAGCTTGCGGTCGAGGATGATTTCCGAATTGCCGGTGCCTTTGAATTCTTCAAAGATCACGTCATCCATGCGCGATCCGGTATCGATCAGCGCGGTGGCGATGATGGTCAGCGATCCGCCTTCTTCGATGTTCCGGGCCGATCCAAAGAACCGCTTCGGACGCTGCAACGCGTTCGAATCCACGCCGCCTGACAGCACCTTGCCGCTGGGCGGCACGATCGTGTTATAAGCGCGCGCCAGACGCGTAATCGAATCGAGCAGAATCACAACGTCACGCTTGTGCTCCACCAGGCGCTTGGCCTTCTCGATCACCATTTCCGCAACCTGTACGTGCCGCGCAGCAGGTTCGTCGAAGGTAGAAGAGATGACCTCGCCCTTTACCGACCGCTGCATGTCCGTAACTTCTTCCGGACGCTCGTCAATCAGCAGCACCATCAGCACAACCTCAGGATGGTTGGTCGTGATCGAATTGGCCACGTTCTGCAACAGCATGGTCTTGCCGGCGCGAGGCGGCGAGACGATCAGGCCGCGCTGACCCTTGCCAAGCGGCGTCAGCAAATCCATCACCCGGGCGCTAACGTTCTCACGCACGGTTTCAAGCTTCAGGCGCTCCTGCGGATAGAGCGGCGTCAGGTTGTCGAACAGGATCTTGTTGCGGGCTTCTTCCGGCGATTCGAAGTTGACCGCTTCAATCTTGACCAGGGCAAAATACTTTTCGCCCTCGTGCGGCGGGCGAACCTGCCCGCTGATCGTGTCTCCGGTCTTGAGGTCGAACTTGCGAATCTGCGACGGCGAAACGTAGATGTCGTCCGGGCCGGGCAGATAGTTGTAATCCGGCGAGCGCAAAAAGCCGTAGCCGTCGGGCAGGATTTCCAGCACACCCTCGGCAAAAATGTGGCCCTCTTTTTCACTCTGGGCCTGGAGAATTTTGAAGATCAGGTCTTGCTTACGCAATCCGCTGGCTCCGGGCAAGTCCAAAGATCGGGCGATCTTGGTTAGCTCGGTAATATTTTTTTCTTTGAGTTCAGCAATGGTCATCAGTCACCTGCGAGGAGATTTTTCAAAGGGGGGTACGCGAAAGAGAAGGAACTATCCAGCGGGGCAGGGGGCGGGCTAGACTACGCAGCCCGCCGTTGTGCCTCAGCAAAATGTTCCGGTTCGGCTAGAACCGACTGCCGCTCCGAACTTGCAATCCGATCCAGGACCTCATTCATGGTCTCCTGGATTCTGGTATTGGGCTTGTGAAACTTACGGGTAGCCTTCGATGCAAGCTGACAGAGCATATAACGGTTCCGCAAAGTATGTAAAGCATCAAAAACTCGATCAGAGCGCTTCATTATTCTTTCTCCTGACCCCATCCGGGCGAACTTCTCACTTCTTTACGACAGGGCAAATCCCGGCCAGATTTATAAGTCCTTCAGTTCTTATGGGTTGTACGGGAATGCTCTGGCTACTGGTATAGATGCTCCGCCTGACCCGAAAGTTTCTTCGATTCGAACCGGGTCCTAACTGGTCAACGGAGGTACTGGGGATCGCCCTAAAGCCGTCCCTATGTCCTTGGAACCTTGTAATTTAGCGGGTAAATGGGGCTGGGTCAAGGAATTTGTTAGGAATCATACCTCATGACGTACCCATGGGGCCAAAAAATGAGCTGGATCCATCAATCGGGCCCCCCGCGGGGTCGTGATCCTTAATCCTCTCAGTCGGTTCGAGGGGTTTTGCCTTTACCGGCCATTTCCCGGACTTTGCCGATATCAATGAATTGCACTTTCTGCAGACCACTGCTCTCCAGACTACGGACCCGAGGCTGCAGATCGCGAGCCGCTGCATTTCTGCCGGGAGATCGCCGGATACGGGAGACAGCGCGGTCAACCACGCGAGCCAGTTCGTTCCCGAAGTCGGGGGCGCGGTGCTCCTGCAAGCGACGCTTCGCTTTGTCCGGCGAAAACCAGGTGGGATTTCGACCAAGCTCCTGCGGCGGAACCAGCCGCAGAACTTCGCAAAGATGCGCGTTCACGGCAGATTCTTTCTCGGCCGATCTCCCGACCGCATTCCGTGCCTCTCTACGTCGTCGCCGAATGTAGCGGGCGAAGGAAGCTTCCTCCATCCGGCCATGAACTCCAGCCTCTTCGAAGGCTTCGAGAGCCGCTGCCTGCGCATGGGTAAGCCCGGGTTCGACGCTGCCTTTAGGGAAAATCCAGCGTCCCTTGCCGGTCTTGACTAGCAGGAGTTCGATCTCGCCGCCGCGTACCCGGAAGCATACCGCAGCCACCTGTTCGCATTCCCGAAGTTTGCGCAGTTCTGACAGCCGGACAAACTTGGCTGATGACTGATACTTCCGGACCTGCGCCCATCCGATGGTCAACCGCGATTCGCCCTTGTCGCTGATAGCAGCTCTCATAGCAGCAGAGTGCACGAGGCTGTCCGCTTCTGCCTAGAGCAAAGCTTGGTTCGCGCTGATGGAGGACGGGCGTCCCGCCGTCTCTTGCCCATGCTGACGCAAGACGGGCGGGACGCCCGTCCGAAAACTCCCCCAGAGGTGAGGGCGATGCGGACCCACAAGATGCCGGGGCGCGGCTATAATGCCGTCGTGAGCAGCCAGCCGGCACAACACATGCAGTGCATGGAAGTCTGGGGCGGAAGCCAGCTCACATCGGCGGGCGTTGAGATGGGCGGCTTGAACGTCTGGGTTTACAGCAAACCCTTCGGCGAGGCGCAGCGTGGCGGAGACGTTTACTATGCCTCGAGCTGTGCCACTGGCCGAATCTCCCGCCTCTTGCTAGCCGACGTCTCGGGGCACGGAACCTCGGTCGCCGCCACTGCCGCTGATCTGCGAACCCTGATGCGCCGCTTCGTCAACCGTTTGGACCAGGCGGAATTCGTTCGCCTGCTCAACCAGCAGTTTATTGCGCTCTCGCAGTCTGCGACTTTTGCTACAGCGGTCGTCACCACATTCTTTGCTCCTACCCGGCGCCTCACCGTCTGCAACGCGGGACATCCCAGACCGTTTCTCTACCGGGCTGCCCAGGCACAATGGGATTTTCTGGGGCATGACGACGACGGATCGAACAAGAAATCCAAACCGCAAAACATACCCCTGGGACTGCTCGCCCTGGCGGAATACGAGCACGTGGATGTCGAGCTCGAGCCCGGCGATTGCCTGCTGAGCTACACCGACGCGCTCGTCGAATCGAGCGATGCCGACGGCGAAATGCTAGGAGAAAGCGGCCTGCTGCGAATCATGCGGCTGATCGGCGACGTGGAGCCGCAAAAACTTATCGAGACCCTGCTGACAGAAATCGAGGAACGGTATCCCGAGAACCTCGCCAAGGACGACGTTACCCTCATGCTGGTGCGGGCCAGCGGACTACAGCCGCGGCATCCTTTCGTAGAAAAGGTGAAAGCCCGGCTTCGCTTTGCCGGGTCCGTAATTCGTGGGCTGAATCCCTGGGGTCAGCGCGCTCCGCTTCCCGACTTAAATCTGGCAAACATGGGAGGCGCGATCGTCCCCGCGCTGGCTCGCCGCTGGCGGGCGCGCGGCACCGGACGCCGGCCCCCGACCGCCTGATCCTATGCCCTACCACGTGGTCGCTTTCACCATGGCGCAAGTCCGGCAAGGCGCCCTCTCGTTCCAACGCGAGCTAAGCGCCGCCTTGCGCGAGTCGAAGGACTTGAAAGTGTATTCCGTAAGCCCTTTCGACCTCGAAGAACGCCGCCGCTTCAAAGACCGCTTCGGAGGCGACGTCGTCTACTTCTTCAACGACGCCGCCCGCGACCTGATCCAGCTGCAAGGTTCCGACCTGCAATTCGCAGCGGAAATCACCGACGCGGAACTGCCGCGCCGCCGCACCCTGGTGGTCGGCATTCCGGAATAGCTTTCAGCTCTCAGCTGTCAGCTTTCAGTGCGGACAACCGCCAACCTCGAAATGAATCCGGATCCTGTATTTCGGTCTGGTTTGGGTTCACTGAAAGCTGAGAGCCGACGACTGAAGGCTTTCAGGGAATCCTTCTGCGTACTTGCATCTGATAAGCGATAGAGACACTATTTTTGTTCGGGCCGAAAGTGTCCGCCAGGAAGGGTACCCTTGGAAAACCTGTTTTGTCTGCGCTGCAACCGGGAGATCGAAGTCGGCCACAAATCCGTCGCGGTATATATGTTCGCGCAAACTGTCGGGATAAGGCCGCGGCAAAAATCGTCGGCGCAGCGCATCTGCTTCTGCCCGCAGTGCTCGGTCTCCCTGGCCATGGGACCTCCGCCCGAGGGCGCGCTCAACCTGGCGGCGTGGAACATGATCCGCGACCTGGTCGGCGCCGACCCCGCTCTCAACCAGGCCGCCTGGGAAAACCTGCGCGGAGTGGTAGGCCTGCTCCCGTCCGGCGAACCTGAAAGCATCCCGCGCCGCGCTGCTGCCGGAGGTTACTTCGAGTTCTGATCGCGGAACAGAGTTCCGAGGGGCGCTCCCGTCCAAGCAAAGCTTGGACGGGGCACCCTCCAGAGTCGGGAATACTCATCATCCCTGTGCAATACCAGTCCTCTCGAGCCGCTCCCGGAAGTAGCCCTTCCAACTCTCCGGCAAAGCAGCAACTCGCAGCGCACGCCGCAACGATTTCACATCGTCATCGCCGTACCTCTTCGCGATATACAGTCGCGTAATCTCCGACACCGGGACGCTATTCGGATCGCGCCCAATCACCTCGATCTCATCCCCAGCCCCGACTTCTCCCTCGCGGGTGACGGCAAAGTAGAAACCCGTCCGCCCGCTTGCCAGAAACCGCTTCACCATGTCGTCCATTTGAAATCTCAAGGCCAGCTTGTAGCAGGGAAGCCGGGGCTGGGTCACGATCAATTCCGCTGAGCCGACCGAAAACCGGTCGCCCAGATGGACGGAGTCTTCGAACAGGCCATCTTTTGTGGATTCAGAAACGGTAAAATTCTCTCCGAAAATAGCGGTCGGCAATTCGTGTCCCGGCAATTCCCTCCGCCAGTAGTCGTAGTATGCAACCGGATAGCAGTAAACCGCCTTGGACTCTCCCCCGTGGGCAGTGAGGTCCGCCTGGCGGTCGCCGTCCAGATTAAGCTTGCGCAAAGCGACGCGGCCCTCGATCGGTTCCTTGAAGATCCCCGTAGTCACGCTTCTCCCGTGCCACATCACTTCGCGCGGAAGCCCGGTGTTGACCGAGACTAGCTTCATCGCTGCTCCCTGCCCGCCTCGTCCACGCTGCTGCATTTATTGTTCTTCAGCTCCAGAGTTGTCTGCCTCCTGACGCTGCCGCTCATGCTCAATATGCAATCGGAGCGCGGCATCCCCTCTAAAAAACACCTTGAGCTCCTCCGGCGTGAGAGGCTTTGAAGGGTCGTAATTCTTTGGCTCCCACATCTCGACCCAAGCAACCAGTTGATCGAGCGTCCAATTCCTTCTTTCCATTATGTGATAGTCGAAAAGATGCGCGATGACGTCCTTGATCCGCATGGCGCGCGGCACCTGAAAATCCCAGCAGCCACAGGGACGCATAACGACGCGAAGCAGCCAGTTTCCCCAGATGTCTTCCGAGTTGAGTGTGCGTCTGTCCTTCTCCGCGACGGGACGGGAGGCCGGGCGAAAGGTGCATCCGTTGGCGGCTGCCGCCATACCGAGAGCGCAGCCCGAGTCTGTCTCCGAAAAGCGCAACCGGCCCGCTTGGGAAGTCACCACCGTACTGCCCAGTAAAATCGCTTCACTGAGGTTCATCTGCGATCATCCTTTTTGTCACAGAAAGTGTAACTCAGGCAGGGCCGCCCCCCCTTGCGCCCCTCAGCGTTTCGCAGGTCGCTCCATCACCATCAACATCGCTGCACCATCCGGTGTGGAGACTACTCCGACCCGTCGAAAGCCGGCCTTCTCATAGCAGCGAATTGCGCGCAAATTGGTCGGAGCCGGGTCAGCCTGAATCCTGGTCACAGCGGGATCCTCGAACAGGAACTGAATAAACTCGCGGACCATCTGGGTGCCAAGACCCTGGCCCAGGCTGTGTGCGTCCGCCAGAAACTGATCGATGCCCCGCACTCCCGGATCGCACTCATCCGGCCACCAGCCATCCCCGGCGCCGGCGGCAACGTACGACTGGATGTAACCAACGGGAAGACTCTCCTGATAGGCCACGTAGGGCAACACCGTGGAATGATCCGTCAGGGTTGGCAGGTACTGCTCCCGCACTTCGGCGAGGATCTTGCAGTCCGCCCACCACTCGGCGATGTGCGGACGGTTAAGCCACTCCGCCAGCATGGGCAAATCAGCCTCGGTCAGTCGCTCAAAACGCAGGGCCACAAGCTGGATTCTATTCTCGAGCGGAGATCATCCGGGCAACAGGTACGGGTGCCCCACCCGCAGCCGCGAAGCGGCCCCAGATTGTAGCCCAGGGCGCAAGCGTGCTTACCCCTGTGTTATCAGCGTCCGCGATACACAACCAGTTCCGGGTGTTCGCGCCGGAACGTCTGGGTCACATGGCAACCCCAGCAGACAGGCCAATGGGTCGAAAACAACTTGGGAAGCTGCTCGGGTCGGACCTGGTCCCACTCGACTGTCTTGTGATCAGGCCCCAACAGGGCCGGGACATGGTCGAGGTGATGCAGCGGTCCGAAGGGCTTGCGGCAGTACACGCAGCGTTGTCCTTCGTACCAGTTGGAAACAATGTTCCATACCAGACAATTGTCCGGATCGGCTTCAATCTGCCGCAGACACTCCTGACCGCAATTACGGCGCTCCGGCCAGCGCGAACATTCCTCCAGGCAAAGGCTGGATTCACCGACAAAGGCCTCGGCCGCCGCTTTCCCCGCTGCCACATCCACAGCTTCCTTGGTGAGCGTTTCCGGGCAGGTTATAAGCCTCTTGCCGCGATACGTGAAATAGGCCTGCACGGCTGGGATGAGGCGGGACAGAACCAGGCCGCCCACTACGACCAAGATCGCAATACTGAAAAGAGTCAGTGTTGTCATAAATACCTCCCTCCCGGGGGAACCTCACACTGGCCAATCGCACGAAACCCCGGACTTCACCGATCTATTCTCCCCTGTTCCGGTGAAGCGCTGCGGTGCTCTTCGTCACCGAGAGATGTGATTGGTCTCACTCGCCACGACGTCCGGGCTGCCGTGGGTGCCCCACCCTCGTCGCGCACTCTGCGACAGGGTGGGTGACGGAGCGATGCGAAGCCTGACTCAAGGATGAAAGGTAGGCCACCTGCCGGCTTCAGCCACTGAAGACGCGGTACCTGCGTAACCACACCATCCATTGCCCCAAATCTGTCTTCTGAAGTACGATTTAATCCTTCCCCAATCGTCCAGGCCCAGCTTCTGCGCTAGGAAACGTGCGAAGCACATCAGGTGCTTACCCCGGATCATGCCTTGGAGGGCAAATGCGGATTCTTGTCAATTCTCTCGTGATATCACTGTTGTTGATTCCATCGGCGGCGCAAACAACCGCAGCTGGAGCAGCGAAGGCCCGAGTTTTCGTCTCGGATAGTCAGTCCTGGGAAATGTCAGGAAACGCCGGGGGATCGAGTGGAGCTTTCGCTGCTCATAGCTCCGGCGGTGCGCGTCCGCAAACCGCCGAAATCGTGAAGACATTTGGCGAGCGCTGTCCCGATGTCATCGTGAACAACAAACCGGACAAGGCAGACTATGTCGTCCTCCTCGACCACGAGGGCGGCAAGGGCCTGATCAAGCGCGACAACAAGATGGCTGTGTTCAACAAGGACGGCGACTCCATTGTGAGCCATTCCACGCGCTCCCTGGGCAACTCCGTCAAAGATGCCTGCGATGCAATCACGGCCGATTGGCCAGCCCGGTCCGCAAAAAATGCAGCGTCGAGTCCGACGCTTCAACCCGTGTCAGCGGTTGCCAGGTCGATGGAAACGTCTTCTGCCAGCAAGATTTCGGTCTCGTCAACTCCCGCTAATGCTGACATCGAGATAGACGGGAGTTTCGTGGGCAACACACCGTCTCTGATAGAAGTGGTACCCGGAGAACATTCGGTTGTCGTCAAGAAAACCGGCTACAAGAACTGGGAACGCAAGCTGAAGGTGACAGGCGGATCGGTTAATGTGTCGGCAGAGTTGGAGAAGGCTCCCTAGAGATGGACAGCTGAACGCCCGGTGCCCCTCGAGAAGACCCGGGTGCCCCATCCTAATTTCGCGCCCTTTGCGAAATTAGGGTGGGTCTCGCAAATCATCCCCACAGCCCGCTCCGAAATGCGGCACTTAATGCAATTGCAAAGTATGTCTGCGTCTGGCTCTGTGCGTGAACATGATCCCAAGGACTATTCCGATGGCGGCTCCAGTAATTAGACCAAGGATGGTAACGCTGGAGATGGAGGGCGTGCTTCCCACCAACAGAAAACCGGCAACAGCCATACACAACGTCCACAGAACTATGCGAATGCTCATGGTGTACTCCAAACGGCAGCGCGCTGCCCTTATCGCCAATGGCAACAGATGTACAGCAAGCGAGGGTAATCTTTCAATCGGGTAAAGATCGTATTACTCCCTTTGGACGGAAAGCCGACGCTACCAATGCAGGCCACCAATAGTCTCCATCTAGCCTGCGTCCATTCGAATCACTCCTGTGGCACATGTTCCATTCGTCTCGAACCATCGGAGCCAGACCTTCCGGGAACGCCAGCAACAACGGGAAGTTCGACACGTTTTCCCTTCAGGACCGGCATGATGTTTGTGGCCGGGTGCCTCATCCTAATTTCGCGTCCTTTGCGAAATTAGGGTGGGTCTCTCAAACCATTCCACAGCCGGGTTCAAAATTTCAGCCCGCGCCAATCCTCCTCAGTTCATCCCCGCGTCCGCACCCACCCTTTCGCCCAAAACCCGAAAGGGTAGGCACCCCCAAGGTCGGTAGGGCGGCGTCAGGAACGAGGCCACCCGCCCGCTAACCGGAACCAGCCGCCGGGCAGAGGGTGGAAGGGTGCCCCATCCTTTTCGCGCACTCTGCGAAAAAGGTGGGCGACGGAGACTATCGATGTACCCGAGGCGGAGGAGGAGTATGCGAAGCCCGTTTTAAGGATGAAGGGTGGGTACCCGCCGATAGGTGCGCCGGCCTCGCCGAGAGATCAGTATCAGCCTTTTGGATGGCGCGGCGTTTGCCCCACTGTGGGATCTGCCTGCTTCGGAATGATAATGCCCTTGTCGGTGAGAATTTGAATGTAGTCCTGCTTTGAGACGTGACAGGAAATCAATCCCGCGAACTGCTCTTCGTTAATCTTGAGCTGCTGACGGATTAGGTGCTCCGGCAGATGTTTGCTGTTGCCTTGCGAACGGCGCGTTCTGACAACCGTCACTCCGTTGTGTACCAGCCATGCCAAACGATCGTGGGTATCACGGGTCTGCATACCCAACTTGTTGACGATCTTTTCAAATTCGTGAACTTTCATTTTGGTCGAGGTTCAACATACTCTCCCAAAACTTGCTTTACTCGTAGCAAGTCGGTTCCAGGCTCAACATTGTCCGCGTAGAGATGGTGATAAAGTTCGCGCACTGCGTGGGCAAAATCATCAAGAGCATCGCTCAAGGTGTCGCCTGTTCCAAATTCCTCTATTTCAGCCCATCTAACTACAACCGACGATTCGTCGAGGGATACTTCAAGAGGAATAGCGCGTTGCACCTGTAAATCAGGGTCTTGGAGTCCCCCAAAGAGAACTTTTGCTGGGCGGGAGTTCGGCGCATAGGCCGGAAGAAGAATCTCGACTCGCACATTTGGCACAGGATACCCTTGGCCGCGCTGTTGCCTCGGTAGCACAGAGGCCTCTCCGGAAGGCTGCTGGGGAGCGTTGGCCGAGGCTGACGGCGAGCCTTGGAAGAAATCAGAGCTCCCCGACGCGGAAAGATCGGCTGAATTGACTATTGGGCTTTGGGCTGCTGTGGCCATACCTGTCCTCCTGGCGGCAATTCTACTAATAGCGCCTGCATCGTTACACGGTGCAAGTAGACATTGCCCGCGTATAGCTGAAACTCGTACTTCCCTGGTTCTGGAAAAGGAAGATTTCCCATGTTCAGTGCCAACTCCGAATAATGGGAGGAATCCTGTACATCTGCATCAATGCCTATTTCGGCAACTAGCGATTCGTCCTTTAGCCTCACTAGGCACAACTTAAAGTGGTATTTGCCATAGGCATCGGCGAGCTTCACGTAAATCGCGATCCGGGGAATCATCGTCGGAAACGCAACCGCATTAAAGATTTCAAAGACCCCGATCAAGCTTTTCTTGTTCGTACCCTGTTCTGCGATAACCTGATCGCATATCAACATGGCCACTACGCTCGGGATTGGTACGTCTGCCACTGTGCGCGAGTCCTTGGGGAAGGAAACCAAACTGTTGAGTGCAACCGGGGAAGAAGTGATATTCTGGCAGCCTGCGTAATCACCTGTCAACTGTGCAAGTTACTGCATCCCTTTCGTCATTAGAGTCTCATTAAGAGACGAAAGTTGCATTTCCCCATTGATTCCGCCTGATTATTGCCTATTCGTGCGCTTTTGAAAGAGCACCAAAGGCGCTTTTCCAATATTGGCCACATGGCAAAGGAGCACTGTTACGCCCTATTTTCAGCTTGGGATGCGACAAATGCAGAGTGGGTTCAGATCGAAAAGATAGTCAGCTATAGAGGTATGGAAAAAGCTTTACTACCAGCTATATGTTATCAAATCGGTAGCATCGAATGGGACAGCACTTCCACGTTTATTAATCTCGCCGAATCAAACGCTTGCAGGAAATCAGCCATGCCAGGGGTCTTGACAACCAGTCTGTGGACGGGTGTTCTATACTAATCGTGTAGCTGGACAGGTTACACCCCGGTTTTCAGAGCTCCGGGCCCCGCGCTCGGGGCTTTTGTATTATGGCTAGAGATTTTTCTCTCAGCCGACCTCTAGCGGCCAGCCCCGCCGTCAAGGCCTTACTCCCAACTGCCAAAACAGAAACGAATAAACATCCGTCCCATCCTCAATCTGCTTGGTAATCGGCTTGCCTTGGCCGTGGCCGGCTTTGCTGTCAATGCGCAGCAGGATTGGACGCTCGCGGCTTCGCCCGTTGGCGGCCTCTGCCTGCATCAGCGCCGCCATTTTTTTCGCGTGCATGGGATCAACGCGGCTGTCGCTGTCTGCGGTCATGAACATGATTGCCGGATATTCCGCGCCCGGCTTCACGTGATGGTAGGGCGAGTAGGCGTAGAGCCAGTCGAATTGTTTGGCGTCTTCGGCGGAGCCGTACTCCGGGACCCAGAATTTGGCGATCAGAAAATTCTGGTAGCGCAGCATGTCGAGCAGCGGGACCTGGCAGACCACGGCGCGAAACAGGTCAGGACGCTGCGTGATCATGGCGCCCATGAGCAGGCCGCCATTCGATCCGCCCTGGATGGCCAGGTGATCTTTGTCGGTATATTTCTGGGCGATCAGGAATTCGCCGGCGGCGATGAAGTCGTCGAAAACATTTTGCTTTTTGTCCAGCATGCCGGCGCGATGCCAGTCTTCGCCAAACTCGGCGCCGCCGCGCAGGTTGGCCACGGCGTAGACGCCGCCGTGCTCGAGCCATAGATAACGTCCGCCGGAAAAAGTGGGCGTGAGGCTCACGTTGAAGCCGCCGTATCCGGTGAGCAGCGTCGGGTTCTTGCCGTTCAGCGCCAGTCCTTTCTTGTGGAAGACGAACATCGGGACCTTGGTGCCGTCCTTCGAGGTGTACCAGAGCTGGGCCACTTCATAGGCTGAGGGATCGATGCCGGGCGTGGCCACCTTGTCCCACAGCGAAGTCTTGCGCGACGCCAGTTCTACCTGGTAGACCGATGGCGGCACGGTGAACGACTGGAATCCGAAGAAAGCTTCCTTGCGGTCCCAGCGGCCGCCGAGGCCGGCGATCGAGCCGATTCCCGGCAGCTCGATGTCGCCCAGCGGCTTGCCCTCGAGATCGAAAAGCTTGAGCTGCGAGCTGGCGTTGTGCTCGTACTGGGCCAGGATTTTTCCGTCCACGATGCCGGTGCCCTGGAGGATGCCTTCGCTCTCCGGAATAATTTCCTTCCAGTTGGCGCGGGCGGGATTGGCGGCGTCCACCACGAAGAGATGGAAGTGGGGCGCACCTTCATTGGTGGTGATGTAAATTTTGCCGCGGAAAATTTCGGCGTTGTAGTGGAAATCCTTGCCGCTGGTGAGTTCGAGCGGAGGAGTTCCGGCCTTCAGGTCGTCTTTCAAAGATCTCAGAAAAAGTTCATTCTTGCCGGCCGAGCCTTCGTAGGCGGTCAGCAGCAGCCAGCGGTCATCGTCGTCGGGCAGCTGCGAGACCAGAATCTCTTCCTTCTTGCGGCCTTCGCCCCAGATTAGCGGGTCCTTATTAGGATCGGTCCCGAGTGCGTGATAGAAGATGTGCAGGTAGTAGACGTCGTCGCCCTCGGGGACGTCGCCTTTCTTGGGATTGCGTCCGTAAAAGAAGCCGGAATTGTCCTTCTTCCAGGCGACCTGGGCGATGCGGGCTTGCGGGATCTGGTCGGGCAGCAGCTTGCCGGTGGCGGTCTCGATCACATACAACGTGCTGTTTTCGGAACCGCTGGCCGACGTGCCGTAAGCCACATACTTGCCGTCGTCGGAAGGGAACCACCAGTCGAGCGCGACCGTGCCGTCGGCGGACATCTGGTTGGCATCCACCAGCGTCCGGTCTTTTCCATGCAGGCCTTCCCGCACCAGAAGCACAGGCTGGTTCTGGGTGCCCTCGCGCCGGATATAAAAGAAGTAGGGGCCCGCGACCTGCGGCGTCCCGATAGTGCCAATTTCGAGAAGCTGCGCCAGCCGGTCATGGATGCGGTCTCGACCCGGCAGGGGATCAAGCAGGCTGCGGGTGTAGGCCATCTCGGCCCGCACATATTCCTGCGAGTCGGCACTGTTGGCGTCTTCCAGCCAGCGGTAGGGATCGGCAATCTTGAGCCCGTGAAGCGTCTCTTCGACGACGTCCACCTTGGCCTTGGGCGGCCCCCCAGGCGGGGTAGTAGCGGAAGCGGAGTTGTCTTCCGCCCATGCCAGTGCGGCCATCAGGGAAAGGCAAGCGACGATCCAGAGCAAACGGGAACCTCCTGGCATAAAGCACCTCACAGAATCAGACGTACACCGGCGCCAGGGGTTAGGGTATCAAAATTCAAACCGAGCAGTTTTGAGCAACTCCGCCCGGATGCTAATATAAATAACGACAGCACAGGCGACGCGTCGGATCGACGCGCCCCTCCACACTCCTCAGTAGCTCAATGGCAGAGCATTCGGCTGTTAACCGAAGGGTTGTAGGTTCGAGTCCTACCTGAGGAGCCATTTTTTCAGTAAGATCCGAAGTCCCACCTGCCGTTTTCCCTGCCGTTTAATTCCGTAAGGCGAGACGCACCACTTTTTCGTGTGCTTCGCGCATGTCAGTCGAGGCCGCGTCACCGTAGATATTCATGGTGGTGCGGATGTCTGCGTGCCGCATGAGTTTCTGCTGTACGCCGATTGGAGTTCCTAGGGAGTCAATCCACATCCGGTAGGAGTGCCGGAATGTATGGGTTCCCAAATGCCCGATGCCCGCTGCTCTACCTGCCCGGTCCAGTTCTCGCCAGAATCCAGTGTAGGAATAAGGCAGCCTACCGAGTTTCAGAGGACTAGCGAAAATCCAATCGCCGTCCGCTTCAAACTCTGTGGCCTGCTTCCACACTTTCAGTCTGTCGAGAAGTTCACCGGCAACGTCGAGCGACTTGCGCGACTCATCGGTTTTCACGTCGTCTACGTTCTGCTCTACGATGCCCCGCTCCACACGCAACTTGCCATTGAGCCAATCCACATCCGACCATCGCAATGCCAAACACTCAGAGATACGAAGGCCGAAGCAGATGCAGACTAAGGCCATCGTTCCGAATGGTTCTCTCAGATGAGACAAGAGCAAACGGAATTGCTCAACCGTCAAGCTGCGAGGCTGTCGTATCCGCTTGGACGCGCCTTTGACAGTTACCAAACTCATCGGATTGATTTGCAGCGGTATGTCCTGTTTCCACATTGCGAAATTCCACAACGAACTGAGAATCCCGCGAACGTGAGTCCTGCTCTTAGGGGCAAGGGCGAGGGCCTCTAACCAGATTTCTACGGGTCGTGCGCGTAGATCGGTGATTAGGCTTTGGCCCCACTTCGGCAGGATGTGAACGCGAATCCACGACTCATACCCACGATGCGTGTCTAAACGCGTGGGCATCTTCTCTATTCGGTATTGGTCCACGAGGGCGGCCACCGTTGGCACATGGGGCAATGCGGGATATGCCACTGATACTTGACCTCGTAGAGCTTGCGCCGCGCTCCATGCGGCCGTTTTGGTAGAGAATCGGCCAATCACCTTTGACCGGCGCTTACCGTTTTCCCACCAGTAGAAATTCCAAACTTTGCTACGCTTGTCCAGTACGACGCTTCCACCTCTACTTTTCCGCTGCATCGAATCCTCCAGGTTCAGCAGCAGAGGGCGGAAGCATCGTAGCATCCAACTCGGAGCGGAGGAAACGCCAGGTGATCCGCTTCTGGCCAGACAGCTTGTGCCCAGGAATCTTGCCAGCCTTGGCCCATTGCGCGATTGCAGTGCTTGTCGTCGGCGTGGGCAGATACCCCGGAAGATTACGAACGACGGGGGAATTATTGCTCGACGCTGTAAGCAACGTCTTGAGCGCAATTATTCCATGCTGTACTGGATGTGGATCCCACGTTTGGACATCTCATCCAGAAACAGGTCGGCCGGGACGTCTCGTTCCTGCAGCACGCCACCGCGTTTGGTGAGAGCGCCGGAAGCGATCATTTGAAGGACGATCGAGGCAGGGAATGCGGTGGTGCGCATCATGGCGCTCATGTCGGTCTTAGGGTCGTAGTGATCGACCAGGGTGAAGCAGGCGACGCGGCCCTTGAGGCGTCCACCTAGCAAGCCGCGCACATCCGGCGAACGCACTGACTCGTGCGCTTCGAGGCGCATGATGCAGACATCCGGGCCCTTTCCGGCAAATTTACCCTCGAAGATTCTCGACATCACGGCTCGGGGCGTGATCTCGGTTCCGTTGACACGCATCTTGTCGCTGGAGAAAAGTCCGAGCGCCTTTAATTCGCAGAGCAGATCATAGTGGCCCGGGTAGCGGAGCGTTTTCTCGAAACACTCGCCGACCTTTCCTTCGAAACTTTCGGGCAGAGTCGACGTGCCCCCGGAAGTATGGAACGCAATGAGCGGTCCGAAGCCCGGCATGTGAAATTCCTCGGGTTCAGTGAGCGGTTCAATTGTGACCAGCTTGCCTTTGCGGAGAATACGAACTGGTTCTACGTACTCGTTGATGAGGCCTTCCACCGAGAAAACCAGCTGGTAGTGGAATGGCGGCATGGGTTTTTCGGGGAGGCCGCCGACGTAGAGTTTGAGGGCATCGGCACGGCCTCCGAGGCGGCGGACGAGCTCTCCGCCGAGAATGGAAGCCATGCCGGGAGAAAGGCCGCAGTCGGGAGCGAGGGCGACACCGCGCTTCTCAGCTTCGTTGCCGAGCGCGAGTTCCTGGCGGACGACGGTGTTGTTTCCGCCGAGGTCGGCAAAGTGGCAGCGAGCTTCTATGGCGGCTTTAGCGAGACCGAGATTCAGAAAATAGGGGACGGCGGAGAGCGCAGCGTCATGGCCACGCATAAGTTTGGCGGCGGCCTTCTTACTCCCGGCGTCGAGCCCGAGAGCGCGGATTTTCTTATCGCCGGTAATCCTGTTTACGCGGGCGGCCACTTCACGAGCACGTTTGAGGTCGCTATCGGCGAGGGAGACTGACTCAACCTGCGATTGGCACGCCATGTCGAAGGCAGCGGCCGAACCCATCATGCCAGAACCGATGACCAGGAGCTTCAAGCCTGCACCTCGTGAAAGGGTGTTCAAGATTTCAATCTACACCTGCTGCGAAACGCCCGCCAGTTTCGCCAACGTCCCCCAATGTCCCGGATGTGGGCGTGTCGACCCCCTCGGATACCGGCGGAGTACTGCATCAAGACCGAAAGATCGCTGCACGAATCAGGCACATACTTCGTAGTTGATTACATGACAATGTCGGCTCCCGCGACCTGAGTAGACTTGGTGGATATCAAACCAAACCAAGGCTCGGGAGGGAGGAGCCGAACAAGATACAAGGCTGCGATTATCACCCGAGCATGCAGCAAATCGCCTATGTAGATAGGGAGACAGGAGTGGAGAGCAGCGACTGATGCACCGCGACGGTGAAGCCGAAAGGTTCTACCGTGAGCTCAAGCAGAGACAGATCGAGGTGCGAGTGGGCATGGAGGCAACAGGGTACGCGCGCTGGTTCGAACGATTGTTAGCCGAGTTGGGTTTCGAGTTGTGGATTGGGGATCCGGCGCGGATCCGAGCCAGGCGCGTGCGCAAGCAGAAAACGGATCGTAAGGATGCGCAACTGCTGCTGCGATTGCTCTTGGAAGGGGACGGGTTTCCGCGGATCTGGGTGCCAAGCCCGGAGAATCGGGATCTGCGTCAACTGCTGTGGCATCGACATCGCCTGGTACAAATGCGAACGCGGATCATGAACCAACTGCAAGCCGTGGCCATGAACGAAGGGCTACGACGCAAGCGGGCACTATGGAGTGAGAGCGGACGGAAGCAGTTGGAGTCGTTCTTGCTTGCCCCATGGGCCACGCGACGCCGGCAAGATCTGCTGGAGCTGCTGGACCGGCTGAATCCCACGATCCAAGAGTTAACCGCGGCGGTGGAAAAAGAAGGCCCAGAACAAGTAGAGCCGCACTACAACCTCCTGAGTTTTGTACTTCGAGAGATCAAGGTCGATTTCCTGCCAATTTCGGCCTTCGGGTAACCCCTCGATAAGCTTATCCAGCACCTTCTCATCATGGGAGTCGTATAATCGCGAGGTGAAACAGGCACTGTGCGGGAGGTGGTTATGTCGGTTCGCGTGTCGATGGTCTTCTTTCTTCTTCTGTTAATTCTCCCCGCTGATGCGAAAAACAAGAAAAAGCAATTTCTGCCGGACACCGTACTGAAGGCGCAAAGAGTACTCGTGGTAATTCGTCCCGATGCGGGGGAACCCCTAACCGATCCCATGGCCAATCGAACGGCCCAGGATGAGGTAGAGAGGGCGATCTCGAAATGGGGCAGACTCGATCTGGTCATGGAGGCGCAGACCGCGGATTTGGTCATTGCAGTTCGAAAGGGACACGCGGGAGGCCCAACGATTAGCAATTCGCCGGTGGACAATCGTCCCGTTGTCTTTCAGCCGAGTGGCGGAGGTGTTCGCATCGGTGGCCAACAAGGTCGTCCCCCCGATCTCACGAATCCCGGACTTGGACCGGAGGACAGCGGGCCGCGCCTGGGCACCCAGATTGGTCCGTCGGAAGATATCTTTGAAGTTTATCTAGGTGGTATCAAGGATCCCCTGGATGCGCCGCCGATTTGGCGGTATAGTGCCAAGAACGCATTGAACGGACCGCAGGTCGCCGCGGTCGAGCAGTTCCGGAAGGCGATTGAAGAGTCTGAGAAGCAGCGCCGGCAGAAACCCTGAAATCTTGTCCATTGCAGACTCCGAGAAGATCAAAAGGGTCTTGCCGCGTATCCGTTCCTATATAAACCGCGCCTACCATGAACCGCTTTAATCCAAATGTTCAGTGTGAGCCAGAGCACCATCAGACTCATGACAGGATCGGCTCACTTCGGCGAGCAGTCGTAAGCACCGCCAGTAACTGTTGAAAAATCGCGTCTCTGACAATGTCGGCGGTGTCAAGCACTCTTGGAGCACACTAGCCCGTGCACTCCGAAGAGCGCGTCATTTCGGTCTAGTTGAAGAAGTGCCATGCCAACCCAAGGCTCGCTTGCAATCGTTTCAGGTCTGGAACTCGGTCCGACCCATGCATCTCTTCGATCCACACCGCGATCATGATTACTAGTTCGAACTCCTCGGTGAAGAGGAGCGGGATGCCCAATCAATTACTCGGTGTTCGACTGCACACCATCGCGATTTCCGGGCTGTCCCGCGTGCGAACCGAACTGCGTAAGTTGCTCGTAGTTCCATCCCTGGCGCCACATCCAGTAGAGACGAACTGCCAGCCGACGTGCCATGGCGACCTTGGCAGTCTTCCGCCCTCGCCGCAGCATCAGGTGGAGATACCGGCTGCGCCACTCGGGCACGCTGCGCACCGTCACCTGCGCTGCTTCCACCAGCAAAAACCGTAACATCGAACTGCCTTGTTTGGTGATGTGCCCGAGCCGTCGACGGTTCCCGCTGGACTCTTCCAACGGCACCAGTCCCAGATAGCTCGCCACCTACTTGCCGCAGCGAAAGCGCTCGGCCCTGCCGATGATCAGTACGAAGGCCAGTGCCGTCAAGGCACCGACTCCCGGATGCTTCGTCAGGCGCTTCGCCTCCGGGCACTTCTGGACTTCCTGCTCGATCGCCTGGGTCAGTTCCGTGATGGTCGGTTTGAGTCGATCGATCAGCTCCATCAGATCGCGCCGGCGCCGGCTGGCCCACGGAGCCAGGCGAAAGGATTCCAGTTGCTGCCGTCCGCGTTCTCGCCACAACCGCTTTTTGCAGCGCAGGCCTTCATTGAGGGCCACCGCTTGCAGCTGGTTCATGATCTGTGTCCGCGCCTGCACCATGCGGTGCCGGTGCCACAGCAGTTGCCGCAGATCCCGGTTCTCCCAGCTCGGCACCCAGATCTGCGGGACGCGGTCTTCCAGCAGCAACCGTACGATCAGTTGCGCATCCTGGCGATCAGTCTTCTGCTTGCGTACTCGCTTCGTGCGGATCTCGGCTGTGTCTCCAATCCACAACTCAAATTTCAACTCGGCCACGAGTCGTTCGACGCGAGCATGCCCGCTGGCCTCCATCCCAACCCGCACCTTCTGGCCCGCCAGTGCGCGGTAGAACGTTTCCGCGTCCTCGAAGCGAGGGCGAAGGATCTAGCCGCCTGGGCAGGGTAAATTGGCAACGGCTCGGCTACTCTTTCGAGGCAGGAGCGGGGGCAGAGAGCCTTTCGACTTCTTGCAGTTTCTTCTTTACATCGGCAGCGTCTGGGGCATTGGGCGACAAACTGAGATAAGTATGCAGGTGCTCAGCCGCACCCTGATTGTCACCCTTTTGAGCCAGGATGGTGCCAAGGACATACTCCAGCTTCGGAACGCGGTGTCCGGTGTCGATTTTTATGCCTTCTCGAGCACTGTCTTCCGCGCCATCGACATTCCCCAGATGAGACTTGGCCACGCAGTTGTAGAACCAGGCCTCGGGAAAATTCAGCGCATCGAGCTTGAGCAGTTGATCGGTAGTGTCGGCCAGTTCCTGCCATTGCTTGTCGTGGCCGGCCAATTGGGCCAGTTCCCGGTATGGACTGACGAACTTGCTATCGGCTGCGATCGAGCGGTGAAGCGACTGGCGTGCGCCGGCAGCGTCATTGTTCTGGACTTGCACTCGACCCAACTCCAGCCACGCCTCGGCGTAATCGGGATAAGCTTCAACGGCTTTCTGAAACTTCTCCTGAGCGCTGTCCAGTTTGCCGTTCTTCTTTTCTGTAAGTCCTTTCTCGTAGTCTTTCCTGGCTTTGTCAGGAACGTTGACACTGGTCGTGCTGACGGTCGATCCTTCCACATGGGCCGCGTGGTGGAGAACGATGGTGCCGATATTGGTGTTTCCGATCGCAGGCGTGCGGATTCCTAAGTCGACAGGTTGAGAGACGAAACCTGGCAGAACTGCCTTTAACTCGCAGTCCCGCCAATCGCGCGCACTGTTCTGACGGACGGCATTCGGGTCAAGATGTGTGGCCGGGGTTTCGCTCGCCTGGGTGGCTCCGCCGAATTCTTTGTTGCTGAACTGAATGCTAAAACTGCCCTTGGAATCGGTATAGCCTTCGGCCCTGACCACACCGTGACAATTGCTCTGGATCAAGACCCGGTTCGGAAGAGGCCCTCCGCTATCCACTACTACTTTGCCTGACAGGTTCATCATGCTAGGCAGTGTGTTATCGGTTCTTGAATTTGAAGATGGCGACGACGTGAAGATATCTCCGGTGGTGTTCACGGGAGGTAGTCCACCGTTACTCGACTGCGCATAGAGGCTGGTATTCACCGTCACGATCAGAGCGATGCAACAGACCTTCCAGTGCGTCACCGGCATACTGCCTCCTGTGTGACAAATACGGGTCGTAGCCCAAACCGAACCTGCCTGCGAAGAACCGCTGATTGACTACGGGGATTTCAACCCCGCATAATATCCCTTACGTGCGTGTATCCGAAATCGGCGCCCTGACTTTTCGGCCACAATCTCGATACGGCGAAACCGGCCATTTTCTTGGAGATTGCCGGGTTGGTAGGAAACCGAATAGCGATTGCGCATCTCTTCTTCAATAACAGAAAACGCCCGATTGGTCACCTCGACAAACGATCGTCCACCCGTCTGCGCGGCTAACTCTTTCATCGCTGCGTCACTTTTTGCCATCCCCTGAAGATAGACAGAATCAGAGCTTTCAATCCTGGTATTGATCGCGTAGATCGTGATGTCCCGCATCTGTGCCATTTCAATGGCCCGGCTGAGCGTAGCCCGGCTGCTGTTGTCGTCGCCGTCGCTGAGGACGATCAGGATTCGGGCCTCCGTTTCACCGGCTTTCGCAGTGGTCAACTTCTCGCACGCACCATAGATCGCGTCGAAGAGCGCTGTCCCGCCGCCGTTGCGCAAGGCCACGACTCCTGCCGCCAGTTGCTCAGGATCGTCACTGTAGTCCTGGGTCAGGTTGGGGTGATCGGCGAAACCGAGGACAAATGCCCTATCGAGGCCGCGGCGAACCATCTTACGGAGGAATTGAGTAGCGGCCTGTTGCTCGAAACGAAAGCGAGGGTTGACCGAGGCGCTGGTGTCCACCAGAAGGCCAAGCCGCAAAGGCAGCTCGCGTTGATGCCCGAATGCCGAAATTCTCGCCACCGGCATGTGATCGTCCGTCACGCGAATATTTTCCAGAGTAAGGTCCTGGACGAATTTGTGCCCATCCGTAGCAGTAAAGAAGACGGTCACCTCATCTACCCGCTTTTGGACAGTCCAGGGATCGGAAATGCTGGTAGAGGGCAGCTCTCCATCCCGCAGGCTTGCTTCATGACGGCTGTCAGATTGTTCCGGAGACTCACGATACTGGTTCTGGCCAACGCAGGGTGCCGAGCCCAGCCCCAAAATAAGGACGGGCAGGATGGTGCCGAAGATTTTCCCACCCACGATTCTGTTCAGCCGCGCTCTAACGGAATGTTTACCGCTAGCTCGCTGGGTGTCGCCAAGTGACCCCCCGTTCCTGGCAATTGTTTCCTGGCAGGTGCACTTTGGAAGTCCCGCTACAGGAATGGTCGGAGGTTTCATCTTGGGGAACAATCTTGGGGAATAATAGACCCATCCTTGTTAATCGTGCGGATTTGCGTCGTCCGTGGGTCTCTGACTTCCAAGCCGAGTTTCGCAACCCTGGCCTCTTAAATGCATTTCGGCCGAAGCTTGCTCTGGATAACGGCTGTGAAGGCATGCCGTTGCGCTGTTATGAAAATCGGTAGACAAATCTCTCCCAAAATGGATTTTCCAGACGGAATCCATTGAAAATACTGAGAAATCACGTCTGTTGAATGTGGAGCCCCAATTGCTTCCCATTGCCCCAAATCCTTCAGGATCCTCTTTACCTGAAGCTCGGGTTGCTCGCAGCAGCTAGATCAAAAGCAGTTCTGCAGTTCTAAGGAGCTTCTATGGGTTCGACCTCGCGGCTAGCAGCTATCCTTATTGCGTCATTCTTTGCCCTAAACACTCTGGTTTGGGGTCAATCCTCCACCACATCCTTGCGTGGGACGGTGACGGATGCGAGCGGTGCCGCCATCTCCAAGGCAAAGGTCGCCCTCAGCAACCCCGAGCGCGCCCTCGAAAGAACGACGACGACTGGCGATGACGGAGGATATGAGTTCCAGCAATTGACTCCGGGCACGTACCGGCTCACCGTGGAGATGGCTGGGTTCAAGAGATATGAGCAGACGAACATTCAGCTACTGGTCAGCACCCCGGCGACGGTCAATTTGACGCTCGAAGTGGGGGCGGTGGCAGAAACTGTCGAAGTCACGGGAGAAGCCACTCTGGTCAATAGCACCGACGCGTCGCTCGGTATCGCGTTCAACACGCGCCAGGTTAAAGAGCTTCCGCTGGAAGGCCGAAGCGTACCGGAATTGCTCAGTTTGCAATCCGGCGTTACCTACACGGGAAACCGCTCCGACGTCGACCGGGACGTCGATACCCGGAGCGGCGCCGTCAATGGAGCCCGCAGCGACCAGAGCAACATCACACTTGACGGTGTCGATGTCAACGATCAGGTAACTGGAAATGCCTTCACTTCTGTCTTGCCGGTCACTTTGGACTCAGTGCAAGAGTTTCGGGTTACGACGACCAACTACAACGCCGACCAGGGACGCTCGTCGGGAGCCCAGGTATCGCTGGTGACCAAGAGCGGCACCAACAACTTCCACGGCTCTCTTTATGAGTACCTCCGCAACACCTACACCAGCGCCAATGATTACTTCGTGAAGGTGGCTGAATTGCAGAGTGGACAGCCCAACGTGCCTCCCAAGCTGATTCGCAACATTTTCGGCGGCTCTCTCGGCGGTCCCATCCTGAAGGACCGTCTATTCTTCTTCGTCAACTATGAAGGCTCGCGTCAGCGCGAGGAGAACAGCGTGTTGCGTATCGTTCCTAGCGACAGCTTGCGTCAGGGCTTGATGAAGTATATCTGCGACGATACTGATCCGTCGTGCGCGCCGGGCAATGGCACTGGCGTAAATGTGGTCAATGATCCCAACCTCGGCCCGGTCGCAACGTTGACTGCGGCCCAGATCCAGCAGATGGACCCCTTGCACATCGGGAATAACCCGGTCATGCTGGCCTACTTTAACGCTTTCCCCGAGCCCAATGACCTTACGCAGGGCGACAAACTCAATTTTGTCGGCTACCGCTTTCGGGGACCTGTTCCCACCAATAAAAACTGGTACATCGCGCGGGTAGATTTCAAGGTCACTCGCAGTGGAAGTCATAGTCTCTTCTGGCGCGGTGCGCTTCGGAATGACACCCAGTCCGGTGTGCCTTACCTTCCAGGTACCCCTCCCCTGGAGACCAAGGCAGACTATAGCAAGGGCATAACCGTGGGTTACACGGCCCTGCTCAAGCCCACGCTGATCAACAACTTCCACTGGGGATTCACCCGGCAGAGTTTCGGCGACATCGGCAACAATGACACGCAGCCGTTCAACTACTTCCGGGGTTTGAACGACAACAGCACGTCAAACAACTCCAGCCTGGCAGTCACCCGCAGCCACGTTTTTCAGACCCCGGTACATAATTTCGTGGACGACATGTCCTGGACAAAAGGCAAGCACACGCTTCAGTTTGGGACCAATATCCGCTTTATTCGCAATCCGCGTGAAAACTTCCTGAGCTCCTTTTCCGACGGCGTAACCAATTCTTCCGGATTGGACACTGCCGGAATCGCTGGAACAACTAGCCCGCTCGACCCCGGAAACAACGGATTTCCCGGCGTCTCGTCCAACTTCGTAATTGGCTACAACTATCCGCTCATCGCCATGCTGGGGTTAGTCAGCGAGTTGGACGCGACCTTCAACTTCGACAAGAGCGGCGCAGCCCTGCCCCAGGGAGCGCCGTTGAAGCGTCGTTTCGGAGCCGATGAGTACGAGTTCTACGTGCAGGACTCCTATCACCTGAAGCCCAACCTGACCATCAACTATGGTCTGCGCTATTCCTTGTTCTCTCCCCCGTGGGAGACCAACGGGACCGAGGTCACCCCGACCATAAGCCTGGGAGATTGGTTTCAGCAACGCGCCAACAAGATGCTGACCGGTGGCGCGTCCAACACCGACCCTCTTCTCACCTTCGACCTCTCCGGGCCAGCCAACGGGGGTAAGCAGGGTTACTACGGATGGGACTTCAAGAACTTTGCTCCACGTCTTTCGTTCGCTTACTCACCACGGTCCAGCGGAGGTTGGATGAAGAGTCTGTTTGGGGAAGGCGACAAGACAGTCATCCGCGGCGGCTTCGGGATGGTTTATGACCGCATCGGCGCGGGTTTGCTGGATACGTTTGACCGCCGTGGCTCCTTTGGCCTCTCCACCGGAATTACAGCCCCCGTTCCGTCGGCAACCACAGCGCCACGTCTCACCGGTCTCAATACACTTCCACAATTTGAGCAGGATGGCGTCACCCCTTATTTCCCGGCCACGCCACAGGGCGGCTTCCCTTTCACATATCCTGACGCTGGCACCAGCCTGGCAATTCAATGGGGCCTGGATGACACCATCAAGACGCCTTACTCGTACACCTTGGACTTCTCGGTCGGCCGCGAGCTGCCCAAGAACTTCAGCCTTGAAGTGTCCTACGTAGGACGTCTCTCCCACCGGCTGCTTTCGCAGGAAGACCTGGCGATGCCGCTCAACATCACCGATCCGAAATCCGGGATCAGCTACTTTACGGCGGCCAAGCGCTTGAGCCAGCTTGGGTTTGCAGGGACTCCCACTTCTGCCGTCACGTCCGCCACGGTCGGTAAGACCGCTGCGTACTGGCAAAACATAGTCGCACCTCTGCAGCCTGGCGATCAGTACACGCTGGCTTGCAGTGGTGGCTCAACCACCGATCCGACGCAGGCGATGTATGACCTCTTTGGCTGCGGCGGAGGACCCGTCAACGGGTACGGAGACGAGACCACGCCCCTGGCAAATTTGGACTACTGGGGATCTGACTTCTCTGGAAACCCTGGCATCCTGGGGACCTCGGGAGCGTACTACCCGTCCGTGCTGGGCGCCAACGCGTTTTTCAACAGACAGTTTCACTCGCTTTATGCCTGGCGTTCGATTGGCAATGCAAACTACCACGCCCTGCAAGCCAGCTTGCGCAAGAGGATGTCACAGGGTGTGCAGTTCGACTTTAACTATACCTACTCCAAGTCGATCGACATTTCCTCCGACGCCGAACGGATCGATGCGTATAGCGGTCTGGGCGGGCAGATCATCAACTCATGGGACCCGAATGCGCTGCGTGCCGTTTCTGACTTCGACACCACGCACCAGATCAACGCGAACTGGGTGGTCGAACTGCCGTTCGGCAGGGGCAAGGCTCTTGCCCCGAACGCTCACGGCATTGTGCAAGCGATTGTTGGAGGATGGCAACTATCCGGCCTGGCCCGCTGGACCAGCGGATTCCCTGTGAGTGTCTTTAACGGAGCCACCTGGCCCACCAACTGGCAGTTGGGCGGGGCAGTGGTTCAGACTGGCCCCATCCATGCCAAGACCACGATACGTCCAGATGGTTCGGTAAACCTCTTCCCCGAGGACTTGCCCGAAACCAGCGACGGCCTCGGTCCCTTCCGGCATCTGCTTCCAGGAGAGAGCGGACAACGCAACATCGTGCGTGGACCGGGCTACGCCGGCCTGGACATGGGCCTGAGCAAGCGCTGGCAGATACACGAAGCGCACAGTGTGCTCTTCCGTTGGGAAGTGTTTAACGTCCCGAACCTGAAGCGCTTCGATGTCGCGACCATCACGAGTGGAATCGACCAGGGGCCGGCGTTCGGCACTTACAGCGGCTTGCTCACCAATCCGCGCGTGATGCAGTTCGCTTTGCGTTACGAGTTCTAGGGCAGTGGTCACTTGATAGCGCGGTGGAAACGACTACGGGGCGGGTTCTCCGGTTCTGCCCCTTCTTTATTTGTGCAGGCTGAGATTCACTTCTTCCCCTTCAAGTAGCGGTCAAACCATTCGACGGTTCGCCGCATGGCATCAATCTGGTTCTCACGTTTGGCAAATCCGTGCCCCTCGTCCGCGTAGTAGTGGGCTTCAACGACGGTGCCTTGTTTCTTCAGAATATCGACCACTTGTTCGGCTTCCTCTTTGGGATCGATGATGTCGTTCTCCCCTTGTAGTACCAGTAGCGGCACCTTGGCGTTTTGAAAATATTTGGTAGGCGAGGCCTTTTCATACACCGCGCGATCCTTCACCGGATCGCCCAGAATTGACTGATCGTATTGTTGAAGGATCGGGTCCTCATTCTGCTGTTCGGTCAGCCAATCGGTGACACCGTAAAGTTCCACCGCAGCGGCCCACACTTCGGGGGTCTTGCCGATAGCGATCATCGCCATATAGCCGCCGTAGAACCCCCGGTGATTCCGATTTTCTTTGCGTCGACGAAGCCAGTGTCGACGAGAAACTTGGCTGCGAAGACTTCATCCTGCAAGTCGCCACCGCCCAGGTCTTGATAGTTTGCTTTCTGAAACTCCATGCCATAGCCGGTCGAGCCGCGCACGTTCGGAGCAATACAAACGTAACCGCGAGAAGCGAGGGCAGCCGCTGTCTTGTCGAAGGAATCCATGGTCTGCCCGGTGGGTCCGCCGTCGGCAGGACGATGCCGGGATAGCTGGCCATCGCGTTGCAAATTGAATGGCAACCACAAGAAAGGCGCTGATGGTTTTTCCATCGAAACTCTTGTAGTGAATCAATTCGGAGCGCGGAAGCTGGGACGGGTTCAAGCTGGCGATCGCGGAAAATGTCAGTTGACTGGTTTGACGTGTGTCCAGATTGTAGATCCACAAGATCGGCAGGACGGGTTGAGCTTTGGTGCGACACCAACAGGTCCTTGCCGCTGAAGAGGCCGTAGGGTTTCCAGGAGGCCTCGGTGATTCCCTCGGGAACTTCGTGTGGTCGGCGCGTCCAGAGTCACGATCGACGACATAGGTGTCAACCCGGCCGTCTTCATTCACCGTGTCTAGGTGAACGTCTTCCCGTCGGGTGAGAAGTTGCCCGATTCCGCATCCCAGCTCAGATAGGTAATCCAGGAGAGCTTTCTTGTTCTGCGCGTCGAGCAAAGCAATCGTTCGAGTAACCACCGTGCTCGGTTCGAAGAAACCAGCAAGGCTCGCCCATCGGGAGACACGGAGGACGCTCCGTAGATGATCTGTCCCTGGTGCGGGGTGAGATTTTCCAGAGTGCGTCGTCGCGAGGTCGACGCGATACACATCCGAGTCGGTATGTCCCACGTTCGATCGCTCGGCGTAGATCGTCTTGCCATCGCGAGCTCCACGCTACTGCAACCCAACGTGATCTTTCGTTCTTTCGTCCGTCAGACTGCGAACCTGGCGACGTTTCCCAATCGAGCGACGGCGATGTCGATCACCGATGAGGTGCGCGGCTTGTAGGCAAGCGCGAGCACGGTCACCGTCAGGAGCCCAAAGGGATTGCCTTCGGAAATCGAGAGGGCTCGTGAGGTTCGTCGGCGTACCCCTACGTGGGGATGGCGAACAGATCGAACACCGCGCCGCCGCCGAAGTCCTGCTGCGTAAACAATCCACTTGCGTCAGGCGACCCCATGCGCGTCCGACTGGCGATCGTCGACTGGGAAAGCTGGATCGGCCACCCACCGGAGGCTGAGACTTTCCACAGTTCTCCCGTCCCGTCAGGTTTGTCGTGAACGCGATCTCTCGCGGCCATTCGGCGACCGAGACGCACTGGACACCGAACGCGTGTAGTAGAGGTCCTGAATGGGTACTGCGTCTGCACCGGCATTGGACGACGAGACGATTGACCCGGGCCAGTCGATCTGACGTTCGTTTGGCAACGTAGCGGGAGCAATGTTGCTTTGGAACCACGATCAGTAGCGGCTACCCCACCAGATATTGCCAGACTTTCACCGTCATTCCCTTGGTTCGCGATGCACGCGAGAAGATAGCAGAGTCTGCGGCATCGGATTGGATTCGCAATAAAAGCGGAGGGACAAATTGGCTCTCTTGCAACAGGGGCACGGAGAAAGTGAAAAATCTGACCGAG
>CAVRZO010000025.1:0-89479 GCA_963725615.1 Terriglobia bacterium | reverse complement strand
CCGCAATCTTTTCGGGGGCACCCTGGGCGGACCGATCCAAAAGGACAAGACATTCTTCTTCATCTCCTATCAGGGATCGCGCAGGATTGAAGGGCAGGTCGCGCCCGTGCTGACCGTGCTGAGCCCAGCACAGCGTGGATGTACGACCGTGGCGCCTGGCTGTGTGGGCACGGTGGCTGACTTCAGCGACGAACTTCCCGACACTCAACTGGTCAATCCGATCGATGGCACCGACTATCCCAACAATCAGGTTCCTATAAATCCCATCATTGCCACCTACATCAGCAAATATCTGCCTCTTCCCAACGTTCCAGGCACGGACAACTTCGCTGCCAATCCCATCGGGAGAATTCAGGAGGATCAGGGCATCATCCGGATCGATCACCACATCTCCGGTCGCGACTCGATCTACGGAAACTGGATCATCAACGATGTCAGGGACGCGTATCCATTCCGGATCATCAATGGAGCGTCCAGCGGTGGCAACGTGCCTGTCGGCTCAGGCTTCGGGGATGCAACCCGCAGTCAACAGGGAGCCGTTACCTGGACCCATATTTTCAGTCCCCACGTCGTCAACGAATTCATCTTTGGCTCGAACCGTGTGGCGACCTTGATGGCCATACCGGCGGACACGACTTCACCTGCGGACCTGGGATTCACCAACGTCAACCCGGATGATCCCAAGGGCGTCGCCGCACCCATCATGTTTTCCAATACCTTCCAGCTGGGCCCCTCCCCGCAAGGCCCGACCAAAGAGCACGACGTCACCTTCCATTGGCAGGACAGCGTGTCCTGGAACAAGGGACATCATGATCTGAAGTTCGGGGCGGACATTCGCCGCATCCGTAACAATTTCAATTTTGATTTCTTCAACAACGGCAGCTTCGATTTCGCCAACTACGTATCGCCTTTCACGGGTGACGGATTCGCCGACTTTGTCGGCGGCTTCCCCGACAACTACTTCCAGTTTTCCAGTGCAATCTATGGCATACGGACGTATTCGCTGAACTTCTACGGCCAGGATTCATGGAAGATCCTGCCTCGCCTGACCCTCGACTTGGGCGCGCGCTACGAGTACAACTCTCCCCAGAAGGATCCCCACAACAACATCATTGGGTTCTTTCCGGGACAGCAGTCGACCGTTTTTCCCGACGCACCAACCGGCTTGCTCTATCCCGGCGATCCGGGGATTCCGAATTCTGGTATGGTCTTTCCCGACAAGAACAACCTTGCGCCGCGCTTAGGTTTTTCCTGGGACGTGCTGGGAAATGCCAAGCTGATCATGCGCGGGGGGTTCGGAATTTTCTATGATATTGAAGACGGCGCGCTCAACCTGCAATTCGGCGGACAACCGCCCTTCGGAGACGTATCCAACC
This sequence comes from Terriglobia bacterium, assembly GCA_963725615.1. Lineage (GTDB taxonomy): Bacteria > Acidobacteriota > Terriglobia > Terriglobales > Acidobacteriaceae > JAIQFF01. The sequence continues at coordinate 88,103 of CAVRZO010000025.1, read as the reverse complement.
TGAACTACTTTGGCTTCACACCCGGAGTTGACCCGATCTCGGACCCGTTTAACTCTTTTGCGCCTGGGACGGTGAACCCGTTTCCGTTCATTGCAGGTGGCCGCCTGGGTCAATTCTTCGTGCCCAAGGTTTCTTTCGCCTTCGTAGTCGATCCGCACTTCCGAACCCCGTATTCGGAAAATTACAACTACGGTTTGCAATACCAGCTCACCAAAGACACGCTGATTGAGGCCTATTACGTCGGCAGCCTGGGCAGAAAGCTCATCACCTCGGCAGATGTGAACTTCCCGCAGCCGGCGATTTTGCAGCAACAACTCGAGAACAGTGGCGGACCGGGAGTCAGCTTCACCAATGCCGACTGTGCACGCGCGCTTGCGGGATGCAGCGACCCCACCGATCCCAACTCTTCGCTCACAGAGGCCGGCCAGCTATTGACCGACCACAGCAACGGGTTCTCCGCGAGCCATCAGTTCCAGCTCACCATCGACAAACGCTTCAGCGGGGGCTTCAATCTTCGTGGAGCATACACGCTGGCGAAGACGATTGATGTCCAGTCCGGCTTCCGCGCCCGCTCATCGCTCCAAACGGATCCCCTGGACCCCAGCCTTGACCGCGGCTTGGCCGACTTTGACGCCACCCATCGTTTGGTGATCAGCGGCTCGTGGGAAATCCCCTGGGACAAGCCATTTCGTAACAGTCACTTCATGCGCAAGTTGACCGAAGGCTGGCAGATCAACGGGATCGCGTCGTTTCAGTCGGGCGCTCCCTTCACCATATTTTCCAATGACAATCAAAGCCAGCAGGCCAGCGGCCTGGACCGGGCGGATGTGGTGGGAAAACGTCAGACTTTTAATGCTCGCACCATCCAAACCTTCACCCCTGACCCCAACGGGATCAATGGAAGCTGCCTGAACGGTGAGACTACAGGAAATTTCTATTTCAATCCCCTGGCCTACGACTGCGCCAATGTCACCGAAGGGGGCGGTATTCCTCTGTTCTCGTTCGGCAACTCCGGACGCAATACCGTGCGGGGCCCGGGAATCAACAACGTCGATCTATCAATCTTCAAGAATTTCAAGTTCAACGAACGGAGCGCTTTAGAATTTCGTACGGAATTCTTCAACGCTTTCAATCACACCCAGTTTCTGCTCTCGGGCAATTCATCAACCGTCTTCGGATTTACCGGAAGTTTCGGGCAGGTGACGCAGGCGCGCGATCCGCGCATCATCCAGTTCGCGCTGAAGCTTTCTTTCTGAGTGCGCCACGAGCAAACGAGCCGGCGACAGACGGCTCGTTTGCGTAACTGTGTAGTTGATGAAGGTCGGCCCTTCGAAGCCGTCTTGCAGGAGAAGGCTTCAAACCACCTCCCGCTGCTGCGGACAAAAGCCGTGGTGGTAAGCAGAGGAGGCCAAAAGGCCCGGAGGTAGATCGGGTCAGGTGACTCCCAGGAAGAGGAACGATCGTAAACCACCGCTTCTCATGTCGAAAAGAGCGAGACGATATCGAAACCGCGGTTTGTCAGAAGACTGCGGGATAAGCTCCGACGGAACCTGTTTACGGGCGGAGCGGTATCCGGCATATAGGTGGCCTGATCCTGGGCGAGGCGATTACATGGAACGTGGGAACCTTCGGTGTCGATGCAAACGGAGAAGCCGCAAGTGGATTGAACCACAAGGGCGAGAGTACGGATGCGACACCAAGGGACGGAGCACCCCGTATGAGCGATGAAGTCCGCGAAAGCGGACCGAGCAAAGGGGGTGCGTGTAGTGGGGCCAAGTCAGTCAGGCCAACCAGCGATGGGAGGAGCCTGAAGGATAAGGCAAAACCGTTCTGTATTACGCGAATAGAAGTCCTGGAAGCCTACTTCAAGGTGAAGAGCAACAAGGGGGCAGCAGGCATCGACGAGCAAACGATCGAAGACTTCGAAAGGAACCTCAAACGGAACCTTTATAAGGTCTGGAATCGAATGTCGTCGGGCAGCTATTTTCCGCCACCGGTGCGGACGGTAATGTTCTGCAGCTTCAGTCCGGCCATCTCGAACGACGCGGCTGAGAAAATCCGTGACGAGATCCGCAGCTGGAAACTGCACCTGCGTACGGCGCAGTCCATCGCAGAACTCGCGCAGGAGATCAACCCGAAGCTTCGCGGGTGGTTCAATTACTACGGTCGTTTCAATCCTTCGGCGCTCCGGCCTATCGAGAGGCATGTCGGCCAATCGCTGGTTCGCTGGGCCTGTCGCAAATACAAGACGCTGTTTCACCATCGCACGCGTGCGTGGGCATGGCTGCTTCGGGTCGTCAACCGCCAGCCTGACCTACTTGCGCTATGGGAGCAACAGCGTTGGGCGGTTTCCACCATAGGAGCTGTATGAGTCGAGAGGCTCACGTACAGTTCTGGGAGGGCCTCTGGGTGCGACTCCCCGGGGCTACTTAACGGGGGTGGCGGGAAACCGCGGGACAACGCCGGAGATTACTGTTTAGGACCCCGTTTCAGCGCCTCGGCGCGATTGCGCTCGCTACTGGCGGCCTGTATGTTTCCCTGCTGCTCGTAGGCGTCAGCCAGAAACGCATGGGCTTCAAAATTGTCGGGATCGGAAAGCGTGGCCTGCTTTAGATAAGGCAAAGCCTCGTCCGACCGGTGCTGCAAGGTGAAAATCCGCCCCAGGAGCAGGTTGCCGCGGAAGTGCTCGGGGCTGAGCTGGATTACCTGTTGCAGCAGTTCAACCGCCTCCGGGACGCGTTGCACGCGCGCATACACCGAAGCCAGGGAATACTGGGCGTCGGCGAATTTGGGACGCTTCCTGGCTACAAACTCAAAGTAAGGAACTGACTCCCGCCAGGCACCCGTTTCAAACAGCGCCAATCCCAACTCGTATTGCGCCGGGGGTGAGTCCGGCATCAGCTTCACCGACTTCTGCAGGGCTGCAATGGCTTCGGGATAACGCTTCACTCTGGCCAGCGCAATCCCCAACTGCATCTGCGCCACCGCGATGAGCGGACTATCGTCGAGCACTTTCTGCAGCATGGGAATGGCGTCCGAGAATCTGCCGTCTTCGACTGCGATCATCCCCTCATGCAGCGTGTTCGAAATGCCGATTTTGTCTTTCGGATCAGCGCCCTTCAGGGGATCGGTCGAACTTGTCCCCGGAGTCGAAGCCACGTAGCCCAGAGCGCTCAGGTTTTCGCTTTGCTCCGCAGTCACCGCCGGCTGGCCTGACTTCCCGTGATAGCTGCTGGTCTGATCGCGAAACTTGTCGAGTTGGGCCTGCAACGTGTCCGTGACGGCGGGAGATGTGGCAGCGAGGTTATTTTCCGCATTCTGATCACGGGTCTGGTCATAGAGTTCGCGCCGGGGCGCGCGTACAAAAAGATATTTGCCGGTGCGCATGGAGCGGATCGAACTCCAGCCAAAGGCCCGGTGCGGGTAGTCGGTTTCGGCATAGGCTGGCAGATCGGCCGCAGGTTTTTGGACCGCTTTTCCCGGCAGCGGCGGCTTCACCTTCATCATCGGCACCAGAGACTCGCCTTGAAAGGTAGGCGGCAGCGGCAAGCTCAACATGCTCAGAAGCGTGGGAGCCACGTCCACCAGCCGCACCCGGGTGTCTACGCGGCGGCCCGCCAACAGTTCTCCCGGTAGTTTGAAAAGCAGCGGCACGCGGATGGTTTCGTCGTAGAGGAAGATGCCATGCATACTCTCGCCGTGAGCCCCGAGCGATTCGCCATGGTCTGACATCATCGTAATCAGGGCGCGGTCGTATAAGCCGTGCTGCCGCATGTACGTAAAGAGTTTGCCCAGGGCCGCATCGGCGTAGGCGACTTCTCCGTCGTAGAGATCGGTGAAGCGCTTGTCAAACGGCGCAGGCGGGTCGTAGGGGGCGTGCGGATCGTAGAGATGGATCCAGATAAAAAACGGGGTCTGGGGGTTCTGGTTCTTCGCCATCCAGCGCATAGCGTGAGCGATCACGTCCCCGGCGCGACGCTCCACGCTGTCATAGCGGCTTTCATTCGCGCTTCGCTTGGGATGAAAGCCGGCGTCGAAGAAATCAAAGCCGCGGTCGAATCCCGGCGCCATGTTGGCTTTGGGGTCCAGGATCAGCGAACCAATGAAAGCTGCGGTGCGGTAACCGCTCTTGTGCAGGATCTCCGGCACGAACGGCAATAATGCCGGCAACGGATGTCCGAAGTCGGTGACGGTGTGGAACTGGGGATACGTCCCGGTAAAAATCGTGGCGTGGGAAACCGGTGTCAGCGGCGCCTGAGAGTAAGCTTTCTCGAACACGACACCCTGGCGAGCCAGGGTGTCCAGATTCGGCGTCAGACCCTTCTTGCTGCCCAGGAAACCCATGCGGTCCGCGCGGGTGGTATCCACCGTGATGAAGATGATGTTTGGAGCTTCCGCCCGGACGAACGTGCTCACTCCCAACACGGCGAGCAGGAAGAACAGGAAGGAACGACGCATAAGGGCAAAAAGGGAGTTTACCATCCATCGGTAAACTCCCTCATGCGATTCGATTAAGGCAGGTCAGAACGCAACTGACAGGCCGAACTGCATATTGCGTTGCGAACCGGTACCCAGAATCGGGTTCAGACCTGTCCCGACATCAGGGGTTGCGAAAAATGTCCCGAAGGAACCGCTGTTGATGTTGCCCGAGCCCGGTACTTTCGTAGCGAACATGGCATGATTCAAAACATTGAATACTTCCCATTTGAACTTAACGGAGAAACGCTCCGTCAGTTGGAAATTCTTGAACACTCCCATGTCAAGCTGTGTAATTCCCGGTTGCCGCAGGACATTGCGGCCGTTTCCGATCTGCCCATCGGCCGGTGGCGAGAAGGCGGCTGTATTGAAGTAGGTGGTCTTGCCGTGGTCCAGGTAGTGGTTGTCATAATGGAGGGGACTTCCATCATAGACCGCCACTGTATCCCTTAACCCCTGATTGGAGGGATCGCCGGAGACAAAGGCAGTGAATGGGCGTCCTTCCTGAGCGCGGAACAACGAGTTGATCTGCCACCCATCTCCTATCAACTTGGGCAGAGGCCTGAACCTCGGAATCACGTAAACCATGGTGAAATTAACATTCCAAGGTGTGTCAAAATCAGCGGGCGCGTATCCCTTGTCTGGACGATAGGGGTTTTGGAAGTCGGACAGGAAGCTTCCGCCACGATTGGCAGAGCCAGTATCGAACGATCTCGACCACACAAAATTCAGCTGTCCACTCAGGCCATGAAGATCTCGGACCTTGAAAGCCGTTTGCAGGGCGTTGTAGTTAGAGAAGGCGTCGTTGTTAAGCTGCAAAATGTGGTTGTACTGCGGGAACTGACCGGCAAACGGTTGCCGGGTGGCATCGCACGCGTCCGTAGCGCTGACCGGGCAGGCATTCAGATCGCGCCAGTTGAGCAGGTCCCGACCCGCCGTTCCCACGAAGGCAAGGCTGAACGATGTTTTGTTGGTCAGTTGCTGCTCGACCGTTAGGTTGTACGCGTGGTTCATCGGAGTCTGGAAGTCTCGTCTGACCTGGACAACATTGAAGGGCGGGGCAGGTGTGACGCTCTGCCCATAGATGTTCACGCCTGGCGCCATGCAAACGAAATCCGCACAAAGCGAGTTACCTGCAAAGATTGCCTGGTTGTCCGCCGGCGTCGTGCTTTCGCTGACGGCAAAGATCCCCTCCGGAACCTGGGTGAAGAACCCCGCCCGGGTCCCAGTCCACATTTGAAAGTTGGTTTGCGGGGCGTGGATAGCGCCAAAGTTCGGCAGGTCGTAACCCAGAGAATAGCCAGCGCGAATCACGGTCCGGCCCTTGCCAAACACATCCCAGGCAAACCCTGCCCGCGGGCCGAAGTTGTTCATGTCTCGCTTGTACAGCGGCTGGCTGGCGAGGCTGACGAACCCGCCGGAATCAGCTTTGGGATCACCCGGCAAAAAGTTGGCGCCTAAATTGTCTTTCTCACCCAGTGCCCCGGAAACATCCCAGCGAACCCCCAGTTCAAGGGTGAAATTAGGTTTCACCTTCCAGCTGTCCTGCACGTAAACGCCAAGCGACTTCTGGTAGATGTGGCGGTTAGTCACACCGAAAGACCGCGAGGCACCGTTGGACAGTCCCAGTAGGAGCTCGTTCAGCGCGGCCACCGGATTGGATTGGTCCAAGCCGGCGAACTGGGCGGGGCAATTACCGTCTGTTCCACAGTAGTAGAACCCGTAGTAGTAGAAGCCCAAGGCGGTACGCGCCCGGTCGCGCCGGGACTTGGTGAAGGCATCCTGATACTGCCCGCCGATCTTGATGGTATGATTGCCTTTGATGGTGGTGAAGTGCTCTTGCCAATCATAGGAGGCGTCCGGGCGAGTGACGATCGGGTATCCCTGGACACCACCAACTGTGTAGCCTCCTCCGAAATAGCCCAGATAGTAGACCGTCGGAACTCCGAAGTTTTCCTTGTCTGACGAGCTAGCGCCCAGCGGCCCAGTGTTAATACCCAGCGCATTGGGATCGATGTTGTTGTTTACTCCAATCCGCTGGGAAAATCGCTGGTATCCGAAACGACTCTCCAGCACTGAGTTGGGAGTGATTGTCCAAGTGTAATTAACGCCCGCAAGTTGAGCCCGGGTGGGCGCAACGGAGTTCCACATGTTTGCGTTCGTAGCAAGCGGTCCTACCGATTGGGGTACTCCTGCGGTGGATGGCTGGTTCTGCAGACTGTCGCCAAAGAGATACTTGACCGAAACCCGGTGCGAAGGGCTGAAGACGTAGTCAAATTTCACGTGAAAGTTATTCAGGTCGAGGGTGTTGTCGGCCGTGATGTTAGACACCCCCGTCGCACTCGTGGGGATGAACGAGAGCAAGTCGGCGCCGATGGAGTTAACCGTGCCATCATCCGTCGTGCCGAAAATCTGGTCGCTGCCCGGCCCCGGGCCAGTGTTCAGACAGGTAGTCCACGGCGTCACCCCGTCCGGGCCGAATGTGCCTGAAGTGTTTGGATTCACTCCCGTGGTTACGCACGAGGTTGCGTCGGCGATCTGTGCCGCAGTCGGCAATGACACTTGAGCAGGGAATTGATCTTTGAGATGGAATCCCTGGTACGACAAGAACAGGAAAGCCTTGTCCTTCTTGATTGGGAACCCGCCCGAAGCGCCGAACTGGTTCAGACGGAACGGGGTGACCTTGCTGGCAAACCAGTTTCGTGCGTCGAAAGCATCGGTGTGGCGATCCCAGAAGGCGCTGCCGTGAATGTCATTGGTTCCACTCTTCAGCCCGATGTTGATTACAGACCCACCTTTGACTCCGAATTCCACACCGGGATTCGACTGGACGTTGAATTCGGAAATCCCCTCCAGCGGAATCAAGGCCGCGGCCGTACCTGAAATTGCTGCCTGCCCGAGCGATGATTCGCCGTAATAGCGGTCGTTGTTCGGAATGCCGTCTACCGCGAAGTTGTTCGAGGTGGCGCGCTGTCCGTCAATGTTGAGACTCTGGAATCCGCCACCGGGGCTGCGTTGTACGCCGGGCACGCCGTCGAGCAGATTGTTAAAATCCCGCCCGTTATTGGGCAGGTCGGCAACTGCCTTGCCCTCAAACAATGTGCTGAGCCGGTCTTCCGTGGTTTCCACCAACGGAGCGGCGCCTTCCACTTCGATGGTTTCCGAGACCTGCCCGGGTTGGAGCTTGAAATCCGACTGCGTCACCAGCGAGATGGAGACCTGCGCATCCCGCGTCGACGTCTTGAAGCCGGGCGCGATGGCCGTGACCTTGTAGTTTCCCGGGGGCAATTCAATGATTCGAAAGAATCCGCTGTCCGAGGTAGTGGCGGTACGAGTCTCGGCGGTGGCATAGTTCGTGGCGGTCACCTTCGCGTCTTTGACTACCGCCCCGGTGGTGTCTTGCACGGTGCCGGAAATGTCTCCGGTGATTTTCTGCGCCAGCACAGGAAGGCTGGCCAGCAAGCTCACGGCAAGCAGGAGAAATGCGCAACGCAATGACCGATCCCGGTTCATACGGTTTCCCTCTTTGTCCGTAACTTTTTGTAATTCTTGTTCAACAAATGTAAGGCGAGTTGCAATTAACCCGGCAGTTTAGTCGGCAAGACGACCAACTATCAAGAATAAAAAAGTGCTGGGACTGATATGACTGATGGTCAGAAAAGACATAACACCATACACATTGTGGATGATAGCGGGGAGCGATCGGAAGAAACGGGATAGACCTGGCGCGGAAAGGTCCTTAACTTAAGGGAGAGTCGCTCATACGGAAGCGGGTACGGACATGTTCGGAAAGCAGTTCGATGGCGCCGCGGTTGGCGACGGGATCGGCCTGCGCCAGGTACTTCATGGCTTCGACCAGCAGGCGCTGGCCGTCCACGTAACGCGGGTCAGTCGTGCGTTCACGGCGTTTGCGCCCAATCTTGGGGGGAACCGGGATCGTAAAAACCTTGGCCATGCAATAGGGGTATCCGGGGTCTATAAAGTTCCAACCGACAGAACGGCGCAAAAGCAGTATACCGCCCGCCTCACGTTTTACAGCCCCAAATTTAATTTACGGTAGTGGGTCAGCTTCAACCCTAACCGACCTGTGTATTGCGGGACGATAGCAGCGCCAAACCTTGCCCGATCTGGTGATACGCTTTCGCGCTGGATTTGAGCCGAGACTTGCAGGTGATAGCGGCGCGAAATGCACAGGTCCTTCGCTTGCTTTCGTCCCGCTTTGGGGGACGAAAGACTGACAGGATGACAGCATTGTGCTGTCAGGGGCGGGTCAGCTTTGCGGTGATATGAACTTGGTCTTGCCTGTGGTCTTGAGCTTGAAGGCGGAGTCGGGGATCTTTTCGTTCACCTTGATTCCGGAGTACTTGGCCAGGCGAAAGTCGCCCGAATTGCCGAAAAAGAACTGCTGTTGTACCGAGATTCCGCGGGCCGGGTCAATCCAGAGGACGATGTGGGCGACATTATTACGTGCGCCGACCGACTTCGGAACCAGGTCCAGCTTGGCGGCGTCGATGCCGTCCACGGTTTCGTTGCCCAGGTATTTCACCTCGAACGATTTCAGGATGTCGTGTCCGCGGCCGCCGAAGCCCAGCACCAGGAAACTCTCAAATTCTTGGCGGTTCTTGCCCGTGCTGTAAGCCGTTACCTGGTCGATTTTGGGCTGGTAAACCTGGACCTTGGAGCCATTGAACAAAACATATTTCTGGTCCGGCTCGGTAATGTCGGCTGCCATCTGGATTTCATTGGCGGAGCGGCGGAAATAGACTTTTCCCTTCTGTTCCTCATGTTCGTCCACGATTTTTTGATATTGGTCCCAGACCACGCTGGCTTCGGTGGTGTGGAATTTTTCGGCGGCGCTGTCCATCTGGCCGAGGACTTTCTCCAGCGCCACGTCGGGCGAGGGATTCGCCGGGGCCCGGACCGCGACCAGCAAAGCCAGACCAACCACTGTCAAAGGAGAGCGGCAAAGTGATAGCGCGCGTTTCATGTTGACCTCGCCGGGCAAAGCGGGTGCGGTGTGGCTATTCTTTCTGGGCCCAAACTTTGTAAGTCAGCACGCGTCCTCGACGGTCGCGTATAACTTCGTACCTGGTGATGCTCACTTCGCCGGATATGGGCTCCACAATCCGCAGCAGTTGTTGCCGCACGCTGGTGTCATCTGTACCCGAGATGGCCGCGCCTTCAATCTGGTAGATGAATCCTCCACCCGCCTCGGGGGTGACAACTACACCACTTGGATGCGGATTGCGTTCCACCGGTTTATCGCGAAAGTTGATCCAGTAGGGCGAGAGAAACACGAACAGCAGGATCAGGGTAACCATGACGTCATACTGAAGGGTGCCACGCTCGTACGACCACAGAACGAAATCGCGAATTGTGCGCCAGATCCTGGTCATGGGCACGGCGGGCGCGTCGGCAACGGTCGTCATCCTGGCTTCAGTCAAGTCGTTTCCGCTCAAGTCGTCCTTCAAGTCTAGGCCTTGCCTGCTGGGCTTGGCAACCTGCGCGTCGTGGGACGATGTCCCGCGGTGGCTTTCCTAAGAACACCGCAAAGGGGGCAAAGGAACCCGGCAAAGCTCATGCTCACCGAGCTCACGGGCGGGTCGCCCGCGGCCACACTAGAATTTCTTGGGCACGATGCGGTCTGAGCCCATGGCGGGCTGCAGCACTGCTGGAATTAGAACGCTGCCGTCAGCCTGCTGGAAATTCTCAAAGATCGCCACCCAAGTGCGTCCCACGGCCAGCCCGCTTCCGTTCAGAGTGTGAACCAACTCCGTCTTGTTCTTGCCTTCCGGACGGTATCGGATATTCGCGCGGCGGGCCTGGAAAGATTCGAAGTTTGAGCAGGAAGAAATCTCGCGGAACAATTGCTGGCCCGGAAGCCACACTTCAATGTCATAAGTCTTGGCCGAAGAGAAGCCCATGTCGCCGGTGGAAAGCGCCATCACGCGGTAATGCAAGCCGAGTTTCTGCAGAACTTCCTCGGCGTCGTGAGTCAGCTTCTCCAGTTGCTCGTAAGAAGTGTCGGGCCGCGCAAACTTGACCAGTTCGACTTTCTGGAACTGATGTTGCCGGATGATGCCGCGCACATCTTTGCCGTAGGAACCAGCCTCGCTGCGGAAGCAGGGAGTATAGGCGGTGAGAGAAACCGGGAGACGCGAGGCGTCCAGCACTTCGTCGCGATAGAGATTGGTGACCGGCACTTCCGCGGTGGGAATCAGCCACAGGTCCTTCTCTCCGTGAGGCACGCGAAAGAGATCAGCGGCGAATTTCGGCAAGTTTCCGGTGCCATACATGGATTCCGAATTCACCAGGTAAGGCGGCAGCACCTCTGTGTAGCCATGCTCGCGAGTGTGCAGATCGAGCATGAAATTTGCCAGCGCCCGCTCCAGCCTTGCCCCCAGGTCCCAATACACCGCGAAGCGCGCGCCAGAGAGTTTAGTAGCGCGTTCGAGATCAAGCACGCCCAATTCCTCTCCCAATTCCCAGTGTGGCTTGGGGGTGAAATCGAATTTCGGCGGTGCGCCCCAGCGCCGCACTTCGACGTTATCTTCGGGCGTCTTCCCGACAGGTACGCTCTCATGCGGCAGATTGGGGATGCCGGTGAGAATATCTTGCAGGCTGGCCTCGAACACTTCCGCTGCCTTCTCAAACTGCTGGATCTTCTCCCGCAGTTCCTTCGTTTCAGAAATCTGGGCGGTGGCGTCCTGACCGCTCTTTTTCAGTTTCGCAATCTCCTCCGAAGCCCGGTTGCGCTGAGCCTTCATGGTTTCGGCTTCGGTGATGGCGTGGCGGCGTTGGGTGTCCACCTGGTGGAAGTCTTTCAGGACCTGAGCGGGATCCAGGCCGCGCTGGCGCAGCTTCTCTTCGACCAGAGGCAGGTTTTCACGAACGAAGTTGAGATCAAGCATGGGAGATCACTACTGTATCGAAAATGAGGAGTGGAATGCACGTGTGGCTAGTGTGGTCGCGGGCGACTCGCCCGCGACTGCTGCAAGTCTAAAATTTGGAGCCGCGGGCGAGTCGCCCGCGACCACATGTTCCTTACTTGGTTCGGCGTCTCCTACGCTGTAAACTACCCCGCAATGCGAACCTCTCCCCGCTCCTTGATTCTGGGACTTCTGCTCTGCCTTGCTCTTTCGACTGCGGGTCTCGGATCGGCCTACAACGCACGGCCGAAGCTGGTCGTCATCATCGTGATCGACCAGTTTCGCGGCGACTACCTGGAGCGTTATCGCGATCAGTGGGGCGAAGGCGGCTTTCGACTTCTGCTCGAACATGGCGCGGACTTCACCGACTGCAATTACAACTACGCCAACACGCGAACCGCGCCCGGGCATGCGACCCTGCTGACGGGGGCTTATACCAATGGCCACGGCATCATGGCCAACGAATGGTGGGACGCGCAGAAAAAGGCCTCGGTCGCCGCGGCCGACGATGACCAGACAAAACTGGTTGGTATTCCCGGCGGCGCACCCGGAGCTTCCCCGCATAACCTGCTCGCGGACACGCTGGGAGATGAACTCAAATTGGCGACGCAAGGCAAGTCCCGCGTGTTCGGCATCGCGCTCAAGGACCGCGCTTCCGTCCTTCCCGCCGGCTTCGCGGCCGATGGCGCGTATTGGATCGACCGGGCAACCGGCGCCTGGATCACATCTACTTACTATCGCTCTGAACTTCCCAAGTGGGCGCAGGATTTCAACAGCAACAAGCGGGCGGAAAAGTACCTGAACCAGGAATGGAAGGACAGCAACGGCAACGTGCTTCGCACAACCAAGCCCGTCGAAGGCAAGGCCGGCAACTTTTACGACCTGGTCGGTTCGACGCCTTCAGGGAACGACTATACGTTTGAATTCGCGCGGGAGCTGATCACTTATGAAAAGCTGGGCAATGGCCCGGCCACCGATCTGCTGATCATCAGCCTGTCGGCCAACGACATTCTCGGTCACAAGGTCGGTCCCGATTCTGCTGAGATGCAGGCCATGGCGCTGGCCACGGATCGGCAACTGGCCGGTTTCTTCGAATTTCTGGGACACCAGATTGGGCTGGCTAACGTATGGATTGCGCTCTCCGCCGATCATGGAATTGCGCCCCTGCCCAAGGTTGCGGCTGGATTTCGCCTCCCGGCGGTCAATATTCCGGCCGAAAAGATACGCGCGCAGGTGAATAACGGGTTGTCCACCCGGCTCTCCCATCCGGCTGAATACGTGAAGGAGTTCGACTACCCGGTGGCGTGGCTGAACCCGGACGCTTTCGCCGCCGTCAAAGTGAGTGAGCAAGAGGCCGAGCGCGACGTGGGCGAGGCTTTGAAGCAGGCTGGCCTTCGCTCTTTTTACACGCGCTCTCAGCTGGAGCGGGGCGATGCGCCGAACACTGAACTTGGTTTGAAGTATCTACACAGCTATTCGCCGCTGGCGGGATGGTATGTGCTCGGCGTCCCGCCGCCCTTCGCGATCGGCTTCGTGGGCGGGACGGACCACGCATCTCCCTACAATTACGACACGCATGTGCCGCTGGCTTTCTATGGTCTACCGTTCCAGGCGGGAACTTATCGCACTCACGCCGAGCCCGTCGATTTGGCCGCGACCCTGGCATCGCTACTGGGGATCAATGCTCCAACCCATTCCATTGGACGGGTCCTGACTGAAATGCTGATTCCTGCGCGCCGCGGCGCAAATTCCTCAACCGGAGGTCAGGAGCGCAACTCGCCCGCGGTCGAAGGACGGAACTTCAAGCCCGCTTCCCACGGGTCCGCTCCTACGAAACCCAGGGCCGCCAGAGTGAGAACCACGCAGTTTCAAGTGGGAGGTTCGCGATGACCGCGCCGGGCCCGGCTGCCCCTCCTGATCTCAGCGTCACCTTTGCCGGCATCAAGCTTAAGAATCCAGTGATCGCGGCCAGCGGGACCTTCGGCTACGGTATTGAGTTCGAAGATGTGGTCCACCTCAATAAGCTTGGCGGTTTTGTGGTCAAGGGACTGTCCGCGGAGCCGATGGCGGGCAATCCGCCGCCGCGTCTTTACGAGACCCCGGCGGGCATGCTCAATGCCATCGGACTGCAGAACATCGGCGCGCGCGCCTTTATTGACGAGAAGCTGCCCAAGCTGCGCAAGATGAAAAATATCGTGGTCTTCGCCAATGTGTTTGGCTACAGCCGGGAAGACTACGAACGTACCATTGAGATCCTGAATGAAGGTGAGGACATCGCTGCCTACGAGCTGAACGTGTCTTGCCCTAATACGGTGGCCGGCGGCATCCAGTTTGGCAGCGATCCGCGATCGCTCGATGAGGTCGTGAGCACAACCAAGCGGATATCCCGCCGCCCGCTGATCGTGAAGCTTTCGCCCAACGTCACCAGCATCGCGCAGATGGCGTATGTGGCCCAGGAAGCCGGCGCCGATGGCATCTCGCTGGTGAACACCTTCATAGCCATGGCTATCGACCCGGAAACTCGCAAGCCCCGAATCGCAAACGTTACCGCCGGACTCTCCGGCCCGGCGATCAAGCCGATTGCCGTGCGGATGGTTTACGACGCTTCGAGAGCGGTGAAGATTCCGGTCATCGGCATGGGCGGAATTTCGACCGCAGCCGATATCGTGGAGTTCATGCTGGCCGGAGCCACGGCAGTGCAGATCGGAACCGCCAGCTACTGGGACCCGGTGGCTACGGAGAAGATCGCCGCCGAACTGGAAACCTGGTGCTCGGAGCGGCACATCGCGAGGATCGCAGACCTAACCGGCGCCATGATGGAATAGCAGTCGTCAGTCTTCAGTCCTCAGTCCTCAGCAAAGATCAGACCGACTCGCTGGCGGCCGACGACTGAAGACTGACGACTGATTCATCGCGGCCAGACTGCCAGAATCGCTCCCATCGCCAGATAACACACCAGCTGATAGCCGGTATTGATTAAGTAAAGCTTCGTTGACTGATTGCCGAATAATTTTGCCGTGAGCTGTACCGTCGTCACAAAGCCCAGCCAGATGGCAAAGCCGATTTTCATCCCGTACACGGCGGTGTTCACCGTCGTAACGTGGATGATCTTCGCCAGAATGAAAGCCGAGACCAGGCTTGCCACAAAAGAGATGGCATAACTCTTGCCCGCGCTCTTCTGCATCTGTTGCATCCTGTCCTTGTCTTCCGGATCGTAGCCCATGGCCACCATCCAGGGCCGCGCGAACAGCATGGGCGAATACCAGAGAAAGCCGACCACCATGGTGGCGATACCGGCGACCAGCACCGACCACAGATTGACATTCATCAAGGTCATGACATCTTCTCCGTGCAGGGGAAATTGAGGCCAGCCATAGTATTCCGAGTCGTCCCGGCTGCAAAATAGAAACAGCAGGCCCAGCCGGGAGTATCCGCCCTGCTACTTTTTGGTCGCGAATCCATCTAATGTATGTCTCAATAGTCAGATAAGGAGTTCATCCATATGGCCAAAGCCACCTTTGCCGCAGGCTGTTTCTGGGGAGTGGAAGCCACTTTCCGCCAATTGCCGGGGGTTACCGCAACCCGGGTTGGCTACACCGGCGGGCACTTCGCCGACCCGACCTACAAAGACGTTTGCAGCGACCGCACCGGCCACGCTGAGGCGGTCGAAGTGGATTACGATCCCGCGAAACTGTCCTACGAGAAACTGCTGGAAGTGTTCTGGGAGAACCACGATCCCACGCAGCTCAACCGCCAGGGTCCGGACTACGGATCTCAATACCGCTCGGCAATCTTCTTTCACACGCCGGAGCAGGAAAGCGAAGCCCGGCTGTCGAAGGAGCAACTGGAGAAGTCGGGACGCTTCAAGAAGCCGATCGTGACCCAGATCGTACCGGCGGTAAAGTTCCATCCCGCCGAGGATTATCACCAGCAGTATCTGGAAAAACGGGGCCTGGCGACCTGCCACATCAAGTAATCAGCGCCGAAGACCACGTGGGGACAGCCGCCCTCGGCTGTCCGGCGGAGCGAAGCTCCGCAAAGTTGGCGAGCCAGACCTGAATCGCCAAATCACTAAGCTAATTGCACCCGTGGAAAACCCGCCCTGTCTCTCCAAAAAACGGAGAGACGAGGACGGGGCACCCATACGAATTAGACTTCCGGGTTTTCTTGCGAGTGTCGACACCTTCCCATATGCTGCGGTGCAGTCATGCCGCACGCTCCCGATCAATTTCTCTTGCAGCTTCTTGCCATCTTCGTTTCCGCGAAAGTGGCGGGAGAGTTGTTTGAACGTGTCCGGCTGCCTTCGGTCCTGGGCGAGATCCTGGCTGGCGTTGCGCTTGGACCGTTTGCCCTAGGCTGGATCAATCCCAGTGACACCATTCATTCGGTAGCGGAAATCGGTGCCATTTTTGTTCTGTTCAGCGCCGGACTCGAAACCAGTCCACACGATCTGATCCGGGTGGGACGCAAGGCGCTGCTGGTGGCGGTTGCCGGCGTGGTTGCGCCTTTCGTACTGGGATTCGGTTACATGAAGTGGCTGGGAGACGCGACCAGCGAGGCGATTTTTGTGGGCGCGGCCATGGTGGCGACCAGCGTGGGAATCACGGCCCGGGTACTGGGCGATCTGCGCGTACTGGCAACGCGCACGGCCAGGATCATTCTGGGTGCGGCTGTATTCGATGACATCCTGGGGATGGTACTGCTGGCGGTGGTGGCCGGTCTGGCTTCAGAAGGCGGGCTGGAGTGGGTGCATCTTGGTGTGCTGGTCGTCGAAGCCGCGGCATTCGCCCTGTTCATGATCTTGGTGGCGCCGCATATCGTTCGCAGGATCCAGCCCCGAATGGACCGGCTCTCCACTCAGCATGCTCCACTGATTGTTGCGCTGGCGCTTTGTCTTTTTCTCTCCTGGCTTTCAGCGAAGATCGGGATGGCCGCGATTATTGGGGCGTTCTTCGCCGGGCTCATGTTTGCCGATTATGCTCCCCAGTGGAATCTGTTGCCGCGCGTGGGCGGGATCACGGAGTTTCTTGCGCCCTTCTTCTTTTTCACCATCGGCTCGCGTCTTAACGTACATCTGTTCGCGGGAAACGTGCTCTACACCGCGGTTGTGATTTCTTTGCTGGCCATCGTGTCCAAGGTGGTCGGGTGCGGACTGCCGCTCTGGCGCGAAGGCCGGCTGAGCGCCTTGCGGGTTGGGGTGGGCATGATGCCTCGCGGCGAAGTCGCGTTGATTGTCGCGCTGGTAGGGCTGCGATCGCAGATTGTGTTGCCGTCTACGTATGCCGTCGTCGTATTCATGACAGCGGTGACCACGATCCTGGCGCCGCCTCTGCTGCGATATCTGTTTCGCGGAGAAATCTAGGCGCGACCGTCCCGATCGTGCGGGGTCATCACGAACCACGTGGGGACAGCCACCCTCGGCTCTCCTGCGGAGCGAAGCTCCGCGGTTGTCTTTGCTGCGAAACTGTTCGGCTAGCTTCGACGTGCCAAATCCACTGACGTGACCGCACCCGTTGACCCCCCCGCCCTGTCTCTCCACAGAACGGAGAGACGAGGACGGGGCACCCGGCTGCACGGATGCTGCCGCACGAGCGAGGACGCTCGCGCCTACATTGAACCCGCGTATAATTTCTCGTTCCGTTGGTCAGGAGAATTCATGACTTTTTCAGGCCGGGTTGCGCTGGTAACCGGAGCATCGCAGGGCATCGGCCGGGCTTGTGCCTTGAAGCTGGCCCAGTCCGGGGCCACCGTGGCGCTGGCGGCGCGCGGCCAGGAGAAGCTGCAGGCCCTCGCGGACGAAATCACAGCGGCCGGGGGCAAGGCCGCCGCGTTTCCCCTGGACGTCGGAGATGAAGAACAGATCAAGTCCACCTTCAAAGCCGCAATCGCCCAGCTCGGCAAGATCGACATCCTGGTGAACAACGCCGGCATTACCCGCGACCAGCTGGTCATGCGCATGAAGCGCGCGGATTGGGATGCCGTCCTCAACACCAACCTGACCTCGGCGTATCTCTGCACCCAGCAAGCCATTGGCTCGATGCTGAAGCAGCGTTGGGGAAGGATCATCAACATCACCTCAATTTTTGGCCAGACCGGACAAGCCGGACAAGCCAACTATTCTGCTTCCAAAGCTGGACTGATCGGCCTGACCATGGCCATCGCCCGCGAAGTCAGTTCGCGCAACATCACCTGCAACGCCGTCGCTCCGGGTTTTATCGAGACTGCCATGACTTCGGGGCTGGGCGATGACTTTAAGCAGAATGCGGTGAAGATGATCCCGCTCGGACGCGTGGGTACACCTGAGGATGTCGCGAACGCAGTGACGTTTCTGGCGTCGGAGGAAGCTTCGTACATTACCGGGCACGTGCTGAACGTGAACGGCGGCATGCTGATGGGTTAGGAAAGACAGCGTGGGAAATCCCAGACTTATCTTGAAGCAGGTGGAATCGCCTGCGCAGATTGAACAGGCCCGCGAACTTTTTCTCGAGTACGCACAATCGCTCGGTTTCAGCCTGTGCTTTCAAAGTTTCGACCAGGAACTCGCTGGTCTGCCCGGGGATTACGCTCCGCCCGACGGGCGCCTTCTTCTGGCTAAGTATCGAGATCAGTTGGCAGGTTGCGTCGCTCTCCACAAGTTAGAACCGGGAATTTGCGAGATGAAGAGGCTCTATCTACGTCCGCAATATCGGGGGAGGGGCCTGGGACGCGTGATGGCGGAAGCGGTGATCACCGAAGCCCGCGTGATCGGGTGCAAGAGAATGCGCCTCGATACGGTTGAGCCAGTGATGCCGAATGCAGTAGCTATGTACCGGAGGCTCGGATTCAAGGAGATCGAACCTTATCGGCCAAACCCGATTGCCGGTGCGTTGTATATGGAACTGATGTTGTAACCGGTCACGCTTGTACTCCCTCACCAGTTGTGGTGCAACGAAATTCTTCTTGCCAGAAGGTACTACTCTGGTTACTATGCAGCACATCCACGGGGGTCTGTTTTGGTCGCTTTTTCTATGAACATCGGCGAGACCATCCGAAACTACCGGTTGCAAAGAGGCATGTCCCAGGGGGACATCGAAAAGCGGACTGGCCTGCTGCGCTGCTACCTCTCGCGGGTGGAAAACGGACACACCATCCCGTCGCTCGATACGCTGGCCAAAATCGCCGGCGCCATGGAAATTGCGTTGTCGCAGTTCTTTTCCGAATCCGGACACACCAACGGCTCGAAAAATCTTCCCCAACTTTCCGATGACGAAGTCCGCTTCCTGAGCCAGATTCGCCGCTACGCCGTCAGCCTCAACGACAGCGACCGCAAGCTGGTGCTGGCGATGGTTAAGAAGATGGCGACGAAGTAAGCTTTCAGCTCTCAGCTATCAGCCCTCAGCCAAATCCTCCACTGCAGCTTCTTGACTGGTTTCGCGTCGTATCTTGCCAGTCGCACCGTTAGGACGGTTCCACTGAGAGCTGATAGCTGACAGCTGATAGCTGCCCTTGGGTACTTTCGTTCCATCCCTGTTGTGTCCAATGGGAATCTCGTCCCGGCGGCGGGTAACCTCTAGACTGTCGGCTGGAGATCCCCGGGTGACCATCGACGAAGAACTGACCGTCCTCGACACGCAGCTGCGCCGCCTGAAGATCGAGTACGAGATCTATTTCAGTAATCCGACCAAGCGCCCTCCTACGGATATCGAGTGGAAGGTGCTCTCGCTGCTGCGCAAATTCAGCGATGGCAACCGGATGAGCTTTTCCCAGCGCTTCCGCTACAACGAAGTGGCGCAACGTTACGCTATTTACAGCGACCTGTGGCGCAAGAAGAACCGGATTCGCGAGGAAGGCTACCGCCGTCCCCAGGACGCGCTGCTCTCGGTGCAGGGTGTGCGGGTAGAGGAACATGTGCCGGAGCACAAGGTCTACGGAGTAGGGCACGCCGCCACCAGCGCTGCGGCTGCCGCTGCCAATACACCAGGGGCTGCGATCCCAGCTGCCACCAGCCCGAAGGAAGAGAGGAAGCCTTTCAGCATGCAGTGCGCCGACGCGCGCGCCGAACGCGACCAGGTGCAAAAACTCTACCAGGCGCTTACGGACGCGAAGAAGAGATCGGGAGAGGCCGTCTCCGGCAATCTCGACAGCTTCACCTCGTTCGTGCAGAAGAAAACCGAACAGATCCGCAAGCAGTACGGCTGCGAAGCGGTGGAATACACGGTTGAAATGCAGAACGGTCAGGTGAAGCTGAAGGCTAAAGCGAAGACTTAGTCGTCAGTCGTCGGTCCTCAGTCGTCAGCACATCCACGGTATTTGCTGCCTCTCGACCGCTGGTTCGCGAGAGACTCTCGCATCGCAGCTACTCATCCACATCTCAACTCCTCATCCCAGCCCGGCTGAACTTGTGATCGAACAGCGTGTTTCTTCTTGGCTGACGACTGAAGACTGACGACTGACGACTGCTACTGATAGAATTTCCTCGCCTTTCCCAGGCACATTCCCATTCATTCGAGGTCTGCCATGTCCGCGACCCAGACGAAGATCCAGCGTGCCATTCTCAGCGTGACTGACAAGACGGGATTGGTCGAGTTCGCCCGCAAACTCGCCGGTCTGGGCGTGGAACTTATCTCGACCGGAGGCACCGCGAAGCTGTTGCGCGACTCCGGCGTTAGCGTGAAGGACATTTCTGAGCTCACCGGCTTTCCCGAGATGCTTGACGGCCGGGTCAAGACCCTCCACCCCAAGGTGCACGGAGGCATCCTGCACCGGCGCGAGATGGCTTCGCACCGCAGTGCAGTCGCCGAACATGGCATTGCGCCAATTGACATGGTGGTGGTCAATCTTTATGCCTTCGAAAAGACGGCAGCCAAACCCGGCGTGCCCTTTGAGGATCTCATCGAGAACATCGATATCGGCGGACCGTCAATGATCCGCTCCGCCGCCAAGAATTTTCAGGACGTGGCGGTCGTCACCTCACCTGGCGATTACGCTGCCATCGCTGAGGAGATGGCCGGTTCGGGGGGTGCGCTTTCAGCAGCCACCAAATGGCGACTGGCGCAGAAGGCTTTCGCTACCACGGCCGCCTATGATTCGGCTATCGCATCCACACTGGAGCGGGTCAGCGCCAACGGACACTTCGAGTTTCATCCTGAAACCGGGTTCCCCCAGAATCTGCGCCTGTCTTTCGGCAAGGTGATGGACTTGCGCTACGGCGAGAACCCGCACCAGAAGGCGGCGATGTACAGCGACGGCTCGGGCAGCGGCGTGGCCAATGGCCGCCAGATCCAGGGCAAGGAACTTTCCTACAACAACATCGTGGATTTACAGGCGGCCTGGGACCTGGCGCAGGAATTCGACCAGACCGTTTGCGCCATTATCAAGCACACCAACCCTTGCGGCACCGCCACCGGCAAGACCCTGGCCCAGGCCTACAAGAAGGCGCTGGAATGCGATCCCGTATCCGCTTTCGGGGGCGTGATTGGGGTGAACCGCGTCGTAGATGGCGAGGCCGCCGAAGAAATGGCCAAGCTTTTTCTCGAGGTCATCGCCGCGCCCGGGTTCGACGAAGCCGCTAAAGCGAAGTTCGCCGCCAAGAAAGAATCTGCGGCTGGTGGAAATCAACAACGCTCCGCAGAAGTGGGTGCTGAAGAATGTTTCCGGCGGAATTCTGGTGCAGGACGCCGACACCCGCGTGCTCGAAGAATCCGATCTCAAGGTAGTCACCAAACGACAGCCTGCGCCCGAGGAGAAACGGGCACTGCTGTTTGCCTGGAAAGTTGCCAAGCACGTGAAGTCGAATGCCATCCTGTACGCGCGCGACGGACAAACTGTAGGCGTCGGCGCGGGCCAGATGAGTCGAGTGGACTCCTGTAAGATCGGCGCCATGAAGGCGGTCCTGCCCCTGCAGGGAACCGTAGCTGCATCCGACGCATTTTTCCCATTCCCGGACGGGGTTGAGGAAATCGCCAAGGTCGGTGCCACCGCGATCATCCAGCCCGGCGGGTCAGTTCGCGATCAGGAAGTCATCGAAGCCGCTGACCGGCTAGGGCTGGCTATGATCTTCACGGGGGTAAGGCACTTCAGGCACTAGCATCTCGACAGTCTTTGCTTTGTTGACGAGGCGTCGAAGACATTTCCTCTGAGATTTCCGGTAGCGCAGCCGTTAAGCTTATGGGGTCCTTCGACTGCGTAGTGGCTTCGCTCCGCGAAGCCACTTCTCCGCTCAGGATGACAAAACAATTCTTTACAATCCATTAAATCGAAAATCCTGCAACTGTCAATCCTGTTAGTCCCTGTACTTCCGATCATTACCTCCCCGGTTCTGCGATGCCCTTTTTCACCGCCTCTCACCAACACGGTTTACAATAACTCGAGCACCCACCAGCAGCGGTTCGGCATCCAATCGCTATGGTTCAGGGAAGCCGAAGGTTCTCGATGAAAAGCATTTACTGCACTCTTACTTTGCTGCTGGTCATCCCTGCTGTTTCCGCGGCGCAAACCCCGTCTGCGGATTCCAAACCGGCCACCACGCCTGCGCCCCGCAAGCTCGACAAGGCTGCGGCTTACTACCACTACACCCTGGCGCACATGTACGAAGAGCAGGTGGCGGTGTATGGCCGCAGCGAACTGGCCAATAAAGCTATCGAGGAGTATCGGCTGGCGATTGACGCCGATCCTACTTCGGAATACCTGACCTCCGCGCTGGCCGAGCTCTACGCGAAGACCGGTCGCATTCGGGATGCCGTCCTTGAGGCGCAGGACATTCTTAAGCGCGATCCCAACAACCTGGAAGCGCACAAGCTGCTGGGGCGCATTTATCTGCGGTCGCTGGGTGATGTGCAGGCCGGGCAAGGCTCGCAGAACGTTCTGAAGCTGGCCATCGAGCAGTATGAACAGATCATCAAGATCGAACCCGAAAATGTCGACGATCACCTTCTGCTGGGACGTCTCTACCGGCTGAACAACGATTTGCAGAAGGCCGAAGACCAGTTCAAGCTGGCGGTTAAGCTAGAGCCCGATTCGGAAGAAGCCGTCACCACGCTGGCCTACCTCTATAACGAAGAAGGCGACACCGCCCGGGCGGGCGAAGTCCTGAGTTCGATCCCGGACGCGGCGCGTTCCGCTAAGCTCTATTCGGCTCTGGGCTACACCTACGAACAGCAGAAGCAGTACAAGAACTCGATCGCCGCCTACCGGAAAGCGATTGAACTTGACCGGGACAATCTCGACGCCATTCGCGGCCTCGCCCAGAACCTGATGAACGATGGCCAGACCGATGCTGCCCTCGAGCAGTACAAGATCATCGCGGACGCGAATCCCGAAGATGCGCAGACTTACCTGCGGATGGCGGAAATCTACCGCAAGAGCGGCCGATTCGACCAGGCGCTGGAGAGCTTGAAGAAGGCCGGGTCCATGGTGCAGGACTCGATCGAAGTGCCCTACAACATGGCCGCCGTCTACCAGGCGCAGGGGCGTTACGACGAAGCGATCCAGGTCTTGCAGGACTTGCTCAAAAAGACCGAGAAGGCGGACAACAACTATACCCAGCCCGAAAAGAATAACCGGTCGGTGTTCCTGGAGCGTCTGGGCACAATTTATCGCGACAACAAGAATGATACCCAGGCCGTCGAGACCTTCAGAAAAATGGTGGCACTGGGCGACGACAATGCCGAACGTGGCTATCAGCAGATCATCGATACCTACCGCGAAACCAAGCAGTGGCAGCAGGCCACGGACGCCGCCAAGGAAGCGGTTCAGAAGCTGCCCAACAATCGCAGCCTGAAGATGGTGTACGCTGCCCAGCTTTCCGACATGGGTCAGCCCGATGCCGGATTGCAGCAGGTGAAGGCGCTGCTGAAGGGCACTCCCGAAGATCGCGACGTCTACATCACGCTGTCCCAGATGTACAGCCGGCTCAAGCGCTGGCCGGAAGCCGAAGAAGCGCTGGACAAGGCGGAACAACTCTCGACCAAGGATGAAGACAAGCAATACGTCTACTTCCTGCGCGGCTCGACCTTCGAACGCCAGAAAAAATATGAGCCGGCGGAAGATATGTTCCGCAAAGTCCTGGCTGGCGACCCCCAGAACGCGACTGCGCTGAACTATCTGGGCTACATGCTGGCCGACCGCGGGGTCAAGCTGGACGAGGCCCTCGGCCTCATCAAGAAAGCAGTGGATCTCGACCCCGCTAACGGTGCATATCTCGATTCGCTGGGCTGGGCCTACTTCAAGCTGGGTAAATACGAGTCCGCGGAGGACACGCTGATCAAAGCGTCGCAGCGTATCGGGACTGATCCCACGGTGCAGGACCACCTCGGCGACCTCTACCAGAAAACCGGACGCCTCAAGCTGGCGGCGGCCCACTGGGAGCGAGCGATCTCCGAGTGGAACAAGACGGTTGCGGCTGAAGTCGACCAGAACGACGTGGCCCGCGTCCAGAAGAAACTTGAATCGGCCAAGATGAAACTGGCCAAAGAAGACTCCGAAAACAAGTAAGTCACCACAAACCACGTAGGGGCAGGTGTCCCACCTGCCAGGCCGAGCGCAAGCTCGGCTTTCTTTTTGTATCCTGATGAGTCCTTACCGCGAGACCCACCCTGTCTCTCCAAAAAACGGAGAGACGAGGGTGGGGCACCCAATTTCGGAGAAACTCAATGAGGCCCGAGGTACTGATCCGGCAGGCCACGCCTGACGACATCCCCGAACTGCTGCGTCACCGCCGCGGCATGTACGAAGACATGGGCTACAACGATGCCGAAGCCATGTCCAAGATGGTCGAGACCTGCAGACCCCATCTGGCCGTGGCGCTGGCCAACGGCACGCTCCACGCGTGGCTGGCGTGTGCAGGAGAGAGGGTTGTCGCGGGCGGATTCGTGCTGGTCAGCCCGTGGCCGAGCCATCCCTACGACGGCCAGTGCCGGCGCGCTACCATCCTGAACATGTACACCGATCCGCCGTTTCGCCGCCAGGGCATCGCCCGCCGCCTCATGCAAACCATGATTGAGTGGTGCCGAAAAGAGGGATTCGTGCGTGTTGATCTGCACGCCAGCGATAAGGGGCGTCCACTCTACGAGAGTTTGGGATTTGAACCGTCGAATGAAATGCGATTGGATTTGCGAAGCCGCGAGTTTAGCCGGTTGCAGAAATAAGTCACGACATCACCTTACAGCTCGAAGAGAAACGTGAAAGACGCAGTTATTCGACATCGTCATTACCCTATTACCCTCATTTGACCAAGATTGTCGTAATCAGCCGTCAGGCATCCGTCCTTTGCTTCGAGGATGAATTGTCCTTGGGTGGGCCGCTCGGGAGAGGACTGACAGAAACAACCTCGACACCGCCATCGAAGCCATCCTGAATGCAGGCGGAAATCGCATCAGCGAACTCGTCGCATAAAGCGAGTCCCTTTGAGTCGAACTCATTTTCGGCTTGCAGAAGAAGCCGAGTCCCGTCCCATTCACAATCTACATTCTGATGCCACGGCGTGTGTGAACTCTTCGGTGATGTCACGCGCAGCAGCCTCGCCAACATGAGGGGGCACACCGTTACAGACCAGAACGATTCGATACATCGTGCCCAATCCTCTCCTATTCGGCAATGCCGCAGTGCTTCGCATACTGTTCGTAAATGAAATTGTCGGTCATGCCAGCAATGTAGTCGCAGATGACCCGCGGCAGCGGATCTTCCCCGACCTTCTCCTGATAGTTAAGAGGCAAGCTTCCGGGCTTGGCCATCCAAAACTCGAATAACTCGCGGATGACTCGTTCCGCATCGTTTTTTTCCGGATCGAGGGCCGCACTGAAATACAGATTCTTGTAAAGAAATTCCTTGGCGCCGCGTCTTTCTTCTTCCACCTCGGAGCTGAACGTGGCCAGCCGGCGGGGGCAGGCGCGCACATCTTCGAGGCTGCAAATGCCCTCGGTCTTGATCTGGCGCTGCAGGTTGCGGATCAAGTCGCCAACCATCCGATCCAGAATTCCCTTCACGGCTTCGTTGAACTTCAGTTTCTCGGCAACATTGGGATAGGACTTCTCAGCCTCGCGATAGAAGCGGTCGAAGACCGGAATGCCGCTGCGGATCTGCTCCAGCGTCAGCAGGTGAGCCTCGTAGCCGTCGTCGAGGTCGGCAGTGTCGTAGGCAATTTCGTCGGCCAGATCGATGAGTTGGGCTTCGAGCGGCGGCCGCTGATCGAGTAAATATTCAGCCAGTTCGGGAAACTGGTCGGCGGAATAGTCGTGAGAGTGCTTGATGATGCCCTCACGCACTTCAAACGTCAGGTTCAGGCCGCGAAACCGGGCGTAGCGGACTTCGAAATCCTCCACGATGCGCAGCGCATGCAGATTGTGATCGAAGAACAATCCATGCTCTCGCATAGCAGCGTCCAGCGCTTTCTCCCCGGCATGGCCAAAAGGCGGATGTCCCACGTCGTGCACCAGGGCAAGGGCTTCCACCAGGTCCACGTTCAGGCCAAGCTGGGCAGCGATGGTGCGGGCGATTTGCGCCACTTCAATGGTATGGGTCAGGCGATTGCGGAAGTGGTCGGAGAAGCGGCGGGTAAAGACCTGCGTCTTGGCTTCGAGACGGCGGAAGGCACGGGCGTGAATGACGCGGTCCCGGTCCCGCTGGAAATCATCGCGATAGGGATGCTGGGGCTCAGGAATTCGGCGTCCGCGGGATTGTTCGACCCGCACGGCGTAGTCGGCCAGCATGAATGAAGTCTAGCACCGTCGAAGAAAGGCATTCACCACGGAGGGCATAGAGCACACGGAGAAAGACAACCGCTACTTTTCCCAGGTTACGCGATACACGACGCCCGCAGAATCATCGCTAACGTACAACGCACCATCTGGGCCGACGACCAAGCCAACAGGTCTTCCCATCCACACACCTTTCTTCGTCTTACCGGGCCGGAGCCATCCGCTGATGAAATCCTCCGGCGGGCCTTGCGGTTCACCCTTATCGTTGAATTTTATGCGGACTACCTTGTATCCCGTGGGCACGCTGCGGTTCCAGGAACCGTGAAAAGTGACGAACAAATTTCCGTGATATTCCGGCGGAAACATTTCACCGCCGTAGAACAACAAGCCCAATGGCGCCGAATGCGCCTGCATCTCAACTGCGGGAGCTATGGTCTTCGAGCAGTCGTAGTCTTTGCTTTGAGAGCGATCGGGAACGCGGCTGCCGTAACAATACGGCCATCCGGCATTTCCCCCGGTCGGACCCAGATCGTTCACTTCTTCCGGAGGAAGGTCGTCCCCCAGCCAGTCGCGGCCGTTGTCGGTGGCCCAGATGGTGTTGGTCTTGGGATTGATCGCGAGCCCGACAGCGTTTCTCAGGCCGGAGGTAAAGACACGTTGGCCGCTTCCGTCTTCGTTGTATTCGGTCACGGCCGCGCGGCGCTTGTCATCTTCCACGCAGACATTGCAACTCGAACCTACGGCGACGTACATCTTTCCATTTGCGAAAAGAATGGTCCGGGTCGAGTGCCCGCCGCCGCTTCCCGGGATGTCTACGATCTTCTGGCCATTGCTGGCGCGCAACTGCGCTTCGTCCCAGTCATATCTCCGGACCGCGTTGATCTCGGCGACATAGAGTCTTCCCTGGTGAAAGGCGATGCCGTGCGGAGCGTTCAGGCCGGAGAGCACAGACACCGTCCGTTCGGCGTGTCCGGTGTGTTGGGCATCGGGGAAGGCCAGCACCGTACCGTCGCTCAAATCGGTCACCAACAATACGCCGCCCGGACTGAAGGCCATTTGCCGGGCATGTGGAGCCTGGGCAAAGACGGCAATATGGAAGCCGGGAGGCAATGTGAGGCGGCTCAAGTCCAGCTTTTCGACGTGGGTGCAGGAGAGCAAAAGCAAACAAAATACAGCGGAAACCAGGGCCCGCCAGCAGATGGTTGATAGTTCAGAGGCATGGGGAACGTATTTGACCGGCGCGGTGGCGGTTACCGGATTTGACGCAATTCTTTGCAGCCGTGGGCACACGCAGTTTTTATATCAGAATCGCCAAAATTACCCGGCCCGGTGCTTTTTCGCTCACGCCTTCCGGGCCGTAGCGTTACAATGTGTTGTTGGCTAAAGACTTACGCTGGCCGAGGTTTGGCATTCGACCTGTTATATACAAGTGCAGGCGTAGCGTATTTAGGAACGCCGATATTTTTGAATTAATGCAGGAACGGAGCAAGACGCTCCCCCCTTTGGAGGACTTAGAAATGAAGAACCGTCTTTTCGTAGCGCTGCTTCTGACCGCCGTGCTGGCACTTCCGGCGCTGGCGCAGACCACTCCCACCACGCAAGACCAACCCGCGGCCGCGGCCGGCGCCAGCGGCAAGCCTGCTTTGCAGCCTGACACGCATGAAGGTTTCTGGGGCAAGATCAATCCCTTTGCCCGCAAGAAATATGTGCAGCGGCAGACCGCGCCCATCCGTGACCGGGTCAATGAATTGGACGAACTGACGTCCTCGAACACCAAGATGATCAAGGACACCGACGCACGCGCTCAGGAAGGCATTCGCCTGGCCTCAACCAAGGCCAACGAAGCCGACCAGCACGCCATTGACGCCGGCAACAAGGCCCAGATGGCGCAGCAGACCGCGACCCAGGCCAACACCCGCCTGACCACGGTCGAGCAGGTCGTCGGCAACATTGATCAGTACAAGGCTTCGAACCAGACCGAGATCCGCTTCCGTCCCGGCCAGAGCGTGCTGAGCAAGAACGCCAAAGCCGCTCTCGACGATATGGCCACGCCGCTGAAGGATCAGCGCGGCTACATCATCGAAGTGCAGGGCTTCTCCTCCGGACACGGCCAGGCCGCGATCGCCACTTCACAGAAGATGGCCGACGCAGTCGTGCGTTACCTGGTGCTCAATCACGAAATTCCGGTCTACCGGATTTACGTGGTCGGCATGGGCAATGCGCCAGTGCCCACCGCAGCTACCGATGATGCGAAAACCAAGCGCACCAGCGGCGGACGCGTCGAGATCAGCCTCCTGAAGAACGATCTGGAGACGCTGGCCACGACCTCTGCTTCGGCTCCTGCGAACCAGGACCAGCCGGTACAGAAGTAGTCAATTCAGGACGACGGATCCGTAAGGACCGGAGCCCTCCCAAAGCCTCCCGCGCAAGCCGGAGGCTTTTTTATTTGATTTCCAGATTGTTGATTTTTGATTTCTGATTCAAACCCAGAATATGTAAGCGCAGGATTTTCAATCTGAAATCATCAATCTGAAAATCTGCAATCGCTCCCCATCCCCGTATAATCCAAGCCCGTGTCTACCACCGCGAAGTCTTCCCTGCGCAAAGCCGGCCTCTTCTACTTCGTCTGGGTCATGTTCTCCTACTGCACCGGCGGCCCCTTCGGGCTTGAAGACATGGTCACCACCTCCGGTCCAGGCATGACTCTGATCTTCCTGCTGGTGATCCCGTTCTTCTGGTGTATCCCGGTCTCGCTGGTGACGGCCGAGTTGACCACGGCCATGCCAGTCGAAGGCGGCTTCTATCGCTGGGTACGCGCCGGCTTCGGCGATTTCTGGGGCTTTCTCGCGGGATGGTGGAACTGGTGCGCGTCCTTCCTGCTGGGCAGTGTTTACGCCGTGCAGTTCGCGGACTACCTGGGCTACTACTTTCCTGAGATCACGGGGTGGCGGCACTACATCGTCTCCCTCGCCATCGTCGCGTTGATCACCTACATCAACGTGCGCGGCATTCAGATGGTGGGAAAATTCGCCACCATACTGGAGCTGTTCATCCTGCTTCCCGTGCTGGTGTTGGTCGTGATCGGTCTGGCCAAGTGGCATCACAATCCGTTTGTTCCCGTAATCCCTCCGCATCAGCCGACGTTCCACGTGTTCGGAGTGGGACTGGCCCTGGGGCTGTGGCTGTATTCCGGATACGAGCAGTGTTCTACGGTCGCTGAAGAAGTGGACAATCCCCGGCGAAGTTATCCGCTCGCGTTGGCGCTGGTCGTTCCGATGTCCATCGCGGCATATTTTCTGCCTACCCTCGCGTCGCTCGCGGCGTTAGGCAACTGGCAGAGCTGGCATACCGGGTTTTTCCCCACGGCAGCGCAACTTATAGGAGGCCGCTGGCTCGGCGCCTGGATGTTCGCGGCTGCCATGGTCACCCAGGTCGCACTGCTCAACGGCACCATCCTGGCATCCACGCGCATGCCGTTCGCCATGGCCGAAGATGGCTACCTGCCGCACGTTCTGACCGGCCAGCATCGGCGCTACGGCACGCCCTGGATTGCCATCATCACCTCCGCGGTAGTGTACGGCTTGCTGGCGTTGCATTCGCTGGTGCAACTGATCAGCATCTACAACTGGCTGCGAGTCGCGACCACAGTCATGACCGTCCTCGCGGCCTGGCAACTGCGCCGCAAGAAGCCAGACATGCCGCGCCCGTTTGTGATTCCCGCCGGGCGTGCCGGACTGATCTACTCCGTGGTTGCAGTCGTAATCATGAGCGCCGTCGCGCTGTTGGGGAGCGATCGCTATGGATTGATATGGGGGCCGGCAGCGATGGCAGTCGGGCCGGTCGCATACTTTGTGTTTAGAACTGGTCCACGATCTCTCTGAGCGAGGGTGCCCCATCCTATTTCGCGCTTTTTGCGAAATAGGGTGGGTGATTCCATCTTCATCCAACCGTACCTGGGGAATCAGAGAAGGGCCCCAGCTCCGGAGGTCCGTGGCATCCCACCCTTGCAAAGAACGCAAGGATGGGCACCCGGCACCCGGCAATTGGCCGGTTCAGCTTACCCAGTCCAGAAATTTGTACCAGGCGCCGGCAAATGGCAGAAACCAGGGCTCGCCGTTGTACAGCCCGAGCGGCGCGCCGGGGAACGGAATCCCCACGAACGGATTCTCCGGCTTCTCACCTGCAATCATCTTTGCCATCTGCTGGCCCTGCCAGGTGGCCATGGCGACGCCGTGCCCGGCATAGCCGACGGCGTAGTAGATTCCATCCATCTGCCCGGCGTGCGGCATGATGTCGAAGGCGAAGTCCAGCGTGCCTCCCCAGACGAATTCAACTTTCACGTCCCGCAATTGCGGATAGACATCGATCATGCCGCGCCGCAGGATTTCGGCACTCTGGCGGATCGAATCCGCGGTCTCGGGGAAGAATGCCGCGCGCCCGCCGAAGAGCAGCCGATTGTCGGGAGTCAGGCGATAGTAGTAGAGATAATTCTTGGAGTCGTAAATCATGCGGTTGCGCGGGCTCAACTCACACGCTAAGGCCTCGGGCAGGACTTCGGTGGTGATGATGTACGAGCCGATGGGGATGAGCTTCTTGCGCAACGCCGGAGTCGCTGCCCCGGTGTAACCGCTGGTGCCGACGAACACATCGCGCGCCCAGAGGCTGCCGCGAGAGGTCGTGATTCGCCAGCGCGACATTCCTTGCCGGTCTTCACGCTCGATTCTCTCCACCCGCGTATTCTCGAAGACGGTCGCGCCCGCCCGGATCGCTGCCTGCGCCAGTCCCCCCACGTATCTCGCAGGATTCAACCCGGCGCTGACTTCATCCACCATGCCGCCGTAGTAGATTGACGACCCGATCTCGGACTGCAGCTCAGCTCTCGGCACGATACGCAGCTTGTGATTGAACTCGCGCGCGATCACTTCGACCTGACGGGCGTAGTCGTCAAAATGCTTCTGCTTGCAGGCAACTTCGAGATGCCCGCTGCGCGAGAAGTCGCAATCGATGTGTTCTTCGCGGACGAGTTGCTCCACGCAATCGATTGTGGCCAGAGAGACGGCATACATGCGCTGTGTGCGCTCGCGGCCATACATCGAAATCAACTTGTTCACGCCGAGCTTGAGCCCGGTAAGAACCATGCCGCCATTTCGCGAACTGGCGCCCCAGCCAATGGTCTCGGCCTCGAAAACGGCAACCTTGGCTCCGAGTTTAGCCAGTGTCCTCGCTGCCGAGAGCCCGGTGAAACCAGCTCCAATGATGGCGACGTTGACGCTGTCGGGAAGTGGAAGGGCAGGGTCAGTCCCCGGCATCTCCGCCGTAGTCAGCCAGAAGTTTTGTTCCTGAACAGGCATGGTTTCTTCGAATTGGCGCCGTTTGTGGTGCTCCCTGCTAATTCAAAAGCTTAACCGCAAAGATCGCAAAGAAAAGCCGCAAACAACGCAAAGAACGGTCGAAGACGACCGAGCATTGTAGTGCATCACTACGTGGTCAGTGGTGCACTATTACCGCTGTGCCTTGAAGCCTTCCCCCTATAGCCTTAAACTTGATCCATGCACGTGCACGCCCACGGCGGAGGCGAAAAGACCTCGCGGATCCTGCGAGTTTCGCTGGTCGTAACCGCTGCCTACATTGTGTTGCTGGTGGTTGCCGGTATCCGTGCTCATTCGCTGGCTCTGCTGTCCGAGGCCGGACACAACCTGTCGGACTTCTTTGCCCTGCTGCTTTCCCTGACCGCGGTCTACCTGCAGTCCCGTCCGCCCAGTTCTACAAAGACTTACGGCTACCACCGGGCCGGTGTGCTGGCCGCTCTGGTGAACGCGGTTTCGCTGGTTGCGGTCTCGGGCTTCATTTTTTATGAAGCGGTCCGGCGGTTGCAGAACCCCGAGCAGGTGCATGCGGGCGTAATGATTTGGGTGGCCGCTGCGGGCGTAGTGATGAACGGAGCGATCGCGCTGCTGTTGTATCGCGCCGGGAGTGACGTCAACATCCGCAGTGCGTTGCTGCACGAAATAGGCGACACGCTTTCGACCGGGGCGGTCATCGGAGGCGGCTGGATCATCATGGCCACCGGCAGGTACTGGATCGATCCTGTGCTTTCCGTTGCGATTGGGGTCCTCATTCTTTGGTCAGGATTCGGCATCGTGCGCGAGACGCTCAACATCCTGCTCGAAGGCACACCGCGCGGCGTCAAGCTGGAACAGGTCGAGGCTGCCATGCGGCAGATTGAAGGCGTGAACGACGTCCACGACCTGCATGTATGGAACATCGGGTCGGAGACGCGAGCTCTCTCCTGCCACATTTCCATCGCGGATATTCCGCCATCGGTCAGCGAACGCATTCTGCGCGAGTTGAAAGAATGCCTGCGCCATGACTTTCAGATCAGCCACACCACCATCCAGTTCGAAAACGCGGACTGCGAAGTGGCGCATGGGTGCGTGATTCCCGTGGCGGATGGGGAACACCAGCACAAGCACTAGCGGTCCATTCGCTGCTATTTGCAAGGCGGGTTGGAGAGAACTCGTGCGAGTGCCACCACGAACCACGTGGGGACAGCCGAGGGCGGCTGTCCCCACGCGGTTCGTGGTGGTCCTCCGGGCGAATATTTCAATTTTTGGTTTGGCTTTCGTAAATCTCCCCGGCCGTCTCAATCGTATCCGCCTCTTCCGGCAACTTGTCGGGACGCAGCCTGACAATCCGAGGAAAGCGAAGAGCGTACCCGCTCTCATGCCGGTCCGATTCCATCATGTTGTTGAATGCCACTTCGAGGACAATTTTCGGCTCGACGACCAACCGGAATCCCTGATCCTCAATAGTGTGTTCCAGGAACCACTTGGTCATCTCGGCAATCTCAACGTCGGTCAATCCAGAGTAGGCCTTGCCGATGTTGACCAGCTTTTCTCCGTCGCGGACAGC
The DNA here is from genome assembly GCA_963725615.1 of Terriglobia bacterium. Taxonomy (GTDB): domain Bacteria; phylum Acidobacteriota; class Terriglobia; order Terriglobales; family Acidobacteriaceae; genus JAIQFF01. The sequence continues at coordinate 55,114 of CAVRZO010000025.1, read as the reverse complement.
AAAGGTGTAATCGCTCAGCACGCCAATGCGCTTGCCGTGACCGTATTCGACTGCAGTGACCACCACGTCCAAAGTGGCGAGTTCGCGCTTGAGCTTCAGCCACGCCTTCCCGCGCCGTCCGGGAGTGTAAGGCGATTTGGGATCTTTGATCATCACGCCTTCGTTGCCCCTGGCCTGTGCCGCGTCAAAGAGTTGATCGAGTTCTTGCGGCGTTGCCGCCTGAAAAACAGGTGCGCGGATCACGCGCGTGTTCGATTCGGCGACGTCGCCGCCGAATTCGAAACGGGCCTGGCCCAAGGAGACTCGTGGACTGGCTGAAGCTTTCCTTGGCGCTGCCAGCAGGGCATCGAGGATCTTCTCCCGTTCGAGGAGAGAACGCTCCAGTAGCAGCTCGCCCCCGGCGTAGAGAACGTCGAAGACAAGATATGCCACCGGGACCTGGCGCATCAGTTTCTCGCTGACTTGTTTCCGTCCCAGGCGTTGCTGCAGCGTGCTGAAGGGGAGTGCCCGTCCGTCGGCGCTGCTTGCCGGGGGGGCGTCTGGGGCCTCGTAGCTCCAGGCCACGATTTCGCCATCGAGGATTGCGTCTTCCGGCAAACCCGCCAGCGCGTCCGGCAATTCAGGGAAAGATTCCGTGATCTCGTCACGAGTGCGCGAGAAGATTCTTACCTCGCCGCCCGCACAGTGGGCCTGGGCGCGGATGCCATCGTACTTGTCTTCGACCAGGGCATTTTGAAAGTAGCTGAGAGCCTCTTCGGCTGACTCCGCCGGGCTGGCCAGCATGAAGCCCAGGGGATGGAACAATCGCATTTTCGCAGCGCCGAGTTGGTTCTCCGCCGCGAGCTTCAGGGTCTCGCCAATATCACCCAGCAGCATGTTTGCCCGCTGCACCTCGCCCAACGTACCGCCGAAGGCTTTGGCGATCGCTTCTTCCACCAAACTTTCTTTCAGGCCGATGCGCAGATCGCCAGTCATGATCTTGATGATGTACTTGGCTTCGAGGGGAGTGGCCTGCGAGAGGAGCTCTCGCGTCAGTGCGGCTTTCGCCGCCGCGCCTCGGGCGGCCGCAATCTCGCGGAATTTGGCTGCAACTTCTGACAGACTCAGCGCTGCACTGCCGGGCTTTGCCCGGCCTGGACGGGCGAGGGCGCCCGTCCCTACGTGGGCTGTGACGCTGGATGGTGGGAGAACCGCTTCCGCGACGTCACCAAGGTCGCCGTGCTCTCGATAGGCTGCCGTAAGTTCAGCTTCACTCCTCCCGGAAAGCTCCGCGACAATCTTCCACAAGACCCTTCCGCCCACTTGCAGTGTGGCTTCCTCCCAGACAGGGAACGGTCTCCCCGAGAGGAATACGGCGGAGACCGAGGCCTCCTCCGGTGTGCGCGCCTTAAGATATTCGGCGACGATCGCGATCTTTTCGAGTTTCCTGGTGGTGGCAGCGATGCGCTCACCAGCTTCAGCCAGCTTGATCATGTGCTCCTATGTGGGCGCGAGCGCCCCGCTCGTGCGTCCCCGGTTCCGGTAGTGTCAGTCTTTCGTTGTGCGCTGATCGAATGCTGTGATGGCCCCCGCACGAGCGAGGACGCTCGCGCGCGCCTACATTTCGATCCCTCTAACCTCAATCTGCTTAGTCGCTTAACCAGCTCCCCGCCATCCTGAACGAAACTGCCTGTGGTACCCTTGTGCTTTGAGCCTCGATGCTTCGAAGGATCATCTAACACATATGCGTTTTTTGCGAACCTGGTGGCGTTTCCTGGTGGCCGTGCAGCTCTTGCCCGCACTTGAAGGCGGCGAGGAAACTCTGGTCGGCGGGCAAGCCGTGCTTGAGGGCGTCATGATGCGCTCTCCGCACGCTTGGGCCATCGCCTGCCGCAAGCCTTCCGGCGAAGTGTCCACCCACAGCGAACCGCTGGAGCGGTTGTCCGAAAAACGCAAATGGATGGCGTGGCCCGTCATCCGAGGTGTGGTCACGCTCGGCCATGCCATGACCCTGGGCTTCCGGGCGCTGAAATTTTCCGCCAACGTTGCGCTCGATGAACTGCAACCCGAGCCCGCGGCGGAGAAGAAGAAGCTCGAAATTACCGGCTGGATGGCCGCAGTCAATATCATCATTTCGGTCGGCTTCTTCATTTTCATGTACAAGTTTCTGCCGCTGCTGGCGGCTACCGAACTGAAGCGGGTGAACCCCGTGTTCGGCGAGCAGATCATTTTCAACCTGGTGGATGGCGTCATCCGGATTGCCCTCTTCCTGCTCTTCATCTGGGGAGTATCACTGTGGAGCGATATTCACCGGGTTTACGAATACCACGGCGCCGAGCACAAGACGGTTTATGCCTTCGAGAACGGTGATCCGCTGAATACCGCGTCGGTCCAGAAGTACTCGACTTTTCATCCCCGCTGTGGCACCAGCTTTCTGATGACGGTGATGCTGATTTCGATCATGGTCTACATCCTGGTGTCGGCGGTATTTCCTGTGACCACATTCTGGGCCAAGTTTGGCATGCGCATCGCGCTGCTGCCGGTGATTGCGGGAGTTTCTTATGAGATCATCCGCTTCGCCGCGAGACATCGCGGATCGCTGTTCGCGCTGATGACCGCGCCGGGCCTGTGGCTGCAGCGCATTACCACCCAGCCGCCGTCCGACGATCAGGCCGAGTGCGCCATCATTGCGCTCGACCATGCCATGGCGCTCGAAAAAGAGCACGGCGGCGAGTTAGTGATTGCCTAGAACCGTCCTTGGCCGTTGGCCTTTGGTCGTTGGCTAAGTCCTTCCCTCTGGTCGCGCGTCACAGACTTCCCCTCGATCGTGTGATAAGCGTTTTGGCATGCGGAGGCGCTTATGTCGTCGTCGGGCTCGTTTCGGGATTTAAGGGTTTGGCAGGCAGCGATGAAGTTGGCACGAGAAGTTTATAGGGAGACGGCGAAATTCCCTCGGCACGAGCTTTACGGCTTGACGCAGCAGATCCGCCGCGCCGCCGTTTCTGTGCCGAGCAATGTTGCAGACGGGAAAGGGCGTCATTCCGATAAGGAGTTCGCGCACTTTCTGTGTAATGCTCGAGGTTCGCTGCTGGAGTTGGAAACGCAACTTATCCTCTCCGAGGAATTAGAATATCTATCGGTGGCAGAAGGCAAACGCCTTTCGGTGTTGGCGGAGTGCGTGGGACGTGCGTTGACCGGTTTGATCAATTCTCTGCGTGGCGTCCGCCGAGACGATGCCGCCTAAACGGGTAGTGGTTTTGCCGACGACCAAAGGCCAACGACCAACGACGGTGTTCCTGACGACTGAAACCCATGTTTGACAGACTAGACCAAATCGAAGCCCGCTACGAGGAACTGACCCAGGCCCTCGCTTCGCCGGAGATCGCGGGCGACTCGGCCCGATACCAGAAGACGGCCAAGGCGCACAGCGAAATCTCGTCCATCGTCGAGAAATATCGTGAGTATAAGGACCTGACGCGCGGCATCGCCGAGAGCAAGGCTGTCCTGGCAGACGAAAGAGATGCCGAGATGCGGGCCTACGCTCAGGAAGAGCTCGACAAACTGCAAGCCCGCGTCGGCGGAGTGGAAGAAGAACTCAAAGTGCTGCTGCTGCCCAAGGACCCGAACGACGAAAAAGACGTCATCCTTGAAATCCGCGCCGGCACCGGAGGCGACGAGGCGACGCTTTTCGCCGCTGAAATGTTCAGAATGTATACCCGCTACGCGGAGACTCAAGGCTGGAAGGTCGAAGTGCTTTCCACTTCTGATTCCTCGGTCGGCGGACTTAAGGAAGTGATCGCCATCATCGAGGGCCAGCGCGTCTATTCGCGGCTGAAATATGAAAGTGGCGTGCACCGTGTGCAGCGTGTGCCTGCGACGGAGCAGCAGGGGCGGGTGCATACTTCTGCGGTCACGGTGGCCGTCCTGCCAGAAGCCGAAGACGTTGACATCAAGATTGAAGCCAAGGATCTCCGCATTGATACATTCTGCTCCTCCGGCCCTGGCGGTCAGTCCGTGAACACCACGTATTCCGCGGTGCGCATCACCCACATTCCGACCAACACCGTGGTGAGCTGCCAGGACGAGAAATCGCAGATCAAGAACCGCGAGAAAGGTATGCGCGTGCTTCGCGCCCGCCTCTATGAGATGGAAATGCAGAAGCAGCAAGACGCGCTCGCCAAGGAACGCAAGGCGATGGTGGGCTCGGGCGACCGCAGCGAAAAAATCCGGACTTACAACTTTCCGCAAAACCGGGTCACCGATCACCGCATCGGCCTGACCATTCACCAGCTCGAGCAGGTCATGGATGGCAAGCTCCAGCCCCTGATTGAGGCGCTGGTCAGCCACTACCAATCAGAAAAATTAAAGACCGAGGCCACCAGCGCAGTGTAATTTGTTCGTGTGGCGCGGGCGCCCCCGCCCGCGTGACGCCAGCGACCGTCACTGCCGCGTGGGTCACTAAAGCAGACGTGTGACAAGCCGCTGGCTTTTGGCGGACAAGAGCGTCCGCCCCACATTTACCAGAGTATCTTGTGTTCAAATACAGCCGTGACGCTCCGCGACGCGCTGGTCTCTGCAATCTCCCGCCTCACCGCCGCCAATGTCCCCTCGCCCCGCCTGAATGCGGAGCTTCTTCTGATGTTCAGCCTGGGATGCGACCGTGCTTATCTCCATGCCCATCCTGAACGTAAGCTTTCGGCGGACGAGCAGAGCCGTTATGACCAGACCCTGACCGAGCGCGAACACGGTGTACCCGCGCAATACATCACCGGACATCAGGAGTTCTGGGGCATGGACTTCATCGTCACGCCGGCTGTGCTCATTCCCCGTCCGGAAACCGAGCATGTGATTGAAACCGTGCTGGAGCGTGTCCGTGTGGGGCGGGCGCCCTCGCCCGCCGAGACTATACGCATCGTGGATGTTGGCACCGGTTCCGGCTGCATCGCCCTGGCCCTGGCCAAAGAACTGCCCCTGGCAGAAGTTCATGCTACTGACATTTCACCCGCAGCTCTGGAGATTGCACGCGCCAACGCAGCCCGCCTCCAACTCGAAGCTCGCGTGCAATTCCATCAAACCGACTTGCTCCAGGAGTTCGAGCGGAGAGAGTTCGATTTTGTTGTCTCTAATCCGCCTTACGTCGGCGAATCGGAAGAAGACCAGGTACAACTCGACGTCCGCAAGTACGAACCGCGCAACGCAGTTTTCGCAGGAGTCACCGGACTGGAAGTGATCGAACGCCTCATCCCGCAAGCCCGCCGATCCCTCAAGCCCGGGGGCTGGATCGTGATGGAAATCAGCGGCACCATCGCAGGACGCATGCGGGGGTTGCTGGCCGACTGGGATGAGGCAGAAATCACAAGCGATCTGCAAGGAATTCCAAGAGTGGCGTCAGCACGAACCACGTAGGCTCGGACGCCCTCGTCCGGGCGGGCGAGCGAAGCTCGCCGGGAGTTCCTCGCCGGCGAGGAACGCAAGGTCCCTCCACTGCGCTCGCTGCGCTTCGCTCCGGTCGGGATGACACAGATTTGGGAGCTGGAACTCAGCGCAAGCGGCTAAGGCTGGCTGATCGTGGCGGGCAGAATTTCGTCCACATCCACCCATTTTGTGGGATACGAGCCGGTATAGCAGGCAGTGCAGTAAGTAGTCTTCTCGCCATCGGCGCAGGCTTTTTTCATTCCCTCAAGCGAGAGGTAAGCCAGCGAATCAGCTCCGATGAATTCGCGAATTTCTTCGATCGACTTGTTGGCCGCAATCAGTTCTTTTTTGGACGGCGTGTCCACACCGTAGAAGCAGGGCGAAATCGTGGGCGGGCAGGAGACGCGCATGTGCACTTCTTTCGCCCCCGCATTGCGGATCATGCGTACGATCTTGCGGCTGGTGGTGCCGCGCACGATAGAGTCATCGATCAGCACCACGCGCTTGCCTTCGAGTAGGGTGCGCACCGGGTTCAGCTTCAGCTTGACTCCGAAGTCGCGAACACTTTGACGCGGCTCAATGAAGGTTCGACCCACGTAATGATTGCGGATGAGTCCAAAGCGGAACGGGATGCCGCTTTCGGCCGCGTAACCGACCGCCGCGGTGACACCGGAGTCCGGCACCGGAACCACCAGATCGGCTTCGGCGGGAGCCTCCCGCGCCAGTTGACGTCCCAGGCCCTCGCGGCTGACCTGTACCGCACGCCCGAAGACCATGCTATCGGGCCGCGAGAAATACACGTGCTCGAAAATGCAGCTCGACTGCGCGGCCACCGGAGCGTAGAACCGCGACGTAATGCCTTCGGGTCCGACGATCACCAACTCGCCCGGTTTGACCTCGCGCTCGTAGGTGGCGCCGATCAGATCAAAGGCGCAGGTTTCAGAGGCAAACACAATCGTGTCCTGCCGCTGCCCCTCGAGGCGCGGAATTCTCCCCATATTTAAGGGACGGAAACCGCGCGGATCGCGCGCCGCAAACACCCGGTCCGAACTGAGCATCACCAGCGAAAACGCGCCTTCGACGCGGCGCAGCGCGTCGGCCATCGCGTCAGGCAAGGTTTGCTCTTTGGAAAGCGCGATCAGGTGAACAATGACTTCGGTGTCGCTGTTGGTCTGGAAAATCGAGCCCTGCGCCTCCAGGCGATGCCGGATTTCGTGGGCATTCACCAGGTTGCCGTTGTGGGCCAGCGCAATCATGCCCTTGTTCGATTGCACCATGATGGGCTGAGCGTTGAACAGTGCGGAATCGCCGGCCGTGGAGTACCGCGTGTGGCCAATGGCCAGCGTGCCGTGGAGCGGAGATAGAACATCCTCAGTAAAGATGTCGGCCACCAATCCCATGGCGCGATGGGCGCGCAAAGTCAGCCCATTGGAAGTGACGATGCCCGCCGATTCCTGTCCGCGGTGTTGCAGCGCATGCAGGCCAAGATAAGCCAGTTTCTCCGCCTCAGGGTGAGCGTAGATGGCTACGACTCCGCATTCGTCATGGAATTTATCAAACATGTCAGCTCAGCCTTTAGCCCTTAGCCACCACTGCCCACGTAGGGGCAGGTGTCCCACCTGCCCAGCCGAGCAAAGCTCGGCAGTTTGTCCGATTAATCTGCAGCCATCGTTCCTACTTCCGTCCGCAGCGCCTTCTCCAACGCACCTTCATACACACTACGCAATTCTGAAACCGCGGCCGACAGCGCCGCCCGCCCATCGAGCTTGATTTCAACCCGCTCGAGAGCCGTCTCTCCAATTATTTCTGCTGCGATACCATATTTTAGCGCCACTTGTTCGATTCTACTGAAGTTCTCGCGGTCGCAAGAGATGACTACTCGGCTGGCATCTTCACCAAACAGAACAAACTCCGGCGGCAACCCCAGCGACGCCAGATCGACATTCATTCCAATGCCTTTAGCCAGTCCCGACTCGACCAACGTTACCGCAATTCCGCCGTCCGAGCAGTCATGTGCTGAATCTATAATTTCGATTTGCGCCATCTCGATCAGCGCTTTCTGCAATGCGGCTTCTTTTTCCAGCTCCAGTTCGGGGGGATAGCCCCAGACTGAGCCCAGAATTTCCTTGGCATATTCCGAAGATCCAAAGGCTGATTCCGCGTCGGTTGCATCGCCAGGTTCCGCTCCGCGCAACAGAACGATGGTGCGTCCCGCCTCGCGGAAATCCGGTCGCACAGTTTTGTGCACATCTTCGAGAATGCCCACCACGCCCAGAACCGGCGTGGGATAAATTCCTTCTCCCAGAGTTTCGTTGTAGAAGCTGACGTTGCCCCCGGTGATGGGAATTTCAAGTTCCTCGCAGGCTTTGGTGATGCCGTCAATCACCTGCGAGAACTGCCACATGATGTGCGGCTTCTCGGGATTGCCGAAGTTCAGGCAATTGGTGCCGCCGATCGGAGTGGCGCCAGCGCAAGCCACGTTGCGCGCGGCTTCTGCCACGGCATGCATCGCGCCCAGCCGCGGATCGAGATAGCACCAGCGTCCGTTGCCATCGAGCGCCATAGCCAAGCCGCGCTGCGATCCCTTAATTCGAATCACTCCGGCATCGCCCGCGCCAGGGCCTTCGACAGTGTTGGTCTGGACCATGTGATCGTATTGCTGCCAGATCCAGCGCTTGCCGCCAATGTTGGGACTTGAAAGCAATCGTTTCAGATTGGCAGTCAGGTCGGAAGGTTCAGCCAGCTTGACGTGCTCCGGCATTTCGCGCGGCACGGGCGGTTCCCAGCGCTCCAGCGGGCGTTTATAAACCGGCGCGTCATCGGTGAGCGCTTCGTTGGGAATTTCCGCGACAACTTCGCCGTGCTGCAGCACTCGCATCTTGCCGTCGGCGGTGACGCGGCCGACCTCGACGGCGTCCAGTCCCCACTTCTCGAAGACGCGAAAGACTTCCTGCTCGCGGCCTTTTTGCGCTACCAGCAGCATGCGCTCCTGTGATTCGCTCAGCATGATCTCGTACGCTGTCATGCCGGTTTCACGCTGCGGCACAAGATCGAGTTCGATTTGGGTCCCCACGTGGCCGCGCGCGCCCATTTCGCACGTGGAGCAGGTGAGCCCGGCAGCTCCCATATCCTGTATGCCGACGATGGCGCCGGTCTGCATGGCTTCCAGGCACGCCTCGAGCAAGAGCTTTTCGAGAAAAGGATCGCCCACCTGCACGTTCGGCCGCTTGGCCTCGGACGCCTCGCTGAACTCCTCGCTGGCCATGGTGGCGCCGTGAATGCCATCGCGCCCCGTCTTCGAGCCGACGTAAATCACGGGATTACCTTCGCCCGACGCCTTGGCGTAGAAAATTTGATCGCGCCGGACTAGTCCCAGAGCGAACGCATTCACCAGTGGATTGCCGGAGTAGCAAGGCTCGAATTTGGTCTCGCCGCCCAGGTTGGCTACGCCGAAACAATTGCCATACGAGGCGATCCCGCTGACCACGCCCTCAAGCACGGATTGATTCCTGTGAATTTCTTGCGCGGACTGTGTGGGGACGGGTCTTTGACCCGTCCGGTCGCCGCCAGGCGACGAAACGATCGGTCCAAACCGCAGCGAGTCCATCACCGCCACCGGCCGTGCGCCCATAGTGAAAATATCGCGCAGGATTCCGCCCACGCCGGTGGCTGCGCCCTGAAACGGCTCGATGAACGAAGGATGATTATGGGACTCGATCTTGAAGGCGCAGGCCCAGCCATCACCGATGTCGATGATGCCCGCGTTCTCTCCCGGGCCCTGCACTACAAGACGACTGCGCGTGGGCAGCCGTTTCAGATGCACACGCGAAGACTTGTAGGAGCAGTGCTCGCTCCACATCACGCTGAAGATGCCCAACTCGGTAATCGTGGGCGCACGTCCGCCCAGCAATTGTTTGATCTTTTCGTATTCGTCGCGCGTAAGCCCATGCTCCCGGATGATCTCGGGAGTAATGACAGGTGTTGAAGGAGAAGTCATAAGGGGAAACACTATTGTCGCATAAGTAGCGCCGGTGTCCCGCCGGCTGTCGCGTGGGCGTCCCGCCCACCCCATCGGGCCGGCCAGAGGCTGCGCTACTTTGCAACGGTGTACTCGCTCGCGGCTGTCGCCACTATACTGTCCCCAATGAAGTCCGTCATCGTCGGCACTGCCGGGCACATCGATCACGGGAAGACCGCGCTGGTAAAAGCCCTTACCGGCATCGATGCTGATCGCCTGGAAGAAGAGAAGCGCCGCGGCATCACCATTGACATCGGGTTTGCGCATCTGGAACTGCCTCTGCCCGGCGGCGAGATTTTGCGCCTCGGTTTTGTTGATGTTCCCGGACACGAACGCTTTGTACGCAACATGCTGGCTGGCGTGGGCGGGATTGATCTGGTCCTGCTGGTGATTGCCGCCGACGAATCCATCAAGCCGCAGACCCGTGAGCATTTCGATATCTGCCGTCTGCTCGCCGTGCGCCGGGGCATCGTGGTGCTGACCAAATCCGACCTGGTGGAGCACGAGACTCTGGACGTGGTGCGGCTGGAGGTTGAAGAGTTTCTGCGCAATTCGTTTCTGGATCCGGCTGATTCGTCTATCGTCGCCGTCAGCTCGTTGACTGGCGCCGGTCTCGACGATCTGAAGCAGGCCCTGGTGAAAGCCGCCGCAGAGCTTCCATCCAGAGACTCCGCCGCCCTGGCCCGGCTTCCGATTGACCGCGTCTTTACCATGAAGGGCTTCGGCGTAGTGGTGACGGGTACGCTGGTCGCAGGCACGATTCGCGAAGAAGACGAACTTGAGGTTTTCCCCGCGGGCAAACGTGTGCGCGTACGCGGAATCCAGGTTCATGGACAAACCGCCGAGCAGGCTGTGGCCGGGCAGCGCACGGCTTTAAATCTGGCGGGCGTGACCACGCAAGAGTTGGCCCGCGGCATGGTGCTGGCGCCACCCTCGACTTTTCAGCCCACCTCTCGTCTGGCTGTCTCGCTGACCCTGCTGCCTTCGGCAAAGCCGTTGAAAGACCGGTCACGCGTTCACCTGCACGCCTACACTTTTGAAGCCATTGCTACGGTCGTGCTCCTTGGCCAGAAGCAAATTTCCCCGGGGGAGACTGCACTGCTTGAGTTGCGCATGGCTGAGCCCACGCTGTTGCTCCCTGGGGACCGCTTCATCGTGCGGCAGTTTTCGCCGGTCGTGACCATCGGCGGAGGTGTGGTGCTGGACGCGTCGCCAATTTCGCGGATGCCGGGGCTGGACGCATTTTTGAAAACTCTGGCGGAAGGTGACGCTCAAGCCATTCTGCGGGCCCGCATCGCACGACCAGGTCATGCCGGAATCGATCTTGCCCAACTGACTGCGGAAACCGGATGGACCAGGCAGGTGATCGAAACCTACCTCGCCGCTGGTGCGTGGCAGGCCAGGATCTCTCGGATCGGCGACTTAGTTGTGGACTTGCCCGCGCTCGATGGACTGAAGTTATCGATCATCAGCACCGTTGCCGCCTTCCACAAAAAGAATCCGCTGGTCGCAGGGATCAGCAAGGAAGAACTCCGCCACCAGATGCGAGCGTCCAGCGAGGTGTTCACCGCGGTCTTGGAGACGCTTGTCCGGGAGAAGAAGCTGGAGGGTGCCGGAGAAATTGTCCATCTTCCGGGACTCTGTGTGGTTATGAAAGACGAAGAGGCAGAATCCCAAAAAGTCATTGAGCAAGCGTTCGCTTCGGCGGGCCTAAAGGTGCCCACGTTGAAGGATGTGCTGGCTGGTCTGAAAGTCGACAAAGCCCGCGCTCAAAAAATCGTCACATTGCTATTGCGCGACAAAGTCTTGGTGAAAGTGTCTGACGATCTGGTCTTCCATCGCAACGCGCTGCTGGATTTGCGCCAGCGCATGTCATCGGAAAAGGCGAAATCGTCGAAGATCGGCGTGGCCCGCTTCAAAGATATGACTGGAGTGAGCCGGAAATATGCCATTCCCTTATTGGAATATCTGGACCGTGAGCACGTGACCCGGCGAGTGGGAGATGAGAGACTGATTCTCTAGCAGAAGAAACTGGGGCCAAACTATTAGCCTGGGCGGAGACGCGCTGGAGCGTCTGGCCGGGGGTGCGCAATGATGACACACGAGATGACGGAAGTCGTACGCATTATTGGCGCTGGCCTTGCGGGATCAGAGGCGGCATGGCAGTGCGCGCGCTGCGGCGTCGCCGTCGAACTCTGGGAGATGCGCCCGGTGCGCTCGACGCCGGCGCATCAGACTGCGGACTTCGCAGAATTGGTTTGCTCGAACTCGCTGAAATCCGACAGCCTGAACACTGCGCCCTGGCTGCTAAAAGAAGAAATGAGGCGGGCGAGATCGCGTTTGCTTGAGATCGCGCGCGAGTGCGCTGTCCCTGCCGGTCATGCCCTGGCGGTGGACCGTATGACCTTTGCCGCCCGCGTAACGGAGGCCCTTTCACGAGAGCCGCTGATTGCGGTCCGGCGCGAAGAAGTCACCCACATCGACGAAGGTCAGATCACGATCATCGCCACCGGACCGTTGACTTCTGACGCTCTGTCGCAGGAGATTGCCCGGCTGAGCGGTTCGACCCATTTGTATTTCTTCGATTCGATTAGTCCGATTGTCGAAGCCGATTCCATCGACATGTCGAAGGTCTACTTGGCGGCGCGCTACGACAAAGGCTCGGCCGACTACATCAACTGTCCCATGTCAAAGGAAGAGTATGACCGTTTCTGCGATGCTTTGATCTCGGGACAATCGGTCGAGGACCGTGACTGGGAGAAGCTGAACTACTTTGAGGGCTGCCTGCCCATTGAAGAAATCGCCCGCCGCGGCCGCGACACCTTGCGCTTCGGTCCCATGAAGCCGGTTGGACTAAAAGACCCCCGCACCGGACGAATCCCTTACGCGGCGGTGCAGTTGCGGCAGGAAAATCTCCGCGCCGATTCCTACAACCTGGTGGGTTTTCAGAACCATCTGAAATTTGGAGATCAGGCCCGCGTGCTCCGATTGATCCCGGGTCTCGAGAATGCGCGCTTCCTGCGTTACGGCCAAATTCACCGCAACACATACATCAACGCACCGACGTTACTGTCCGAGTCGTTGCAGATGAAGAAATATCCGCAGGTGTTCTTCGCCGGCCAGATCTGCGGCGTGGAAGGATACGTCGAATCCATCGCGGCCGGTCTGATGGCGGGCCTTCACGCTGCTGCGCTGGCTACCGGGGCGGATCCCGCGCCGCCGCCGCGTCCTACTGCCTTCGGTTCCCTGGTGCACTACGTGACCCACGCCGACGCCAGGAACTTCCAGCCCGCGAACATCACTTTCGATCTTCTGCCACCCCTGGAACGCAGAGTTCGCGATCGCAAAGAGCGGCACCGGCAACAGTGCGAGTTGGCATTGCAACAGTTTGATGCGTGGCTGGAAAAGTGTGGGGCGGGCGCCCTCGCCCGCCGCTTTTGACTCAGACTGAGGTAAACACCACAAACTCAGTCTTACCAGGCAGCAACCAATATCCCCAAGATCAACTGCAAGAGCGGCGGGCGAGGGCGCCCGCCCCACACTCATTTATGAACAAAACCAGGCGGACATTCGTATATGGAATTGGGGGCCGGTGCGCTTTCCGGGCTTACGTTCGGGCGGCCTCCGCGTCCATAACAGTATGGTGCTGCGAGATCTAGTCAGCGATGTGTTGCGTACGCTCTGGTCCCACAAGCTGCGTACGTTTCTGACCATGTTCGGAATCGCCTGGGGAATCGTCTCCATCGTTCTGATGGTGGCGGCGGGCGAAGGGCTGCGCCAGGGGCAGGAAGTCCAGGCCCGCAACCTGGGCAAAGATATTCTGATCGTTTTTCATGGACGCACCAGCATGCAGGTCGGGGGTGCCCGCGCCGGGCGCGAAGTGCACTGGGAAGACGCTGACGTCACGGCCGTGCAGGCGGAGTCGCCGGACTGCGAATACGCCATTCCCGAACTGGAGCGAAATGACGTCCGCGCCCACAGCGGCTACAACAATGCCGCGTTTACCGTGACCGGATCTCATCCTCCGTTCGGTTACATTCGCAGCCTCGATGTCGGCGAAGGCCGTTTCTACAACTGGGAGGATCAGAAGGAAGCGCGCCGCGTGGCCTTCATGGGCAGCGATGCCGCGAAGCAACTTTTCCCCGGACGCAATCCCGTCGGAGAAAGCGTTTATCTGAATGCCTTTCCCTACACCGTCATTGGCGTAATGGCGGTCAAGAAACAGGATTCCAGCTATGACGGCTGGGATGTGAACAAGATATTTATTCCTTTCGCAGCCATGCGGCGCGATTTTCCCGACAAGCCTCCGGGCACCTCCACAACTTTTGACCAGTTGCTGGTCACGCCCAGATCGGTAGAACAGCACGAGGCCTGCAAGCGCGAAATCCAGACGGTGCTGGGACGGATGCACAACTTCGACCCCAGCGACAAAGAGGCCTGTCCCATCTGGGATACGGTGCAGGAGGCCAAGGCCTTCCGCCAGATGACCAACGGCATGAAATATTTTCTGGGTGCGGTGGGCATCGTGACGCTTTTTCTCGGCGGCCTGGGTGTGATGAACGTAATGATGGTCGCGGTGCGGGAAAGGACCCGCGAAATCGGAGTGCGCAAGGCGCTGGGCGCTCCGGCTCGCACCATTCTCCAACAGTTTTTTATTGAAGCGCTGCTGATCGCGTTTCTAAGCGGGGCCATAGGGATGGGAATCGCATACGGCATTTGCTTTCTGGTGAACCTGCTGCCCATGCCGGATTTCTTTGCCGGACTGGTGGCGACGTGGCAGTCCGGGCTGGTGGCCTGCCTGCTGCTGGGTATCATCGCGATTTTTTCGGCGTTGTATCCGGCGCGGAGAGCGGCGTCGATTGATCCCATCGAGGCGCTGCGCTATGAAGCAGGAGGGTAGGGTTGTGTGGGTCGGGGTCTTCGACCCGGACAGGCCGCGCTTGCGCGGCGGTGGGAGCTCAAAATTGCTGCGCTCAGGGCGGGCTCCGACCCGTCCCCACATGGCTGGTGATGGTTTCCAAAATGCTGACTGAAATCATTTTCGAGGCCTGGATTGCTCTCAGGCGCAACTACACCCGCAGCCTGCTGACCATGCTGGGCATCGTCTGGGGGATTGCCACCGTCACTCTGCTCATCGCCTATGGCAGCAGTTTTCGCGGCATCCTGGTGGGCGGGTTCGATGCTTTCGGCAAAAGCGTTGTCATCTGCTGGCCGCAACAAACCAGCGAGCAACCCGGCGGACAGCGTGCCGGCAAGAAAGTGCGGTTTGAGCAGGCCGACCTCGACATCGTCAAGGAAACCGCTCCGCTGGTGAAACATGTGTGCCTGGAGACCGTGAATCGGCCCGGCATCAGCTATGGCGAGCGCATGGTGGGGACGGCAGCGATACGCGGCGTTTGCCCGGAGTATGGAGAAATGCGCAACGAAGTCCCGTCCGAGGGGCGCTGGATTTCCTCCGGAGACGAATTGGAGCGCCGCCGCGTGGTGTTTCTGGGTGGACGGGTGCGCGAGCAGCTGTTCAGCGGCCGGCCGGCGGTGGGTGAGACGGTGCAGATTGGCGGCGTGCACTTCACCGTCATCGGCGTGATGGCCCGCAAAATCCAGTTGAGCAATTATTTTTCCAGTGACGACGATTCGGTATGGATCCCCTACAGCGCCGCCGGCGACCTATGGAATACCAAGTACGGCAGCGTGATGCTCTTCGAGCCGGTTGCGCCCCAGTTTGAAAAGAAGGCTTCCGCCCAGGTGCTGGCCGCTATCGCCGGCCGCCAGCAGTTTTCTCCCACCGACAAAAAAGCGATTGTGATGTTCGGGCGCGACGAATTTCGCCCGGTCATCGATGGCCTCACCATAGGGCTGCAAGTGCTGCTCACATTTGTGGGCACGCTGACCCTGGGCATCGGCGGGGTTGGCGTGATGAACATCATGCTGGTCTCGGTGGATGAGCGGATCCGCGAGATCGGCTTGCGGCGGGCACTGGGCGCCAAGAAGTGGCAAATCAAATTACAGTTCCTGGCTGAGACCCTGTTCATCATGTTGCTGGGCGGGGCCGCCGGCGTGCTGCTTTCTTACGGGATCGCTGCCGCGGTAGGGACGCTGCCTCTGATGGGTCCGTTATTTGAAGACGATTCCGGCAAGGCTGACATCCATTTGCAGATATCTATGGCAACGGTCATGCTTTCCACTCTCGTGCTGCTGGCCGTAGGCGTTGCCAGCGGCCTGGTGCCGGCGCTGCGCGCCTCGAAGCTCGACCCGGTAGAAGCACTGAGATACGAGTGATGTCATCCTGAGGAAGCGGAACTCTTCGCCACGCGAAGAGCCCCCGACGAAGGACCTGTGCATTCCGGACGCTACCGGCGCCAAACCCTCGAGATCTTTTCTGCGAGTGCTCGCTGGATTTGAGCAGACGCTGCATTCGAGCCTGGCGAGGAATGCACAGGTCCTTCGCTTGCTATTGTCCGGCTTCGCCTGACGATAGGCTGCGCTCGGGATGACAGCGCGCGGTCGCATGTCGTCATAACGACCCCGCACACCTTTCCTAACTTGACGTCTTACCCGCTTCGCAGTACCTTGCTGCGAACCGTGATCTCCTGAGGTGCCTATTGCCGCTTTCCGCCGTGGATGCGATTTCTCCGGCTTTCGAGCATGCCCGGCAGCAGTTAGTGCGGCCGTTCCGGGCCAGCCAGTGGGCCAAACTGGGGCTGGTCGGCCTGCTGGCCGGCGAAATGGGTTCAGGCGGCGGTGGCTGCAATCCGGGCAGCTTCCAGATGCCGACACGACCCAATAATTCTCAGCACTTATTCGCTGCCCTGCCGACGGTCAATCCCATGGTTTACGCATCGCTGATCGCAGTGCTGATCGTTACCGGGTTGGTGCTGCTGGTGTTATTTCTTTACGTGAACAGCGTGATGCGCTTCGTACTCTTCGACAGCGTCGTGGCTAAAGAATGCCGCATCTGGCAAAGCTGGAGCCGGCGGCAGGGTCCGGGACGGCGTTTCTTTGTCTGGCAGATTCTGCTGGCGCTGGCCTCGGTCGTGGCGTTGACCATTCTGGTTGGAATCCCGGCAGGTTTCGCTTTTCTGGTAGGCTGGCTTAGACATCCCAAGGAACACATGATCCCGCTGATTCTTGGCGGCATGGCGCTGTTTTTTGTATTTCTGCTTTTTGTGGTGGTCCAGCTTCTGATCCACGTGATGACCAAGGATTTTGTGGTCCCGCAAATGGCGCTGGAAGAAATTGGCGCCATAGAGGGCTGGCGGCGGCTGTGGCCCCAGATCAAGAACGAGAAGGGCGGTTACGCGGCCTACATTGGCATGAAGATTGTGATGGCGATCGGCGCCGCCATCGTACTCGGCATTGCTTCTGCCATGGTGATGCTGTTGTTACTTATTCCCATCGGCGGACTGGGTGCGGTCGCCGTGATCGGAGGCATGGCGGCTGGACTGACCTGGAACCTTTACACCATCACGCTGGCCGTGGTGGCTGGAACCATTGCGATTTTTTCGCTGCTGTATGTGATTTCTCTGATCTCAGTGCCCGCCGTGGTGTTTTTCCCGGCGTATTCTATTTATTTCTTCGCCTCGCGTTACCCCGCGCTGGACGCGCTGCTGCATCCGGCTCCACCATCCGTAATCCCGCCGCCTCCGCCAGCTCCCCCGCCGTTATTGCCAACGCCTGAGCCGATCGTCTGATGCGCAATTCCTAATCCCGGGCCCGGTTCTTGATCCAGATCGGAGTGCCCACGAATCCGAAGGCTTTGCGAATCTGGTTCTCCAGGAAACGCTGGTAGGCGAAGTGCAGCTTTACTTTTCGGTCGGTGAAGATGACGAACGTCGGCGGCCCGACTGCGGCCTGGGTCATGTAGTAGATCCTGACCTGCTGGCGTGCCGGGACCGAGGCGCGTTCGAAGTCAACATGCTTGAGAAAGCGATTCATCTCGCCCGTTCCGATGCGCTTGCGGCGCTCGGTGGCGACTTCCTCCAGCGTGGGAAATATTTTTTCGGTACCTTTTCCGGTTGAAGCGGAGACGAACAGTATCGGCGCATAGCTGAGAAATTTCAGCGCATCCCGCAGTCTTTCCTCGTACGCGATGCGATCGGCCGGGCGCTTGTTCTCCTGCATGCGCGAGGATTTCGTCTGCCGGCCTGTCCGCTCCTTGCCGCTGACAACCAGGTCCCATTTATTCACGATGATGATCATGGAGCGGCCGCTCTCGTGGGCATATCCCGCGATGGCGGCGTCGAGCTGGCTCACCCCCTCGGTCGCGTCAATCACCAGCAGCGCAATGTCGGCAGCTTCCAGATGCTTGCGCGCCATGACGACGGAGAGCTTTTCCGCCATCAGGTGCGTCTTGCCTTTGCGGCGGATGCCGGCGGTATCAACGAAGCGGAAGCGCCTGCCGCCGTGCTCGACGATCTCGTCAACCGCGTCACGCGTCGTTCCAGGGATAGGCGAAACAATCGAGCGCTCGGCGCCAGTCAGCCGGTTCAGCAGAGTGGATTTGCCCACGTTGGGATGCCCGATGATCGCAACCTTGGTTTCGTGCGCCTCGGCTTCTTGGGATTCCGGGGTTCCCGCTGCGTCCTCGGTGTCCTCAATGGTGAGTTGGGTGTGTACAGGCAATATCTCAAGAATGGAGTCCAGCAGATCATCCAGGCCGCGAGCGTTTTCAGCCGAGATGGGAAACACTTTGCCGATTCCCAGGCGATGGAACTCATCCGTAAGGCTCTGCTGCTTGTCGGTATCCACTTTGTTGACTGCGAGGAAGAGGGGCTTGCCGGAGCGGATCAACTGGCGGGCCAGTTCGATATCCGGAGACGCCATTTCGGTGCGGCCGTCCACCACCATGATCACGGCGTCGGCTTCCACCAGGGCAACTTTCGCCTGGCGGAAAATTTCTGCCGGAATGAAGTCTTTGTCTTCGGGCAGGATGCCGCCCGTATCCACAATGCGAAGATGGCGTCCCCGCCACTCGGCCTCGCCGTAAAGGCGGTCGCGCGTGATGCCGGGCTCGTCGCCCACAATGGCGCGGCGCGAGCCCACCAGGCGATTGAAGAGCGTGGATTTTCCGACGTTAGGACGTCCCACAATGGCGATGGTTGGGATGCCGGCCGTAACCGACGGCGAACTCAGAGTTGGATGGGTCATAAGATTTGTTCGTGTGGGGCGGACAAGAGTGTGCGCCCCACATTATAGTGACTTGGTGCCTCCCGCCTCCGATACGAAAAAACGCGATGTTTCGCTCTACCAGTTCTTCGCTCCTGGCGGCATGCTTTCGCGCACCCACCCCGCCTACGAATTCCGCCGGGGACAGTTGCAGATGGCGCAAGCCGTCGAGCAGGCGCTGGAAGAAAAGCGTCACCTGATCGTCGAGGCCGGTACTGGAACGGGCAAGACGCTGGCCTACCTGGTGCCCGTCATTCGTTCCGGCAAGCGGGTCATCATTTCTACCGGAACCAAGAACCTGCAAGAACAGCTCTTCTATAAGGATATCCCTTTTCTCGAACAAGCGCTTTTTCCTAACGGCGAAGGCAAGCTCAAAGTCTGTTACATGAAAGGCCGAAACAACTATCTGTGCCGCAAGAAGCTTTATGACCTCACCGACCAGCCCGTGCTCAGCGGACTGGAGGAGATCGAGCACTACCGCGCCATTGCCGCATGGGAAAAGGTGACGCAGACCGGAGACCGGGCGGAACTGGCATCGCTTCCCGAAGCCAGCGCGCTCTGGCACAAGATTGACGCACGCTCTGATACTTGCCTGGGACAGAAATGCAGCGCCTGGGACCGCTGCTTCATCACCGAAATGCATCGCAAAGCGGTGGAGAGCGACATCATCATCGTCAATCACCACTTGTTCTTCGCCGATCTTTCCATCAAGCAGCAGGCCGAGTACGCGCCCGATGCCGGAATCCTGCCGGAGGCCGGGGCCGTGATCTTCGACGAAGGTCACGAACTGGAAGATGTCGCCGGAAGCTATTTCGGAGTTTCGGTCAGCAATGGCAGATTCGAAGAGTTGTGCCGCGATGTAGAAGTCTCGCTGCAACGCAACCACATGCTGTCCGCTTCGCTCTCAGGGGCGCTGAAAAGTCTGCGCGAGCGGGCAGTGTTCTTCTTCGCCCTGTTGCCGCAGGGCGACGGACGCTTCGCCTTCGAAAGCCGACGCGAGTTCATGGAAGAAAACGGCGACGAATTCCTGGGATTGCAGCAGGCCCTCACTCGCCTGGGTTCGGAGCTGGAGAACCTGCCATCCAAGCCGGAAGAAGTCTTCAACTTCGCCCGGCGCTCCCAGGAGTTGCAGGTGCAGCTCGGCTTCCTGATGGAATCCGAAGATCGCAACACCGTGTTCTGGATCGAGCGCCGGCGCGGCGGACGCGACAAGCTAAACGTTTTTCTGCAGGCCACCCCGATCGACGTGGCTCCAATTCTGAAGACTTGCCTGTTCGACAAACTCGAATGCGCGGTGCTGACCTCGGCGACGCTGGCTGTAGGCGGCGGCTTCGACTACATGCGCCAGCGGCTGGGACTGGAGCATGCCCGGGAAACTGTCCTGCCTTCGCATTTCGACTATGAAAATCAGGCGCTGTTCTACGTGCCTCCCGACCTGCCCGATCCTCGCACCCCGCAATTCACGGCCAAAGCAGCCGACCGCATCCGGCAGCTGCTCGAGATTTCCCGCGGCCGGGCATTCGTCCTGTTCACCAGCTACGCGCAGATGAACGACGTCTATCAGCGGCTGCTCGGCGAACTGGACTTCCCCATGCTGCTGCAGGGTGATGCCCCCAAGACTGCGCTGCTGGAAGAGTTCCGGCTCACTCCGCATGCCGTGCTGTTCGCGACCTCGTCGTTCTGGCAGGGTGTGGACGTGCAAGGCGAACAGCTAAGCTGCGTGATCATTGACCGCCTGCCGTTCGCGGTGCCGAGCGATCCGGTGGTGGCGGCGCGGGTCAAGTCGATCGACGCCGAGGGCGGCAACGCCTTCTTCCAGTACCAGGTACCGGCGGCGGTCATTACGCTGAAACAGGGATTCGGACGGCTGATCCGCTCGCTCCACGATCGCGGTCTGCTGGTGCTTCTGGACAACCGTATCTTGAAGAAGCAGTATGGGAAGGTGTTCGTGGAGAGCCTGCCACCATATCGTAGAACGACTGACATTAAGCAGGTAGAGCAGTTCTTCGGGATCGAATAGCAGCCTGTATGTGTGGGGCGGGCGCCCTCGCCCGCCGCGGTTGACTTGGATTTAAGAAACCCTCTGAAATGAACCAGGCACCCGCAAAAGAGCGAAACTATCAAAGTCAAAGGCGGCGGGCGAGGGCGCCCGCCCCACATGATGGGTATCGAGGTAAAATAGAGGGTTAGATCATGCGCTGCGGTCCGGTCCTACTCGCGCCGCCCGCCGAGGGGTTCATGTACGAGGTTACGGTCGAAGACTCGTTTGCTGCGGGACACTACCTGCGCAACTACAAGGGCAAGTGCGAAAACCCTCACGGGCACAACTACAAGGTACGGGTGACCCTGGCCGGCAAGGAACTCGACAAGGCCGGCCTGTTGCTCGATTTTAGGGAGCTGAAAGAAGCCATGAAACCAGTCATCGACCGACTGGATCACCAGATGATCAACGATCTCGATCCTTTCAAAGTGCTGAATCCCTCGGCTGAAAATCTGGCCAAGTATTTTTACGATGAGACGAACGTCAATCTGGATCGCGTAACCCATGGCCGGGTGCGAGTGAAGAACGTCACCGTGTTTGAAACCGATGTGACTACCGCAACCTATTCGGAGTAAACCAAACGCAACTGAGATCTGAGAACCTGAAACTGAAATCTGGGGTTTGGAACCTCCTCCGTCGTGCAGATTACCGAAATCTACAAGTCGATCCAGGGTGAGTCCACATACGCCGGTCTGCCTTGCGTCTTCGTGCGGCTCACGGGCTGCAATCTGCGTTGTTCCTGGTGCGACAGCGAGTACACTTTCACGGGCGGTCATCGCCGGACGCTCGAAGAAGTGATGGGAGCGGTGGAACAGTTGAGTCCGGGCGGCGGGTTGGTGGAGATCACCGGTGGCGAACCCATGTTGCAGGAGCGCGAAGTGGTGCCGCTGATGCAGCGCCTGTTGGGCGCGAACTACACCGTTTTGATCGAGACCAGCGGCGAACGTCCGCTGGAGCGGGTGCCCCGGCGGGTCATCAAGATCGTGGACGTAAAATGTCCGAACTCGGGCGAGCCCGACACGTTCCTCATGGAGAATCTCGACTGGCTGAATGGCGAGGACGAGGTCAAGTTTGTGCTCAGTGACCGCATTGACTACGAGTTTGCGCGGGACTTTGTGTCTGCTCACCAGCTCGACGGGCGGGTAAATGCGGTGTTGTTTTCGCCCGCGTTCAGCAAGCAGGCCAGCGGCGCCCGCGACGCGTCGGGCTGCCTGCTGGATCCGCGCGAACTAGCGGAATGGATGCTCGTGGACGGGGTACCGGCTCGGCTGTCGCTGCAAATCCATAAGTTTGTGTGGGATCCGGCGATGAAAGGGGTTTAGCAGAGTAGCGCCGGCACTACTCGCGTCGCCGTGGACGGCGCTTCGGTTCGAAATGACATCTAACTCATGGTGAAGGACGCACAACGCGCGGTGGTTCTCTTGAGTGGCGGAATGGACTCCTGTGTCTGCGCGGCGCTGGCAGCGCGTGATCACGAAGCTGCTGCAGTGCACATCAGTTATGGACAGCGCACAGAAGAGCGCGAGCGGCGGGCTTTTTTCGCCATCTGTGATCGCCTGGGCATCCGGGACCGGCTGCTGGTTAGAAACGAAGCACTCTCCGCGATTGGCGGCTCGGCGCTGACCGACCGCAACATTGGCGTTCCTGAATCGCACGCCCTCGGTCCCGATAGTACGGGGCAGGATATTCCGGTAACATACGTGCCTTTCCGCAACGCCCACTTTCTGTCGGTGGCGGTGAGTTGGGCGGAGGTGCTGGGGGCTGGTCAGATATACATTGGCGCAGTGGAGCAGGACAGTTCGGGATATCCCGATTGCCGTCCGGCCTACTACGAAGCGTTCAATCAGGTGATAAAGCTGGGCACGAAGGATGGCCGGATCGAAATCGTCACGCCGCTGATCCACTTGCGCAAGTCGGGAATTGTCCGCCTGGGCCTTGAACTGGGCGCGCCCTTCGATTTAACTTGGTCGTGCTACCGCCGGGAGGACAGCGCCTGCGGCATTTGTGATAGCTGTGTTTTGCGCCTGCGAGCCTTTGAGGACGCGGGCAGCGTGGACCCGATTCCTTACGCGGCGCTGGCGCAGAGAGCTTAATGCCGCGCCGGCCCGGAAGACGGCGCTGCGAAATCAAAGTCAATGTCGATCTCAATCAGTTTTGTGAGCCGGGAGGCCAAAAAATGAAGCAACGTTTGCTGATAGTCGTGCTGGTGGTGGCAGTGGCAGCACTGTGCGTACCCCCGGTGTTCGCCCAAGCCACAGGGTCGGTGAAGGGTGTCTGCAAAGACGCACAAGGAACTCCTATCGTGGGCGCCAACCTCGAATGGCTTAACACTGACAACGGACGGAAGTACAACCTTAAGACGAACAAGAAGGGCGAGTACTTTTCTCTGGGTATCGAACCCGGCAAGTACAAGGTCACGCTCACTCAGGACGGCAAGCAACTGGACCAGGTTGCGGGCTTTCCGGTGGGAATGGATGAATCCACGCTCGATTTCGACCTGAAGAAATCCCAGGTGGAGGCGGCTCAGCAGAAGGGCATCAGCCCTGAACAGTTAAAGGCGATGCAAGAGCAGCAGGCCAAGTTGGCCAAAGAGACCAACACGGTAAAGGCCCTGAACGAGAAGCTTGCCATTGCCAATCAAGCCATACAGGGCGGGGATTACGAAACTGCGATCACCACTCTCAATGAGGCCACGCAGACTGATCCTACGCGCGACCTGCTCTGGGCGCGGCTGGGTGATGCCAATCTCGGCTCGGGTCCCAAGCAGACCGACACGGCGGAGAGGCAGAAGCGGTACGGCAATGCCGTTACCGACTACCAGAAGGCGATCGAGCTGAAAAAGACAAACATGGCAGCCGGCGCGAAGCCCGACGACCCCAAGATTCTCGCGGCCTATTACAACAATCTGGGCCAGGCCGAGGCCCGGTCGGGTCAACTCGACGAGGCGGTGAAGTCCTATGATCTGGCGGCTCAGCAAAATCCCGCCGGCGCCGCGCAGTACTACTACAACCAGGGAGCGGTGTTGACCAACAGTGGGAAGGTGGACGAGGCCAATACAGCCTTCGACAAGTCGATCGCGGCCGATCCGACCAAAGCGGACGCCTA
Source organism: Terriglobia bacterium (assembly GCA_963725615.1). Classification (GTDB taxonomy): domain Bacteria; phylum Acidobacteriota; class Terriglobia; order Terriglobales; family Acidobacteriaceae; genus JAIQFF01. Next base: position 31,391 of record CAVRZO010000025.1, on the reverse strand, counting down.
CTATCAAAAGGGCGTGAACCTGATCAACAAAGCCACCACTGACCCGAAAACCGGCAAGGTGATTCCCGCTGCCGGCACCGAAGAAGCCTTGAACAAGTATCTTGAATTACAACCCACCGGGCAGTTCGCCGAGGGCGCCAAGAGCATGCTCCAGTACATCGGAAGCAGCATCGAGACCAGCTACGGTAAGTCGAAGAAAGCCCCCACAAAGAAGTAGCGGTTGGTTGAATTCAAACGAGGGCGGCCCCAAGGCCGCCCTTTTTTTGTTTGGCTCCACGAACTATGTGGGGATAGCCGCCCCCGGCTGCCCGGCGGAGCGAAGCTCCGCCCCGTTTGGCGTCAGCCCGTTTCGTGTCAGCAAGAAAAGACCGTCGAGCTGCGCTCGACCGGACAGCCGGGGGCGGCTGTCCCCACGTGGTTCGTAGATGCTCATTACTAAGGTCTATGTACATGACGTTCTTCGTGGAATGCCGCCATCGTTTTCGCTACAGTTGAATCAGATCGCACAGAAAAGCATCAGGACTACGACCCGCAGGCTCGAACAGCCCTCCTCCCACCGGGCTCTACTTCCTGGACAAAAAGAAAATGGCAGCACCAGGCACAGCACCGCTTCAGGTCACGCTCGATCCGTCATCGCACTCCGGCGCGGCGGCCACGCATGCCTTGCTGGCTGCCATGCTGCGCGCCAGTGAAAAGGTGAGCGACCTGATTTTCTCGCCGGGCCGTCCGCCCCAGGTGGAAATCTATGGGCAGCTGATGGTGGTCCAGGGTCCGGGATTGCGAGTGCTCAGCGCGGACGATACTCGCCGCATCGCCTCCGACCTCATCGGTGACAACAAGCAGGCCATCAACATGCTGCGCGAGCAAGGCTCCTGCGACATTTCCTTTGGCTTGCCGGGGCTGGCCCGCTTTCGGGTCAATGTTTTCATCCAGCGCGGCAGCTGCGCGGTGGTGATGCGGGTGATTCCCACCACGATTCCGGAGTTCTCCGCCCTCGGGTTGCCGCCTCAGCTGGGGGACGTAGCGGGTCTCAGGGACGGCATTGTTCTAGTGACGGGGGCGCGCGGGTCGGGGAAATCCTCCACGCTGGCGGCGCTGCTGGATCGCATCAACGAAGAGCAGAGCTGCCATATCATCACCATCGAAGATCCGATCGAGTTTCTGCACAACCACAAGCAGTCCACCATCCATCAACGGGAGCTCCATAGCGATACCCCGAATTTCGCCATGGCCATGCGGGCCGCCTTGCGGCAAGCGCCCAAGGTGATCCTGGTGGGCGAACTGCGCGATCGTGAAACCATGGAAATGGTCCTGGAAGCTGCGGAAACCGGACACCTTGTACTTTCCAGCCTGAATGCTCCGAATGCCGCCAAGACGTTGGAGCGCATCGTGTCTGCGTTCCCGCCCCTGGAGCAATCGTCGTTGCGCAGTCGCCTGGGCAAGACACTCCGCTACGTGATTTCGCAGCAGTTGATTCCTCGGAAAAACGGCGGCCGTGTGGCCGTCCTGGAAGTTTTCAAGAACACTCCGCGCACCGCGCATTTCCTGGACTGCGAAGACCCCGCGGGTGCCAATCTGCTGGATGCCATCAAAAATAGCACCTCGGATGGCGCCCGCAGCTTTGACCAGGAAATCGAAAAACTGGTCCGTGCCGGAATTGTGGACCCGGAAGTGGCATTAAGCTACGCGACCGATCCTCAGCAACTGCAGCGCGCCCTGAACCAGTAAAATCGGCACGGATTTTCGCGGATTCACACGGATAAACCCAACCAGGAGAAAGATCAAGATCAAGCGGAAGGGGTTGATCCGTGAAGATCCGTGGCCGATTTTGGCGTAGGTTTTTCTACAAGCAACCCAATCCTGATCCGTGCCATCTCCAACTGGCGAAAACAAACAGATCTTTCCGCTGAATCGCCAGTCGCGATACCATCATCTGAGACTGTTATAGAGGAGAAACCATATGGCTTTTGAATTACCCCCCTTGCCCTACGACTATTCCGCTCTTGAACCCACCATCGACACCGCCACCATGAAGCTGCACCATGACATGCACCACGCGGCTTATGTAAAGAACCTGAATGCGGCGCTCGAGAAGCATCCCAACCTGCAGTCCAAGAGCGCGGAAGATTTGATTCGCGACCTCAACGCGCTGCCGGAAGATATCCGCGGCGCAGTGCGCAACAACGGCGGCGGTCACGTCAACCACAGCATGTTCTGGAAGATCATGAAGCCCAAAGGCGGCGGCGATCCCAGCGGCCCCATCGCGGAGGCCATTCAGAAGTCTTTCGGCAGCTTCAAGGATTTTCAGACCAAGTTTAACGATGCCGGGGTCAAGCAGTTCGGCAGCGGATGGGCGTGGCTGGCCGGCAAGAAGAGTGGCGAAGTGCAGATTCTCAGCACTCCCAATCAGGATAGCCCCATCTCCCAGGGCCTGTTCCCCATCTTTGGAAATGACGTTTGGGAACATGCCTACTACCTCAAATACAACAATCGCCGTCCTGAATACCTGGCCGCATGGTGGAACGTGGTCAACTGGGACGAAATCAACAAGCGCTACGAGAGCCTGAAGTCAGGCCAACTGGAACCAGCCCTGGCCCGGTAACCAAAGAGCGCAGGTTCGATATGGAGGACGGGCGTCCGCTCGTCCTCCATCGAATCGGCTCCCCATTCGACTCCCTCCGCGATAATAGATAAAATTCTCCAGCGGCCCCTTGCAGCGACCGACGCGGAGTCTGTGATGAAGTCCCTTTCCCTGATAGCTGGTTTCGTTCTGCTGGCAGCTGCTTTCACTCGCCCTGCTTCCGCCCAGTTCCAAATCGCCACCGCCGGACGAGACTATTCCTTCACCATCTCGACCGCGCAACCCTGGACTGATACCGGCGTAGACCTGCAAGCGGGAGACGTTTTGCAAATCCACTCCAGCTCCGGCGAGACCTGCGATCCGGCGGGAGTGAGCGGTGGCCTTGGCACCGGTCTTCCCGTGGTCTCTGCGCCCGCCGGAGCTCTGATCGCCAGGCTGCGGTCGCAAGGGGTGGCGGTCCTGGTCGGGAGTGGTAAGCAGCTCAAAGTCGAGGAGCCGGGCCATCTCTTTCTGGGAGTGAACACGGCGGGTGCGCCACCTTGTAGCGGCAGTTTTGCCGTCAAGGTCCACATCGCTCCTGCGGTTGGTTCGGCAGCGCCCGCGGCAGGCAACTCACTGACTGCCAATTCTCCGGCCTCCACCTCGTCCTCGACCACGTCCGCAGCTTCGTCAACGGATGCGCAAAAAACAGCGCCCTCGCAGGACATCAAATCGAAGCTGGCCAGCGCCGCCCAGGTATTTCTGGCGGGACAATTCGGTGCCGGCGCAACGCCTTCCACCGCTTCTTCCTCGGTCGTACCCGCGGGGAGCGACGTGGCTTCCCCAGCTTCTGCTCCGGCCGTGTCAACGTCATCCACGGTGGCGCTGAAGGTGTCGTCAGGCAAGCTGGATTCTGGGTTGGAAAAAGACATTGACAGTCTGCCGCGGCGGGTGAACGACGAGTTCCAGAATCAGGGCGACATGGTGAACTTCGTCCTGGTCGGCTCCGAGCAGCAGGTCAAGGACGCGCTGGACGCTGCCGGCTGGCGTATTGCCGACACCGACAATAAGGAAGCAGTCCTCAAAGCCGTGCTGGAGACTTATCAGAAGAAAGACTATCTGCAGATGCCCATGAGCACTCTCTATCTGTTCGGGCGCAAGCAGGACTTCGGCTATGAGTTGGCGCAGGCGTATTCGGTCGTGGCCAGTCGTCACCACTTCAGGATCTGGAAGGCCCCTGTTACTTGGAACGGACAAACCATGTGGGCAGGGGCCGGCACGCACGACATCGGCTTTGAAAAGGACCAGCGCAACGGGAAAGTCACCCACAAGATTGATCCCGCCGTGGACGGCGAACGCGACAATATCGGACAGACCCTGCAGACTTCGGGCAAGGTGAAGAGCCTGGACTACTATTTGCCTCCAGATTCCGTGCAGGGAGCCAAAAACGCCACAGGCGGCGGATACCACTCCGATGGCCGCATTCTGGTGGTAGTGCTGCAGTAGCAGCGCCGCCACATCCGCCGGGACGGCGGCGCTACGAAATTCCCATCAATAAAAAAGGGGCCCGAAGGGCCCCCAGTAGAGTTGCGTTGTGCGCGTGGCTAGAAGGTGAACTTAGCCACAAGTCCGATGGTGCGAGCGTTGCTGGCAAATACCGCCTTCGGGTTGTTGAAGATGGCATTACCAGGTGTCAGGTAGTTCAAATAGCTCGTACTGTTCGGGCCGGTGAGGAACGAAGTAACGTCATTCACTCCCAGTCCCTGACCAGGATTGCTGCCAGGAATGTACTGGGGGTGATTGAGCAGGTTGGCGAATTGTGCGCCGATACGGAATTTGATCCGCTCTGTGATGTTTATGTCCTTATAGGTGGAGAATGAGAAGTCGTTGGTCGGTTGGGTAGCCAGGGTGTTGCGACTGCCAGTCGCCAACGCACCGGCGCCCGCAACGATGTACTGGGCATTGGGACTATTGGCGCTGTACCCTACGAGGAACGGAAACGAGTCAAAATTCCCCGGTCCTGGAGGCCCGGCGGTCGGGTCGAAATCATGCTCTCCGCAGACGCCGAAGCTGGGCATCGCGCTCTGGCACAGCGGAGTGACTCCAGACCCTGTTCCACTTACGCCGCCGGCATTGAAAATCGCCCGATCGCCGGCAGAATCGCCGTTCAGATTAGCGTCCACCGCCGATTGCACCGTCGCCCACTGCGGTGACTCGTAGGTGTAGACCGGGCTGAAGCCCCAGTTCCCTACGATGTTCCTCATGAGCCAGTTGCCACGCTTGAAGTAAGGCAAATCGTAAACCGCCGCCAGGGTGAAGCGGTGGGTTCGTGAGAGGGGAGATACAGACCGCTCGGCGTCCCAGTTCTGGAAGTCCTGCGGGCGGCGAGGCGTGAGGCTGGTGGAAAAGAAATCAGCCGTGCTGTTGTCGATGGTGCGGCTGTAGGTGTAGGCGGCCTGGAACATCAACCCATTGCTGAAGCGCCGGTTAATCTGGGTCTGCAATCCGTGGTAGATGGAATAGCCGTTGGGGGAATCCACGATGATGTTGTTTTGATTGAAGCCGGCATTGGCAAACTCAGGGATGAATGAACCCGGCGCTCTCAGACCAGCCAGCGTGGTGCTAAGACCGTCCACCTCAGCCTGAGACGGTTGCTGCAGGAAAGTCGGCAAGAAGGCTTGCTCAGAAACCAACGACCTGCGGTTGATTCGGTTTTGGACATCCAGATGGACGCCGCGAGTTCCCACATAACGAACCTCGGCGGTGAAGTCCTTGCGCAAAGGAGTGCTGCACCCCGAAATTCCAGTTGATGGAATACGGCACCTTCACATCGGGTGGAATCCAGGCGGAAGTGAGAGCGCGTGCCGTGGGCCCGTCGAGAATCTGAATGCCGTTTCCGCCTCCGGGCAATCCACCAGCTGCCAAAAAGCCCGCCGTTGGAGCGGTAAGGTCGACATCACGCGTTGCGCCGATCTGTGGAGGCACCGCGAGAATCCCGATGTTGTCGTAAAGCACATCGTAGGCCAAACCGAAGCCGCCACGAATCGAGGTGGTGCCATTGCTTCCCGGCGAGAAGGCGAAACCAACCCGAGGAGCCCAGTTGTTCTTGGGAGCCCGTGGTGCATCGAACAACAGGGGCTGGTTCACTGAGCCCGGCACGATAATGCTCGGGGTATTGGAAATGGCATTCAGCGTTTGCTTCGCTTCGCTGGAGGAAACCGTGGTGTACTCATAACGAATTCCCAGATTTAATGTCAGGTGGTTGTTCACTTTCCAGTTGTCGTTGGCGTACCAGTACACGGCTTTCTGATTGCCATAATAGGTCACAGAACCCTGGCTGCGCTCACCAAAGTTATCCGGCGAAAAGTCTTCCAGAAAGAGCTGCGTGGAGTTGTAGTTGTAGTCGCCGCGCTGGCGTTGGGTGAAGCTCTGCGGTGAAATGTACCAGCGATATTCGCCCCCGAACTTCAGAGTGTGAGCGCCCTTCGTCCAGCTGACATTGTCGACGCCCTGGTACAGATTCTGAATGGTGAACTGCGGAGCCTGGGAATCAGGCCCGATTTGAAGGCCGTTGCCACCCAGGTCCAGCAGGATGAGGTTGGGGAAGGCATCCAACCCAGGGTACTTGAAGTTTCCGTCAGGCAGAATGTTGTAGTACCGATTGAAGCCCACGCGGAATTCATTGAGGATCGATGGTGAGAAGGTGTGATACTCCCCGAGCGTAAAGAGGTGAAACCGGAAGGGCTCGATCGTGTAGAACGCCTGACAGATTCGCAGCCTGGTCGACCTTGTCCAGCTTGTTGTAAATGTAGCGGCCGCGAAGTTGATCACGGGAAGAGATGTTGTAGTCGACACTCTGAACGTAGTTTTCGAAGTTCTGAAATGCGGGATTTGCGACCGAAACCGCACCGATCGGAACTGAGCCAGCCGCGCATGCGCCGCTCGCGGGGGCCGCGGAGTATGGTAGGCAATCGGTCGCACTGGCCGCCACTGGCACATATTGTTTAAACACCCCAAAGTTCGTGGCGCTGAGGTTCGGGTCGGTCGCGATCGCCGCCAAGCCGCCCGCCGTAGGCGTCAATACCTGGCCGCCCGCGGTGGCCGTCAGCGATATGCCCTGGCGCTCAAAATTGGTGAAGAAAAACAATTTGTTCTTGAAGATGGGACCGCCAAAGGTGGCGCCGTAGCGGTTGCTGTCAAAGCGCGGGTTGGACGTCAAACCCTGGAGCACGAACGCGTTGTCCACTGCATTCAGGTTGCGATTCCTGAAGTACTCGTAAAGCGAACCGTGGAAGGCGTTCGTCCCGCTCCTGATGGTCGTGTTGAACTGCCCGCCGGAGGAGTGGCCAAACTCGGTGTCGAACTGGTTGGCCAGTAACGAGAAGTTTTCTACGGCGTCGTTTGGAACCGTGATCAAGTTGCCGGTCACAGCCTTGTTATTGTTGTCGACGCCCTCGACGGTAAAGTTGTTGTTGTACGGACGCTGGCCTCCCACGGAGGGTCCGACTCCAAGTCCCAGCGAACTCGACTGCGTAACTCCTGGACTCAGCAAGGAAAGGTTCAGCACGCCTGCGCCAGTTCCTCCGGTAGAGGTAATGCCCAAGTCCTGAGAAAAGCGCGTGTCATAGTTGGTCTGAATCTGGGCCGAGGAGGTATCGATGGTCGCAGCCACCCCGGAGACTTCGATGGTCTCGCTGGTCGCGCCCGGTGTGAGTGTAGCGTTCAAAGTGCCGGTCTTGTTCAGGACAACGTCAACCTGCTGCACAATGGGACGAAATCCCGAAGCCGTGACCGTGATTCGATAAGTGCCCACAGGCAGATTTTCCAGATGGTATCCGCCCGTCCCGTTGGTCGCAGTGGTGATTATCGTTCCGGTTCCCAGGTTCGTGGCATTGACCGATGCGCCGACAACGGCAGCTCCCGACGAATCCACCACGGTTCCGACCAGGGCGCCGCTGATGGCCTGACCGTAGGCTCCGCTCGAGCTCGCTGCGATCAGTCCCAGCAAAGCCAGCCCGATGGCGGTCGCTTTCAACATCGATATGTATCGATTCATACATTCTCTCCCAAACAAAAAGTGTGAAATTCGAGTTACAACGAAACACTTCATGAACACTGTTGTGGTCGCACTGTCATTGCGCGTTACGTTTTATGGGCACTTGACAGCGGCAATGCATAGGAGCAACTGACATTCCACAACAGCGCTTGGAGAGAGCTCGTGTTCACTTGCAGTTGTAATTCCGTGATGGAAACTAATATTGAAAACGGGACACGCGAGGTTTTCCCGCTATGAGATATCGTACGAAAGCCGCATAAACACTGCATCATCCGTGCAATGTTATGTAGTAGTAGCGCCGGCGTATCGCCGGCCCGATGCCGAGCTGAAAGCCTGCGCAAACTCGAAGCAATTTTTTTGACGGAAGCGTGGGATGATGGAGGCCGGGCGTCCGGCCCGGCTGGACGGCGAAACGCCCGTCCTCCATTGAACAGAACCTACTGCAGTTTGGCGTACTCCGCCTTGACCTCGCGCAGCACCGGAATATCCGGATCCGCGTCTTTCCACACCGCCAGGAAATCCTGGTAAGCCACTCGAGCGCGCGCCTTGTCGCCCGCCGAAACGTAAGCGCGAGCCAGGCCGACTTTGGCCAGGGGCATGATGGGATCGATCATGATCATGTTCTTCCAGTCCAGCAGGCGCTGAAACCCCTGCACCGCGTCGCTGCCACGCCCGGCCTTGAGATACGCATTTCCGCGAATATAGAGCACGGTCGAGTTCGCGCGCGCATACACCAGCGCGCTGTCGAGCAGGTCAATGGCTTTGCCGGGGTTGCCCTGGTTCAGCTCAATCTGCGCTTTCACCACCGGCACCGCGACGAATTGCACCAGCGTGTCGTAAGGACGCTTCTGTGCGATATCGTCCGCCAGTTTCGCAGCTCGTGCGTTTTCGCCCACCATGGACAATGCACTCGCGCAGTTGAGCACCACGTTCGGAGACTGGGAGAGCTTCAGGGCCTGCGACACATCTTCCAGGGCGCGCGCCTTGTTCAGGAACGTGGCCTCGCTGAATGCTTCCTGCGAATATTCACTGGCCACTGCTTCCTTGAAGCCGATGCGACCGGCCGCTTCTCTCTGTTTCTCGCCGAAGCCCCGCGCCGCATTGAGCTGCCCGGCATGGGCAGCCATCGCCGAGCGGAGTCCAGTTATCTGGAACTCACCCTGGGGATCATTCTTCATCGCATTCAACTCGCGCTCCGTGCCTTCTTTGTCGCCCTGCAACCATGCGATGGTGGCCAACGCAGTGTGGGTGACGGCTCCGCCCGCCTTGTGTTGCAAAGCCTCCTGGTACGTGGCCTTGGCCTCATCGAGCCGGTTCAGGCCGGCGTAGGCGAAACCCACGTTCGAATATCCGCTGGCGCTGTCGGGATCGATTTGCACGGACTTCCGCGCGTTCTCCAGCGCGTTCTCGAACTGGCCCATCTGGATGTAAACGGCAGCGAGATTGTTATACGGAGTCGAATCCCGCGGATACGTCTGCTTGTAGAGCTCGAGGGCGGTGATGCCTTTGTCGAGCTGTCCGGAATCCACGTAGTAGTGCGACATGATGTACAGCTTTTCGTGTTCGCTGGCGCGGTCGCGCAGCTCAAACGCCTTTTGGCGGTTTGTTTCCGCAAGCTCGCTTTGTCCCAGGTTGTTGTACACCGTACCCAGGCGGGCATAGGCCATGGCGAAATTGGGATCCAGTTCGATCGCGTGCTGATAGAGCGGCAGGGCGGCAAGCTCGTCAGACGTCTGGTGTTTCATGTCTCCCAGGCTGAACGCCTTGAGCGCTTCCAGCGATGAAGTGGTTGCTTCCGACAGCGGCTTGTCGTATTTCTGCACCGAGGCCAGCGACTCTCCCAGCTTCTTGCGCAGGCTGGAACCCGCGCCGTGCAGCGAGTTCAGCACCGATTCCTTGTTCGACGCCTGCACCTCTTCCCGGGCCAGCGACTCTCCCGTGCCGGCGTTCACCGCATCCAGTGTGATCACATACTCGCTGCCCAGGTTGGCGATCGAACCGTTCAGCATGGCTTTGATGCCGACCCGCTGGCAGATCTCGCGGCCGACGTCCCCGGTGATGCGTTCATCCGGGCTGCGTCCCATGAATTGCAACGTCTGCCGGACCTTTTGTTCAGGAAAGACATTCAAGTAGGGCGACTGTCCTAGATCCACAGCCAGTGCCTTCTTGAGCGTGCCGTCAAAAACCGGATCAGCCGTGGTATTCACAAAATCCGTGACCAGAATTGCATCCCGTTCCGTCATTGCCGCCCGGGGGCGTCGCAGGAAGGCGGTCATGGCAATACCAAGGACTGCCAGTACCGCCAGCGTGATGATGCCAAGGTTCCAGGTCCGGCCAGGCTTGCGGTCCCGCGGCGCCCGCAGATTGGCCGAACTCGAAGCCGCGGAAATCAGTCCCGAGTCCGTGTCGCGCTTCAAGCGCTTCAGGTCAGCCCGCACTTCGGCCGCGCTCTGGTAGCGCAGGTCGCGGTCTTTTTCCAGCAGCTTGTTGATGATCTCTTCCAGCTGTAACGGCACATCGGGGTTCAACCGCACGGGCAGCACGGGAGGACGATTCAGGATCGCTTCGAAGATAACGGGAGAGGTGTCGCCTCGAAACGGCAGTGCACCCGTCGCCATCTCGTACAATACCGCGCCGAAAGAGAAGAGGTCGGTACGCGTGTCCAAGTCCTTGCCGCGCGCCTGCTCGGGAGACATATATGCGACGGTTCCCACCGTTGATCCGGGGCTGGTGAGCATTTCCTCGTCCACCGTCACGTCGGAGCCGCCGGTGACCCCGCCCAACACGGCTTCCGCCTTCAGGGTCTGCTTCGCCAGACCGAAATCCAACACTTTCGCCTGGTTGCGGCTGGTAACAAAAATGTTTGCGGGCTTGATGTCGCGGTGAATAATGCCCTTGGAGTGCGCCGCTTCAAGCGCGTCTGCGATCTGAATGGCCAGCTCCATCAGCACATCCATTTCGAGAGCATGCTTGCCGATGCGCTGCTTGAGGGTTTGCCCTTCGAGCAGTTCCATGGCGATGAAATAACGGCTGTCGGCCTGCCCGATCTCGTAGATCGTGCAAATGTTAGGGTGATTGAGGGCCGAGGCGGCGCGGGCCTCGCGCTGGAAGCGCTCGAGTGCCGACGGGTCTTTTTCCAACTGTCCAGGCAGGAACTTTAAAGCTACGTGCCGGCCAAGGCTGAGATCCTCAGCCTCATACACCACGCCCATGCCACCGCCGCCAAGCTGGTGCAGGATGCGGTAGTGGGAGATGGTTTCGCCCGTCATCAACCAGGAAGCTCCAAATTGATTTTCCGATGGTAGGCTGCGCCCTCAGGCAAGTCAATGTGAAGGCCGGGTTTAGACAGCGCACAACAATTGTTATACCCAGGCCAGCAGCGCGGACAAACCACGACGCAGTAAGATACGCAGTCTCGAGTGTTTTTGTTCAGAGATTGCCAGCCGCGAAGCGGCGGAAGATTAAAGCCCCGGGCGCGAGCCCGGGGTCAACGGCAGGGACGATAGAGCCCTGAGAAGGCGAAAGAAGGGCAGCGCGCCACAGAAGTTGTTTCTAGAGCCGCCAGGCCAACAATACAATGGTCGCGAGCGCCACCACCGCGGTCGCGATCAGGTACACATGCGATCGCACCCAGCTGGTGTTTGATTCGGCCGTTTCACCAAATATTTCGGGAACACTCGCAGCTGCCTCCGGGCTTGCTGCCTCGCAATCCAGGCATAACCTGCGGCCCTCAGATACGGGGAACCCGCAAGTTTCGCATCTCCGCAGATTCCCGAACGCGATGGTCGTGATCGGACGTTCCGGCTCTGCCTGGCTTTCCTGAGCACTCGGGGCCAACTCGGCGGTCTCTACTGAAGCAGGGCTGACTGCGAGCACTGGGACCGCCTCAGTGGATTCAGCGGGATGAGATTCAGCCGGATGACGCTCCGTCAAAACGGGCTCAGGCGACGCTACCGCCGCAGGCTCCGTTTTGACTTCGGGTGCAGGTTTTCCGGAATCTGCTTTGACAATGTCTGTCGGTGGAATGGCTGCAACCTCTACGGGTGCGGCTTGTGCTACGACTGCGGCTACAGGTACAGGCTGTCCCAGTTCGGCTTCCGCACGCCGGGCGGCGTCGGCATGTTCCACTGCCGTCTGGATCATCTCCGCCAGCCGATTCAGCGCTACGAAGTCGCGTTCTTCAAAGGCGCGGGGCCGTCCCGAGAGCAGCTCGAATACGCCGTACACTTCTTCTCCGCCCACCAGAGGCATTACCACCACCGATGCGATCCCGAGTGCCCGGCAACTCTCGCGGTTGACCCGCGGATCGTTTTCCGCGTCATCGCAATGCAGAACCTGCCGGGTCTTCACACTCTCAGCCGAAAGACCTGAGTCGATTTGCAGGTGCGCTCCCAGTTCCGGCGCTGATGCACCCGAGCTGGCGCAGCACACCATGGTCTCGCCCTGGCGCAACGCGATGGCGGCTCCCGACGCTCCGGTGATGTATTGGGCCCGCTCGACCAGCAATTGCAGGGTGGCGTCCAGGTCCCGTTGCGCCATTTCGCTGAGCGACTTGCCACCATCCTCGCCGGGAAAGCGCAAAGCCTCCCGCACCACCGGGGCGGCGTGCTTCGATTCAGGCTTTGCAGGAGCGATGTTTGCCGGGACAACGTCGGACGGGACAAAGCCCGAGGCGCCGAGATTCGGCGGAGCAGTGTTCTGCGCTGCCTGGGAGGGACTGTTGTCCAGGATAGAGTAAGAATCCATGCAAAAATTTAGAGAAATCTCTGATTTTGAGTTTCGCTTCCCCAGGTTGTGGTGTCAAGGAGAAACCCACAAGTGCTAGTCCTTATGAGCTTAACGAGTCACCGACCCGGATCGCGCCTTGCGTGAGGATTTGCGCACGGAGGCCACCCCGGTGCCGCAGTCCTTTGATGAGTTGGCGTCCGGTCAAGCGCTGCAGGTGATCGCAGGGCTCGCACAGGCGAATGCCGTGGGCCTTTACCGCGCCAATCTGGAAATCGCGTCCGACAAGATGATTGAGCGCGATGCCCCGCGTGACCAGGTTGCGGCGAGCTTCTCCGGGCGCAAGTTCCACCTTGTAGTCGCGCTTCAACGCTTCGATGGCCTCGGCTTCGATCAGAGTCAGTTCGTAGTCTGGTTCAGGCTTGAAGAATGTTCCCTGGCGCAGGGCGTAACGGTCGCCTTCCAGGCCTACTCCGGGGATGGCGAGGACCTCGGGCACCGAAACGGTCGGCGCGGTCGCATTGGGGGCGATATAGATGAATTCGACAGTTCCGGTGTTCATGAAATCCTCAAATATGAAGAATGTGGCGCGGGCGCCCTCGCCCGCGTAACGTGTGCGCCGGCAGAAAAGCAGCCCTCTTATCCCTAAGGAGATCGCGCGGGATGTTAGCCTCGCCCATCGGATTCAACGATCGGCGAGAGCTAACAAGGCCAACGTCAAAGGCCGCGGGCGGGGGCGCCCGCGCCACACAGTTACGCGTTCTTACTTGTTAGCGCGATGCAATCTTCGAGCACATCGACTGCGACGTCGGCTTCGTCTTTGGTGACTACCAGTGGCGGCGCGATGCGAATCGTGCTCGGGCCGCAACCCAGGAACAGAATGCCGCGTTCGAAAGCCAGTTCGATGATGCGGTCGCGTTCGGCCGCGGCGTACTCCTTCGTCTGCTTGTCCTTGACGATCTCGACGCCCACCATCAGACCGCGGCCCCGGACATCGCCCACCAGTTTGTATTGGCGCGGCCAGTCCGCCATGCGTTTCAGCATGTGGTTGCCAACCTCGGTGGAGTTCGCCAGCAGTCCTTCCTTCTCGATGACGTCGAGCGTGGCCAATGCAGCCGCGATACAGACGGGGTTGCCGCCAAAAGTCGAAGCGTGCGAGCCCGGGACCCAGTCCATGATGTCAGCCCGGCTCATCATGATGCCCAGCGGCATGCCGGAAGCGATCCCCTTCGCCATGCAGACGATATCGGGGTGCACTCCGGTGTGCTCGATAGCCCACCACGTGCCGGTGCGGCCGGCGCCGCTCTGGACTTCATCCGCCACCAGCAGAATGCCGTACTTGTCGCAGATGCGGCGCAGTTCTTTCATGAAGACCGTGGGCGCGACTACGTATCCGCCCTCACCCTGCACCGGTTCGACAAAAATTGCCGCTACTTCTTCCGGAGCCAGCGTCGTCTTGAACAGCTTGTCTTCAATGAACCGCGCACAGCCGAGAGCGAAAGCTTCTGCATCCTGCGCGCCGCCCTCACAGCCGCGGTACACATCGGGATAGCGCACATGCGTAACGCCCGGAACGCCCGTGCCGAAGCGTCGCTTCTGCTGCGGCTTCGAAGCGGTGAGCGAAAGCGATCCCATGGTGCGTCCGTGAAACGCCCCGAAGAATGCGATCACGTTCTGGCGCTTGGTGTGATAGCGGGCCAGCTTGAGCGCAGCTTCCACCGCTTCGGTGCCGGAGTTGCCGTAGTAGATGCGGTGCGGTCCGGGCATGGGAGCGATTTTCGACAAACGCTCCGCCAGCGTGATCATGTTCTCGTAATAAAAATCCGTGCCCGACATGTGGATCAGTTCGCCAGCCTGCTTCTGAATCGCAGCCACCACGTCGGGATGGCAGTGTCCCGTCGAGGTCACGGCGATGCCGGCGGAGAAATCGAAAAATTCATTGCCGTCCACATCCGTGACCACGATGCCGCGGCCCTGCTTGGCCACCAGCGGGTAAGAGCGGGTGTAGGAAGGCGAAATATACTTCTCGTCGCCCGCGAGAACGCGCTTGGCGTTGGGGCCGGGGAGAGCGGTCTTGATCTTGGGTCCTGCAAGAGTCTTGGTGGTCATTGGATCCTCCGGAAAGCAGTCGTCAGTCTTCGGTCGTCAGCGGGCGATCGCGCCGAAAAAAGGCGGATTCAGCCCTTAAGCCACATCAACTGGGAGGATGGGAGAACTAGTCGCTACCGAACAAGCTGGGACGCGCCTGCGAGGGCAACACTGCCAAGTATCGGCGCGGGCACACCAGGAAGTGCAGCCAGCACACGGGCAAGTGCGAATTGGGCTTCTGATGGCGCATCGGTCGACATTCCTCACTCATTATAGCCTGAGCCGACCGCTGGCGTAACCCCCTTGATTACCTCTGTCATCCCGACCGAAGCGAGCGCAGCGAGCGAAGTGGAGGGACCTTGTGTTGGGGGGAGCGCCACAGCATTCGAAGGTTGTCCCAATTCAATCGCATCGGCAACCCCCGATGGGGAGTGCCGCAGGCGACAGCAACACAAGGTCCCTCCAGTTCGCTCGCTACGCTCGCTCCGGTCGGGATGACAGCCCTGATTAATCAACAAGCTACGCAGACTCAGAATCCAATCGTCACTCCGGACCGTCTGATATGTTCTAAGTTCCGGCCAACACACCCATGACCCACGCTCAGAGCCAGCATCGCTTCGCCGTCATCATCGCTTTCGCGCTGGTTTACTTCTTCTGGGGATCCACCTATCTCGGAATCGATATCGCGGTCGAGCACATCCCTCCCGCCCTGATGTGCGGCACCCGCTTCATGATTGCGGGCGTGTTCATGCTGGCGTTTTGCGGGCTGCGCGGGCGGAAGATTCTGTACCAGCCCTCGCAGCTGGCGCAGATGGCAGTCGTGGGCATCCTGCTGCTCGTGGGCGGGAACCTGACGCTCTCTTACGCCGAGATGCATGTGGGTTCCGGCCTGGCGGCGCTGATCATCGCGGTGACCCCGCTCTGGTTTCTGGTGCTGGATTCGCTGTTGCTTGGCGATCACCACATTGCGTTGCGGGGAAAAATCGGACTGGGGCTGGGTGTTGCCGGCCTGCTGGTCTTGTTGTGGCCTGATCTCTCCTCCACCACCGCTCTCGGGAGAGTTCAGTTCTGGGCTTCCATCAGTCTGCTGGGCGGATCGTTCAGCTGGGCGCTGGGTTCGGTGCTCGCTAAGAAATGGAAGTCTCCTGAGATTGATCCTTTTTCCGCCACGGCCTGGCAGATGATAGCCGCAGGTCTGGCGAACTTTCTGGTCGCATTCGCGCTGGGCGACGCCTCGCGCGCGGTGTGGAGCGCCCGCGGAATTGCCGCAACTCTCTACCTCGTGGTTTTCGGATCATGGGTCGGATACACGGCGTACATCTGGCTGCTCAACCATGTGCCGACCTCGAAGGTTTCTACCTACGCCTACGTCAATCCGGTGGTCGCGGTGTTTCTCGGCTGGCTGGTTCTGCACGAACGAGTAAGCGGATATATCCTGGCCGGCAGTGCGATCGTGGTGGCGTCCGTTGCCCTGGTGACCAGCGCTCAGGTGACCGCGAAAACAGTCGCCGAGGAAATGCCGCCGGTGGAGACGATGGGAGACTAATGGGTAGCGCCGCCGGCGCTACGGGTTGTGTGGAGATTTCATGCCATTGTGTGTACGCTGCGGTCGAGAAATGCCGGCCTCCTCGGAAGGAGACACCAGCCCCCTTTGCCGCGATTGCCGCGCCGACCTGAATCCCACGTCAATTGACACTGCGACGCCTGCCCAGCCAGTCAGACGCAGCCAGCCGTTTCTGCTGACTCAGACGATCGTCGGCATCAATGTCCTCGTCTTCGTTGCCATGGTGTTGTGGGGCGTCTCACCTGTGTCACCTAGTCTCCAGCAACTGAAAACATGGGATGCAAACTACGCGCCGCTCTCGCTCGGAACAGAACCATGGAGGATACTTGCCTCGAATTATGTTCACATCGGGATCATCCACATCTTCTTCAACATGTGGTGCCTGTGGAATCTGGGACGGCTGGCGGAAAGCATCTTCGATCGCTGGACCTACCTGCTGATTTACACCGCCAGCGGGATCGCGGGCAGCCTGGCCAGCCTGTGGTGGCATCCGCAGGGCATTGGAGCGGGAGCGTCTGGCGCGATCTTTGGCTTGGCGGGCGGACTGATCGCCGTGCTCTACCTGGGCAAACTCCCTCTCGCCAAGGAAGCACTGAAGCCGACTCTCAGAAGTCTGGTCATGTTCGCCGCCTACAACCTGTTTTTCGGCTTGGTGCCTGGGATCGACAACGCTGCCCACCTTGGAGGCCTGGCGGCCGGTCTCTGCATCGGAGCGCTCCTGGCAGGAAGTGTGACGGAACCACCGGACATCCGCGCCCGTCGGCGCAATTTTGTGACGTTGGCAACGGTGTTGTTGCTCCTCGCGGCAAACAGCTATCTCAGGCAGCGATACGTAAGGCCGGAAGCGTCGGAACAGTCATCGCTCAGTGTGAATTTGTAAGGCCGGCCCTACGACTGCGATCAGGGCAGCCTCCGGCTGCCGGGTGGGCGTCCCGCCCACCCTTTCGAGCCGGCCAGAGGCCGGGCGCTACCCCGAAATGGAGTCGCCGCCTATTGCGAAGCCTTTTGTTCCTCCACGTCGTCATCGCTTACTAGATCCGCGGCATGTCTGCGTACCGAGTAAGTGGTCTTCTGGTTCTCGTCGCGCTCGAAAGTCACCCGCACCGGACGCCGCTCCCAAACCGGCGGCGGGCACTCCGAATCGGGCTCATCAGCGCCGCCGGCCTCGCCGAGAGGTTTTTTCAGAACAAGTTTGCGGCGTCCCAGCTGGAACACGATGGCGAAAAGTTTCTTGCCGTCGTCGGAGACACCGCAATAAGCCGCGTAGTCGCGATACCAACTGGCCACGGAATAATAGGCATCGAATTCGGGCAGAGCGATCGCTGAGACGTGACCAGTGGAGCGGTCGACCAGCAACCATCCTCCCCGCTGCCACACCCAACCGGGTGCCGCCGACTTATCGCCAGGCAAGGTATCGTTCACGCGGAAAGCGCGGCGGATCACGAATAGCCTTTCGGTGATTTCATGGGACGCGCCCAGAGTAGATTCCCGGGCTCGGCCATCCACATAGAGGGCGCGCACCTTCAGGTCGAGACACTTGCCTTCGTTCGGCCCCACGCACCACTTGATCGCGGTCCACTTGCCAAAACTTATGACGTGAGGCTTGGCGGCGCCAAGAGCAGTGCCTGCCAGCAATGTGAGGCAGAGCAGCTTGGAGGAAAAAAGACGACGCATCCTGCCAGCCTATGCATTCGCAAGCGCATAGAACAAGGGCAGGTGACACACTTCACAGCAATATTGTTCCGAATCGGGAACAGTTCGGTCTGGTGCAGTTTGCGGCAAGAACAACCCCACCCTGACAATTCTTTCAGGGTTTTCAAATTACACCAGTACCACTATTTCCGTGGGCGGTTCGCGTCCGCTGGAAATCGTTTACAATAAAGCTGCGTCACCTCCGATGAGCCTCCCGCAAAAACTACCGACAAACATTTCCTCCCGCTCCGCGTCTTATAAAGAGATGGCGGAAGTGTCGGCTCGGCGGTCTCCGCCGCGAATTCTCGTGGTGGACGACAATCAGGACATCATGGGGGTGATGCAGGAGTTGCTGGCCACCCGCGGCTACGAGGTGGTAGCGGTTCCGAATGCGATTCAGGCTGAAGCTGAGATTCTGCGCCACCCTCCCGACCTGATTCTTTCGGATGTGGTCATGCCCGGCAAGTCAGGATACGAATTGTGCCGGGAACTCAAAGAGAACCCAGCGACGCGCCTGATACCGTTCGTTCTGATCACCGGCCTGACCGATCGGCAGGACCGGGTCTTGGGAATCGAGTCGGGAGCGGACGATTTTCTGCACAAGCCGATTTTCCCCGAGGAACTCTTTGCCCGGGTCAAATCTCTGCTCAAGCTGAAGGAGTTTACCGACGAACTGGAGACAGCCGAATCTGTGCTGTGCACGCTGGGCCTGAGCGTGGAGAGTCGCGATCCTTATACCGAAGGGCACTGCGATCGCCTGTCCCGCAACGCCAGCGATCTGGGACGGTACCTCGGCCTCGATCCGGAGTCCATTGTGGCCCTGCGCCGCGGCGGATATCTGCACGACCTGGGCAAGATTGCGGTGCCGGATGACATCCTGAAAAAGGGCAGCAATCTGACTCCGGAAGAATGGGTCATTATGAAGCAGCACCCCATTACCGGAGAGACCATCTGCCGTCCCCTCAAGTCACTGCGGCTGGTGCTGCCGATTATTCGCAGTCATCACGAACACTCTGATGGCAGTGGCTATCCCGACGGCCTGCATCGAGGAGAGATTCCCCTGCTGGCGCGCGTACTGCAAGTGGTCGATGTATACGACGCCCTGCGAACGGCGCGGCCCTACAAGCTCGCGCTCAGTCACGAGCAGGCGGCCGCCACCATGCGCGAAGAAGCGCGTTCGGGATATTGGGACGAGCAGCTCGCTCGGGAATTCCTCTCCATGCTGGAAAAACAAAAGCAAGTAGCCTGATGGAGGCGCGAGCGTCCCGCTCGCGCCTGCACGATCAACTACACAGCCTGGGCGCGGGCCAGCCGCTTAAGCAGGGGCACAACCGTAATACCGATGCCTTTGTTGTAGCCAAGCGTCAATTCCACGGCGCATTGATCGCACAGCCAGAAAAATTCGACGCGATGCGAAGGCCTGGTCACTTCGCTGACCGGAATACGGACAAGAATTTCGGCACTGCTGTCCAGGCGGAAGAGCTTTCCCTCATGCAGATAAAGAAAAGTGGCCGGGCAGCCCGGGTTGGCACATTTGGAGAGCATTTCTGCCTCCTCTCGGGCGGAAAAATATTATTGAATCCTACTCCTGAAGGTCAGGCGCGCAACCGTTCGAGCAGAAAAAAACCGTGGAAATCTCGTGGCCGAGTTCAATTACGGGAGGCGGAATTAGCTGGCTGCTTTCTGCCCGGCAGGTTTCGCCCGCTCGCGGACCGCTTCGGCAATTTTCTTCCCCATCGCGGATGTACTGAGGACGCTCACACCCGCCTTCGCCAGGTCTTTGGTTCGCGATCCTGCAGTCAGCACGGCAGCCACGGCTGATTCGACACAAGCCGCTTCGGTTTCGAGTTTGAAGGAGTAGCGCAACAACATCGCAGCCGCCAGAATCGCGCCCACCGGATTGGCAATGCCTTGCCCGGCGATGTCAGGCGCAGACCCATGTACCGGCTCGTAGAGGCCGACCGACCCTCCAATGCTGGCCGAGCCCAGCATCCCCAGCGATCCCACGACGGCGCCCGCCTGGTCGGACAGAATGTCGCCAAACATGTTTTCCGTGAGCACCACATCAAAATCCGCGGGACGCGCCACCAGCGCCATGGCCGCCGAGTCCACATACATATGGTTCAGCTTGACATCGGAATACTGCTGTCCCACCTGGGTCACCACCTCGCGCCACAGTCGAGAGCAATCCAGAACGTTGGCCTTGTCTACGGATGTCACCTTGCGGCGGCGCGACCGCGCCAGCTCAAAACCCACTTTCGCAATGCGCTCAATCTCAGCCTCGCCGTAGCGCATGGTGTCGATCGCCACGCGATTGCCGGGAGTGCCCTGCGTGTTGCGTGGTTCCCCGAAGTAGATGCCTCCCAGCAGTTCCCGGACGATCATGACATCGGTGCCGCGCACCAAATCCGCTCGCAGTGGAGAAGAGTCCTCCAGCCCGGCGAAGCACACCGCCGGCCGCAGGTTGGCAAACACGCCCAATTCGCGCCGCAAACGCAGCAGCCCGCTCTCCGGCCGCAAATGACTGGGGAAACTATCGAACGACGGGCCTCCGACCGCTCCGAGCAATACCGCTCCCGAAGCCAGGCAGGCCTGAAGCGTGTCCGCGGGGAGCGGGTCTTTGCTTACAAGAAGAGCGGCCCCCCCGACCGGCTTGCGCGTGACCATGAGCTTGTGGCCAAAAGTTTCAGCGATCGTTTCCAGAACGCGGACGGCTTCGTCGGTAACTTCCGGTCCGACACCGTCGCCGGGAAGGGCGGTGAGGTTGAGGAACATGGGTGTCTATTGTATGGCGGAATCCGTCGCGGGAGAAAACCCTTTGTCCCTGCAAGGCCCAAGAATGCACGATGCCCGGACCGCAGCGCTGGCAGTCAAGCAATGTTGCGGAAAGCGGTAGCGAGGTTGAGCCTGCGCAACATGGAGCTCTTCTTATCCTGGTGAGCCTGCATGCGCTTCAGGATGTCGGCGAGGACGCGCACGGATGTCACGGCGTAGGGTCCTTTATTCAGCATGACGCATTCGGCGCGCTCGCCCATGGCTGCGTCCGTGATCTCCGAACGGGAGGGCACACCTTTTTTGGCCAGACTCTCGAGAACTTGGGTGGCCCAGATTACCGGAACATGAGCGGCTTCGCAGATCCAAAGAACTTCCTCCTGGACCTCGGCAAGTCGCTGATAGCCGCATTCGACGGCGAGATCGCCCCGGGCGATCATGATGCCGAAAATGCGGATGCGCATGGCAGCGAGAATGAGTTCGGGTAGATTCTCGAAGGCTTTGCGAGTTTCAATCTTGAGAATCAATCCCATGTGCTGCCCACCGAGTTCCGCCAGGCGGTCGAGGAGTTGGTGAACATCAGAATCTGTGCGAACAAAGGAATAGCCGACCAGGTCCGCGTGTTGGACCACAAATTTGAGCGCTTCGAGGTCTTCGGCGGTGAGTGCCGGAATGTCAATTTGCGTCTCGGGGAGGTTGATGCCTTTCTCGGCGCCAAGCTTCTCTCCTTGCGGACGCGCCTGCGTGATCTCGACGGAAACTGAATCCGGGCTTACGGCGCGAATGACCCCGCCAATCTTGCCGTCGTCAAACCAGACAGGGTCGCCGGGATTGGCATGCTGGAGAATCTGCGGCAGGGTAACCCCGATCTGGGCGTGGGTGAGAAGTTGGCCGGTCTTGTCATAGGTGGCAGGCTGACCCATCGCATCCGAGCGCGTCAAAACCAGGGTGTCGCCTTCCTTCACCAGTAGCGTCTGGGGGAGTGCAGGCAGCTTGCCGATACGAGCCGTATTATTTTTGGAAACATTTTTCGGCGCGTTTTTAGGAACGGCGGCCTTCCCCGACTTCGAACCTCTGATTCTGTTGAGCTCGAGGCCGGGCACGAAGTAAACCGTCTGGCGCGCCTCAGCCCAGCAACTGCGGCCGTTGATATGAGAAACGCGCAAGGTCCGTTGCGCCTTTCGTGCATCACGCAAGCGGATCTTGTCGCCCGGACGGAGATTCTTGAGAAAGCCGGCGGGAAGCGGAAGGCGGGCTGCTGCCGCGCCGGGAGCGGGCTCCGGGCTGTCCTCGGGCGTGAGCCAGATGCGCGCGGGAGCGATGACGCGGCCGAGTACGTCGCGTCTGGGCCGGCACTTGATGACCGAGGGCCCCGGCTTGATCGGGCCGGTCCTTAGTTTCGGACCGGCAAGGTCCATCAGGATCCGGCATTGGCACCCCGTTTCCTCGCGAGCTTTCTGCAGGTTGTGGATCATAGCCAGCCAGAGCTCAGGATTGTCGTGAGCGCAATTGATGCGCATACAATCCATGCCGTTCCGCACCAGGTCGCGCACCAGTTCGTAGTCGGTCGCCGCATCCGTGGCCATGGTGACCATGATGCGAACTCTTCTTCCCGGTGGCGGCGGGCCGAGCAAGGCCTTGGTATTGCCTTCGAGGAGTTGGGAGCCTTCGTCAATCTCGACCGCAGGCTCGCTGGATACGCACAGAGAACTTTCGCTGCCCAGCAACACATTGAGCACGCGATCGACGGTCCGAACGGCGTTGAGAACGTGGCTCTCGGTGCGACCCAGGGACGACAGGCCGATTTGCGCAAGTTGCGCTTGCAGCTTGCGGATGTCGTGGCGGCGGAGCGCAAGATAGTGGGCGAGATTCATGGCGCTGCGCCGATGGGCTTCGTGAAGTGCCAGGGGGCGTTGCAACAGTGCAGTCTCGAGCTCCAGCATGTCTGAACAAAGCGTGGCAAGTTCGGAGGAGAACTTCTTGAGCAGGGCTTTGTCCAGATTTCGCATGGGGCGGCTGAGACGGTGGCGGGACCCACCAACATTGTAGGCTCATCATGTTACGGGACGATGAACACGGCAGACAGGAGGAAGCTGCTTTCGTTCCAGCCGGGGGGTTGACGGTGCGTTGTTGACGGAAGGCAGAAGCCCATCAGTTACTTCTGCAAGTGCCTGATTCTTCTACGTAAACGCCTCATAGATAATCCTCTACTTCGCCCTGATGGCGCGCCGCAGAATGCGCCAACAGGTTGAGGTTCTGGAACTGGGTCGAGCCTGACGCGCTTGGAGACGAACTGGATTCCAGGTGTCCTGGGTTCTGGCCTGTCATGCCCCGCGCCTGCTGAATCATCTCCAGCAGATGATGTTCCTCCACGTTCTTGATCTTGTCCGCTAGCACCACGAACCTGCGATAGATTTCATCCAACTCGCGACGATCGAACTGAAATCCGAGTTGCTCGCAGCGCAGTCCCAGCGCATGACGCCCGGAGTGCTTACCCAGAACCAGTTTGGAATCGGGCACGCCCACCGATTGCGGCGTCATGATCTCGTAGGTCAGCGGGTTCTTCAGCATCCCGTCCTGATGGATGCCGGCTTCGTGCGCAAACGCATTGCGGCCGGTCACCGCCTTGTTGGGCTGGACCGGCACGCCAGTCACTTCGCTGAGCATCTGGCTCGCAGGGAAGAGTTGCTCGCTGACGATCCCTGTGTCATACGCATAGCGGTCTGGCCGGACTCGCATGGCCATCACGATTTCTTCGAGCGATGCGTTGCCCGCCCGCTCTCCAATGCCGTTGATCGTGCACTCCACCTGCCGCGCGCCGGCGGCGACCGCAGCCAGCGAATTCGCCACGGCCAGACCAAGATCGTTGTGGCAATGGGCCGAGATGATCACATTCTCGACGCCCCGCACTCGTCGTCGAATGCTTTGAATGAGCTCGCCGAATTCCGTCGGCATGCTGTAGCCCACCGTGTCCGGAATATTGAGGGTCGTGGCCCCCGCCTCTACGACAGCATCGAGGACCTGGTACAGAAATTCATGATCGGTGCGGGTGGCGTCCTCGGGAGAAAATTCCACGTCCGCGCACGACGATTTCGCCAGGCGAACCGAATCGCGCGCTTGCTCCAGGCACTGCTGGCGCGAAATCTTGAGTTTGTACTGCAGGTGAATATCGGAGGTGGCGAGGAACACATGGATGCGGGGCCGCGCGGCTCCTTTCAAAGCCTGCCAGGCACGCTCGATGTCCGGCGCGCAGGCTCGCGCCAGTCCGGCGATGATGGGACGACGAATGGCCGCGGCAGTTGCCTGCACCGCAGTAAAGTCGCCATCTGAGGCGATGGGGAAGCCGGCTTCGATGACGTCCACGCCCAGGCGGTCGAGTTGATGCGCCAGCCGCAGCTTCTCCTGCACATTCATGCTGCATCCCGGGGACTGCTCGCCATCGCGAAGGGTGGTGTCGAATACCCTGATCCGTGCTCGTTCCATGCCCAAGGCCTCCTTGCAGGTGCGAGGCTTATGCTAAGCGGAATGCGCGCCTTAGCAAATCTTATAATTATTAGATTAGTATTAGACGGACTTACTTAATAAGGTATATTAATACTAAATGCAGTTTTCTTAAAGTGGCCAATATGGACCTGGCGCAGTTGGAAGTGTTCCTTACGGTGGCGCGCGAGGGAAAGTTCTCCCGGGCCGCGGAAAAGCTTCACCGCACCCAATCGGCGGTCAGCCAGTCGATTCACAAGCTCGAAGACGATGTCGGCGAGCCTCTTTTCGACCGCTCCTCGCGCGACGGCCTGCTTACGGATGCCGGGCGCGTCCTGCAGGAGTATGCCGAACGGCTGCTTAACCTGCGCGACGACGCCACCGGCGCGCTCGGAGAATTGCGCCAGTTGAACCGGGGCAAGCTGAGCATCGCCGCCAACGAGTTCACCGCTCTTTACCTGCTGCCGGTGCTGGCCGAGTTTCGCCGCCTGCATCCCATGATCCGCATCGCGGTGCAACGCTCTCTAGGCAGCCACATCCCGGGCGACGTGTTGCGCCACAACTCTGAACTCGGCGTCCTGACTTATGATCCACAGGAGCCGCAACTGCATTCCATCGTCGCCTATCTGGATGAATTACTCTTCGTGGTACCGCCCACGCACCCGCTGGCCGGAGAATCCCGGGTCAGTATCCGGCAACTGGGCGCGGAATCATTCGTCGCACACATCGTCTCCTCGCCCTACCGCGAGAAAGTGATCCAGGCATTCAAACGCCATAAGACACCGCTGCACATGGACATCGAGCTGCCCACCCTGCAAGCGATCAAACGCTTCGTCGCCATGGGGAATGGCGTCGCTCTGCTGCCCGCAATCAGCGTGGAGAGCGAATTGGCCCGCGGCGAACTGGTCCACATTCCGGTGCGCGAGTTGCGTCTGCACCGAAAACTGCGGCTGGTCTATCGCCAGGCTGCCAGCCTGTCGCACGCCGCCCGCGCCTTCCTGAAAGTGGCGGAAGCCTTCGCGCTCGAGCACCGCGGCCCCTACCGCTTCCAACGCGATTGATGCGTGTGTGCGCGAGCGGCCCGCTCGTGCGGCAGCGCCACGGACCGCGTGGGGACAGCCGCTCTCGGCTGTCCGCTCGAGCAAAGCTCGACAGATTTTGCCGCCGCCAGACAGAGCGGAGCTTCCCTCCGCCGGACAGCCGAGGGCGGCAGTCCCCACGTGGCTGGTGGTAACTTTCCGCACCAGCGGGGCCCTCGCAGCCTACACAACCACGGTCCCTAAGCCATCATCTAAAAAAGTATGAGGATTATTGTGCCTAAACTCACCACGATCGCGTTCATTCTCCTGCTGTTGCCGAGCGCTGCTCTGGCTCAAATCCCCACGCGGGGCAATGTCTTCTTCGGATACTCCTATGGCAGCGCCGACTTTTCCTCAGCAGGCCGAACCAACCTGAACGGCTGGAACGGATCTCTCGAAGGCAAAGTCCTTCCCTGGGTTGGGTTCGTAGCCGATTTCAGCGGCCTTTATGGCTCCCAGGACGTCTCGGCTTTTTCGAATTTCAAAGTCGACACGAATATGAATTCCGTGGTGCTGGGTCCGCGGGTGTCGGTCTCGGTGGGAAAACTCACGCCCTTTGCCGAAGCCCTGTTCGGTGCTTCCCACAGACACGACAGCGCCTCCGGTTTCTCCCAGTCCGATACCTCGTTTGCTACAGCGTTGGGCGGAGGGATCGACTATCGCCTGATTCACGGCATTGGCTGGCGAGTGCAGGCAGACATGTTACAGACCCGCTTCTTCAGCGGCACGCAGAATAATTTTCGACTGTCGACCGGAATTGTCCTGCACTTCTAAGGACGGTCAGCGCGTCGGGACCATTGCCTCAGCCAACATTCTCGTATTCGGCTTCTTCGAGGAAATCGGAGTCATCAGCCAGTTCAGCCAGCCTGGGATCATTCGCGTTGTCCTGACGGACCTCTGTCCGCTCGGGGTATTCGTGAATGCGAACTCCGTCGGAATCAATGGTTAAGTAGGTCGGTGGAAAATCTGTCCAACTGCCGGAGTTGTAGTAGGCGACGCCGTCGCGTTCGATGAATTGCGCCTGATGGGTGTGACCGCAGAAGACCCGGTCGGCCTGGCGCATTCGGGCATGCAGGATGGCGCCCGAAGCTACCTTCGCGGACAGCCGCAGCCAGCGGGCATTCAGACGATCCAGAAAACGCGAAAAGGTCTTGCCTTTGAAATCCAGCTTCTGCAAGTACAGATGAATAAGCGTTCCCACATTGCTCAGTAGCAGATTGTTGATCGCGAACCGGTCAAACTGGTGGCCGTGAATGGCGATATGGCGATGGCCTGCAAACTCCCACTCGTACTCTTCGTAGACTTTCACGCCGACCAGGTGCGACATGATGTCGCTCAGCCCACGATCGTGGTTCCCCTCCACCCAAACCACCTCAATGCCGCGCTTGGGATTGGAAAGCTTGCGGATGTAGCCGAGGAACTTCCAGTGAGGCTTGGTCAGACGGCCAAAGTTGAGGTCGGAAAAAATGTCGCCCAGCAGGATCAGGCGCCGGAAACGGTTCTCCCGCAGCATCCGCGTGGCCTGCTCCGCGCGGCTGATCTCGGACCCCAGGTGCAGGTCAGAGAGGATGAGCGTGTCATAGACGGCGGAACTCATCACCCTAGTTGTAACAAGCGAATGTTACGAGGTGATGAAAATTGCACAACAAATAGTGCAGTAACCAATATAGAAATAGTCACTAACTACGTAGGGGCCGATGTCCTCATCTGCCCGGCGGAGCAGAGCTCCGCGATTTCGCTGCATGCAAGAACCTGTCGAGCTTCGCTCGACTGGGCAGATGAGGACATCTGCCCCTACGTGGTTCGTGCTGGCTCGCGTTTACGTGATTTAGTTACTTCGAGGCTGGAGGCACGTATTCCTTCGGTGGGGCCGCGCCTTCGCCGAAAAAGTATTGTTCCATCTGCTTGACGATCGCGGTCTGATCCTCGCGGCGGGCGGGGTTAAGCCGATACTCGTTGAGCAACATCTTGCAGAATTCCGTCCATCCCTTCCATGCCTCGAGGGAGACGTTGTCGTACACCTTCTGACCCAGTTCCGTATCGAACGGAGGCTCATCCAGCCCCGGAAGCTCTTTCTTCAACTTGACGCAGAAGACCTTATGTTCAGCCATGAAATTCCTCACAATCGATGCATGAAAATTATCTCACAGGGTCGTCAGTCGTCGGTCTTCAGTCGTCAGCCAGAACTCCAAGCTTACGCAACGATTTGTGTTTCCGAGAAGTGAACAGCCAACACTGAGAGCCTTCGCTGACGACTGAAGACCGAAGACTGACGACTGGTCTTACACATCACACAAATCAACCGCTTCGCGCAGCGAAGTCAGCGGATCACGCGTGGGCACGAACTCGTGCGCCACATAGCCCTTGAAACTGGTGGCGGCGATGCCGCGCATCACGCCATCCCACTGCACCTCCTGGGTGCCGTCGAGTTCATGCCGGCCGGGAACCCCGCCAGTGTGGAAGTGCGCGAGCCACTGGATATTCGCCTGGATGGTCGCGACCAGGTCTCCTTCCATGATTTGCATATGGTAAATATCGTAGAGCAGCTTGACGTGGGGTGAATTCACCGCCTGCACCACCTGCACTCCCCAGGCGGTATGATCGCACATGTAGTCTTTGTGATTTACTTTGCTGTTGAGCAGTTCCAGGCAGATGACGACGCCGTTATCCTCGGCAATTTTCTTCACCCGGTTGAGCCCTGCGATGGTGTTCTTTGCGCCTTCTTCGTCCGACATGCCGTTACGGTTGCCGGAAAAAGTGATCACGTTCGGGATCCCGGCCTTGGCCGCCAGCGGGATGTTCTTGCGGAACCCTTCTTCAATCTTGGCGTGATTCTCTGTCCGGTTCATGGCGTTAACCAGTTCGCCGCCGCCCGCGTAGGCCATGCTGCACACCAGGCCGTAGCGTCCCGGGACTTCATATTCCTCCGGATTGAGCAGGTCGACACCTTTCAATCCGATTTGCGCCGAGTAGGCGCAAAGCTTGTCCAGCGGAATTTCCTTGTAGCACCAGCGGGAGACCGACTGCTTGATCCGCCCTTTGCGCTGCACCGGAGCGGTCTGCTCCGACCACGACAGGGACGGGACCGAAGCCGCTGCAACTCCCGAGAGAGCACCCTTCAGCATCGTGCGCCGCGATAGTTTGTCCATAGACCGCAGAGTGTACATCCGAATGGCAGGAAATGGGGAGTCCTTAGCAGCTCTCGCCGGCATGGCCACAGGATTTTTGAATTGAGCCACGAACCTTAGGCCATAACCGTTGCAGTCCCGCTCTGTGCGGGCTAGACTGCGTTTTCCATTCAGGTAGTAGAAAGGGGATATCGTGGGCCGTCTTCGTTCCATCATACGTTCGACAAAAGGTTCACCAGCTCTCGGGCTCCGAATGAAAGCTCTGATAACTGGGGTCGTGCTGACCGCTGTCCCGTTCTTGACTGCGCAGACCAGAACAGTTAAACCTGCCTCGCAGTCGGCTCCCTCTGCGCTTGTGGAGCGCGGCAAAACGCTGTTTGCCCAGAATTGTGCGTTTTGTCACGGGCGCGAAGGCGGCGGTGGTGAAAGCGGGCCGGACCTGATGCATTCAGACCTGGTTGCGAGTGACGTGCGGGGTAACAAGATCGGTGCTGTCGTACTTAACGGACGCGCCGAAACCGGCATGCCGGCATTCAAGCTCTCTCCCCAGGAGATAGCCGAGTTGGCTGCGTTCCTTCATGCCCAAAAGAAGAAGTCCGAATCGCGGCCGGGCGGACGGCGAGGTGTATCGGTCAGCGATCTTCAAACCGGAAATGTCGAATCGGGGAAAGCGTATTTCAACGGTGCAGGAACCTGTTCGTCCTGCCATTCCCCCACCGGCGACCTGGCCGGCGTGGCCCTCCGCTATCGCGGGCTGGAACTTGAAAAGCGGATGCTCTATCCCCGCGACGCCCCGGCGACGGTCACGGTTGCTTTGCCGTCCGGCGAAACGGTCTCCGGCAAACTCTCCTATAAGGATGAGTTCACCATCGGAATGACCGGCGAGTCGGGATGGTACCAGTCCTGGCCGGCAAATTCGGTCAAGTACACGATCCACGCCCCGGCCGAAGCTCATGTTGAGTTATTGGGAAAGTACACCGACGACGATGTTCACAACCTGATGGCATATCTGCAGACCCTGCGCTAGGAGCGAACCGGATTGCGAAACATACATCACTTCCATAAAGCTCTTCACCTTTTCTTGCTCATCTTCATCGTGCTGTTTTCCTGCCGCCTTCGGGCGCAAGGGCTCGATCCGGCGACGATTGCCAATCCTCCCGCCGATAGTTGGCCGAGCTATCACGGCGATTATTCCGGCAAACGCCATAGTCCTCTGACGCAGATCACTCCGCAGAACGTCTCGGGGCTCACCCTGGCCTGGGCATTCCAGACCGGTGAGGCCGCGACTTTGAAGTCTTCTCCTCTGCTGGTCAACGGCATCCTCTACTTCACCGTGCCGGACAATGTCTGGGCGGTGGACGCGCGCTCCGGTCGTCAGATCTGGCGTTACACCTATCCGCCCAACAAGGGCCTTCACATCGGACATCGCGGCGTTGCCATGTACAAACAGTGGCTGTACTTCATCACTCCCGATGCCCACCTGATTTGCCTGAATGCCAAGGACGGCAAGGTCCGCTGGAACGTCCAGATTGCCGATGTCGAAAAGGGCTACTGGTCCACCATGTCTCCCCTGGTGGTCCGCGATCACGTGATCGTCGGCGTCTCCGGCGATATCGACAACCTGCCCGGATACCTGACGATCCATCGATCCCGAGACCGGCAAGACGCAGTGGCAGTGGGACAGCACTCCGCCCGTCGGCACTCCGAATGCAACCTCGGGAGGCATGACGTGGATGACCGGCACCTATGACCCGGACCTGAACCTGGTTTATTGGGGAACAGGCAATCCGACGCCAGTGCTGACCGGCAAGACGCGGCCCGGCGACAACCTTTACACCTGCAGCATCGTGGCCCTCAATGCCGACAGCGGAAAACTCGCCTGGGCTTTCCAGGTCTCTCCCCATGACACTCATGATTGGGACGCGGTCGAGACTCCGGTGCTGGTGGACGCCGACTTTGGCGGGGAGCCGCGAAAAATGCTGATGCAGACCTCGCGCAACGGCTACTTCTTCGTGCTGGACCGGACCAACGGAAAGAATCTGCTCACGGTCCCTTACGGGCCGGTGAACTGGTCTCTCGGTGTGGACAAAGAAGGGCGGCCGATTGCCAATCCGGCCCAAGAACCGGCCCCGGACGGCCGGTTGATCGCGCCCGACGAGGCCGGCCTTACCAACTATCGTTCTCCCAGCTTCGATCCTAAGACCGGGCTGTTCATCGTTTCCGCTCACCCCAGTTGGTCCATCTACTTTGCCAAGCCTGCCGATGGCACCTATGGCTGGGCGGGCGCGGACTACAGCGTCTGGAGCAAAGAAGAGATCGATGCCATCGACTACCAGACCGGCAAGATCAGATGGAGTCACGAAGTGGGAGGCGATGCCCGCGCCGGTGTGCTCACCACCGATTCTGGCCTCACTTTCACCGGCGACCACGCGGGCAATGTTCTCGCTCTCGAAACCAGTAATGGCAAAACTCTCTGGCACGCCGGCACCGGCGTCCGCATGGAGAGCTCTCCGATTACTTACGAACTGGACAAACGCCAATATGTCGTGACCGGCAGTGGCGGTGTGGTCTTCGCCTGGGTCTTGCCGGACGTTGTCCAGTAGTGGGATTGAGCGACGGATACCACCGTGTCCGATTTTTGATCGTTTCGGTTGGGGAGCCGGGGGCCCGCCCGGCTCGCTCTTGATGCTTGATTAGATTCCACTGAAAATACAGCTCCCGATTCCCTCCTCCTCGCCGCATTGATTGTTCCGAAGCCCACGAGCTTAAAGTGCCCCGGAGCGTTTGCCGATGGTACTGGGAAGGGGCGTCTCTACTTCGCCCATGGTTGGTAAACGTGGGGTCACGGCTATCCAAATCGAACGACCGGCCCAACTCGCTGCTGTCTGCCGGATTGGGCGAAACGGCCGAGTTATTGCCAGCCGACAACATCAGGCTGCACGAAGTGACCGCGGCATTGGCAGGGAACGAGGGTAGTCTGGTTAGTTTCATTCAGTCGGTCAGGGACGCGATCATTATTGTCGATGAAGAATTGCGCATCGTGATGTTCGACTCCGCAGCTGAAAGAGCATTCCGTTGTGCAGCGCGGGAGGCCATGCGGCAGCCAATCACACGATTCATTCCGCGCTTCCGTGAGGAGTACGTCCTGGCGGGGACTGTCGGTGAATCAGGCGGAACCGCCGTGACTAGCCACACCGGGCAGTCTGTGAGTGCGCCGTGGGCCGTTCGCGCGGATGGCCAGGAGTTC
>CAVRZO010000024.1:0-98992 GCA_963725615.1 Terriglobia bacterium | reverse complement strand
GTACAGAAGTCTGATCAAAAAACCTTAACCACGGAGGACACACAGGACACAGAGAGCTTCCCTAGAACTGGGCTAACAACAGGAATTCGCGATTGCCTTCACCGCCCAGGATCGGAGAATCGATCACGTCGGTCTGCGTGCATCCCAGGGTCTGCAACGCCTGACGGACTCTTTCCACCGCAGCCTGTTGCACCTCCGCATCGCGCACGATGCCCCCCTTTCCTACTTGTTCCCGGCCGGCTTCGAACTGCGGCTTGACCAGGACCACGATTTGCCGGCCTGACCGCCTAGTCGGCTGAGGGAAAGCGGCTGCGACTAACGCTGGCAGAACCAGAGTCGCGGAGATGAACGAGACATCCATCACCACCAGATCCACAGCTTCGCCGACCTGTTGAGGAGTCAGATAGCGGGCGTTCGTTTTTTCCAGCAAACGTACCCGAGTATCCTGACGAAGACGGAAATCGATCTGGCCGTGGCCGGTATCCACCGCAATGACGCGCGCGGCGCCGTGTTGCAGGAGGCAATCGGTAAATCCGCCGGTCGATGTGCCCACATCGAGGCAGACTTTGCCCGTAACATCGATCTGCCAGTGCTCTAGCGCTGCCTCCAGTTTGAGACCGCCGCGGCTGACGTACTTGAGATCTTCGCCGAGGAGGCGAATGTCGGCCGTTCCTTCTACACCCGCCCCTGCCTTCTCGATTTTTTGTCCGTTGACCAGCACCTTGCCGGCGAGGATCAGAGCCTGGGCGCGCTCGCGCGAAGTGGTCACGCCTCGCTCCAGCAGCAGTTTATCGAGGCGCATTTTCAAAATTAGCTCCGTGAGCAGTGCACAATGTAGAAAACACTCTTAGCAAAGAACTTATCAGTGTTGTTGACCGGTTTCCCACAGAATTTTCCACAGGGGTGTTGAAAAGTTCGAATCGAGGTTATCAGCAGGACGAGGAGTGGGGGATGCAGCGCCCCGGAGGGGCGCCTGATAGTAGCCCGGCGTTTCAACGCCGGGTTTGCGACCCGTGAGATTCCCGTCCCGTAGAGGGACGGCTGAACCGCCTCCATGCACCTCGGAGGTCCATTTCAGGCGTGCCCTACGGCACGCGCATCGTTCGCCGAATTCACCCGCCACTGAAGTGGCGGGCGTCTATCAGAGATCCCTACGGGACCTGGGATCGAAACAACCGTTAGGATTTGTTAAGAGGAAAATTGGCGACCACCGACTCAGCTCGCCTCTGCGTATTCGCGCACACACTTCGCTCAACCTACAATGTTGAAAAATCTGAAGCCCGCGGTCTGGCGCCTGACGTCCGCAGCCGCTACCCGGCTACTTCTTCCAAAAGCTTCTGGTCAATGTCGAAGTTGGAGTGGACGTTCTGCACATCGTCGTGCTCTTCGAGAGCTTCCATCAGGCGGATCATCTGGGTGGCGGCCGCGCCTTCGAGCTTGATGTAGTTTTGCGGAATCATCGACACACTCGAGGATGCCGGCTCAATCCCGGCTTTCTTCACCGCTTCGAGAACGGCTTCATAAGCGGACGGCTCCGATAGCACTTCCCAGTTGTCGCCGTCGTCGCGCAAATCCTCAGCGCCGGCTTCGAGGACAATGCCCATCAGATCATCTTCCTTGGCCGCTGTTTTCGGGACGACGATGTCGCCCTTCTTGTGAAACATCCAGGACACGGCGCCGGCTTCCGCCATGTTGCCGCCATTCTTGCCGAAGGCGTGACGGATTTCGCTGACTGTCCGATTGCGATTGTCGGTATTGATATCGAGCAGGATCGCCACGCCGCCCGGACCATAGCCTTCGAGCGAGAACTCTTCATAAGTCGCGCCGGGGAGCTCGCCCGTACCGCGCTGGATGGCCCGCTTGATGTTGTCGGCGGGCATGTTCTCGGCCTTGGCCGCGACGATAGCGCCGCGCAGGCGTGGGTTGGTGTCGGGATCTCCGCCGTTCTTGGCGGCAATGGAGATTTCCTTGATCAGGCGGGTAAAAATCTTGCCCCGCTTGGCGTCCAGGGCGCCCTTTTTGTGCTTAATTGTGGCCCATTTTGAATGGCCGGACATGGAAATACCTCGTATTCAATAGTCTTTAATGGCGCGGAACTGGCCCGTCGAGGAGATCAACGGATTGCCTCAAATGAATGCCGGCGAACAAAAATTATAGCATGCGGCTCTACAGGATGGGACTCTGCATGCGGGCTTGCCGAGCCTTGTATGCATACAGTACCGCCAGCAAAGGCGGGGCCAGCAGCACGCCCCAGAAAGGAATCACCATCCCCAGCACGATGGGCGCAAGAATAGAAGCCCAGACCGGAACCTTGGCCGTGCGCTTCATGATGTATGGCTGCAGCAGAAAACCATCCACGATGGCGATGACCGCATACAGCATCAGAACGTAGAGAGGATGTTCCCAGTCGCCCCACTTGAACATGGCGGTAAGAGCGGGACCGATGACGCCGAGCACGGCGCCGATCTGCGGCACAAACTGGAAGAGCGCGCCCAGCAATGCCCACAACGGGGCTAACGGTACGCCGATGATCAGAAGCCCGATCAGCCACAACAGGCCGACGGCCAGCGAGTCCTGGAGCTGGGCGACAAACCAGTTCTTCAGCGCTCCACCGGTGATGCGAAAGTGTTCTCCGAACCCCACGCTTATGAGATGCCCCCACCGGGAACGATGATAGCCCGGCCAACAATCCGGAAGGGATTGTTTTTGTTTTTCTTTGCGTTCTTTGCGGCTTTTCTTTGCGTCCTTTGCGGTCAAAGGCTCTTGACCGCAGAAGACGCAAAGAAATCCGACGAGCTGTCAACCTTGTGACGCGGCATCCGTCCATATACACAGGACAAAGTATCCGGTGGCGGCTCTAGCTTGAATAGTTTCCCTCAACCGGAGTCGTCCTGAGGGACTCCGTCCCGAAGGATCTAGCGCGCAGCTGCACAACTGTGGGCGATCCACATGTGCAATTCACGCAAGATGCTTCGCAAGCTCAGCATGACGCCTTGGAGATGGGATCCAGAGAGAAGGCATGTGGACACGGTTCTGACGACAGCCTTGAGTTCGTCTGCGACTGAAAAGGCAGAAGCGATCTCGGCCGACCGCTTCGACGAGATCATGCGCCAGCACCAGCGGCGAGTGTACCGGGTCATCTACCTCCTGGTAAGGGACGCCGACGCCGCCGACACGCTTACTCAGGAATGCTTCCTGCGGGCTTACCAGAAGCGCGCCAGCTTCCGGGGCGAATGCCGGATTGAGACCTGGATTCTGCGCATCGCCGTCAATCTGGTGCGCGACCACGGCAGAAGCCGCCGGACTTCATTCTGGAAGAAGTTGGTTGGACTGGAGGATAGCTCATCTGATGGAGGCGAGCCCCGGCAGTTTCCCGCACCGGGGCCCTCGGCCGAGCGCGCGTTATTGGCGAGAGAAGAGCTGCAAGCCGTGTGGAACGCCCTATCTTCGCTCTCCCCGCAGCAGCGTGCCATTTTCTTTCTCCGCTATGAAGAGGAGATGCCGCTGGCGCAGATCGCTGACCTGCTGCAGGTGAGAGTAGGTTCGGTGAAGACGCAACTGGCGCGCGCGACCGGGAAATTGCGGGAGATGAAGGAGAAGCAATGGAAATAATTCGACATCTGAGCAACGAGGAACTGACGGA
Source organism: Terriglobia bacterium (assembly GCA_963725615.1). Lineage (GTDB taxonomy): Bacteria > Acidobacteriota > Terriglobia > Terriglobales > Acidobacteriaceae > JAIQFF01. The sequence goes on along the minus strand of CAVRZO010000024.1, from coordinate 95,349 downwards.
TCTAACCATCGAGAGCGACCAGCGGGCGCTGCGATCTACGCTCGAGGCCCTGCCCGAATGGGCGCGGGCTTCGACCGAGCGGCCTGAGGAATTTTGGCAGGAGCAGCGAAGCGTTGTCTGGTCACGTATTTCTTCTTCAGAGAATCCGGCCGCAACTCGCTTGGTTCGCCGCTCGCCGCTGCTGGCGTGGTCGGCCGTGACGGCACTGGTGCTGCTGGCCGGGTTCATGCTCGATCGTGGCTCTCTCGCTCCACCTCATAAAGCTCAGCCGGACCCCGACCACGAACTCTTGCTCGCGGTGGAGCGCGCGGTAAACAACGACGGCCCGGCAGCGCTGGATCCGGCGGCGCTGCTGGCCGAGGAAATGGTTCAGGACATTTCTGCACGTCCCCCGATTCACAAAAAGGAGCCGACTCATGAAAATTAAATCCTCTGGCGTACTCGCTGTACTTCTCTTCCCGCTGTCAATGCTGGCGCAGGGCCGCCCCGTCCCTTCTTCTACGACGGTCGCAACCGCTGGAACGAGAGCGACCTTCGTGTACCGCGGCGAGCTGGGAAAATGGTGGCAGAACTCGGACATTGCCAAGAAACTCCAGCTCAGCGACAGCCAGATCGCACAGCTTGACCAGACCTTCTACGACCACAAGGTGAAGCTCATTGACTACGGTGCGGACATGGAGAAGCAGGACCTGAAACTGCAGGCGTTGCTCGATGCCGATGTCCCCAACGAAGGCCAGGTCGAGGCGCAGGTGGACCAGGTGCTGGCGGCTCGAGGCAAGCTGGAACGTGAATTCACTTTCATGAATCTGGATTTGCGCAAAGTGCTCTCGCTCGACCAGTGGCGGCAGTTGAAAACGGTTCGCGGACAAACCGGTGCCATGGGTGACAGGGTTTTCTTCCGGAAAGTTCTTCCTCCCGGCGCGGCGCCTTCGACAGTACCTCTGCCGCCAGACGTGCTGCCCTTGCCTCCCCTTCCCCCTCCTCCCGGAGACGAGATGTACTGAAAAATTCCGCCGTCTCTGAACGCCGCCCGTGTAATGCTTCTCAGCAACACGGGCGGCGTTTTCTTCGTGTTAGACTTTCAGGGAAGCCTCACTTTCAAGGAAACTGCGATGAAATTTGGCGTCATCATTTTCCCGGGCTCCAACTGCGACCATGACGCGTATTGGACCATCCAGAATGTAGCCAAACAGCCGGTCACATTCCTGTGGCACGAGTCGCACGATCTCGAGAACTGCGACGCTATCATCGTGCCCGGCGGATTCGCCTACGGCGACTATCTGCGTACCGGGGCGATCGCCAAATTTTCACCCGTGATGGAGTCGGTGCGGAAGTTCGCGGACGGGGGCGGCCTGGTGCTTGGCATTTGCAACGGCTTCCAGATCCTGTGCGAGTCCGGCCTGCTGCCCGGGGCGCTGATGCGGAACGTAGGGTTGAAGTATGTCTGCAAACCCGTCCAGGTACGGGTGGAGAACGCCGAAACCCCCTTCACCAACGCCTGCCGTAAGGGCGAAGTCCTGACCATCCCGATCGGACACATGGAAGGCAACTATTTCTGCGACCAAGCAACTTTCGCCGAGTTGCAGCGCAACCAACAGATAGTGTTTCGTTATTGCTCTCCGGCGGGCGAGATTTCGGCTGAGGCCAATCCCAATGGATCCCTGGATAACATTGCAGGAATCTGCAGTCCGGGGCGGAATGTGCTGGGGATGATGCCGCATCCGGAACGCTCCAGCGAGGCGGAACTGGGTGGCATCGAAGGGTTCAAGATCTTCGAGTCCATGGTCGGAGCCATGGCGGTAAAATAAGCGGTACTCCGAGTCTTTTTGGAGGGTTTGCCTGCATCCAATCCATCGGGGAGTTCGTGTTTCTATCTGTGCTTCTGTCTGTGTTTCTAACTAGGAGACTCCAGAAATATCTCATGAAAGCCTTCCCGGCTGTGGCTCCGCCCCGGTTTCAGCTCATGCCTCATGTCCTTCTGGAGAAAATTCCAGGGATCGCGACCACCGTCTTTCTGATGCTGCTGACGATTGGTGCGGCCTGGCCCTGCCGCGGCCCAAGAGATGCCTCGGATACAGGTGTTCGGAGGCTACTCGTACACCCGATACGATACCCCGTCATTTGGCTTCTCTGACACGACCGGCCTGAACGGATACACTTTTTCACCTGCCTACAACTTGATCCGGGGATTCGGGGTTGTGGCGGAGCTGAGCGGACAATACAAGACCGGCGCAAACCTGCGCGATGTCGCGGCTGGACCGCAGTTTCTCTATCCAAGAGGAAACTTTCTGTTCTTCGGACGCCTCCTCTTCGGCGAGGCCCGCTCGCTTGTGCAAGTGGGAGGCCCGCAGGAGGATTCGTCCCGAGTCGTCATCGGGGGCGGAGGCATGGACTACAACATCTCTTCCCGCTTTGCCGTGCGCGCATTCCAGGTGGATTACGTGCACACCAATTTGTTTAACACGACGCAGGACAATCTCCGGTTTTCGACCGGCCTGGTCTATCGCTGGGGCACGATCAAGAAGACGCACAGGACGCTTGCGCCTAATCCGTAGGACCGCCGTAAGGGAAAGAGTCGGGAAGGGACTGGATGAGACTGATCAAACGGATGGGCTGGCTGGGAGCCATGATTGCGCTGGCCTGTTTAGGGGGCTGCGGCGGAAGTGGCAGCAGCAGCGGAAGTACCCCTTCCGCCGGCGGCAACGCCTACGTGGCGGTACCGGAAGCCAACGCGGTCGCCTCCTACCGGGTAAGCAAGGGCACGGGCGACCTGAAGGCGGTGCTGGGTTCGCCCTTCAGCGGAGGGACTTCTCCGATCTCGATTGCCGTCCATCCCTCCGGCAAGTTTGTTTATACCGCCAACCAGGGCGGAGGCGACATCTCGTTGTACACGGTGAACAGCAATACCGGAGCTCTCACCGAAGTCCTGCCGCGAACCGTGGCAGGGCTAAATCCCACATCGCTGGCTTTGAGTTCGGGAGGCGATCTGCTGTTTGTCGCCAATCAAACCTCGAATACGATTTCTGTTTATACCGTCAGTTCGAGCAATGGCGCTTTGACCGAGGCTGCAGGATCACCCTTCCCCACGGGATCGCGGCCTGTAGCGCTGGCCTTGTCTCCGTCGGGAAAATTCCTGTATGTGGCCAGTTCGAATTTACCCGTGGTGTTCGGCTATTTCGTCACGTCGGGGACGGGTAGTCTCCAGCCGGTTCCAGGATCGCCGTTTGCGGTGGGCAACGGGCCGAGTTCACTGGTGATCACTCCTTCGGAACATTTTCTGTATGTAACGAATTTCGTTGATAACACGGTGTCGGGACTGAGCATCAACCCCACCAGCGGCGTCCTGACCGAAGCTCTGGATTCTCCATTCGTTGCCGGAACAGGTCCGATCGCGGTCACAGTTGACCCTATGGGAAAGTATTTGTACGTGACCAACATCGGCTCGAACAACGTCTCGGCGTACACCATTGATGCCACCACGGGAGCGACTACCGCGCTGACATCGCCTTTCGCGGCCGGGACCAGGCCGGTGTCGGCGACGGTCGATCCCGCGGGCGCTTTCCTCTACGTGTGTAATCAGTCCTCGAAGAACATCACCAAGTTCGTGATTAACCAAGAAACCGGTGGACTTCCCAGCAATACGATTACAGCCACCACGAACCTGGCTCCGCAAACCATAGTGTTCGCGAAGTGAGTGGTTGGGGTGTGTGGTGGGTATGGGTTGTGTGGTCGCGGGCGACCCGCCCGCGATGGTAAGTGCCACGGAAGCGCTGGTGGCATAGGTCTCTGGCAGGAATAGAAGCACACCAAATCAAATTCAAAAGCCGCGGGCGAGTCGCCCGCGACCACATGGTTCTTCATGGTTCCTTCTTGATTCGCTTTGGGATTCTCGGGTTTGGATTGCACGCTGTGAAGCGCCTGATGCCGGGGTTTGCGCTGGCGCAGAACTGCCGCGTCACCGCCTTGTCGCGACGCACCCTGGACAAGGCACAAGAGTCGGCCCGGCAGCACAAGATCCCGCTGGCCTTCGATTCGGCCGAGGATATGTGCCGCTCGCCGGAAGTCGACGCCGTGCTGGTTACCACTCCCAATGCCTGCCATCTCGCCGATGTGCTTCTGGCTCTTCGCTGTGGCAAGCCGGTTTTGTGTGAAAAACCGATGGGTGTGCAGGCCAGCGAGTGTCGCGAGATGGTCGAGGCAGCCCGCAACGCCGGGTTACTACTGGGCGTCGCCCAGGTTTTCCGCTTCGAGGAAAGCACCGCGTATTTACGGGAACGCGTGGCTGCAGGAGCGATTGGCAAGATTGTTTTTGCGCGCTCCGAATTCTCCTTCCCCGGCGGGACGGGACACGCCCGGGCCTGGCTGCATGATTCCGCGGTGGCCGGCGGTGGACCCATCGCCGACGTTGGCGTTCACTGCGTGGATGCCTTGCGTTACATTCTGCAAGATGAAGTCGCGCGAGTGAGCGCTCAGGGTCAGTACGGCCCCGGCTCCGTCGAGTCGGCTGCTGTGCTCGCGCTGGAGTTTTCCCGCGGCACTCTCGCCACGGTCGCGGTTTCGTTCCGCGCCGAATACCGCACGCCTCTCGAACTCGTCGGGGAGACCGGGTCCCTGCGGGCCGACGATGCCTTGAACGTGGAACGGCCAATCAAGCTGGAGTTGCGGCGCGCCGGCTCCGTGGTTGACACCGACGAGGTCTCGAATCGCCTGGCCTACGCTAAACAGGTGGACGCCTTCGCGGCGGCAGTCGAAGGCAAAGCGAGGTTTCCGGTGCCGGGTGAGGACGGCTGGCAAAACCAGGAAATTCTGGATGCAGCCTATCGGAGTTTGAAAAGTGGCAAAACTGAAGACGTGGCGCGGGTAAGCTAGCACCGGCCACGAAATAATTATTGCGCCTTCGTCTGCGCCGGCTGCGAAGGAACCCCCTTCGCCTGCACGATCGCCCAATGCCACTCCTGATCCTGGCCCAGGGTTGTACCCAGGGTCTCGTGGAAAACGGTTGTAGTGGCGGGCGCAGCCGATCCTTTGAGGTGGTAGAGAACGGTTGAATCGGGTTGTTTCTCCGAGAGCAACTTGGTCGTTTCCGCCGCCGTTATGAGGCGGGCTGAACCTCGCCGGGCCGCGGTCGCCTCCGAGCTGCGCACGATGGTCACTCCCACCGTAATTTCTCTTATGTTCCAGGTGGTGCCGTTGTGCACCGAAACTTGGAGCGTGTCTCCGCTGATGGTGGCCGGGCCATCGAGCTTCGCCAGCTCGACCTCAGGCAGATCCTGCGGTGCATAGGGATCCGACAGCAGCGACGTGGCCGAGCCGCTGAAGGAGAGATCGCAGGTCACGTCCGGAGAAGAGACCTGGAACTTCTTTCCGGAGCCATCGATACTGAACAGCAGTTTGCCTTCGAGCTTGCGGGTCTGCACTTCATCCATGACCTGATGAAGATTGTCATTGTCGATGACGGCATGGTCGATGATGGCATGTTCCACGGCCGCTTTCGTTTTTCGATACTGGCGCGCCAAATCGCCCAGAGACGGCTCCGGGCTATCGGATTGCGCCACTCCCCGCACCGGAAGTAGGACTCCCAGCAGGGTGAGGGCAAGCGGCAGGAACAATTTGCGAGTCATGAAATCATCACCGGGCAGTTCCCTTGTCATTGTGCCGCAAGGCGCACAGCCATGCTCATTCTCTCTGCGGCGCGCATTCAGTTGATAACTATCGGGAAATTGATCCTGAAGAAATTGTACTCAGCAGGCGAAGCAGAAGTACGGGGCGGGTACGAACGTTAGTCGTAGAACCTCGGGGCGGCCGCGGGTTCCGCGACAAAGTCGGGCAGGCAATAGCGGGCGTGCGGGACTCGAAGGGCACGCAACGGGGCGCCGCACGCCCGAGGTTACACGCTCTTAGAGCAGGCCAGAGGAACGGAAGCGCGTAACCGGATCCATGACCGGAACAGGCTGCCGCTGAAAGATCCAGCGGGCCACCGCATAGCCCAGAGCCGCATAGCAAACATAGACCAGCTTCATGGCTCACCCCAATGATTAGATGCTCTCTCGCCGTTGGGGGAGTGCGACAAGCCGCACCATACGAGTAGAAATTAACAATCAGGCACCAGTAGGTCAATGAACCACTGGTGCTATGCATATGGCACAAAAGTAATACGTGGTAACCAGGTTTTCAACTCGCTTTTGTCATCCCGAGCGACGCCTCGAACCGCGCTGGCGCGGCGAGAGCAAGTCGAGGGACCCCTACCCTTCCACGTACTGATCAGCTTATAGGGGTCCTTCGACTTCGCGCGACGTTTCGCGAGCGAAACGTCTCTGCTGCGCTCAGGATGACAGGGTGCGGCTGGTGGTCTAGTGTGAGCGCTGGGTTGCGACTTCCTTGGGACTGTGCAACGAACTCGCTCCTTCGAGCGTTCTAGCCTTATCTCCATGAAAAAACACTAGATGCACGAAGAACATGACCACTAGAACGGCGCCAAAGGTACACACAATAGCGGCGCCGGTGGGAAGGTCACCCAGTACTGAGAAGTAGATGCCCAAGGCGGAAACCAGCGTCCCCATGGTCCAGCCGATGGCTAGGCGCGGACCCACGCGATCGGCGAAGAGCATTGCACCCACCGAGGGCACGATCAGGTAGCAGAACACCAGCAGCACTCCGGCGATGGCCACCGAAGAAGTCACCACAAAGCCGAACGAGGCATAAAACAGAAAGTCCCAGAAACGGATGTTCATGCCCTGGGCCTCGGCTCCGGCGGGGTCGGTGGAAAGCAGAAGAAACTTGTGACGGAAGATGTAATGAAACAAGCCCACCGCGCCGTAGAGCACGGCCGTCTTGATGACCTCATGCTTGTCCACGGCCAGAATGTTGCCGACCAGCATATCTTTCAGGTGCTCGGTCTCACCCGTGGCTTTGCTCATGGCCAGAATTGCGGTGGCGGAGGCCACGGCATACGCGATGCCAATGAAAGCTTCCTGCGGAATGTGGCCGCGGCGAGTGCGCGCGAAGGCAAAAATGCCCGCTCCCACAAAAGTGAAGGCCAGGCTCAGCCAGTAGGCCCCGCGTCCATGCGGATCCATTCCGATGAGAATGGCAATGGTGGCGCCAAGGGCAGCGATTTGAGCCAGGGCCAAGTCGACGAAAATTACACCTCGCTCCACCACATGAACGCCCAGATAAGCATGAATGCCGGTCAAAATGAGGCTGGCGATAAATGGCCACAGTAAAAAAGACAGAATTTCCATGTCGCTCCTTGGGGGTCAGTCATCAGTCTTCAGTCGTCGGTCGTCAGCAGGAACGGCGTCGGTGTTGGGTTCTGGCTGACGACCGAAGACTGACGACTGACGACTCTTACTGAAAAGCTTGCGTCAAAAGACCAATATCGTAGTCGAACAACTTGAAGTAATCGGTGACATCTTTCTCTCCGCCGACCGATGGCAAGTATTGCACGACCTTGCCGCCGGTCTCGCGGGCGATGGAATTTGGAGTTTTCAGATCGAAGTAGGGCTCGACCAGGATGACCTTGCAGTTCTCCCGCTTCATCAGTCCAATCAGCTCGATGGTGTGGCTCGGTGTCGGCGGAATTCCCGGACGAGGCTCGACATAACCAATCACGTTCAGCCCGAAGTGCTTGGCGAAATTGGGAAACGAATTGTGGTAGGTCACGAGCTTGCGTCCGCGAAAGGGCTTCATTTCCGCGTCCCACTTCTGCTCGGCGGCAGTCAGGCGCTTCTCGAAATCCTGAAAGCGTTCCTGGAAGTAGTCGGCATCCGGGGGATCGAGTTCGCCGAGCTTGCCGGCGATGCCTTTGGCGATGCGGCGGCCATTGTCGGGATCAAGCCAGTAGTGCGGGTTGCCCAGGGGATGGACGTCGCCCATGGCGCGAGTGACGGTACCGGTTGGGATATCGAGAATTTCGGCGAACTGGGACGCGTCCAGATAGCCGTTCGCGCCCACCTGCACTCTGGCGTTGCCACTCTGCGTGATCAGCGGCGGCAACCAGCCGATCTCCAGCTGCAATCCGACGACGATCAGCAAATCTGCCTGCCGAAGTTTCAGCAGGAAGCTGGGCTTGGCTTCGACAAAATGGGGATCCTGATAGCCTTTGGCGATCGATTCCACTGTAATGTGGTCGCCGCCCACCTCCTGTGCCAGGGCGGCCATGTCGGTGGTGGCCGTTACCACGTTGAGCTTCTTGGCCTGAGCAGGAATGGCCAGAGCGGTGGCCAGCAAACAAACGGCGCCCACCAAAAACATTCGTCGAGATTGCATCTTCTTCATTCAATCCTCCCACAAAGACGCCCTATAGCGGCTCCTTAGAACGGATGCGCTCCGTGCGCACCCAGCGAGAAAATCAATTGCAGCAGCAGTTCATTCGCGCTTCTACCTTCCGCGTAATTGGTGTACCGGTATTGACCGCGAATCTGGCTGAACTCGCTCGGCCAGTAGGTCAGCACCGCCGAACCGCCCTGGTCAGTGAGATTGGCGAGTTGGCTGCGTCCGGAGCGGTCGAAGCGGCCCCCGAGAAACCAGCGCCGCCCCAGTTGATAATCCGCCGAGGTATAGAAACCGAATGCTCGCTGCTCCACGGGAAGCTCCTGGCGCTGGCTCCAGAACAACTCGCTGCGACCGATGAATGAGTGGTAAATAGAGCGGCGCAACGGCTTCCAGCGCACAGTCGCGTCCACACCATACAGGTTGGTGACAAACTGTGGCCCAAAATCATTGTATCCGCGAGCGTAGGAGAGCCCGATATCCACGTTCGTGGACTCGGTAATGTCCTTGTAACTCCGCAGGTGGGCCACCGTGCTCACGTCACTTCTCTGCCAGGACTTGAACACGCTTTGCAGGCCGTCGCCCGAATCACCGCGAAACACCTGGCCTGTGGCTTCCAGGAAAATGCCCTTGGGCGCGGGGATGATGCGTTGAAGGGAGACCCCGGCGTCGTCAATGCCGTCTTCGCCGCCAACCAGGTTCGTGGTCGCAAGCGGGCGGTCAATCCACGGCAGCACGTGGTTATGCATGGTGTTGACTTTGCCGAAGGCAGACCGCATTTTCCCCACCTTGACGACAAGACTTTTCGGCAGCGCCGTGAAGGTAATGTAGCCCTCTTCCAGGTTCACCCCCTCTTCCCCGAAGGAGATGAAGAAGTCTCCGCGAGCATAGGGATCGATAATGGCTTGCAGGCCGACTTCCGACTCGTGCATCTGCATGCCCGGAAACGGCGACTGGGGAGCCAGGAGCGGAACGTTTCCGTTACCGGCGGCGCCGATAAAATCGCCGATGACGCTAATATCCGGATTCAGCGCCTTGGCCGCCGAGCCGCCCGCCCCGCCGAGTGTCGTCTGTTCTGACGGCGTAGTAACAGCAGCAACTGGAACTTCCGGGGCCGGCGTTGCTGATGGCGTGACCGCCGGCCTGGCAGAAACGGGGGGCGCAGGTTGAGCGTTCTTCAGCATGCGCACCTCGCCCTCAAGCGAGATGAGACGATCCTGCAGATCTCTGATTTGTTGCTGCATGGCCGCTACGTCTGGCGCGGCGTCCTGCGACCGGCTACTACCAGTCTGCTGGGCCCAGAGTGGAACAGCAGAAAGAATTGTGATGCTGGCCCAAATGATTGCTTTCATTGGGTAATGCCCTCCCTGCAAGAGAATCCGAGTTTCCTCAAATCTCGCGCCAGCCGGACCGGAATTGACCGATCGAAATTAACCCGCGATCGCGCGGTTCCAAATCCTGATAGCGATCATCCCCAGCGAAACTAGGCCACAGCGAGCGGAGGCGGGCGAATAGACAGCTGGAAAGAACAGAGGACGGGTTTGGGACGCATTTGCAGGCGGCCGACAAAAAGGGCGCTGCCCGGCATGGTAAGGAAGGCAACCAGCAAAATGAGAGCGCTGATTGACGAAGCCATCAGGCAGGTAACGCATACCGGGCTGCTGGACGAAGCTCGATCCAACTCCACCACAGTTTGCGCATCAGGCACGCGAAGGCCGCAGAAATGAGCGGTCTGGACGGTTGTGGACAGCAGAACCACGGCCAGACACACGATCGAGAGACAGCTAAACCCGTTCGCTGATCGGTGTCGGATGTTCACTGTTCTCAATGCCACTGTGACTTGGATGCAACCAACCGACCGCTTAGTGGTTCCCAGCCTTACAGAATCTGGTCGATTCTAGCATCGAAAGCACCCCTGCACCCTATTCCGATCGGCCGTGCTTGTTGTCCGACAGCAGCTTTCGAGCCGCTTGCAGTTCCTTGCCCTTCTGCGCATCCACTTTGGGATAGGACAGGTTCAAGCCGTCGAGCGCGTCCACAATGGCTGCGGCCACGGCCAGGTGAGTGAACCATTTGTTGTCCGCGGGAATGACGAACCAGGGCGCATGCGGCGTGGCCGTGTTCGCGATCATCTCTTCGTAGGCATTCATGTAGTCATTCCAGCGCTCGCGCTCCTGCAGATCAGCGGTAGAAAACTTCCAGTTCTTCTCCGGTTGCTGCAAGCGGTCCAGGAATCTCTTCTTCTGCTCCTTCTTCGACACATTGAGAAAAAACTTGCGGATGACAAGACCGTTGCGGGAAAGATAGCGCTCGATGGAGCAAATATCCTGAAATCGTTCCTGCCAGATGCTCTTGGTGACCAGAGGCGCGGGTATTCTCTCGTTGGCCAGAATCTCCGGGTGAACCCGGACGATCAGCACCTCTTCATAATAAGAGCGATTGAAAATGCCAATGCGGCCACGTTCTGGCAGGCACTTCATGGTGCGCCACAGATAGTCGTGGTCCAGTTCTTCGGCGGAGGGAGTCTTGAAGGAATAAACCTGGCAGCCCTGCGGATTCACGCCGGACATTACATGCTTGATGACTCCGTCCTTTCCGGCTGCATCCATGGCCTGAAAGATCAGAAGCAGGCCCCAACGGTCCTGGGCGTAGAGCTTGTCCTGCAACTCAGCCATGCGCGCGATGCCTTTGACGAGCAGTTCTTCGGCACGCTCCTCGGAGTGCAGCTTGGCGGTGTCGGCGGGATCATAGCTCTTCAAGTGAAATTTCTTGCCCTGCTCCACCCGGTACGGCTTGGAAAACTTGCTGGCCCAACTCATTCGAGACCTCCAAGCTGAGATTATTTCTTGACCAGCCTCTTCAAAGCCGCCACATTCCTGCCATCATCTCCCGGCTCGTCAATGGGAGTCTCGGCAATGAAGGCGGCATGTGCCAACCTTGGGTCATTCAACAAGCGACGGAATGGTTCGAACCCGATACTGCCCTGCCCTATGTGCTGATGACGATCCAGCTTCGATCCCCGCGCGGCTTTCGCGTCGTTACAATGCCACACGGGAACATTCCTGAGGCCCACGGTTTCATCCAGGTGTCTGAGTGTGTCTTGCATCCCCTGAGGGCTCACAATGTCGTACCCGGCGACGTGGGTGTGGCAGGTATCGATGCACGCGCCAACCGGAACCAAGTGGCGCAGGTATTCCAGGACTTCCGCCACCTGCTCGAAGCTGCCGCCGAGTGAGTATTCCGCTCCCGCCGTGTTTTCGATCAGGATGGTAAGATCGGACTTGTCTAGTTCGAGTCCCTGCGCGGCGGCAGCGATGGCGGCAGCCGTGCGCATGAGACCCTGTTCACGGTCAGATCCGCGAAACGATCCTGGATGCAATACCAGAAACTCGGCGCACAAAGCCAGAGCCCGTTCGATTTCGCCCCGGAATGCCTCCACCGATTTTTTCAGGAACAACTCATTCGTTCCAGCAAGGTTCACCAGGTAGTTGGTGTGGATGACTAAAGGCTTCAGATCATACTGATCGCGCAGCCGCTTCATCTGCTCGCACCGTGGACGATCCAATTCATGCGGAGCCCACTGCCGTGGACTGGAGGAAAATATCTGAAACGTATTGCAACCTAACCGGTAAGCTCTTTCGGCAGCGAGTTGCACGCCCCCTGCACTCGAGGTGTGGATGCCGATGCGACGCGCAGTCAAACGGGGCGGGCGCTTTGGCGAGGGTAGCTTGAGGATATCTTGTTCGCTGGCAAGGGACCGGGGCACTTAGTCAGTTTGCCACTTTCGGCGATATAGTTTCCAGTTTCTGGTTTCCAGTTTCTATTCCCTCCTCCGTCATCCTGAGCTTGCGAAGGATCTAGCGTGAAGCGGATGTGCACGTGGTTAGTTTCTAAATGGGTGCGCGCTAGATCCTTCGGGACTGAAGTCCCTCAGGATGACGCCCGTGCTGAGGGATCGGTGCACCCCGAACCACCGCTTCCGCTGCTCTATTTGCGGTGCAAAGGGGAACAACGATAAACTCAAAGGCAGACGCGTAGCGAGGGGAAATCCATGTTAGTCGTGATGAAGGCGCAGGCCACGGAAGAGCAGATCAGCGCCGTTTGCCGTAAGATCGAGGAATTGGGCTACCGGGCCCATTCCATGCCGGGTGCGCAGCGCACCGCCATCGGAGTGACCGGGAACCGCGGGGAAGTGGAACCCGGCACGCTGGACGAGATGCCGGGCGTGCAGGAACTCATCCGGGTCAGCAAGCCCTACAAACTGGTCAGCCGCGACGTCAAACAGGAAAACACGGTCATTACTTTCGCCGGCACCGACGCCACCTTCGGCGGACCTGGGCTCGCCGTCATTGCCGGTCCCTGCGCCATCGAAACTCGTGAGCAGACCATGGCCGTGGCCGAGGTGGTCTTCCGCGCCGGGGCGCAATTCTTTCGCGGAGGCGCTTACAAGCCGCGCACCTCGCCCTATTCTTTCCAGGGTCTGGGCGAACAGGGTCTGCAGATCATGGCCGAGGTTCGCGACCGATTCGGCATGAAGATTGTCACCGAGGCCATCGACAACGAATCGATGGACCTGGTGGAGAGGTATGCCGACGTGATCCAGATCGGCGCCCGCAACATGCAGAATTTCTCCTTGCTCAAACGCGCAGGACGCGCCCGCAAGCCGGTGCTGCTCAAGCGCGGCATGTCGGCCACGCTCGAAGAATTCCTGATGGCGGCCGAGTACGTGATGAGCGAAGGCAACTACAAGGTGATCCTGTGCGAACGCGGGGTGCGGACTTTCGCCGACCACACGCGCAACACGCTCGACCTAAGCATCGTGCCTGCGGTCCAAAGGCTCAGTCACCTTCCTATCGTCGTCGATCCCAGTCACGGCACCGGCAAGCGCAACAAGGTCACGCCCCTGTCGCGCGCCGCAGTCGCCGTGGGCGCGGACGGACTGATCGTTGAAGTCCATCACGATCCCGACCGGGCGATGTCCGATGGCATTCAGTCCCTCTACCCGGAGCAGTTTGTCGAGTTGATGAAACAAATCCGGCAGATCGCGCCGGTGGTCGGGAGGATGGTGCCGGCCATCGGAAATCATCCACGATCGTCTGATGCATTGCCGGCACAGTCGGACGTTCGATCCGCTTTCAGCCCATTAGCTTGAGAAAATTTCTTCTCCTCGCGGTTGCGCTTCCGATTGTCGGTGGTCTGGGTTGGTGGTATCTACGGGAGCGCCAGCTCCCCAGCTACGGCCCCGCCTATCGCGAGTACGCCTACGTCACCAACGGCAAGAGCAACACCGTTTCGGTGATTGACCTGCGCACCTTTCAGCCTGCCCGCACCATTCGTGTTGGAAACGAGCCGACCGGCATCGCGGCGAATCCCAAGAGAAACGAGATTTATGTCGTCAATGCCCAGTCGAACAGCGTCAGCATAATTGACGCCGAGCATAACGAGCTGGTGGCGACGATCGGCGTGCATGGCGGGCCGTACTTCATTGATGTATCGGCGGACGGCAAGCGGGCATATGTCGCCAATTCAAAATCGGCGAACGTCTCTGTACTGGATTTAGATAAACGTGTGGTCCTGGGAAACATCCGGGTCGGCGCTTCGCCAGGACTGGCGCAGGTTTCGCCCGACGATTCGACCGTGGTGGTCAGCAACCGGGGAGATCATTCAGTCTCGTTGATTGACGCCGCGCAACTCAAAGTGCGAAGCACCATACCCATTTGCCAGGAGCCGGAAGACATTGCCATCCTTCCCGACAGCAGCAAGGCCTTCGTGGCCTGCACCGGCTCCGCGCAAGTGGCGTCTATCGACCTAAAAACCGACAAGTTGCTGGCCTTGCTGGACGTAGGCAAGACGCCGGTGGACCTGGCGCTGAAACCAGACGGCGGCGAACTGGTGGTCACCAACTTCGATTCCGACAATATTTCGATTATCGAAACCTCGACCAACGAAGTCGGCGGCAGCTACCTGATCGGCACCCATCCGACGCGAGGTCTTGTGACCAGCGACAGTTCCCGCCTGTACGTAAGCAACTTCGGCTCCAATACAATCGCGGTTTACGACATTGACATCGGTAAACTCATCGCGACACTGCCGGTCGGCAGTCATCCGGATGGGCTGGCGCTCTCCCGGAGTGAAAATTATCTGCTGGTGCTGGATTCGCAATCCGGCGACGTAACGGTAATTCAGAAACGCGCTCTCACCAAGCTCGAACCTAGCGAGTATTCCTTACTAACGATGATTCCGGTCGGCGTGCAGCCCAATAATATTGTGGTGAAATCGTTCGTGCTGGCGAAGCCGGCTCCGTAGACTTCAATAACGACCACGGATTTACGCGGATCTTCACTGATCTAACCACCCTGTCATCCTGAGCGGAGTCTTGCCGTTCGCTTGCGAATGGCAAGGCGGAGTCGAAGGACCCCTATAAGCTTTCCCGCAGTGTCACTGTGGCGCCGCCGTCCCGGCGGCTGTCGTGGGGGCGTCCCGCCCCCACTGCGAGGGCAGGATGCCCTCGCGACGGCCGGCAAGATGCCGGCGCTACAAGAAGCTTCGTTAAGCTGGTAGGGGTCCTTCGACTGCGCAGCTACTTCGCTTCGCGATGTAGCCTCTCCGCTCAGGATGACACTTGCGCGCCGCAGCACTTCTTGTATTTCTTGCCGGAGCCGCAGGGGCAGGGATCGTTGCGGCCGACCTTTGCGGTCCCGCGCACTACCTGCTGCACAGTTTGCGCTTCGCCGGACCCAGCCATGCGGGCCTGCTCCAACTCTCTCCGCTTCTTGCGCTGGAATGATTCTTCAAGTTCATCCACTGAGGTGGAAACGTTTCGCGGAGGACGGTTGCCATTTCCATCTGCTCCGTGCGGCTGAGCTTCAGGCGTTGCAGAGGGGCGCTCCAGGATCTGCATCAGGTAGAGATAGCGGGCCGTCTCTTCCTGAAAGCGCTGCATCATGGCTTCGAACATGTCGAAGGACTCGCGCTTGTACTCGACCAGCGGATCGTGCTGCCCGTAGCCCCGCAGCCCGATACCTTCTTTCAGGTGGTCCATGTCCCGCAGGTGGTCCTTCCACTGCGAATCGAGGACGCTCAACATGATCATGCGCTCGTGATAGCGCATGGCATCGGGGCCGATCAGCTTTTCTTTTGCGTCGTACCGCTCTTTTAGCTTGTCGAAGATGGCGTCGCCCAGTTGCTGACGGCTCAGCGACTCAGGCTTGATTCCTTCCGCCAGAATGTCCACGCCGAAGCGGGTGAAGATCGCATCTTTCAGTCCCTTGATGTCCCAATTATCGGGATGGACTTTGACGCCGCAAAACTGGTCCATCACATCGCTGAGAATGCCGGAGACGTAGTCTTCGAGGATGAGTTCCTTCTGCTCCACACCCTCGAGCAACTGCCGGCGCAGGCCGTACACGGCCTCGCGCTGCTTGTTCATGACGTCGTCGTACTCGAGCAGATGTTTGCGGGCCTCAAAGTTCTGGGCTTCAACCGCCTGCTGCGCGGTGGCGATGCGGCGTGTGATCAGCCGCGATTCGATCGGAATTCCCTCTTCCATGCCCAACCGCTGCAGCAAATTCGAAACCCACTCTTTGGCGAAAATGCGCATCAGGTCATCTTCGAGTGAAAGGTAAAAACGCGAGGATCCCGGATCTCCCTGGCGACCAGCACGGCCGCGAAGCTGGTTATCAATTCGCCGCGCCTCGTGGCGTTCGGTTCCGAAGATGTGCAGGCCCCCGACCGCCGTGACTTCGTCGTGTTCCTTGTCGGTTTGAACCTTGTAGCGATTGAAGATCTCGGTCCACTGGTCGGTGGGAACGACGTATTCGTTTCCCGCGTAATACCAAACCGTGCTCTTGGTCTCGTCCACATCAATCTGAATCTTGCCCTGGGCGGCGCGCAGGGGTTGCGCGATTCCCTTCTTCACGCACTCCTGCTTGGCCATGAATTCAGGATTGCCGCCGAGCAGAATGTCGGTGCCTCGACCAGCCATGTTAGTGGCGATGGTCACCATGCCTTTGCGTCCGGCCTGGGCCACGATCTCGGCTTCGCGCTCGTGATATTTGGCATTGAGCACAACGTGCTTGATACCCTTCTTCTTCAACAGTTCGGACAACCGCTCCGACTTTTCGATGGAAGTGGTGCCGACCAGCACCGGACGGCCCGTGGCATAGAGATTCTGGATCTCATCCGAAGCGGCAAAGTACTTCTCTTTTTCCGTCCGATAGACGACGTCCGGGTTCTCCAGACGGAGCATTGCCTTGTTGGTCGGAATCACCATCACTTCGAGGCGATAAATCTTGTCGAATTCCGCAGCTTCTGTTTCCGCTGTGCCGGTCATGCCGGCCAGTTTCTTGTACATGCGGAAGTAGTTCTGGAAGGTGATGGTGGCCAGGGTCTGATTCTCACGCTCGATCTTGACGTTTTCTTTGGCCTCGACCGCCTGGTGCAGACCATCGGACCAGCGGCGACCGGGCATCAGGCGGCCGGTAAACTCGTCTACGATAATCACTTCGCCGTCCTTCACCACGTATTCGACGTCGCGCTTGTACAGAGCGTGAGCTTTGACCGCAGTGTCAACGTGATGTTTAAGATCCCAATTTTCGGGATCGGCAATATTTCCGATGCCCAGAAGCTGCTCAACTTTTTCCCAGCCCGCGTCGGTGACCGTGATGCTCCTGTGCTTCTCATCCACGACATAGTCGCCGGTGAGCTCTTTGGGCTCGCCGGGGGCGGTGTCGATCTCTTCGCCCTTTTCCAGCTTGGGGATGATGCGATTGACCCGGGCGTACTTGTCGGTGGACTCTTCGCTGGCGCCGGAGATAATCAGCGGCGTCCGGGCTTCGTCGATCAGGATGGAATCGACTTCATCGACGATGGCGAAATTGTGCTTGCGCTGCACACAATCATGGAGATCAAACTTCATGTTGTCGCGCAGGTAGTCGAAGCCGAACTCGTTGTTGGTGCCGTAGGTAACGTCGGAAGCATAAGCATCGCGGCGCTCTTCATCGTCCAGATCGTGCACGATGACGCCCACGGTCAGGCCGAGGAAGCGATAGAGCTTGCCCATCCACTCAGAGTCGCGTTTGGCGAGGTAGTCGTTGACCGTAACCACGTGCACGCCGCGTCCACTCAACGCGTTCAGATATACGGGAAGAGTCGCGACCAGCGTCTTGCCTTCACCGGTCTTCATTTCGGCAATCTTGCCCTGGTGCAACACCATGCCGCCGATCAACTGCACGTCGAAATGGCGCATGTTGAGCACCCGGCGCCCGGCCTCGCGAACCACGGCGAAGGCCTCAACCAGAAGCTCGTCCAGCGCTTCGTTGATGACCTTGGTGCGCTCGTCTTCAAGTAGCTTCAGGCGATCGGGATCGGCCTCTGGCTCATCGGGCAGGCCAGCCAGGCGCTCCTGAATGCGTTGCCGGAATTCTTCCGTCTTGGCACGCAGCTGCTCGTCGGAGAGCTGCTTGATCTGCGGCTCAAGCGCATTAATGGCCTCAACCTGAGGCATCAGGCGCTTCAGTTCGCGCTCGTTCTTGGTCCCGAAAACCTTACCTAATAATGTGTTAATCAAATCAAAATACCTTCTGGAGGCAGCACGGCCCTTAACTAGAAGCCTAGCATATTAGATGCGGCGGCAACGGGTAAGTCGCTGGGAAGAACCTTTAGTGCAGACCTCTCGCCGGGTTCGAGAAAAACGGCGCCTTCCGTCGTTCCTGGGTTTAAACTCATTTGCCATGCACTCTCCGACGCGGCCTCTGTTGAGGGGGACCAGGATTCCCTTATGGTTACTGGCCATGATCGCCGTTTGTGCTCTAACCTCCCTTCCTGCACGAGCCTGTTCCTGCGTGGACACATCGAAGTCAGAAGCAGAGAGCATCAAGAACAGTTTCAAATGGGCTGGTGCTGTATTTATAGGCACACCGATCGAAGTCACAGTTCAGAAGCGTGAACTTCAGCTTGGCGGTCGCACAGTCCCCTACGATAACTATCATGTTCGGATGGCTGTCAAAGAGTCATTTAAAGGGATTTCGACTGACTACGCTGTGTCCGATACCGGAAGCGCATTCGATTGCTCATACGGCAAAATGGAAGTAGGACGTGAGTACCTCATATACGCAACTATATCCGGCGATTCCAAAGTGGAGTTTGGAGGATGCAACCGTACCCGCGTGCTGCCTCCTCAGGAGTGGAAGCGCGAGCGGAAGCAGGCTGCCAAGGAATTGGCATTGCTCCGAAAGTTGAGCCGTTCACGATAGCCCTGGGATATTCGTTGGCCGGGGCGACGACTTCCTTTGCGTTCCTCATCTGCTCCGCGAGAACTGCCGTTCTCATGTAATATTTTCGCGAACCAATGCCCACATTTTACGATCGCTTCGTCGAGTGCGTTGAGCGCTGGCCTAAGAACGTCGCCCTGGAGATCCAGCGCCGAGATAAGGTCGAGAGTTGCACCTATGCGGAGCTCCGGCACATGGCCGAGTCGGTCGGATCCTGGCTGGGCAAGAATGGGTTTCAATCGGGCGCTAGGGTCGTCATTCTGGCCGACAATCATCCCCGCTGGGTGGCTGTCTTCCTGGGCGTGGTGGCATCCGGCTGCACCGCCGTCCCGCTCGACACGGCACTGCACGCCGACCAGATCACTACTCTTCTGAAAGATAGCGGCAGCTCATTGTTATTTTGCGACGTCAAACATCTCGCAACCGCGCGAGAGGCGATTGGCTCTTTGCCCATCAAGACCGCACTTATCAATCCCGCCGAGCAGAAACATAGCAATTCCGAGCCGGCCACGCCGACTCCCGTAGGCGACCTTGACAGCATCTTCGCCTCGGGCCCGAGCGGCTTCAAGCCTGCGGCCGTCGCCGCGGATGGTGTCGCCTCCCTGCTCTACACCTCTGGCACCACGTCCGATCCCAAGGGCGTGACGCTGACCCACGCCAATCTGCTGGGCGAGGTTGAATCGGTGTTCCGCTGGGCTCGCGTCGGCCCGGAAGATGCCGTGCTCGGCGTTTTGCCGCTCTTCCACGTGCTCTCCCAGATGGCGAATCTGCTACTGCCGCTGGTGAAAGGCGCCCGGGTCGTCTATCTGGAGACGCTGAACACCACTGAGCTGCTGCGCGCGCTCAACGAACGGCAGATCACGATTTTTGCCGTAGTGCCGCAATTTTTTTATCTGATTCACGAGCGCATCTTCAAGGAAGTCGCCAAGCGTGGCCAGTTGGCAGCCTTGGCATTGAAGACCCTGATGTCGCTCAATCGCGGCCTGCGCAGCGTGGGCTTCAACGCCGGCCGCATCTTCTTCGGAAAGCTGCACAGCACATTCGGTGATCGCATGCGCTATCTGATCACCGGAGGCTCACGCTTCGATCCGCAGATCGGCTACGACTTCTACGCCCTCGGCATTGATGTCCTGCAGGCCTACGGCCTGACCGAGACAACCGGCGGCGCCTTCGTCGCGCTGCCCCATCACAACGTGATCGGTTCCGTCGGGCCGCCCCTGCCCGGTGTGGAAGGAAAGATTGTTGATGCAAAACCAGGGGAAGACGGCGGACCCGCAGTCGGCGAAATTGCCATCAAGGGCGCCATCGTGATGAAGGGCTACTGGAACCGGCCGGATGCTACGGCCGCCGTCCTGAAGGACGGCTGGCTCCTCACCGGCGATCTCGGCTACTTCGACTCGGGCGGCAATCTGTTTATTACCGGGCGCGAGAAAGATGTGATTGTGTTGAGCAACGGCAAGAACGTCTATCCCGAGGAGGTTGAGGCCTACTATCTGAAGTCTCCCTATATCAAAGAAATCGGGGTCATGGCTCTCGAGAGCGAACCCGGCAATCCTGCTTCCGACCGGCTCTACGGCGTGGTCGTGCCGGACTTCGACGTATTGAAAGAACGAAAGATCGTGAACGCGAAGGAAGTGATTCGCTTCGACATTGAGAGCATCTCGGCCAAGATTCCATCTACCAAACGCATTGGCGGCTACGAAATCTGGCAGGACCCCCTGCCCCGCACTACCACGCGCAAGCTCAAACGCTTCGAACTGGAAAAGCGGGTGTGCGCCAGCCAGAAGAAAGGACGACCGGATTCCGAAGTCTCCGCCGCGCCGACGCTAAGCGCTGAAGATCAGCAATGGCTGGACCAACCCGAGGTACAACAGGCGCTGAAGGTGATTCGCGAATCCAGCAAGTCCACGCCCGAGGTGATCCGTCCCAACGATAATCTCGAGCTTGATCTCGGCCTCGACTCCATGCAACGGATTGAACTGCTGGTGGCCGTCGAAAAAGAGCTTGGCGGGGATGTCGAAGAGTCAGCCATGGCGGAGATCTATACCGTTCGCCAACTGGTTGACGCCATTCGTGAGAGTGCAGCCGCCGGGAAGACGCGCACCAGTACGAGTCAGCAGCCGGCAGGGTGGAAGTCGGTCCTGCAGGAGAATCCGACAGATCCGGAAGTTCTGGCTCTGGCGCAGCCCGGGCGACTGGCGAAGCACCTCCTGTACGCCGGTTTCAAACCACTTCAGATTTTTGCCTATGACCGCTTTCATCTGCGAGTAAGCGGACTGGAGAAACTTCCGGCGCAGGGCCCTTACATCATTTCTTCCAATCACCAGAGCTTTCTCGACCCGGTTGTGCTCGCGGCCGTTCTGCCGTGGCCAGTGTTCCGAAACCTGTTCGCAGTGGGCACCAGCGAAATTTTCGGTTCGGGCTTTATGCGCCGGCTGGCGCGCTGGCTGCGGGTAATTGTCGTTGATCCGGATGCCAACCTGGTTTCCGCCATGCGCGCCGGCGCCTTCGGGCTGCGCCACGGCCGCATCCTGATTCTTTATCCTGAAGGTGAGCGCAGCATCGATGGCACGCCCAGGATCTTCAAGAAGGGCGCCGCCATACTCTCCGCGCATCTGCAGCTGCCGATTGTTCCGGTGGCGATTGAGGGCTTTCACGATGCCTGGCCCAGAGGCAAGCCGTTTCAGAAGTTCACGCCGCTCCAGATCCAGTTCGGAGATCCAATCTATCCTCCACCCGAAGCCGAGGTATCAGAATCTGCGTACGAAGCCCTTACCGCGGAGTTGAAGTCACGCGTCGTTGCAATGTGGAACGGACTGCGCGGCGAGAAGGAGTCCGCGCCAACGCAAACGCCACACCCTTGAAATCTACTGCGCGGCTGCCTGGACCTTCTGTCCGAAAGCTTTCACTAAAGCGTCTACGATCATTGAATCGTAATCGCCGCCGCAGTCTTTCTTGATCGCTTCGACTGCCTGGGCTGAAGTCTTCTTGCCGGCGCCCGATGCGTTGATCTGCACGTCATATTTCTCCGCCAGATTCAATATCTGCACTTCGACCATTGAATTCGCCGGACCGGCGTCGCTCACGCGCAATTGCTGTGCCGCCACCAGAATCGGAATAGCGCGACGCAACGACCCGCCCATCACCTGGGCCCGGGTGGCGCTGTCAGTAGTCCCCTTGAGCATGGCTTGTTCAAGTTCTTCCTGCGAGAGATTCGCGGCTTTGTAGAGAATCTCGTTGCTGATTCCGATTTCGTTCACGTTCCTCAACAATGCTGCAGTGCGAAGGTCTTCAGAACTCTCCGGGTCGAGTCCCAAGCGCATCGGCAATTTTGGTCGCGTAGGAAGACACGCGGAACGAATCGGCTTCGTTGTTCTTCTGGTTGCGCAAAAACTGTTGCAGGATGACCAGCATTCCGTCGTATCCGTCTTTCAACTCTTTCAAGCTCTTCTGGTTCCGCTCATACAGTGTGCCCATGGCATAGGCCGTTACCACCAGCACTCCGCCCCAAACCGCGATGTCAAACCAGCGACTGTCGACTGGCAACGGCTCCGTCTGACGATTGAACATGGTGGGATTCGCGTAGGTGAGCAGAATCACGATGCAAACACTGGCACAGGCGGTCAGCGTGGCATGACGCCGCCCGAAGTGGTACGCCGAATACAGAGTCGGAAGGAAAAAGAAAACCAGGACGACAGATTGAGATGCCACCAGGAAATGGATCATGGCAGCGATCAGCACCAGTGACAGCAGCAACCACAGTTCTTTATTTATTTTTCGCACATTTTTCTCAGGCCGAGACTCGCCCAGCGTAGCTATGTTGGAACAAAGATAGGGACACTCCAAGTTACCCAGGTAATCGAACCCTTTATCTGTCTAAGAAAGAACTAAGGATTCGCAATGAATGGGGAAGGGCACGAGTTCACTCGTGCCGGCAGATCCTTAACCCTGGATGCGCTTCAGCGTCTAAGGCTGGCTGTTAGCGCCTACTTGGCTCGAGGATGAGTCTGATCGTAAACCTGAAGCACGTGCTTGATTGAGAGCTGCGTGTAGCGTTGGGTGGTAGAAAGACGCTCGTGGCCAAGCATCTCCTGAATCGCGCGCAGGTCAGCGCCTTCCTCCAGCATGTGAGTTCCGAACGCATGCCGCAGTGTGTGGGGGTGGACATCCGGAGACAGACCCTTGGCAACCGCGATCTTCTTGATGATGCGACCCACACTGCGGGTGGTGAGCCGCCCGCCCCGCCGATTGATCAGCAAGGCCGACGAATTTTTCTTGCGTTCCGATAGTATTTGCAGGCGGGCAGGCAAGTAGGCCTTGAGCGCCACCGTCACCGCGTTGCCGAAGAGGACGTAGCGCTGCTTCTTCCCCTTGCCCCGGATAAGGATGGCCTCGTCACTCAGGCGGATGTCCTCGACATTAATCCCGATCAGTTCCGAGTTGCGGATGCCGCAGCCGTAGAGCAGCTCGAGCATCATCCGGTCACGTTCGGGAAAGGCAGCAACTTCGGGCATTTGCCCGTCGAGAACGACATTCATTTCTTCGATGGTGGGAACTCGGGGAAGTTTCTTGGCCAGTTTCGGGGTTGAAACCAAAGCCGCTGGATTCTGTTCGACTACTCCTTCCTGGGCCAGCCAGCGATAGAGCGACCGCACTGCAGCCAACGCGCGCGCCACCGACGTCTTGTCCAGTCCTTTTTCGTAGAGACGGGATAGAAATCCGCGGACGGTGACGTGGTCGATCTGTTTCCAGCCGCGAGAGCCGATATATGCGGAAAATTCAGCCAAATCGCCGGTGTAGGCCTTGATGGTATGCACCGAGGCATTGCGCTGGCGCAGCGCTTGCAGGAAGTCGCGTACCGCTTTGTCGACAATTGCAGATTTCATATGAAGTGCCCTGTAGCGCGGCGTCCCGCCGGCGCTACGAAGGACGCCTATCCCCTAGCCTTCGCCCTGGGATGATGCTTTTGATACACACTCTTCAGCCGATCCAGCGCCAGGTGCGTGTACACCTGTGTGGTTGAAATATCGGCATGACCCAGGATGGTCTGCACCGTCCGGAGGTCAGCGCCGTTTTCGACCATGTGGGTGGCGCAACTATGCCGCAGCATATGGGGGCTGGCATTACGCCCGGCACTCACCGAAGCCGCGCGCACCATCTGCCACACCCGCTGGCGGGTCAGCTTACTGCCGCCCCGTCCCACAAATAGAAGCGGTGAGTTCCTCCCTTTCGAGAGAATCCCGCGTGCATCTTTCATATATTGAGTCAGCGAATTCTGCGCGCCCTTCCCCAACGGGACAATCCGTTCCTTGTCACCCTTGCCGCGCACCAGCAGGTAACCGAGATCGAGTTTCAGGTCTTCCAGCTTGACACCGACAATCTCCGACACTCGCAGCGCCGCAGCGTAAAGCACCTCCAGCATGGCGCGGTCGCGTGCTGCAATCGCTTCGGCCTCCTTGCGGTTCGAATTTGCACGCGGACTTGTCAGCATCGCGTCCATTTCGTCGCGCGCCAGCGCCTTGGGCAACACCTTCCACTGTTTTGGCGAGTCGATGTTCAGCGTGGGATCGTGCTCAACCATCTTGTCGAGCAGGAGGTAACGATACAAATGACGCAGGGCCGAGAGTTTCCGCCCCACCGATCGGCCGTCCACGGAATTGCCGAACAGTTGCTGGATGAACTCACGCACATGCTTACGTTGGGCGTTGAGCAGGGTACGCTTGTGCTTCTCCAGATAGACGGCGAATTGTCCAATGTCAGTGGTGTAGGCCGCCACGGTGAGCGGCGCCAGACCCTTTTCGATTTTCAGATAATCGACAAATCCTGAAACCACCCGCGCGTTGGTAACAGAAGACACAGGTCGAGTATGCGCGTTATCGGACGCTGAAGAAAGTAGCAAGAAAGGTTAACTACGGCCGCCCTGCAGCGCCAGCGCTACGAAAAGCACTGGGAACGCGGCGCATCAGTTTCCTCAGTGTCCCCCGTATTTAGTGGATTTCTTTCAAGATTTCCACCGCATACAGGGCACCCTCGGGTGTTTCTTCGTGTTTGAAGTAGGCGAACACGTCTCGTCCCTGCCCCAGATGCTCACGGATTCGATCCACCATGGCGTGACGCTCATCGGCGGTATATGACGGCTTGCGGTAGCGGTAGTAACAGAAATCCGCCGTCACCACGTCGGGCGTGACCCGCTCTTCGGTTTCGGCGATGCACAGTGCCCGGTTGCTATTTTTCAGCAGGCTGAAGATTTCATCGGTGAACCACGAGGGGTTGCGGAATTCAAATGCTGCCTGAACGGCGCGGGGTAGGGCAGGAAGGAATTCCTCCAGCAACTTCACATCGGCTTTCAAGTTCGGCGGCAGCTGAAAGAGGACCGGACCCAGCTTTCCGGCCTGCGCCAGAGGCTCGATCGTGCTGAGAAAGCGGGGCACAAAATCGGCGGTCCCTTTGAGCCTCTTAATGTGGGTGATGACCTGGTGTGCCTTTACTCCAAAACGAAAGCCGGGAGGCGTCTCCGCAATCCACTTCTGGGCCGTCGTCTCTTTGATCAATTGCCGAAAAGTGAAATTAACTTCAACCGTATTCAACTGCGTGGCGTAGTGCGAGAGAAAATTCTTCTGCGGAAGCTTGGCGGGATAAAAGGCGGGCTTCCAGCTGGGATAGGCCCATCCCGACGTTCCGACGTAGAGTTTCGCCATGTGTGACCTTTGAGGTGAGCCGCCCGGATGCGTTCGCGTGGCAGATTATATCTTGCGGGTCTTTTTGCCGGACACTGCCTTCTTGCTTGAACGGCTTGCAGTCTCCGTCTTGCTTCCGGCTTGGGCTGCTATTACCAGTCCATTGGCGGTGGTCGCGGACGTCCTGCGAGCTTCGCTCGCCGCACGAGCGGAGCCTGCCCTGAGCGAAGTCGAAGGGCTCGCGCCCACATCCAGCTTCGGCAACTTCTGCTTCAGCTTCAGAGTGGACTCGAACAGGTCGCCCATCTTTTGCACGCGTTTGAGGACCTGTCCGGCCTCGAATACCAGCAGATCCGTGTCCTTCTTCTTCAACAGTTGCTCGACTTCCTCCCACTTCACTGGCGTCGACACCGTAGGATGCTCGCGCGCCCTCAACGAATAAACGGCAATGGTCGTCTTGTGTTCGTCGTTCTGACTCCAGTCCACCAGCACTTTGCCTTTGCGCAATTCCTTCTTCATGTCGGAAACAACCAACTCGCGATGCTGGTCTTCCAGCAGACGGGCCAGTGCGTGGGCAAATGGTTTCGTTTCTTCATAGCTGGTGGTGGTATTCAGCGGAACGTAGATCTGTAGTCCCTTGGAGCCGGATGTCTTGGGAAAGCTCTGCAAGCCAAAATGCTCAAAGATTTCCCGCAGCCACATGCCCACCTGCGCGCACTGCACGATGTTGGCGGGCGGCCCGGGATCGAGATCGAACACCATCATGGTGGGACAGTCGATGTTCTTCGCCAGCGAAAGCGAGGGATGCAGTTCGATGGCGGCCAGGTTCGCCATCCAGACGACCGTGGACAAATCATCGGCGAGAATGTAATTGACGTTGCGCCGGTTGCCTTCGCTCCAGATGGGTGCGGTCTTTACCCACTCGGGCCGGTGCGCGGTTGCGTTCTTCTCGAAAAAATACTCGCTGTCCACCCCGTTGGGATAGCGCTTCAGCGTCAAGGGCCGTCCCGCGAGATGAGGGACGAGCACCGGCGCAATGTGGGCATAGTAGTCAATGACCTGTCCCTTGGTGAAGCCGGTTGCGGGATACAGGACCTTGTCCAGGTTCGACAACTTCAGCTGCCGGCCCTCGATTTCAACCATCGGTGAAGTGCTCACGCAACAAGTATAGCGGCGCTCGCGGCAACTGTGTGGTCGCGGGCGAGGTCGCCCGCGACCACACACTCAACAATCGTTCATCCGTTTGACAACTTCCCTTCCCGCCACGTAACTTCAAGTTTCTTCCCGTCATGTTCTGTCCAACCGCGTTGGAGGTCCGATGAAATACCGTGCACTCAAGTCCGCAGCACTGTTTCTGGCGCTGTCCGCCGTCGCCGTGGCGCAAGACCTGGCTTCCTTCGAAAAGCGAATCACACTCAAGAAATTGGACAATGGGCTGACCGTAGTCATCTGTGAGCGTCCCGGGGCGCCGGTCTTTTCTTTCAATACCCACGTGGACGCGGGTTCGGTGCAGGACCCCATGGGACAGACCGGCCTGGCTCACATGTTCGAACACATGGCGTTCAAGGGCACGGACAAGATTGGTACCACCGACTATGCGGCAGAAAAAATCGCGCTGGCGAAGGTGGAAACAGCTTACGCCGCCTATATCGCTGAGCGCGACAAACGAGTAGGGCGGGACGAGCAAAAACTGAAAGAGCTGCAAAAAGCTTGGCAGGACGATATCGCGGACGCGCAAAAGTACGTCAAGCCCAACGAGTTCCCGCAAATTTTGGAAAGCAACGGCGCCGAAGGCATGAATGCTTCAACCAGCGAAGACCAGACGGAATATCACTACTCCTTTACCGAGAACCGGCTCGAGCTTTGGGCCTACCTCGAATCGGAGCGCTTCCTGCACCCGGTCATGCGTGAGTTCTACAAGGAGCGCAACGTGGTCATCGAGGAGCGCCGCATGCGCACCGACAGCAATCCCATCGGCCGGCTGCTGGAGCAGTTCACCACCGCCGCATTCCAGGCGCATCCCTATCACCGCCCGACCATTGGCTGGATGGCTGACCTGAATTCATTCTCCGCCACCGATGCTCAGCATTTTTTCGATGAGTATTACATTCCGTCAAACATGGTGGTAGCCGTGGTCGGCGACATCAAGGCTTCAGAGGCGCTGCCCATCATCGACAAATATTTCGGCCGGCTCCCCTCGCGTGCAGAACCAGACGAGCGCACCACCACCGAGCCGCCGCAGAATGCCGAGCGGCGCGTGTTACTGCAGGATCGCGCCCAACCTCTCTACCTCGAGGGCTACCACCGGCCCGACTATCGCGACAAAGACGACAACGTCTACGACGCCATCGCCGACCTGATGTCGAACGGCCGCACTTCGCGTCTGTACCGTGCCTTGGTGCGAGATAAAAAGATCGCTGCCTACTCGGCCGGGTTCAGTGGTTTGCCGGGCGTCAAATATCCACATCTTTTCGCCTTCTATGCCTTCCCGCTCCCGGGCCACAAGAACGAAGAAGTGGCGGATGCCATTCACGTCGAAATCGAGCGCCTGAAGAGTGAGGACATTAGCGACGAGGAACTGAAAATGATCCGGACTCGGGCCAAAGCCAACCTGCTGCGTGGACTGGATGACAACGAAGGCCTGGCCTCCAGCCTGGCCCTTTACCAGGCCCGCTACGGAGACTGGCGCGAACTGTTTCACCAGGTTGAAAATCTCGATAAAGTCAGCAAGGCCGATGTCCGGCGCGTCGCCAACAAGACTTTTGTTCCCACCAACCGCACGGTAGGAATTATTGAAACCGTGGCACCGCCGCCAACCGCCGCGCAAACCGGAGGTGGGCTATGAAACGGATTTCGCTGCTTCTGCTCAGCTTCGCATTCGCGATCGGATTAGGCTTTCAAGTTTCTCCCGCAGCCGCCCAAACCAGCTGGCAGGAAATCAACGTTCCTCCGCTTCCTGACTTTCATCCCCAGGTACCCAAGCGTTTTGTCCTGCCCAACGGCATGGTCGTCTTCCTGCAAGAAGACCACGAGCTGCCTCTCATTGACGGTATCGCCCGCATTCGCGGCGGCTCCCGTTCCGAACCCGCGGCCAAGACCGGCCTGATCGACATGTACAGCGACGTCTGGCGCACCGGGGGCACGAAGACCCAGACCGGCGACCAACTGGACGACTATCTCGAAATTCGCGCTGCCAAAGTCGAGACCGGCGGAACTGCCGATTCCACCACCATCTCGTGGTCCTGCCTGAAGGCTGATTTCGATGACGTGTTCAAGGTGTTCGACGACTTGCTGCGCGGACCGGAATTTCGCAACGACAAGCTCGAGCTGGTGCAGAGACAATATTTCGACGCCATCTCCCGCCGCAATGACGACGTGGATGAAATCGTAGGCCGCGAGTCCGCCAAACTGGCGTATGGCGAGCAGAGTCCGTACGCGCGAGTCGCCGAGTACAAAACCGTTGCCGCCGTCACGCGCCAGGACCTGGTTGACTGGCACCACTCTCACGTCAGCCCGAACAACATTATCTTAGGGATCGTCGGTGACTTCGACTCTGCCGCGATGGAGGCCAAACTCCGTCAGACTTACGGCGCGTGGCCCAAGGGACCGGCGATCAAGGACGTAAACGTCGATCCCACACCAGCCAAACCGGGCTACTACCTGGTCCAGAAGGACGACGTCAACCAGAGCTCAATCAGCATGGTGGGTGTCGGAATCCGACGCGACAATCCTGACTACTACGCGGTCCGAGTGTTTAACGAAGCCTTCGGCGGAGGATTTTCCTCGCGCCTGTTCCGCACCATCCGAACCGAGAAAGGACTGGCCTATTCGGTGGGCGGTGGAATCGGAACTGCCTTCGATCACCTCGGCATGGTGCGCCTGGCCATGGGAACGAAAAGCGCCACGACGCTGGAATCCATTCAGGCGCTGGACGAACAGATTGACGATGTCTCCAAGCATCCGATCACAGAAGCCGAGATCAAGTTGGCCAAGGATGCCATTCTGAACTCTTTCATCTTTAATCTTGATTCGCCTGAGAAAATTCTGCGCGAACGCATGGCTTACGAGTTCTATGGCTATCCTCAGGACTATCTGGAAAAGTTCCGCCTCGGCGTGGACAAGGTAACGGCCTCGGACGTGACGCGCGCGGCTTCCAGATACCTGCACAAGGAAAAACTGGCCACGCTGGTCGTGGGGAATTCCGGGGAATTCGACAAGCCGCTTTCGTCGCTGGGGCCAGTGACGAACGTCGACATCACGATTCCTCCACCCCCAGGCCAGTAAGTGTGGGGCGGACACTCCTGTCCGCCGCCTTTGACTTTGCTTTACCCGGGGCTCATGCCAGCCGACGCAGATGCACGTCATCGGCAACGTCGCAATGTATTTCGTAAAGTCCGGAGCGTCTCCCGATCCAATGTTCGTGCTGCCGTCACCCGTACTCTGGGGCATTGCGGGTATCGTCATCGGTGTCTACCTTTTTTTCCGCGGCTTCCCTTTCCTCAAACGCAAACAGTTGATCCAGAACATCCCCACGTCGACCGTACGCGGGGCTTCGTTGGGAGGGGTGGAATTAAGCGGAACCGTGGTGGGTCCTTACACTCTGATCTCGCCACTCTCCGAAACCGACTGCTTCTATTACCACGCCATCGTGCGCGGCAGCGCAGGAGAAGAAAAGAAGCCGAGGGAGGAAGTCTTGTACGCTCCCTTCTTCCTGGATGATGGCACCGGACGCGTAATGGTGGACCCGCGCGGCGCCGAAACTGAACTTCGACCGTCCGTGGATGATGAATATTCTCCGTCCTCAGGTGATGCCTTTACCCGGCACTTTCTTGTCCGCCACGGTATTTCCAGCGAATTTCCCGCGTATCTGAAAGAGTTTTGCATTCGCGCCGGCGACCATCTGTATGTCCTGGGAACCCTGCGGGAGAATCCGGGACTGCAAAGCGCCGCCGACTGCCTGGCCCATGGCGTGGAACAGCCGCAGCAAGGATTTCTCAGCGCAGCCGCAGCCGATTTGCAGCGACGGGCCGCGATTGAATCGATGTTGCCTCCCGGAAGTGAGGCGCCGCGGATGGCGCAAACCCGTGCGGTCGCAACTGAAGCTTTCGATCTCAATCCTCCCGTCGTCCTGATGAAGGGCAGATCGGGCTCACCTTTTTTCATCTCCTGGCGCAGCCAGCAAGACGTGGTCAGAGAATTGGCCTGGCGATCAGTTCTCTACATCTGGGGCGGCCCGATTCTTGCCGTGGCCAGTCTCTGGCTGCTGGTCGATCACTTGCTCGCGCACTAACAGCCAAGTGTAGGCGCGAGCGCCCCGCTCGTGCGGCAACGGCAATGCAGCGGCGCATTCTGCTGGGACCGTTCGACTCCCTTCACGCAGCAATCGCGTCGCAAAAACTGCAAACCCCAGCGGCTCAAACCGCGGCACCGTTGCGTCAAAATGCGGCACGAGTGAACTCGTACCCTCTCGTTCTCCAACCCTCTCGTTCTCCACTTGACAACTGGACCACAAGCACCTATTCTTGAGGCGAATAAAAAGCGAATACGCAAATGGCTACTCTTCCCTTGTTACCGGTTCCCGAATCCAAACTGATCGGGATCGCCCGACTCGCAGCCGAGGGCGAATCTCTCCGCCAGGGACACGAAGTCGAATACTTCACCCTGCCGGTTCGCTCCCTGCTCAACCGCTGCACCGGCGTGCGCATGCCGTTTGAATGGACCATCAATCCCTACCGCGGCTGCGAGTTTGCCTGCAAGTACTGTTATGCCCGCTATACCCACGAATTCATGGAAATGCGCGACGGAGTGGATTTCGAGCAGAAAATCTATGTCAAGCAACATGCCGCGAACCTGCTCCGCCAGGAATTGCGCCGGGTAAGGCCGGGCGAGCAGATTGCGATTGGGACCGCCACCGATCCCTATCAGCCCGCCGAGCGCCGCTTCGAAGTGACTCGCGCCATCCTGGAAGAACTGGCCCGGCATGAAGGATTGGACTTGGGCATCATCACCAAGGGAAACCTGATTCTTCGCGACCTGGATCTGTTGACTCAGATCGGACAAAAGAACCGGTTGATGGTGAATGTGACGATCACAACGTTGAATGTGGACCTGGCGCGCATCCTCGAACCGCGCGCGCCACGGCCCGATCTGCGCATGGAGACCGTCCGCAAGCTGAGCCAGGCAGGGATACGGGCAGGGGTAAGCTGCGCTCCCGTAATTCCCGGCATCACGGACTCATTGCGCAATCTGGAGGCGCTGGTTCGCGTCACCGCGGAGGCAGGCGGAAAGCATATCTTCGCCAATCCCCTGTTTCTGAAGCCCTGCTCGGCCGCGATCTTCCTGCCTTTTCTGGAAAAGGAATTCCCCCAGCTGGCAGCCGAGTACCAAAGACGCTACAAGGATCGCGCCTTCCTGCCCAAGTCCTACGGCAAGCGGATATCGGAACTCATGTCGCGCCTGCGACAGAAGCACGGCATGCGTCACTACGATCGTGCAAGCCGCCAGGTCCCCGCCACGGCGCGGACGGAACCGCAACTGAAGCTTTTTTGAACCCCCACCGACTTGTCATCCCGAGCGGAGCCGAACGATTCGCTTGCGAATCGCTCGGCGCAGTCGAGGGACCTTGTGTTTGTTTGAAGCGGCACGGACGTTGCAGTTCTTATGCAGGCCGCCACAATCATGCCGTTCTAAAGCAGGCGGACAAGAGTGTCCGCCCCACATGGGCCTCGACTATAATCCGTGCTCCACCATGTCGTCGTCCACTCTACCGCCGGCACTGCAAAACCCCGGTCTCAAGACGCAGCTCAAGCAGTTCTGGCGGCGTGTTACCAACGGACTCGAACTCAACCAGCTCTGGACGCAGTTCCACACCGAGGCACGGGCCAGTTATCGTCTTTACCAGCGCGACTATGGAGCACGGGCGCGCCAGGAAACACAGCCCCGCGGCGTCTTCCACACCGTGCTGGAATTTCTCTGGGCTATCCTGGAAAAACTGAGCCCGGCCAGACGGGTCCTGCTGCTGTTCGGGATTTTGTTCCTGCTCCTTCCCGGCGCGGGCTTCAGCCACGCGGGGAAGTCGGGAGAAGTAGAGGTAGTTGAAGTCAGCTTTCATTTCTGGGCCGGCGTTCTGCTTTTCATCGTGCTGATGCTCGAGGTTTCCGACCGCGTCGTGATGAAGCGCGACCTGGAAATCGCGCGCGATATCCAGAGCTGGCTCTTGCCCGCAACCCCGCCGGCCGTGCCCGGAATGACGATCGCCTTCGCCACCCGGCCGGCGAACACCGTGGCCGGAGACTACTACGACGTCTTTGCCCGTTCCGCCACTGTTCCCGGCGAAACCCGCTTCCTGCTGGCCGTGGCCGATGTTGCCGGCAAGAGCATTCCCGCAGCCCTGCTGATGGCTACGTTCCAGGCCAGTCTTAAGACTCTGTCCGCCATTCCCTGTTCGCTTACCGAACTAGTCACCGGGATGAACCAGTACGCCTGCAACAATAGCCAGGGTGGCCTGCGTTTCACCACGGCGTTTCTGGCGGAGTTCAACCCGGTCAACCGGGAGATTACCTATATCAACGCCGGCCACAACACACCCATTCTGCGGCGCAGCGCGGGCACCGTGGAACGATTGACCATTGGAGGATTGCCGCTTGGAATCCGTGCCGGCGCCCGCTACGAATCCGGCAGCCTGATTTTGCAGGAGGGCGATTGGTTGGCGATCTACACGGATGGTGTGGTCGAAGCCATGAACCAGCGCGATGAGGAGTATGGCGAACCGCGGCTGGTGCAAGTGTTAAACGCTGGCGCGGCGACTACTCCCGACGAGATGCTGCGCCGCGTGATGAGCGATGTCGATGCATTTGTGGGTGTGACACCGCAACACGATGACATCACCTGCCTGCTGGTGAAGGTGGGCTAGGTTCATGGAGGACGGGCGTCCCGCCCGTCTTTGCCACGGGCCGGGCGGGACGCCCGACCTCCATACCAGCGACTCCGCTACCTTCTTTTCCGCCGCGCGAAGAGCAGACCGAGCGCCGCCCCCAGCAGCAAGGTACCAAGCAACTTCTTCTTGTCCCCCACTGCGACGAAGCGAGTGCCCTGCGGGCCGACTTCGAACACGCCCACCGGAACAGCTCCGACTCCACCTCCGCCACCGCCACCCTCTCCGCGGACCGTCTTGATTTCCAGTCCGCCGCTGCCCGTCCCGCCGCCGAAGCCGTAGGCGATCTTGGCAACTGGAATGATTGTTTTATCGCCCGCCACGATCGGATCGCCGAACACGCTGGTGACCTGGGCTCGGGTGGAAAGGCTTTCATGCAATGACTGCAGCAAAGTTAAACTGCTCATAAGGAACTCCTCAGTTAGGGTGGAGCCGGCAGGATGCCGGCGCTACGAATTCATGACTTCCGCGTACATTCTATGAAACGCATGCACGCCCGTCTCCTGCTTGATGCTGTAACGGCCGTGCTGGTAGCTTCGCGAGTGCAGATTCTTCTGCACAGCCTCGCAGATTCCCACATCTTCGATCTGAGTCTGATCGCTGAACTCTACCGAAGCCTTGGCCGCGGCGCTCCCCAAATCTTTCTCCGGCAGATACCACTCGAAAATCGCCTGCGACCGGTCGGCCGAGATCGGCAGCACAATGTTCAATGAAATATTGTCGGGGTAACAGTTGAGCATCCAGTTGGGGAAAATCCAGAAATAGTCCGTGGTCAGGTCTTGGGCAACTTCCTGGTAGAGTCGCGGCGTAACGTCTCCGGGCTGCGCGCCGCGAATTGGGCTGAATTGGCGCACGTGCCTGGCATAGGGCTCAACCGTGTAAGCGTTGTAATCCAGCTCACGGTTCAGTCCGGGATGCACGCTGGGCAGATGGTAGCCTTCGAGATAGTTGTCCACGTAAGTCTTCCAGTTGCACTTCATGTCGTAGGTGCGGCGTTCGAACAGCTTCATTCCGTCAAAACCAAAACGTTCAGCCTGTTGAGGAAGCTGCCCCAGGCTCTTGAGAATAGGTTCAGCGTCGGGATCAAGGTTGACGAAAATCAGGTTCGACCACTCTCCGGCCCGCACCGGGGCGAGCGTGAATTCTTTGCGATCGAAACCTGGCTGGCCCTCGAACTCCGGCGCGCTGATCAGCGCACCGTCAAGGCCGTAGGTCCAGCCATGATAGCCGCAGCGAAACAGCTTGCGCGATCCGCATCCTTCGGCGGGAGGCCCGGCACGGTGACGGCAGACGTTATAGAAACCGCGCAGCTCTCCCAGGCTGCCACGTACCAGCAACAGAGGTTCGCCCAGAAGCTCGGTGGTAAAAAAATCGCCCGGCTTGGCCAGTTGTTCACGCCGTCCCACCACCTGCCAGGTGCGTGCGAAGATTCGCTCGGTCTCCCGCGCTGAGACGTCCGGGTCGGTATAGAACCGCGCCGGAATGGACCAGGCCCGCGAAATGTCAGAATCAATCTGAAGTGCAGGTAGCTTGCTCATCGCTGCTTGTCGATCGCAGATGCCGGAGCCAGTTATTCTACGGGATGCCGGGGCCGAGCACACTGACCTGGGTTCCTGCTGGCCCGAGTGATTGTCATCCTGAGCGCAGTCTTTCGTCCGGCGCAGCCGGACGAATGCAAGCGAAGGACCTCTGTATTCCGCGCCAAGCGGCATGTGCGCCTGCACTGAAATCAACACTTCACCAGAAGGTCGAGCTAGGGAGGAACGTTCAACAACAGCTGGGGCGCTGCTCTCGCCAGAGAAATGCAGGGGGCCTTCATCGGGAGCCCTTCGCGGAGCGAAGGGCTCCGCTTCCTCAGGATGACAGAGAGGACCTCGATAAACAACGTAGACGGCCCGGACCATCGTTTTCCTGACGTCGCCGCCAGACAGTAGTGGCATAATAAAACTCATGGTCAGGGTGCTGCCTGGCGGAGTAGGGTGGAGCATTAGGCGGCGACAGGACTGGGTACTTTACTTGACAATATTTGGCAACATCTCAGGTTGCTTCGCTCACCGAGTTCAAGAGATCCGAATCAGCAAGCTGGCGTCGGTCGTGTACAGCAATGGATTAGCAAGACTTAGCAGGAGTCAGAGACCGGTTGGACCGCGCCTGAGATAGTGGTACCCAACGTGCCCTAGTTTATGCAACGGGCGTGCAGCGCCGACAAATTATCGAGAAGAGGAAACAAAAGAGATGCGCAAACAGAAGGGTTTTTCATTAATCGAACTTTTAATTGTTGTCGCGATCATCCTGATCATCGCGGCTATCGCGATTCCGAACTTGCTGCGGGCGCGCATTGCGGCCAACGAGTCGTCCGCCGTGAGTGCGGTTCGTACCATCAACACTGCGGAAGTAACCTATTCGACAGCGTATCCGACGGTTGGCTATTCGGCAACGCTGGTGGCTCTTGGACCGGGCGCGGGCAATCAGGCCTGCCCAGCCGGTGGTCCGACCAGTCTGGCGTCTTGTCTGCTGGACTCTGCGCTGGCCAATAACCTTGTTGCCGGCGGTAAGAGCGGTTACACGGTTGACGCTGTGGGCGCCGTCGTTGGCGCGGCTACCACCAACGTGGTCTACGGCATAGGTGCAGCCCCACTGGTTTTCAACCAGACGGGCGTGCGGCGTTTCTGTTCATCGGCGGATGCTGTCATTCACTTCGATCCGAACACCGCCGGATCGATCGCTCGCACCACCACCGGTGTGGCCGGTTGCAGCGTGGCGCCGTACCTGGTTCTGCAGTAGTAGCGTTTCGAAGTACCTGGGGAGAGGAAGTTGAAACGGGAGCAACGAAATCGTTGCTCCCGTTTTCTCATTTTGAAACAACTCAGGCGGATTGACACGTATTGCGCGCGATTTTGACGAATTATGTCATTTCGACCCTGCCAGTCATGCCCCTCAACCCGTAGAACCAAGGCGCCGGCAAGATTAAAATCCTCAAAATAAAGAAAATATCGGCTTAGGGTTCGGACCTGGCAATCGGCGGCAGAGTTGGCGGCTGGATTGCACAATACAGGGCACGAGTCAGGTCTGCGAAAGACCACATTTCAAAACGGGGAGAGGGACAAATAGATGCGGAAACAAAAGGGTTTCTCATTAATCGAGTTGCTGATCGTGGTCGCGATCATTCTGATCATCGCTGCGATCGCTATTCCGAACTTGCTGCGAGCACGTATCGCGGCTAACGAGTCGTCCGCAGTGAGCGCGGTTCGTACCATCAACACCGCGGAAGTGACTTATCTGACAGCGTATCCGACGGTTGGCTATTCGGCGACGCTGGTGGCTCTTGGACCGGGCGCCGGCAACCAGGCTTGCCCTGCCGGTGGTCCCACCAGCTTGGCTGCTTGCTTGCTCGACTCTGCGCTGGCCAACAACATTGTTGCCGGCGGTAAGAGCGGTTACACGGTTGACGCTGTAGGCGCCGTCGTTGGCGCGGCTACCACCAACGTAGTGTATGGTGTTGGAGCAGCGCCTCTCGTCTTCAACCAGACCGGTGTTCGCCGGTTCTGCTCGGAAGAAGACGGTGTACTGCACTTCGATCCGAATACAGGTGGATCGATCGCTCGCACTACCACCGGTACGGCGGGTTGCACGATCGCTCCTTACCTGGTCCTGCAATAGTAGTAGCAAGTACCTGGGGAGGGTACAGAACTGGGGGCAACGGAACACTCCGTTGCTCCCGGTTTCTTTTTTGGCGGGATCTGCAAAAGTGCCGCGGATTAGGAGACGGGTGCCACTTTATGGCACTCCTGCAATGTGCTTTGCCGTTGGCCAGGAATATGGCAATTTGAAAAGGAGTCAATTCCATCAAAACAAACGGCAGGAGGCGCAACCGAGCTGGCGGCAAGGTTGGCGTCCCGATTGCTATGATAAGCATCAAGGTGGGTCTACTGGAACCACATTCAGCACGGGGAGAGGGACAAACTAGATGCGGAAACAAAAGGGTTTTTCATTAATCGAGTTGCTGATCGTCGTCGCGATCATTCTGATCATCGCTGCGATCGCTATTCCGAACTTGCTGCGGGCTCGTATTGCGGCTAACGAGTCGTCTTCAGTAAGCTCGATTCGCACCATCAACACTGCCGAAGTAACTTATCTGACAGCGTATCCGACGGTTGGCTATTCGGCGACGCTGGTGGCTCTTGGACCGGGCGCCGGCAACCAGGCTTGCCCTGCCGGTGGTCCCACCAGCTTGGCTGCTTGCTTGCTCGACTCTGCGCTGGCCAACAACATTGTTGCCGGCGGTAAGAGCGGTTACACGGTTGACGCTGTAGGCGCCGTCGTTGGCGCGGCTACCACTAACGTGGTCTACGGTGTTGGTTCAGCGCCTCTCGTCTTCAACCAGACCGGTGTGCGCCGGTTCTGCTCGGAAGAAGACGGTGTACTGCACTTCGATCCGAACACAGGCGGATCCATCGCTCGCACTACCACTGGTACGGCGGGTTGCACGATCGCTCCTTACCTGGTCCTGCAGTAACCGCAAGTCAGAGCACTGCCTGGGGGACAACCCCCACCGGGAGCAACGGACCATCCGTTGCTCCTTTGTTTTTGTTGCTCAACTTGAGATCAATGCCAAATTTTGTCGCTGACAAAGCCGGTCATTGTCAAATGTCCCATCCTTCCGCGGAGACTGAAGTCTCAAACTCATTGATTTAGAGGCACATCCGCCACACCAAAGTAGCTATCGCCCGTCTCCTGGTCTGGCGCTAAAAATGCACCAGTATAGGTGGAATGAGCGGACATCAAGCCAGATCCGGAGTGACAACGCCCTGCAGAGGATTCTCTCTGATTGAGCTGCTGATCGTGGTCGCGATCATTCTGATCATCGCGGCGATCGCCATTCCCAATCTGCTGCGGGCAAGAATCGCTGCCAATGAAGCCTCGGCGGGCGCTGCCATTCGCAATATCAATACCGCGGAATTTGCCTACAACACGGCGTATCCGTCCGTTGGGTATGCCGCCGCCCTGGTCAACCTGGGTGGTCCCGCTCCCTGCACCCCGACTTCGGTCCAAGCCTGTCTCATTGACGACGCGCTGGCCACGGCGAGCCTCGGATCGGGAAGCAAGAGCGGTTACGTGTTCGCGGCCACGGGTCTGACGCCTGCGGGCACGGGGAATACGGCATTCGTTTCCGGCGCTTCCCCGGTGACTTTCAACATCAGCGGCGTGCGCAATTTCTGCTCGACGGAAGACGGCGTGATCCGATTTAATCCTGGTCTCGCAGGTAGCGTGCCGGTGACCACCATCGCCGCTTGCCAGCTGTTTACGAGCATGCAGTAACAAGTTTGGCGTTGTACTCTGGGGGAGGGTACACAGCCAATTGGGGAACCGAGTTCGCTCGGTTCCTTTTTTTGTGCTGCTCAACCAGGTTCACGCAATGACTTCGGTAACCGCATTAGCCGTTCCAAATGCGCGCATCTTGCTTATAATTTTCTGAGCACGTTCCCGAGCTCTGTCCATGGCTGCCATCGAAATTCTTGGTCTCGAAAAAACCTACAGCATCGGCTTCTGGCGCAAGCGGCCGAAGCATGCTCTGCGTCCCCTTGACCTCAAGGTGGAGGAAGGGGAGATTTTCGGCTTTCTGGGACCAAACGGCGCCGGCAAGACGACCACACTCAAGCTGCTCATGGGACTGATATTCCCTACCGCCGGATCCGCCCGCATTCTGGGCATGGAACTCGACGATCCGCAGATGAAGGCGCAGATCGGTTTCCTGCCCGAGCAGCCGTACTTTTACGACTATCTCACCGCCCGCGAATTGCTGGAGTACTACGGGCAGCTTTCCGGAGTTGAGGCCAAACAGCGGTCGTCGAGAGTTAACGAAGTGCTGCAACGGGTCGGCCTGCCGGACGTGGGCGGAGTGCAGCTGCGCAAATTTTCCAAAGGCATGCTGCAGCGGGCGGGAATCGCACAAGCTATCCTGCACGATCCTAAAGTTGTGTTCTTCGACGAACCGATGTCCGGCCTGGATCCCATGGGCCGGCGCGAAGTTCGCGACCTCATGGCCCAGCTGAAGGTAGAAGGCAAGACGGTTTTCTTTTCCACCCACATTTTGTCGGATGCGGAGGCGCTTTGCGATCGCGTCGCCATCATCCATCAGGGCGAATTGCGCGGTGTGGGGGCAGTGGCTGATCTCACCTCGAGCGTCCATGGCAAAGTGGAAGTGGTGTGGCAAGGAACGGCGGTGCCGGCATCCTTGCGGGCCCTGGGGGCGGAGTGCCACATCACTCGCGACACGGTGCGGGCGATGCTGTCCGAAGCCAATCAGGATGCCGCCATCGAAGCTTTGCGGCGCGAGCGGTTGCGCCTGGTTTCGGTAACTCCGGTGCGAACTTCTCTCGAAGATTACTACCTGCAGAAATTGCAGCCCCCCAACGCGACGGCGGGAGTGGGGGCAAAAGTGGGAACCACAGTATGAACTCACGCATCGCACACATCGCTTCCAACACCTTCCGCGAAGCGGTACGCGACCGTGTGCTCTACAACCTGATCGTCTTCGCGCTGCTGATGTCGGCGGCGGCGGTTGTGGTCGGCCAGATCTCTATTGATATCGAACGCCTGGTGGTGATCAACCTCGGCCTGACCGCGGTCTCTCTCTTCGGCATGGTGATTGCGATCTTCATCGGAATTGGATTGGTTTCGAAGGAGATCGAGAAACGGACGCTCTACACCGTGCTCTCCCGGCCGGTGCGGCGCTGGGAATTTATTGTCGGCAAGTTTTTCGGGCTGGCAGGCACCCTGGCGGTCAATACATTTCTCATGGCCATTGGAGTCTTTGTAGCACTGCTCTACGTTTCACACCGTTTCCAGACGCAGGATGGCTGGGTACTGGTAGCGTTGTATTTCATCATTTTGCAGTTTCTGATTATCACCGCGCTGACTTTGTTCTTCTCCTCGTTCTCCTCGCCGCTGCTGTCCGCGGTATTTGCGTTTTCGTTGTTTGTCATTGGGAGTTTTGCCGAGGACCTGCGCGGATTTGCCGGGATGACGCATGGCGCCACCCGTTTGCTGGCTACGGGCGCGGCGTACCTGGTGCCGAATTTTTCCGCTCTGAATGTGATTACGTCGGTGGCGCACGCCCAGCCCGTCCCGGGACAACTCGTTCTTTACAACAGCGCATACGCCCTGGTTTACACCGCGATGGCCATTTGCGGCGCGGTGCTGGTATTCGAGCGCCGGAATCTCAAATGAGCAGCTCACGGCAGGTCACCGTCATATTTAGCGTTCTCCTGGCGAGTTCGCTTATCGCATCGGTGCTGCTGTTGCGACGCGTCGACCAGGTGCGCACCGGCGCCACCCTGGAAGAGGTTCTCTACATCTCCTCGCCCCAGGCGTTGAAGCGACTGAGCCTCGGCTACGACGGCCTGCTGGCCGATATCTACTGGACCCGCGCCGTGCAGTATTACGGCAACAAGCATCATGACGGGGCCCGGCGATTTGATCTGTTGGCCCCGTTGCTTGAAATCACGACGGCGCTCGATCCTCAACTGCTGGTCGCTTACGAGTACGGTGCGAATTTCCTGGCTCCCAAGCCGCCCAACGGTGCCGGCATGCCGGAGCGTGCCATCGCGCTCGAGGAATTCGGCATCCGCAACAATCCCAACGCCTGGCAGCTCTACTACAACACCGGGTTCATCTACTACATGGAATTGAAGGACTACGTGGGCGCGGCCAAGGCGTTTGCCCGCGGCGCGCAGGTTCCCAACGCCCACCCGTTTCTGGGAATACTGGCGGGCAAAATGGCGGAGCACGCCGGCGACCGGCAGATGGCCCGCATGATGTGGAGCACGAGTTACCAGACAACGAAAGATATCAACGTGCGGGCCAATGCCGCGGCCCACCTGCGTGCCCTGCAAGTTGACGAAGATGTAACCAACCTGGAAGCTCTGACCGCGCGCTACCAGCAGCAGACCGGCCGCTTCCCTTCCAGCTTCTCCGAACTCGAAGCCGCAGGCATGTTGCGCGGTACGCCGCGCGACCCGCTCGGCCAGACCTACAAGCTGACGTCCGATGGAAGAGTTGAGCTGCGCACGCCTGACGATTTTCCCTTCATCGAAAAGGGCATGCCCGCGGGCTACAAGCCGCCGCTATCACCCAAGATTCTCCCCTCAGACTAGATTTCGATATAAGCGCGAGCGTCCTCGCTCGTCTCGCCGCCTACATGAGTGCTAGTTCTGGGCGTTGAGGTTCTCGATGATCAGGCCTTCGTTATTGGTGACTACCGGAACTTTGTGTTGCACCAGGTAGTCCACGGTTCCCTGAATGAGCGTGTGGTCCACGCTGATGGGCGCACAACAGGGGTCAGTTTCATCCACGCGGTGGAAGAGGATGATGAGCCACAGATTGTTGGCGACCGCATAGTCAATTTCGGATGTGATGTCGCTCAAGGTGGTGTTCATGTCCACCTCAGCCGCCTCGCTCCACAACTCTAGTGGGAGGGTGTCGTGATCGAGCGGCCCTCCGAAGGTGAACCCGATACCAGAACTGTTGTAGCCCAAGTCGGAATCACGAGCACCGCGCAGCCCCGCACTCTTAACCACCGCTTCCACCGCTGGATTGTAGCCTCCGTACGGGTAAGCCAGCGTAGTCGGCATGATGCCCCAGGAGATAAGGTCCTGCTTGGCGCCGAGGATTTCGTCTGTCATTTGTGAGTCGGTAAGAGTCGTCAGGTTGGGATGGGTTCTGGTGTGGACCCCGATTTCGTGTCCGTTGTTGTACATCTGCATCACTTCGTCGAGCGTGACGTAGCTGTCGGTGCCGACCCTTTGCGTAATGATGTATTGCGTGCTCTT
Organism: Terriglobia bacterium; assembly: GCA_963725615.1. Classification (GTDB taxonomy): domain Bacteria; phylum Acidobacteriota; class Terriglobia; order Terriglobales; family Acidobacteriaceae; genus JAIQFF01. The sequence goes on along the minus strand of CAVRZO010000024.1, from coordinate 53,366 downwards.
TAGTCCAGCGGCATCGAGGATGGGCAGTCCATTGTCGAACATGGACTGATAACCGTCGTCAAAGTTGATCGAGACCATTCCGTGACGGGTGATGGTAAAAGGCAGAGTGCCTGAAGTACCGGCCTTGGGCGCAGGATTCGTCACTGTGACCAGCACCGGCTGAGTGGCGGGTGTATGCGTCGTCAGCTCAGCGGCCGGAACCGTCACCGTGATCGCCGTCGGGTTCACCGAAGACGGAATCAGGATATTGGACCCAAAGTTTACCAGCGCCCCCGGCACAAAGCCGGTACCGGTGATGGTAAGAGAAACCAGATCTCCGCTCCCGACCAACGCCATCCGAGGGGAGAGCCTGGTAATGGTGAGCGGGACGCCGGAGTCAGGTACGCTGTCCGTCAACGACGCGGCGTTACTGGTCACACCCTGGGCCGATGCGCTGATCTGTGTCGTACCGGCTCCTACCCCGGTGGCGAGGCCGTTCGCGTCAATGGTCGCAACCGTCGGATCGCTGGACGTCCAGGTAAACACGACTCCACTCATCGCGAGTCCATTCTGATCGGTAGCCAGAGCACTGAATTGCTGGGTCCCGCCTGTATTGATGGAGGTGTCTCCCGGCATGACATTGATGATCGTCACGGCTGGCGGAGGGGGTGGGGGCGGCGGCGCAGTGACTGTGAGCGAAATGGTCGTGCTCACTCCGTTGGCGCTCACGGTGAGTACCGTCGAACCTGCCGCCAAGCCGGTGGCCACTCCAACATTTTGACCTTCGGAGTTGACCCCACTTACGGACGCCACACTGGGGAACGAGCTTGTCCAGGTGAAAACGACTCCGGACATCACCGCGTCGAACTGGTCATATCCGACGGCGGCAAACTGCTGCACGTTTCCCGCTTGAACGGAGGCCGTGGGCGGAGACACCTGGATCGAAGTCAAAACCGAAGGCGGCCGGTTGACGCTCAAAGTGATGGCATTGCTGTACACCCCTTGAGCCGAAGCGCTGATCTGTGAAGCACCTACAGAGATGCCGCTGGCGCGTCCAGCGCCGTCCACGGTCGCGACACTCGGGTTGGAGCTCGTCCAGGCAAACGTGAGACCGCTCATCTGGTTTCCGCTCTGGTCATAGCCCGCAGCGGTAAGTTGCTGTGTTCCACCGGTGAAGATCGAAGCCGTGGCGGGAGTCACAACCAAGCGGGTTAACACCGCCGGAGGCGGTAGAACCATCAACGAGGCGGGCGCGCTGCTGATGCCCGAAGCCGACGCCGTGATGTGCACGCTCCCCGCGGAGACTCCCGTGGCCACGTTGCCGTTGAGGGTGGCAACCGAACCGTTGCCATCCGATGCCCAGGTGAAAACAATCCCGCTCATCAAGTTGTTGAACTGGTCATATCCCGCAGCGGTATAAGTCTGGCTCTGTCCGGCTGCAATCGAAGCCATGGACGGCGACACGCTGATCTGAGTTAACACCGGCTGCGGCGCTGTGACCGTGATCGTTAGTGATGTGCTTTTCTCCCCTGCACTCACATCAATGATCGAGGTTCCTGGCGCAATGCCTTTGACCAAGCCGGTCTGGGTCACACTCGCTGCGCCGCTAGAGCTGGAAAAAGTGAAAGTTACTCCCGGCATGACTTTGCCGTTCTGATCTTTTGCGACCGGCTGTAACTGCTCGGTGGAACCAACCGTGATGGTTGACGTCGCGGGCAGTACAGAAATCGTAGCCAGGCTCGAGGGCACGAAGGGATCGCCCGCGCTACCGCCCCCGCCGCCACACCCCGACAAAACCATCACCGCAAGCAGGATCAGCAAAGACGAAAGAACGAGACTTGCCAGTCCGGCGGCGCGCGGAACTTCCAGATTGTTGTCTCCTGCGTTTCTTGCTGTTGGATGATGGCTCGTCACTGTCCTCTTGCTCCGACTCTCGTGCTCGTGTCGTACTGACTGTGCATGGTGACCGCGTGTATTCAGGGGAGTTTGCGACCCACCTTGGCAGACGGTACCTGTGGAATTTCCAAGTTGCTGACGCAAGCAGAAAATCTGGGGAGGTCTACGTAGAACAGAGCAATCGCAAGGCCATGGCAGGGCTAACTTATGCACATGTCAAGGCAAGAGCCCGCCCCAGCCGAGGCCAAGAGAAGGCTGCCAAACAAAGAACTTGGCTCGTAGGCAGCGTCTTCCTCCCGCTGGAGGCCCTCACGGCCTGTTCGCGCGGTAATCGTCGGACGGATTACGCATGTAACTCGAACTCAAATTACTGTGGAAGGAAACTTCCGCGACCACGCGAAACATGTTCCACCGCGGATCCACGCCTTGCCGCACCGATTACTATCTTGTAACTAGCCCATTGGGGCCATTCCCACCTGGTGCCCAAGACGCTAGGCTGTTCGTGAGCAGACTTCGGGGGAGGGCTGTTCGACGAGCGTCCCATGACTCAATGAGTCTGGGACGCTTTCGTTTTTGGAGGATTTTCGTAGCGCCGGCGCTACTTTCCACACCTGAACGGCGAACTGCGATATGGTTGGCTAGTGAGAATTGGTTCGATGAGTGCCGGGTGTTTTTTTATTTTGCTGACGCTCCTGCCGGCCGTCGCGGGAAATCCGAGCCTCGATGTCCACGCCATCGCTCAGGCCGTGGACAACCGCTACAACCACCTCCAAACGCTGCAAGCTGAATTTACTGAAACCTACCGGGGCGCTGGAATTGAGCGAACCGAATCTGGGTCCCTGTGGCTGAAAAAACCTGGCAAGATGCGCTGGGAATATCGTTCTCCTAAAGAGAAGCTTTTCCTGAGCGATGGCAAGGACGCATGGTTTTATCTTCCCGGCGATCGCCAGGTGCGGCGAAGTTCGGTCAAGAAGCTGGACGATTTGCGGTCGCCGCTGGGGTTTCTTCTGGGCAAGACGCGCCTCGAAAAGGAGCTGGATGGCCTGTCGGCTGCTCCCGACGTGGCGCCGGTGACCCCGGGTAACACGGTGCTGCGCGGTATACCGAAGGGAATGGCAGACCGGGTCAACCAAGTTGTGCTGGAGATTACACCTGATTACCACATTGCCCGCATCCAATTTGAAGAGGCCGACGACTCGGTAACCGAGTACCGGTTTAGCGCGCAGCGGGAAAACGCTGGAATCGCCGACCAGCGCTTCCGTTTCAGCCCTCCACCGGGAGTCGAAATCGTGGATGGAGATTTTGGTCGATAAGAAGCAATGTTATTGTTATCAGTAGTTTATGAAATGTATTGAAAGTCTCAATTGCAGTGTAAACCGGGTGTTACCAGAGGTACCTCTAGAGGTCAGCCGTTAGGGCATATTCACGCCAGGTTAATGCTTCCGAATGCTAGACTTGGGGAGGAGAGGGGTAACAGGACCAGGGTATGGCCCAGTTTCTGGTAAAAGTCGCGGACGATCGTGGCCATCTGGCGCAGCAGGTGGAGCATGGTTACTCGGAATCCGAGGTTCGCGAGCGCTTCGTGCAGCAGGGTTACCTGGTCTATTGGGTAAAACCCCGAGGCCTGTTTTCGGGGGGCAAGCTGCAATTCGGGGGACGGAAGGTCAAGCAGAGCCAGTTCGTGATCTTCAACCAGCAGTTTCTGACCCTGATCAAGGCCGGACTGCCCATCCTGAACTCTCTCGATCTGCTGATCAAGCGGCAGAAAGATGCGAACCTGAAGTCGCTCCTGGCCAACGTTCGGGAGCGGGTGAAGAGTGGCGAATTGTTGTCTGACTCCTTCGCCGCGCAAGGCGTGTTTCCGCGGATTTACACCACGACCCTGATGGCGGGCGAAAAAAGCGGCAACATGGAAGAAGTGCTTGGCCGGTACATCGCCTTCCAGCGGCTGGCATTGACGTTCAAGAAGAAACTGGCGGTGTCGCTGGTGTATCCCGCGCTGCTGGTGACGATGGTGCTGGTGATGCTGGTGTTTCTGGTGACTTACGTAGTGCCCGAATTTGCGACACTCTTCGAAAACCTGAACGCCCAGTTGCCCGCGATCACAATATTGATGCTGGCAGTGGGAACGAGGGCGCAGAAGTGGGCTCCCTACCTGGCCATCGCGCTGGTGGTGGGAGGCGTATTGTTCTGGCGCTGGAAAAGCACGGACCGCGGCGCCGAGCGCCTGGATTCGATCATCTTGAAGCTGCCCATGCTGGGCGACATCTGGCTGAAATATCAGGTGGCGAACTTCTCCCGCATGCTTTCGACTCTACTGGCGGGCGGCTTGCCGCTGGTTCCCTCGCTCGAAACCGCAGGGGCGTCCATGAGTAGTCGGCGCATTCTCAACGGCATCGCCAATGCCGCCATCCGGGTACGCGAGGGTCAGACGCTCTCCAGCAGCCTGGAGGAGCAGAAAATGTTTCCCGATCTTTCCGTCGAAATGATCGAAGTTGGCGAATCGACCGGGGCATTGCCGGCCATGCTGAATTCTGTGGCTGAGTTCTACGAGGAAGACGTGCAGACTGCGCTGGGAGCGGCCATGGCGCTGATCGAGCCGGTGATCCTGATTGTGATGGCGGTGTTCGTGGGCGGGGTGCTGATATCACTTTATCTGCCGATCTTCTCATTGGGCGCGAATATCCATTGAGCGTGTGGTCGCGGGCGACTCGCCCGCGAGACTGTGAGTCAAAGTCAGAGGCCGCGGGCGAGTCGCCCGCGACCACATGAAGCAGAAACATGAAGCAGTAGGAAGATTTGGAATGGCAAAGATGGCGGAAACTAAACCCATAGTCGCGCACGGAGGGAATGGAGGGGCCCGGCTCGCTCCCGCTCCCCACGTCGACGACCTGGCCAAAGCGCAGGACATCGCCCGGCGCTATCGCTGCGAATTCGTGGACCTGCACAATTTCCAGTTGCAGCACGATCTGTTCAAGAAGATTCCCGTAGACCTGATGTTCCGCTATAACTTCGTGCCTCTGAACGAGACCGAGGACGGACGTCTCGCCATTGCCATCGCCGACCCCAGCCAGTTGATGATGATTGACGAGATCAGCCTGCTGCTGGGCAAGCGTATTCTGACCAAGGTTTCCACCCTGGCGCAGATCAGCGAGATCCTCAAGAAAACGGAACAGTCGAAGCGGGTGCTGGAAGAAGCCAGCGAAGGCTTCACACTTGCGGTGGTTTCGGAAGACGAGGCCGGCGGTGAAGACAGCATCTCCATTGACCGGCTGACTGCGCAAGGCGATATCAGCCCGATTATCCGGCTGGTGGATACCACGATTTTTACCGCGCTGCAGCGGCGGGCCAGTGACATTCACATCGAAACTCGCGACGATTCGGTGTGCATCAAGTTCCGCATTGACGGCGTGCTCACCCAGGCGATGCCGCCGATCGGCAAAGAGCATCACTCCACCATCATTTCGCGCATCAAGGTGATGAGCGAGCTCGATATCTCCGAGCGCCGCGTTCCGCAGGATGGCCGCTTCCGCGTGAAGTACGGCAATCCCGAACGCCCCATCGACTTCCGCGTGTCCATCATGCCTTCGATTCACGGTGAGGACGCGGTGCTGCGCGTACTCGACAAAGAGTCGATGAGCGAGAAGTTCCACAAACTCGTTCTCGACGTGGTGGGCTTCGATCCAGATGATCTGAAAAAGTTCCGGCGCTACATCGCCGAACCTTACGGGATGGTGCTGGTGACGGGGCCGACCGGCAGCGGCAAGACCACGACGCTGTACGCCGCGGTCAGCGAAATCCGGACCGAAGAAGACAAGATCATCACCATTGAAGATCCGGTCGAGTACCAGATTCGCGGCATTACCCAGATTCCGGTCAACGAGAAGAAGGGTCTTACTTTCGCCCGCGGGCTGCGTTCCATTCTGCGCCACGATCCCGACAAGATCATGGTGGGCGAAATCCGCGACACCGAAACGGCGCAGATTGCCATCCAGTCAGCGCTCACCGGCCACCTGGTGTTCACCACGGTACACGCGAACAATGTCGTAGACGTGATTGGCCGTTTCCTGAACATGGGGGTTGAACCTTACAACTTCGTTTCCGCGCTGAACTGCATCCTGGCGCAGCGGCTGGTTCGTTTGATCTGCGAATCTTGTCGTACTGTGGTGCACTATCCTCCCGAAGTGCTGGAGGCCAGCGGACTCGATCCCGTTCAGTGGTCGCAAGTTGCATTTTACGAAGGGCAAGGCTGCATCGAGTGCGCAGGCACGGGGTTCCGGGGCCGGACGGCCATCCATGAACTGCTCGACCTGAGCGACCGCATCCGCGAGATGATTCTGGTCAAGAAACCAACTTCAGAAATCCGCCGTGCGGCCCGCGAGGAGGGCATGCGCTTCCTGCGCGAGTCCGCCCTCGATAAGGTCAGGCTGGGCATGACTACGCTGAAGGAAATCAACAAGGTCACGTTCATCGAGAACATGCGGTAGAGCAGTCGTCGGTCGTCAGTCATCAGTCGTCAGCTTAACCGCCTTGGATTGGCTGACGACCGACGACTGAAGACTGACGACTGGTCCAGTGCCCTTCCGGTTATTGAAATTGCACGCTCAACCGCGTTTTACTTATAGGATCATATAGATACTCATGAGCCGTGCCCCCAATTCTGGATCCAGGCCGAAGCTGGCCTGTGAAATTTCTGCTGACCGCGTACTGGCGGGCCGGGTCTCCGAGAACGGAGGACACACGCTCGAGGCCTGCGCCTCAAGCGAACTTGCCCCCGGGAGCGTAGTTCCCGACCTGATCGAAAACAACCTGCGGCAACCCGACGGGGCGTACGAAGCGGTTCGCGACGTCCTGGGCAATATCGGCGGGCGTTCGCGGGATGTAATTGCCATTCTGCCCGATGCTGCTGTCCGGGTGGTGCTGCTCGATTTCGAGACTCTGCCCTCCAAGCGGGACGAAGTCGAAGGTGTGGTCCGCTTTCGGCTGAAGAAATCTCTACCCTTCGACTTGGACAAAGCCAAGGTTTCCTACCATGTGCAGCCTTCGAGCACGGGCGTGCGTGTGATCGCGGCAGTGGCGTTGGCCAATGTCGTCGAAGATTACGAAGCTGCTTTTCGCCAGGCCGGCTACGAACCCGGTGTGGTCATGCCTTCGATGCTGGCGGCGCTGGGAGCGGCTGATGCGCCCAAGCCGTCGCTGGTCATCAAGGTGGACGCTCGCACCACCAGCATCGCCATCCTGGATCGTGAGCAACTACTGCTGTTTCGCACGCTGGAAAATACGCGGGGAGTGACCATTACCGGCGAGCAGCTGGCGGAAGAGGTCTATCCTTCGGTGGTATTCTTTCAGGACACCTATCAGATGAATATTGGCCAGATTTTTGTGGCTGGTCTGCCTGAATCGGGCACCGCCGCGCCCGCGCTGCGCGCCCAGACCGGCGCCCAGGTCACGGACCTGGTGAACCCGTCGCAGCTGGGCCGGAGCCTGGGTTCGATCCCCAAATGGAGAATGGCCGGCGTAGTCGGTGCTTTGCTTTCCTGATATGCGCGTCGACATCAATCTCGCCAGTCGTCCCTACGAAGACTCCGGACCCCTGTGGGTGCGCTGGGGCGGAGCTTTGGCGGGGCTGAGCCTTTTCACTCTAATCCTTCTGTACAGCGCGCTTTCGGGATGGGCCGATGCACGGAAAGATCATGGACTGATCGAACAGCGCCAGCAGCAGATCGCAGCTCGCGATCTGCAGAGAGCCAAAGCGGAAGAAACACTGAGTCTGCCGGCCAATCGCGGCACTCGCGACCGCGCCGAGTTTCTCAACGATCTGTTCCTGCGCAAAGCGTTCTCCTGGACCCGGGTTTTTGAAGACCTGGAGAGGGTGATGCCGGCGCGGCTGCACGTGGTTTCCATCCATCCCGACAAGGCCGACAACCAGTTGAAAATCAAACTCGTAGTCGCGGGAGAATCTCGCGACCGCGCGCTCGAGCTGGTGCGCAAGATGGAAAGTTCACAGCGCTTCCAGCAAACTCAGATCGAGCAGGAGTCGACCCAGGCGGGACAGACGCCGGGAGACAACGTGCAATTCGATATCAGCGCGCTCTATGTGCCCGATTTCGGCGACACGGACAAGGCGAGCACGGACAACCCGGATAAGGACAAGACAAACACCGACAAGACGGAGAAGGACAAGCCGGTCACCGCCAAGGGCAAGCCGGAAAAGGCTAAGTCGGACAAGAAGGTGACGCACTGATGCGCGAAGTCCTCGATATCCGGAAGAAGGCGAAGGTTGCGATTGCAGCCCTGCTGGTGGTGGACGTTGCTGCCGTGGTCCTGCTGTTTTCTCCGCTGGTCGGATCGGAGCGCTCCCGCCGTGAACAACTGGACCAGCTGTGGCTGGAGCTGCAGCGCAAAACGCACGAGGCGGAGCCGCTCAAGGACGTGGACAAGAAAATAACCCTCGCCAGCCATCAGATTGATGATTTCTACAAGACCCGGCTGCCGGCGCAGGACTCGGCGATTTACGAAGAACTTGGCAAGGTGGCAAAACAGAACGGCGTTCGCATCGGACAGATTCGCTCCAAATCGAAGGACACTGCCCCGGTCGGCCTGCGCCCGGTAGAGATCGACGCGGACTTCTCCGGAGATTATCTGCAACTGGTGCGATTCATCAACGCGCTGGAGCGCGATCCATTGTTCTTCATCATTAACAGCGTGGAATTGGGTGGCGAGCAGGCAGGTGTGGTTCGCCTGCAATTGAAACTGGAAACTTATCAGAAGGCGAGCGGGTAGATGCGGCTGGGGACAGAAAACCGCAACAAAACGATAGCGGCCATCGCTCTGATGGTGATCGCTGTCGTGTTTGTGGTCATGCGCCTGATCCCTGATTCCCCGGCGGCAGCCAAAATCTCCCACTCCGATCGTGACCCCGCCGCCCGGGACACGCCGGATCGTCACGGTAAGACCCACTTCAGGGAAGAAGCCCACCGTCAGCCCCGAAGCGCGTTCGCTCGATCCAACCCTTCGCTATGACTGGCTGAAGGCCAGCGAGGACACCAAGTATCAGGGCGCCGGCCGCAACATCTTCCGGGCCGAGGTCGAAATTCCAAAACCGATCGTGCCGGTCCATGTGGCGACCGCCCCCGTGATTCCACAGGGGCCACCCCCGCCGCCGCCCATCAATCTCAAATTTTTTGGTTTCGCGAACAAGCCGGGCGAGCCGAAGAGGATCTTTCTCTCTCAAGGCGAGGATGTGTTTATTGCCGGGGAAGGCGACATTGTTGATCGCCGTTACAGGATTCTGCACATCACGCCGGTCTCGGTGGAAGTTGAAGATGTGCTGAACAATAACCGGCAGAGTATTCCATTGACGCAGGGGTAGATCAGTCGTCAGTCTTCGGTCGTCAGTCGTCGGCCTTTGTCGTTGGTCATTGGCCCTTGGTCGTTGCCCTTTGGTGGCTGGGTTCGGCACGGAAGTTATACGGCGCGCCGGTTTCCGCGATATACAAAACTCGCTTCTAACAAATACAGCTTATGGCTAAGGCCAACGACCAACGACCAAGGACCAAAGACGATCACAGCCGCCGCTCCGAACGCGGCTACATCCTTCTCATGCTGATGTTGTTTGTCGCATTGCTGGCGATTGCCGCCGGCGCTGTGGCTCCAACCATCGCCTTTCGGGTGAAACGCGATCGCGAAGAAGAGATGATCCATCGCGGAGTGCAGTATTCGCGGGCGCTGCGCCGCTTTGTCAAGAAAACCGGACGTTACCCCACTCGCATTGAAGAACTGGAAAACACCAACAACATCCGCTTCCTGCGGAAGCGCTACAAAGACCCGGTCACCGGCAAGGACTTCAAATTACTGCACGTGGGAGAAGTGCAGCTGGCAAGCTCCCCGGGCGTAGCGTTAGGCGTTGCCGCCAGCGCCATGGGCGGTGCCGCGGCCGCCAGGGGAGCAGGAGCGGCAGCGCTGCTCGGCGCTGCCAGCGGCATGATGGCACAAACCGCCCAGGCCGCGCCGGTCATGCCTCCAACCCCTGCTGCGGGCGGCGATTCTGACGCTTCCGGCGACTCGGGAAAGAATGCTGGCCCGGCCGGCGATCAGTCCAAGCCCGAGTCAAACCAGCCGGGTGGCGGGACTTCCGGCAGTCAGTTAACCAGCACAGTTTTTGGCGGGGGCCCGATTGTCGGCGTGGCCAGCATCAGCAAGGCGAAGACGATTCGCGAGTTCAATCACAAGAATCACTACAACGATTGGCAGTTTATCTACGATCCGACTATGGATCGTGGTGGTCTGATCACGACGCCGGCGCAACCTGCGTTGCAGGTGTCGGCTCCCCCGGTGCAGCAGAACTCATCCGGCCCCGGCAATTCGTCTGGCTCGTCGAGTCCGTTTGGCGGGATGAGTCCGCCGCCGGTCCAGCCCGGGCAGGTACCGCAACAATAGAAATCTTACGATGGACGGGGATGGCTATGACGGGCGGGACGCCCGTCCTCCATGTTGGCGTTCTACTTCCGGTGCCCGGCTTGCGCGTGTGGTTTTCTGCATCCACGATGCGTTCCATTTCGATCACGCTAATCCATTGGCCATGGCGGGTTTCGGAGTAGACCAGGTTTCCGCCCAGGATTTGAGCTGCCGCCTCGGGGGGCACGTCACGATGGTAGTCGAAAAATCTTGCCTTCCACTCCTGCCACAAACGCCAGTGCTCGAGCAGCGGATGCGCCGGTTCATATTTGGTGGAGAACACGAGAGCCACTTCGAAATCCGGGCCGGCTCCGCTCGAATGGAGATCGGCTGCGGACATCAGCTGTTCGGCGGCGAAGTGTTCAATGCGCACCACCTGCATCGGACGCGTGACGTAGCCTAGATAGGGACGCGTCAATTCGTCGCTCGCCGGCCACGCGGTCAGCACACGCGCCATGGGATAGCGGGCCTCCAGAAATTTCTCGGCGCGCTGGTGCAAGCGAATGTAGTCCCGGTAAGCCAGATTGTCTTCCGGAGCGAACCCATACGGCGGATTGATGAACCAGCCCGAAACGAACAGTAGAGCCACCATCGCGGCCACCCCGCGCCACAGGCGGACCCGGCGCCACAGCGTGGAAACACAGACCAGAATTACCAGCGGCACCACGGGCAACATATAACGCGCCAGCTCGGCGCCGCCCACCAGCGCCATGGCGAATACGTAGGCCACAATCACCGAGAGCACGGCGAACTGGACGTCCGGCGCGATCCGCGGGCGCTCACCGGCCGGGTCGCGCAACGGAGGCAGCCACATGGCAAACAGGGTGGCCAGGGTGAGCATCAGCAGGCGAAAGTAGCCGAGGATTTGCCACAGGCGTACCAGCAGGGCGAGCAGTATGCGGAGAGGATTAAGCGTAGCTTCGACGTTGTAGCGAAAGAACTCTGGATTGCCGAAGACAAAACCGGTCCGCCAATAATGGAAGCCGTACCACGCCGCGAGAGGAAGACATCGGAACCAGAAGCCATGCTGGATTCCAGTTTCGACGCCCAAGCAGGCTGCTTCCATCTCTGGCGGGCAACCAGCGCGATAGAACGTCCCATGCGAACAGAGCCATCGGCGCCAGAATTGCCGTCTCCTTGGTCAGGCAGGCGAGCGAGAACCAAAGTGCCGTCCCACATCTCTGGCCTTTTACGTAAGCACGCAGACCCCAGAAGGTAAATCCGGCGGCGGCCAGGTCGAGGTGGACGAGAGAGCTTTGCGCAAAGAACACTGGATAGATCGCGGTCAAGACTGTGGCCACCACCGCGACTTCAAGGCTCGCAACCGTCGTCGCCAACCGGAACAGGCCGAGCAGAGTGAACGCCGCGGCCAGAAGCATCGCAGTCCGCGTCACCGCCGGGGCGAAGCCGACCAGCTTCCACCACAGTGCCAGATAGGCCATCACCAGCGGGGGATGAGCGTTGGAGACAGTGGAATGCGGGATCAGGGTTCCGGTCAGCAACAGGTCCCGCGCTGCCGGAACGTAATAGCCGGCTTCGTCCCAGAAATACGGTAGGCGCAGCAGGGGTGCGTGCAGCGCCAGGAGCGCGGCAAAAATCAGAACGAACACGAGCGCGGGATGAAGTCCGCGCCAAGATTGGTCATTGGGTGTCAAGAGTTATAAAAGCTGGGTTGCAAGCGGTCATCCTGACTGCAGCCTTTCGCCCCGCCGAGCGGGATGAAATGGAGGCCGGGCGAGACGCCCGTCCTCCAGTCAGTGCACCGGACCGGGAGCCATCATACGCGGATCCAGTTTGATCTCGCCGAACGTGCTTTCATAGCCAGCCACGTTTTGCTGCAGTATGCCCGACAACGCCTTGGCCTGCTGCGGACTCAGATAAATGCCCTGGAAATTGTTGACCTCCACCTGGGTCTCACTCTGCTGCTGCAACGTGCCGAAGACCAGGAAGAAATCCCAGACGTTCACCCGCACCTGCACGCTGTTAGCGTAGGTCTCACGATAGTCGGGGGTGTTGTTCAGTTTGATGTTGGGCTGAGTGGGGATGGACATAGGACAGTCAGTTTAGCGGGATTGCCGCAGGGAGACAACGCGAAGGGGTTGGTAGCGCCGGCCTCCGGCCGGCCCGATGGACGGGCGAGACGCCCGCCAGACAGCCAGCGGGACGCGGACACTACGCCCTTCACGCTGGATTTGAGCCCAAAATGGGTCTCCCGCGACCCATATCCGCCAAATTGCCTGCCCGTGGCCGCTTTTGGGACTACCTGTGGAAAACTTTTCGCCCAATTTTTGCTAGTATTCCCGGACCGCTCTTCGTCGAACCCAATTGGTTCTGTCCGAGTTCCGGTACGGACTCGGGAAATACTGTTTGCAGCAACCGCCACGGGTTCCAGTTTAGACACGTCCCTGCTGCCTCATGGACGTTGGGGTTAGTTTTCATCATAAGAAGTAACCAAGCGGAGCAGTCCACGTGTGCCTTTTTTCGCGTAGACAGCCGCTAAGTATCGAACTGGCAGGCTGAGCGCAAGTCTTCAAGAGCTCAGTAATCGGAAATTTGAAACGCTCCTAGGCCCCGCTGTCCCTCTGGCCAAAAGGGATTGGTTCGCCATTCCCTATCCCCTATACGAGAGTGAGATTTTTCCTATGATGAGGGTGATCCTTTTAGTCTTTGCAACTCTTTTCCTCGCCAACACTGCATTGCTAGCCAGCGGGCCGACTTTTGTGCAAGTGAAGTCGGCGACCCCGCAGACAGCGAGCGGGTCGGTGGCAGTGACCTATACACTGGCGCAGACGGCGGGGAACCTGAACGTGGTGGTGGTAGGGTGGAACGACACGACGTCGACGGTGAGTACGGTGAGCGACAGCCTGGGGAACAACTATGTGCTGGCCATCGGACCGACGACTGGGACGGGGTTGAGACAATCAATCTACTACGCAGCGGGCATCAAGGCGGGCAGCAATACGGTAACAGTAAGGTTTAACCAGGCGGCCAAGTATGTGGATATTCGGGCGCTGGAGTATAGCGGACTGGACCCTGCTAATCCGCTGGATGCGAAGGCGGGAGCGGCGGGCAGCGGGACGAGCGCGAGCAGTGGTGCAGCCACGACCACATCAGCGAACGACATGATCTTCGGGGCGGGGATGACCATTGCGCGGTTTACAGCAGCGGGAGCGGGATTTGTTTCGCGGATCATAACCACTCCGGACGCGGACATCGCGGAAGACAAGACGGTCAGCACCACAGGAAGCTACAGTGCGACAGCGCCAAACAGCTCAGGTAGCTGGGTGATGCAGATGGTTGCCTTCCGCGCCAGCGGAAGCAGCGGAGGAGGTTCGAGTAATCCGGCGCCGAAGGTGAGTGCGATCTCGCCGAATACTGGTACAGCAAATGGGGGCACGGCGGTGACCATCACGGGTACAGGTTTCATGTCGGGAGCGGCGGTGACGATCGGCGGCACGGCGGCGACGAGCGTGACCGTGGTGAGCAGCACGTCGATTACAGCGAAAACTCCGGCGCACGCCGCAGGAGCGGCCGACGTAGCCGTGAAGAATACGGATAACCAGACGGGCGGCTTGAGTGGTGGCTACACCTACACTTCAAGCACGGGCGGCGGCGGGTCGGGAGCTCCGGCCGGCGCAACCTTCTACGATGACTTTTCGAAGGGTTCGCTCGACACTTCCAAATGGATCCCCTCCAACTGGGGCGCTCCGGGCGGAGGCTCGTTCGTTCCTTCGTATCTCGACTTCTCCACCGGCATGCTGCGCATCAAACTCACGCAGACTTCCAACTCCTCGGTCGGCGGCGAGCTGCAATCCAAAAACGCCCTCGGCTTCGGAACCTACGAGTGGATCATGCGCGCTTCTTCGACTTCCAGCACGCCCAACGGATCCGGCTACACCGTCTCCGGCCAGATCAGCTCGGGCTTCATCTATGTGAATAACTCACAGACCGAGATCGACAGCCCGGAGATTGAAGGTCAGAACCCAGGTACGCTCTGGTGGACAAGCTGGACCAGCGTGAACACGAAGCAATACACCTCGACACAAGCGCCCTTCGCACCCGAGCAAGGCTTCCACTCTTACAAGTGCGTGTGGACGAAAACTTCAATCAAGTTCTACGTTGACGGCGCGCTGGTGTCCACGCACACCGGCGTAGTTCCGCAAACCCCGGCGTACGCCATGATCAACCACTGGGGAACCAACAGCAAGGGCTGGGGCGGTTTGGCCACGCCCAACATCACTCGTTACATGTTCGTGCGGAGTTTCAGTTTCATTCCGGCTCAATAAGGCCTCGGGTGCTGCCTCCCACCCTTCGCAAAACACGCGAAGGGTGGGGCACCCCCGGCGGTTTGATTACGCTTGCTTATCGCCCGCTCGTCGCAGCAGAACGACTCCCAACAGGAACGGCATGACGAAAGGGATCGCAGGGATTCCGGCAACGAAACCGGGCTGGGTGTACCACGGGGTGGAAAGAGCCGCCGGATCGGGGTATGACATGCCTCTCATCACCAGAAACAGCAACGCGATGAGGTTCGCGGCCACATAGGCGCGGGTCGGGCCGCGCCCCAGCCAGCCGGTTCGTCCCATGGCGGCTGCGAACGCTGCCGTCGCGAGATAGGTCAGAAGGCACGCCACATCCAGCAGGACGTCGAACGCGTCAATCAGCGAATTAATCGCGGGCGGCACCTGTCCATCGCGCACCTTCACGATGTAGGCTCCAAGCATAAGGCTCATCCAGATGAGATAGGCCGCTCCCGCGAGCATCGCCGCGGCAAATCCGAGTGTCGAATAGTAGCGTTCGCCGGCTTCGCTGAGCGCTTCCTTGAGAACGACGAGTCCACCCGACACAGCGATCGAACTGATGAGCAGGACGAGATAACGCATCACGTTCTCTCTCGGGCTTGCATCCCACGGAGGGCCCAGGCCGACCCATAGGAGAGCAACCAGTGCGAACGGAGTTAGAAGAAGTCCACCCGCAAGAGCAAGCCTCTGCTTCCCTTCCACGCCGGCCCTGAGGGCGCGAGCGCCAAGTATCCATGCCGCGATCACGATCGCAGCAAACAGCACTCCTCCTACGGTCTGATAAACACCTGAGACGCGAAGGGCGCGCGGGGCTGCGACCCCAATCGCGAGAATCGGCACCATGCAAAGGAAGACATAACTGACACGTCGGGGCGTGTGGTCCATTCGCAATTCTCCTCTGGCTGCGTTTTCGCACTTTTTTATCGCCGCTTCTTGCTTTGCTCCTGCTTGACCCGTGCCTTCACAATTTTCTTTATAAGTGCGATCGGCAGCGGCTTCTCCGTGGGGAAGTGGATGGTTCCCTTGGAGGTGGAGAAACCCTTCAGTTCGTCCTTGAACTCTTCGATAACTGAGGCAGTCGGGAACAGGCTGCAGTGGTCTGAAAAGGCGGCGAACCATACCAGAATGTTTTTGCGCTTGAACGCGGGAATTTTGTAACTGATGGTCTCGGTAGCGTCCGATGGTAGTGCGGAGCGAATCGCCGCCCGCATCTTTTTTAGGGTGGTGCGGGCGGGCTCCGGAACTCCGGCCAGATATTCGTCAATGGTTTGGGGAGAACCGGATTTCGCCTTTTTCATGCGGGCCATGTTACGAGAAGCTCTACTTCAAGTCCATTCCCCCGGAGAATCTTGCAGTTTTTTTTAGAAAATCCTCCGCTGTCGGCGGTCTGCCTCCCACCCTTCGCAAAAGACGCGAAGGATGGGCCACCCCCGGTGGGGTGATGCCAGCTGCGAGATCAACCGGACCTTGATTGGGGCAAGCAAAAGGTTGAATGTGTCGCACCTTTTCGGGAATGATACCTTACACAAATCCCAGGAATGTATCGGTGACATTGAAGATGGCAATCAGCAGGCGCGAGTTTATCGGCAGAATAGCGCGGTCAGGCGGCTACGGCGCCGCCTTCATGACTATGCACTCGCTCGGACTTCTGGGCATGGTTGAGACCGAGCAGCGGAAGGACTTTCCGCTGCCGCCTTCGACCGGGCGCGGGACGAAAGTGATTATTCTAGGCGCCGGAATTGCCGGGCTGGTCTCCGCCTACGAGATGCGGCGCGCCGGGTTCGACTGCATCGTGCTGGAAGCGCGGGAGCGTCCCGGGGGGCGCAACTGGACTCTTCGTAAGGGATCAAAGCTGGTCTTTAATGACGGGACGTCGCAAGATTGTACCTTCGACGACGGAAACTACTTCAACTGTGGCCCGGCGCGTCTGCCCTCTATCCACAAGACCATGCTGGGTTATTGCTACGAACTGGGAGTGGAACTTGAAGTCGAGGTCAATTCCTCGCGCAGCACACTGCTGCAGAACGATAATGTTTTTGGCGGCAAACCCGTCCGCCAGGCACAGGCCATCAACGATACTCGCGGCCATGTCGCCGAATTGCTGGCCAAGTGCGTGCAACAGGGAGCGCTCGATCAGGCCTTCACCCGGGACGACCACGCCGTAGTGATGGAATTTCTGAAGACCTATGGCGACCTGGGAAAGAACTACGAATACAGGGGCTCCTCGCGCTCCGGCGACCGCCAGCTGCCCGGGGCGGGCGATCAGGTGGAAATCCCTCGCGATCCGCTTGCTTTCTCCGAACTGCTCAAGTCGCAATTTTGTGCGCCTATGCTTTTTGAAGAAAGGATCGACATGCAGGCCACCATGTTCCAACCGGTCGGCGGCATGGATCGAATTCCTTACGCCTTCGCGCACGCGCTGGGCGATGTGGTCCGCTACAACTCGCCGGTCACTGAAATCAGAAAGACAACCGATGGCGTCAGAGTTTCGTACCGCAAAGGAGAATCCGGCCCGATCGAGTCCGTCGAAGCAGCTTATTGCATTTGCTCGATGCCGCTCACCATCCTCAGGACGATACCGAATGACTTCGCTCCGCGGGTGAAATCGGCGATCGAGCAGGCCACCTACGACTCCGCTTACAAAGTAGCGTGGGAGTCGCGGCGCTTCTGGGAGCAGGACGGAGACGAGATTTACGGCGGCATCTCCTTCCTCACGAGCGGTCTTATCAATATGGTCTGGTATCCCAGCTCGAAGCTGATGTCGAAGCGCGGAGTACTCATCTCCGGCTACGCCATGGAAAACTGGATTGATTTCGGCAAGCTGCCTACATCTGAGGCGAAGATTGCTGCTTCCAAAGCTGCAGTTGAAAAACTGCATCCCGGCAAGAGCAAGGAACTGGAGAAGCCAATTTATATATCATGGGGTAAGGTGCCGTATAGCCTGGGGTCGTGGGCGAGTCGCGGACGCGAGTTTCCTTTCACTGACGACGCACCTTACTATAAAGGACCCTACCAAGAATTCATCGTTCCCGACGATCGGATCTACTTTGCCGGAGACCACTGCAGTCATATTATTGGCTGGCAGGAAGGTGCAGCCCTGGCCGCCCAGAGAGCGATCACGATGATCGTCAGCCGCGTCAGCCAATCATAAGAAACTCAAATGGAGCTACCTATGCGAAGCACGTCAATGCGCCTGATATTTATCCTCACCGTATTCTGGTCCCTGATTGCAGGTGCGCAGAGTAGTGTGCGCCACATTCAAGAGGACGACCGTCCGATTGCCACCGGAGTGTGGGTGGGAGATACGCTGTACCTGAGTGGCCAACTGGCGTCGCCGGTGACCCCGGCCGATGCGGCCAAGGGAACGGCCGCCATCTACGGCGACACGGAAGCGCAAACCATGAGCACGCTTAGCAAGATAGAGGCATCGCTCAAGAACGAGGGCCTCGCCATGGGCGATGTGGTGATGATGCACGTGTACATGGCTGGCGATCCGGCGAAGGGCGGCAAGCTGGATTTCCCCGGAATGATGGCCGCGTACTCGCGCTTTTTCGGAACCAAAGAGCAACCCAACAAGCCAGCTCGCAGCACCGTGCAGGTCGCGGCTTTGGTTGCACCCTGGGCCCTGGTGGAGATTGAGGTGATCGCGGCGAAGTCTGCGGGAAAGCCGGCGAAGTAATGGTCCGCTTCGACTAACGAATTGCCGCTTTGATGATGCTGACCCGTTCCGCCAGACTTCCTGGCTCGACTGAGACCAGTTCGAAGCCGAAGTCCCGGTAAGTCTCTTCGTGAATTTTCTCAAAGCGCACCGTTTCCTCAAAGCTGATTCGCCGCGCTTCGGTAGGCGTGACGAAGCCAAGATTGCGAATGAAGAAGACTCGGTCTTGGTAGATTGCTTCTTTCTTGACGCGCTCCAGTTCGCTGGCAAGAAGGGGTGAAAAAGGGTGCCCGAGATAGACTGCCAACGCCGCGGTACACACCGCGCATCGGTCGTGAAACTGCACCTCATCTGGTTGATAAGACGCTCGAATCTGACGGTCCCTTTGCAGATTAGCGACTACATCAATGAACGAGGGATGCGTCCACGGTTGAACCGTTCCTTGGGCTTGCGCGGCGGCGATGACGTCAGTAGCTGCCTCTTCGACTACGCTGAACCCGTCGAGTTCTAACTGACGGATGATCGCTGTCTTCCCTGCACCCGGCGCGCCGGTGATGATGAACCTTCTCATGTGGTTTCCTTGTATCTCTGACTCAGGACGCTAGTGGGGCCGCAGGCGCAGGAATACAATCCCGCCGACCGGGTGCTCGCCGTAAATTGGCTTCAGAACATCCGGCACGCCGTACCAGGTAAATTGTGCTCCCAGCGCGGTGGAGAGGTGTGGGATGTGCCCGACTTCCCTCTCGTACCCCGCAGTGTAGGCTTGGACCCGGGTGAAATAACGTTCGTTGAATCCCGCCGGTTCCGGATTCTCACCCAGAAGCAGTTCATTGGTGCGATCCACATTTTCGATGCGAGTCCAGGCGTAGTTGCGTTCGAGCAAGCGCAGCGTCGATTCCAACAGATAGCTGTTGCCGACATTGCCGCCAGCTAAATCCTGATTCCTCCCCCAGAGCAGCATTGACGCCCAGTTCCCTTTTTGCAGCGGGCGATTGTATTGGACCGACGCTGTCATCCTTCTTACGTCTGCGTTAGGGGCGAGCGCCTCCGGGCTGTGCAGTTGCGCAATCGAATATTGCAGGCTCCAGTTCTGGCCGGGATTGGCCGTGACCCGTGCCGACCACGAATCAATCTTTCCTGAATCAATGTTCCAGCGGAATTCGTCGGGCTCGCGTCCGTGAAAGCCCGAGGCTTCGAGCCGGAAGTTGCGATACGTGATGCCCGCAGTAATTACATCCGCGGCGATGTGTGTCGAATCCTGAAGATGATGCCCCAACGGCGCGATGGGATCTTCCGACGCCGAAGCGCGGTGAGGATACGCCGGCGGTCCCATCGCGGGATCTCCCATGGGGGCGGCGTACACCGACAACAGCGTCTGCTCGCCGACTTTGTAGTCATACAGAGCGGCCAGCTCCATGAAAAAATCGTGGGGGTGCTGCCCGTCCACGATGGGACGGCCGAAGGCAGTTTCACCCTGCTGGAAGAGCTCCGGATAGCGCCGGTCGGAGACCGTGGCAGGCTCGAAGCTGAGCATGGTCCGGATGGTCAGCGTGCCGTTGCCGAATTTTCGTTGGGCCATCGGCATCCACCAGTTGGTAGAAAATAGTTTGTCGCCTCCGCGCGGACCGCTCTGCTGGATGTCGCTGAGGAAGGCCTCGCCGTGAAACATCAGCGTCCAACTTCCCCGGGTGGTCATGAGCATTTCGTACGGAGTTGAGTTGGGTTCGGCGTCCGTGCCGGAGGTGGCGTGCTGTAGTAGAGACTCAATGAATGTGGCCGACTTCATACTCATCTTCTCCTCGGCAGCCATGCCAGGCATTCCCTCCATCGTCTGGCTGGGCTGCGATTGAGCGGGCATGTTCATAGGGCCGCTGGTCTGAGCCGGCGCAGACAGCGCAAGAACTATAAAGACCGGCACGCTGAGAGCAATCGCAGACAGGTTTCGCACCACTATCCCCTAGCGTTCTTGGAAAACTAACGTTAGCTTCTTCGGGCCGTAGGGCCTGCGGGATGGAAGGTTGGGTGAGGCTTTAAACGCGCAGAGGAATCGCCAGTGGCGGATCAGGAGACGGGATCGTCGAACTACGAAGAAAGCCCTGTTTCGGAACTGCGATCAGTGCCGGTATTGATATGGCGGTTGCAACTCGGCCCGGAGATGTTGGTGAGGCCAGCGAAGCTGGCAGGATCGCGGAGTTGTGCCCGCTTTGGCAGCAGCTGTAACTGATGGGCGCAGTAGCTGGTGGCTTCGCGCCATGTTGGTGACAACCGGCAGGACGACTCGCCACTCCCGTCATAGGCGCAGCCGGCTGCCCTGCCACAGATAGCGCGGCCATAACGGTCGACAGCAACAGGCCGAGGACTCTTGAGTTGCGCTTAGTCATCCCGCTTATTCGATGCGCAAGTAGCCGCGAGTGATACAAGAAGAAACAGTTTAAAATAAGAGCGAGCCGGGATGGCGGAATTGGCAGACGCGTTGGACTTAGGATACCCGGCTGCATAGACGCACCCAAGCGCATGATAGCGCAAGTAGCTGAAACTTCAAGAGCTGACGCATTGGACTTGAGGCTCAACGACGCACCGCATGGCATCAATATGCAATACCAGGTGCCACCAGAACTGCCACCAATCTAGCTCTGCTCTTTTGACACTTAGGGCCATGAAGGACTACGTTTGTGGCCAACGAACGCGATGTGCCTTGCTTGATTGACCCGGCCAGTTACGGAGAACACCAATGACGCTGACAACAATAGTTGAAGCCATCGTGGTAGTGATAGTCATAGTCTTCGCAGTTCGATTCTTCATGAAGCGTGGCTAAACACCTGAAAGCCCGCGCGCGGGGTATCCGCGGTTCAAGGGTGATCCTGGCGATGGGTCCGGGCATGGACCTGGAAAGAAGGCTTACCTTAGATCGTAACGACGGATTCTAGACCGTTGACAAATTCAGGCATTCCTCGATGGGCGCAGCTAGGACAAAATTAAGCCGCGATCTTTTCGTGGAGTGTGCTCAACCGTTTGCGGATAGCGAGAGGAAGGCAATCGGCACCCACACTCTCCAGGTAGTCGCGGTGTTTTTGCAGTGCAGACTGGAGTTCATCAAGTGCAGCTTCCAGTTCCGGCTCATCCGAGGCTAGCACCACCTTACGCCATAGCTCATCGATGAGATCTTCGGGGGGCATCGTCATGGGGGAACCCCTGATGGAATGGTTGACCTTAAAAAGACGATAGAGACAATCAAGGCAGAAAAACTGTTCAAAAATGAACAGTCTCCTGAGCTCCGTCCGCTCGTGCCTTTCCCTGCCTGCTTTAGGTGTTCCTGATCAAAGCCCAGCGCGTGAAAACAACCTCCCATGCCGGGAATTACGTTTAGGGGCCTGCTGGGCTGGAATCACACGGCGCAGTGATTGCTGTCACTGCATTTTTCGTCATCTGTGGAAGACTCCGGACAAAGGCGGTGCAAGATGGCAAGACTAACCATCAAAAAGCGCGGGCGTTCCTGGGTGTTGCTCGAGGGACGGCTGGGCATTGATGCTTTCCCAACCAAGGCTCAGGCGCTGGACGAGAAGCGGTGGCGGAAGGCGTGGGCTGGCGAACGGCTGCGCCAGTTGCAGCACGCCGACCAGAAGCCGACGCAGCCTAGTGACTGTGACAAACAGGGAATTTCACGAGCGGTCTTGGCTGCCTGAATTACGCGATTCCCTTGAAAGCCTCAGACGCGCATAACTGAGCGGTTCGGGGACTGACGACTCAGCCTAATAGCCTTGGTGGTTTTGGCTGCTGCCTGCGGTCAGAGAAAAAAGGCCGGGTAGTCAATTTCCCTCCGGAGAGGTGCCTTTATCGGATGTTTGACGATTCTATTGGTTCTATCGCTTACGCTCTAGAAGAAAACTGTGGTAGCAAGACGACAATGTTCTTGAAGTGTTCAAATCCGGATTGCGAGAAAACCTTCGACTATCGCCAGGGGCGGCTGTTTCGCTTTGACAACAGTCAATCGGATAGTGAGAATGCGGTCCCCTGCGTCAGGCATTTTTGGCTTTGCGAGGGATGCTCTCTAGCTCACCAGCTGGAATGCCTGGGCATGGGAGTAGTGATAAGGTCGCGAGTAAGGGCCGAGGTGCCTCGTCCTGTCTGTTGTTGCACGAACGCAAGACTAAGCCTGTGTCTCGCGAAGCTAAGGGTTGCGGGGAGCTTGCTCTGAGGCCTGTGCAGTGTTAAGTTTCCCACCTGATCGGCCAGATGAAAGCTGCCGCTCGTCCCGGAGATCTCAGTTTGGCACGCCGACCCATTCCCAATGACAGTTGTTTCCGTCAGCGACACAAACGCACTCTGGTCGAAGGTCTTTGCAGCCAATGGGCGGAATCGGCTTTATCGGAAGGATTCCACAGGTTCCGGCATACAAGACGCGCAGTGTGTTTGACAGATACGATGTGACCAGTGCCGCTGATCTTGAGCAGGCTGCAGCCAGAATCGAAGCTGGCCGGGCAAGGCAAACAGAGCAACCAAGTGCCACACAACTGCCACCGGAGCTGTGAGCGCCTTCGAGCCGGTGGCACTGGTTGTTCAGTAAACTTATTTAACTTTATTATGGTTACGTTCAAAGCCGGGATGGCGGAATTGGCAGACGCGTTGGACTTAGGATCCAATGCCCAAAAGGCGTGCAGGTTCAAATCCTGTTCCCGGCACCATCGCAAACTCGGTTAGATGGGAAATAATAGTGCTGCGGGCTGAAGAGTAAGCCCCAGCGGCTACAGCCGACCTACTCCCAGCCATCTGCGGCACGACTAAAGTCGTTCCTTCGCCAACTCGATCTGCACGGCGCGACCGAAGTTGTGCTCTCCCAAGCCCAATCTCTTCGACACTGAAGTCGCGCCCTTTCCAAGATCAGGGTTGGACCGCGTTCAGGCCCAGGTAAACTGCCCAGCCTGCGATCACCAGGATCATCGCTCCCGAAACCGCACCCAGCATTTTCACCACAGGAGTGATCTTGTTCACCTTGGCCATGAGTTCCATCTGGTCCTTGGCCATGGCGGAGGCAGAGTCGTCAAGGAAGAGCTGATCGTCCTCCTGCATGGTGAGCGTACTGCGGTAGATGAGAAGGATAATCAGAACGACGGTGACCGCGCCCCACACGACCAGTAGCCAAAACAATCCCGGAGTCATAGACCACCTCGGTACTGATGTCGAGCCGGTCCGGAAGGCTGTTGCAAACAAATTGTGGTTGTGGCCCCCACAACCCAGCTTTCGGACAAGGGCCCCAACCCGGGATTATAGACCTGTTGGCAAGGTTCGGCGGGTGTTTTTAGGGCGAACCGCCTGGAGGGATGCTGCCATCTAATGGCTTAGCGACCGGTTATCGGGAACCAGGCTGAAAACCTGTCTTGGGCGGACTTTGAAGCTGTACCGGCACCGGGCTTTGCTATAATAGTAAACGAGTCCTTTCAAGGAGATACCAATGGCCACGACAACGACCCCTGAAGTGAAGCCGGCAGAGACAAAGAAGGCACCGATCAGCCTGACCGCCAGCGCCATTGCCAAGGTCAAAGAGACCATGGCGCAACAGAACCCTGTCCCTAGCGGCCTGCGCGTAGGCGTGGTGGGAGGGGGTTGCTCGGGTTTCTCCTATTCCATGCAGTTCGAAAACGGCGCCGGCATGATGGACAAAGTTTTTGACATGGACGGCCTGAAGGTCTACGTGGATGCAACTTCCGTGATGTACCTTAACGGCTGCGTTGTGGACTACGTCGAGACGCTCGAAGGCGCGGGCTTCAAGTTCGAAAACCCGAACGTGAAGAGCACCTGCGGCTGCGGATCCTCTTTCAGCGTATAAAGGTTCAGCGTCTAAGCTTTGAGATTTCGCAGAAGCCTCGTCGCTCGGCGGCGAGGTTTTTTTGCTTTGGATGGAGGACGGGCGTCCCGCCGGTCCAGCCGGGCGGGGACGCCCGGCCTCCATTTCTTGCCTTCCACTACTACGAAATTCCCATCAGGTGGCAAGAGTGGGTTTTCACCACCAGCCATACTTCGCGTCCCGGCTGGAGTTGCAGGGAATCGCGTGCCGCCAGCGTGAGGTGGACTTCCATCTCCACTCCGCAATTCACTTTCGCCACTACAATCACGTCGCGCTGCGCCATTGAAACCACCCGGCCGGGAATGATGTTGCGGGCGCTCAAACCAACCGGCGGAAGCGAAGCCAGCAAAATATCGCCCGCGCGGATTCCGACTCGCAGCCCTGAACCCACCCCCGCCCGCACCAGCGGCGTTTCAATCTCAACCTTCGTCTCGGACAACCGGCACAGCATAGTGCCGCGTTCTTCGTGCGCAGCTATCACCGTGGCATCGAAAATGTTCTCGAAGCCGGCGAGTTGCGCCACAGTCTCCATACGGGGAGCGCTCATCACCTCATGCGGTGTCCCCTGCGCCACCGGCCGGCCATTTTCGAGCACGATCACCCGGTCGCCCAGGGCGAAAACCTCTTCACGGCTGTGGGTGACATAAACGATCGGGACACCATGCTCCTGGTTCCAGGCCCGCAGGTCATCCACAATCTTCGATTTGGTCACCGCATCTAACGCCGCGAGCGGTTCGTCCAGCAAGAGAATCGCCGGATCGATCACCAGGGCACGGGCCAGGGCAACTCTCTGGCGCTCTCCCCCGGAAATTTGCCCGGGCCTGCGCTCGCGCAGATGGGCGATGCGGAACGATTCCAGTATGGCGGCGCAGCGCTGCTTGCGTTGGTCACTGCCGAACCGGGAGAGACCATACTCGACATTGCCCCGGATCGTCAGGTGGGGAAACAGGGCCAAGTCCTGAAAGACGTAGCCCACTCTACGAAGCTGAGGAGGAATATTGATTCCGCGCGCGCTGTCAAAGAGGACCTTCTCTTTCGTCGCGATTCGGCCTGCATCCGGCTGTACCAGTCCGGCTATGCAATCCAGCAAGGTGGTCTTCCCCGCTCCCGACGGACCAAACAGGATCGTAATTCCAGGCGGCAGCGAGGCTTCAACATCCAGCTCAAAGCTTTTGCCGGAGTGCTTGCTCACGTGCAGCGACACTGCGTTCTCTGGGGTCGCAACTTTCGGAGAAGCAATCGCAGTCGGCATTGAATTCTGGTTCATGACCTCCACATCCACACTCGCCTGTTCAGGCCGTAGACGACCGAAAGAGTCAAGAAGGAGATAGCCAGCAGCACCAGGGCCGTGGCGTTGGCTCCCGAGTAGTTCACGGCCTGCACCTTATCGTAAATATCAATCGAAACCGTTCGTGTGACCCCGGGGATGTTGCCGCCGACCATCAGCACCACCCCAAATTCACCCATGGTGTGGGCGAAGCTGAGAGCCACTCCCGTCACCACACCAGAAACCGACAACGGCAAAATCACTCGAAAGAAAGTTCGGAATCTAGAAGCTCCCAGCGTCTGCGAAGCCGCCACCAGCCGGGAATCCACGGCCGCGAATGAAGCTGCGAAAGGTTGCACCGCAAACGGAAAGCTGTACAGGATCGAGCCAATCACCAGGCCTTCGAAGGTAAACGCCAGAGTGTGACCGGTGAGGGCTTCCCAGCCGCGCCCCAGCGGACTGTGCGGCCCGAGCGCGACCAGGACATAGAACCCCAGCACGGTCGGAGGCAACACAATGGGCAATGCAAACACTGCTTCTGCGAGAAATTTCCAGCGCCAGCGCGAGTAGGTGATCCAGCACGCCACTGGAAGTCCCACGACCAGGAGTATGGCAGCAACCAGCGCGGACAACCTGATCGTAAGCCAGAATGCCTGCCAATCCATCAGCATTTTCCTCTCAAAGCGTTCACCCAATACCACGAGATGTGCGCGACTACAGCCTCACGAATTTGGTTGCCCAAGCTAAGCATACTTTCATCTTCAGGTTGCTTTCATCTTAGTAAACTCTTGTAAAATGCCGCCCCTCCTACACATCTGTTGCACAAGATGTACCATCCATCATGGTGGGGCTTGCGGTCTACAACAGGAAGCTAGAGATTCTATCCGCAACCCCGGCTCTCGTTCGGGGTTTATATAGCTGGGGCCTGCAACTCAGAATACAAGCAAGACGCTGCGGATCCTTAAAGTGAGGATGTCGTGAACCTACTGAAACGTCACTGGCTGATAGCAAGTCTGATCGTCGTTGCCCTTGCTGTCTTCGCCGCCTTCCGGTTCAAAGGCAGCGAGCAGCCAAAGTATTTCACGGCCAAAGTGGATCGCGGAAACATCAGCCAGGTGGTAGAGGCCACCGGCACCATCAATGCTGTGACCACGGTACAGGTAGGCTCGCAGGTTTCGGGGACGATTTCGCGGCTCAATGCTGATTTCAATTCGCGGGTGAAAAAAGGACAGGTGGTAGCGCAGATCGATCCTTCGCTGTTCCAAGGCTCGCTGCTGCAAGCCCAAGCTGACCTGGCGAATGCCAAGGCCAACGTGGTGGCGTCCCAGGCCAATCTGGAAAAGGCGCAAGCCAGCGCATTACAAGCACGGGCTGACTATGATCGGACTGCGGGACTCGCCAAAGAAGGCGTAATGAGCCAGCAGCAGCTCGACCTGGCGAAAGCCACCGCCGATTCAGACGACGCAGCAGTGTCCGCGGCCAAGGCGACCATTACCCAAGCGGTCGCACAGGTGCAGCAGAAGCAGGCAGCGGTGACGGTGGCGCAGACCAATCTCGATTACACGACCATCCATGCACCCATTGACGGCACGGTGATCGCCCGCAGCGTGGATGTCGGCCAGACTGTGGCGGCCTCGCTGCAGGCGCCGACATTGTTCACCATCGCGCAGGACCTCACGAAGATGCAGGTCTATGCCAGTACCGATGAGTCCGACGTCGGCGTAATCCATGCCGGGCAGATCGTTTCCTTCAAAGTGGATGCGTTTCCCAAAGACACGTTCACCGGCCGCGTATCGCAAGTACGTTTGAACGCGACCACGGTGCAGAACGTGGTGACTTACAACACGATCATCGACTTTGATAACCCGGACCTCAAGCTGTTTCCCGGCATGACGGCCTACATCACGATTCCAGTCGCGAACGCGCAAAATACAGTGCGTGTCCCCAACGGAGCGCTGCGCTACAAGCCGGACATGACCGCCGACCAGCTGCGTGCGCTCTACAAACAATATGGATTGATCTCGGGCCAGGCCCCGGGCACTCAGTCCGCCAGCAACCAGGCATCGGGAGGCGCCGGGGCCGACGTCAAACATCAGCGCGCCCGGGCGGAAGGCACCGAGGGTGGTGGCGCGGCCAATGGCCAGCAGCATACTCCGCGCGTGGACGTAGCCGTTGTCTGGAAATTGCGTCCTGATAAAACGCTCGAGCCGGTGAGGATTCGTACCGGCATCACCGACCACACCGTCACCGAAGTCGCGCAGGTGCTGAATGGTCAACTGAACGAAGGAGACGAATTGATCACCGGCGGCGTGGCGGGCAGTTCAGCCGCAACCCGGGCGCCGGGCTTAGGCGGAGGCACCCCGAGGGCGAGATAAGCCGTGACAATGGAGGCCGGGCATCCCGCCCGGCGGGACGGGCGGGACGCCCGTCCCTCCACAACCAGATATGGCGACCGTTCCACAATCCGCAGTAAAGACGCCCGGCGAAGCCGGAGGCCGCGGCCTGATTCAGATTGACGACGTGCATAAGTACTACGATCTGGGCGAAACCAAAGTCCACGCATTGCGCGGCGTCAATGTCCGCATCGAGCGGGGCGAGTTCGTGGCCATCATGGGCGCCAGTGGCAGCGGCAAATCCACGTTCATGAATATCCTGGGCTGCCTGGACAAACCCACTAGCGGCCGCTATTTGCTCGAAGGCATCGCAGTCTCCGATCTGACGAAGAAAGAGTTGGCGACCATCCGCAACCGCAAGATCGGTTTCGTTTTTCAGGGATTCAACCTGCTTTCGCGCACTACAGCCCTGGAAAATGTCGAACTGCCCACGCTCTATGCGCAGGTCAGCAAAGAAGAAGGCCGCAAGCGGGCCCGCGAAGCCCTTCAACTGGTGGGATTGGGAGATCGCATGGAGCACTTCCCTTCCCAGCTTTCCGGAGGTCAGCAGCAGCGGGTTGCCATTGCGCGCGGGTTGGTGAATCACCCATCCATCCTGCTGGCCGACGAGCCCACCGGCAATCTGGATAGCCGGACTTCAGTCGAGATCATGGAAGTGTTTCAAAAGCTGAATGACGATGGACTGACGGTCGTGATGGTCACTCACGAGCCCGATATTGCAGAATTCGCCAAGCGCGGCATTCACTTTCGTGATGGCACCATCCGGCGCGATGAACCGGTACCAAACCGTCCGGCCGCAGCCGAGGTCTTGAAGAACATGCCGGCGCTGGAGGATTGATACGGCCCATGGCGGAACTGAACATCCGATTGGTTCAGGCGTCACAGCCTGAGCCCGACCGAACTTGTACGATTTACGTCGGGAGGTTCGTCATGGAAATTAAGGAAGCCTTACGAATCATGCGGGCGTTAGCGGATGGAGTAAATCCCGAGACCGGCGAAGCATTCATGGCCGATGCGGTGTACCAGAACGCACCTGTAGTGCGGGCCTTTCACCGCGCCGTGGGCGCCTTGGAATACTTGCAGGAGCGCGAGCGTTCCCGGAAGACACCGCCCGCCAAGGCGGGCAAGTCGTGGTCGCGGGCAGAAGATCAGCAGGTTTGCGAGGAGCTGCGCCGGGGAATTGATTTTCACCAGATCGCCAAGACGCACAATCGAACTATTGGTTCGATCGTCGCTCGCCTGGTGAAGCTGGGAAAGATGGGGCCGAACACGCCGCTGGATTTGTTCGACCCAAAAGTGGCGTAGCCGGGCGCTGAGGCAGACATTATGGATTTATTGGCCATCATTCGAATCGCCATGCGGGCCCTGGCCCGTAACAAGCTGCGCTCCATGCTCACCATGCTGGGCATCATCATCGGAGTGGGCGCGGTAATCGCCATGGTCAGCGTGGGCCAAGGAGCGCAATTACAAGCCCAGCAGCAGATCGCCGCCATGGGATCCAACATGTTGTTTGTCCAGTCCGGGACGGTGACCAAGGGTGGAATGCGCATGGGCTGGGGCGCCACCAAGACACTGGTCTACGACGACATGGTGGCCATCCTGCGCGAGTGCCCGTCGGTTTCGGCCGCAGCGCCGGGCAGCCAGGCTTCCGCCCAGGTCGTTTTTGGAAATGACAACTGGGCCACCAACATCAACGGCACCGAGCCGCAGTATTTCGACATCCGAAGCTGGCCCTTTGCCGAGGGCACATCGTTCACGCAAGACGACGTGAGCACCGCCGCCAACGTCGCCGTCATCGGCGAGACCGTGCGCAAGAACCTGTTTGGAGCAACCGATCCCGTCGGCCAGACCGTGCGCATCAACAATCTGTCATTCAAAGTGGTTGGGCTGCTGGCACCAAAGGGTACGTCGGCGGCCATGGGCCAGGACCAGGACGACGTCATTCTGGTACCCATCACCACGCTGCAAAAGAAAATTACCGGGCAGGACTGGCTGCGCTGGATCATGGTTTCCGCGCTCTCGAAGGACGCCAGCTACACGGCGCAGCAGCAGATCACGTCGCTATTGCGTGACCGCCACCGCATTCGCAGCGGACAGGACGACGATTTCTTCGTACGCAACCTGGCTGACGTGGCTGACCTGGCCGACCAGAATGCGCGCCTTGTTCACCATACTGCTAGCCTCGATCGCCAGCATTTCGCTGCTCGTCGGCGGCATCGGCATCATGAATATCATGCTGGTATCGGTCACCGAGCGCACCCGCGAGATCGGTATCCGCATGGCGATCGGCGCCACCGAGCAGGATGTCCAGCAGCAATTCCTGATTGAAGCCGTTGTGCTCAGCGTGGTGGGTGGCGCCATCGGAATCCTGTCCGGCATGGGCGCTTCCTACCTGATCACTCAAACCCTGGGATGGCCGGTGTTGGTCTCTCCCACGGCAATCTTCGCCGCCGTGCTGTTCTCCATGGCAGTCGGAATCTTCTTCGGCTTCTACCCCGCCCGCAAGGCGGCCCGGCTGGATCCGATTGACGCGCTAAGGTATGAGTAGCGGAGGTCGGGCGTCAGACCCCGGACTTCGGGCCCGCTGGTGCTGTTCGAACGGCAATCGGGTTTCGGCGTTCTCTCCCGAGGACGCTGATCGTGAGACTGACGCCAGTGACAACAGAGGCGTAAAAGGGCAGCATTGCGTATCCACCAGGTGGGCACGAAGAATCCGATCACATTGATCGCCAGAGTGACGAACGTGATAGAGAGCGGCAAATACCTATTTCTCCGCAGAGTGCCATAAATACTCGAGAACGCGCAACGAACCTAGTGGCTGCAAAAGTGAGAAACGCGTAAATCGCCAGGAGCGCATCGCCCCATTCTGTCAGTTTGTCATGAGCCAAGTAATCGTGAATTCCCGGAAATTACACGATCACGGTCACCGGCGCGGTTGGTTCCGTCACGCGCACGGCAGACGTAGTTCTGACCGTGAAATGAAGAGCTTTGACACTGAATAACCGCCGTAACTTCACCCCGCTCCATGCGACCATGTATAAAGAATGTGGCGCAGACTTCAGTGCGTCGATATGCCCGATCAATCGTTCGACATCGTAATCATTGGCGGAGGCATCGTAGGTCTCTCGACCGCGCTGCACGCTACCCGTGCCCTGCCGCAGCTGAAACTGCTGGTGGTCGAGAAGGAAGAAGCCGTTGCCCGTCACCAGAGCGGACACAACAGCGGAGTCATTCACTCCGGCATTTACTACAAGCCCGGATCTTTGAAGGCGCGGTTCTGCGTCGAGGGTGCCGCAGCCATGGTGGAATTTTGCCGCGAGCACGACCTACCCTACGAAGTCTGCGGGAAGGTCATCGTGGCCACCCGCGACGACGAAATCCCGCGCCTGAAAATCTTGCTCGAGCGCGGACAAGCCAACGGCCTTGCCGGACTGCGGCTGCTGCAACCAGAAGAGGTGCGCGAGATCGAGCCTCATTGCAGCGCTGTGCTCGGCGTGTGGGTGCCAAGTACCGGCATCACCGACTACGCCGCGGTCAGCCGGAAGTACGCGGAGATCATTGCCGCGCAAGGCGGAACGATAAGCACCGGAACCGAAGTCCGGCGAGTGCTCCCGCGCGGCACAGAGATGATGGTCGAAACCACTCGCGGAACCTTCGCCGCGAAATACGTAATCAACTGTGCCGGACTGCACAGCGACCGTGTCAGCCGGATGGCCGGACAGAAACCGCAGGTCAGGATCGTGCCCTTTCGCGGAGAGTATTACTTCCTGGTTCCGGAAAAAAACCACCTGGTGCGCACGCTCATCTATCCCGTACCCGATCCCAGGTTCCCTTTTCTTGGGGTGCACTTCACGCGCCGCATCCAGGGCGGGGTGGACGCCGGGCCAAACGCCGTGCTCGCTCTTAAACGCGAAGGGTACAAGCGCACCGATTTCAACCTGAGAGACCTTGCCGGCACGCTCACGTATCCCGGCTTCTGGCACATGGCGGGAAAATACTGGCGCGACGGCGCCGGCGAATACTACCGATCCTTGAACAAGGGTGCATTTGTGAAAGCCCTGCAGCAACTGGTGCCGGAGATTGTCAGCTCCGATCTGACTGCCGATGGCTCCGGAGTCCGCGCCCAAGCGGTTCGTCCCGATGGATCGTTGGTGGATGATTTTGAATTTGTGCTGGCCGACAAGATGCTGCACGTATGGAACGTACCCTCGCCCGCGGCCACAGCTTCCCTGCCCATCGGACGGCATCTGGCAGAGATGGCTCGCAAGGGAATTGCAGGTTCCTGATTCTGTTTCTATGGAAGACGGGCGTCCCGCCTGTCTTTAAAGCTCCCAAAAACCTGCCGAGCTTTACTGGGCCTGGACGGGGCGAAGCCCGTCCCCACACAGTTCGTGCCGTCCCGAAGTGTTCCGCCTCACCGTCGATTGACCGTGAAACTGTACAATTGGCGACGGTAACCACAGAGCCCACGGAGGACAGAGCGCAATGAGTTTCGATTTTTCTGGAAAACGAGTGGCAGTGCTGGGCGCAGGCAAAATGGGCGGAATTCTGCTCCAGGCGCTGCTGGAGAAAGGCCTGCTTTCTCCCAAGTCTACCTTTGCCACGGTCCAGCACGAAGAACGAGCGCGTGCTCTGGCGGAAAAGCTGGGAGTCTCGGTTGGCACCGACAATCTGGCGGCGGTGCGCAATGCCGACATCATCTTCGTGTGCGTGAAACCGCAGGTGGTGCAGGAAGTAATGGAGCAGATCCGCCCCAACGTTTCCAGCAAACAGCTCATCATCTCGGTGGCGGCTTCCGTGCCCACTAGCCACATCGAAAAAGCCCTGGGGAGCGAAGTGGCAGTGATCCGCGCAATGCCCAACACGCCCTGCGCCATCGGATGCGGTATGACTGCCTTATGCAAAGGCAAATTTGCAAACGCTCAGCACGTCGAAGCCGCCTGCGCCCTGTTCAACGTGGTGGGAAAAACTGTCGTGGTGGATGAAAAGCACATGGACGCGGTCACCGGGCTCTCCGCCAGCGGCCCCGCTTACATCTACATCATCCTGGAATCTTTGGCCGAGGCAGGCGTGAAGGTGGGCTTGCCGCGTGACGTCGCCACGCTGCTCGCGGCGCAGACTACTCTCGGAGCCGCAACCGTTGTGCTCGAAACCGGAGACCATCCTGCCCTGCTGAAAGACGCGGTAACTACGCCCGCAGGCTGCACTATTGACGGCATCATGGAGTTGGAAGAAGGCAAACTGCGCGTCACGCTAATCAAGGCTGTCGTGAAAGCGGCACAGAGAGCGAAGGAACTGGCGTACGGATAGTCGGTTTACTATTCGGAAAGGGCGAAGTTCACCGTGATCCTGGTCTCGAACTCGACCGCTTTGCCGTTGAGCTGGTGAGGGTTGAACCGCCACTGCCGCACCGCGTCCGTCGCCGCTTTGGCCAGCAGTGGATCGCCGCTGATCACGCTGGTTTCACGAACCAGACCAGAGGGTCGGACCAGAACGTTGAGCACCACCGGACCTTGAATGTGCTGTTGTCTGGCCGCTTCCGGATACTGGGGCTCCACCCGCTCCAAAAGATATCCGTTCGCGGACGGAGGAGAGTTTGGCGCCCCCACAGTTGCGCCGTCATCTTCCCGCGTCGCCGCTTGTTGAATCGCAGCGGACGCCACCACTCCAGGCGCGGTCTTGGGCGGAGACTCCTTTTCTGTTGGCTCCATCCGAAAAATAACTTTGCCATGTTCGTACACCACCAGGCCGCCGTTGAGGTCGAGCGGCCTGGCTGTCGCGGTCTTTGGCTTCAGAGCGGGCTTGGCTGCGGGCGGGGCCGGCTTGGAAACGACAGGTGGCGCAGGAGTCGCTGCTTCCTCCCGGTGGGGTGGAGCGGGATGAACCGCGGGAGGGACGGGCGCGGTCGCCTGCGCCTCCTCCGGAGTCATAGAAATCTGGTCGGGGGCGCGATTGACTGCCATGCTCCACCCCACTCGGCCGACCATCCAGCCGAGAAGCACAGCCAGCGCAAGAACCGCGGCCGTCAGCGCGCCGGTGCGGTAATCCCTGCGAGCGATTCCGGCACTCGGCTGGTCCAGCGCGGGGTTGGGCGCGGGCAAGGTTTCGGGCTCGACCCGCTCCGGCTCCAGGGAATCAGCCGCCGGGGGCTGGGAGAAAGCTTCCAGCGCCAGCGTCGCGGATCCGTCCTCGATGGTTTCACGCACTGTGGAAGAAATCTTGCGACTGAGTAATTGCAGGGTCTGCAAGTCAGATTCGCTGAAGGCGCGGGGAACGGTTGAAAAAAGCTCGAGGACACCCCACAACTCTCCGCCATCCAGAACCGGCAGAACTACGATGGATCGAATGCCGAGATCGCGGCAGGCGACGACGTTGACGCGAGGATCGGCCAGGGTGTCGTCGCAGAGTTGCATCTCGCGCGTCTGTACGCACGCTCCTGAAAGCCCGGATCGAGTATTCAGGCTAACCCCGGCGCTGGGCGCCTTGTCCCCCAAAGTGGCGCGGCAGACGATCTTATCGCCGCGCGCCAGCGCGATCACGGCTCCGCTCGCAGCAGTAGCCAGGCGGGCCTGTTGCAGAATCTCGCGCAGCCGCAGGTCCAAGGCGAGGTCGGTGGGCAAATCAGCTTTACTAGGGAAGGCCACAACATCGCCCGACTCTGCCCAAGGCTCGGCGGAATCCGGCTCAATCCATTCCGGACCAATGCTGCGGGTTTGGACGATCGGCGGATAGCGCGTTGAGTCAGGCTTTAACATGGTTCGGGCCATGCCAGTGACTGGCGGCGCGGGATGGCTGCCGAGAGGGTGATTGAGCGGAGTTTCGCCTGAAATAAACGTATTGTCAACACAAATGAACCGCGGTAATCAACTCAAAACAAAAACTTTACTGAAACGAGAAATCGCTACATCCACTCAATATTCCTTTGTCTCTAAATTGTACTTACTCGTCGGGTTGAAAAATAAAATCCTTCTGCACGGAAGGACCATGGGCGCCACGGGCCTCCCCGCCCCTCTTTTGCCGGTTACCACACCCTCCGGTGTACACTTCCCCGGCAAGATATGCTCCCGCATCGGAAGGAAAAAGGCTGACCTTTTCGAACTTAACTCCGGCCTCCCCGGTACCGCCTACCCTCTCCGGCGCACGGCACGCTGTCGCCGCCAGCTTTTTGGGCTGGACCCTGGACGCCTTCGATTTCTTCGTCGTGGTCTTCCTGGTAGACACCCTGGCCGTCCACTTCCACGTCGCCAAGAGCGCCATCGTGTGGACCATGACTGCGACGCTGGCCATGCGTCCGGCGGGGGCGTTGGTCTTCGGACTACTGGCCGACCGCTACGGACGCCGCAAGCCCCTCATGGCCAACGTGGTTTTCTTTTCCCTGGTCGAACTGCTCTGCGGATTTGCCCCGAGCTACACCGTGTTTCTGATTCTGCGCACCATCTACGGCATCGGGATGGGCGGCGAGTGGGGCGTTGGAGCTTCGCTGGCTATGGAGAGCGCGCCGCCGAAGTGGCGCGGCACATTGTCCGGAATCGTGCAGAGCGGATATTCCATTGGCTACCTGCTGGCGGCCGTGGCGGCGCGATTTGTCCTGCCCGCATGGGGATGGCGCGCCATGTTCTGGGTCGGTGGCGCGCCGGCGCTGCTGGCGTTGTACATCCGCTTCGGGGTGCGCGAGTCGGAGGCATGGCAACAACGCCGGGCTCCAACCATGAGAGCGATCGTGCGCAGCGCGGCCGGTCACTGGAGAATTTTTCTCTACCTGGTCCTGCTGATGACGCTGATGATGTTTCTCTCCCACGGCACGCAGGATCTCTATCCCGACTTCCTCAAGACAGCCCGCGGGTTCGACTCGAAAGTCGTGGCTTACCTGGTGATTATCTTCAACGTGGGAGCGGTGCTCGGGGCTATCCTGTTCGGGCATCTCTCGGAGAGTTTTGGCCGCCGCCGAAGCATGATTCTCGCTCTTCTTCTGTGCCTGGCCATGATTCCCGCCTGGACCTTCGGCGGATCGTTGATGACGCTGGCGGTCGGAGCTTTTGTGATGCAGGCGGGCGTCCAGGGCGCCTGGGGCATCATTCCCGCGCATCTCAATGAACTTTCTCCCGATGCAGTCCGCGGGCTGATGCCGGGTTTCGCCTACCAGTTGGGAATTCTCGTCGCGGCCCCGGTCAACAACGTCGTGTACGCACTACGCAAGCCACTGGGATATCCCTGGGCTCTGGCCGCATTTGAAATTACCAACGTCTTGATCCTGGTGACGGTCATTGCTTTGGGCTCAGAGCGCAAAGGAAAGAGTTTCACGCACAACGACAACTCCCCCAACTCGGCGTCATGCTGAGCTCGCCAAGAGCCTGCCCTGAGCGAAGTGGAAGTGATCCAGCGCGCAGCGGATATGGACCTTGTGGACTGTAGCGATGCGCGCGAGATCCTTCGCAAAGCTCAGGATGACGCCGGATAGCGGACTTGTGCGCACTGAACCACCGCTGGTGACGACGGTCACTTCGTCCTGCCGCGTAGAGATGCTAAAGTAATCAGTCTGCTAATTTTCGGAGCGGGACTACCTCGCTTTGCTGCCGGAGCGTTCTTAATGCAAGTTGCGATCGTGGGTTCGGGCTATGTGGGACTGGTGGCGGGGGCGTGCTTCGCCGACCTCGGGCACCAGGTAATCGTGGTGGACAATGACCAGGCCAAACTAGCGGCACTCAACAAGGGTGAAGTCCCCATCCACGAGAAATTCCTGCCTGAGCTCTTGAAGCGTCATCGCGGGCATAACCTCAAATTTTCCGACGATTTACCGGAGGCGGTGCGCGCCAGCCGGGCAATTTTTATTGCCGTGGGCACGCCCCCGACCGAGCAGGGGGAAGCAGATCTCTCCTACGTGGAATCGGTGGCCCGCAGCGTTTCCGGGGCCATCAACGGCTACAAGGTCATCGTCGAGAAGAGCACGGTCCCGGTTTACACCAGCGACTGGGTGCGCAAGATTATTTTGCGCAATGCGGCCCCGCCCGATTCTTTTGATATCGCCTCCAACCCGGAATTTCTGCGGGAGGGCACGGCAGTCACCGACTTTCTCTATCCCGACCGCATCGTGGTGGGAGCCGACAACGAACGCTGCGCCGCAGTGCTGCGCGAGATTTACGCGCCTTTGACCGACGGCAGCTACTACACGAAGAAGGATGCGATTCCCGCGCCTGACCGGGCGCAGATTCCTCCGCCGCTGATTGTGACCAGCGCCAAGAGCGCCGAACTGATCAAGCACGCGTCGAACGCTTTCCTGGCCATGAAGATTTCGTTTATCAATGCGGTCGCATCCATCTGTGAATCGGTAGGCGCGAACGTGCACCAGGTTTGTCAGGGCGTGGGAACGGACAGCCGCATTGGTCCGCGTTTTCTGAATCCTGGAATCGGCTACGGCGGGTCCTGCTTCCCCAAAGATCTGATGGCCTTCCGCTCCGTAGCGCGGGAGTGCGGCTACGAGTTCCGGCTGCTGGATGAAGTCATGCGTATCAACGAGGATCAGCGCCAGCGCTTCCTGCGCAAAGTGCGCACTGCCCTGTGGACGTTGCGCGGCAAGCGTCTGGGCGCGCTGGGTCTGGCTTTCAAAGGCGGAACCGACGATATCCGCGAATCGCCCGCCATTCTGCTGGTGCAGTCGCTCCTGCAGGAGGGCTGCAAGATCGCAGCTTACGATCCCGCGGCCACGGCCCGGGCGCGAGAAGTCCTGAACTCCGGCACCGAATTCGTCAGTGATCCGTATGAAGCGGCCCGCGACGCGGATGCGCTGCTGATTTTGACCGAGTGGGAAGAGTTCGCCACGCTCGACCTGGATCGTCTCCACAAGCTGCTCAAGTATCCCATTGTGATTGATGGCCGCAATCTCTACGATCCCGAGGTGATGGCCGCGCGCGGCTTCACTTATTACAGTGTCGGCCGCCCGGCAGGAATTCCCGCAGTCGCGGCAGGCGCTGCGGTTCCTCCCGCAAGAAATTTCGAGAAATCATGAATCAGCAACGCGCCCTGGTGACTGGCGGAGCCGGGTTCCTGGGTTCGCACTTGTGCGATGCCCTGCTGGCTGAAGGTTATTCCGTGGTTGCGGCGGACAACCTGCTGACCGGAAAACTTTCGAATCTCGATCACCTGCGAAACGAGACCCGCTTTGAATTCCGGCAAATTGATGTCAATGAGCCGTTCGACTGCGGCGCGGTGAACTACGTCTTCCACTTTGCCAGCCCTGCCAGTCCCGTGGATTATGCGTTGCACGGAATCGCCACGCTGAAGGCGGGATCACTGGGCACGTTTCACGCGCTGGACATTGCGCACAAATATGGCGCCAAATATCTCGTCTCTTCGACCTCGGAATGCTATGGCGACCCGCTGGAGCATCCCCAGAAGGAAACTTACTGGGGCAATGTAAATTCCATCGGGCCGCGCTCGGTGTACGACGAAGCCAAGCGATTCACCGAGGCCGCCACCATGGCCTACCACCGCTATCACAAGGTGGACACGCGCATCGTTCGAATTTTTAATACCTACGGACCGCGCATGCAGCTCAATGATGGCCGGGTGGTCCCGAACTTCATGAAGCAGGCGCTTCTCGGCGAAGATCTGACGGTTTACGGAACCGGCAGCCAGACCCGCAGTTTCTGTTACGTCAGCGATGAGATCGACGGCTTCCTGCGGCTGTCCAAATCAACCGAGCATATGCCGGTCAACATCGGCAATCCGACCGAGTTCACGATTCTGGAGTGCGCCCAGCGGGTGCTGGCAGTGACCGGATCGAAGAGCAAGATTCGCTACGAAGCCTTGCCCCAGGACGATCCCAAGCAGCGCTGCCCGGACATCACCAAAGCCCGGACGTTGCTGGGCTGGGAACCGAAAGTTGATTTGGAAACCGGGTTACGCCTGTCGCTGGATTATTTCCGCAAGGCCGTGGGCTGATAGTGTCAGTTTAGAATTCTCTCTCTTCGCGCGGGGTCATCCTGAGCTTGCGAGGATCTGGCGCGGAGCGGATGTGTACGTTGGCGCCGCGATGGGTGGTACGCGCGAGATCCTTCACGACTGAAGTCCGTTCAGGATAACGCCGGTGTACTCGGGAAGGTCCGCGAAGCAGGAAGACTTACGCCAGGCTATCTTCCGCCGCATGGGCAGCGATCAACTGCTTTACCTGTTGCCGCTCATCAGCAGTGTTGAGGCTGAACTGCACACCCATTCCGAAGCCGGGATGCACCACCTGCACCGTTCCCCGAACCCGCAGTTTCATGTCGTGGGTGCGGACCACGATATCCAATACCGTGTGTGAAGGAAACGGAGACTGCGTCTCCACGTAACAGCCGCCGGTGCTCACATCGCTTAGCGTGCACCGATTGGGAACGCCCTCGCCAAGGCGGAAGACATCGGCGCTGAGATGGCAAGCGCGACGCGTCTGGATACGGCGATTCGACGATGCGGCTGAGAGCCCCAGGCCCGCAAGCCGGGTGGCCACCGCTTCCGGCGGAGGGGCCTGTTCCTTCCGGGGTGCATTCTGTTCGGCCTGGGCCAGCCGGGCAAGGCTGCTCTTGATCCATTCATTCATGGTGCGCCGCGAAGTTTGGGGCACGTCCACGAAGCGGATGCCCACGCGTCCGGAAGAATCCTGCCACACCACGTCGCCGGAAAGCCGGACCGAGGATTTTTCTCCCGGCAAATTGAATTGAAAGTAGACCTTGCAGCGGGGAGGCAGCCGGCGTTCGGACTGGATAGCAAGTCCGTCCTCGCTCAAATCCAGCAGAGTGGCCGCCACATTCTCCGCGTCAGCGTACGTAATCGAGGCCGGAGCATGCAGAGAGACCCGTAATTTCCCTCGCTTTTCGCGTGCCATCAGACCTCGCGCCGCCCGCAGGCTGCTGCCCGCCCGTTCCGCGGAAACCGGTTTGTAGACAATGAAGTTGGCCCCTTGACCGAAAATATCGCGGACCTGTTCCCGCCCGTCCACCAGCGCAATGATCAGCGTGCTCCGGTTGATTTGCGACTTGCGCACACCCGCAATCAACTCGATGGCGGGCATCTGGTCCTGGCAATCGACCACAACGGCGTCGAAGTGTTGGGCCGCCAGCCGCGCCGTGGCCTGAGCTAAATCACCACAATGCTCCGCTCCGATGTTCAGCTCCCGCAGAATCTGGCTGAGCACCTGCACCGCTTTCAAGTCAGCACACACCACCAGGGACGTAAGCGCCATACCTCCATGATGTTAGGGTTCCCCCGTAAGGTGAGACAAGTTACCTCGGTCATCGAGCGGCAAATTTAAGGCCGGGGGTGACCTTCGTCATCTGGAGTTAAACCGAGGAACTCGCTATGGTCGCAATGGAACTCCAACCCAAGTTTTGCGGCGAGCGAATCTCCACTCCGCCAAAAAGGCATTGAAGATGTCATCACAAATGGGCAACGGGTTGATCGCCATTGGAGCGCTGGGAGCGTGCATCGGACTGATCATGCTGCCGGCTGCGATGGGCGAACATCCGGACACTAGTCTTCTCATCCTGGGAGCATGCGGAGTGTCCCTCGGGTCCCTGACCGCTGCCTCGGGCATTTTTTTCAAAGCTCGCGCCAACCAGTCTCCCGCCGGAAGCCAGGCGGCTTCGGGAGAAGCCAAGAACTCCACCCGACGGGTCCGTGGCGGGTGCGACATTTGCCACGGAGACCTGCCGGTCATCCATTGCAAGGTTCACCAGGTCCACATGTGCGCAGACTGCCTGGGGCAGCACTATGACTTCCGTACCTGCAGCTATGTGCCCAGTACCCGGCGGACAAACGCCAAGAACAAAAACATGGCCAAGGCCCGCGGCGCCTAAATCGGCCCCATTGGTACAACAAGTTTTCACGACGGCTATGCTGATTGGTCCCGATCCTGCTACGCAGGTTCGGGGCTTCTTCTATCGGGGTTGCTGGTACAGGAATCGTCGCGGCGAAGCCGGGCTGCGATACTTTCTCTCCTCACTCGGCTTCTGGCATGCCCCGCAGGCCGCTCATCGACTTGATGTCAA
Organism: Terriglobia bacterium; assembly: GCA_963725615.1. Classification (GTDB taxonomy): domain Bacteria; phylum Acidobacteriota; class Terriglobia; order Terriglobales; family Acidobacteriaceae; genus JAIQFF01. The sequence goes on along the minus strand of CAVRZO010000024.1, from coordinate 12,554 downwards.
TGCGAAAGAACACCGGCTGAATCGCCAGATCGCTGGTGAGTTCGCGCCTTTGCGCCAGTGGAGTTCGCCACCACTCAGCGTACTGCGCGAGCTGTTCCATTGCATGTTCACGCTGCGCAGGATATTGCGTCTCATTTAGTTCCAGATACGTCCCAGTCACTACCACGCTTACCCAGCTCGAGCGATTTTCAACTTCGTCGACTTGCAGACACACCTTGGGATTCTGCCGCATCCACTCAATCTTTTGGCCGAGAGTAGAAAAGATGTAGATGCAATCGGGCTCATACGAAAAAGCGACCGGCACTATGTAGGGCTGGTTATCCAACGAACATGCCAGCCTTCCGATCGATACGCGTTCCAGCAATTCACGGCATTCGGCTTGGGATATTGCAATGATTCGCATGACAGATTGTTTCCTCAACACTCTTTGCAAGCCAGTTTAGTCCACTTCGGATCATTCTGGAGAGATGTTTCCACCCAGCACGGATCGGTCATCCTGAGCTTGCGAAGGATCTGGCGCGAAGCTCATCTGCATTCGCCAGTCGATTGTGCCGCCGCGCGCTAGATCCCTTCGACTTCGCTCAGGGCAGGCTCTTCAGGACTAAAGTCCCTCAGGATGACGCCGGTGGCCGGCTTAGGGGTACTGCCCGTGCTGGTCCTAAGGCTTGCGCAGCGGCCCCGCAATCGGCGCTCCCGGCGCTGCGCCTGGTTTCACCGGCGATTCCGTCACGCCACCAAGGCTAAGATCACTGGACCAGCTATCAGCCACGATCTTCCAGTCGCCATTGGCCTGACGATTGAGCAGAACCAGATATTTGCCGCGCTCCTCGCGGCGCTTGCCCACGGCGCTCGGAACCAGCGACTTGCAGCGCCCGGTCTCGTAGCCATAGTCGCCGAACAATTCTGCCCGCTGGGAATCCATTTCCACTTCACTCATCCCGGCATCGAGCAGTCCGAAGAAAAATTCGCGAATGGCGGCCGCGCCGCGAACCGCTGGAACATTGGGCCGCAGCACGGTGGCATCCGGAACATAAAGGTCCACCAGATCGTCCAGTTGTTTGGTGTTGCAGGCCATCGCCCAATCCTGGGTCGTCTTGCGGAGAGCGATTTCCGCCCGGCTCATGGACGCGCCGCTCAGCGGGGAACGCACCCGGGCGAGGTCGCGACTGGGAGAGCCACCGCCACCTCCTGTGCCTGCCGCGCGCTGGTCGGGAATTGCCGCCGGCTCCATGCCACCGCCGCCGGAAAAATAATGGTGGTGATAATGATGATGGTAGTGATGGTCGCCGGGCACTTCCGCAACCGGTTTGGAATTCGCCGGCGCGGCTTCCGGCTCTTCCGGCGCCTTCTGCAGAGGGACGCCACAATTTGCGCAAAAGCTGTTTCCCTTGCGATTTGCGCTTCCACAAGCCGTGCACGTCTGCCGGCCTGCGCCTTCAGGTTCCAGGGTCACTTTCACAGATTCTTCCACGCTTTGCTCCAGAGCGAACTGCTGCATGGCCCGGAGCACGCCAGCTTTGGATTGTGGGGACAGCTTGGGATCATCCATGCCTACCTGCGTCCCCGCTTTCGGGTCTTAGTCCCAGACGCGGCCCCGCAACAGGACCGGCCTCGCCCATTCTAGTCGAAAACTTTCCTAGCGACTGGAAAACTCCACCTTGGCCTCTGCCTCGGTTGGTACACCATTGCACAGGGCGGGACGGTAACGCCAGAAGCGCACGGCATCAAGGATGGTGCGGTCTTCGTTGGGCCCGGCGCTCTCCAGGATCAGCGCGCTATGCACTCGGCCGTCAGTTCCAATGACGAAGCTGACGCTGACTTTCGCATTCAGGTCGGCTTCGTCCAGCAAGGGATCCGGCGTGGCGAGCGCCTGCGGAGGCTGTACCGCTCCGCATTCGTCTCGAGCAGCCGGGTGCGCCACGGTGGCGAATTCCGAGTCGTGCACGGCCGAACTCCACACGTGATGTTCCCGCTCCGCCAGCGAAACCTGACCACCGGCCATCCGCGCTGGAGTAGATCCGATTGATGCCAGGCACAGGGCCGGTATAGCAACCATCAAGGCAAGAAACCACAGTCTGCGAAGCGGCATGTTGCTTATTTCCCTTCGCGTAGCGTGGTGGCGAGCCACACTCCGCTGCGCGTAAGTCGAGGGGCAATCCGCCTGCCACGGAGATCCGAAGTAAGTGATAGATACGCAATGAGTTGATGGGTTGCGGAGAACGGCCTCAAGGCACTGCGGATGAAAATCATTGCAGTTTATGAGAGGCGAATGTTGGCAGCGAGGGGAGAGTGGCAAATTCTGTCAAGACCCGGCGTCCTCTTGTTCCGCTCGAGGACGGGCGTCCCGCCCGTCTCACACATGAGTCTGTGCAAAGACCGGCGAGGACGCCCGTCCTCCATGATTCCGAGCGGCCATGAACCACGTGGGGACAGTCGCCCTGGCTGCCCGGCAAAGAGAGTCGAGCTTCGCTCGACTGGACAGCCGGGGGCGGCTGTTCCCCACGTGGTTCGGCGTCGCTTCCAGGCATTATGATCCAGACTGACTTTTCGATACATTGATTCCAGGGGGATCATTCTGCTCTTCTTCGGCTGTCATCGTTGAGCGGTGCGTCGCTCGTCCGGCGAATCCTGGGGATCGGGCTGCTTTGGCTGGCCATGCCAGTGGCGGTGTTCGCTCAGAGTCCGGCGCCCCGCCAGATCTCCGGCGTGGTCACCGATCAGACGGGGGCCGCGATCGTTGGGGCCGAGGTGGTCTTTAATAGTTCTTCGACGGTGGTCACCGACGATCGGGGCGGCTTCGTATTTTCCCAACTCTCGGTGGAGTCCGGAGTAGTGAAAGTTTCCGCCGCCGGATTTCAGGCCCTGAGCGTGGACTGGCATGCCGGCGCCGATCCTCTTCGGATCGTGTTGCTGCCAGCTTCGGCAGCCGAGCAGGTGACGGTCACGGCTAACCGCACAGGCGTGCGGGTAGTTGAAAGCACAACCAGCGTCACCATTCTTTCTGCCCAGGATTTACAGACTACGGCCGCGTTCCGAACTGACGACATCCTGCGCCAGGTGCCGGGGTTCAGCCTGTTCCGTCGCACTACCAGCCGTGCCGCCAACCCCACCACGCAAGGCGTCTCCCTGCGAGGCCTGGGCGCGAGCGGTGCCAGCCGTGCCTTGGTGCTCAGCGACGGCTTCCCGTTGAACGATCCCTTCGGCGGCTGGGTGTACTGGGACCGGGTGCCGCGCGTGAGCATTGGCAGCATCGAAGTGGCCAGCGGCGGCGCGTCCCATCTCTACGGGTCGGACGCGCTGGGGGGAGTCATCAATATTATTCGGACGCCGGTGGACCGGAATGCAATCTCGGTCGAAGCAGCCTACGGAAATGAGGATTCACCCGATCTTTCTTTGGCGGCCAGCCGGAGCATGGGACCGTGGGCCATCGGCCTGAGCTCAGAGCTTTTCCGCACCGACGGTTACATTGCGGTGCCCTCAGATTTGAGAGGCACCGTGGACACGCCGGTGAACTCGGAAGATGCCAGCGGCGACCTCACCGTGCGACGTAAGTTCGGCGATAGCGCCAGCGTCTTTGTTCGGGGATCTCTCTTCGGCGAATCGCGGCACAACGGCACGCCACTCCAAACCAACAGCACCACCATCCGCGAACTCGATCTCGGCGGGAACTGGGACGGGCATGAGCTGGGCTTATTCACGCTGCATGCCTTCGCCGGCCGCCAGAGCCTGCACCAGTCTTTCTCGTCCATCGCCGCCAACCGCAACAGCGAGAGCCTGACTCGCACCCAGAAGGTTCCCGCCCAGCAGGTAGGATTTTCCGTCCAATGGCAGCACGCTCTGGGAACCCGTCAACAGCTGGTGGCGGGGCTGGAGGAAGCCAACACTCACGGCCAAACCAATGAACAGGGATTCTTCGGCGGGAATCCCACCACCACTTCCGAGGGCGGAGGACGCGAGGTGACCTGGGGTGCCTATTTCGAGGACATCATCCGCGTAACCCCAACCTGGCTACTGACCGCGAGCGGACGAGTGGACCACTGGCAGAACTTCGATGCCTTCGCGCCGCCTAATCCTGCCCTGGCCGTCGGCGCGGTTGCACTGCCTGATCGCAGTGAGACCTTCTTCAGCCCTCGGCTGGCGCTTTTGCACAAGCTGACCAGCAATGTGTCCCTCACGGCGTCGGGTTACCGGGCATTCCGCGCGCCCACTTTGAACGAACTCTATCGCGGCTTTCGCGCGGGCAACGTGTTTACCGAATTCAATCCTAACCTTCGGGCTGAACGCCTGACTGGCGCGGAAGGCGGCGCCATCGTCACGGCCTGGGACCAGCGCGTCATGCTGCGCGGGAATTTTTTCTGGAACCAGATCACGCGCCCCGTGGCCAACGTCACCCTGACCACAACTCCCAACCTGATCACCCGGCAGCGTCAGAATCTGGGAAGCACGCGTTCCCAGGGAGTGGAATTCGAAGCCAGCGGGCGCCTGAGCAATTCGGTGACGGTCTCAGGCGGTTACGAATACACCGACGCCACGGTGACTAGTTTTACCATCGATCCGGCTCTGGCCGGGTTGAATCCGAGCCTGGTGGGCCTGGACGTTCCACAGATTCCCCGCCACCAATTCACCTTCCAGGCAAGCTACTTCCGGCCTTTCATTCTTCTTGGAGTGCAGGGACGCTTCGGCGGGAACCAGTTTGACGACGACCAGAACACACTGCTACTGAGGCGGTATTTCGTGCTCGACGCCAGCGCATCCCACACTCTGCGTCACGGGGTCGAATTGTTTGTTGCGGTAGAGAACCTGACCAACCGGCGCTACGACGTGGGACGAACCCCGGTACTCACCGTAGGTCCCCCGATTCTCGCCCGGGCGGGATTGCGCCTGCAATTCGGCTCGAGGTAGGCATCAGCCTCCAAGAGCTGTCATGCTAAGCGCAGCCTTTCGTCCCGCGAAGCGGGACGAAAGCAAGCGAAGAACCTATGTGTTCCTCGCCATCTTCCAGTTTTGTGTGCAAGGCACGAACCACCCTAGCTTACAAATCCATGTGAAGCAACAACCGCAGGGCGGCTGCCATCGAATTGCACAGGTCCTTCGTCGGGAGCCCTCGCTGCGCGAGCGCTCCGCTTCCTCAGGATGACAACCGCAGGTATGCCAACGCGCGGCTATGCCTCCGCACTCGCCTGGTTCATGCTCTCGCGCTTTCGAGCCAATTACTATTGAACGGAGCTGCCTACTGCCGAGAACACGTTGTTGGCATTACTGCCCACCAAACGTATGGTGCCCACAACGATCACCAGAATGACCGCCAGCATCACCGCGTATTCAGCGATGTCCTGACCCTGATCCTCATGCCACAAAGTACGCACGATGCTTATCATGCTTCCAGCCTTTCTATGCGAACCAGGCCCGCCTGCGCGAGGCTGATCCAGGGGAGTTTGTGAGAGGCAAAACCTCAGAGGCTGGTAGGTAAAGCGGCTGGTGTTTACCGTGATTGCGGTGATTCTGCGCTTGCCGAGAGGCCCGTGTCAAGACATTGCTGTGGATTTGTTCAGAGATTTCCTATCGAAGAGCGCCGGCGGCAGCAGAGCTGGCCTTTTCTGCCGTTATGCGAATACCTCAGCGTCTGCAAAAGAGACACCGAGACCATCCTTCGCCGAGATCGTCGGAGGATCACTGAGTTGCCAATCAATCTTCAAGCCGGGATCGTTCCATGCGATGGTGCGCTCGGCCGCAGGATCGTAAAAGTCCGTGGCTTTGTACAGCACGTGAGCATTCTCCGACAGGACGCGGAATCCGTGAGCAAACCCGCCCGGGATCCATAACATCAGGTGGTTGGCCTCTGAAAGGTTCGTGGCACACCACCGTCCGAAGGTCGGCGAGCTGCGCCGCAAATCCACCGTTACATCGAGAATCTCGCCCACCGCAGCGCGCACCAGTTTGGCCTGGGGACGCACCTGATAATGCAGGCCGCGCACTACGTTGCGAACAGAAAAAGAATGGTTGTCCTGTACAAAGCGCTCGCGGATACCCACCTCGGCCAGAGTTCTTTCGTTGTAGCTCTCCAGGAAGTAGCCCCGGCTGTCACGAAATACCTTGGGCTCGAGAATGAGCAACCCCGGCAGCGCGCCTTCAGTGACCTTCATGTTGGAAATAATCCCCGAGGAGGGTTTCAGAACACCCTCTCCCGCAGCAGTTGTTGCAAGTACGCGCCGTACGCATTGCCCTTCATCGAGGATGCCGTCTCCTCCAGTTGCTCCTGCGTAATGTACCCGTAGCGAAACGCAATTTCTTCCGGACACGCAACCATGAGCCCCTGGCGGGTCTCGATCGTCTGTATGAAGAGTGAGGCTTCGAGCATGGCCGGGTGGGTGCCAGTGTCGAGCCACGCCATACCGCGGCCCATGACGATCACGTCCAACTCTTTGCGCCTTAAATATTCCTTGTTGACGTCAGTAATTTCCAGCTCCCCGCGGGCGGAAGGCTGCAACGACTTCGCGATTTCCACCACCTGGTCTATCGTAAAAATAGAGGCCGGTGACGGCGTAGCGCGACTTGGGCGCCACTGGCTTCTCCTCCAGGCTCAACACTTTGCCTTGCGAGTCGAATTCGACTACGCCGTAGCGTTCGGGGTCCTGCACGGGATAGGCGAATATCCGGGCACCAGAGTTTTGCTGACCGGCTTGGCGGAGGATCCCCGCGAAATCGTGTCCGTAGAAAATATTGTCGCCCAGCACCAGGGCGCAACCTGAGGAGCCGATAAAATCGCGTCCCACCAGAAACGCCTGCGCGATCCCTTCGGGCCGAGGCTGTGCCGCATATTGAAAATTCAGTCCGAATCGCGTCCCATCCCCCAGCAGTTGTTGGAACCGCGGCACGTCCTGAGGCGTGGAAATGATGAGAATGTCCCGAATGCCCGCCAGCATCAGAGTAGATAGCGGGTAATAAATCATGGGCTTGTCGTAGATGGGCAGCAGGCTCTTGCACACCGCGTGGGTCACGGGATAGAGACGCGTGCCCGATCCGCCGGCCAGAATGATGCCCTTGTGCGCGGACTGCCTGAAACTGGTCGTAGACATGTAGGAAATTGGCCGTCCCGGATGTGTACTTTCGTTACTTAAACAACTCTCCGTAACCAGATTACTGCATCGCCATCCTCGGAAGATAGCGGTCACCGGTGACTGCTCTTGTCCCCGCTGATGAAATCGTGGTTCTCGTGAACCGCGTTTTCACCGAGTGTTTTCGCTACTAGCAGCACATTCTCTCCACAAAAATTCCGGCCTAGTGTTTGGCCTTTCGATCGCTCATCTGCGGCGACAAAGTACCCGGGTAACCAGTGTTCCATTTTGGGCATGGCCGTCTGGCCGTCGTCCGCATTCACCTACGGTATCTACCGTGTCTACAAGCCCCCGTGGACACTGCACTTGGCTGCAGTATTCCACGTTTCAGTCAGTTCCCGGATTGGCACTCGGAATGGTGCAGCGAGCTGGTAAATCCCCCGCCGTATGGCCGTACGGCTTAGAGGCCCTCCGTGAAGGATTTAGGCGCTCGCGGCAAGTTAGCAGCAGTTCTCCTCTCTCTGATCACCATGCTGGGCTGCGGAGCCCTTGACGCCAACACACCGGCGGCGCAATCAAATACCGGACTGGCCGCGACTTCAGCCGTTGTGGACTTCGGCAGCGTACCGGTCGGCACGACTCAAGTGCGAACCAACACCATTACCAACAACACCAAGGCTCCGATTGTCCTCACCAGCGCTCAGATTGATCACAGCGAGTTTAAAATCACCGGCCAAAAGTTGCCTTTGACTCTGGCGCCAGGCGCACACGTCACCGTTCAGATCGCCTATTCGCCCCAGAGCGGCGGGACTGCCCAAGGCAAGATTGTTCTCGCCAGCAATGTGAACCGTGTGTTCTCCGCCTTCGGCTTGAGAGGCACGGCGATCCTCGGGAGCCGGCTGCGGCTGAACCCGAGCCTGGTAAATTTCGGGAACGTGCAGATTGGCCAGACCCAAACCCAATCTGCCACGTTGTCCAACTCTGGAGTTCTTCCCGTGACCGTGACTCGCGCCGCGATCACAGGAAAAGGATTCACTCTGAGCGGACTGACCCTGCCGCAAACTCTGAAGAACGGAGAGAGCGTCACTCTCAAGGTGACCTTTACGCCCGCTACGGGTGGCACCGCGAGCGGCACGATCGCGGTGTTCGGTACGCTTCCGTTGAAGGCGCCGCGCCGTCCCAGCACGTTTGGTGAACGGGATGGCCAATTCACCACGGTGGCGTTGAACACCGTTTCAACCAACCTCACCGCGCCCGTGACAGGAACTGGAATGGGTGGCGGACAACTCGCAGTCTCGCCCACCAGTCTGGCCCTGGGCAAAGTAAAAATTGGCGGCAGCATGACCCAGTCGGCGACCCTTATCAACTCAGGCAGTGCAGACCTCACGATACGCCAGGCAACCGTCACTGGCAGGGGCTTCCGGATGAGCGGACTCAGCTTTCCCCTGACCTTGGGCGCGGGCCAGCGCAAGAGTTTCTCTGTGACATTTACACCGCAGGCAGCAGGTAACGCCAGCGGAAGCGTCGTGGTTACCACCGACGACTCGACCGCAGCGGTAAACGTACCGGTTACGGCAGTCGCAACTACTTCCGGCACGCTGCTTTCGAATCCCTCGAGCCTCAGCTTCGGGAGTGTACAGGTTGGTCAGGGCAAGACCTTGTCAGCCTCACTCACCAACTCAGGCGGCTCCACGGTGACGGTCTCGCAGGCGAACATTTCCGGATCCGGCTTTACTGTCGGAGGCTTGAGCCTGCCCGTGGCCTTGGCGCCAGGCCAGAGCACACCTTTCAGCGTGACCTTTAAGCCGCAGTCAACCTCAGCCGTAAGCGGTGGGCTGTCCTTTACCAGTGACGCAGCCAATGCCGCACTCACGATTCCGTTGGTGGCAAACGCCGCCGCCGTTGGCGTACTGAGCACCAGCGACTCCAGCCTCAATTTTGGTGGAGTTCAGGTCAATGCCACCGGCACTCAGTCAGAGACTTTGACGAACTCGGGCGGAGCGACCGTCACCATCAGCCAGGCCAATGTCTCAGGCACAGGCTTCGGCATCACCGGGTTGACGCTCCCGCTGACCCTGAACCCAGGGCAGAGTTTTACCTTCGGTGCGACTTTCAAGCCCGCTTCGGGTGGGAATTTCAACGGATCGATTTTGGTGGTTTCAGACGCTTCTGATGCCAACGTCACCATCACACTGGCCGGGACAGCGACTGTCTCAGGCCAACTGGCGGTTAGTCCGGCTACGCTAAGCTTCGGCACGGTCACCGTGGGACAAAGCAAGAGCTTGACTGCCTCGCTCACCGCCAATGGATCGAGCATCACGGTTTCGAGCGCCAACATGAGCACTTCTGAGTTCACGATCAGCGGACTGGCTCTCCCACTGACCCTGACGGCCGGACAGAGCACCTCGTTCACGGTGACCTTTAAGCCTCAGTCCAGCGGTGCAGCAACGGCGAGCGGAGCCTATAATAGTAATGCTTCCAACCCATCTCTCGCGCAGGCCCTGAACGGAACGGGAGCAGCTGCGCCGCAGCGCAGCGTGGTTCTGTCCTGGAATCCCAGCTCATCCACGGTTGTCGGCTACAACGTCTATCGTGGTAACACTTCGGGTGGGCCGTACGCCAAGATCAACTCCCTGAATGCCGACACCACCTTTACCGACAGCTCGGTTCAATCCGGAAAGAGTTACTTCTACGTCACCACTGCCGTGGATGGATCCGGAAACGAAAGTGCTAACTCGAACCAGGCGCAGGTTGCGATCCCCTAGGGTCTGCAAACCTCTGAGTAAAACGAAACGGGGCGTGAGAAATCTCACGCCCCATTTTTATTTGCGCTGATGTGGGCGCGAGCGCCCCACTCGTGCTCCTTCCTCTCAGAATTCGCCTTCATCCCTTGGGCCTTTGCCGCTGGCCCGCACGAACGGAACACTCGTGCCCACATCGAGATCGTTGCGTCAACCCGGTTAGATCTGAGCTACGATCCGAAGTTATGTACTACTCAGACCTTCTCGGTTTTCGATGTGGGATTTAAGTTCTCGCCATACCCCTTCCAGGGTCCGTTACAAAATTAGCTGCCTTCGCGATTAGCAAACATTTTCTGGTGAGGAGTTCAGCGCACATGCGGGGACGACTATTTCTTGGCTTCGCCATCCTGATAACGACGCTCTCGATCGGTTGCGGAGGCGGAAGCACTGCGAGCCGGGAAGTTGCTGCCGGTGACCTTGCGGTTTCGCCGTCCACCCTGGACTTCGGCCCGGTCGAAGTGGGCAAAGTTAAACACCAAACCGGCACTCTCACTGCCGGCGATTCCAGCATTACGGTGACATCAGCGGATTGGAGCGGAGATGGATATTCGGTTAGCGGAATTGTTTTTCCGCTCACCGTACGCGCCGGCCAGAGCGTCCCTTTTAAAATTACTTTTTCGCCGAGCCGCACCGGAAGTTCGGCGGGAAAGATCAGCTTCCAGAGCGACGCCGAGCACGCGGTACAGGCGGCTTTCCAGGGCAAAGGAACGAGCAGCCACAGCGTCACGCTGGCCTGGCATCCCGCGGCGAGCTCGGTTATCGGCTATAACGTGTACCGCGGCGCTGCATCCAGGGCCCCTTCGCGAAGATCAACTCGGCTCTGCATCCCAAGGCCACTTTCACTGACGCTGGGGTTGCGAGCGGGAAGACTTATTTTTATGTGACGACCGCGGTCAATCAGAATGGGCACGAAAGCAAGTTCTCTAACCAGGTGCGGGTCACAATCCCTAATTCCTGATCAGGCTTGAGCCTCAGAATAGCGGCAGTAGACTCGCGAATCATCCGAGTCAGAGTTCTTCGGCAGTTTTCTGTTCCGCTGGAATCGGCGTCGTGCGGAGTGAAATCGCTTCTCCGCTGGCGATCGCTTCTTCGATCGCGATGGTCGCTTCGGAAACTTCCATCAATTCCTCGAACGGGATGGGCGAAAAACTGCCCTGGCGTACGGCTTCCAGGGTGAGTTCGATCTCCCGTTCATGGCCTTTGTTGCGCCGCGACTTGCTGCGCCGCGTCTTTCCGTCGCGAGCCAGCTCCAAGGTGCAAAAATCGTTGATGCGTCCGACCTTGCCCTCGCAGAAGACTTCGAACTGCTCTTTGGGAATTGACCTGTCGCCGTTTGCCAAATAGGCAATGGTCGCGATGGAGCCATCCTGAAATCTGAGAGTCGCTACGACGTTGTCGCGGTTGTAGCGGCCAATGTCCGGCAGGGCGTTGGCTGCGACGCTGACCATGTCGCGATCCACCATGCAGCGGGCCCAATCCACAAAATGACAGAGCTCGCCGAGGATCCTTCCTCCTCCGCTCGAGTTCCGCTGCACCCAGTGATCGTTAGGGATATATCCGGCATTCACCCGGATTTGCACCACCATCGGCTCACTGCGTCCCGCGAAAAACTGCTTCAATTTCTCGGTGAACGGTGCGAAGCGGCGGTTGTAACCCACCATCAGGAACGGAGCCAGCCCTTTCTCTCTCTCTGACTGGTAGGCACAACGGATTTCTTCCAGCTGTTCGCGGTTAATAGCCAGCGGCTTTTCGACCAGCACAGGTTTGTGATTGGCCAGAGCGGCCACGACGTAGCGCGCGTGACTGTCGTGGCGGGAAAGAACAAACACGGCGTCCGCATCTTTGTCCTGCAGCAGTTCCGCCGTCGGTACAGCGCGGGCGAAGCCGAACAACCGCCGGGCTGATTCCGATGCCACTCCCGAGGCAGTCGCAACCGAGTGCAGGGTGACCCCTCGGGTCTTGCGCAATGCGGGAAATAAAACGGAGCGGGCGAAGCTGCCAGCGCCAATGCAGCTCACCCTGAGTTCTTCGGAGTGGGACGCGCGCGATGCAGCCGCCGATGCGGTCGGCATGGTGATGAGCGCCCGGTTCGGATACTCCAGCAGAACGGTGTATGCGCTGGTGCTCTTCAACTCGTCGTAGGCCGCACTTCCCTGCTCCACCGGGCAACGCCGCTCGAGAAAAGGCGACACCTGGATCGCCCCCGAAGCCAGCAGATCGAGAAAAGCTTCCATGTTGCGCTTCTCCGTCCAGCGGACGTGGCCCACGGGATAGTCTCGACCATCCTCTTCATATTCGGAATCGTAGCGGCCCGGCCCATAAGAACGAGAAAGGACCAGCGACAGCTCCTTCATGTACATCGCCTTGCGCGAGACACCGAGGTCCACAGTACCGACTACGACAATGCGGCCACGATCACGGGAAATGCCGGCCGCCAATTCAACCGGCTCGGCGGACGGACTTGCCGCCGTAATAATTGCGACATCAGCGCCATAGCGGGCAAATTCCTGGACTCGCGCCGGCATATCGCGGTCCGAAGAACCCAGCGCCAAATCCGCACCAAACCGCCGGGCACGTTCGACTCTTTGAGGATCGCGGTCAATAGCGATCACACGGCAGCCCGCCGCTTTCGCGAGCTGGATCGTGAGTACACCAATCAGTCCTGCGCCGATCACGGCCACGACCTCGCCCAGCACCG
>CAVRZO010000023.1:0-32724 GCA_963725615.1 Terriglobia bacterium | reverse complement strand
TCGATTCCTTCCGCGCTCACCATTTAACCCCGTGCCAATTTGACCGTTTGCGGGTTCTGCTGCGTCCACGTGTGCGGACGCCCGGCTGTCAACTCTCGCGCTATACTCCGCCTATGTCTTTGGCTCCTCGCGCGCCCGGTAACTCGGCGCTCAGACCGATTCTTCTTGCCCTTCTGGCTGCAACGATTGTTCTGCATGCGTGGATGTTTTTCAGCGTTCGGCGAGAGATCACGACTGGCTACCCGGACTTTACAATTTTTTATACTGCGGGCAAATGCGTTTACGAAGGTCGTGGCCGGCAACTTTATGATTTGGAAACGCAATTCTCACTCCAGCGCAGCTTCGCACCTGAGGTAAAGCACCGCGAGAATGCTCTTCCTTTTAATCATCCTCCGTTCGAGGCTTTGCTGTTCGTGCCTCTGGCGGGTCTGCCATATTTTACGGCGTACCTGGTTTGGGCGGTATTTAACATCGCACTCATTGTGGGCTTCTGGACTCTGCTCCGTCCGCGCCTGCCCAGCTTGAACAATTTCTTACCAGGCCTGCCGTTGCTGGCGATGTTCGCTTTTTTCCCGGTAATCGTGGCATTGCTGCAGGGCCAGGACTCAATTCTGCTGCTTTTTCTCTATGGTCTCGCCTTCTTGGCCCTGGCGACGGGACGCGCCTTTGTTGCGGGAGTATGTCTTGCTCTTGCGCTTTTTAAGTTCCAGTTGGTTCTGCCTTTTGTGTTCGTGCTGTTGCTCAGGCGTCAATGGAAAGCAGTTGCGGGGTTCAGTTTCACGGCTTTCGTGTTGCTCCTGGTCTCGGCGGCGGTGGTCGGATGGAACGGTGTGAAGGCATATCCTGGATTTGTGCTCAGTCTGAACCGCAGCGCTGCTCAAGCGGGGATTGATCCCCGGGATATGCCAAACTTGCGTGGCCTGGTTGCCGGATCACTGCACCTGGCAGGCGTGCCAGCAATGCTGCTGATCATCACGCTTTCTATTGGGCTGGTGGCGCTGGTCGTGCGCTGGTGGCGTGTCCAACCGGGGCAGAAGTTCGAGCTCGGTCTCTCGCTCTGCCTGGCAGTCACGACCATTGTTAGCTACCACTTGTTCGTGCATGATCTTAGCGTGCTGATGCTTCCTATACTGCTACTTGCGGACCTACTCCTCGCTGGTCAAATCGTCGGGCCGGCGCGCCGCCTCCTGGTAGCGTCTCTGGCAGCTCTGTTTTTGACGCCGCTTTACGCAGCCCTGCAGTTTTGGTTGCGGGAGATGAATCTGATGGTATTTGTTGTCGCCATGTTTGCGGCCGGCGCCGCAATCGCGCTGACCTCAAAGAGCGAATCAGCTTCTGCCGGCAATCCTGCTGCACAAGGTGCGATGTAGATTGTTGGTAGTGGCTCAATTCTAGTTTCCTCTTTCGCGGTGGGTCATCCTGAGCTTGCGAAGGGTCTGGCGAGCAGTGGATATGCGCCCTCACGGCAGTTGTGGCGGTGCGCGCAAGATCCTTCAGGACTGCAGTCCTTCAGGATGACGCCGGTTTACTTGAGTTTGTCCGAACTTAGCCACTACCAGATTGTTGTCCAGCTCGAGTGTCGACCGGGCGAACAGCATAATAAATGCGCATGGAAGCAGGAGATAATACGTGGGTGTTCGGATATTGCCGGCGAGAGCTGAACATCCTGCTGCGAAAGCGCACGCTCACGGTGGTCCTGGTTGGCGTGCTTGTGCTTTTGATTCGAGCATGTCTCTTACCTCTTCTGCCGATACCGAAGCCGCATTTTCAAGATGAGTTCAGCTATTTGCTGGCCGCGGATACCTTTGCCTCCGGCCGCCTGACCAATCCTCCTCACCCGATGTGGATGCACTTCGAAAGTGAACACATCCTGCAGCAACCCACTTACATGTCCATGTACCCGCCCGCGCAGGGTCTCGTCCTGGCTGCTGGTCAGGTCATTGGCGGCATCCCCTGGCTCGGAGTCTGGCTGAGCGTGGGTGTGATGTGTGCCGCGGTTACCTGGATGTTGCAGGCATGGTTCCCTGCGGGATGGGCGCTGTTTGGAGGGCTGCTGTGCGTTATGGGACAGGGCATTGCCGGCTATTGGATGAATTCGTATTGGGGTGGCGCCGTGGCGGCGACCGGAGGAGCGCTGGTGTTAGGCGCCTTTGCGCGCATCCTGCGATGGCAAAGAACGCGCGACGCTTTGATTCTGGGATTCGGCCTGGCAGTCCTGGCCAATAGCCGGCCGTTCGAAGGCTTGCTATTCAGCCTTCCCATGGGGTTTTCGCTGGCGCTCTGGTTGTGGAGGCATCGCGGCCGAACTTCTCTGACGCGAATCTTACTGCCCCTGGGACTGGTTCTTGGATTGGCTGCGGTTGCGACTGGCTACTACAACTGGCGCGTAACCGGCAATGCGTTGGAGATGCCGCACGCGCTGAATCGCAGGACGTATGCCATCGCGCCGCTCTTTCTCGGGCAGCAACTGCGTCCGGAACCGGAGTACCGAAGTGTCCAGATGCGGAAGTTTTATGCGGACTGGGAACTGTCGAGGTACCTGAAAACTCAAACCGTTCGAGGATTGGCGCGGGAGGAATGGGCCAAGCTGGTAACGCTGTGGTGGTTCTTTCTTGGTCCTGTGCTGCCGCTTTCGCTGCTGGCTTTGCCTCGTGTAGTTCGTGATCGCCGTATGAAGCTCATTCTCATCACCGCGATCGTTACCGTCGCTGGCGTAGCGCTCGAGGCCTGGCACCAACCCCATTACTTTGCTCCCATGACCTGTGTCATTTATGCCATTGTGATTCAAGGACTGCGCCACCTTCAACAGTGGCGGCGAAACGGTACGAAGCTGGGGCGAGCACTGGTCCCGATCGTTGGCATCGCGTGCTTTGCCGTATGTCTCTTTAATATCCGCGCCGAATATCTCGAAGTACCGCGGAATCCCGCTACTTATCCCTGGCATTGGCAACGTGCGGAGATCCTGCAACGCCTCGAGCAGGCGGGCGGCCAGCATCTCGTGGTCGTTCACTATAGTTCAGGTCACGCTCCGATTCACGAATGGGTCTACAACCGGGCTGACATGGATGCTGCCAAGGTCATCTGGGCGCAAGACATGGGGGATCGAAACCAGGAATTGATCGGGTATTTTAAGGGGCGGCGAGCGTGGTTGCTCGAACCGAATGAACCAGGAATGGCGAGACTGTCACCTTATCCTGAAAAAAACCAGCAGTAAGACTTGGGTAGATAGTGAAGAGGAGATCACGCATGCCCAACTCTATCGAGACACTTCTCAAGCAAAACCTGTACCTTACCGGAAGCCCCAAAACGAGAACACAATCTCTTTGCCGAGCCGCCCCTGCGACATTTACATTCCTGTAACAATTCGCGATTAGAATCCGGCCACAAACACCCCGCCAGAAGCGGGTTACCCGGTGAATGCCGCAATGACCATGACGGTAGTTCGGTGTCCGTACTGCGTCGAGCACAATGAATTTAGGCAGATGGCAGCACTTCCAGACAGGCGGTTCGTGTGTGACAATTGCGGCCATCTGGAGATTCCCGGCGGCAAGTATTTCGAGTGTCCCTGCCGAAAGTGTTCCGAGACGCGAGAATTCGATGCTCGCCGCTGCGGATAGGCGGGATGTTCCGGTTAGAGCCGAGAGATCGGTGGCCTGACAACAAAATAGTTTTCAAGGAGTGAAGTCATGAAGCAAAACCGGATTTTCGTTTTCATTGTGGCAGTAGTCATGGCGGCGTCCTGCGCTATCTGGTCGGGTTCACACACGACCGTTCAAGCCGAAGAGAGGCAGCCCCACATGCAAGCCGCTCTGCATCATTTGCAAGAAGCCCAGCAGGAACTTAGAGCGGCAGAACACGACAAAGGCGGCCACCGGGCTAATGCGATAAAGCTGGTAGAACAAGCTATCGGAGAAGTTGACGCCGGTATTCACTACGCCGACAAGCACTGACGGCCGGCCATCGAGCGTAGGTCACCCGCGGTGTCGCTTCGATTCGCGTGTCATGAGCTTTAAGAAGCGGTCGAGGATTCCACGGGCGACTTCGGTCAGAGGTCATATCCGCTTACCGATCCGGAAATCCCGCCGGATCTCCCGAAACCCCAGGTTCGTCTTCATTCAGTAGATCTTCGGTCGGAATATCAGAATCCACTAGGCTTTTGTTCGAAGTAACGTTTTGCCCATCCGCAGGTCGTGACTGCGGCATTTTCGCTCAGACCCACAATTACCAATTCCGTTTGGGGATCATTTGCGTAGGCGGCTGTTCTAGCTTCGTCTAAGCTTTGCGCCGTAATAGTCTTGCGAGGGAGCATTGTGGTTTCGGCCATGATGCCAAGATATTCCGTGCCCACACGGATGGTCAGGTTACGGAAGGGTGGGGTGTCAGGTGGCCGAAAATCCGTAGATTGCACGCGGCGCGGATGAAAGTTTACGTAGGGGCGGACGCTCTCGTCCGTCGGGCGGAGCAAAGCTCTGCAGCGATTTGTTCCCACATTGACCAGCTTCGCCCGTACGGACGAGGGCGTCCGCCCCTACGTGGTTTGGGGATCACGCCAAGCTTCGGGATTGACGAGATTCGGAGGGCGCTCTCCGCGCAGGGCAGCCAGCAGATTCTCGGAAGCCAGCATCGCCATCCGCAGACGGGTCTCCGCGGTTGCGCTTCCAACATGGGGCGCCAGGGTTACGTTGGCCATTGCGATCAGCGCGGGATGTACCCGGGGCTCGTGCTCAAATACATCAAGTCCAGCCCCCGCCAGCCGGCCTGCTTGTAGCGCCTGAACCATGGCTTCTTCGTCAATGATGGGCCCGCGTGCGGCGTTGATGACGAAAGCGCTGGGTTTCATCAGGGCTAACTCCGGTGCACCAATCGCATGGTGAGTCTCCGGAGTCAGCGGAACATGCAAGCTCAAGAAGTCGGATTGCCGCAGCAAGGTTTCGCGGTCCACAAACTCGGCTGCAAATTCTTTTTCAACGCCGGCGGAGGCTCGATGACGGGCGTGATACAGAATGCGCATGGAGAAGCCGCGTGCACGACGGGCAGTCGCCTGGGCGATCCGGCCGAAACCGTAGAGTCCCAGCGTCTTGCCATGCATCTCGGTGCCCCACAGACAATTCCATTGCCACTGTTTCCAATGCCCGCCGCGAACGTAGCGGTCGCCTTCGGCGATTCGCCTGCCCGCAGCCAACAACAGCGCGAACGCGAGGTCGGCTGTGGCCTCCGTAAGTACGTCAGGAGTATTGGTGACGAGAATGTGACGGCGGTTGCACGCCTCCACGTCTATGTTGTCGTAACCGACGGCGATGTTCGAGACCACGCGCAATCGCGGAGCTGCGTCGATGATCTCCTTGCTGATTCGCACCCCAGCGGGCATTACGCCGTCGACATCGCGCATAGCCGACGCCAGCAGCGCAGGTGGCATCGGCTCATCTACGGGATGCACCTGAACATCGCAGTGCTGGGAGATCTGGTCGATCACCGATTGCTGTATGGGTCGGGTTATCAGAACCTTCGGCCGCTGTGGGTCAGGAGACGACTTTCGATCCATCAAAGCCTCTAGTCAAAGATTTTTCCCGCCTGGAAACCGCCGTCTACGACCAGGCCGCTCCCAAAAACAAATTTCGCTTCATCGGACGCCAGATAGAGCGCTGCATAGGCAACGTCCTCGGGAGTACCAAGAGTCGCTGAAAGCTGGCGCTTCTTGAGATTCTCGACCGCCTTCTCGGGATCGTCAGCGTAATGCTTCTTCAGATAGCCTTCGACAAACGGGGTGTAGATGGTGCCGGGAACCAGCGAATTCACGCGTATGCCGGAGCGGCAGTAGTCGGCCTGCATGGCCCGGGTCAGTGAGTAGACCGCTCCTTTGGACGCGGTGTACGCGGCGCGCTGCGCCAACCCCAGGACTGCTGCCCCCGAAGCCATGTTGATGATGCAACCCGATTTTTGTTTGAGCATGATGGGCACGACGTATTTGCTGGCGAGATAAATGCCCTTGATATTGATCGCCATCACCCGGTCCCATTCCTGTTCGGAAGTTTCGTGCAGTGCGCCCACGCACGAAACCCCGGCATTATTGAAGAGAATGTCGATGCGACCGAACTTTTCCAGTACGGTCCGGCTCATGGCCTCCATGTCGGCGGCACTGGTGACGTCGGCGCTGAGAAAGAAACTCGACGCTCCAATCTCACCCGCCACTCTTTTCCCACCCTCCTGGTCACGATCGACAACCGCAACCCGCGCGCCTTCCGCGGCAAAGATCCTGGCCGAGGCTTCTCCGATTCCAGATCCCGCGCCCGTTATGATCGCTGTCTTACCCTGCAACCGCATGCCTTGCTCCTGTGGAAGTTTGTCAGTTACTAAATCTCAGCTGAGAGTAGCCGCCGCGCAATTGATCGGATGGCGATCGCCTTCCCGCGATACTGTTCAGCCTAATGGACGCGCGAAGCTATCGATCAAGATTCTTATAGATCTCAAGAATATTGGTATTCACGCCGTCCTGCAGCGGCGACATACTGCCGAAGTGAGGATTGAAGCGCTCGTTGTTCCGGATCAAGAGCTCAGCGTACCCGTTCGATTGGAGCGATTTAAGTGAAGCGACCGTAATGGTTTTCTGCAGCTCCGCCACTGACTTCCCAGCGTTCCTGCCCTCTTCCACCTTTCCCGTCAGCTCCTCGATATAGTTGCGAATACTCAGCATTACGACTCGGCCGGCCTGAAGGGAAGTATGTCCGGGCAAGATGTGTTCGAATTGATTGTGGCCGATCGCATCAATCGTTCCCGGCCACGCTTTGGGAAAGCCGTCCGCAATGAATGGAAGAAAGCCATGGACCACATCGCCGGTGGCGATGGCCCGCTTCTGTGGGCAGAAAACGGTAAGATCTCCAGCAGTGTGAGCGTGCCCATGGAATGCGATGTGAAGGTCGTGGGCCTTGTCCTCGATGACATACGATTTGTCGAGTGTGATGGTCGGCAATTCTGGCGTGTAGTTCTGGAGCTCAGCCCGGTAACTTTCCAGCTGAGCAATCTGGTCGGCGCAAAACGCCTTTTCCTCGGATGAAGTCGAAGCCGCCGCCCGGCTTCGAAGCTGGTCAACTTTCGCCGAGGCCTCCTCCAAAGATGCTTTCACCCGCGAAACCGCCAGGTCCGACATGAGTTGCCTAGTTGTGCTGGTAGCGATGAAGTCAATTTTGTCTTCGGCGAGGCGGTAGGCGTGATTGCCCTGGGTGTGGTCCCAGTGAAAGTGACTGTTGATCACGTAGCGAACTGGCTTCTGCGTGATCTCGTTCTTGATCTGTCGAATCAATGAGGCGGCGGCCGATGGCTTCGAGTGGCTATCCACGACCACCACGTCCTTAGACCCCACGAAAATAGCGGCATTGGAGTTGATCAGGGTCTGGGGCCGGGCTTGTGCCAGGTAGACGCCCTCTGCGACTTTCTCAAAGTCGAAAAGACGGGGACCAGAGTCCGGCAGGGCTGCACGCGCCCAGGCGGCGCGATGATAGGCGAGCTCTATCACCGAGACTCCAGCGAGAGCGCCACCCATCAGAACGCGCATGAAGTCTCGGCGCGAGGACAGGCGAGAAGAGTCGGTGTGATTATGCGTGTGAGCCTGGCCGTGGGAGTGTCCGTGATCGGAGTGACGGTGGTTGTGCGGGTGGGTATGATTGTGCATGCGAAGCATCCTCCGAAGTAGGTCAGCCCAGCCGGGTTAGGCGGCCGCGGCCGTCAGCAGAGACTCGACTTTTGAATCCAGGTCCCGTGCCACTTTTATCGCATCTTCGTTTCCATAAGGGTCGAGAAAACTGGCCATTCGGTCATAGGAGAGATGTACGCCGTCGGCCCGTTCGTCAATCAGGATCGTTACAGGGGCATAAGAGCCGGCGTCGGGCACGCGCTCGACCATGCGTTGCATAATCAGCGGATTGCCAGCAACGAGACGCACACTGTTAGGCGCTGCTACTTTTTCTTTCCGCAGGATCGCGCCCAGATCAAAGCGGGTGAATTCCATGAGCTCTGATGTTCCCAAAACTTTGTGAACGATTTCTTCCAGTTCAGAATATGTTTTGGCCGCGGCAACGTCGTTCGAAAATGCTTTCATGTCGGGATGGCCAATCGCCGCATCAACTCCCGCTACGACCTCGGCAAATGACTTCGCAGAAGTCACGCTGAACCGTTGTACCTGAACCTGTCTCGCGCCCACCGTCCGCTCCCCTCTCAAGTACGGCCAAAGTCTAGCTGATCGCATCAGGCCGCTCAAATGGCGAGTCGCTGATCTCGGACGGAGCAGCGCTGCAACGCTGCATTCAGCGAGCGTTACGGTGCGGCGTCAGCCGCTAAGGTACCTCAGGGGCTAAAGCCCGGTGCTCGATCACACTTTTATGCAGGCCTGAAGGCCTGCTCCACACTTGACTGGTCCAAACCTTGATCGCTCCACCCGATGCCTGAGAACTGCCGTCCGACTCCACTGCTGGACATCTGTGATACGTATTCGCTAGCTTCTAGCACAGCGGCCACTTGGCTGAGGATAGTTTTCAACACGCAGGTCAGGAGTCAAAGGTT
The DNA here is from genome assembly GCA_963725615.1 of Terriglobia bacterium. Taxonomy (GTDB): domain Bacteria; phylum Acidobacteriota; class Terriglobia; order Terriglobales; family Acidobacteriaceae; genus JAIQFF01. The sequence goes on along the minus strand of CAVRZO010000023.1, from coordinate 24,171 downwards.
GAGCGTCGCCACTGCCGACAGGAAGAACGTACCCACCCTGTGGCGACCCCTGCGCGCGCCAGCGTTTCGTAATCTGCTGATTGCCGACGTTGTTTCCGACATGGGCACGTTCATGCAGAGCGTGGGCGCGGCCTGGCTCATGATCTCGCTGCACGCCGGACCTCTCTATGTCGCCCTGACCCAGACCGCGAGCGCCTTGCCATTCTTTGTTTTCGCCCTGCCGGCAGGTTCCATTGGCGACATTGTGGATCGCCGGAAGCTGATCTTGTTCACCGAAATCTGGATGGCTGGTGTCGCCATTGTCCTCGCCGCTCTGACCATCGGCGGACTCATGACTCCGCTGTCGCTCCTCATCCTTACCTTTGCTCTCTCCGCCGGAGACGCGTTCGAGAGTCCAAGCTGGCGCGCAGTTTTGCCCGAACTGGTTCCCAAGGAGGATCTCGCATCAGCATCGGCGCTCAACGGCATTGAATTCAATTTCGCCCGGGCCTTTGGACCAGCGCTGGCCGGCCTTGTGATCGCTGCCTCGGGCGTGGGCACGGCATTTGCCATCAATGCGGCATCTTTTCTCGGCGTCATCGTGGTTATCGCCCGCTGGAAGCGCCACCCACGGAAGCGATCGTCGCCGCCGGAGACCCTGGGCGGCGCGACTGCCGCTGCCATCCGCTATGTGCGCTACTCGCCGGCGGTCCGCACCGTGTTGCTGCGGTCGGGCGTAGGCATGTTTTTCGCCAGCGCGCTGCTCGCGCTGCTGCCCTCCGTGGCCCACTCCGTTGACCCGAGTCCGTTGGGCTACGGGCTCTTGCTCGGGTGTTTCGGTGTGGGAGCCGTGCTGGGTGCGCTGGCCATGCAAAAAGCCCGGGCCCGCTGGTCGGCCGATGCGGTGGTGTCGAGCGGAGTCCTGGTTTTCGGACTCGGAACGATTGCAGCAGCGATGTTGCGCAGTTTGCCGGCTCTCGGCGCAAGTATGATCATCGCCGGTGCGGCGTGGATCGTGTTCATCTCGCTCTTCAATGTCATCATTCTTAATCTCGCTCCCGACTGGGTGCGGGCTCGCGTCCTCGCCGTCTCGATGCTGGTGTTTCAGGGAGCGATGGCCGGAGGCAGTGCCGCATGGGGCGCGCTGGCGGGAAGAATTGGAATCCACGCTGCACTAATGTGGGCCGGCGCCGGAATCATTGCCACCACGGTACTGGGATTATTCTTCAAACTGCCCGATGCCACCGCTGACCTTACCCCCTGGACCCATTGGCGGACGCCCAACATGCTGGACCAGAATTCAACTATCGCCGATTCCGGCCCGATTCTGGTCACCGTCGAATACGATGTAGAGCCGCAACGGGAAGCCGAGTTTCTGCAGGCCATGCACGGCTACGAACGTATTCGGCGTCGTGACGGCGCCTATCAGTGGGGAATCTTCCAGGACCTCGAAAGTCCATCCCGCTACCTGGAAGAGTTTCTCGTGGACTCCTGGGCCGAACATTTACGCCAGCACGAGCGCCTCACTCGCTCCGACAAAGCAGTGACCGATCGAGTCCAAAGCCTGGTTCGCGGCACACCGACGGTGCGGCATCTGGCGTATCCAGGATCCAAAACGTAGGCTAGCCGCCCAGTCATCGCGCCCGAAAACGGACTTACCGCCGAGCACGCCGAGGACGCCGAGATAAACAAGGAAGAGAAAAATTCTTCTCGGCGTCCTCGGCGCGCTCGGCGGTGATTGCCTTAAGCGATCCTGACCGCACATCATGGGCGTCGAGCAGTGTGAAGCGGAGTTGCCTTCAGCCGCAAACCACCGAGAAGGCCGGAAGGCAGGGGCTGCAAATGGTCCATGCCCTGTGGAACGAAGCGTTCTCCGTAGCGATCGTTCAGCAAACGATAGTCGGGAAGGCTTTGTCCAGCCAGCGAATTTATCGCAGTATTGCCTACGACGATGCGCAGTTCATTCTTCCCCGTTTTCAGGAATGAGCTCAGATCAATGGTGTACGGCGGATGCCATACCACTCCTGCCCGCTGGCCGTTGACGTAGACCTCCGCAGCCTCCCGCAGCGGCCCTTCCAGAAAGGCCCGCATGTTGAACGTTGGCCAGGGATCGGGCTTGGCAACCGGCGTGCCTTCTCCAAAATCCAGGACCAGAGAATTTCCAGTGCCCAGATCCACCGGGAGGTCGACCACTTTCTCATAGCTGACTTGCCCGGAATAGTATTTGAAAGCTTCTTCTTCGCTCCACGAGTGGAGAGTGGCCATGTGAATGGTCTGATTCAATCCGTTGAAAGTAAGTTTCCAATCCGTGGAGAGATCGATCACCCTCGAATGAGGGCCCAGGATCCGCGGCGACCCTGGTTTGATCGCGGAATTTGTAAAAAAAATCAGCCGCGATTCGTACGGTTGTAAGGACAATTCGATCTGGGCCGCATTCTCCACGGGCGAGGTTTGGCCCGTAAATGGGTCCCACCACTCGGCATTTTTCGCGGATTGACGGAACTTTGCCTGCACGCTGCGCGGCTGATTGCTGGTATTTGCGATGAAGTACAGGTCTCCGGCGTTCAGTTGGCGGTGAATGAACCCGATCTCCGGCGCCTTCGGAGAAAAGGCGACGTCCGGCTTCAGATAAGTGGCCGCGGCTCCCCCCAGCTGTCTCTCATCTTCTATGAAGTGGCCTACCGCCCCTCCTCCCAGAAACAGGCGTTGGGAGATTTCCCGAATCTGTTTGCTGTCGCTTTCAGCGTTTACCAACCCCGGAGCGGTCGAAGGCAAGGTGCGCGTGGCAATCACAATTCCCCCGTGCAGCGCGTACTGCTCGATCTTCTGATAAGTGGAAAGCGGCAGGCGATTGACGCCGGGCAACAGCAGCATGGGATAGTGAATGCCCAGAGAGTCGATGGCATCTCCGTCAATGAAGTCCAGGTTGAAACCCGCGTCGAGAATCTGGGAGATCACTTGATTTCCCAGCAGGCCTCCCATGGATTCGTCAATGCTCAGATTGTCACCGCGAGTGTTGAAGCCGGCTTTCGTGGTGACTGGCGCGGACGACTCCCTGGGGACGCTGAAGCTGGCCCATGCATCATCGTTGGGCAACAACAGCGCCACATCATTCGCCGGCTTGCCCTGGCGCAGCGCGAAGCTTACGCGCTGAAGATATCCTGCCAGGTCCGGCATGGCGAACCACCAGGGGTTGTGCGCATTGAAGGCGCCGGCGGCGTACATGCGCCATCCCGGCTCTCCGGCAATCTGCGGCGAGTAGGGCCAGCCGTGTCCAACCAGCTGGTTGATGCCTTGCAGGAAATGCAGATCCGCCTCCGCCTTCATGTCGAGCGGCGTAGCGCGGAAGGCGGGGGAATGCAGCCAGGTCCAGGTTTCCGAGGATATGACTGGCCTGCCGAAGAGATGACCCGCCGCTGCAGCCCATCGGGTATCAGAAAATTGCCGCCACATCAGCAGGGTTGCCTTTCCCTCTCCTTCGGGAAGGTCTTCGTATTGGTTGCTGAAGAGCGTGACGGGAGGAAATCCGTAAGTTTGCGAGCGGAGTAAGGTGTGATGTTGCAGCGCCCAGGCATGCAGAGACGCGAGGAAGCGCTCGTTCGTGAGTTCGGTGAGTGTTTTTCCCCAATCGTGCCGAACGGCGGCCGTCTCCGGACCAACATCCGCGATCAGCGCGGGCAGATGCGGAGTAAGGTCGTAGCCGCGTCGCTCGCGGAACTGCAGCAGCAGATCGCCCGTCCAATTGGATCCGTAGTCTTCCAGACTATCACTGAAGACAGCGTGCGGAGGATGGTCACCAAAGGCTTCGAGTAACCGGTCTCCGACCGCGTGCAAGTGAGTCTCAGTAGCGTTTTGATCGTAGTGGTCGAGGACAAAGCCTTCCGCTCCAACCGCCGGGCGTTTCACCATCATTCCCGTGCGGCTGGAGATGAAGAAGACTGCGCTGTACGGACCGTCCCGCTCCGTGGAAATTTGCAGGCGACCGTTCTCGATCGGCGGGCGCTCAAGCAGCTTCGCATCCTTGAAGGTAATTCCGTCCCCGGAGCCAGAGACTAAAAATGCTGCGATCAACTGCTCACCCGTCGAGATACTCGGCATGGCAATCGAGCCCGCCCCGGATGCAATCGCAACCGTCTCCACTCGCATCAGGCCCGCAGCCTGGGTAATGGGTATGTGCGGGCCGCCAAAGGGCCAGCCACTCCCGAGCGTGATATCGGTCCGCATCCCCAACCTGCGGGCTTCCGCAGCCGCGAAGCGCAGCGCATCAATGTATTCGTCTGAAAGATAGGGAAGATTGCGAAAGCCGGTTTGAGGATCATCCACGGCCAGCGGGTACAACGTGGCGATCTCCACGCCGCCAATGCCTGCCGCCTTCATCTGTTCCAGCTCCCGCTGTATTTCGGGCTTGGTGACTCCAGGGCCGAACCACCACCAGCGCATCATGATCCGGCAGTCATCCGGTGGATGCGCGAACGACTCGGTCAGCTGGGCCAGATCTGCGGAGGCCTGGGCAAGACTCGCCGGAGCCGACAAGAAGGAGAACAAGAACAGAACGCCGCATATCGCGACCATGGTTAAGTGTCTTGTATTCATCACCGATGATGATACGCGACAGATTTCTGAATCTAGTCGTTATAACGATCATCTGTGTAACAGGAGGCTTAACCATGACCACTGCAACCACCGCTGAAGTTAACGCTACGACCACCTGGAACATCGATCCTGTCCACTCCCATGCCGAATTCAAGGTCCGGCACATGATGATTTCAAACGTGAAGGGCCAGTTCAAAGGCATTACCGGAACGTTGAAGCGCGACGGCTCCGACCTGACAAAGTCAGGAGCCGAGATCTCTATCGATGCCGCCACGGTCAACACCGGCGACGCGCAGCGCGATACGCATCTGAAGAGCGCAGACTTCTTCGACGTGGAGAAATTCCCCACGCTGACTTTCAAATCGAATCGCGTCTCTAAGAACAAGGATGGAGTGCTCACGGTCGCGGGCGAGCTAGGCATCCACGGGGTGACTCGCAACGTTGTACTCGAGGTCGAAGGACCGAGCCCTGAGATGAAGGACCCCTGGGGCAACACCCGAATCGGACTCTCTGCCACGACCCGCATCAACCGGAAGGATTTCGGTCTGACCTGGAACGCGGCGCTCGAAACCGGTGGAATCCTGGTCGGCGACGACGTAAATATCAACCTGGATATTCAGTTCATCAAGGCGTAAGCGTCGAGGTTTCCTATGTGGGCGCGAGCGTTCCGCTCGTGCGCAGCGCAACGGTCCCCGCGCGCGAGCGGGACGCGCGCCAGTGGACTACCTCGAGCTTTTGTCCACTCGGACATTGAGCGAAAACCCGTCGACGCGGTTGCGTCCGGCTTTCTTTGCCCGGTAGAGGGCCGCGTCGGCGCTCTGGAGCACGGACTCGAGGGTCGAGTCCGAATCGCAGCTAGTGGCAGTTACACCCATGCTTACGGTTACGGAGACTGACCCCGCGGGCGTCACGACCGGTCCGCGAGCGACCAGCCGGCGAATTTCGTCCGCGCGGCGAACGGTGGTGTGGAGGTCGCAGCCCGGCAGCACCAGGATGAACTCTTCGCCGCCGTAGCGCCCGGCCACATCGTAGAGCCTGAGATCTGATTTCAAACGGCGGGCCACTTCCGCCAGCACGGCATCCCCCGCGGGATGGCCCAGGGTATCGTTAATCTGCTTGAAGCCGTCCACATCGGCCATGATCACTCCCGCCGGACGGCCCTCCCGCTGGGTGCGAACCAGTTCGCGCTCGAGCGACGCCAGAATTTCCGCACGGCTCAGCAAGTTGGTCAGGAAGTCATGGGTGGCGGAAAACCTGAGGCATTGCTGCAGATCGAGAATCCGTTTGCCCACTAGGATGCGGGCCCGCAACTCGCACGGGTCCACCGGCTTGGCCAGGTAGTCATCCGCCCCGGCGTCCATCGCAGTCAGAAGGTTCTGCTTCCGGTCCTTAGCCGTCAGCATGACGGTATAGATATAGTTGCCGCTCGATCCTAGCGCGCGTATCCGGCGGCACAGTTCGATGCCGTCAATGCCAGGCATGACCCAGTCCAGCAGGGCAAAGGTCGGAGCCTCAGGCGCCTGCAGAATTGCCCACGCGTCATTTCCGTTTTCCGCCACGACATATTCGAAGCCCGACTCGTCCAGGCACTCGCTGACCCGCAACCGGTCCAGCTTCGAATCGTCTACCAGCAGTATTTTCACGGTGGTAAGGCTCTCCCTGCCTGATTCTGGCCACATACATCGGCACCCGCAAGATATCGGCTGGAAACGGATGGTGTTGTACTTCCGCGGCAGGGGTGGGGTAGTTGCGATCAGTCGGATTGCACGGTTAGTGTGGTTGGTGTGGTCGCGGGCGACTCGCCCGCGCTCTCGGGCCGGTATATCGCGGGCGAGTCGCCCGCGGCCACACTAAACCTAGTCGCCAGCCGGTTGGGTCTCTGCCATCGCCTGTCGCCCCGCATCGGGCGGTGTAACCAGCCGGCCGGTGCGACGCATGGTGGTGCAGTCATACGAATAGACCGCGCCGCAGAGGAGGCACGCCTGGTAGGCGGTGCCGTGGATGCCGGCGTGCGGCCAGGTGAATTCGTGCCGGCAGCACATTTCGATAAGCCGTTGCAGGAGGGAATTTGTCATGGCTGCTTTTGGATTCCTTCGATGTAAATGATGCTGTCCCCAACCTAACCCGAGAAGCGCTCCTTGCGTCTATGTTTCTTGGCCATCGACGGCGGGAATATGGCCAGTGTCCGGTCGCATGACACAGTTACCGAGGGAGGTGTAACGTAACTGCCCCGCTGGAAGCGGAGGCAGGAACTACTGGAATCCCTTTGCAGGCACGGCTTGCGTTACCGTATGGGTGCGGAGATTTCAGCCCGAGCGGGTACTGAGTGGAGCAGTTCTTCAAAAGCACCGTGAGAGCGGGTCACATGAAAGAGGGCCACCATGCATAGTGCGAACGTTCCCGAGACCATGCGGCGCAGCTCGAGAGTGCCGATCACCCTTCCCATCGCCGTCACCAGCCTGGAGCCGAGCGCTCCCTTTTCAGAAATCTGCGAAACCCTGGTGGTCAGCGCGCATGGCTGCGCCATATTTTCTCCCACCCGTCTGGAAGCCGGCATCCCCGTGCAGTTTCGGCGAAAGGGAGGCGGCGCGACCAAGGCTCACGTGGTGGACTGCAAGCCGATGGGCGAGGGTCAAAATGGCTGGCAGGTGGCCGCGAAGCTGGATCAGCCAGAAAATTTCTGGGGACTGGAAGTTTGTCCGGAAGATTGGGGACGCTTAATGGAGATTCATTCTGATGATCCGCAGCCTACGCGGAAAATCGCGGTGCGAGGCGACAAGGGCCAACCGGGCGCGCCGGGGCTGAAGATCGTCTCTGACAAGAATCAGCCTCAACTCACCGAGCGCGATCTTCGGGCTATCGTGGCCGAGTTCGTTCAGCCCTTGCATGCGGAAGTCGTGGCGCTCAGGGAAAAGACGGCCCAGGAAGACGGCAAGCGCAGCCGCTTCGATATATCCCTGTCGCACATCCCACCCGAGGTGGAAGAGAAATTGTGGGTACGTCTGCGCGAAGACCTGGGGACACAAGTCCTGAAGCAGACCCAGGAGCAATCGGCGCAGGTTCTGGGATCGGCCAAGAATTTGATCGAACAGAAAATCGGTCAGGCGCTTGAGGGATTCCGTCAGCACGCCGCGGAGCAACTGCAAACCGTCGAACAGAACGCGCGCGGGCTGTCCGAAGAGATCGCCGAGGCGGTAGGGCAGCACTTCAACTCCGGAGCGGAAAAGTTTCAGCAGCAGGTGGCGGATGCGGGCGTTCGCGCCGAGCAGCAAAATGAAGAGCACTTCCGCGCCTTGCAGCAACGACTAAGTAAAGAGCACGAGGTTTACCGGCGCGAAATGGAAAAGCTGCAATCTACGGTGGCCGCCGAAGTCTCGCGGCTGCAGGCGCAAGCCACATCTCTCAGCAGCCGCATCGCGCAACTGGACGATACGGCAACTCGGCTCGAATCTGGAATGGACACCCGGTTGTCGCAGATGGCCAGCGATCAGATATCCGCTGCGCGGGTGCAACTCGAAGGCGCGGTGGACGTGGTGCTGAAAGAGTTGGGCACACGCAACGCCAAGGAACTCGACCATCAACTGGATGAAGCCCGCGGAAAATTGAAGATTGTCCAGAAGGGAATCGAGACTTCGGTGACCGATCTGGTCAAGACCGAGGTCGCGGCCAGCCTGCTGTCCTTCGGCCAGACCATGGAAGAACTGGCGCAGGATTCCGTGGGAAGGTGGCGCAGCGCTCTGAGCAAAGATTTAACTTCAGTTGCCAAGATTCTGGGTGGCGGATTTCAGCGCGAGACCGCGTCCGGTCGTGGCGAGGAGTCTTCGGACGAGTAGCCGCTTCGGAGGTTGAGTCCGGACGGTCGTCGGTCCCGGCATCGAGCCACCTCCCGGCATTCCGCCAGTCGGACGGAATTCGGCCTCAGTTATTTCTTGAAGAGTGCATCGAGCGCCGCCTGGGAGATGGCTTCGTCAATCTCGGACTTGGCGCCACTGGCTGCAATTCCGCCCAGGGTCTGGCCGTCCACCTGGATGGGGAGTCCGCCCTGGTTGGGGAAAAAGTCGGGAAAGGCGAGGACTTCGGTATCGCCCTTTTTCATCGCGTCGGCGCCGCTTTTCGAGGGGGCCCTATAGAACGCGGCGTGCCGGGCTTTTCTCTGTGCGAATTGAATCGTGTTGAGCGAGGCGCCATCTGCCTTCTGGAGAAAAAGCAGGTTGCCGCTTTCGTCCACGATACAAATCGTGACTTCAACATTTTGCTTCTTGGCTTCCGCTTCCGCGGCGGCGACCATAGTTTTGATCGCGGCCAGATTCAAATACTTCCGGGTGGGAAGATCGGCGGACGACGGGGCCGCGACCGAGGACGCTGTCGCGACCAGGCTCAGCATCACAACCAGTAGTTTGAACATGCGCTGGATGCTACCACAACAGATGTCATCCCGAGAGGAGCAGGGGATTCGCAAAGCGAATCCCCTGCGCAGTCGAGGGACCTTGCGTCCAGCATGCGTTCCCGAACATGTGACGCCCGCCAAAGACGCATCCGCCGCGAAAATATAACGCACAGGAACTCAGGGTCCCTCGACTTCGCTCGGGATGACAGTTTCGCAGGTGGTTGAATGCGTGGGAATCCGCTTTCCGGTTTCCAGAAGAGAATCCTAGGAAGGGAGGAAAGCCGAACTGGGAACTGGGAACTGGAAACCAGAAACTGTCCTACGAACTCTTGCGGTTGAACCGGCAAAGCGTCTGCGTGGCGCGGATCTTGCCGCAGGCCAGGGCCATGGTCTCAAATGCCCGTTCGTAGCGGAATTCAGGCTTGAGATACGGCTTCTTGGCAGCCCGGCGCCCATCTCCGCCAAGTTTCTCCCCGCTCGTGTTTTTCTCACTCATGAGAGGTCGGTGCCCTTCATAAGCAAACCGGGTGTTCGCCGTCGTCCGCGATATTTCCCGCTATATTCCTAAGACAGCCTAACACCAATAAGAGCCGGTGTTGTTGCCACTTGTGATAACTTCCCCAGCTCAATTCGCAGGCCGGCTTGCTTGGGGTTGACCGAACTGGCGCTCCTCGTCATTTAGCATGGAAGCGTGACCAGCGCGAATCGCTCCCGGCAAGTTGGTTTGGCCCGCGCTCTCTCGAAGCTTGGTTATTGTTCTCGCTCCGAAGCTTTCGATCTGATCCACGCCGGGCGGGTGCGGCTGAACGGTGTAGTCCGTCGCGATCCCGAGACACCCGTGCACGCGGAGAGCGATCGGATTGAAGTAGACGACCAACCGGTCGCCGCCACCGCCAAGGTTTATCTCATGCTCAACAAGCCGCGCGGGGCGGTCACGACTGCGTCGGACGAGAAGGGCCGGCAGACCGTGTACGCGTTTTTGAATGCTGCGCTGCCCTGGGTCGCACCCGTCGGGCGCCTGGACAAGGGGAGTGAAGGTCTGCTTCTCCTGACCAATGATTCGGAATGGGCGGCTCAGGTAACGTCGCCGGCATCGCACCTCGACAAGACGTACCACGTACAGATTGATCGGATCGCCGACGCAGCCTTGCTCGAATCGATCGGCAAAGGAGTCAAGACCGAAGACGGCGATTTCTTGCGTGTCGCCGGCGTGCGTATCCTGCGCGGTGGTAAGAAAAACACCTGGCTCGAAATTGTTCTAGACGAAGGCCGCAACCGTCACATCCGGCGCATGCTGGCTGCGCTGGGCGTTGCGGTGCTGCGACTGGTCCGGGTTGCGATTGGCCCGCTGCCACTCGGCCAACTTCCCAAAGGGAGCGTTCGTTCCCTGACTTCCGAAGAGAAACAGGCGCTCGACCAGGCTTTGCGGCCCGCTAGTCGATTTCTCGAAGAAATCAAACCGTGACAATCACCGCGCTGCACCGGTTCTTCCCTACACGGCGGTAGCTATGACGGACGGCCGAATCGAAATAGATGGCATCTCCCTCCTCGAGGACGTGCAGGTCAGAGCCGATCATCAGTTCCAGCTTGCCGCCGATCATGTATAGCAATTCCACCCCGGGATGCTGATGGGGACGAACTTTGTCCGCCGGCACCGGTTCGAATTCCGCATAAAACGCGTTCAACTTTCGCTCGCTGGCCTTGAAGTCCAGGCTCTCGAAGTTGTAAGCAATCACGCTCGATCCCGTATGTTCCGGAAACTTGAGTCGCTCCTGCTTGCGGACGATCGAGACCACGTGACGCTTGCGCTCGTCAGCAAAGAAAAAATCCAGTCCGACTCCGAACACCATCGCGATCCGCAGCAGCGTCGGTAGGGTCGGAAACAATTTTCCGCGCTCCAGTTTCGACAACATGGCGGGAGACAAGCCGGTGTGTTGGCCAAGCTCCACCAATCCCATGCTTTTCTTGAGCCTCAGGGTCCTGAGCTTCTCGCCAACAGCGTAAGGCTTAAGACCCTCGACGATGGTCTTGTTGATCAAAACCAGCCCCGCTTTCTTCCTGAGAAACAAATCGCCGGCTTTTTAACTGCGAGGCAAACCATTTCGCTGTCCGCGGCGGTTTTCATGTCAGGACAATGATTGTGCATTACAGTTAATACATCGCAAGCGCAAATCGGCGCAAGAGCAAAGTAAGAAAAACCCAAATGAAAGATTCGGAGGACTAGATGAGGACAGTAGACGTGGTAGCAGCAGTACTGCTGGTGGTTGGAGGTTTGAACTGGGGATTGGTGGGCATTGCTCATTTCGACCTGGTCGCAGCCATCTTCGGCGTGCGATTCGGCGAAACTTCGATGCTGAGTTCAGTGGTTTACAGTCTGGTGGGCCTGGCGGCTCTGTATCAGGCGGTATCGTTCAAGGCCATTCAGCGACGCTGGGGACATGACTCCGTGATGGCCAGATAGACAGGCTGCGAGTCTGAAGAAAGGCACGAGGTCAGGCAACGGGAAGACGCCAATCGGTATCTTCCCGTTTACACAATTTGCGCTTCCACAATACATGAACCCGATCGAAAAGCTCAGTCAGGATCAGCGGATTACGGTGCGGACGCCAGGTGCGCCCGCTGCGGAAGGGAACTGCGTCGTCTACTGGATGCAGCGCGCCCAGCGCGGCAATGACAATCCTGCTCTGGATGTAGCCATTCAAATCGCCAACGAACTGAAGAAGCCAGTTGTAGTTTTTTTGGCGCCTGTCCCTTTCTATCCACGCGCCAACCTGCGGCATTATCGCTTTCTGGTCGAAGGGATTCCTGACCTCGCGGAGGAACTGGCGGCCCGCGGCGTCGGATTCGTTTTGCGGACCTACCCCGATCACAGTCTGCTGAAATTCTGTCAAGAGGTCCGGCCGGCCATTGTGATTGGCGACGAAAATCCCATGCGGGAAGCGGAGCGCTGGCGGGCCAAAGTCGCGAGCCAGCTGCGCTTGCCGTTGTGGACGGTGGATGCGGATGTGATCGTGCCCAGCAAATTATTGTTGAAGGAACAATTCGCAGCGCGCACCATCCGGCCGCGCCTGCACGCTCTCCTGCCGCAATTTCTGGTGCGGCAACCCACCTTGAAAGCTCACGTACGGTGGATTTCTCGACCGCTGCTGCGTTCGCTTTCGCCCTATGAAGACTTGATCGCCCATTGGGGCCTGGACGATTCAGTCCGGCCGGCCCCGGGCTGGCATGGAGGAAGCAAGCAGGCATCGCGCGTCCTGCAGGAATTCGTGACCAGACGTCTGGCCGAATATCCCGTCGCCCGCAACCGTCCCGAGGAACGCGGCACCAGTCAGCTTTCCCCTTACCTCCACTTCGGGCACATTGGCCCGCTCACGATTGCGCGCGCAGTCCAACTCAGCAGCGCGCCGGCACGGGCGAAGGAAGCATTTCTCGAGCAAGTAATCGTGCGGCGCGAGCTGGCGATCAATTTCGTGCGCTTCAACCCGGACTACGATTCCATGGAATGTCTGGAACCATGGGCTCGACGCTCCCTGTCCGAGCATGTGCACGATCGGCGAGCCATCGTTTACAGCGAGGAACAGCTGGAACAAGGCCTGACCCACGATCCTCTGTGGAACGCGGCCCACAAGCAGATGGTGCTGTCGGGCTGGATGCATAACTATCTGCGCATGTACTGGGCGAAAAAGATTCTGGAGTGGAGTCCTTCAGTGGGCGCAGCCTACCAGTGTGCGGTGTGGTTGAACGACCGCTACGAACTCGACGGGCGCGATCCCAACGGATACGCGGGAATCGCGTGGGCGATTGTCGGGAAGCACGACCGGGCCTGGTCGAAGCGTCCGGTGTACGGAAAAATCCGCTACATGTCGCTGGCCAGCACCGGACGAAAATTCAACTCGAAACGATACATCGAGCAGATCGCGCAACTGGAGGCACGGCATGTCTAGAAATCCGTGGCTTACTTTTGCGCTCTTTGCCGGTATCTGTTTTTCAGTCTCGGTTGTTGGATCGGTCTGGACATCGAGGTCGGTCCGCACCTGGTACGTGCGCCTGCAAAAGCCTTCTTTCAATCCGCCGAGCTGGGTATTCGGCCCGGTGTGGTCGGTGCTGTACCTCAGCATGGCCACGAGCGCGTGGCTGGTGTGGCGAAATGCAGGATGGAGCACCCCGAGAACGGCTTTCATTCTGTTTTTTGTCCAATTGGGATTCAATCTGGCCTGGTCCGGTCTGTTCTTCGGTCTCCACCGCCCTGGACTGGCGTTCCTTGACATACTCGCCCTGCTGGCGACAATCGTGGCTACCGTCATCGTGTTCCGTTCATTCTCGGAAACTGCGTTCTGGCTCATGATTGCCTACGCGATGTGGGTCTCGTTTGCCAGCCTGCTCAATTTTGAAATCTGGCGTTTGAATTCGGGGCCATCATGAAAATCCTCATCACGGGCGCGACTGGATACGTTGGCGGCCGGTTGCTACCAAAACTTTTGCAGAGCGGGCACGAAGTCACCTGCATGGTGCGCGACGCTTCACGATTCAGCCCCAACCTTGGTGTGCAAGTTATCGAGGCCGATGTTCTCCACCCCGGCGGTCTGCCTGCGGCACTGCAGGGAATTGAAGTAGCGTATTACCTGATTCATTCGATGGGCGGCGGTCCGGATGGTTTTGCCGAACGTGACCGGCGCGCCGCGCGCAATTTTGCCGTGGCGGCAAAGCAGGCCGGGGTACAACGAATCATTTATCTGGGCGGACTTACCTCGCAGAATTCTCCCGTCTCGCTTCATCTCAAGAGCCGTCAGGAAACTGGAGCCGTGTTGCGTGAATTTGGACCGCCGGTGACCGAGTTTCGCGCCGGAATCATCGTCGGGAACGGCAGCCTCTCGTTTGAGATCATTCGCTGCCTCACCGAACGTCTGCCGATCATGATTTGTCCCCGATGGGTCATGACGCGGACCCAGCCCATCGCCATCAGCGATGTCCTCGACTACCTGGTCGCGGCCCTTGACGTACCTGAGTCGGCGGGCGAGATCGTCGAAATCGGCGGCGCCAGCATCGAGACCTATCGCAGCATGATGCTCACCTACGCCCACATCCGGGGATTAAAGAGATGGCTGTTGCGGGTGCCTGTGCTGACTCCGCGCTTGTCTTCCTATTGGCTCAATCTGGTCACGCCGTTTCCCGCATCGATCACGCGCCCTCTGATCGAAGGATTGAGAACTGAAGTCGTCTGCAGCAGCGACAGTGCAGCAAGATTCTTCCCTGGAATTATCCCGATGCGTTACGGAGCTGCGGTGGAGGAGGCCGTCTCCGGGGCAGGCCCCGACAGATCCGTGTACGAAGAGATTGGCCGCGACAAACCGCACGGTGCTCTGCGCCGTCAAGGCTACATCTGCGATCTCCGGCAGATGCGGGTCAATGCACCGGCGGCGCAGGTGTTCGCTGTACTGCAGGGCCTGGGCGGAAAGTCGGGCTGGCCCTACGCCAACCCCTTGTGGCAACTACGCGGACGGATGGATCGCCTGATAGGCGGCGTAGGCATGTCCCGTGGCCGCACCGGCGGAGCGACGCTGCAGCCCGGCGATGGCGTGGATTTTTGGCGCGTGCAAGAGATAGCGCACGGGGAAAGAATTTCGCTTCGCGCCGAGATGAAACTGCCCGGGCGGGCCTGGCTGGAATTCGCTCTTATCGCCGAGTCCCGAGACTGCACGCTTCTCCGTTGCTATGCCTGGTTCGAACCCCGGGGACTGGCCGGTGAGCTGTACTGGGCAGTCCTTTATCCCATCCACGTGCTGATCTTCCGCGGCATGGTGAGAGCGATCGCGCGCCAGTCGGAAGACAAATTCCGTTTACGGCCTACTGCTTTTCAGGGAAGTTAGGAAACGAGAGGCTTGCCGCCGGCGTAAGGATCTAGGAACTGGCCTGCATGAACGCGCACTTGCTCAACGCCTTGGCGGCCACTTCGAGCTGCTGAAGATCATCGAGAGTGAAGTCGGGTCCGGCCGATGCCAGATCGAAGCCTTTGTGGCAAACCTGGATTACGCCCAGCACCTTGTCACCCTTGTCGAGGACTGGGGCTGACATCAACTTATGAATCGTCGCGGGTCGAAGCTCGCCCTCGTCACCTTCACTCTTTTCTCCGCCCGGCTTGATGCTCTCGAAGATGCTGGCGTGTTTCACCCGGGTGAAGTTGTTGAACAACTCAATCTTCTTGGTGACCGCAGTGTGCGCCGCAACCGCAGTTGAACTGGAAATCGGAATTGATCCCGCCGTGCTGAGTTCAAAGGGACAGAGAAACTTGAGTAACCCGTTCTCCAGCCGCAGCAGGGCGACTTCGTTGGGCCGCACCCCGAAAATCTTGGAAAGCTCGACACAGCATTGATCAGGAGTGCTCGCCTGCGCGAGCCGGCGTTCCAGCGTACCGCGATCGAGCGCCGGCGCTGCGGCTGCCCCCGACGCACTCTTACCCGAAGCTTTGTTGTCTGACTGCATCACGCTCCAAGATGCGGCGAACGTACTTCCCGCCACTCCATGCTGACGCGATAGTGACCTGACATCAAGTTACGGAGGTACTTTGTCGATGGAAAAGCTCAAGAGACTAGTAACGCTATGCCTTCAGAGGAGTCACGACGTCAGGGGGAAATGCTTTTCGCGCCAGCCTCTGATGCCGCCGTCCATCGAGAGAACGTTGGTGTAGCCCATCTTTTGCAGGTTGTCGGCCGCCAGAGCGGAGCGGTATCCGCCGCCGCAGTAGAGGACGATTGGTGTGTTCAATTCCGGCACTCGTTCCTCAATATCGCGCTCGATGATGCCCTTGCCCAGGTGAATGGCCCCCGGCAAATGGTCTTTGGCGTACTCGCTTTCCTCCCGGACATCCACCAGGACAAATTTGTCGCCCCGGTCAAGTCCGGCCTTAACGTCGTCGATGCCGACTTCTCGAACCCGCTTTTTGGCATCTTCGACGATCTGCAGAAAACGAGCCGAATGCTGGTGCGCCATGGGACTCCGTCCAACCAGATTTTGTAAAGCGGTATTTTAACGAAAATTGTGGATTAGGAAGATGTAAATCAGGAAGATGGCGACCGCCTGAAACCGTGAAAAGTACGGTCCAGTTAGCCCAACGCCAATTGCTAATTGCCAATTGCTATTTGCTAATTGCTGAACGCCCACTACTCTCCGGAGCCCGCCGCCGCTTCGGAAGCTTGTTCTTCGACGTAAGAGCCAATGCCGGGCGAACCCAGAAATTTTTCCAGGTCAGCTTTGAGTTTCAGGCGGTCATCTTCGCCAAGATCGGCAAATTCAAAGGGCTGGAGACAGCCCTGGGTGGCCCACATGGGAAAAAGCATTGCGGCCTTGCTGCGTATCGTGCTGCCGCCCACGTGAAACATCACTTCCGCCTTGATGCCTTCATCCAGCGGAGCGTCGAGGTGGAGCAAGCCTCCGGTGAAGGAAAGCTGGTGCAGGCGGGCCCTAATCTCTCGTCCGCTTTCCAGCCGAACCATGGCCAGAATGGTTCCGGCCAACTTGACTCGAGGGGCGCGCCGCTCGTCATTTGCCTGCCTGGAATGGGGCATACGTCCTCACCACTATGCCATTGCCTGCCACGCGGCGGCAGATTACGAAAGAGTGCGGCCTTCCTGTGAGAAAAGACATTCGTCTTATATTCGCTTTGGCCGAAAACGGCCCTTCCCTCCTCACTTACTTGCCCCGAAATACCCATTTCCGGTAAGCAGTGGGCGATTACCGGGGTTACTTTACCTCGGGCCCCTGCCACCGTAAGCTGCGGGCTTATGGCGTTCAATGCCCTGCTGATGTGCCGCGAGGAAAAGCACCTGCGAGTCCTGGGGAAGGCGCTGGATGACGTGGGCATGGAACAGGAAGTCTGCCTGTCGGCGCCCGAGGCGCTGGACCTGACCGTGCAGCGGCACTACTCGGCGCTGGTCATTGACTTCGATTTGCCCGGCGCGGCTATCGTCGCCCGGATGGCGCGTCTGGCGCCCTCGCGCCGCCGGCCAGTCATCTTCGGGATGATCGGGGCACTCACTGAAATCGCCGAAACCTTTCAAGCCGGGGCAAACTTCATCTTCTACAAGCCGCTCGGGGTCGAGCAGATGGTGCGTTGTTTGCGCGCCGGCCGCGGCTTCATGCGCCCCGACCGCAGGAATTCACCGCGGCAGAGTTTGGAATCGCTGGTCTATCTCCAGTTCGGCATCGCCTCGCTTCCGGCGATGGTGCTCGACCTGAACCAGAACGGGATCGCACTGCAAGCTCCCGAGCCCTTGCCGCCGGTGCAGCAGGTCCCGCTGCGCTTCGTTTTGCCCGGCACCACTCACATGGTGGAGGGTATGGGCGAGGTCATCTGGGCTGACGATGGCGGACGCGCCGGCATGCTCTTCTCCCGCCTGACGCCAGCTTCGCGAAAATATTTGAAACAGTGGTTTGGCAAGCGAGAGGCCAAAAAGAAGACAGCATCACGCCCCTTGGTACGGGCCGCGAGAGCTCGCCGCGCGGCCGCAGGTTCCTCCTAGCCCTTCTTTTCGGAAGTCGCCCAATTCGAATTTCCCTTTGGTGACGGTATCATCCTGCGTCACTATTCCCTCTTCGGTAGTGAGTTCAATTCTTAACTTTTCACCCGCTGTCATTCTGAGGAAGTGGAGTCCTTCGCTGCGCGAAGGGCTCCCGACGAAGGACCCATGTATTTCGGACGATAGCGGCGCCCAAACCCCGCCAGACTTGCCTATGCGCTTCCGCTGTGAAGTGGAGCAAAGATTATGTGGAGGGTGGCGTGGAATGCACAGGTCCTTCGCTTGCTTTCGTCCCGCTTCGCGGGGCGAAAGACTGTGCTCAGGATGACAAGCTCTGCAGGGGCGGACGCGATGAGTTGGTACTTGCCCGAACTGAGCCGCTACCTTTCCTCTGATCTGTACTCGGTCCTGCGACCGCATGCTAGACTCGATTTTCTCCTCATTGGGATCGCATGACCGACCTAACTTTCCTTTCTGCTGTCTCCATGGCTGAACAAATCCGGCAGAAAAGACTCTCAGCAATTGAACTGGTGGAAGCGCACCTGACCCGGATCGAGCAGTTGAATCCCAGGGTGAACGCTTTTGTCCACATTGACGCCGAAGGTGCGCGGCGGCAAGCCCGGGTGGCGGAAGCGGCCGTTCGCAACGGGGAAACGCTCGGCGTGCTGCACGGTGTCCCGCTCAGCATCAAGAGTTCAGTGGAAGTCGCAGGCCTGCGCTGGGAAGCCGGGACGAAGCTGCGCGCCGGAATCGTGGGCGAGCGGGACGCCCCGCTGGTGGCCCGTCTGCGCCAGGCCGGCGCCATCGTTCTCGGCGTCACCAATGCGCCCGAACTGCTCATGGCATGGGAGACCGACAATCTTCTTTATGGGCGAACCAACAATCCCTGGGACCTCACGCGCACGCCCGGTGGATCAAGCGGCGGGGAAGGAGCGGCGATTGCAGCCCGCATGTCCGCCGGCGGAGTGGGAAGCGATGGCGGTGGTTCGATTCGCGAGCCGGCCCACTTCAGCGGAATCTGCGGCCTGAAACCCACTCCTGGCCGCATTCCCGCAACCGGACATTTTCCGGAATCAGTCGGGCCATTCGCTTTGCTCGGAGCAGTCGGACCGATGGCCCGCAACATGGATGACCTGAGAGTTCTGTTTGAGGTGATGCAAGGCCCCGACGATGGCGATCCCTCAGCGGCGCCGGTGCCGCTACATTGGCACGCCGAAGATGATCTGAAGCGCAACCGCATCGGCTATTTCGAAGATGACGGCCGCACGCCGGTCACGCCGGAAACGCGCGAAGCGGTGCGAACTGCAGCCGAAGCCCTGCAACGTGCGGGCTTTCAGGTAGAACCGTTTCCGCCCGGAAGGCCTCGAACTCGCCCGTCAGCTATGGTGGAAACTGTTTGGCATCGCTGGCGGGATGGTGCTCGGTCCCATGACCAAGGGCCGTGAAGCTGACCTGAGCCCGATGCTCCAGGAGTTTTCCGCGGGAGTGGCGGCCCGGCCATCGCATACCGGCCAGTCCTTACTCGATACCTGGATCCAGCGTGATGAAGTGCGCATAAAAGTGTTTGCCCAGATGCGGGACTATCCTGTCCTACTCTGTCCCGTGGCTTCGATCCCTGCGTTCCGTCATGGCGAGCGCAGCTGGCAGGTAGAAGGAAAAACCGTGAAGTATCTCGACGCCTGGAGCTATACCGAATGGTTCAATCTGCTGGGCACTCCCGCCGTCGCAGTGCCGGTAGGGAAGTCGCCGGAGGGCCTGCCAATCGGCGTCCAGATCGTGGCGCGCCCCTGGCAAGAAGAAGTGGTGATTGCGGTAGCCGCAGCTCTGGAAACGCAGCACGGTCGTTACCCGCATCCGAATATCTAGTGAAATCACGTAGCCCCAGATGTCCTTATCTGGGGAGGCGAGCTTAGCTCGCCGGTGGCCGAGCTTCGCCCGGCTGGGCAGGTGAGGACACCTGCCCCTACGTATTCGTTTTGTGGTTTACTTATTTCTGGCATGAATAAGCGAAGTCTCCTGCTCTGCGCCTGTGTCGCTGTGGCCGCAGCCACAATTATTGCGGCCGCTCCCCAAGACCCACATTCCAAATCGGACCCTTCCACGGAAGCCGCGCGCCTGAACAATCTGGGCGCGGCCTACATGAACCAGCAACTTTTCGAAAAAGGTCTCAAGGCGTTTCAGGAAGCCGCGGCCCTCGACCCCAAGCTTCAGATTGCGTCGTTAAACCAGGGAATCGCCCTCCTAAACTTGGCCCGCATTGATCCCGCCAAGGTGCTGTTGGAGACCGCAGGCAAGAATGCGCCCAACGACCCTCACGCCTGGTTCAGCCTGGGCTTGCTGTACAAGAACTCGGACAATCCCCAGGGCTCGGTCGATGCCTTTCGCCGCGTCACCGAACTCGATCCCAACGACGCCGACAGCTGGTATTTTCTGGGCGCCGCATCGGCTCAACTCAAGCAATATCCTCAGGCCATCGACGCCTTCCAACACGCGCTCAAGATAAATCCGCTGCACGCTTCGGCCGAATTCGGTATCGCACGCGCCTACCAGCAGTCCGGCGACGCCGCCCAGGCCCGCGAACACCTGGTGCGCTTCCAGCACATCACGCAGAGCAAGCTGGGCTCGCCGATCGGCTTGGCTTACGGAGACCAGGGAAAGTATTCGCTGGTTGAAGAAGCGGTGGGCGCCGCAGAGAAAGCCTTGCCCCCAATTCCAGTGCGCTTTTTGGCAGTGACCGAGAGCGCAGGTCTGGCATCGAAGCCGCCGTCGGGATCAGCCAATGACCTGGCATCGTTCCTCGGGCCGGGCGCATGTTTTCTCGACTACGACGGCGACGGTAAGCCAGACATTTTTCTGCCCGACAACGGTCCGCAGGGCGGCATGGCGCTTTATCACAACCTGGGCAACGGCAAGTTTGAGGACGTCACGAAGAAAGCCGGACTGGATCCGGCCATTCACGCGATTGGATGTACCGCGGGAGACTATGACAATGACGGTGCGACCGATCTCGCCGTCAGCATGAAGGGCCGAGTGCTTCTGCTGCATAACGAGAAGAACGGCCAGTTCAAGGATGTGACGGTCACGGCGGGCATCCAGGGTGAAGCTGGACACATTAAGGTGCTTCCCGAGTCTCGTTCAGTCGACGGTACTGTGGATGGTCTGCAACTGAATGTCACTTTCATCGACTACGACCACGACGGGGACTTGGATCTGTACGTCACGCAGACTGCCAACACTCCCGTCCCTGTCAGTATCGGGGGTTCTCAGGCGCTGCCGTTCTCACCGCACCAATTTTCGTGCGTGATATGGCGCAACAATGGTGACTCCACTTTTACCGATGTTACCGATTCGGCCGGACTGGGAGGAGAGGGCCCGAGCTTCGCCGCCGTAGGCACCGACTACAACAATGATCGCGCCATCGATATTGTCGTTACCGGAAAAGACTCGCCCACGATTTTCCAAAACCCGCGCGAAGGCAAGTTTGCGGCCCGGCATCCATGGTCTACGCCTGTCCCTTCCCCCACGCTTGGTGTCGCTGTTGCCGATCTCAATCACGACGGCTGGATGGACGTTGTTTTCACCAACTGGGGTACTGGCCTGACCTTGTGGAAGAACGATCATGGAAAGAGTTTTGATCGAGTTGATCTCCCCAAGACGAATTGGGTTCGTGCCTGGGGCGTAGCCGCATTCGACTACGACAACGACGGCTGGATTGACCTGGTCGCCGTAGGCGAAACCGCCGAAGGCAAAGGAGAAGTCCGCCTCTTCCGCAATCTCGGTCCGGACGGCTTCAAAGACGTTACCGCCGATGTCGGACTCGACAAAATCCAGCTCAAAGATCCGCGCGCCATCATCACTGGCGACTACGACGGCGACGGCGCCACCGATCTCCTCATCACGCAGAGTCACGGCCCGGTTGTGCTGCTGCGCAACGAAGGTGGCAACAAAAACAACTGGCTGCGCCTTTCGTTCAAAGGCCTGGCTGACAACAAGAGCGCGATCGGCACCAAAGTTGAGGTCTTCTCCGGAGCGAATCGGCAGAAATTTGAAATCGCGGGATCGTCCGGCTACCTGGGACAAAACTCGACCGACTTCATCGTCGGACTTGGCCAAGCTAAAGAGGCCGACGTAGTGCGCATGCTGTGGCCTTCCGGCGTAATCCAGGATGAAATTCAGATTGCCGGAATGAAGGACCATAGCTTTATCGAAATGGACCGCCGCGGCAGTTCCTGTCCCACACTCTTCGCCTGGGACGGGACGCACTACAAGCTGGTGGGAGACATGCTGGGCGCGGGCGTGGTCGGCCACTGGATCGGGCCCGGCCAGCGCGACATTCCGCGGCCGACGGAATATATCAAGGTAGCCCGCAACTCCATTCGCGAAAAAGAAGGCAAACTCAGTTTCCGCTTCATGGAACCGCTGGAAGAAGCGGTGTATCTCGATCAAGTGAAGCTGCTGGCCGTTGATCATCCCGGCGCGGTTGATGTATTCCCCAACGAATATTTCGCCAGCAATCCACCGTATCCGCCGTTCAAAGTTGTGTATAGCCGCGGCGCCGTTCCACCGGCGGCAGCGCGCGACGAGCATGGCCATGATGTTTTGCCCGACTTGCTGGCGCATCGTTATTTCGGCGACTTCGATGTCCTGCCGTTTCAGGGTTTCACGAAAACGCACACTCTCGATCTTGATCTCGGCGAAGCTTATCGCGGCGGCCCGCTCTGGTTGATGATGCACGGCGAGATCGAGTACTTCAGCGCCACGAGTATGTATGCGGCGTACCAGTCCGGCATCGAACCCGTCGCGCCTTACGTCGAGGCGCAGGACGCCGGCGGGAAATGGGTTCGCGTAATTGACGACATGGGCTTCCCCGCCGGTGGCCCGCGCACCATGACGGCCGATCTGACAGACAAACTGCCGCAGGGAACGCAGCGCGTCCGCATCACCACCAACCTGCAGATTTATTGGGACAGCATTCTGATCAATCGTGCGGAACAGAGCGGCAATGCGCGTCTGACTCCGGTGCCACTGGCCCGCGCCGATCTGCGTTACCGTGGCTTCCCCCTGAAAGTTGAAAACCAGCCCCCGGGCAACGTGCTGTACGTCTACGAGAAATCTAGTCCGACTGGACCGTATGCGAGGCCGGCGGGCACATACACACGCTACGGCGACGTGCGTCCTCTGCTTGCAGGATTTGACGACCGGCTGGCCGTCTTCGGATCAGGAGACGAAGTCGTTCTCGACTTCGATCCGGCAAAGCTACCGGCGTTGCCCAAAGGTTGGGTGCGGGATTACTTCTTCGTAGCCAACGGCTACGAAAAAGATATGGACTTCTACGCCGCCGAGGCCAACACGGTCCATCCACTGCCCTTCAAAACCATGGGCACATATCCGTATCCCAGGAGCAGGTCGTTCCCGCTCGATGACGCGCACGTTGAATACTTCCTGAACTACAACACGCGCCATCTCTCGGGAAATGAGCCCAAGGGATATCGCTTCGACTATCCCCATTGACCCGGCAGTTCGCGGACTGGAAGGGCACGCAGTATGGATGACCTGCGAAAACCGATTCTGCCAGGCAAAGGCGCGTCGGACTACGAGCGCTACCTGCGCACCGATGAACTGTTGTCGCTGCAAAAAAGTCCGGAAGAATTCCTGCACCCGGACGAGATGACCTTTCAGGTCATTCACCAGGCCTCAGAGTTGCTTCTCAAAGGTGTTACCTGGGAACTCGAACGGGCCCGGGCCTTGATCTCCGACGGAGACTTCTTCAACTCTGCCCAGCTTCTGCGCCGCGGCAATCACATGCTGGAGTATCCCATCTCCATGCTGCACGAACTGGAGACCATCACACCCTACGATTACCACCTGATTCGCGCCGGCCTGGGACACGGCAGCGGCCTCGACTCCCCCGGCTTCCTCGGATTGCTGCACATCGGCCCGCGCCTGGGTGAGGCCTTCCAGTCCCAGCTAAGCAAGCTCAACCTGACCGTGGACGACCTCTACCGCCGCCATGCGGAATTTTTCGGTCTGCACGACGTAGCCGAGCGCCTGCTCGATTTTGATGAACGCGTCCACCTCTTCCGCTTTCACCATCTCAAGCTGGCCCAAAGAATCATCGGCGGCGGAGTCGTCGGCACCATGGGCACCCCGGTAGAAGTCCTGCACCAGCGCATGGAGCACCTCTTCTACAAAGAGCTCTGGGACGTCCGCAACCGCATCACAGCGGAATCCATGAAAGTGTAGGCGGCGAGCGCCCCGCTCGTGCGGCAAAGCTGCACAAGCCATTCCGTTGTCGCCCGTAAACCGGCGTCATCCTGAAGGACTTCAGTCTTGAAGGATCTCGCGCGCAGCGACGCGCGCCAGATCCTTCGCAAGCTCAGGATGACCCTGTCAATCGCCAGTGATTGCTGCAATCTCGCCACCTGTTTATAATCAAACACGCCGAGCGGGAGTAGCTCAGTGGTAGAGCGCGACCTTGCCAAGGTCGATGTCGCGGGTTCGACCCCCGTCTCCCGCTCCAGATTTTTGATTGCGAAGCCCCGCGCTGGCGAGGGCTTTTTCAATGTTAAGGGGCCGTTTCCCGGGATGGACAAATTACCCGAGATGGCGCTAAGTTAGGCACTAAGGCGCGGTACCCAAGTGGTAAGGGAGAGGTCTGCAAAACCTTTATACGTCGGTTCGATTCCGACCCGCGCCTCC
>CAVRZO010000022.1:0-42179 GCA_963725615.1 Terriglobia bacterium | reverse complement strand
AGCCAAGCAGAACGATATTCTGCTGACCACCGGCCTGAATTTCTCGTTCACTCACTGAGGCACTGGGGCACACGGACTCGGGAAACCAGAGCAGCTAGCTGCGCCGTGCATCACGGCCCGGTCAACTGCTCTACTTTCATTGACTTGTCGCAATTCAGACCGTAAGATTCGCGCCAGTGCTCGGGCAGACCATTTCGCACTACCGCGTCATCGAGAAACTCGGCGGCGGCGGGATGGGTGTGGTCTACAAGGCCGAAGACCTGGAACTCGGCCGCATGGTCGCTCTGAAGTTCCTGCCTGACGCGGTGGCCAAAGACCCTCAAGCCCTGGAGCGCTTCCGCAGAGAGGCGCGGGCGGCATCGGCGCTGAACCATCCCAACATCTGCACCATCTACGAAATCGCCAAGAACGAAGGCCAGTCGTTCATCGTGATGGAGTACCTGGAAGGACTAACGCTCAACAACCGCATCGCCGGAAGGCCTTTGGAGACCGGTACTTTACTGGCACTGGGAATCGACATTGCGGATGCGCTCGAGGCAGCTCATGCCAAGGGCATTGTCCATCGCGATATCAAGCCTGGAAATATCTTCGTCACCCAGCGTGGTCACGCCAAGATTCTCGATTTCGGGCTGGCAAAAGTAGCTCCAGTGAGCGGCGCAGCCGACGCTGGAATCATGAGCGCCGCCACTGTCGCAGCCGAGGAGAACCTGACCAGCCCCGGAACCGCATTGGGGACGGTGGCTTACATGTCACCGGAACAGGTACGAGCCAAAGAGTTGGACGCCCGCACCGATCTGTTTTCATTCGGTGCTGTTCTCTACGAAATGGCCACCGGCGCCATGCCTTTTCGCGGAGAAAGCTCCGGCGTAATTTTTAACGCCATCCTGGAACGTGACCCGATTCCCGCAGTGCGCTTGAATCCTGACCTCCCGCCGAAGGTGGAAGACATCATCAATAAGGCCCTGGAAAAAGACCGTCACCTTCGTTATCAGGGCGCGGCGGAAATGCGTGCTGACTTGCAGCGCCTGAAGCGGGACACGGAATCGGGGCGTTCGTCCGCGCGGGCAGTCCAACCGAGCAGCGTCGAGGAATCCCAAGTCGCGGCCTCAAGAATTACCTCGGGGTCTCAGAGAACGTCAGCAGCTGAGCCCGGACCTCCAAGAAAGTGGTGGATTCGGGCTGTGCCTTCGGCTATAGCCGTGGTTGTCCTCGCAATTCTGGCTCTCCGCTTCGCCTTTCCCTTGCCGCCTCTCAAAGTCTCGGGGATCGTGCAGCTCACGAACGATGGTACAGCCAAATTTGCCCCCGGATTCTTCGGCATCGGCAGTTTGGCCACCGACGGCTCACGGCTGTACTACCCACAATCGCCGTTTGTTTCGTCCGTGTTGATGCAAGTCTCCACTTTGGGTGGCGAAACATCGGCGATTCCTACACCTTTCTTGGTGAACCAAATCGCGGACATATCTCCGGACCGGTCTTCCCTCTTAGTTCCTGCATATGAGGGAGTGCAGTATGAGGCGCCACTCTGGCGTCTCCCCCTTCCCGCAGGTACGCCCCACCGACTGGGTGAACTAATTGGCCATGACGGAACCTGGTTTCCAGATGGACAGCGAATACTCTTTGCCAAGGACCACGATCTATATGTCGCCACGGCTAATGGAACGGAATCCAAGAAGTTCGCTTCTCTCCCAGGCTTCGCCATTTGGCCCCGCTGGTCGCCCGACGGTTCACGTTTGCGCATATCACTGCTTGACCTAAACGCTGGGTCATCTTCGCTATGGGAAATCCAATCCGACGGAAGTCATCCTCATCCCTTGCTGCCAGGCTGGAGTAATCCAGCACAGGAATGTTGCGGCGACTGGACACCGGACGGGAAGTATTTCATCTTTCAATCCGATCACGACGGCAAGACACAGATCTGGGCCATCCCCGAGAAGAACGGCTTGTTCCGCAAAGCAACCCGGGAAGCGGCGCAGTTGACCACAGGACCGCTGAGCTATTCCCGCGCCGTTCCCAGTGTGGATGGAAAGAGAATTTTTGCAATCGGCTCTCAGCCCCGTGGGGAACTCGTACGTTTCAACCAGAAGAGCCAACAGTTTGAGCCCTACCTTTCAGGTATCTCAGCAGACAGCGTGGACTTCTCCAGGGATGGGCAATGGGTGACCTACGTCTCATATCCCGAAGGCAGTCTGTGGCGAAGCAAAGCGGATGGCAGCGAGCGCCTCCAACTTACATTTCCTCCCATGCAAGTCTCATTGCCGCGCTGGTCTCCTGACCAGAAACAGATTGTGTTCACTGGATCCCTGCCCGGTAAACCAGACCGGAATTATCTGATTTCAGCCAACGGGGGCACCCCACAGCCAGCGATTCCCGAAGAACAAACAACCGACGAGTTAGACCCCAACTGGTCTCCCGATGGTGACTCGATCGTCTTCTGGTTTAATGGGACGATCAATATTTTGGGCTTGCGAACTCACAAAGTATCGGTCGTCCCGGGACCAACGGGACTCTTCTCGCCTCACTGGTCGCCCGACGGTCGCTATATCGTGGCAATGTCAGGCAATGCACGAAAATTAGTGCTCTTTGATTTCAAAACTCAAAAGTGGGTTGAATTGACCATAGTCAATGCTGCCTACCCGAATTGGTCGCGAGACGGAAGCTACGTCTACTTTCACTCCTTTGGAAGCGACCCTGCCCTCTATCGCGTGCGCATCAGCGACCACAAGCTGGAGAGAATCGTCGGTCTGAAAGGAGTCCGTCTAACCATTGGCATTGCAGGAACCTGGTGCGGTCTGGCCCCGGACGATTCCCCTACGATATTGCGCGACGTCGGTAGCCAGGAAATTTACGCGCTAGATTTGCAGCTTCCGTGATTCGTGAAAAGTGTCACAAACGACCATGACGAAGATCCTGTTAACGCTTTGGTTCGGACTTATCGTGCTGGTTATACTCGCGTCGCTTTCAATCGCACAGGAATCGTACGATCAGCCCTGGCGGCCGCAGTATCACTTCACACCTCCGAAGAATTTCATGAACGATCCCAATGGGACCGTCTTTTACAAAGGCGAGTATCACCTGTTCTACCAGTACAACCCGCAAGGCAACGTCTGGGGACACATGAGCTGGGGTCATGCCGTCAGCACCGACATGGTGCACTGGCAGAATCTTCCGGTTGCGTTGCCCGAGAAACCCGGCCAGTACATGGTGTATTCCGGAAGCGCGGTGGTGGACTGGAACAACAGCAGCGGCTTGTGCCAGAATCCCGATCCCCAAGACCATTCATGCCTGATCGCGATCTACACCGCGGCCTATAAAGATCGGCAGAAACAGCACATTGCCTTCAGCAACGACCGCGGCCGAACCTGGACGAACTACTCGGGCAATCCCGTGGCCGACCTCGACGCTCCCGACTTCCGCGATCCAAACGTCTTCTGGTATGCGCCGCAGCACAAGTGGGTGATGGTTGCCGTGCTGGCCGATGAAAGGACACTCGTAGTTCTGGACTCGCCGGATCTCAAGAAATTTACCAAGCGCTCGACCTTCGGGCCGGCCGGAGACACTGTGGGGCAGTGGGAATGTCCCGACCTGATCGAATTGCCTATTGAAGGAACTGGCGAGAAGAAGTGGGTGCTGATCATCAATCGCAATCCTGGCGCGCCCGCGGGCGGAACCGGAGTTCGCTACCTGATCGGCAAGTTTGACGGCGCTACCTTCACCAGCGAAGTTCCCGAGGCCCCGGCGCTCTGGGCCGATTGGGGCAAAGACTTCTACGCCACGAACACCTGGAATGATGCGCCAGTAACCGTCGGCCGCGTGTGGATCGGGTGGTTCAGCAACTGGCAGTATGCGAATATCGAGCCCACCGAGCTCTGGCGGGGAGCGCAATCCATTCCGCGCACGCTGACGCTGCGCCGCTATGCCGGCGGGCTGCGGCTGGTCCAGCGACCGGTCCGAGAGCTTGAGGGGCTGCGGGGTGAGAAGCTCCGCGTCGTGAATGCGAGCGTAGAGGACGTGAACCAGAAGATCCGTGAGAGCGGATTGAAGGCAGAGGTTTACGAGTTCGAGGCCGAGCTTCGCCCCGGGCAAGCCGAAGACATTGGGTTTCGGCTGCGGAAGAGCAAGGACGCCGAAACTCTGGTAGGGTTCGACACCATTCAGCGCGAAGTCTATGTCGATCGTACGCGCTCGGGCGAGGTTTCTTTCAGCAAAGACTTCTCCGGACGTCACTCCGCCAAGCTGGAACAGAGCACGAACATCACGCTACACGTATTCGTCGACCGCTCCAGTGTGGAAGTGTTTGCCAACGACGGCGAACGCATTCTTTCCGAGCGCATATATCCTCCGCCGGGTAGCGACGGTATCGAGCTTTACGCCCATGGGGCAGGCGGGAAGATCGTCTCGCTGACGATCTGGGAATTGAATTCCACCTGGAAGTAAAAGCTGATTGCTTAGGCCAGGCTGCCCCTGCCGGTCCAATTCTCTGACTATTCGGTAGTGGGTCAGTATGAATCATACTGACCCACTACCGACTATTCAGATCCCAGAACTGGACTACCCATGGAAAATATCTCCCATGCTCGCCTCCCACGCGCGTCTAATTCCTGTAGTGGTCCTAAGCTTTACGAAACTTTACGGTTGTTGACTGAGTTTTTACCCGTTGGGTGGGTGCAGCAGTGTTGAATATATTAATGGTTCCCGCAATTCATCAGCACCGACGCGCATGAAAGGCCGCGCCAAATCCTCTTGCGGTGTGCCAAAGTCCGTCAGTTTCAAGACTTGGGTCGTCACCACGCGGTGCATCCCTCTTCTGCTGCTGGTCGCGGGCATCTCATTGGGCCAGGACGGGCCCGCCGCTCCAAGCTTCTCCATCACCGGTGTCGTGAGATCGGGGAATACTCCGATTCCCGGAGCCACCGTTACCGCCACCAACGCTTCCACGCAGGAAAAAACCACAACCTCCACGGACTTGAACGGCGCTTATACGCTTCAGGCCGCCGGCGGTAAATACGAGCTGCGTGTCGAAATGCCGGCGTTTGCGCCGAGCACGCGAGAGATTACGCTGGCCGACCCCAGCACTCATGCCGACCTTGAATTGACCCTGCTCTCGCGTACGCAACAAGCGGCGCGTCCGCAACAAAGACCGACGACGGCAGGGGCTGGTCGAGGATTCCAAAGTCTGGCCGTGATGCAAGGACTGGTCAGTGCCGACAACGGCAGCGGAGCTGATCAGATTGTGCCGTCGGGAATGCCGGTGCCCGGCATTGCGCCTGATATCGCCACGGAATCGGTGTCTTATTCTGGCAGCACCTCGGGCGTCGGCATGTTCGGCATGAGCACGGACGAACTCGACCAGAGGATGCGCGAAGGCCGGGAACAGGGCGGAGGCTTCGGTGGAGGCGGAGCACCCGGCGGCGGTGGACCGGGCGGAGGTCCCGCCGGCGGAGGCGGCGGCGGCTTCGGTGGCGGGTTTGGCGGTTTCGGGGGCGGCGGCGGACGAGGCGGCCCTATGGTTTTGGGCGGCGGGCGCGGCAGATACGACGTCAATCGTCCCCACGGTTCGGTCTACTATTCTGTCGGCGACTCTGCGCTCGATGCCGCGCCTTATGCTCTCACCGACAGTTCGACGGAGAAAGCCAGCTATATCCGGCAGCGCTTCGGCGTCTCGCTGGGTGGGCCGCTGCACATTCCCAAAATCTATAACGGCGGCAGCAAGACCTTTTTCTTCTTGAACTACAACGGCTCACGCGGCAGTTCGCCCTATGACGCTTTTTCCTTCGTTCCCACCGTCGCGGAACGCAGCGGCGATTTCTCTGGAGTGACGGGAGTGCAGCTGGTCAATCCCAACAATGGGCAACCGATCCCGGGCAATATCCTGCAAAATACCGGGCTGGCCATCGATCCCATCGCGCAGGGGCTTTTGAAGTTCATTCCGGTGCCCAATATCGTTGGCGCGGCTCCCGATGCGCCGAATTTTCATTTTGTGACCTCCACGCTGAACGACAGCGACGACTTGAACATCCGCCTGAACCAGACCCTGGGGAGCGCCACCAACGCCAGAGGCCGCGGCCAGCGCGGAGGCCAACGCGGGCCCCGCAATAATTTGAGCTTCGGTTTCCACTACCACTCGGCCAGCGCGAACCTGACGAATCCCTTCCCCAGCGTCGGAGGCAATACCCATACCCGCAGCTTCGACATTCCCATTGGATATGTGCGGACATTCGGCAAGGTGGTCAACAACGCGCGTCTCGACTTCAACCGCTCCCGCACCAGCACCCAGAATCTTTACGCCTTTACCCAGGACATCACGGGAAACCTTGGCATCACCGGCGTCTCGACCAACCCGTTTGACTTTGGTCTGCCCAACCTGTCGTTCACTCATTTCGGCAGCCTCAACGATATCAACTCGCAATTGCTGCGCAACCAGACTTGGACCTTTTCCGACAACCTGATCTACCGGCGCGGCAAGCATACCTGGCGCTGGGGCGGAGATTTCCGCCGGATCGAGGTCAACCCCGAGACCGACAGCAACGCCCGCGGTACCTTCACCTTCACGGGTTTGAACAGCGGATACGATTTTTCCGATTTCCTGCTGGGACTTCCCCAGCTGACTTCGGTGCAGTTCGGCAACAACAACTATCACTTTCGCGGCAATTCATGGGACCTCTTTGTACAAGATGAATGGCGTCTGCGCGGCAACCTGACTTTGAATCTGGGCGTACGCTACGAATATTTCTCTCCGTTTTCGGAAGAGAACAACCGCATCGTGAACCTGGACTTGCCGCAGGGCTTCACTTCGCCGCCAGTCCCGGTGCAGGTCGGCCAGACCGGACCGTACAACGGCCAGTTTCCCGTGACGCTGGTGCGTCCTGACCGCAACAATTTCGCTCCGCGCCTGGGCCTGGCCTGGAAGCCGCTGCGCAACACGGTGGTCCGCGCCGGATACGGCATCAACTACAACACCAGCGCGTATCAGAGCATCGTGCAGAACATGGCGTTTCAGCCGCCGTTCTCGAATACGGCGACGAACACGCAATCGCCGACCACCATACTCACGTTGCAAAACGGATTTCCGCCGGTCCCTCCTGGATCCATCACCAATAATTTCGGCGTGGACCCCAACTATCGTCTGGGCTATGTGCAGATCTGGAATGTGGACGTACAGCAGCAAATTCGCCCCACGCTGATCATGAACCTCGACTACACCGGGACGAAGGGCACGCGCCTCGATGTTCTGGAGGCACCCAACCGCACCGAGACCGGAGTGCTCTTTCCCGGTGTGCAACCGTTTTACTGGGAAGACTCGGTGGGGGATTCGACTGCGAACGCCCTTTCTGTGCGTGTCCGCAAGCGATTGCAGGCAGGCTTCTCCATTGGCGGCCGCTACACATTCTCGAAATCGCTGGATAACGCCTCGACCATCGGAAGCGGCGAACCGATTGTGGCCCAGGGTGCCGGACGAGGCGGAGTTTCCGGCGTAACCAACGTCGCCCAGAATGCCTTCGACCTCTCGGCTGAGCGCGGCTTATCTAGCTTCGATCAGCGTCACAGTTTCACGGCTGACTATTTGTGGGAGCTTCCTTTCGGCCACGAGCGGCGCTGGCTGTCGGGCAAGACTCCGCTGCGGGTCATCCTGGGAGACTGGAATTGGAGTGGCGACTGGACCATCGCTTCGGGATTGCCCTTCACTCCCCGAATTCTCGGGAACACACTGAATGTGAGCCAGGGCGTCAACGGTACGCAGCGAGCGAATGTCGTGCCCGGTCAGCCTGTCACTGTGCCTGACCCGTCCATCGCGGAATGGTTTAACACGGCCGCGTTCGTCGCCCCAACCGGGGTATTCGGTGATGCGCGCCGCAACAGTATTGAAGGACCGGGCAGCCGATTGTTCGATATGTCTTTCACCAAGATTTTTCCTCTCAGCGAAACGCGCTTCCTTGAATTCCGTGCGCAGTTCTCGAATGTCTTCAATACGCCCCAATATGTCGGGATCGATACCGTCATAAATTCGCCGACCTACGGACGGGTGATTTCGGTGGGGCCGATGCGGTCGCTGCAACTGACCGCGAGGTTCAGGTTCTGATGCGCGCGGCCAACAATTACAAACGACGAGTTCATCGCGGGACGGGCGAGGACGCCCGCTCCTCCATGGTTGCGATTCTGCTTGTCATCGTGATGCTGTGCACCACTGTGAGTTCACAGGAATCATCCACCGAGTACACATTCCGCTCCCGGACTGAACTCGTGCTGGTGAACGTCACGGTGCGCGACAAGAACGGCAATCCGGTGCGCGACCTCAAGCGCGAAGACTTTACGGTTCTCGAAGACAACAAGCCGCAGCAGGTCCTGTCTTTCGATCTGGAAAATACCGACGCCGTGCTCTCCACCGCCGCGACCGAAGCGGCCTTGTTGCGCCCGACTCAACCGGCGAAGAGTGACGCCTCATCCGCGCTCGCCACCCGGCCCTTGAAAGACCGGCGGCTCATCATTCTGTTCTTCGATCTCAGCTCCATGCAACCGGATGAAATTGATCAGGCCACCACGGCCGCGCAGAACTATGTGGACAAGCAGATGGTGCCCGCCGACCTGGTTTCCGTGGTTTCTCTGGGAAGCACGCTGAATGTCAATCAGGACTTCACCTCTGATCGGAGGTTGTTGAAGAAGGCATTGCAAGCCTTCAGCGCGGGCGAAGGCGCCGGATTCGAAGAAGGAAGCACCGGCACCACCGAGGGAACTTCCGAAACTGGCGGTTCTTTCACGGTGGATGACACCGAGTACAACATTTTCAATACCGATCGCCGTCTCCAGGCCCTGCGCTCGATTGCAGACAAACTGATTTCGATCGACGAGAAAAAATCTCTGATCTACTTCTCGAGCGGAATGGATCGCACCGGCATTGAAAACCAGTCGCAGCTGCGCTCTGCGACCAATGCCGCGGTTCGGGCCAACATGGCTATCTACACATTGGATATTCGCGGCCTGCAGGCTTTGGTGCCCGGCGGCGAAGCCCAGAATGCCAGCATGCGGGGGACTTCTCCCTACTCTGGAAAGTCGGTCGCCAGCGCGTTCGACTCGAACAGCACCACCCAGGAAACGCTCGTCACTCTGGCCGGGGACACGGGTGGGCGCGCGTTTCTCGACTCGAACGATTTCGGCCGTGTGTTCACCGGCGTGCAGCAGGACACTTCGGTCTACTATTTGCTCGGCTATCACAGCACGAATGCGGCGCGGGACGGGCGCTTCCGTCGGATTACGGTGCGAGTCAACCGGCCCAGTCTCAAACTCGACTTCCGCCACGGCTACTACGCTCCGGCGGATTTCCAGCACTCCACGCGCGACGATCGCGAACGCCAGCTCGACGAAGAACTCGCTTCGGACCTCCCAACCACCGATCTGCCGGTATATTTGTCCGCCGCCTACTTCCGCATCGCCGACCGCAAATTTTACGTGCCCGTGTCGGTGGTCGTGCCCGGTTCGCAGATTCCCTTCACTCACAACAACGATCAGGACCGCGCCACCCTCGATGTTATCGGCATTGTGACCGACCCGGAAAAGCGGCCGGTGGGACAGATACGGGACACGGTGAAGCTGGCACTCAACGCGTCGCAACTGGTGCAAAGGAAAAACGTGCAATACAACAGCGGCTTCGTCTTGCCGCCCGGCCCTTATCATCTGAAATTTGTGGTGCGCGAGAACCAGAGTGGACGTCTGGGTTCATTCGAAACTGATATCACGGTTCCGGACCTGAAATCGGCCCCGGTAAAGATGAGTTCGATCGTCCTCGCAAACCAGTTGCAGCCGGCCAGCAAGCATAAGACTGAAAATCCACTGGTGCGCGACGGGTCAGAGGTCATTCCCAGCGTTACACACGTATTTTCCGCCGGTCAGCACCTGTATTTTTATTACGAGGTTTATGACCCGGCTCGGGCGGCGGCACCTGCGAACGCCCAGGCCGATGACCGCAACCGCCAGGCCATCCACCTGTTGACCAACGTGGCTTTCTTTCGCGGAAACACCAAAGCCTATGAGACTCCGCTGGTCGAGAGCGATCAGCTCAATACGCCGGACCGCAAGGCTGCGGTGTTCCAACTCGACGTGCCGCTCACCCAACTGAAGCCCGGTTTCTACACCTGCCAGGTCAACGTCATCGACGATGCCGCCGGACAGTTCCGCTTCCCCCGCCTGGCATTATTGGTGCGCGAATAGCCCAGATCCGTTCGTGGGTAACTTCACCTGTGCATACCCTTTCGTAATCTCTATGCAAGCCAGGACAAGGGCGATACTGGCCATTTAGTCGATGACTTGCCCGGCCCCATCGCTCGCTCGTCGAGCTCCGCGCATCCGAACTACCGAACGCACGCCAGCCGTGCTTCGCTTCCAGAGCGGGGACTGCGTGACGGGCAGGCTGGAGGTCTTCTCCTCTACCGGCGGGCTGCTCTGCCTGTCGAAACCTCTGATTCGGGGCACCCGCATCAAGGTAATGTTTCTGACCCAAACGGGGCCGGTGATGGGCTCGGCAGAAATGTTGACTCCTGTCTCATGGACCGAGCAGCCTTTCCGCTTTGTAGCGCTGGCTTCCGGAGATCAACGCAGACTGCAGGCCATTACTGGGTGCTCCCCGAAACTGGAAATGCCCATTCCGCAGCCGACCAGTCGGACAATTGACGCAGAACCGGATTGGATCGACAAGTACCGGGCTGCCGTAAGCCGCACCCCACCACGCCGACGGCTCCTCGAAAGAATGCTTGAAGCACTTACGCTCGGCACAAAATAACAGACTCGATTTGCAGCCGTCGAAAATGAAGTTTTCCCGGGATCAGGGTCTGCGGGTTATAATATTGCACCTGAGTTGCAATAAGGATCCACCATGCCATTACCCGAGACCGAAATTCCTGGACGTCTGCAAGCTGAACTCATGTCCCGCGGCCTGCGCATGACTCGCCAGCGCCGCACCATCCTCAGCGTGGTGGAGACCGCCAAACAGCACCTTGACGCCAGCCAGTTGCTGCGGCGTGCCCGCCGTCTGGACCCGCAGATTGACCGGGTCACGGTGTATCGCACGCTCGGACTGCTCAAGCGGCACGGATTGATTGACGAACTCGACCTGATGCATATGCAGGGCGAGAAACACTTCTACGAACGCCGTCCGCAGCGGGACCACATTCACATGGCGTGTCTGCGCTGTGGCAAGATTACCGAATTTGAAAGCGACCTCTTTGATCGCCTAAAGGGCCAAATCCAGAGAGATTGCCGCTTCCACATCGTCGTCACCCGGCTTGAAGTAGGCGGATACTGCGCGCAGTGCCGCACCACGGATCAAGCCAAAGACTGAAACCCTTACACTCCGTCTCAGCGAAGGTGCAATGGTTTGCATGCAGTTGCAAATCGGATGCAACAGATTTTTCGAACGCAGATTGGATCCGCGCCATGACGTCTAGGCGGCTAGAGGATTCGGCCTACAGTGTTCCCCGTATTGACGACAATCCCTGGACGTATAACGTAAAAAAGGTGCAGATCCCTCCCCGAAGCCTGGCACCCAATCAGCAGGTTGCGTCACTTCGACTTCCGGTTGCACCCTGAGAAACCAGACCGAGCTTCCATCTCGCGCGCCCGCCGTGCCCCCCGGGCTGAAACGGGATCAAGCGGGAATGTAAAGTCTTGTAAAAGAGGAAGATAACTCGCAACCGGGATATAATTTCCGGAGTCAATATAGGAGCGTTTTGTTGCGCCGCGAACGGACCAAGCGGCATTCGGGGAGCGACTGAGTGAGCATACCGACTGACGACCTCTGGCACCAGCCAGGCGCGGGGCTTCCCCGCCAACGATGGACCAGCACGTTCTCTCGCCAGCAGCTTCTTGCAGCTCTGATCTTGACGGCCGCCTTTCTGGCCAGCTGCAGTTCCGGCTCCAAGACCGGCACCGCGCGGGCTTCAACCCAGACCGTGGTGCCCGTGGCAGTCTCCACCGCCGAGCGTCGAGACGTCCCCGTATATCTGAAGGGTTTGGGCAGCGTAACTGCTTCCAACACGGTTACAGTAAAGAGCCGGGTGGATGGACAGCTGGCCCAGGTCAATTTCAAAGAAGGGCAGCATGTAAATCAGGGCGACCTGCTCGCGATCATCGATCCGCGGCCCTTCCAGGTGGCTCTTGATCAGGCCCAAGCCAGCCTGGCGCGGGATCAGGCTCAACTTAAGGACGCGCGACTGAATTACGAGCGCTTCAAAAGCTTGCTGGATGATTCCGGCGCCATGTCGCAACAGCAGGTGGATACCCAGAAAGCCGCCGCAGATCAGCTGGAAGGGACGGTTCGCGCCGACCAGGCCGCTATCGACAATGCGAAGTTGAATCTTGTCTACTCGCACATCACCGCGCCCATCAGCGGCCGCGTCGGATTGCGGCTGGTGGATGTGGGCAACATGGTGCACGCCGCTGACACTACTGGTTTGCTAGTGATCACTCAACTGCAACCTATCGCTGTCGTTTTCACTTTGCCGGAAGACAATCTGCAAACTGTCTCTCAGCACATGCACCAGAGCACGCTCCCAGTCGAGGCCTACAGCCGCGACGATCTGACTAAGTTAGCCACCGGGAAGTTATTGACGATTGACAATCAGATTGACCCGACGACAGGCACGGGGCGGCTGAAGGCGATGTTCGACAACCCGGATGACGCTCTCTGGCCCAACCAGTTCGTCAATGTCCGCCTTCTGCTGGAAGTCCATAAGGGAAGCACGGTGATTCCCTCGGTGGCGGTACAAACCGGTCCTCAGGGAAGCTATGTATTTACGGTGAAACCTGATAAGACCGTCGCGGTCAGCCCAGTCACGGTTTCGTTCACTCAAAATAACGTGGCGTCAATTGCCAGCGGAGTCGCTCCCGGAGACGTAGTCGTGGTGGACGGACAAGACAAACTGCAAGCCGGGAGCAAAGTGGACCCGCACGCGAGCGGCGGAGGGCCAAACCAGAATACACATTCGACTGCCGCGCAGCCCCAGCCGGCACAATCTGCCCCCACCGGAACACCATGAACCCGTCGCGACTTTTTATTCTTCGTCCGGTCGCGACAACTTTGTTAATGGTCGGACTTCTGCTGGTCGGCATCGCCGCATACACTCAGCTTCCTGTTTCCGCGCTTCCTGAAGTTGACTATCCCACTATCCAGGTGGTGACGTTTTATCCCGGGGCCGACCCCGACGTCATGGCATCGTCGGTGACCGCGCCGCTGGAGCGCCAGTTTGGCCAGGTTCCCGGACTGAGCCAGATGACTTCGACCAGCTCTCTCGGCAGTTCCATCATTACGCTGCAATTCAATCTCAACGAAAACATCGACGTCGAGGAGCAGCAGGTTCAGGCCGCCATCAATGCTGCAACGACTTATCTGCCCAAGGACCTGCCGAACCCGCCGATCTACAGCAAGGTGAATCCGGCTGATTCCCCGATCATTACTCTGGCCCTCACCTCAGAGACTTTGCCGCTCTCGAAAGTGGAAGACCTGGCCGACACTGCGCTGGCCCAGAAAATCGCGCAGCTTCCGGGCGTCGGCCTGGTTTCGATCAGCGGCGGACAGAAACCGGCAGTGCGGATCCAGGCCAATCCCACGGCATTGGCTTCTTACGGACTGAGTCTGGAAGATATCCGAACCGCACTCGCGGCCGCCAACGTCAACCAAGCCAAAGGCGTGTTGGATGGCCCGCGCCAGTCTTTCACTATCGGCGCCAACGATCAGCTCAGCACGAGTTCGGAATACAACAGCATCGTTGTCGCCTACAAAGACGGCGCGCCGGTTCGCCTTTCCGATATCGCGATCGCGGTTGACAGCGCCGAAAATGTGAAGCAAGCCGCCTGGATGAACACGACACCAGCGGTGATCCTGAATATTCAGCGCCAGCCCGGCAGCAACATCATCAGCGTGGCGGACCGGGTAAAGGTTCTTTTGAAGCAGCTGCAATCGTCGCTGCCCGCCGCAGTCAAAGTGCAGGTCCTGACCGACCGCACCGAAACCATTCGCGCGTCGGTGAAAGACGTTCAGTTCGAGCTGATGCTCACCGTCGGCCTGGTGGTGATGGTGATCTTCCTGTTCCTGCGGAACCTGTCGGCCACCGTGATCCCCAGCGTTGCCGTCCCGCTTTCACTGGTGGGAACGTTCGGCGTGATGTACCTGCTCGGCTACAGCCTGAACAATCTGACCCTGATGGCGTTGACCATCTCCACCGGATTCGTGGTGGATGACGCGATCGTGATGATCGAAAACATCGAACGCTACCTGGAGGAAGGCGAGACACCGTTGGAAGCGGCTTTGAAGGGCGCGGGACAGATCGGCTTCACCATCGTTTCTCTGACGGTCTCTCTGATCGCGGTGCTGATTCCTTTGCTGTTCATGGGCGACATCGTGGGACGCCTGTTTCGCGAATTCGCCGTAACTCTGGCGGTCACGATCCTGGTCTCGGCCGTAGTGTCGCTGACCCTGACCCCGATGATGTGCGCCAAGCTCCTCAAGCGGCACGATCCCCGACATCAGAGCCGTTTTTATAAATCCACGGAAAATTTCTACAACCAGGTCATCGAGTTTTACGGACGCACCCTGAAGTTCGTATTGCAGCACCAGACCATCACCTTGCTGGTCACGGCGGGCACGCTGGTGCTGACCCTGTTCCTGTACGTCGTCGTACCCAAGGGTTTTTTCCCGGTGCAGGACACGGGCGTGATTCTTGGCATTTCAGAAGGGCCGCAAAATGTTTCGTTCACCGCGCTGGCAAAAAGTCAGCAGGCGCTGGCGCTGGTCATTCTGAAAGATCCGGAGGTGCAGAGCCTATCGTCTTTTATCGGAATCGACGGCACCAACTCCACTCCGAACAGCGGACGCATTCAGATCAACCTGAAGCCGCGCGACCAGCGTAAGTCAACCGCGAGCGAAATTATCCGCAGGCTGCAACCGGAGCTGGCCAAGGTCCACGACATCACTTTGTACATGCAGCCAGTACAGGACTTGACGGTCGAAGACCGGGTCAGCCGCACTCAGTATCAGTACTCGATGGAAGACGCCGACTCGAAGGAGTTGTCGCTGTGGGCGCCCAGATTGGTGGACGAACTGCGTAAGTTGCCTTCCATGCGCGACGTGGCCACCGACCAGCAGAATGGCGGACTCGAAGCAGAACTGGTGATCGATCGCGACACCGCGTCTCGCTTGGGCATACTGCCCCAGGCCATTGACGATGCGCTTTACGACGCCTTCGGCCAGCGCCAGGTCTCCACCATATTTACTCAGCTGAACCAGTACCACGTGGTGCTGGAAGTGGATCCGCAGTTTTCGCAAAATCCAGATTCGCTCAGAAGTATTTACGTGCACGCTAACAGCGGGAGCCAGGTTCCGCTCGCTTCCTTCAGCCATTTCCAGACGTCGAACACGGCGCTTGCGGTCAATCATCAGGGACAGTTCCCCGTGGTTACACTGTCGTTCAATCTGGCGCCCGGAGTTTCGCTGGGAGAAGCCACGCAGGCAATCCAGCGGGCGGAGCAGAGACATTCATCTTCCGCCCAGCATTCACACCAGCTTTCAGGGCACGGCTGCAGCCTTTCAGAATTCACTTTCCTCCGAGCCCTACCTGATTCTGGCTGCGATTGTTACGGTGTACATCGTGCTGGGTGTGCTTTACGAGAGCTACATTCACCCCTTAACCATTCTCTCCACGCTGCCGTCGGCTGGAGTCGGAGCCATTCTCGCGCTGCTCTTGACCCGCAACGACCTTGGCGTCGTGGCTCTGATCGGCATCATTCTCCTGATCGGCATCGTGAAGAAGAATGCCATCATGATGATTGACTTCGCGCTCGAGGCGGAGCGGGTGGAACACAAACCGCCGGAAGAAGCGATCTTCCAGGCCTGCCTGCTGCGTTTCCGTCCCATCATGATGACCACGATGGCGGCGTTGTTGGGCGGATTGCCGCTGGCGCTCGGAAGCGGCACGGGATCGGAGTTGCGCCACCCCCTGGGCATCACCATCGTCGGCGGCCTGCTGGTGAGCCAGTTGCTCACGCTCTACACCACGCCGGTGGTGTATCTCTGGTTCGACCGCCTGGCGCAGCGCTTCTCTCACCTGAGCATCGGCAATCCTATTGAGGAGCCGGGCGAGGTCTCTGCGGACTAGCGTCTAATGAATATTTCCGCCCCATTTATCCGGCGTCCCATCGGCACATCGCTGCTGGCGGCGGCGTTGCTTATGGCAGGAGCGCTGGCTTTCAATTTTCTGCCAGTGGCGCCGCTGCCGCAGGTGGAGTTCCCGGTCATCTCGGTCGGGGCGGGACTTCCGGGCGCGAGTCCGGAAACCATGGCTTCGGCGGTGGCAACCCCGCTGGAACGGCAGTTTGGCCGCATCGCGGGCATCAACCAGATGACTTCGGTGAGCAAGTTGGGTTCGACCGGCATCACTCTGCAATTCGACCTCGGTCGCAATATCGATGCCGCGGGGCGGGACGTGCAGGCCGCAATCAACGCGGCTCGCAGCCAGCTGCCGACCAACCTGCCGGGAAATCCTACTTACCGAAAAGTCAACCCGGCCGATGCGCCAATCATGATTCTGGGTCTCACCTCCGACATCATCAGGTTGCCGCAAATTTACGACGCCGCCGACTCAATCCTCTCGCAGAAGCTGGCGCAAATCGAAGGGGTCGGACAGGTGTTTGTGGGTGGCGGCGCGCAACCGGCGGTGCGCGCCGAATTGAATCCTACCCTGTTGAACAAACTGGGCGTTGGCCTGGACACGGTACGCACTGCCCTGGGCAATGCCAATGCCAACAAACCCAAGGGTTCGCTCGACGGTCCAATCAACTCCTGGACTCTGGACGACAACGATCAGATCTTTACCGCCGACCAATATCGACGGTTGATTGTTTCCTACAATAACGGCGCGCCGGTGCGCCTCGGGGACGTAGGTACCGTAACCGATTCAGTCGCCGACATCCGCAATATCGGACTGTCTGGAGGTAAGCCAGCCGTTTTGATTATCGTGTTCCGGCAACCGGGCGCGAACATCATCGCGACCGTGGATCGGGTGCGTGCCGCTCTACCTCTCCTTAGGTCTTCTATTTCGCCGGCGATCAACGTCAATGTGGTTCTTGACCGGACGACTACTGTGCGCGCGTCGGTCCATGACATAGAGTTCACCCTGCTGGTATCGGTCATACTGGTCATCCTGGTGGTTTTTGCGTTCCTTCGTACCTTCCGAGCCACGCTTATTCCCAGCGTTGCGGTTCCGTTGTCCTTGATCGGAACTTTTGGCGTGATGTATCTGCTGAACTACAGTCTGGACAATCTTTCCCTCATGGCTCTGGCGATTTCGACCGGCTTCGTGGTGGATGATGCCATCGTGGTGCTGGAAAATATCACTCGCCACATCGAGGAAGGAGTGCGGCCCGTAGATGCCGCTTTCCAGGGCGCCCGTGAGATTGGTTTTACCGTACTCTCCATGAGCACCTCGTTGGTGGCGGTCTTCATTCCGATTCTGCTTATGGGCGGTATCGTAGGCCGTCTGTTCCGGGAGTTTGCGGTCACCCTGAGCGTCGCCATCGCGGTTTCGCTGCTGGTATCTCTTACCGTCACCCCGATGATGTGCGCGAAATTCCTGCGCTCGGCGCACAAGGAGAAACACGGCCGCATCTACCGTTTCAGTGAAAGAATCTTCGATACCATGCTCCG
Organism: Terriglobia bacterium; assembly: GCA_963725615.1. Classification (GTDB taxonomy): domain Bacteria; phylum Acidobacteriota; class Terriglobia; order Terriglobales; family Acidobacteriaceae; genus JAIQFF01. The sequence goes on along the minus strand of CAVRZO010000022.1, from coordinate 24,493 downwards.
CCTGTATAGCAGAGGGCTGAAGATTGTTCTTCGCCACCAGCCTCTGACCCTGTTGATCACGATTGCGACGGCCGCGCTGAGCATTTATCTCTACGTCATCGTCCCCAAGGGTTTCTTCCCGCAGCAGGATACCGGCCGCCTCCAGGGTGCAGTCCAGGCGTCGCAGGATATTTCTTTCGCCTCCATGAAGGACAAGATGACGCAGTTTGTCGGCATCGTGATGAAAGACCCGGCGGTCGAGACCATCGTTGGCTTTGCCGGCGGCAATACTTCGGCGAACCAGGGCCGCATGTTTGTGACCCTGAAGCCACTCGCTGAAAGGAAGATCAGCGCGGACCAGGTTATTGGCCGGCTGCGCCGCAAGCTGGCAGTGGTTCCGGGCGCAACTCTCTTCTTGCAATCGGCCCAGGACCTTACCATCGGTGGACGTCAGAGCCAGGCGCAATTTCAGTACACTCTGCAAGGCGAAAACTTGAATGATCTGAACTACTGGTCCCCGCTTCTCCTGCAGAAGTTGCGTTCGTTGCCTGAACTGCGCGACGTCAATACTGACCAGCAGGACAAGGGCCTGGAAGCAACCGTCATCATCGATCGGGATACCGCCTCGCGGTTGGGAGTGGATGCCGCCAATATTGACAATGCCTTGTACGACGCCTTCGGCCAGCGCCAGGTGTCGATCATGTATCAGCCCTTGAACCAGTATCACGTGGTCATGGAAGTGGCGCCGGAATTTTCCAACAGCACCGACGCGCTACAGAACATCTACGTCCGCGCCGCCAATGGGACGCCGGTCCCGCTGGCATCGTTTGCTCACTTTGGTCCTTCCAATACGCCGCTGGCGGTGAGCCACCAGGGCCAATATCCGGCGGTGACCTTGTCCTTCAATCTCGCGCCCAATGTTTCTCTAGGTCAGGCCACGGACGCGATCAACAATGCGCAACGCGCCATCAACTTCCCTCCCACCATCGCTGCCAGCTTTCAGGGAACAGCAGCAGCCTTTCAGACTTCCCTCGCCAGCGAGCCCTTGCTGATTCTGGCGGCCCTGGTTACGGTGTACCTGGTTCTGGGCATGCTCTACGAAAGTTACATCCATCCTGTCACGATTCTTTCCACGCTGCCTTCCGCCGGCGTGGGTGCGATCCTGGCGCTGTTGTTGACCGGCAGTGAGCTCAATGTGATGGGACTGATCGGCATCCTGCTGCTGATTGGCATCGTAAAGAAGAACGCCATTATGATGATTGACTATGCGTTGGAAACGGAGCGCACAGGCAAGAGTCCGGCAGAATCCATCTACGAAGCCTGCATTCGCCGCTTTCGCCCCATCATGATGACCACGATGGCGGCGCTGTTGGGCGGTCTGCCCCTGGCCCTGGGGACCGGTACCGGATCGGAACTGAGGCGTCCGCTGGGCATCACGATTGTCGGCGGCCTGATCATGAGCCAGGCGCTCACGCTCTTCACCACGCCCGTCGTGTACCTCTATCTTGATCGCTTCCGTCTGATGCTGGGAAGCAAACGCCACATCGATCCGAATCAGCTCGCGCCGCTCTCTCCGCGCCCCAGCGGCGCCGATTGATGAGCATTCATCCTGACGCGTTGTCATTTTTGACGCGTTGTCATCCTGAGCGGAGCAAACCGATTCGCGTGAACCATTCGCGAGCGAATGGTTCAACTCCGCTCGGGATGGCAGTTAGTGGCGGTGACCATGGCGGTGAGGATGGGAATGGAGTTCGCCAGGGGCGTGCACGTGGCGATGAGCGTGGATGAGGTTCGTGCTGAGCAGCAGTTCGTGGTCGTTCAAGATTTCTGACGGTGTACCCACCGCGACAATGCGTCCGCGCTGAAATACATGGCAGGTATCCGCGATATCCTCGACCAGATCGAGATCGTGAGTCGCAGTGACGACCGTCTTCTTGCCACCGCTGCAGCTCACCAGAAAATCAATCATCTGGCTCTCGCTCTTGGGATCAAGCGCCGCGGTAGGCTCATCCAGCAGCAGGACCTCGGGATCGAGAATCAGTACCGAAGCCAGCGCGACCCGCTTTTTCTCCCCCGTCGAAAGGTGATGTGGGGAACGGTCCTTCAGGTGCGCGATCTCCATCTGGTCGAGCATCTCGTTAACGCGAACGCGAATTTGTTCCCTGGGCCATTGCATCTGCAGCGGACCAAAAGCTACTTCGTCAAACACCGTCGGATTGAATAACTGGACGTCGGGACTCTGAAACACCAGCGCGACCTTGCGTCGGAAGTCGAACTCCACTTCTCCCCCCAGTCGATCCTCGCACAGGGGCTCGCCCCGAAAGGCGGCGCTTCCCTTCTCCGGAAAACAAAGACCGTCAAGAATACTGAGCAGAGTCGATTTCCCCGATCCGTTCGCTCCCAAAAGCGCTACTCTTTCGCCCGGCATAATCGTGAGATTCAGTCCGTCCAGCGCCGTCACTTCGTGATAGCGGTAGGTCACATCGTGCAATTCGAAGATGGGGACGGTCACAACTTTCCCTCGAGGCCAACAGTTCGAACTCTCATCGTCCCAACCAGAAGGCGAGGGCAGCCACACTCAAGAACACGGCTAACATGACCCAGTCATACCAACTGGTTCGGAATTCATCCAGCACATACACCTCACCCTGAAAACCCCGCGAACGCATGGCCAGGTAGACGTCGCCGCTGAGCTGCAGTGTTTTGGACATCAGCACTCCCGCGCTGGCCGTGGCCGCCCGCCGCTGCTCGCGTCCACTGAGCCGGCCTACCATCCGGCTCTTGCGGGACCTGAACATGTCGTGCGCGTTGCGGAGTAAGAGGAAAATGTAGCGATAGGTCATGCCCAGGATCACCACCAGCACAATCGGCAGCCGAAGCACGCGAAGCGCCTTCAGCAAATTGCTCCAGGGAGTGCAAAGCACCAGCAGAACCGAAAACGTCGCGGCCGTTTCCGCCCGCGTGATCAAATACAGAGCAGCGCGGACTCCCTGCGCGGTGACGGTCCAGCCAAGAAGCGGCATCGAGTAAATTGCCTGGCCGGGGGTCAGGAACAGAGCCGGAAGCGAGATAAATCCGGTGAAGCCGAGAACGCCCAGCCACACTCTTTTCACTAGTGTGGACATTGGAACGTTCGATAGCATGCCAACAGCAACGGCAACAACAAAGAGCGCCACCATAACCCACAGCTGGCGAGCCAGTGCCGCGATCACGATAAGGGGTAGAAGCGCGACAACCTTCACCCGGGGATCGATTTTTTGCAGGAGACCATTTTTCTTGGCCAGTTCCTCGGCGTAGAAAGCGTGCTCAAGGGCGTCGACAAGAGAGGCTAGAGTGCGTTCAACCACTCCTCGCGAGTTTTCCGGGCCACGTGTCATGGTGAAATCTTGGGCGCATCGGTGCGGCGTCCGCCAGCCATCCATGCAATCAGCAGGAAGAAACCAAGAATAAGGCCGCTGCCAAACACAGCGGACATCACATAACCGAAAGCGGGACGACGCACAAACGGAGGCGCGTATTGTGGAAACGGCGCGCTCCATAAAGCAGAAAGCCGGGCCAGCCCCTGCGGCTGTTGCGATGGTGGCGCGACGTTAGCGGAAGCGGCCGCCATCTGCTGCCGCATCGCGGGATTGGAAAAATCCTGCGCTCCCCACTCTCCCCAGGCGGTACCCGCCGCCAGAATTCCGAGAGGCGTCAAAAGCATGAGCAGAGCCAGGCGAATCCAGAGTGGACGCGTCGTCCCCCAGCCACTCCTTGCAGCCGACCGCGCCTCGTCAACCCTGGCTGACGCCTTCTGGCCCAGCAGCGCTGGATTCGTGCGCTGCAAATAGGCCACCACTCCGCCCGAGACAAATAATTCCGCGAGTCCGGCGAACGTCAGATGGCCGAGCATCATTGCCGGAATCGCGATGTGCAACGCGTAGGGCGCATACAAAGGAGCCCCACTCGCGTCCTTGAAGAACAACGGCTGCACCCCCAACTCGCACGCCGCAAGAAACGCGGCAACATTGATCGCTGCGTACCCCGCCAACCCCGCCGCGATTACCCGGTGCGAGGATGCAATCGCTGATCTGCCCGCCCCAGCCCGGTAGACGACATGCGCGACCATCGAACCAACAATCGCCATGTTGAAACAGTTGGCCCCCAACGTGGTGATTCCGCCGTCACCAAAGAACACCGCTTGGATCAGCAATGCAATCGAAACTGCCAGCATGGACGCCCATGGTCCCAGCACGACGGTCGCAGCGCCGATCCCGACCGCGTGCCCGGTAGTCCCCCCCGGCAGCGGAACGTTGAACATCATGATGACAAAACAGAATGCGCTGACCACCGCCAGCAGGGGCACCAGGCGCGTGTTCAGCAGGCGCTTCACCCGCGCGAACGCCACATACCAGAAAGGTATCGCGGTGCCGTAAAGCACGGCGCAGGTCGAAGGGCTGAGGTATCCGTCAGGGATGTGCATCGCTGGCAGGCCGCGTGACCCTGTTCAGAATCCGGCCCGGCCGTCAGAGTAGCACACTCGTACCCTTCGTGTTACGGGCGGCAGAGGCTGCGGCGAGTCCGATCAGGGAAACCCTGTAGCCATAAACAGGCGAACTCCGCTATTGACGATTTGTCTGCTTGGCTCATAATCAGACTCTGTCGTAACACGAATATTACAATAGTAGCACTCGTAAGAGTCACGTGAGCTCCGCCGCCCCCAACATGAAAACGCGACACGAGATTGAATTGGGCTTTCGTCTTGCCGGTACCGTTAGCCCTTGCCTCTTGACCCTGCTGCTCCTGGTCAGCCACGGGGCTTCCCAGTCACAGACTGGAACGAAACTCACGCGGATCGTTTCCGGCGTGGTGATGACAGACAAGAACGAGGCGGTTCCGAACGTCTCTGTCGTTGCCGAATCCGAGTCGGGCACAACGCAAGCTGCAACCGACGCCAACGGCAACTTCCATCTTCGGGCTTCGCCATCCAGGCTCAAGCTCACGGTCACCGGAAAATACGTGGTCGCGCAGGAAAGAATCCTGAGTGCATCTGAAATCTCCAAAGGATTGGTTCTGCTGATCCATTACACGATTCCGCTGGTGCACGAAGACCTGGTCATTTCAGCCACAGCTTTGAATCCGACCATCGACGAGCGCAATGACACTGTCTACAAGGACACATTGTTTTCGCGCGACGACCAGCTCATGGACACACTCGCCGCCGGGATCAACACAGGCCAGCACGAAGGCGGCGGAAAATCACTTGAGATTCGCCGCTTCGGGTTCAACCTCGACCATGGTGGAGTCAATGGCGGATTGAAAGTTCTGGTCAACGACCTGCAGCAGAATCAGGGGACGCAAGGGCATGGCCAGGGCTATCTCGGAGCGCTCAAGAGCCTGACTCCCGAACTGATTGACGATGTAGACATCCTCAACGGGCCTTTCAGTGCGGAGTACGGTGATTTCTCCGGCCTGGGAGTCGTACACATTCGCCTCAAGGAGAAGCTGCCCGACCTGCTCACCTTGCGGGGTCAGGGCGGATCGTTCAACGCGTATCGAGGGCTCGCGATCTACAGCCCCGCGCTCGACAAAGCAGATGCCTTCATTGCCTATGACGGATCGCACACTGATGGACCCTTCATCAATCCGGGACGCTACAAGCGCCACATCCTCACCGGAAATTACACCCGCCATCTGAACGAAAAGGAGTCGCTGGGCTTCAAACTCAATTTTGGCACCAACGACTTTTATTCCTCGGGACAGATTCCCCTCGACCTGGTGGCCGAGGGCAAGCTGGATCGCTTCGGCTTCATCGATCCGTTCGACGGTGGCCGCGTAAGGCTCGGAACTTTCGCAACCTACTACAAGCGCGATCTGGCAAACGGGGACATTCTGAAGGCAGATGGTTTTCTGGGCCGCTCCCTGTTCGACTTGTACTCCAATTTCACCTTCTTCCTGGAGCACTTTCTCCCCACCGATCCGATCAAAGGGGACGAGATCCAACAACACGACTCCAGGCGGCAGGAAGGATTCAATGTTCAATACTTGCACCCCAACCACCTCTTCAGACAGTCCGCACTGCTGACGCTGGGGAGCAACCTCCACGACAATCAAATCAACGTGGGGTTGAACCAGACCATAGAACGGAGGATTCAAGAGGTCCACACCAGCGCTCACGCTCACGTCACCAATGTCGCCGGATATTTTCAGCAGGGGGTCGATTTCCTGCATCAACGTGTGCACGTAGACGCGGGACTACGCTTTGACTACTTCGGGTTTGACCTGAACGACCACCTGGTTCCAACCGACAGTGGAGCCCAGAGCGCTTCCCGATTTCAGCCTAAGGCCAACCTGTCCTACACGCCTTCCTACCGGGTGCCGCTTACGCTTTACGCCAGCTACGGGCGCGGTATCTCCGGCCAGGACGCCCGAGGAGTTGTGCAGCGACCCGACGCTCCCAAAGTGTCAACTACCGATTTCTACCAGATCGGGACGGCAACCAACTTGAGAAGGTTTTCGATAAGCACGGACGGGTTTCTGATCAATCGTTCCAACGAGCAGGTCTACATACCCGACGACGGCACTTTCGAATTCAAAGGGCCGAGCCGGGCCTACGGATGGGAGGCCAAGACCTCGGTGCAGATCACCCGCTACCTCGCTTTCAACAGCGGGTTTACGCAAGTCATCAACGCGTTTTTCCTGGGAACTCCCAGAGTTTACGTAGACAGAGCTCCTCATTCGGTCGCCAACTCCGGCCTCACGCTGACGGGTTGGCACGGATTCAACGGATCCCTTCGCTATCGTCACGTCAGCAAATACATACTCGATGGCTCGAACCCCACGATTCCTAAAGCCACCGGTTTGGATGTGCTCGATTTGAGCGCGTCCAAGCGGATTCGCCACGGTATGGATTTCAATTTCGCCATCGACAACGTGAACAACAAGCGCTTCTACGAAACCCAGAACTACCTTGAATCGCGCGTGACCCCCACCGCGGATGCGAAATTCAGGGTTCACGGCACTCCGGGATACCCCATCGGGTTCACCGTCGGATTGACGTTTCGATTGTTTGAGAGGTGAAAGACGGCCTCTTCGAGAAGTCACCAATGCACTAAGGGTGTCTTGTCGGGTCAAAAGTAAACTAAGGGATGGGCGCTAACCAGCACAGACACAGGAGAAAAGAAATGGTAGGCACGAGAAGACTCGAACTCTTGCCCCCACAAAGCTATTCGTACCGCAGAGCCTCAATGGGGTCCAGGCGTGAGGCACGGATGGCAGGTATCATGCCGCTGACCAGCCCTACGGCACTGAGGACAATCGTGGCCACGACCAGAGTGCTGGGAGCAATGATCAGGCGGACGTCGCCCGCTTCTGCGTTCTTCGCCATGGCGCTATATAGGGTAAGCCTTCCAACGGAAAGCGCGACCCCATAGGCGAGGATGATTCCGAGTGCACCGCCGATGAAAGTGATGGTGAGAGATTCGGCCAGGAATTGAAGGAGGATATGCCTCCGACGCGCGCCCAGCGCCTTTTCGACCCCAATTTCGCGGGTTCGCTGCGTTACCGAGACCAGCATAATGTTCATCAGGCCGACCCCGCCGATGCCCAACGTAAGTGTACCGATGAAACCCAGCAGAATCGTTAGGCCGAGCGTAACGAGTTCGAACTGGTGGACCTGTTCCATGAGGTTAAACACGAACATGGCGCGGCGGTCGGTCGGGTTGAACTTGTGCTCTATGGCCATCACCCTGCGCACGGACTGTTCCAACCCTTCATACGCCGGGGTCTCATAGTTGAACCAGATGGAGTCGAGGTAGTGCGTATCCTTAAGGTCGCTCATGGTGGTGAAGGGGATGTAGATCAAACGGTTCGTGTTGTCATCGCCCGCCTGCATTTTGGGGCTTACGACCCCGATGACTTCAATACTGAGGCCATTGACGCGGATTCTTTCGCCCAACGCGTTACGTCCTGAGAAAAGCTTCTCTTTGGCCTCGGAACCAATCACGGCGACGCGGGCATGCTGCATCTCGTCTTCCGCGTTGTAGAAGCGACCCTGTGCCAGTTTGAGCGCGCGGATGGAAATGACGTTGGGATAATTGCCAGTAACGTTGAAGTTGAACGTCCGCGTCTCGTATTGGATGTTGGCCTGTTTGGATGCCTCGGGGGTGATCTGTGTGATTTGAGGAATATTGTTAGTGAGTGTGTCCACGTCATAGAGGGTAAAGCGTAAGGGCACACCTGCCTTCTGGCCGCCAGCCTGCATTGAGGTGCGGCCAGGAACCATGATCATCAGACGAGTGCCAAAATTGGCGAAGATATTGGCACAGGCCCGGCCGAAGCCATTGCCGTAGGCCAGCAGCAAGACAACCGTGGCTATACCCCAAGCCATGCCGAGCATGGTGAGGGCGGTGCGCCGCCGGTTGTACTGCATGGCGCCGTAAGCTTCGTGGAGCAAATCACGGAACATCTTTTTGCTCCTGGTTCTATTCCTGTCGCAGTGCTTCCACCGGCTGCAGCATCGCGGCCTTGCGCGCGGGATATAGACCGGCGGCCAGTCCCGCCAGCGTCAAGCTGCCAATCGCCAGGATCGCCGTCGCGGGCACAAGCTTGGGAGGATCAAATCCCCCGAATCCTTGCTGTGTGCCGAGCATAGCCATCAAGGCGCCAGCCAGCCCCAGGCCTATCAGTCCACTGAATAACGTAAGAAGAATGCCCTCCAAGAAGAACTGGACCAGAATGCTACGATTGGTAGCGCCCAGGGCTTTGCGCAATCCAATCTCACGGGTGCGCTCACTAACAGACACCAGCATGATGTTGATGACACCAATGGCGCCCAGGGTCAGGGTTACCAGTCCCACAGTGCCCAGAAACATGTTCATCGCATCGAAAATCTTGCCTATCATCTGGGCCTGCTCAACGGTATCCAGATTTTCGAACGCGTCTTCATTCCGGTAGTCGAAACCGTGATTACGGGCGACGATCTTGTGGACGTCTTCCTTTGCCAGCAAGTGCTCAGCGGGCACGCGAGGCTGATAGTTGATCAGGGAGATTGAGTTCTGGTGGTTCTCGCCTTTGAGCGGGAAGTAGCTTGCCATTACTTGGAAGGGAATGTAGCCGCGCATGTTGGTCAGGTTCTCGTCACCACGGCCGATGCGCTTTACGGTGCCGATGACCTCAAACCTGACGCCATTGAGGAGGACAATGGCGCCAACAGCGGGCCGTCCGGGAAAGAGATTCCGGGTCAGTTCGTCGCCGAGGACGATCACGTTCCGCTTCTGAGCTTCGTCCAAGTCATTGAACCAGCGTCCCAGTTTGAGAGGAAGAAACCGGATCCGATTGTATTGAGGCTCCACGCCGGCAATCTGCCCGTTGGCGCCGGCAAATTCGCTCACCGCGCGTACGTCATCGCGAGAAAGGACAGGCGAAGCATTGCGGACGTGGGGAGCCTCCCGGCGGATGTCGGCATAGTCCTGGTAAGTGAGCAGATAGTTGCGGGCGGAGTTCATACTGCCCGCGACCACCGGAGTGCGACCAGGAAAGATAAACATGATGTCTTCGCCGAATTCGGCGAGGTTGCGTTTATTTCCCGAGCGGAAGCCCTCGCCCAGACCGACGAGTAGCAGCAACGATCCTACACCCCAGGCAACGCCGAACATGGTAAGGAACGAGCGCAGCTTGTGCTCCCACAGAGTGCGGAAGATTTGCGCGAAGATGTCCGAGATCATCCGCATAATCATGGACATTGTACCTTTGACAGTCTCTGCGAAGACAATTTTCGCCCAAAGACCACACCGAGACTCACCTGGGGACGGGCGCTTCAGATCGTGCAAGATGGCTACTATCTTATGGATTGGCTCCGAGCGGCACTCCAGTGTTGTGGTGCCGGCGGCATGGGTGCAGTCGCCGACACGCAAGGTCAGGTGATGTAAATCGTGCCTCAATGCCACATCGCGGCGCAAGTCAACTACGTGAGGCTTCCGCTCCTGGCTTGACGGGCAATGTAATCCGAAGCGCGGTAGGCGAGGGCCTGGATTGTACAGGTTGGTTGGTTTCGCCCGCTGGTCACGAAACTGCTTCCGTCCACAATAAACAGGTTCGGGACATCGTGGGCACGGTGGTATTTGTCCACTACCGACGCCTTCGGATCGTTGCCCATGCGGCAGGTACCCATCAAGTGCACGGAAGCCGTGGTCTCTTGCGGTTCGATTGCCCACTTCTTCTGTGCTCCCGCCGCGTCGAGTAGTTCAAGTGCCCGGTCGCTGAAGAACGCCATGTTCTTCAAGTCGTCGGGATGATTCTTGTAAGTCACACGCATCGCCGGCAGGCCCCAGGCGTCCTTGACCTCCGGATCCAGCGTGATGGTGTTGGACTCAAGCGGTAAAGTGGTGAGATGAGTCAGAATCATCAGCTGGCGGTTGTAGTTTTCTTGCAATGACCGCTTGAAGCCCGCTCCCCATTTCGGCGTGCCGGGCGGCGTGCTGAACAATGCGTACTCAACCGGATAGGCCTCCAGGCGAGCGTCCATCCCTCCACCACCGTAAAAACCGCGCTTCGGATCGGAGTCGTAGAAATCGTGGATCACCCGGGTCACAACCACGCTCTTGTACTCGTTCAGAGGATGCTCGAAGATGCCATTCGCTCCGGAATCGCAATCAAACATCAGATACTTGCCTACGAGTCCATTCGAGTTAGCCAGCCCATCGGGAAACAGGTTGGACTTCGAGAGCAACAGCAAGCGGGGAGTTTCCGCACCGTTGGCGCAAAGGACCACCGCCTTTGCTTTCTGAAATTGTTCCTGACGCTGGGAATCGAAGTAGATCGCTCCGTCAACCCGCCCGGCTTTGTCAGTCGAGATCTTGCGAACATAGCAACCGGTTCGGACTTCACAGCGTCCGGTTTCCTCGGCCATCGGGATAACGCTGGCCAGCGTACTGGACTTCGCGCCCCACTCACAGCCGAAGAAGATACAGTAACCGCAGTGGTGGCATGCCTCGCGTCCTCGATAAGGCTGAGACAGGATGGCCAGCGGCGCCGGGAATGAGTGCCATCCGAGCTTTCGCGCACCCCTATCCATCAACACTCCGGAGGATTTCACCGGCAAGGGCGGCAAAGGATAGGGCTTGGAACGCGGAGGATCGAATGGGCTCGCGCCTGCCAGGCCGGAAATGCCCAAGTCCCATTCCGCCTTTGTATAGTAAGGCTCAAGGTCTCCGTAGGTGATGGGCCAGTCGGCAAAGCCGGTTCCTTCGATCGGACCAAAGCGACTGCGTTCGATGAAGTCAATCTCGTGGAAGCGCCAATAGTTGGCCGTGAAGTGAACCGACCCTCCCCCGACGCATCTTCCATATTGCACGGCGGGCGTCAGCACGGCCTTGTCCTTCGCGGTCTTGCGGAAGGTATTTGGTTGCAACGAGTGATCATTGGTCAGGACGTCTTGACCAATGTAGGGGGGAGACCAGATCCGTTTCTTCTTGAGTTCATCGTGTTCGAAATCTTCGGCTCGCAGGTAGGGCCCTTGTTCAAGTACCACCACCTGAAAACCAGCGGTTGAAAGTTCTTTTGCAACCACGCCTCCGGCGGCGCCCGCCCCGATGACTACAAAGTCGACGGGGGTTGAGGTTTCGAACCGGGTCATCCTTTGACTCCTAAGCTTGGCTATTTCCCTTTTACGATTTCCGCGTCGTAGTACCCGAAGGGGGGAGAGTAGACACCTTTATTCTCGAACCCGATCAGCTTCCATCCCACTTCGCCGTGGTTCCCGCCGTACTCCGGCCGCGCAAGAAATCCAATGATGGTGTGCACCCGCAGCAATTCGAAAAACTCAGTGTGCTCGATTGCCTCAAGAAGCTGCACCTGCTGGGCTTGCGACAGGCTCGAAAACTTGTCGGCCTGCGGAAAAAGAGATTTTGTTTTGTTCTCAAAGACCTTTAACCCCTGCGTGTAAGCAGCCTGCTTGTCGCGGTCAAAGGTGACCAGGGCGCGATCAATAAAGTGAACGACCTGCGCCTCGCGCGCGCCAGGCGTATCGTCTGTGGGAATGATTTGCGCGGTGACGGCTTCAATCTCCACGGCTTGCTCAGCGGAAAAAAACTGCAGAGGCACGGGCACCGGCGACTCAGCCGCCCGGTGAGCATGGTCCTGAGCGGCAAGAACGGCGGGCCAATGCAAAGTCAGCCAGGCTGAACTCAGTCCCGCTACCGAACGGATCAGGAATTGTCGTCGTGACTCACTGTCGTTGTCCATACGTGAGCACCTAGGTGATGAAATTCGCGGACAATTGCAGCGGCATGATATCACCTGCCGGTAAGATTCCGTCCGCGATCAGGGCAGTCCCGCGAACAGAATTTACGCCACCGGGCACCCCCAATCTTGTCTTTGCGTTTTCGAAAGGCCTGACTTAGACTTCCCCAGACTTCACACAAGGAGGGAGCGATGCAGACGACGCGAAGAATCTTTCTCGGGACTGCAGCCGCGACGGCCGCTCTCGGGATGGTGGGAGCGGGACCAGTTGCAGAAGTGCCGGACGCCCCGCGTACAACTCAGGCTTCCGCAAGTGCCGGGGACAAGAGTCTATTTTGGGTGGCGGCTTTGACTCCGTGCGACAAAACCTTGAAGTTCGACGAGGCCATTTACGCGGAAATGATGGCCTATTTCAAGGCAACCGGGGCCGATGGCGTCGTGGTGCTGGGCACGACAGGGGAATATCCATCGTTTTCTGTGGCCGAGCGGAAGAAAGTCGCCGAGGCGGCTTTCAAGCACCGAAACGGATTGAACATCATAGTTTCGCCCGGCACCTCGAATTTTCCTGAGACCATCGAGTTGTCACAGCACGCCGCCGTCAACGGCGCGGATGGCCTGCTGATCATCCCGCCTTTCTATTACAAGCATCCGCCCCTGGAAGGCTTGAGAAGGTATTTCTCGTTAATCTTCGAGCAGGTGACAATTCCCATCAACCTGTACCACATTCCGGATACCAGCGGTGTGCCGATATCGATTGAGTTGTTACACCGCCTGGAACAATATCCCAATCTCAACGGCATCAAGGACTCTGACGACAGTGTTCCGGACTACCAGCGATTTGTGCGGGAGTTTCCCAAGCTGAACATGAGGACCGGCACCGTGACCAATCTCAAGCCTGCTCTCGAAAATGGCATGGGCGCCATCCTGATGGAGGGTAATTTGTTTACCCGGCAAATAGCAGCGGTGTTTGCGGCCAAGCGGGCGGGCAAGAGTCTCGATGGACCGCTGGCCACGCTGGATGCCGCGATAAAGCTGCTGGAACCGGCGGGCGGTTATGAGTTTGGCGCAATGAAGTACGCTCTCAGCCTGCAAATGGGAACTCGCCAGACTTATCAGCGGCCGCCTCACGCGGACGTCACTGATGATCAGAAAGCAAGAATGAAGGTGGCGTTGGAAAAGATGAAGCAGTTGGGTTGAGAGTGGATGGCTGTTTTTGCAGAGGGGCGAACGTGCGTCTGAGAAAAAACAACCGGTGGAACCGGATGGTCTGGTCCGTCGTCTTTGGCGCTCGCCGGGATGCCGACGGGCGCATACGGCCAGTATCACGCCAGGGAAACTGAGTGGCCAACCTACGCAGCCGATCTTGCCGGCACCAGGTACCGGCCGTTCGACCAGATCAACGCCTCCAACTATAACGACCTGGAAGTGGCTTGGCGGTTGAAGACTGATAACTTCGGCAACCGCCCGGAATACAAACTGGAGGGGACGCCGCTGATGGTCAATGGCGTTCTGTACACCACGGCTGGGTCGCGCCGGGCAGCCATAGCCGTCGATGCCGCTACCGGCGAGTTGCTCTGGTTGCACGGCGAGCATGAGGGAAAACGTGGCGCCGCCGCTCCCCGTCAACTGTCGGGCCGTGGATTAGCCTATTGGTCTGACGGCAAAGAAGAACGCATCTTCTATTTCACTCCGGGGTATCGGCTCGTCTGCCTGGACGCCAAGACCGGAGCCCGAGTACCTTCTTTTGGAAAGAATGGGATAGTCGATCTCAAGCTGGACGATGATCAGACCATTCTTCCGGACTTGGTGACCGGGGAGATTGGTCTGCACTCGACGCCGATCGTGGCCGGAAACACGGTCATCGTAGGTGCAGCCTTTCGGGAAGGCTTCACCCCCAGCAGCAAGCGCAACAACAAAGGTTATGTGCGAGGGTTTGACGTGCGCACCGGTAAGCGCCTCTGGATCTTCCACACCATCCCGAAGAAAGGCGAGTTCGGCTACGACACGTGGTTGAACGGCTCCGCCGAATACACCGGTAACACGGGCGTATGGACCCAGATCACCGTAGACGAGCAGCTCGGGTTGGTTTACTTGCCCGTCGAGTCCCCGACGGGCGACTTTTACGGTGGGCACAGGCCGGGCAACAATCTGTTCGGCGAGAGTCTGGTCTGCGTAGATCTGAAAACCGGAAAGCGGAAGTGGCACTTCCAATTGGTGCACCATCCGCTTTGGGACATGGATATATCCTCTGCGCCGATCCTTGCCGATATTACGGTGAACGGTCGTGCCGTGAAGGCGGTCGCCCAGCCGAGCAAGCAGGGCTTTCTTTATGTACTCGATCGAGTGACTGGAAAACCGGTCTGGCCGATCGAGGAACGGCCGGTGGAAGTTGGCAGCGTACCCGGCGAATGGTACTCCCCAACTCAGCCGATCCCGACCAAACCAGCACCTTACAGCCGAAACGGTGTAGCGATCGACGATCTGATCGACTTCACGCCTGAGTTTCGCAAACAGGCTGAAGCCCTGGTCTCGAGATACCATCTCGGGCCGGTGTTTACGCCTCCGGTGGTGAGCAAGATCGACGGCCCGCTGGCCACGCTCACTCTGGGAACCGCGGACGGGGGGACGAACTGGCCGGGCGGCTCTTACGATCCCGAGACGCACATCCTGTATGCCTTTGCCTGCAATGCCTGCCTTGAGCCTATCGGACTCGTGCCTCCTCCGAAAGAACTCTCGGACATGAATTATGTTTACGGCACGGCCGGGAAAGAAGTGCGAATGATCAACGCGGCGGGCACCGACTCCAGCGCCGATGCCCTGGTGAAGCCCGTCAAGAAACCGGCTGGGAGCGGTGACCAGTGGACTGTTTTGAGTGTGGATGGCCTGCCGTTGATCAAACCGCCGTATGGAACGATCTCGGCGATCAACCTGGACACGGGCGAGATAGTTTGGCAAATCGCGCATGGTGAAACGCCAGACCTGATCCGCAATCATCCAGCGCTAAAGGGACTCAAGATTCCACGCACCGGGCAAGAGACCTGGAACGTCGGCACGCTCGTTACCAAGACCCTGGTCATCGCCGGTGACGGCGTGGTGACCACGGGTCCGGACCATCCTCGAGGCGCCATGCTGCGGGCTTACGACAAGAAGACCGGCAAAGAAGTCGGCGCGATCTACTTGCCCGCGCCCGAGAGTGGGTCGCCCATGACCTACATGCTGAACGGCAAGCAGTACATCGTCGTTGCCGTCAGCGGCGGCAACTACTCAGGCGAGTACATTGCGTTTGCACTTCCGTCCGAGGAGCAATGACCGTAGTGAGAGAACCGGACCTCCGAAGCCAGGATGAATGAAGATGAGAGTGGGGGCCGTGGCGATCCTGGTTGCACTCGCGATCGGAGCATCTTACCGAACGCTTCGGGCACAAGCTCCGCAACCGGAGCCCACCTCGGATACGCGTTCGGTCTGGGACGGAGTGTTTACGGAAGAACAGGCCCAGCGTGGCGAGCCGCTCTATCGTGCAAACTGCGCGTCGTGCCACGGCGATACCCTGAAGGGATCCGGAGAAACACCTCCGCTTTCAGGCGGGCCTTTCCTGGCCAATTGGAATGGCCTCACGCTCGGCGATCTGTTCGAAAGAATTCGTAGAACCATGCCGCAAGACAAGCCCGGGCGGCTGAGCCGGCAGTACAAGGCCGATATCCTGGCTTACGTGTTGAAGGTCAACAAATTTCCCACGGGAAAGACGGAACTCGAGCACCAGACGGAGTTTCTGAGAGAGATCCGGTTCGAGGCGGCAAAACCAGATGGGAAATGACAGCGAATATCTGATTGTCACCACTGGAGAGAGGTCCCGGAGTCGCGATTTCCATCAATCGAGGTGTAACCCATGAAGAGAACGCTTCCCCTGATCGTAATCGGCGCCGCGATGATCGGATACGTCGCCGGCCATGCCACACGGCCGGCTTCGCAGCCAGTCCTCACTGGGCACTTTGACGATTTGTCGGTGGTTCAACAGGCTCTCGCGCAGAGCAACAAAGCTGAAGTCATGCCCTTCGGGTTCAACGATCCGGGCAATCCTCCGCTTGCGCCCGACGCGCCGCCGATCACGCATTGGAGTATCGACGACATCAAGAAAGCACACACCGAAATGGCGGAGAAAGCGTCCAAATTGCTGAGTCAGCCAGGCAGCGGAAGCAGCCAGTCTTTTGGCGGCGGACCCGTGGCGGTGAGCACCCGCAATTTCAGCATGTTCATGCTCTACCGCGTCCATCGCGACCAGCCTGTGCTCAGTCTCACCAAAGTAAACAGCGTGTGGGATGATGCCGAGCAGCACGCCGGCGCCTACGACTTCTATGTTTTCACCGGCGGCTCCGGTCAGATGATCGTTGGCGGGAAGATCGAGAACCGGAAGAACCTGATGGATAAGGACGGACCGGTGCCGGGCGAATATCGTGGACAACCAGTGGTCGGCGCACAGACCTTCAACGTAAAGGCAGGCGACTGGCTACTCATTCCGCCCGACACCCCGCACCAGCCCAAACCTGACACCGGAGGCTTCAGCTACATGATTATGAAAATCAATGTCGGCATCTATCCCTGGAATCTCATCCGCTAAGGCGCAGAAGAGTGGAGAGAGACGCGAGACATTGGAAACCCGGACCTACTAATCTGCCGCGCCCGCGTAGTCGACCGCGCGGCCACCGTAGCGACGCACTCTTATGTTGGCCTGCTCGGCGTGGCCCAGGAAGCCCTCAAGCACACACAAGCGCGAGCAGTATTCGCCAATCATGGCGGATGCTTCGTCGGTGAGCACTCTCTGATAGGTGCAGGTCTTGATGAACTTACCGACCCAAAGCCCGCCCGTGTAACGCGCCGCTTTGCCGGTGGGCAGCGTATGGTTCGTCCCGATCACCTTGTCGCCATACGCCACGTTCGTGCGTGGGCCCAGAAACAGGGCTCCATAGTTCTTCATGTTCTTGAGGAAATAATCCGGATCGCGGGTCATGACCTGGACGTGCTCTGAGGCAATGCGATCGGCTTCCCGCACCATCTCTTCCTCAGAGTCGCACACGATGACCTCGCCGTAGTCGCGCCAGGAAACAGACGCCAACTCGGCCGTGGGCAGCATGGACAGCAGGCGCTCAACCTCAGTCATAGTCGCGCGCGCGAGTTTCTCGGACGTAGTGAGCAGGATAGCCGGCGTGTTGATCCCGTGCTCGGCCTGGCCGAGAAGGTCGGTCGCGCAGAGTTCGCCGTCAACGGTTTCATCCGCGATGATCAGGGTCTCGGTCGGCCCGGCAATCAGATCGATTCCGACGCGACCGAAAAGCTGACGCTTGGCCTCAGCCACGAAGGCGTTGCCCGGCCCCACAATCATGGATACAGGATCAATGCTCTTCGTGCCCAGCGCCATGGCGGCGATGGCCTGAACCCCGCCCATGCAGTAAATCTCATCTGCCCCGCCCAGGTGCATGGCGGCGACCACCGCGGGGCTCGGCTGGCCATGATAAGGAGGTGAGGACGCGATCACGCGTGATACGCCCGCCACTTTCGCCGTCACCACGCTCATGTGGGCGGACGCCACCAACGGATATTTCCCGCCGGGAACATAGCAACCAACCGAGTCCACCGGCATGTTCTTGTGGCCGAGAATGACTCCCGGCAAGGTCTCAACTTCGATGTCCTTCATCGACGACCGCTGCGCCTGGGCAAAGTTGCGTACCTGCGCCTGGGCGAACTTGATGTCGTCGATATTCCGTTGGGAGAGCTGGGACAAACATCCCTCGATCTCCTGCTCCGAGAGACGGAACGCGGGCGGATTCCACTTGTCGAACTTCTCTGAGATTTCACGCAGAGCCGTCTCTCCGCGACTTTCGATATCTTCAAGAATGCCGGTGACGATGTCGCGGACCTTCTTGGCCTCCACGGCGTTCTGCTCGGGCGTGCGCCCAGTCTTGAGATGGCGTGCCATAAATGCCCTCCTTGCTGAACTTTCGAGCGAGACGCGAAAGTAGCGCCGCCGTCCCGGCGCCTGTCCGTCGGGCGATACGGGCCAAGTCCTAGCCAGTGGCTGAAACCGGCTCGGTCAGTTCTACGTCGGCGGTCGAACACGAATGCTGTTCGGCAGCATAGCCCGCCTTGTAATCCGCCTTGACCGCGTCCGATGCCGTCGGCAGCACCGGGAAATCCCACCAGCCAACCACTTCCGCCGCGGCCACAGAGACATCTCGCGTGATCGGTACTTCGACCAGAGCCGGCGCGTTCGAGTCCAGAGCTCGCTTGATGGTCGAACCGATCTCCTCCGACGCCTGCACCTTGGCTGCGACCTCAAAGCCGAACGACTTTGCCAGCGCCACGAAGTCGACCGAGTAGGGCTGCCCGTCGCCGCTATGACGGTTGAATTCGGACCCGATCTGCCGGCCCATGAGGTAGTTCTGCCCATCGCGGATGGAGATGTAGCCCGAGTTATTGAGCACTAGGAATACAACCGGAATGTTGTACATCACGCAAACGGCCAGCTCCTGCACACACATCATGAAGTCGCCGTCGCCAATGATGCACACCACCGGCGTATCCGGCTTGGCCAGCTTGGCGCCGATTGCCGCGGGAAGCGCGAAGCCCATCGAAGAAAACGAGCCGGAGGTGATGTGCGTTCGTGGCTCGTAGACCGGGAAGGCTTGCTTGGTTGTACTTTGCGGATGACCCGATCCCACCGTCACAATGCCATGGTGAGGAAGTACCTTGCGCAGCTCCCGCAGAGTGCGCAACATCGTGGTAGGGATGCCATTGTAAGAGCGGCGGCGCTCTAGCCTCTTCTCCCACTCCTGCTTCAGTCCTTCCACCTCATCGAGGTAGGAAGTCTTGGCTTCTCGTGCTTTGCGGGCCTGCTCGTCCGAGATGCCGGAAAGGATGTCGTCGAGTGCCAACTTGCAGTCAGCCACGATGCCAACCTCAGCCGGATAGTTCTTGCCGATCTCGCGTGGATCAATGTCAACCTGGATGAGTTTGGCCTCCGGGATCGAGAACGTGACACCCTTCCGGTAAGACGAGGCAGACCAATCGGTGAAGCGGCAACCGAGCGACATGACAACATCAGCATTCGCCGCCGTGTGATTCCCAGGCAGCGATCCCGGCCAGCCGGCGGTGCCGGCGCACATGGGGTTATCCTCAGCAATCGCGCCCTTGCCGTTCCAGGTAAAGACGACTGGGATGCCGAGTTTCTCGACCAAGGTGGTCAATTCGGGGGTCGCATTGGCGGTGATGGCTCCGCCGCCCACAACGATGCAGGGACGCTTGGCCGACAGCAGAAGCCTGATCGCTGCCTCGATGGCCTGAGAATCGGCTCGCGGCTTTCCCACTGGCAGGCGTTTGTCGAGATCGGCAACGTCGATGTCAGTAGTCTCCACTTGTATATCAAGCGGCACTTCCATGTGCACGGGACCCGGGCGGCCGGTCAACATCGCATTCCAGGCGCGATGCATCACGAAGGGCACCTGATCGGCGCGGATCACATCGAAAGTGCGCTTGGTGACCGCCGCTGCAACATGCGGAAAATCAGGCGAGGCGACCCGATCCAGCTCCTGCATCACACCGTGCCCGCGCATGTGGGTGGCAGCGCTGCCGGTGATGAGCAAGAGCGCCGTCGAATCGCAGTGGGCGGTGGCCAGCCCAATCACCGTATTCGTTGCGCCCGGACCGATCGAAGCGCAAGCCGCGATGGGCTGACCCGTAACCCGGTAGTGCGCGTCGGCGATGTGGACAGCGCTCTGCTCGTGCAGCACCTGAATGAACGGCAGCTTGGACATCGGATCGTTGAAGGCATCGATCATGCTCCAGTTGCCGTGCCCCGGCAGGCCAGTGACATAAGGCACTCCGTAGGCCTTGAGAGCCTTTCCAATGATTTGCCCGACCGTGAGCCGCATACTCGTCCTCCTCGCTCGACCTCTGCAACGCGGCATCATTCTACTCTCGGATAAAGTGGAAAGCGACTAAACTGGCTGCTGACAGCGTTTGCGCAATCTGGGTTTGCACAGCCTCTCGCCAGGTCAGGTGACGCCTCAGCCGGGAGACCGGCGTGCTGCGCAGCCTGCACGGTTGTATAATCCCGCCGACCCGTAGGGGCGGAGCTAAACGCGGAGCTAAACATGGACCGGCGCACGTTTCTGTCGCATTCCGGCCAGTTGTTCGTGGCTGCTGGGTTAGCTCCCAGCCTGTTCGCCGAGAATCGTATGCCTGAATCAAACCAACACCGTTCTCTCTCCTTTTCAAATGACTGGATCGAGAGTGTCCTCGTCGGCGCCGTGCGCGACATGCCGGTTGAGGATGCGATCGTCGTGAACCTGTCCACCACAGCTTTGCACTACCAGGCCGGAGGAGATCACGGAACCATTCTCCCCTGGAAATCCGCGATGCTGCGGCATTGCACACTTCAGAGCGGTGAGGCCGCCGCGTTGCTGCACGTGCGCCAGCGCACCAATCTGGGTGGCGTCGCACTGGGCTGGGAATGGTTCGGTCATCGCTTTCCAACCTTTCCCCGTAGCACTCCTCTCTACATCTCATCGCAGGACGACATCGGAGAGATTCAGCTCGACCCGGTGGTCGCCTTCACTCATGCGAGTTCGGTTTCACTTTCGCCGCGGCGATACCGGCTCAAGTTGAACCTCTGGTATACCCCCGAGGAGACGGATTGCACCATCCACACTGGACATCAGTTTCTGGAAGTGCACACCCAGATCCTGGGCACAGGTCACATGCAAAAATTTCGGGAGAACAATCAGGACACGATGTACGAAGATGTCCTGATGCCGCCGGGATTCACCCACGACCCGTTCTTTACGGTCAGAGAGGACCGTAGCTTCAATTATCCATGGCATCGCTATTACGCCGACACGGATTGCATCTGGATGGCGGTCGAACTGCACCCGCTGTGACCCCCTCGTGAATACCGTGAGGTTTTCGACAGTTAAACCGAACCAAGCGTGGCCGAACCAGGGATGGCTGCAATGGCTTCCTCACCCGAAGTAGTCGTTATCGGCAGCGGCATCGGAGGCGGCACATTAGCCAATCGCCTGGTGCAGCACGGGTTGAACGTGACCATGTTGGAGCGCGGCGGCTACTTGCCTCAGGAGCCCGAAAACTGGGACGTTGCTGCCGTCTTCTTCCGCCAGAAGTACGTGCCCCAAGAGACCTGGTTAGATAAAGATGGTACGGCGTTCCGTCCTGGCAACTACTACTACGTCGGAGGCAGCAGCAAGATGTACGGAGGCACGATGCTCCGCCTTCGCGAACGGGACTTCGAAGATCTGGAACATGCCGGCGGGGTTTCACCAGCTTGGCCGATTACCTATCGTCAGCTCGCGCCTTACTACGACCTTGCGGAACGGCTATATCTAGTCCATGGACAGGCTGGCGTCGATCCCACTGAACCGCCGGACGTTCTTTCGTATCCATACCCCGCCCTCGACCACGAACCGGTTATTGAGAGAGTCGCGTCCGCGCTCAAGGTCCATGGGATCCGTCCTTTCCCGCTTCCCCTCGCGGTACAGCGCCATAAGGGGGGACCGTGCCTACGTTGCAAAACCTGTGATGGCTTTCCCTGCAAGGTGCATGCGAAGACCGACGCCGAAATTGCAGCGGTCAGGCCCGCCTTGGCGACGGGCAGACTTACCCTGAAGACGAATGCGAAAGCAACGCGTCTGGTTCTCAGCAACGATGGCCGCCGCGTCGCTGCGGTGGAGTACAAGAGCGACGGCGGCATTGAGCAAATTACGTCGCCGATTATTGTGCTGGCAGCCAGCGCGGTAAACTCTGCGGCTTTGCTGCTGCGCTCGGCGTGCGACAAGGCGCCTCGCGGCGTCGCGAACTCGTCTGGCCTGGTCGGCCGCAATTACATGGCGCACAACAACTCAGCTCTCATGAGTATCGGGTGGAAGATCAACGATACCAAGTTTCAGAAGACGATTTGCATCAACGACTTTTACTTCGGGGAGGATGGCTTCAAGTACCCAATGGGCAATATTCAAGGTCTGGGCAAACTTCAATCGGGGATGCTCACGGCCAAGCAGAAGTACCTGCCAAACTTCATTGGGAACCTGATGGCCGAACGAAGCGTGGATTGGTGGATCATGTCCGAGGACCTTCCCGATCCCGAAAACCGCGTGATTCTACAAGGGGACACGATTCGGCTTCACTACACCGCGAACAATATGGTCGGGCACAAGCGCTTGGTCAGCAAGGCCGCCTCGCTGATGAAAAAGATCGGTTTCAAACTCAACGTCATCAAACACATGGGCGGCCTCACCGTCTCTCATCAATGCGGCACGGTGCGCTTCGGCAGCGACCCCGGCAAGGCTGCCCTGAACGAGTTCTGCCGATCTTTCGACCATGAGAACTTGTTTGTAGTGGACGCTTCCTTCTTCCCTTCATCTGCGGCCGTGAACCCGGCGCTGACCATTGCCGCACAAGCGATCCGTGTCGCTGACCACATGGCAAAGGTTGACTTTGGCATAGGTAGAGACGGCGGTATTCCATAGCATGTTGCCTGCTCGGGAAACACACACGCCCGGGCGTGAATCGTCACACAACCTGAAAGTTGCTTCAAAAACCGCTGGGAGCGGGGGTAGTTTAGACTGTCTCGCTGTCAAAAGCGCGATGCCTAGGAGAGAATCCGTCATGCGAATTATTGCAATTTCCCAACACGAATGTAGTGAGATATTGAAACGCCTATATATCGGCAGGCTGGGATGCGCGTTAGACAACCAACCACATATAGTACCTGTTTACTTTTCGTACGAGCCTGACTCCATCTACATTTTTTCAACTGTCGGCAAGAAGATTGAGTGGATGCGGCAAAATCCCAAGGTTTGTCTGCAAGCCGACGAGATAGTAGATGGATTGGAATGGCTTAGCGTCATAGTGACTGGAACCTACTTGGAGCTGACGGAGCCGCAATACGAGGCTCAGCGGGAGCATGCGCAGAAAAGACTCGCGGAGTATTCTGAATGGTGGCGAATTCCTCTGGCGGAAAGGCGCGAACAGACCAGCGATCTGTCGATTCAGACTGTGTTCTTTCGCATCAACATTGAGTCGATGAGCGGGCTCCGTGCTATGTATGAAGCCGAGGAAACCGCTCCGAGCAGGAGGTCAAATTGAGAAATAGTGAAGGTAGATTTCCTCAGTTTGCCCGAACCGCACCGTGAGGCTGGTATGCAGGTCTTGTCGTGAACGCGTAATTCGGGCAAGGCACGAGGCAGGCGCTGCAGACCCCTCCCCGCGCGTGAGTCCTCACACAGCCTGCCGACGCAGCCCATTGACTAAGCCGAATAGGGATTTTCAGCCTCGACGGCCACGCTCTGTCTTCCTGGCGCCTCCGCCTGCCTAATTTACGCGTTCCCGATGAAAGCTAGGACATGAAAAATGCGCATCATGGAAGCACAAAGCAATGTTCCACAGACACTGGTCTTGCAAAAGCGGGATTGGCCGTCTAACGCCGACCTCGCGTAGCTAAAGGCTAATAGATCGAAGCCTTTTTCACTCTTCCCACACGTAAGCCTCGAAGATTCGCGTCGGTTCGAAATTCAAATGACAGCAAAGCCCTGCCGCGGGAAGCGCCTGCAATCACAGTGTCCAGTGACCTCGGTCACTGCGCAGCCCGAGTGTCAGGAGTAATAAGAACTATCCGACTGGCGACCCAGCCGGGCAGCTTGTTTAGCGCTCGGGAGGCAGTTATGACGTTTCCGACATGGTCGCTGCTTGTATTTCCTATTCTTGCCATCGTCCTGATTAGCATGTTCCCGATCCCGGCCATCGCGGTCGCGGTGTCGGTCGCGATCTGGGCCGTGATAGCCGCACAAAAGGCAGCAGCTACGAAGCCGGAGGATAAACTGGCGCTCGGAGAGAACGAGGTTCAAGAACTTGCTGCTCCTGACGGACCGACGAAAACGGGACCGACGCAGCCCAGTGACGCCGATGCAGCCTAGTGACTAAGCCCAAGAGGGGAATGACGACGTTCACCGCGAACCGCCACTGGAACGAGTTCCGTTGGGTGGAATTCGAGCGCAATGTTGTGTAACACCTGCAAAAGCACACTCACGCGGGCTGGGGACGAACCTCCGGCCCATGTCGATTTATCTCATGGCTGGCCGGGTCGGATGCGCCAGCCACAATTTGGAAATGTAGTAAGAATGTAGTAAGGCGGTTTTGGTGAAAAACGGATCGGGAAACCCACGGAAGTCCGCATAAACACAGAGGAAAAATGGTAGGCACGACTGGACTCGAACCAGCGACCTCTACCGTG
>CAVRZO010000021.1:0-78451 GCA_963725615.1 Terriglobia bacterium | reverse complement strand
GTGCAGCCGTACCCGCAGTCAGCCGTCGTTCGATTGGCTCCGCCGCACTCGTTGACGGTGGAGAGCTTTACCGGAGACTCCCTCGGCCCCGGCCTCATCGGAAAATAACCAAGAATCCTTTCAGGGATACTCTTTTGGAATGGTCAGCTCAGGCTGCGACGATGATTGGTTCCGGCTCGAAGCTTGATCCGGGGGATGAAGAGCTCAAGCTACACGGTTGTATCTTGCCCGACGCGCTTGAGACCGAGCAAGCTGCGGTCAGTTGATCTTCTGTCGCGGAGTCGTGAACGTCGTGCCCGCCTCGGTCTCGTTCTCAACCATGTCGCAGATGTTCTGAAAAAACATTTCCTCCGCGAGAATTTCCGCTGTCGTCATCCGGGGTGCTTGCTTCGTTTTCTTGTTCTCGACGACAGGTGGCTGCGCTGGTTTGGTTTTCATTTCTTCTCCTCAGAATGCGCGATCTTGTTCTCGTAAGCGATCACTCGCGGTGCTGCTGCCGGAGCCGCTTAATCGATCTTCACGGTGCAGGCGCGAAGGATGTTCTGGATCGTGGTCGTCGTGAACTGCCTACCGTATCGAGTCTGGATGCCTTCAGCGTTGAGCATGTGGGCGATGCGGTACGAGCCGCTCGACGCCTGACGCTTTCAGTTTCTTGATCCGCTCGACGACACCTCGCTCACCGTCGTAGGCGCGATCCGGGTGCTGCCCGTACGGATGTCGCCCCTCGACGCGTTTTCCGCCGCACGCCAGTGGGCCTTCCCCGCTGCGAGCCGGGCGACCGTGGCATCCCGATCCATCTCTGCAAGCATGCCGTTCACCCCGCCTATCACGCTGCCCGTCAGATCGGTGCCAGTCGCGTCGAGCACGGTGATCCCGGTGTCCCTGCACATGCCGATGAACGACCAGAAAGCGGGCTGAGTCCGACCGATCCGCTTGGCGTCGTAGCACCAGAACCGTCTTCGCGCCGTCGCGTAGAGCTGCGATGAGCAACCTCCCCTGCGGTCGGGCGTGCATCGGGAGCTTGCCGGTCACGCCGTCATCAGCGAACTCGTTGACAATCTCGAAGCCAGCACGGGCCGCGAAGGCAACGCAGGCGTCACGCTGGACAGGCAAACCGGCTTTGTCGCGCCCGTCATCACCGCTAGTCGCAGATACAAATAGGCATTCGCCATGGTGTAATAAGTGCATAAAGATTATACCACTGTCAAGGGCGTTTTATAAGTCCTTTAGAACCATTAAGTGCTTGTGTTTTGTTTCCACTTTGCAGCCACAAACAGACAGTTTTAAGTCCATTTGTAGGGGGTCCGGTATTCGAGCCAGCGGGGGAAACCCGCTCAGCGGAAGCTAAGCAGACAGTTAATCGTTATCACGACTATCTGAGTGAGGCCGTGGAAGGGGCGTGGCGTAGCCCATGGTGGTTGAAGTGCTGAAGGCAGGTGCTACACCTGAACGGCTGAGATAAGTGAGCAGCTCAAGGCAGAAAACGGGTGGGGTGCTGCTGATCAGGCTTTGATGAATCTTCGTCTCTTCAAATCGGCCTTTGGCCCGATCCTCGAATTGCACACTGTGCTTCACGGCACTGGCACGACTACGTATCCGGCTTTGGGGTATCAGGCTATTCCTCTCGCTCCAAGGGATTGCAGATTGCCCGTAACTCGGGCGGAATCGACCAACCGCTCTGTAATCCCAAAATTTGGCAGATCACGCCACATCTTCCCACGAAGGGCGGGAAGGCGTCTTTGTCGCGTATGCAGAACGCGACGTGCATGGCTCTCTGTTACCCGGCGTATCTCTCGTCAACAGTGGCAGCAAAAAGGAGCGCCCCTGCAACGCCGATAGTCCCCGCCACGATAAAGGGGGTCTGCGGATGGATCCTCCACAAGGACCACCCATGGCGGCAGCCGGCGTAATCGACAGTCCTCGGATGAGGTAGTACAGACCAACGGTACGTGCCCGCAAGTTGTGCTGTGCAAGATCAACAATCATCGACTTGCGAGAGGGTTCGCCAATTTCGCGCAATCCCCCAATAATGAACGCGCACACAAGCCATCGGAAATCAGGCGCGACAGCAACCGCTATCGGAAACAAAGCAAAGCATAAAAAAGTGGCGATCACAAAAGGCTTTACGTTTCCCACCGATCCGCCATCTGTGCGGAGGGAATATCTGAGGATTGAAGTTGCGATTTGCACGGCGATCAGGATTTACCCGTATCGGGGAATCGTCACGCCAGTAATGTTCGTGACGTAGAGGACGACGAAGATATCAGCCATCCCTTCGCATGTGCGAATCGCTATGTCCGAAATGAGCAACCGTTTGAGTGTGTAGTGAAAGGAATTCCAAACGCCCATCAGCCTCACTCCATCCCCGGCGGTAGAGGGCATATTAATAGCCCTGAGCACTGGGATAGTCATCACTACAAGAGCAATCGTGATTAGGAGTCCTGTTCGAATGCCTGACCGGAGGATTCCATGTGGCCAATCATTACGGCGCCGATAAGGGGCGACACTACCGCCGGGATGCGCTTCAGCATTGATTGGACTGTGAAACCCATCGCGCGCTGGGATTTGGGAAGAGCATCACCAATAGTTGCAAAGAGAGCGGGCGACCCCATGGACTGCCATATCATGGCAAAAGCTAATCCCAGAAAGAGAAGTGGCCACGAAGGACTGAGCAGATAGATGAGATAGCCAACCGCAGCGGCGAGCAGAAAAGTCAGAAATGCCTTGCGACGCCCCCAATAGTCGGCAAGCCAGCCCCGGGTATTGATATAGAGCGTCAAGGAGATCCTCCGAAGTACCAAACACTCCGACGATTGCGACGCTTGCCCCAAGTGATTCAAGATACTTTGGAAGAAACTTCTTCCAGAGTTCTTCGCCAAGTCCAACCAGAAACACAGCGCCGGATGCGGCGGCGACGTTCCGCCCAACGCCGAGAGATTCTGCGAGTCGCCGGTGAGTAGTTGCTTTCAGAGGGTTGTCTTCCAGAGGATCTGCCTATTTCCACAACTTCAGCATGCATCTTTGAAGCCTTCGCTCAGCTTCCCACGTGGGCGTCCCAAGCTTCACCATCTCCCGGCAATACGCGTATAAAGCGTCATAGACGACCCATTCTGCGGAGTTGATCGCGTAATCATCTTTGAAGCCTAAATGCCGAAAACCCTCGGCAACCGCTTTCAGCCCGGCAGCCTCTGGCGAACTCCACAATGTGTTGTCTGTGTCAGCGCCGTTCACGATTTTCGCGAGTAATGCAGGCGCAGGATCTTCAGAGAGGTTGTATTTTCTTCCAGGATCAGCTTCGAAGGAACACTGTTTCCCGTGATGACCGAGTTCTACCGATGGAACATCGAAGGGGACCGCCCCGAGTTTCTGTGCTTCCGACATCACTTGGTGGGCGGGCACGAAATAAAATTCGGCCTCAGAGTCTACAAACTTCCTGATGACCCAAGGACAAGCCACTCGATCCACTTTCACGCGCTCACGCGTAATCCATTTCATGATTCTTTACCGCACGCCTCAGAACCGCGATCAGCCACCTTTCCCCCCTTGCCTGCTTTGGCTACTGACCAATGACGGCCTCAAAGACCACCATTCGCGCAACTAGTTTGCCGTCCTCCTCTTGCTCCGGCACGTAAACGCGGTGTGTTCTCACATCGACGGTAAGGCTGTGAACCGCGTGTTGGACGCGGAAGTCTTCCAGCTTGCGGTAATGCTCCGGGTCATCCTGATGGAAAACCGAGATCGCTCCGCTGTAGCACGCGACATAGATACGGCCCAGTCCGGGGTCAAATTTGATCACGTCGGGACCACCAGCCAAAGGCAGAAAAGCAATCGGCAGGTGCTTGTCTAGATCGAACACAGTCATCAAATCGTTCCCCTCGCAGGCAAGGAAAGCGCGATGGTGCGCCGGATCGAGTGCCATCCCGTGATTACCTTTGCAGCGTCCGACGGTACCGTCCGATGACTTCATCCGTCGCGGGATCTATCACAGCGAAAATATTCTGATCCTGCAGGTTCACGTATAACTTTTGCGCGACAGGGTCGTACTGCGGCATCCCTGTTTCACTATCGAAGTGCAGAGTGCGGACAATTTCGTCTTTCTGCACATCGACGACAGCCTCTGCCTTACCTCGTTCATCTGAAACGTACAGCTTATGAAATGGTGCCGCGTACGCGCTGCCGTCGGGCTTCGCTTCTGTCTTCAGCTTCTTGACGACCTTCATCCGCTTCAGGTCAACGACGCCTATGGTGTTGTCGTTCGCGTTGGAGGTGTAGACCTTCTTTAGCTCCGGAACATATTCGACGCCTTCTGCTCCGGGGGTATCGGTAATCGTGGCAACAACCTTGTTGGTCGCCAAATCGATGACGTAGAGTCTCCGGCAGCGAGATGTGTAGAGAGCAGGTGGTTCTCAGTCGTCGTCGATTGTGAGGTAGTCAAAACGCTTCCCCACTGGGCCGGGCAGATCAAACAAGCGACCTTCCTGAGGGTCGGTGTCCCAGTCTGAGCGTCTGCGCTCAGAACAAGTCCAAGAAGAGCAGCTGTTAGAAATAACAAAATATTTCGCATCGAGCCTCTCAGCTATTTCACTGCCACGTGACTTAAGGCCGCTTTGATCCCTCCAGCCACGGAGTCAGCACTGCCAACAGCCCAGAAGTGCATAAAGAACAGGCGAGGCTGTTCCGTCAGCATGTGGCTATGCAATGCGGTAACTTGGATTTGATGTTCTTCAAGCGCAGAGATGACAGGATTTACTTCTTCTGCCGTCAGGACAAAGTCTCCAGTTGTCGCCACCTTTCCAGATCCACTCGGCATCTTGGAAATTGATGGACTCGGCCACTCCTTGCGCTCCAGAGAGTGTCATTCCATGATCCGTTACCGCATTAGCGCGCGGGATTCCGAAGGACAACACACCACCTGCAAAGCGGCCTTTGGTGCCCACGCCGTCCTCTACGGTCTGGACGAATGCTGGCGGCTCACCTGCCGGAGCCGGAGGAGTCGGTTTATCGAGTGGCGTCTTGGATTCCGCCAACGCTGCGCGGAGCGATTGAGCGATGTCAGCAGCTTTGCCGTGCCCCATGTAATGCATGTACAGAACAGAAGGCGTCTCTTTCATGAGGTGATTGTGTACAGCCGTGACTTCGAATCCAGCGGTTCGCAACTTCCTCATAACCGGATTCACTTCATCCTCCAAGAGGACGAGGTCACCCATCACAGAGGCATCACTATCACTCCCGGCGAAAGCGGCCCAAGAACCCAATGCTAGTCCGGGCTTTACCTCGACGCCATCCACCGAGACATGAAGATCGGTGCGCGGGAAGCCGACACGATAGACATCGCCGATTTGTGCCCAAGCGGCCCAATATGTCATCGATTTTTGACGTGTCTAAGCCTTGTGCAGCGGCAATCACGGGCCACGATAGAAGTAGTAACGCCGACGTTAGAATACGTGCTTTCATAGTCTCTCCTTGATTCGCAATTGCGGTTTATTAAAGCGATTGATAAAGTCCCTCGGCCAGTTGCATGCCACGATCAAGAAGCTCCTGATCGCTGAGACCCTGACGAGACCATCCCTTCATGACTTCGTCGATTCCAAAACCTTCTTTGCGGCCGAATTTCTCATCGAACAAATCAGCGTCGTGCACGATTTGGGCCATCGCTCCTGCCCTCTTATCTCGGATGTGAAATGCCTTCAGAAGCGTTTCAAACGTGCAGTCTTCACCCCTGTGCCCAAAGCCGCCCTCATACATGTCAAAGGGAACTGCATCCGGTGGCTTCTGGTCCTCGACTGCGAAAGCAAACTTCGCCTTAGGGTCGATGAACCGTCGAATCAGCCACGCCGAAGTTACCCGATCGACACCGGGACGAGGTCGGGTGACCCATAACCGGTTTCGGTAGGAGGCAGGAGAGACCTTTACCATGTCCAGAATATCCAGTTTTGTTTTGGGATCTTGTAATTCGTCCAACGCACGCTCGACCTGCTTGCGAACGGGACTGCCGAAGAAATCGATGGCAGTGATTTCCAGAAACCGCTGTCGCAGCCGAGTCGTCATGGCCATAGAACCCTTTGAACGGGAGACCCCTCGCAAATCCTTAAGCAACTCCTGATAATCGCGAGTGCGGGCATCCGTAAAACGTCTGATCAATTGCGGTCGCGAACAGTTATCAATTGACTGAACCTCGACGATGGATGCCTCGCCTTGATGGCTGCGGATCGTCGTCGCCAGCCATTCAAATCGCTCGCGGTTCTCCGTACTGTTGGGAATCAAGTATCCCGAGTTGCCCAGCGGCAGCGACCCATTACGTTGGAGCTTTCGCCAGATTGTGACCCGAAGGCTCGCAGATTTCCTCGCTAAGCTGAACACAAGTAAAAGCCAAGGAGATTCGCGTTTGGCCTCCTTCGTAAGATTCATTACTGTCTGTTATACATCTAACACACCATCGAATCAAATTGGAATGCAGATCACTTATCGCAGCACATCAGAGGCGAAATCGTATTCCAGTACACGGGGCCCTACCGTTGGAAGATTGAAGTGCTCGCGGAAATTCCTGACACGCTCGATTTGGCTGAAGATCATGCGCAATTCAAACGCAGCAAGATAGCCAAGCAGAAACGGAAAGCCAAAGCGAAGATGCAGGCTGTGCGCTCTCTTAAGCTTTCCGAGGCCGTGACGGCGGGCAGTCTTTGACAGATGGTTCGCTCTCGAAAGCCTTGACGGGCTGGAAAGCGGGGATAAGGAAGCTTGTCACTAACGTGGATGTCGAATCTTCCAAGTGCCATCTTCTCGAACGCATTTTTGTTCTTCTCTACGATGGCTGTCCATTCCGACTTCCTCATTCGTGGTTTTACACCGTAATACTTAATCAGCATGGAAATGAAGTCTTCCACGCAGACGCGAGAGGTCGGAAAATGCACCCGCGCAATCGACCTGATATGCAAATGGGGATCGCGCAATTCGGAATCGTTCGGGTGCCAGTGATAGGCCAAGATTTCTCTTGAGGCAATATCGCTTTTTTGCATTAAACGATAGCTGTATTCGCGCGTCAAAGCTTTGAACTCTCCGGTTCCTTTGCATCGGGGCCAGCCCCAGAAACTTCGAGTGAAGGACAGGAACAGTTTCAGCTCCTGATCTCGTTGCAAGTTCAGCGGCAGGATTGAACCACACCTTGTAAAGTTTTTTTGATTGTTGAAAGAAAGCCAGCTTTTCAGCGGTTACGCACGAAAGCGTTTCGTGGAGGTAAGCTACAAAATTGTCAGCGGCTTCCCACTCATTTCTTCCGGCCACTCGCCCGCCTTGGGAGGGGGGCGAGAAGGGCAAGCTCAATTACTCCGGGGCAGGCATCAGAATCGAGCGTGCGATACTTACCAGCCTTCCACTTTGAAATGAATTGTTTTCCCGACACACCGAGCACACGTCGAGCATGCGCATCGACGATGGTAGCCATCTCGCGGCGGTTTACCCACTTAGCGCCAGACTTTACGATCTTTTTGATGGGTACTGGCATGTTTCGGTTCCTTTGCCTCTTTGGTCGGAAGAATGAACTAGTCGCACCGCTCTGTCAATTTTAAACTTTGAGTCGTAATCCAGTACTGTTCCGAAAGTAATAATTTCGTAATGTACCGTTTCAGGAGCACTTTAGGTTCGTGACCTTTAGGATGAGCGCCTTGCGCACGTGGGTTGCCGACGACCCGAAAAGCCTTGCGCTTCGTTGACCCCTTGCGTAAGACTCCCGGTCGCGGAAGATGACGCTGGGAACCTCTTTAGAATGAATTGGTCGGGACGGGCAGATTTGAACTGCCGACCCCTCGCACCCCAAGCGAGTGCTCTACCAGGCTGAGCCACGTCCCGACTGGAAGGAACCGGCCGCACTTACGGGCGGCGGTGGGGTTGACTTAAGGATTTTACACCAGGCTTAGCGTTTCTTGCGCTTCGGGACCGGCTTTTCCTCAAGGACCGCAAACTGGATTTTCTTCTCGACCGGATCGATCCGGTCGACCAGCACCCGCACCCGCTGTCCCATGCTGTAGATCTTGCGGCTGCGCAGGCCGATAATTTCGCGCGTGTTTTCGTGGTAGGTGTAGCGGTCGTCGGCCAGAGAATCGAGCGGAACCAGGCCTTCCACGAAGAGGTCGGTCAGTTCCACGAAGAATCCGTACTTGGTCACGCTGATGATCAGACCGTCGAAATCTTCTCCGACCCGGTCTGACATGAACTTGACCTTCTTCCACTCCATCAATTCGCGTTCGGCTTCGTCGGCGCGGCGCTCTGACTGGCTGGATTCTTCGGCGATGTCATGCAATTCCTCGATCGGGATGGGGCCGCCCTCGGGCTTAGCCGCTTCGTGATGGGCCGAGTGATCGCGGCGCTTCGACCATGGCGAACTGGTAGCACCGGCATCCTGCCAGCCCGATGGCGGACTGGAAGCCCGCTTGAATTTCGCGCCGGTATCGTGTTCGTAAGTCGCCCTTGATCCTTCTGATTCGGTTGCCGCCTAAATGCTCTCGCTCCTAGCGGACGTTCCGTCCGCCTTTGGGCCGGCGGGACGCCGGCGCTATCGGTCGAGCGCCGAATCACGCAGGACGTCTTTCAGAATGCGGTGAATGATCAGGTCTGGGTAGCGGCGGATTGGCGACGTGAAATGGGTATAGGCAGTCGCGGCCAGCGCAAAATGGCCCAGGTTCTCTTCGGAATAACGGGCCTGTTTCAACGAACGCAGCATCAGGAAGGAAAGAATGCGCTCTTCCGGTTTGCCGGCGATCTTCTCTGTCAGCTTTTGATACATGCGCGGCGTAATATGCACTTCTTTCGAAATCTCGATCTCCCGCGACTGCCGGCCTTTGCCATACCCGGCGCGGCGGTCAGTCTTGAGCTGCACCCGCTGGATGGGCAGCGGCCCTACTCCCAGTGAATAGCCAAAGGTCGCGGCGATTACTTCAAAGTCGTACACCCGCTTGGCGTCGGGCTTTTCGTGGATGCGGTAGAGGGAAGCGATCCGCTTGTTTTCCAGATACGACGCCACGCATTCGTTGGCGGAGAGCATGAACTCCTCAATCAGGCGATGCGCGATATTGCGTTCCGAACGGGTGATGCTCTTCATCAATCCGAATTCGTCGAATTCAATCACCGGCTCGGGCAAGTCGAAATCAATGGAGCCGCGGCGTTCGCGCTTGCGGTTGAGGATGAGGGCCAGCTCGCGCATCAGTTCGAACCCGGCCACCAGATTGCTGTAGCGCTCGCGCGCGCCGGGGTCGCCTTCGAGCACCAGATTCACGTCGGTATAGGTCATGCGTTCGGCGGAGCGAATGATGCCCTCACTTAATTCGTAACCAACAATCTCACCGTGATGATCAATCTCCATGACGCACGACATCACCAGGCGGTCGACCTGCGGACGCAGGCTGCAAATATCCGTCGAAAGTTCGAGGGGAAGCATGGGCACAGCGCGATCGGGAAAATAGACGCTGGTGCCGCGCAGGCGGGCCTCCTGGTCGAGCGCGGAATCCGGAGTAACGTAGTGGGCCACGTCGGCGATGTGCACCTGCAGCTCAAAGTTTCCGTTTTCCAGATGCTGCACGATCACCGCGTCGTCGAAATCCCGCGCCGTCTCTCCGTCAATGGTGACAATCGGCAAGGCGCGAAAGTCTCGCCGCTCCTTCGCTTCCGCAGCTGGAATGACTGGGTCGGCGTCTTGCGCTTCTGCCAGCACCGCCGGAGGGAAACGATGCGGCAGGTGATGCTTGCGGATCATGATCTCGACATCCGCGCCGAAATCGTCTTCGTAGCCCACAATCTCCACGACGCGGCCGCGCGGATTCTGCGTGGCCGTGGGCCAGTCGGTAATCTCAACATCGACAACGACGTTTTCCAGATCGTCCCAGCGAGCGCGTCGCGCCGCTTCCTCGCCCAGCACACGGTGCGGACTTCTCACTTTTTCGCTGCCCGCCGCCAGCACCCCATCTGCGCTAGCGCCCGTGGATTTCTCTGGATACTCCATCCCCGGAGGAATCACAATCTCTTGCGTGATCTTCTGGTCAATCGGAGTGACGTAGTTGCGCCGGCTGCCATAGTGAAATTTTCCTACCACCGTCGAGTGCGCCCGTCCGACCAGGCGCAGGATGCGGCCTTCGGCGCGGCCGTCCGGACGAATATTGCCGATCTCGACGATCACGCGGTCGCCGTGCATTGCCGATCCCACGGCCGGAGGCGGAATAAAGATGTCTCCCACCAGCCGGGCTTTCAGGCGCGGCTCGAGTGAATCGGCTTCCGGAATTACAAAGCCGAAGCCATCGCGATGCATGCTCAGCCGTCCCACTGCCATGTTTTTGCCGGAAGCGGTTTGGGGAATGGCATAGCGGTCAGGCCCGACCTGCTGCAGCTGACCGCTGGACACCAGGTGCTTCAGGCGTTCGAAGAGCTCACGGCGGGCATCTCCATGGACGCCGAGTTCGCGCGCCATTTGTTTGAAGCCGGCGGTGCGCTTGGGCTGCTGCTCAATCTTCTTCAGGATGGCGGAATCGGAAAGCATCGTGACGGGTGTCACTCGTAAGGATACCGGAGCCGCAGAGCGCAAACTGCGCCGTCAGGAAACAGAGGCCGGAAAATAGTTCTGCTGAAAGATCCTGCGATGATGCAGTTCGTGTCCGGCAATAATGTAGGCGAGTCCGAGCACCGTGACTTCGTTGTTACTGGCCGTTCCCCGGCGTGCCCATGCGGCTTCATCCAGCGCACGAAACATCAGCACGGTGGCCTTGCGCACCGCCGTGAACTCCTCCACCAGCCCGGCCAGAGTGCAATGACCGAACGGTCCATACTTCACGTAATCATCCTGCTCGAATCCGGCCAGCGGAGTCTTGTCGTTGCGGGCGATGCGCAACGCGCGGTAGCTGAAGACGCGTTCGGCGTCGATGACGTGACCGAGCGATTCCTTCACACTCCACTTTCCCGGGGCGTAGCGGAAGTCTCCGTCGGCCTCCGAGCGGGCCAGCAGCGCCAGCGTAGCGGGCAACTGCTTTTCCAGAGTGACAAGAATGTCGCCGTCGGGCACAAGGGAAACGTATTTGCCGTAGTAGGGAGCGTACTCGTTCGACTCGGGTCTGGTGGCGATCAACTGGCTGGTTTTCATGGACACCTCCGCGCGAGACCTTCGCCTTCAGGATACCTGAGTTTGCGGCGGAAGACCGCAGCGAGTCCGTGGCGGTGGGTCAGTTTGGATTTCTCAGGGGCTAAAGCCCGGCACCCGCCCGCATCGGCATGCAGGCCTGAAGGCCTGCTCCACCCGACTTGGGGGCTTACTGCAAATTGAGCTGCGTCAGTTTCACGGCGCAGCGCGCATTCGCACAGCTACCCACATTGACGACGCCCTGGGTGCTGAAGTACACGCTCGAAGCCTGCCCCGAGGTACTCGTGTTGTCCACAATAATCCCGCTGACGCCCCCCGGGTAGCTGACGTTGCTTAGACCGACCGCAATCGCCCCCGTGCTGATGTCGTTGGTGATGATTTGCCCGTTCGTGCCCGCACCCATAAGCCCGCTGATCAGCAGATCGTGATGGGTCGCATTACCACTCAGGTTGAGATTGGGATTGAATATTTCGGTGTACGGAGCACATGCCAGCCCCGCGGCCGTGGGGCTGCGTGCAATCGAGCCGGTCGGAGTGGCGTTCATGACCGGATAGGCGGTGAACCCGATCCAGTAGTGGTAAGGGTTGGTATTGCCGGGCCCCGTCCCGCACACAAAAAGCTCGCCTGTATTCGGAGTCGCGCCGAAGTAATTGTTGTCGAAGGTGCCAGTGTGAATATCCACGTTGGTGGTCGCGTTGCCGACGCTGCCCAGACCGATGTGAGTCCGGACCAGACCGGTGAGGCTCATGGTGAGCTGGGCGACGACCGCGCTGGCACCGGCAGTCCCGTCATTGCCGGAGAAAGCATAAATCCGCTGGCTGACGCCGGAGCTGTCCATGATGACGGAATCGGGTATGCCAAACGATCCACCGTTCGCGGTACAAGGAGCAGGAGTTCCCGTGCGACCAGGCGGATTGGTCGTGGTGCAGCCTCCGCCACCGATCATCACCGGACCGGCGTTGAGGGTCGGGCTGGCTCCGCCGGCATTGATGACCCAGAGCTCTCCGAGTTGATCGCCCACAAAGAGGCGTCCGCTGGGGTAGTCATACACCGGACCATTTGGTCTCGCCGCCGCGCCGCCAGTGCCGGCCACGGGCAGGGTGAAGGTCCAGTCCACCGCGGGATTGGCATTGAGGGCACAGTTAAAGACGCAACTGATCCGGTAAATCTTGCCGTCGTCGCCGCCCACGAACGCCTTGTCGGTCTGGTAGTCCACCCAGGGAGAAGCCAGCGTGTCTGTGGCCGTGGTCGAGAAGGTTACGGATTTGAGGCAGGAACTGGTGGGGGCGGCGACGGTACCGGTGCAAGCCCCATTGAGCGTCGGCGTCACGGCCACGGTGGCTGCCGTTCCTTCTCCGGCCTTCCAGGCCAACACGTGGAAGACAGCGGTTCCAGCGGCACTCTCTACATAAGCGATTCTATTGCCGTCCAGTGACACTACCGGGGAAGTACGGACTGCACCACCGGCTGTACTCCCGTTGTACGCCCAGTTCACAGTAGGATTAGCGCCGCAGATTCCGCCGGTGCCGCTGTAGAGGTTCTTCACGCCGACGAGATTAGCCTGGCCAGGCGTCGCTCCAGCGACGTTCAAACCGAAGACCACATAGTCGTTGGCGCAGTTTGGCGCCGCATTGATATCAAAGTTGAACTTGGCCGGGAACATGTTGGGCGCAACGATGCCCGCACCCAGAGGGATGCTCCAGTCGATTTTTGCGCTACTTCTCTTGGGGCGATTGGCCGGGCCGCGACCATCCCGGCCGAACCGCTCCTGCCTTGGGCCAGTCCGCGAGAGATTGCGCTCCGCCAGTCGAAAGAGGATTCGGGGCTCGGTCCGAGCGCGATCTATGTTTACGGTGCTTAGCGGGCCGCTCACGGAGACGTGGTGGTAAGTCCAATCTACGACCCGTCCGACGTGCCCTTCGGGAGCGTCCTGGGCCTGCCCGCCCAGACCGAGGCAGGCTACAAGCAGCAGGCACACCACTACATAGCAGCAATTCCGTTTCATTTGTTCCCCCCCGGGACCAAGGACGGTTGCGTCTCCAGCGATTAGCTTCCCGTCAAAGATTAAAGGACTCTAATGAATTTCAGACCTCTGTCTCAGGGAACGCGCATTACACTAGTAACCTCTCCCGGTCACCATCCTCTGTTGTCATTCCTTGGTAAATGCAATCATGATGTCGGGAAAAAATGCCGCCCCGGGCAAAACTTGCATAGTCTGGAAGGGGTCGCGGTGAGCCGGCGTAACCAGTCACCACGGATCGCGTTAGTGTGCAGCCCGTGCATGTCCCGTCGTTTCATCAAATAGGCGTTTTTCACAGGCCGGGTTGGCATCTGGCTGGAGTAAAATGCCAGTTGGTCACCGAAGTGCGGCCTTCACCCAGAATCTATAAGAGGAAAGGACTTTTGCCACATGTGGAAACCCACGAATCAGCCTACGACTCCAGGCCGGCCAGGTGAGCCGGAGCGCCCGGCGGCGCCCGCCCCCGCCCCAACTTTTTCTGCCGCGAGCGAACCCGCTCCCGCGGCGCCGCGTCCGGTTGCAACCACCACCGCGGACCAGGCCACGATCGGCAAATCGCTGGTGATCAAAGGCGAGGTCACAGGATCTGAGTCGCTTTACATCGACGGCCGAGTGGAAGGTTCCATCAACCTGTCGGGCAACCGCGTGACGGTGGGTCGCAACGGCGTGGTTTCGGCCAACATCAATGCCCGTGAAATCGTTGTCCTGGGCAAAGTGCGTGGCAACCTCACTGCCAGCGACCGGGTTGATATCCGCAGCGACGGCTCGCTCACCGGCGACGTGGTGGCAGCCCGCATCTCCATCGAAGATGGAGCATTCTTCAAGGGCGGCATCGATATCCGCAAAGCCGGCCAGAAGCCTAACGGCGAAGAAGTCAAAGCCTCAGCTGAGGCCGCGAGCGCAGCCCGAGTATAGGTTTGTCAGAAAGATCACGGCGGACACTCTTGGTCTCACAAGAGCATCCGCCGTTTTTCCGTCTGAGAACCGAGAACCAGAAACTGAGATCTGAATATCTCTAAGGCTCTACACCCTTGCTCAACTCTTCCGCTTGAGTTTCCGCGACGCGCGGAAAAGAAGTAGGCTTCCGACGGCGAAGGTCGCCCACCAGCGAAGATCGCGTAAGCCAAAGACCCGCCGCCACCGCCCCCGCCCATGTGACAGTAATCAGGCCAAGGGCCTTGAGGTCCGCGATCCGGCTGTTGTTAACCAGCAGGACGCGGGCGACTTCATAGCTGAGCAAGCCCGCCACCACGGAAGTCAGTCCCGCCTTCCCAATCTCCGCCCAGTTCAATTCATTGATTCGAATCAGCTGACGCCGATGAAGCAGAAACGCCAGTGCGATCGTATTCGCCACAATCCCCAGATCGGACGCCATCGCCAGCCCTACGGTAGAAAATCGGTGGAACAGCGCCGAGTACATGGGAATGGAAGCCAGGGTAATCAGGCTGGTAGCCACCATGGGGACCAGCGTGTTTCCGGCGGCGTAAAAGGCGCGCGAGTAGAGACCCTGCGCCGACCAGAAGCAAAGTGAAAGCGCGAACCAGAAAAAGTACAGCCCGGTTTCCTGAGAGTCAGAAAACTGGAAGTGTCCGCGACGGTAGACCAGATCGATCAGAGGCAGCGCCGCCGCCATCATGAAGCTGGTGGCCAGCAGCGAAGTTGCGACAATGCGGTAGATCGAACCGTTCACCGTGTCGGCAAACTCGCGCATCCGTTTCTCTCCAAAGAGCTTGGCAAAAAACGGCAGCGAGGCCTGGCTGGTCGCTTGCCCGAGCACCGCGATCGGCACGGCGAACAGACGCTTGGCATAGTTGAGGCGCGTGATGTCGCCCACCGCTCCGGAAGCGAAGTAGCGCAGGATCCAATCGTCAGCGGTGACCAGCGACACGCCCAACATCAGAGGAATCGAAAGCCGCACCCATTCGCGAAACGCCGGATTGCGGACGTCGAACGAAATGCTGTAACCGGTGCCAATGCGGGCGGCGCCAATGGCGTTGATCAAGAACGGCCCCAGGAAACTTCCCGCCAGCGCGCCGTAGGCGAGAGATGAGATGCCAAAGCGATGTGAAAGCAGCACGCCGCCCAGGATGATGGCCGCGTTATAGAGCAGGGGCGAGAAGGCGGGAAACAGGAACAGTCGCCGCGAAAGCAAAACCGCCGACACCACTCCACCAACATAGAAGAATATCTGAGCCGGCAGCAGAATGCGGGTCAGGTGAACACAGAGCTCAAGCTGTTCGGCACTGAATTTGGGGAAAAGATGGCGTGAAATTTCTGGAGTAAAAAATTCTGTCAGGATTACGCCCACTCCCAGCACCGCGGTCATCACCGTGATGATGACCGAAAATGTCTTCTGCGCCTCTTCTTCCTTGTTCGCGGCGAGAAACCGCGTGTAGATCGAAACGAAGGTGATGGAAGCAGTCCCGCCCGCCACCAGATAGTTCAGCCAGTCGGGAATGGTGAAGCCGGCGACGTAGGCGTCAGTCGCGGGTCCGGCGCCGAACGCGTACGCAATATAGGCCTCGCGCACATAGCCGATCACACGCGAAAGCATGACTGCCGTCATGAGCAGCAGCGTGGCCGAAAAAGCGCTGTGCTGGTGCGAAGGACGAAACAGGCGAACCAGGCGGACAAAGCCGCGAACCGGGCGAGCTTCGGGAGAGTCTGCAGAATTCGCCATCAAGGGGCGATTCTACACGCAAATATTCCACTCACCTGATACGCCAAATGGTTCGTGGGGTTTGTGTGGCGCGGGCGCCCCCGCCCGCGTTCTGTCTTGATCCTCAGGCCTTGGAGAGGATCGCAAAATAATCCGGAATGAGCCGCTGATCGGCGCTCGTACAGGCTTTCACGCGGGCGGCCCCGCGCCACACGAGTTCAGTCTGCTGCTGGATGCGGAACCCGCGTGTCTTTGTAGACCACCCCACCCTTCATCACAAAATCAACATGCTCCAGAGCGCGCACGTCGGCCAACGGATCGGCATTCACCGCAATGATGTCCGCGTACTTGCCGGCCTCGATGGTGCCGACACTCTGGGACCGCCCGATCAGATCGGCGGCGCTCGAAGTGGCAGCGCGGATCGCTTGCGCCGGCGTCATCCCGAACTTCACCATGTAAAAGAACTGCCGCGCATTGTCGCCGTGAGGATACACTCCCGCGTCCGTGCCAAACGCCATCTTCACGCCCGCCTGCACCGCCTTGCGGAAATTCTCGCGCTGCAGGCGACCCACCGTCCTCTCCTTGTCGAGATTCTCGGTGGGCAGTCCGTACTTGGGCGCTTCGTTGAGGATGTAGTCGTCGTTGTAGATATCCATCACCAGATACGTGCCGTGCTCCTTCGCCAGGCGGATGCCTTCGTCGTCAATCAGGCTGGCGTGCTCGATCGAGTCGATTCCCGCCAGGATCGCATTCTTGATGCCCTCGGTGCCGTGAGCGTGCGCGGCAATTTTCCGGCCACCCATGTGGGCGGTTTCCGCGGCTGTCTTCAGTTCGGCCAGCGTGAATTGCGGCGCGGCTGGACTGTCGCCCTTCGAGAGCACCCCGCCGGTCGACAGGATTTTGATCACATCCACTCCGTACTTCTCCTGGGCGCGAATGACGTGGCGAATCTGGTCTTCGCTGTCGGCAATCTGAAAATCACGCTCCTCCGGAAACATCATGACCCGCGTCTGCGGAGAGAAGTTGTTCAGGTCGCCGTGGCCGCCGGTAATGGAGATTCCAGGGCCACTCGCCACTACGCGCGGCCCCACCAGCAGGCCTTCATTGATCGAGTTGCGCAAGTCGACCGCGAGAAAGGGATCTGATCCCACGTCGCGCACTGAGGTGAAACCGGCTTCCAGAGTCTTACGCGCATTCCCCACGGCAGCGAAGGCGTGGCTGAACGGCGTGTCCTTGAAGTTGTAAATTTCGTTGTAGCGGTCCGCACGCGAACCCAGATGAGTATGGCAATCGATCAGGCCCGGGAGCACCGTGGCCTGCGAGAGGTCAATCACTTTGGCGTCCCGGCGGAATCTTGAGATCGGCGGCCGAGGCGACGCTCTTGATGCGCTCACCCTCGACTACGATGATCACGTTTTCACGAACATTGTCGCTCGCGGCATCAAACAGGCGGCCCGCGAGGATATAGCTGACCGCGGGAGCGGGCTTATCAGCGGCCGGAGTGGCGGCCTGCCCAAACGCGATAGACGAAAGCATCAGACAGACAAGTGCGGGGAAGAGTTTCTTTCTCGAGATAGCGTGGTTCAAGGGCCGCTCCTGTGGTTGAAAATATCGGTTTGATAGCGCAGAGAAGTCTCGCGGTTTTGCGCATTTTGTGTCAAGCAGGAAGCAGCAGTTTGCGAGATCAGAGGCGATGCCAAAGACCCAAAGATCGGTAGCACCCACCGCATTTTGACACTGCAGCGCAACCCGCCGGATAATCCACACTGTGTCTGATCCCGTCGCATCGCAGAACTCCATTCGCTCCTCTGTTTTCCGGCGCTCGTTCAGCAAGACTCTCCCTTCGGCGGTCCGCGGCGAAGGCGTGTATGTGTGGGACACGGAAGGCAAGCGCTACCTCGATTTTTCGGGCTCGGCGGCGGTGAATCTGATCGGTCACGGCGTGCCTGAGATTGGCTCCGCAATGACGGAGCAGGCCAGGCAATTGGAGTTCGTCCACACCAGCCAGTTCACCACGCCGGTCGCGGAAGACTATGCTCGCGAATTGCTCAACTATGCCGGCAATCATTTCCGTGGCGGCGCCGTGTACTTCACCTGCGGCGGTTCAGAATCGGTCGAGACTGCGCTGAAACTGGCACGGCAATATCAGGTCGAGATCGGACAAACCAAACGCTACCAGGTCCTCAGCCGAAGCCAGAGCTATCACGGCTCGACGCTGGGCGCGCTTTCGGTCTCCGGCAACAAACGGCGCCGCGAGATCTATTTGCCCATGGTGCGTGAGTTTGCGCACACAGGAATTCCATATTGCTACCGCTGCCGCTACGACTGCAAAGATGGCTGCCGGAACTGCGGTCAGGAGTACGCAGCCGAGTTGGAGAGAGCCATTGAATCCGCCAACGGTGAAGCGGCAGGATTCATCTTCGAACCGGTCAGCGGAGCCACGCTGGGTGCGGTCGTGCCGCCGCCCGGATATCTGCAAAAGATAGCGGACGTTTGCCGGCGCCACGGCGTCCTGCTGATCGCCGATGAAGTCATGACCGGCATGGGCCGCACCGGAAGAAATTTTGCCATCGAACATTGGGACATCGCACCTGACATCTTGATCGCAGCCAAGGGTCTCTCCAGCGGTTACGCCCCGCTGGGCGCAGTCATTGCAACGAAGAAAGTGGTTGACGGCCTCGCCTCCGGATCATTCCTGCACGGCTTCACCTACAACGCTCATCCCGTCTCGCTGGCAACCGGACGCGCGGTGCTGCACCGCTTGCAGCAGCAGAAACTGGTGCAAGCGGCCGACTCTGGTCGCGACGAAACGGTCGCCAAGCCAAGCTGGAACGCTCCCTCTCGACATTGATTGATCTGAAGACCGTCGGCGATGTCCGCGGCATTGGCCTGCTGCGCGGCGTGGAGTTCGTTTCCGACAAACACAGCAAAAGGCCGTTCGCTCCGGAACTCAATTTCGCAGGACGGGTGACCAGCGTCGCCCTGCAGCGCGGTCTATTGGTTTATCCCATTCAAGGATGTGTCGACGGAGTTTCCGGCGACCATCTGCTGATCGCGCCCCCCGCAGTCATCGCCGAAGACCAAATCGACTGGGCGGTTGACCAGCTAAGACAATCCATCGAAGAAACATCCAAGTAGCGCCGGCATCCC
Organism: Terriglobia bacterium; assembly: GCA_963725615.1. GTDB lineage: Bacteria > Acidobacteriota > Terriglobia > Terriglobales > Acidobacteriaceae > JAIQFF01. The sequence goes on along the minus strand of CAVRZO010000021.1, from coordinate 59,506 downwards.
GCCGGCTGTCGTGGGGGGGCCGCCCATAAGCGCTAACTTAAGAATTGCCTCCGAATTGTCCGTCACAGGAGCGGAACCCGGCCCAGACCTGGTTGCGGGACTTTATTCCAGGTTCTGCTTGCCGCTTCTGCTACGCTCTTCTAGTCCTACTCGAGACGAATTAATGCAGTCGAAGCGGTGACGCTATGCACGTGCTCGTAATCGGGGCGGGAGTCATTGGCTCAATCTATGGCTGGGCGCTGGCGGCGAGCGGACATCGGGTGGTGCACTTGGTGCGGCGTGACAGGGCAACCGCGCTGCGCGATGGTCTGACACTGGACGTTTTTGACCGGCGCAAGAAACACCAACGCAATTTCCGCGGGCTGTATAAATTGAACGCCGTAGAAACGCTACCTCCGGCTGAGAGTCTTGACCTGGTCATCGTACCCGTGAAACATTACGCGCTAGCTCAAACCCTCATCGAAGTGGTCCCCGGAGCCGGTGGGGCCGATTTCTTACTTCTGACACAGAATTGGGATGGCGTCAGGGAGATCGACGCCATTCTGCCACGTACCCGCTATATCTACGGAGATGCCAAGGCGGGTGGCGCCTTTTCCAGAGGCATGCTCGTTGCGACGCTTTCGGCACTAAAACTAGATATCGGGTCGCCGGAGGGCGAACCCTCTGAGCTCGCTGAGAAAGTTGCTGGCCTGTTTGCCGCGGCCGATATCGAAACAAGCTTCATTCGGATATGTTGCACTACCTATGGGTCCAATATGCAATGACCGGGGGTACGTGGGCGGCACTCGTGCGGGCCGGAAGCATGGAATCGTTCTTGAATGACCGCGATGCGATCTTGACAGCGCTGAGAGCTGGCGGTGAATGCCTACAGGTGGTGAGGCAACGGGGAGTGCTGCTCTCCCAGTACCCAGAGGCCGCTCCATTTCTGACGAACTCCTCGCTGCGCCAGCGATTCTATGTCTGGATCATGCGCAGGATGTTTCGGCATGACGAGTACCGGAAGCGTTGCTCCGCTCACGCCTTCGGTGATCCTATAGAGATTAAGACTTTCTATGATGACCTCATCTCTACGGCGCATAATCTTGGCGTTTCGATGCCGGTGATGGAGAGCTATGTTGAGGACATCAGACGCTTTGCCTCGACCCGGACTAGACATGGGTGACATCCTGCGTAAGAACTCTGGTTGGTGTTGTCTCATCAGCGCGTCAGTTTCGTAATCATTGTTGTGATAATCGCGATTAGGACTGACCATGCTGAGTCCTCCCCTTCGGGAATGTCAACGTTCTTGCCCGACCTACTTCAGTTAGCGCTTATGGGAGCCCGCCCCCCACTCCGGCAAGCGGATGATCCCGGAAATCCGCCCTAAACCGGCCCGATAATCCATTTTGCGTCAATCACTTCCGGGTTGACTCGCAGTTGATTCGCAGTTTACCCGCAATGCATTGCGCCATGCTCCTACCCGCGCCAAACTGTCCCCCGGGAGCATGAAAATGGCGAGTCCAATGATAGATTTCTGCGAGCAGGCTAACCCTAATGTGCTGACCGAAGTGCGGCGCGTCAAACCCTTCGAGAACGCGGCCCGAATTCACAACGCCCTGACCAGCCGCCCAGAAAAGCGCGCCCTGATCTGGATGGCCGAACGCACACCACGCTGGATCAGCTCCGACCACCTCACCTTAGTCGGCTTACTGGCCCAAGTGATGGCTGGGGCCAGTTACGCACTTTCCGCCTGGAACCGGTACTGGCTCCTGGCCGGCATCGCTTTTCTGGCGCTCAATTGGCTGGGGGACAGCCTCGACGGCACACTGGCCCGGGTGCGCCAGCAGCAGCGCCCGCGCTACGGCTTCTATGTGGACCACATCGTGGACAGCTTCGGCGGGCTGGCGCTTATCGGCGGCCTGGCATTTTCGGGATACATGCATCCCTTCATCGCAATCGGCTTGCTGATCGCTTTCTTGATGCTCTCCATCCAGTCCTACCTGGCCACCTACACGCTGGGGGAATTTCAACTGTCGTTCTGGAACTTCGGGCCGACAGAGCTACGCATTCTGTTGTCGATTGGCAACGTGGCGCTCTTCTATCACCCGATGGTGTTCCACGGACACTTCCGCCTGTTCGATGTAGGCGGCGCGATTGGCATGGTTGGCATGACTGCCATGCTGATCTTTTTCACCGTGCGCAATACTCGTCGCCTGTATATGGAAGAGCGGATTCGATGACGGCAAACTCATGGCGCTCCACGGCAACTCGCTGGCTCAAATTCAACCTCGTCGGCGGTATGGGCATTGCCGTTCAGTTGCTCATGCTGGTCGTGCTGAAATCCGGGCTGCATATTCACTACATGGTCGCCACTGCGGTGGCGGTTGAGACCGCCGTGGTCCACAATTTTCTCTGGCACGAGCGCTTCACCTGGGCAGACCGTAGCGGCACGGGCGTCGCCCGCTTCTGCAAGTTCAACCTGACCACTGGATTGTTCTCCATCGCCGGGAATTTGGTGTTAATGAAGCTGCTGGTCGGAGTCGGACACGTCAACTACCTGTTGGCCAGCGGAATCACGATCGCGGCATGCTCCGTCGTCAACTTCGTGGTCAGTAATGGTTTTGTGTTCGCAGCAGATCGGACTGAAACTCAATCCATGTGATTGGCGGCCTGGCGTTCGACTGACCAGATGTCTTCCGGCTTTTGCTCAAGCGGATACACATGCACCATCCAGCCGAAGATTTGAGGCATGAATTTTCCGCCCGCGGCTTCACAAGCGTCTCTGGTCGTGATTGAGCCCGCTAAACCGAATTTCGCATTTGGACCCCAAGCCTCCTTCTTTCTGTCGGCCGGAGGCATGCACAGATTGATGTGCGCGTGCCACTGCGCGATGCTCAGCGGAATGCGCTGGTCCAGTTCGTTCCAGTTCGCATTCTTGGGCGCCGTGTACATTACCCCAATGAGCTTGTACTCCGCGCCATTTTTCTCGTAGAGCAGCGACGTAGGATGTTCGGGATTGAACTCGATGGCGGCCTCGAACGCATAACGGTAGTTGGTGAAGTGATACTGCTTCTGCGGCACGTTTGGCAGAAATATCTTATAGCCGTCGGCGAGAGCAACTTTGTAATCGGTGTATTTTTCCGCTGCCTTGCGCGCTGCGGTCACCACCTGGTCTGCTTTCTCCTGATCCCCGGGCTTCAGATCGCGCAGGGTCGTCATCTTCATGTGCGGCCCCATGTCCATTTTGCGATCTGCCATAGAAAGCATGGCGTGTGCGCTGCCGTCGTTGTTCATTCCCACCATGTCCGGCATGTTCATGTCACTCATTTTTGGTGCGGGGGCGGGCACGTCGAGGAGCGCGGCGGGCGGCGGCTCTTGGGACGTGTCATGGGGCACGTCGTGCGGTTCTTGGGATGCATCGTGTAGCATGTCAGCCGGAGTGGCTTGCGCCGGCTTGTCCTCATTTACGGGATCAACTGATGATTTCTGTTCCTGCGCCGACAATGGCAGGAGCGCGAACAACGTGAGCGAAGCCAGGGCCAGAATCCGTCTGCTCATAGGACTTTCCAATTGTACTAACCCTGAATGAGCCCGTTAGTTTCTGCAATAGTAGAGAAGTTACCGCCGTTACGGCCGTAACAAAACCCGGAGCAGTCGCCAGGCTGGTTTGCGGATCGGGTGACCGCAGGCGGTTTGGTACCCTAGCTCAAACGTTTGGAGAATCCGGATGAAACGTGCCGCATCCGTATTTGTGCTTCTCGCTGGTGTCTGTTCACTGTTAGCGCAGTCAAAACCACCGGCCTTGATGTCGGGTATGGGCCAGCATCACCACTCGATTTCCACAAAGAGCGCTGAGGCGCAGCGTTTCTTCGACCAGGGGCTCACTCTAGTCTTCGCTTTCAACCACGAAGAGGCCACTCGATCATTCCGGCGGGCGGCCGAACTGGATCCGCAGTCAGCGATGGCCTATTGGGGCGTCGCATTGGCGTTAGGTCCATGCATCAATCTGGATGTAGATCCCCCCCACGAAAAGGCTGCCTATGAAGCGGTGCAGAAGGCGATATCGCTCTCGGCGGGCGTAGCGGAAAGCGAACGCGCCTACATTCAAGCGCTGGCGAAGCGTTACTCGGCTGATCCCGGCGTAAATTTGAGAAAACTTGACGCGGACTATGCTCACGCGATGCGTGAGTTATCCAGGCGGTACGCGGACGATCTCGACGCGGCCACGCTCTATGCGGAGAGCCTGATGGATCTCCACCCCTGGAAGCTTTGGGGCCTCGATGGCCATCCGACCGAGGGTACTGAGGAGATTGTTGGCGTGCTGGAATCAGTGTTGCGGCGTGACCCCAGCCACGTTGGCGCGAATCACTACTACATCCATGCCGTGGAAGCATCCCCTCATCCCGAGTGGGCCCTGGCCAGCGCCAGGCGTCTGGAAACCCTCGCACCGGCAGCAGGCCATCTGGTGCATATGCCCGCACACACCTATTTCCGGGTCGGAGATTACCCGGCATCTGCCCGGAGCAATGTGATGGCGGCTGAGATAGACCGTGTCTACCTGCGGGAGAGCGGGACCACGGGCAGCATGTACGACATGATGTATTACGCCCATAACCTTCATTTCCTCGCTGCCGCCAACAGCATGGCGGGTAATTTTGCCGATGCGAGACAAGCCGCCGAAGAATTGGCGGCACATGTGAGCGATATGGTCGCAAGCATGCCGGTGTTTGAGGTCTACGTGCCCACACCGATATTTGTGCTCCTTCGGTTTCATCGCTGGGATGAAGTCTTGAAGCTGCCGCCGCCGAACCCGCGCCTGCTCATGACAAACGCACTCTGGCATTTCGCCCGTGGATCTGCCGCTGCGGCAAAAGGTCAGTTCGGGATGGCGGAAGCAGAACGGAAAAGTCTGGACATTGCACGCAAAGAAATGCCTGCCGATACCGAGTTCAGTTTTTTCTCCAACAAAGCGCAAACTTTTCTCGACCTGTCAGCGAACATCCTGGACGCTCGAATCGCCGCGGCGCACGCCGACCGTGAACGTGCGATCGGGTACTGGACGAAAGCGGTTCAGATCCAGGACCGGCTTTACTACGGGGAACCGCCCGAATGGTTTTATCCTGTGCGGGAATCGCTTGGCGCGGCCTTGTTGTTGAGCGGCCAAGCCGCCCAGGCGGAAGCAGTGTTTCGTACTGATCTGGAACAATACCCCCGAAATCCCAGGTCGTTGTTTGGCCTTTTGAAGAGCCTCGAAGCTCAGACTAATATCCGGGACGCGGAATGGGTACGGAGAGAATTTGAGGCAGCATGGAAGAATGCGGACGGGAGACTCGAACTCGGAGACCTGTAAGCTTATTGTTCAACCGGCGGGACGACGCCGCCCAAACCTACTCTACCGCCAACACCTGTTGGGCCGCTGCCTCACCCGATCGCACACAATCGGGGACACCGATTCCGCGATAAGCATTCCCGGCCAGGACCAGTCCCGGCCATTGCTTCAGCAGAACCTCGATTCGTTGCAACCGGTCGAGGTGACCCACAATATACTGGGCCATTGCGCCCTCCCATCTATAGATGCGGGTGAAGAGCGGCTCCGCGCTCAGTCCAACGATTTGCCGAAGTTCTTCGCGCACGATATGCAGGATCTCATCGTCTGGAAGTTCCATGACCTGCTCGTCGCGGCTGCCGCCCAGAAAACAGCGGATCAACGCGCGGTCGTCCGGAGCGAGATGGGGAAACTTGTTGTGAACAAATGTCGCGGCCAGCATGCGCTTGCCTTCGCTGCGCGGCACCAGGAAACCGAAGCCGGGAGGCAACGAGGTCCGCACATCTTTGTCGAAGCCAAGCGCGACCGTCATGGAAGAACTATATGGGATTGCCTTGAGCTCCGAGGCGACCGCGGTACAGGTGATATCGAGGAGAGGCACGGCAGCCGACGCCGGTGTGGCGACGATCACAGCGTCGAACTGATCGGACGCATACCCCGCGGATACGACCCACCCTCGATCCTGCCTCTGGACCGCCTGCACCGGAGAGTTCGCCCGCAAGGCATCTCCGGGAAGCGCAGCCACCAGTGCCTCCGCCAGTTGCTGCATGCCTCTTTTGAGAGAGGTAAAAATCGGCGGAGCGGGTTGCGCAGAGTTCTTGCCTTTGCGCGCCGCCAACATTCCGCGTCCCAGGCTGCCATACTTCGACTCCATCTCTAGAAACCGCGGCAGCACTGCACGCACACTGAGTTGCGCGGCTTCGCCGCCATACACGCCGGAGAGCAGAGGATCGGCCAAACGCTCCACCATCTCCGCACCGTAATGCCGCTCCACCAGCGCGGCCACGCTTTCATCGCTCCTCGACCCACGGGGAGCAAAACGCCATTCGCGAACCATGCGGAACTTGGTGGCCGGAGAAAAAAGCGTAGACAATAACGCCGGCGCAAGTCTGGTGGGAACCATGAACATCAGCCCATCGGGCAGGGGTGTCAACTTGCCTTTCACCAGGATGTACGTTTTGCGATCGCTGTCGTTGGAACCGATGAGCTGATCTTCAATGCCGAGCCGGCGGCAGAGGTCCGCGGCCCAGGGCTTTTCCGTGAGGAAGGAATCAGGGCCGGCCTCAACCAGGCAGCCGTCCACCTGTTCCGTTGCCAGTACCCCGCCGAAACGCGGGCTGGATTCATAAACCGCATACTCCAGCAGCTCGCCGGCTCTGCGACGTTCTTCGAGCGCGTAGGCCGCCGCCAGCCCGGAGATACCGCCGCCGACAATGGCAATGCGTTTCATATACTTTCAATGGCGCGGCAGGTATGGCTTCGAGTTCCCCGGAACATTCTCAGCCGAAATCGTCCGATCATTTTCCGTTGCGCGACCGCGCTACATCGGCCAGGGCAGCCGTCAACAACGGCGAGTCATTCAGGGATTCCGCCCGCCACAACTGCATGCCTTCCCTCCCGGCAAACTCCTTGAAGCCGATGTCGATGTCGTAGAGCACCTCGACGTGATCGCATAAAAATCCGATGGGCTGCACAAAGACCGCGCGATGACCTTTCTCTTTCAAGTCCAGAATCGTGCTCTCGACCGTGGGTCCCAGCCACGCACCGCCTGACATTCCCTGGCTCTGAAAGGCAAACTTCCAGTCTTCGGGCGCGAGACCCGCCTGCAGCGCAACCAACCTGGCGGTGTCCTTGGTTTGGGTTTCGTAGGGATCGCCTTCGGCGATGGTTCGCTGAGGAACGCTGTGCGCAGTAAAGATGACCGGCACACGCGCCGTCGCTTCAGCGCAGGCCCGCTCCCATCCCGCGCGGAACTTCTCGGCAAAGGCCGCGATCAGCAGGGGATGATCATGCCACGACTCGACGAACTCGACGGTAAAAGGAACGCCACCTTCAACATTTAACGCCGCGCGATAAAGTCCGACGCTGGTGCGCGAGTTTTGCGGCGCCAGGCAAATAACGATGGCACGCCCAACACCATCCGACTTCATGGTGGCAATCGTGTCGGCAATGAATGGCTTCCAGTTACGCATTCCCACGTATACCGGCAGCTTCAATTCTTCCGCCAGCAATTCGCCCTGGCGAAGCGTGAGGACTGTCAGTGGAGAACGGCCGATCAGCCCATAGCGATGCTTCACTTCCTCGATCACTTCCGGTGGGACGGGCCGGCCGCGGGTAATCTGCTTCAGAAATTCCGGGATTTCGTCCACAGAATCGGGACTCCCATGGGCCAAAAGCAAAATCGCATTTTTTTCGTTCGCTGACAAATCGATAACTCCCTTGGTCTGGGACTGTGTGGTCGCGGGCGACTCGCCCGCGAGGCGCCGACACCAGCCCATCAGTATTCCTGCACAAACTTCGCCAGCGCCTTTACGTTCTCCACTGGCGTCTCCGGCAAAATGCCGTGCCCTAGATTAAAAACGTGCCCAGCCCGTCCTCCGGCTCGCCGCAGAATCTCTCCCGCGCTCTTCTCTATTTCCTTCCAACCGGCAAAAAGCAGCACCGGATCCAGGTTCCCCTGCACCGCTCCGGACCCAACCGCCTTCCAACCCACATCCAGCGGAATCCGCCAGTCCAGGCCGATCACTTCAGCGCCGGTCTCCTTCATCGAAGACAAAAGCGTAGCGCTGTCCGTGCCGAAATAAATGATCGGGACTCCGGTTTTCTGTAACGCCTTCACCAGTTCAGTGGTGCGCGGCAGCACATAACGGCGGTAGTCATCCACGCTGAGACACCCCACCCAACTGTCGAATACCTGGATCACGTCCGCGCCTGCGCGCACCTGTTCCGCCGCGTACTCTGAGACCACCGCGGCCAGTTTGCCGAGAAGCTCATCCCAGGCCGCGGGCGAGGAGTACATCATCTTCTTGGTGTATACGTAGTTGCGCGAACTCCCGCCCTCGATCATGTAGCTGGCCAGCGTGAACGGCGCTCCACAGAAACCGATCACGGGCAGACGCTTTCCGAAGTGTTTGCAGACCAACCGCACCGCCTCGGAGACATATCCCAGGTCGGCGGCGCGATCGGTGCGCAATCCGGAGATGTCCGCCTGGTCGCGCACCGGTTTCTCGATTACCGGCCCCTCGCCCGGAGAGAAATGAAAGGGCAGCCCCATGACTTCGAGGGGCAGCAGCAGATCGGCAAAGATGATGGCCGCGTCCACGCCCAGGGCCTCAGCGGCTGTGATCGTCACCTCGGCCGCTACTTCGGGCCGCTTACATATCTCGATCAGCGAATATTGCTTGCGGACGGCCCGGTATTCGGGCATATAGCGGCCGGCCTGGCGCATGAACCAGACTGGTGTCCGATCAACCGGAAGGGCACGGCACGCCTTAACGAAGCGGGATTCGGGGGCAGACATTGACTCTTTAACTGTAGCATCTCGCCACGACCGGCGTGGCGGGTAGGGCAGCGGCTTGCTCTATGCAATTTGTCTTCCTGTGCGGAGTATTGCGTTTCGCTAGCGAAGCGCAACGCGGAGTCGAAGGACCCCTACCGTTTGCAATTCCGATTCCGTCTGCGAGATTCTTGGCGCGGCCCGTGGAGTGACACCAACACCGCTGGCTTTCGATTCAGCTATAGGGGCCCTTCGACTACGTCGCTGCTTCGCGAAGCGAAGTCGCGACTCCGTTCATGATGACACCCCACTCTTGGTTAAGCTTAAAATCAAGCTCATGGCAAACCTGACCCTGGTTTATGGCATGCGGCTGCTGCCGTCGGACGAAGTCGCCGAAGTCGGCGACGCGACCCTCAAACTCAAAAATGGACGCGAGGCCCACGTCACGATGCACGTCCTCGAAGGCAGCAAGGAAGAGATCGAAAAGCAATTAAAGACCAGTCTGGAAGCGTTCTTCGACTTCTACCCTGAAATCTGAAAACGGGCGTCGGACGTCAGCCCGCGGGCCTCTGCTTGTCCCTGGTCCCTTGCGACCGAGGTCCGAAGTCTAACGTCCGATCTATAATCTCCTTGCGCATGGACCTGTCCCTCCGCACACTACGTTTTCGGCTTCTGGCCATGGGTGTTTTACCTCGCACCCGGTTGGCACGCGCCGCTTGCTATCTGCTGGGGCTGGACCTGCTTCTCTTCGCCCTGCAACGACTCTTTGCCATCTTTAAGGTCTCGTATGGCCAAGCTCTCGGTGGATGGGTAGGAATTCTCAGTGCTCTCGCCCTCGTTTTGCTTGGCATTCTCGCCTACCGTTGGCTCAAAGCCCGACTGCTCTGGCGGCTGCGTAACCGGCTGATCGTGACTTATGTATTCATCGGCGTGATCCCGGTGGTTCTGCTGGTAGCGATGGCGTTCATCACCATTTATTTGTTTGCCGGCCAGTTCGCGAACTTCGTCGTCACTTCCGAATTGGATTCCCGACTGCACAGCCTTCAATCGGTGAACGCAGCCATCGCCCACGAACTGGCGGCGCGTCTGGAACATGGGCAGCCGGCGGTTGCCGAGTCGCTGGAAGGACTGAGGCGGAGCGATCGGGCCTGGGCGTCCCGCCAGATTTGTGCCTGGAAGGACGGAACCCCTCTCGCCGTATGCAACCCGGGCGCTCCGGGAAAGACCCCATTCGCGCTTCCATCGTTTCTGACTACCGGATTCGGAGCAATCGTTCGCGACCAGGGTCAGCTGTATTTACGGGCGGCCACCGAAGTCGGCACAGGAAGCCAAAGGCTTTCTGTGGTCTCGAGTGAAGCACTGGATCGGAATTTGCTGGAAAAGCTGGCAAAAGATCTGGGCGAGATCACGCTGTACGCGTCCGCCTTCGATTCCAAAGGCGCCATCATACCGGCGCCCACCTCGGCTCCGCTTATCGCGCTGGAAACGCCGGACAAGCAGGATCTCGCGCTCCGCCCGGGCAAGGACGGCGTGAGCGTAGACCGCGGACGCGAAGAGCTCCGCGCCGCCTTTACCGCCGGCACCTTGTCTTCTGCGAACAACGCATTCGATAGTGAAATCACCTTCGGGACGCCCCTTCCGGTGGTGGCCTGGGCAACCGGCGAGCAGCAGAAAGCCGGCGCGGTTTTGCGCGTCCAGACTCGGCCGTCGGTACTTTATTCGCGTCTGTTCGCCGCCCTGGGTGACTTTGCGACCGGTGTGGAGTACACGCTGCTTTTCGCTGCGGTGGTTTTTGCCATCATCGAACTGCTGGCGCTGTGGATCGGGACCCGCCTCACGCGCACGGTGACCGGTGCCGTGGGCCAGCTCTACAACGCCACCGAACACATCAATCGCGGAGACTTCAGCCACCGCATTTCAGTGCAGTCGCACGACCAGCTGGCGACCCTGGCCAACTCATTCAACTCGATGACCGCGTCCATCGAGAACCTGATCGAGGAGCAAAAGGAGAAGGAGCGGCTGCAAAACGAATTGACCATCGCCCAGGAAGTGCAGACTCAGCTCTACCCGCAGCACATCTCGCAATTGGCATCGCTGGAAGTCTTCGGCTTTTGCCGTCCCGCGCGCACCGTGAGCGGAGACTACTACGATTTTCTGACTTTGAACTCCGACAAGCTCATCCTGGCGGTCGGTGACGTCAGTGGAAAAGGGATTTCTGCGGCGCTGCTGATGGCTACGATTCACTCTGCCGTCCGCGCTTACAGCCTGGAAGGCATGCCAACTTTGCGGGAGACGGTAGGGGCGGGAGCGGCGGGTTCGCGAGTGCTGCCGGGCTCCGGCCTGAACGGCGCCGAGACGTCCGCCGGAGCGATGCTTTCACGGCTCAATCATCAGCTCTACCAAAGCACCCCGACGGAGAAATACGCCACGCTTTTTCTGGGCATATACGATGGCCACGAGCGCATGCTCACGTACAGCAACGGCGGTCACCTGCCGCCGATTATCCTCGGACAAGACGGATCGGTGCGCCGGCTGGAGCAGGGAGGCACGGTGGTCGGCCTGTTCGCTCATCGAACCTATCCGGAAGCTTCAGTCGCGCTGCGCGAGGGAGAGCTTTTCGTTGCCTACAGCGACGGGGTGACCGAACCGGAAAATGATTTCGGTGAATTCGGCGAGCGGCGGTTGATTGATCTGGTTTGGGAGCATCGCGACCAGCCCCTGGCGCGGATCAGCGAAATCGTGACCGGCGCTGTTGCCGACTGGATCGGCGCCAACGAACAACCCGACGACATAACCCTGGTCCTGGCGCGGGGACATTAGGGTTTGATGTGGGCGCGAGCGCACCCCGCTCGTGCTTCCCGAAAGATTCAAACTGCTGACTGAGAATTTTCGGAGCGGGCGGCGGCACGATCCGTCCAAGCCTGCGCCGCAAGCCTGGCACCAGCGCCGCCGCCTTCCTCCGAAGCTCCGCGGACCCGCAAAACTTCACAGGCACGCCCCTCGCGGAGCAATCTTTTTAAGAGTTGACAGGGTGAGCTAGAGCGCCGGAAGGGCTAGCAGATCAGAACGCACAGCCGGGAAAGCCGAGAATGGACCGCCGGAGGGGCGGGGACATCGGGAATCTCGCCACCGACCCGGGCGACCGGCTCAGCAGGCAGAATTTGGGGTGTAACCGCAATAGCGGTTGCAGGGCCCCGGTCACACAGGCGTGAATGCGCCGCCACGGGGGCTGTCCCGTCGTGGAAGGTAAAGTCAGGCAAGGCCACCTGGGGCAGCACCAGGATGACGGCGAACAACGCCAATTCAAAAACCAGGATTGAAAATTGCCAACGCTTCATGGAACGCCAACTCGTGCTGAACCAAGAATTACTCCTCGCTGGGCTGGCTGTCAATTGGGACAACCGGCGGGACGCTGGCGCTACCTATTTCGCCTTGCCTGCTTTCGGCACCAGAGCGACCCGGGAGGTCACCTGCTGCCCCTTTTCCATCCCTCCGACAATCAGCAATCCTTCCGGCAGAACCACTAGCCCGCGGTGGTCCATGGTGGGCTGGGGGGTGTGTTCGTTGACGGTTTCCCACTTGCCGGTGCGCACGTTGAAAGCAAAAGTCACCGGGGACGGCTCCGCGGGCACTCCGTTGTATCCGATGCCGTTGTAATTGTATGGATTCTCGGTCCCGCCCGAGAAATAAATTTTCTGGTCTTTTTCCGAGCCTCCTGCCGCGATTCGGTAATGCGCCGTTCCGGGATGGCTGGGCAATTTTGTCCACTGAATTTTCAAGCGATCATGGCGGTCGATCTTGCCCATCCAGCATTCGTCGGAAGGAATGTACTTAGGCTGGCCTCCGGCCGGGTTCTTGTAGGCGCCGTCAATGTACACAATAGTGTCGCCTACCACGGCCCCGGCATGTCCGAACACGGCAGTTCCGGGGATCGGCGTGGCTTGTGCCCAGGTGTTCTTCTCCGCGTCGTACACCTGGACGTCACGCACCGCTTCGCTCTTCGACCAACCACCCACCAAATAGATGTACCGGTCCCGATAAAGTCCGGCCACCGAATCGTCCACCGCTACCGGCATGTCTTCAGCACGGAACCAGCGATCGGTAAGCGGTTCATACGCGTTGACATCGCGCAAGGTAGTTTCCCCGCCCTGCGCATCCACAACATAGCCGCCGAATAGGAAGATGTGCTCCCGGGCGCCGACCGCCGTTGCCGCCAGACGCCCCACCGTCCCCGGAACCGAGCGCACCTCAACCCATTTGCCGGGTTCGGCCTCGGAGTCGAGCATGTAGGCGGAGTTGGAGGTCGCATCCCATGTCTTCTTGGGGCCCATACCCATCATTGAGTACAACAGCAGCGAGCCGCGGCTTTTTACGCTGGCAACAGCATTGTTGGAAATCGGAACCGGCAGCGGCTCAAATCTTGACTGGTCAGCGGCAAACAAGAACCCGCCCAAAACGATAAGGAGAATGAATCCCAAGCACTTTTTCATCGCAGAAGATTCTAGAACGGGCAGGGCACAAGTAGATAGCGCTTAAAAGTTCCCAACTCCCGAGGCAGGACAGGCCTATGCTAGTCTGAAATGCGTGAAGGCTGCCTGGAAATTGGCTGTTTTATGTCTGGTAACCGCCGCCCTGGGGGCAGAACAGGCGCAGAGGAAAGCATCCCCGCCCGACATTTTCCTGATCACCATTGATACTCTTCGCGCTGACCACGTTCACTGCTACGGCTACGAAAATATTCAGACGCCGGCACTCGATGGACTGGCAAACGACGGCATTCGCTTCTCCCAGGCATTTACTCCGAGCCCGATTACGAACACTTCGCACACCAGTATCCTGACTGGACTGCTGCCCAGTTCGCATGGGGTGACCGATTTTGCCGTGCCTCTGGCGCCGAGCCATCCCACATTGGCGGAGTTGTTGAAGGGTAACGGGTATCACACCGCTGCGTTTATTGGCGCGGTCATCCTCGACAGCAAGACGCTGGCTCAAGGCCTCGACCGCGGATTCGATTTCTACGACAACTTTCCGGAACACTCGCAGACCAAATCCCGCTGGGGACGACTAGAACGCCGCGGCTTGGACGTTGTGCAGCACGCGGAAACGTGGATGACCGCGCACGCCGCCGGCCCGCATTTTGTCTGGATCCATCTCTACGATCCGCACGATCCCTACGAGCCGCCCCCGCCCTACTCACAGACTTACAAAGATCGTTTGTACGACGGTGAAATCGCCTACGCGGACTCCGCTTTAGGCGGGTTTGTCGGGTACCTGAAAAAGATTGGCCGGTACGATAACGCGTTCATCGTGGTGGTCGGAGATCACGGCGAAGGTCTGGGCGAGCACCACGAAGACACTCATGGAATTTTTCTTTACGACTCCACCACTCACGTTCCCCTGATCATCAAAACACCCGCGAAGCTTCCGGCCCAAGGGCACTCCCATCAGCTAGTCAAGGCCCAGGTTCGAACTACGGACATCGTGCCCACGATCGTCGACTGGCTGGCTATTACGCCGCCGGCGCATCTGGATGGCGCATCCTTGAAGCAATACATCGACGGCACCGAAGAAAAGGACCGAATCGCCTTTGGCGAGACAGACTATCCGCTGCGCTTCGGGTGGGCCGCGTTGCGGTCGGTCCGCGCGGACGGGTTTAAGTTCATCGAAGCGCCGCGGCCGGAGTTGTACGACCTGCACGCCGATCCCGGAGAGTTGGCAAACCGCTATCAGCCCTCGGATCTCACGGTGCAGAAGTTCCGCGGGATGTTGGACGAAATCAAGGCCAAAGCGCCTGCGCCGCCTTCCGGGGCGGAGGCGCAAAGTTCCCAAGGTGCGAGCGACGCCCTCAAAGCTCTGGGCTATCAAGGCCAGCCTGGCGCGGGAGTTTCCGCAAACTCCACCGAGACTTCAAGACTGCCCGACCCCAAGGACAAAATCGAGGAGCAGAACCTGTTGCACAGCGCGATGATCGCGGCGGACGACAATCGCACCGATCAGGCACGGCGGGCGCTGGAAAAAGTTCTGCAACTCGATCCCAAGTCCCTCACGGCCTTACGACAACTAGGAGAGCTGGAGCTTCACGCCGGGGACTACGCCCGGGCCGCTGAACATCTGAAGCAGGCGAGAGAAGGCGGAGATGCGAACGCCGCATTCTATGAAGGGCAGGCCCGGGAAAAGACCGGTGACTTCGCCGGAGCCCGCGACGCTCTCGAAGCCAGCCTCAAACTCACTCCCGGACAGTTTCCCGCCCGGCTCCTGCTAGGCCAGGTTTATCTCGGCCTCAAAGACCCGAAAAATGCCGAGGACCAGTTTGAAGCCGCACTGCTATTGCAACCGGAGAGTACAGAAGCGCAGCAAGGTTTGACCCGGGCGCAAGAATTACAAAAATCTCGGCATTGAAAAACTCTCGAGGGTGCCCCGTACAAACTCCGCTTGGGCGGGATTTTGGGGCCGGCACTGACAAGGTAGAACTTCGGGGGACGGTTCCGTCTGAGTGAAGTTTCGAGGCGCGTCAAAATCCCCGCCCAAGCGGAGCTTGGACGGGGAACCCATCGAGTAGGAATCGCCTATCGGCCTTGCTTGGCGATCTTCTCCGCCTGCTGCAAGTGATTCAGGTCGTGGCCCGCGATCATTTTTACGATGTGGTCCACGGTCTCTCTTCCGCGCTCTGAGTGCTCGCCATAGTTCTTCCATGACTGCTTAGGCACGGAACTCAACAATCGCAAATTGCTTTCGCGAAGGGCACGAAACGTTTCCAGCGATACTTTCGGGTCGCAACGGCTGTAGCCAAACGTTTCAGCCCAGGCGTCCTGATCAAAGGCCTGGATGGTCGTGCCGTTGGAGGCCAGAATCAGGCGCATGCGATAGCCGATGACCAGTTCCGCGTCCGCCATGTGCGCCAGGATTTCGGCGATTGACCACTTCCCCGGCTCCGGGCGCCGCGACAGTTGCTTCTTGCTGAGGCCCTTGGTGAGGGCTGCGAACTTCCTGGGAGCGGCCTGCTGCAACCGCAGAGGGTCCTTCCCCTGGCTGTGATTGAGCATGCGTTGCGTGTACTCTTGAGGCGTTTCAGGCATGGTTGTCTCCCTGATCAAAGACTAAAAGACAAATGTTAAGCGAACCTTAAAAAGCGAAGGGAGCGCCACGACCGGCGCTCCCTTGAACTGCGAATTCGTGCGTAAAACTGCTGCGACAATATACTCTGGAAAATAGCGGCCATCAATAGAATTTCAGCGTGCATCATAAGTAGCAGCTTCGGTTGGGTTGGGGTTCAAAACTTTACGATCTCCGGAGGTTTGCGTGGTCAGAATGTTTAGCAGGCTCTCGCTCGCTCTACTGCTCATCGCAGGAACGTTGCTCCTGGCCGCCTGTCCTACACGTACCAGCATCGAGAGGATTCTTCGTGATCCAGGGCGGTACGCTGGGCGGGAAGTTGCCATCGGTGGACGAGTCAGCAATTCGTTCGGAGCTCTCGGCACCGGCGTCTATCAGGTGGACGACGGTACGGGTCAGATCTGGGTTTACAGCCAGGGATACGGCGTGCCCGGCAACGGCGCCAAGGTCGGGGTCAGAGGAACGATCTCGCAAGGCTTCAGCTTTGGCGGTCGCAGCTTCGCGGTCGTTCTCAGGGAAACCGAACACCGCCACTAGCACGAACCAGGGGCGGACGCCCTCGTCCGCCCAGCCGAGCGCAGCTCGGCAGGGATTTTGATGTCCACCTTAGAACCAAGACGAGCTTCGCTCGTCCGCCCGGACGAGGGCGTCCGGGTCTACGTGGGCCGATGATAAATCTAAATTTTGGTATTAGTTTTGGCGCGGAGGGTTGGCGACCGACATGGGGTCCGGTTGCGCCTGTGATTCTCTGATTTCCAGCTTCATCTGCCGGAGGTTGGTGGCCTCGGCAGGATCCATTCCGGCCTTCAGGTCGGATTTCTCTACAAAATAGCGCCAGCCGGCGTGACGGTCTTCCGAACTCTGTCCGGTTTCGAAGTGCTTGACTCTTAGTTCAGCGTTTTCCTTGCCCTTGACCACGAGAACCACCCCTCCGGACTCGTAAGTCCGAATGTTGTGGCGGATGATAGCGTATGAAGCCTTGGTTTCGTCGCGTGTCAGAGACACCCCGCTTCTGGCTGGTGGAAAACTTGCGTTTGATTGGTCGGAGAGCGTGCCCGCACGTTGGTTCCCGTTACGGGCACGCCTTCTATCTATCTAGAGTTTCCGCTCTGCTTACAGCGGACGGACGTTCTCAGCTTGCCAGCCCTTTGGCCCCTTGGTCACATCGAACTCCACACTCTGACCCTCCTGCAAGCTGCGGAAGCCGCCTGCCTGGATAGCCGAGAAGTGCACAAATACATCTTCGCCACTCTGACGGCTGATAAAGCCGTAGCCTTTGGCGTCGTTAAACCACTTTACTGTTCCTTGTTCTGCCATTTTGTTACTGTTTCCTTTTCAATCGATTTACGCTGTGAGATCGGAGGTACTAAGGGCGGTTCAAGCTGGTATGCAAGAAGCTGCTCAACAACCGATTCTAATCAAACGCACCACTAGTGTAGCAGAAAAGTCCACATTTAGGGGGACTAAATGGTCGTCCGCGCCCAGCGGCCCAATCCTCGGTAACTGTAACCGTTCAGCCCTACTCAGCATTTCTCAGTATTTTCTTTCACTTCCGTATCCAGCAGGTATAATCCTTGGCATCAGAAGTTCCTTAACCACGAAGACACATCGCAAAAAACCACCCTGCGCCTTCGCGATTGAGAAAGCTGCTTCCCTGTAGGCGCACCCAAAGCCCCAGTCCTTGACCGCAGGCAGGAGCGCTTCACAGAACAGTTTTGTTTTAGCAGTCCGCCGGAGAGCCTCGGACTGCACGTTCGTGACTGCACGCTCACGATTTGACGCTCATGGAGGAGCGCAGCGATGTCGCAATTCAACGGAGACAAGGCCAGGTATCACCGCGAACGGAAGCAGAATGTTCACCGCCGGCTGCGCACCCGCGAACTGCTCCAGGCGGCCGGACTGAAGGTCAGCCCGCCGGAAGCCAGCAAGAAGCCCCGCGCCGTTGCCGAAAAACCCGCATCCTGAAATTGAGTTACACTTTAGCTTGCAGCAAGAGGAACTATATGAAGAAGCTGTTTGTTGGCAACATCCCCCACAGCACCACGGAAGCAGAGTTGCGGGCGCTGTTCGAACCCCACGGGGCCATCGAGCAAGTCAGCATCGTGACCGATCGCGACACCGGCCGTTCGCGCGGCTTTGCGTTCGTCGAAATGACCGATTCCGCGGAAGCGGAGAAAGCAATTGCCGCGCTCAATGGCAAGGAACTGGGTGGGCGCGCGTTGAACATTAATGAAGCCCGTCCCAAGACCGATCGCGGCGGCCCTCCCCGCGGAGGCGGTGGCGGACGTCCGGGTGGCGGTGGTGGACGCCCCGGCGGCGGTGGACGTTCCAGTGGTGGGGGTGGTGGGCGTGATGATTATCAGGGCCATGCGCGTCAGCCTCGAGAGCCGCGCTGGTAAGGAGCAACACTTAATAGTGCATTGCAGAGTTTTACGAACACCGATCTGCCAAAAAAATGTCCCTTGGAGGTGTCTATGTCTGGTCGAGGCCGTTCCAGCTTCACCAAGCGTCAGAAAGAGCGCTCACGGCAGGAGAAACAGAAGGAAAAAGCTGAGCGCAAGGTCCAGCGAAAGCTGGAGAAACCGGCAACCGGATCTGATTCTTTTGAACTCTCGGAAGAAGACTTCGCAGCCGCGGCCGCACAACTGGCACTTCCCAATTCGCACTTGGAAGAGTAGCCGGACAATCTTCAATTCGACGACATGGGAAGCGCGGCTTTGAGCCGCGCTTTTTCATTCTCCGGGACCTTCGGCGCGCCGGGGAAAATGAACCCTTCGGGCGGCCGCCGAAGTCTAAACAGAGGAGTGAACCAGCCCTCCCCAGTTAAGTCCGCCATGACTGCCCAGCGGCTGCGGACCGTCCTTCCTGCCGTTTGGGAACTGATGCGGCCCCGCCGAGGCTTGCTCGCCATCGGCTTTGTGTTGATGGTGATCAACCGGGTATCAGGACTGGTGCTTCCTTATTCCACCAAATTTCTCATTGATAGCGTCATCGCCAAACATCACGTCGAATTGTTGCGGCGACTGGTCCTGGTCGTTTTGTCGGCCACCATCATTCAGGGAATTACTTCCTTTGCGCTGACCCAGTTATTATCGAAAGCCGCCCAACGCCTGATTGCGGAACTTCGTCAAAAGGTGCAGGCGCACATCTCTCACCTTCCGGTTTCGTTCTACGATTCGAACAAGACAGGCACACTGGTTTCGCGCATCATGAGCGATGTCGAAGGCGTGCGGAACCTGCTTGGAACCGGACTGGTCGATCTGGTCGGCGGGCTGCTCACCTCCGGCATTGCGATGGTCGTGCTCTTCCGCATCAGCCCGGTGATGACGCTGCTGGCATTCAGTTTTCTGCTTTGTTTTGCCATCGCCCTGAACAAGGCATTCACTACGATTCGTCCCATTTTTCGGCAGCGGGGAAAGATCAACGCCGAAGTGACAGGACGCCTCGCGGAGTCGCTGGGCGGCGTGCGCGTGATCAAGGGATATCACGCGGAAGAGCGCGAAGAAGCGGTCTTCGCCGGCGGCGTGCGGCGTCTGCTCGACAACGTAATGAAAACCCTGACTGCCACATCCGTCATGAGCCTTTCCGCCAGCCTGCTCATGGGAGTGGTCGGGGCAATCATCATGTATATGGGCGCGCACCAGATCATGGCGGGCACGCTGACCATCGGCAGTTTCTTTACCTACACCCTTTTTCTAGGATTCCTGGTCGCCCCCATCGTTCAGATCGTCAACATCGGAACACAAATTACGGAAGCTCTGGCCGGTCTCGAACGCACCCAGGAAATTCTGCACGAGCGGCCCGAGGATCAGGACCCCAAGCGGACGGTCACGCTCGACGACATTTACGGCAAAGTGGAATTCGAACACGTCAACTTCAGTTACGATGGCAGCCGCACGGTTTTGCATGACGTCAGTTTTAAGGCTGAACTGGGAACCGTGACCGCCCTGGTAGGTTCTTCGGGCTCGGGCAAGTCAACCATCATCGGGCTGATTTCGGCCTTTTACGTCCCAACGGAAGGACGAGTACTGGTAGACGGGGTCGATCTCAGCACCGTGCGCCTCGACTCGTATCGCACGCGTCTGGGAGTGGTACTGCAGGAATCATTTCTGTTTGACGGCAGTATTCGCGAGAACGTGGCCTTTTCCCGCCCTCAATCCAGCGAGGAAGAGATCATGCGGGCCTGCCACATCGCCCGGGTGGACGAGTTTGCCGAGACCTTTCCGGAAAAATACGACACCATCGTCGGCGAACGCGGCGTGAAACTTTCCGGAGGACAGCGCCAGAGAATTTCGATCGCCCGAGCCATTCTGGCCGAGCCCCGCATCCTGATTCTGGATGAAGCGACCTCCAGCCTCGACTCCGAATCCGAGGAGATGATCCAGCACGGGCTTTCGTACTTGATGCAGGGACGCACGACGTTCGTGATCGCGCACCGTCTGTCCACCATCCGCCGCGCCGACCAAATACTGGTGGTCGAACAGGGCCAGATCGTCGAGCGCGGGACACACGACGAACTCTACGCCTTGCAGGGACGCTATTTCGATCTCTATACCAAACAGCAGGGCTTGCAGAACAACCTGTTCCTGGCGCCCGGCGAGGGAGACGCTGCGGTACCCTCGGAAGAGAGCATCCCCACAAAAAATGGCGACCGCGACGTCAGTTCAGCCGATGCTTTGCGTCTAATAAGAGGAGAGGTGCGCTAAATAACACAACTCTGTCATCCCGACCGGAGCGAAGCGCGGTGGAGGGACCTTGCGTTTTCGGGCAGATTCCAACATTTAAGGCTCGAACCACAGAGGACACAGAGTGCGCAGAGATAAACCACTCCCTAAATGACCCTCGACCCCAACCAGCCAAATAAGCAAAACGGCGCTCCCGCGATCCGGATCGTCGACCTCTGCCGCCACTACCAAATGGGCGAAGCTCTGATTCGCGCGGTGGACGGCGTGTCCCTTCAAATTCGGCCCGGAGAATTCGTCGCTCTGCTCGGCAGTTCGGGGTCCGGCAAGTCATCTCTGCTGAACCTGATTGCCGGCCTCGACCGGCCAACATCTGGAGCGGTAATTGTCGAAGACCGCGACCTGGCCCAACTCTCCCGCGAGGAATTGGCGAAGCATCGCTTGCGCACGGTAGGAATGGTCTTTCAATCGTTCAACCTGGTTTCACGAATGACGTTGGCGGAAAATGTCGACCTGCCGCTTCGTTTTGCAGAAGTCGACCGCGGCCAGCGCCAGGCACTTACCCGGCAAGCACTGGAACGCGTCGGCCTGGGCTCGCGCATGACGCACCGTCCCAGCGAACTCTCGGGCGGCGAGCAACAACGGGCGGCGCTGGCACGCGCTTTGATCAATCAACCGAAGCTTCTGCTGGCGGACGAGCCCACCGGCAATCTTGACAGCCGCACCGGCACCGAGATCATGAATTTTATCCGCGAGTTCAATCAGTCTCTGGGGATGACAATCGTGATGGTCACCCACGAGCGCGCACTGGCCGAGCGTTACGCCCGGCGGATGATTTTTCTGGCCGATGGGAAGCTGGTTGACGATCGTCCAAATCACAATGAGTGAGAGCGAAAACAGTCACGAGGGTGCCCTGTCCAAGCTCTGCTTGGGCGGGGATATTCCCCGCCAACAATTCGACACTATCGTCAAACCCCCGCCCAAACGGAGTTTGGACGGGGCACCCGAGAACGCCGATGAAAACCTACGATCTTTCCGAACTTGCCTTGCGTAACCTGCGCGAGTCGTCGCTGCGCAATTCGCTGACTACGATTGGCATCTCGGTCGGAGTGGCCTCGCTGGTTGCCATGTTGTCACTCGGCATCGGCCTGCAGAAGTTAGCCACGCGCCACTTGGCCAAGTCAGGACTCTTCGATACCGTGGTCGTAACCTCGCGCCGCGACCTGCGCGGATTTAGTCGCGACGATGAACAACGCAGCACCGCTTCCGCCGCCGAAAGCCGCACTCTGGATGAACCCGCCCGCCAGGAGATCGAACGCCTGCCCGACGTGCTGGAAGCTTATCCCGATATCCGCTTCATTACTGAATTGAGCTATCAGGGCAAGCCGCACCTGACCATGGTCTCCGGCATTCCGGACTCGGCCCGGTCGAATGACGCTTTCGCCGGAATTCCCGGTAGCTTTTTTTCTTCGGAAACCGCGCCGGAGGTCATTCTGCAAAAATCGTTCGCCCTGGAACTGCTGGGCAAGACGCCACCACCCGGACAGGAAGACGACGTCCCGGTCAACGATTTGGCGAAGCCTCTGCTGGGGCAGGAATTGACCATGCGCTACGCGCAGCGGGTTTCGCCGTCATCATCCGGGGGAGACGACTCTGTCGCAAAATCTGGCGCGGCGACGGTCCGGACACAATCGTCTGGCGAGGGTTATTCCGTTATCTCGCGAGAGCAGAAACTGAAAATTGTCGGCATCTCGGATCTGGATCCGGACAGCATGCGCGGCGCGGCCCGGGCGCGGGTGTTTCTGCCGTTGAAACTGGCGCAAGATCTTCGTGTCATGCAGCCCTCCGATGTGCGCGACAGCATGCGCGGCTTCAACAAGCAGCCCAGTTATTCGACGATCAGCGTGCGCGTAAAGAATCCCAAACAAGTTGAAGCGGTCGAGCAGGCCATCAAGAAACTTGGATTCAATACGTTTTCCATCCTTGACGCTACCCGGAGCCTGCGGCAATTTTTTGCCGTGCTCGATCTATTCCTGGGAATTTTCGGCAGCCTGGCTCTGGCCGTGGCTTCGATAGGCATCGTAAACACGCTGGTGATGGCGATCCTGGAGCGACGTCGCGAAATTGGAATCATGAAAGCGATCGGCGCCAGCGACGGCGATGTTAAGAAGCTGTTCTTCGCCGAAGCCGGGGCCATGGGCCTGCTGGGCGGAGTCGTCGGAGTCGCGCTGGGCTGGACCATCGGCCACATCATCAACCTGGGGACAAATGTCTACCTGAAGCGCCAGGCACTCCCGCCCGAAAGTTTCTGGTCAGTACCGTGGTGGCTGGTGGGGGCTGCGATTGTTTTTGCTTTCATCGTCAGCCTGGTGTCAGGCTTGTACCCGGCTGCGCGCGCGGCCCGTCTCGATCCCGTGCAGGCGCTTCGCTACGAGTAGACTGAGATCATGTTTCGATTTCTCCGGCCTTTGTTTGTGCTGCTCATCTTCTTTCAGCTGGCGTTCCAGCTGGCGGCCAGAGCGCAAACCCGTACCGACTGCAACGTCGTCAGCAGCCGTATCCTCAAACAACAGATCCATTACTGCGTGCAACTGCCGCCCGGCTACGACGCCAAGGAATCCCCATCTCGGCGCTATCCCGTGCTCTACTTCCTCCACGGTCTTGGCCAAAACGAGCAGACATTGTTCAGCACCGGCGGATGGAGCGTAATCGAAGATCTCCGCCGCCAGCACAAGATCGATGACTTTCTGGTCGTAGCACCGGAAGGCAAGCGCAGTTTCTACGTCAACTCGCCCGGCGATTCTTTCCGCTACAGCGATTTCTTCCTGCAGGAATTCATCCCGTATGTCGAAAGCAAATATCGTGTCCGTGCGGGGCGAAAAGGGCGGGCCATTACCGGCGTTTCCATGGGAGGCTACGGGGCTCTACGTTTCGCCTTCGCTCATCCCGAGATGTTTTCCGCGGTCAGCGCCCAGAGTGCAGCTCTGATCACGCAAACTCCACAGGAACTCTCAGCCGCTGGACATTCCGGTAGTCCGTTAAGCCGATTAATGGGACCCGCCTTCGGCGAACCGGTCAATGTGCCGCACTGGCAAGAAAACAGCGTTTTCGTTCTGGCCCGAAAAAACCAATCGGCTCTCAGGAATCTGGCGATCTACTTTAACTGCGGCCAGCAGGATGACTTCGGTTTTGAAGATGGCGCCGCCGCCTTGCACCGGCAACTTCACGCGGAAGGCGTGAAGCACGAGTATCAATCGTATCCCGGCGACCACAGCCTGACCTATTTCCTGTCGCATATGGGCGAAGTCATGGAGTTTCACTCCCACGCGTTCGAACAAAAGTAGCTGCAAACCATTTGACATCCCCCAAAGGATTGTCATTCTGGAGCGCGTACTTTTGCGCGAGGAATCTGCTTTTTCGCCGCTGGCAGCAAGCAGACTCCTCGCCGATAAAGCCGGCTGGAATGACAAGGGGTGGGGGTTGTCTCTGATTGAGGCCTTCGTAATCTTTCGTGCCCTTCGTGGTTCATGAATTTCAGGATTCATCCCGCCAGTTGTTGCCTTGCAACCTTTATGACATCCTTCTGAACGGATCGGCCCCGGTCCACTCTACTGAACGAGGTGATCGATGGCGTGCAGCCCAGAAATATTGCGACGTGTCCCCCTGTTTGCTCTACTCGACGACGAAGAGACTGCGGTATTGGCCGGGCAGGTCGAGGTCAAGACCTTTACTCAGCGCCAGCGCATCTGGAAGATCGGCGATCCGGGCGGACGAGCTTACGTTCTGGTTTCCGGCGTTGTGCGGGTCTCGACCGTGGATGAAGACCAGCAGGAAGTCGTCCTCGACCAGCCGGCGGAGGGCGAGTTCTTCGGATTCGCCTCCATGCTCGACCAGACCCCGCATCAAACCGATGCTGTCGCGCTTGAAGAAAGTGTTTGCCTGGAAGTGGACCGCCGCGACATCGCCACCCTTCTGGAACGCAAGCCTCACGCTGGGATGGACATGTTGACCGTTCTGGGCCGCCAGTTTCACGCCTCGCAGCGACTGGTGCAGATCCGCGCCAGCCGTAATCCCAACGACGTCATCGAGGAAGATATGACCTTCGGCGAACGCATCGCCGACAGGGTCGCCAGCTTTGGCGGATCGTGGACGTTCATCATTACGTTTGCCGTAGCCATCACCGGTTACACTGCGATCAACGTCGTCTTGCGGGGGCAAGCATGGGATCCTTATCCATTCATCCTGCTCAACCTGTTCCTGTCTATGCTCGCGGCTATCCAGGCACCAGTCATCATGATGAGCCAGAACCGGCAGGACACAAAAGATCGCCTTCGCGGCGAGCTCGATTACGACGTCAACCGCCGCGCCGAGTCAGAGATTCAGGGCCTGTCCCGCAAGCTGAATCTGTTAGGAGAAAAGATTGGCGACGTCGAGGATCTTCTCCGACAGAAGATCTAGCACCGGCCACGTGGCAAGGACCACGTGGGGACAGCCTCCCTCGGCTGTCCGGCGGAGCGAAACTCCGCGGCGGCACAAGAGATACACGCATGAAGCCCAGGGAGACTAGAATCGATTCGCCATGCCCAAGAAACTTCCGCTGATCTCGCACGCGATTCGCGCGAAACTGGAAACGGCGCGGGTCGCACGGCTGGCCACGCTGGACGCCGAACGAAGGCCACACGCTGTTCCCATCTGCTTCGTCTGCGTAGGATCGGTTTTCTATTCCGCAATAGATCACAAGCCGAAGCGCGTGGCTCCGAGTCGGTTGGCGCGGCTGAAGAACATCAAAGAGACGCCGCAAGTGGCATTGCTCGTGGATCACTACGACGAAGACTGGACACGTCTCTGGTACGTGCTCGTACGAGGAGAAGCCGTGCTGGTTTCTGCGCCAGCGGAACGAAAGCGGGCTATCCGGAGCTTGCGAGCGAAGTATCCCCAATATGACGCGGATATGCTCGCCGACAATGCTCCTGTACTTCGCATTACTCCAGTGCGCATCACCGCATGGGGCAACATCTAGAGCCGCAGCGACCGCGCCACGACTAGTCTACAGTCATCATTCCCTGCAATTGTTCCAGCAGAGATAACCAGCGATCGAGCGACTGCCCCCCGGGAGCAAACGCCGGATCAAAGAAGACTTCGTCGGCTCCAATTTTGGCGCAGCCCCTCACATCCTCGCTGATCTGTTCGAGCGAACCAGAGAATATCGCCCTGTCCTTGCCCAGCGGCTTTTCGGTGATCTCCAGTACGGCATGAACCACCATGGCCATGGCAGACGGGTCGCGTCCGGCTTCCTTAGCCATCTGTTTTATGGTGCCGAACATCTCTGCCATGACCGGCACGGGGAGAAAAACCGGATTCCATCCGTCAGCCAGCTTTGCCAGGCGCTGGAGAGCCGCTGGAACAAACGCCCCCAGATAAATGGGAGGGTGCGGCTTCTGCACCGGCTTGAGATCAATGTAAGACTTGGGCACGTTGAAAAACTTTCCGCGAAATTCCACTGGATTCTCAGTCCAAATGGCTCTGAGTAATGGCAGAAATTCATCCGCCAGGGCACCTCGTTTGGTCATGTCGGCGCCGGTCGCATCCATTTCATCTTTGTTCCATCCAAGACCCAACCCCACAAGCAGCCGGCCGTTGGAAAGAACGTCGAGGGTGGTAAGCCGGCGCGCCAGCACCACCGGGTTGTGGTAGGGCATGTCGAGCACGCTGGTGCCCAGCTTGATTTTTTTAGTCTGCGCGGCGACGTAAGTGAGCGCGTCGAGCGGATCCAGCACGTGCTTGTAAATTTCCGGCAGGTGTCCGTCCGGCGTGCCCGGATAGGGTCTCTGCAACTTGAGTGGATACAGTAGACGTTCGATCGTCCATAAGCTGCTGTATCCGAGGGCCTCGGCGCGCTGCGCGACTTTCGTGATAGCTTCCGCCGTGCCGATCGGCCCGATGTTGGGCAGGGAGAAACCAATCTTCATGGCGGACCCCCGAAGTGAAATTACACGTATTTTAGCCAGAAACCTGCGACGGTCTCAAATGGAGAACGCAGAAATGGACATCCCTTTCTCCTGAAGGGGTAAATCCCTCAGACGGTTTCTGGAACGGCGGCGGCAATCGTAAAATCCACCATCTGCTTGCCCAACACCGGATGCAGCGCAGTTAGCCGCACGGTTCCGGATTGCTCCTTGGCGCGAATCCAGATCGCCCCGGTTCCACCCACCACGGAAAACGGATTGTCTCCGATAAGTTCGGCCGGACCTTCCAGCTCAAACTTGACGGCATCGTTGGCGAAGGGACGGATGGCGTCGAATTCATCGGTCACGCGAAGAACCACGCGGGTCGTATCGGCTCCGTCGGCGAACAGGCTGGTATCGTCGGGCAAGAGCGTGAACTTCTGGTCGATGCCTTTGCCTGAGTACTTCTTGACGATCACTTGCTTGCCCTGAATGTAGCCCTCGAGACGCAAGTCGCCCCATTTGTGAAAGAGCTCACCCAGTTCCACGATGAAGGGCGCGTACTGAAGGTGCTTAAAAGTCTTCCGGTCAGGCTCTACGTCCGCAACCAGCTCGTCGGCGATGTAGAGCTTCACGTGGTCGCAGTTGGAGCAGATGACCGCCTTCGAAAATCCGATCGACGCGTCGCCCCGCGCCCAATGAAACGCCGGCTCGAGGACAACCTCTTCCGCGGGATCGCACTGCGATTTGTAGAAGCCAGCCGCGGGCTTGGGTTCGCGAAACATGTCAGTGACGCCGTGATAACAGATGCGATCACCGGAGCCAAAATCACCATGCGTGTTGTAGTCGAAGGCGCACCAGCCAATGCCTCCGGCATATTGCGGGTTGGACGCCAACTGGTCGTGGATGAGAGCGTGGCGCATCGTATGCTCGGTAAGCCGTTCCACCTGATCAATCGTTTTTGTGGGATAGGTGTGCCCGACAAACTCCGTGTTCAGATAGCGCGAGTGATTGGGCGGCTTGAGCGGAAACCCGAAGTCATTCATGGTGAACACGTCTTCGAGGAATTCCGATTCCTGAAAGTAGCGGATACCCCCGGTTTGACGCGTCGGATCCAACTTGTGGGCCAGCGCATTGGTGCGGACGTAGAAGTCATGATCGTCTTTCGACTCGTTAATGCGCACGCCCCACAGAATAATGGACGGATGGTTCCAGTCGCGGCGAATCATCCGGCTCACGTTGTCGATGGATATCAGCTTCCACGGCTCGTCCCCGATATGCTGCCAGCCGGGAATTTCCTCCAGCACCAGCAAACCAATCTGGTCGCAGGCATCGAGAAAGTGGCGCGACTGTGGATAGTGGGAGGTCCGCACAATATTGCACTTCAGCTTGTTGCGCAGGATGGTCGCGTCCCGCCGTTGCGCGCGGCCCGGCATCGCCTGGCCGACAAAGGGAAAGGTTTGATGGCGGTCCAGTCCGCGCAGCTTGATCACTTTGCCATTGAGTTCGAAACCGTGGTCGGTGAATTGCGCTTCCCGGAAACCGATAACGCGTGACACTTCATCCAGCGCCTGCGTCCCGCGCAGCAGGCGAACCTGCACCGTGTACAAATGGGGGTGTGCCAAGTCCCATAACTTTATGGAACCAAGGTTGCCGACATGGACCGCATGCGCAACCGGTTCAGCATTCGCCTCAGCGGGCGGAACGGTTTGCGCGCCCTTGGCCAGCACACGATCACCCTCGCGCAAACTGACTTCGAGGGTCATTGCATCGCGCGATGCCTCCGAGTGCTGAATGTAGCAATCCACATCGAGGCTGGGGTGGTCGGTCAGCACGTCCTTGGGCTTGGCAAAGACGTTCTCGATAAACGTCGCCGGCACAATGCGGAGCGAAACTTCGCGGTAGATGCCACCGAAAGTCAGGTAGTCAATCTGATAGCCGAAGGGAGGAATGTCAGGCCGCTCGCTGGAATCGACATCCACCGCCAGCACGTTCTCCTTGTCAAAATCGATGTGGGGCGTGAGGTCAAAGGAGAAAGGCGTATAACCGCCCTTGTATTCGCCCAGACGCTCGCCGTTGATCCACACCGTCGAGGCGGTCATGACGCCTTCGAAGTCCACGAAGACGCGGTGGCCCCGCGCTTCGGGTGGAAGCTTGAACCGGCGGCGGTAGCTGGAGACGAATTCATAGCTCTTCTCGTCAAAGCTGTGCCAGGGCAGGCGCAGGTTGGTGTGAGGAATGACGACGTGCTCGTAGCTGGAGTCGTCGAAATCGCGCGCGTGCGCCCCTTCCACGACCGTGCGGCTAAATCGCCAGTTCCGATTCAAGGGCAGAACCAACCGTCCCTGAGCAGCTGTCGGCGCGGTTGCGGCGTGGGCGAGGGCGGAGCGAGCGACAGTCGCGCCAGCAATGAAAGTGCCAGTGGTCTTGAGGAATTTGCGTCGGTCCATGGTTCCCCTGTGCTAGTCAGCCGCTATGGCGGATTGAGAGCTGCATTATCTATCATCGGGCTATTTCTGTAAACGCTTACAATGCAAGCTGATACGGTCACGGGATTCTGTCCCGGCTTCGGTGCGGACCCGCGATTCCTTAGCCCCGCAATCATTGCTAGAATGGAGTTCTCCTCAAGGCCTTCCTCGTGGGACTTGCATGAACATTAAAGAAGTCGCCAAAAGAGCCAAAGTCTCAACCGCTACAGTCTCGCGCACCATCAACGATTCGGAGAAAGTGAGGCCGGGGACCGCGGCACGTGTCCGTAAGGCCATCGAAGAGTTGAATTTTTATCCCAACACCCACGCTCGCACCCTGGTTTCGGGGAGAAGCCGCATGCTGGGGCTCATCATCTCCGACATTACCAATCCTTTTTATCCTGAACTGGTGAAGAGTTTCGAGGATCAGGCGGTGGAGCGTGGCCAGGAAGTCATCATCGGGAACACGGACTACAACCCCAAGCGAATGGCGGGATGCGTTCGTCGCATGGTCGAACGAAAGGTGGACGGTGTTGCCATCATGACGTCCGAAGCCGACCCGGCCCTGGTTGCTGAACTCACCCGGCGCAACATCCCCACCGTTTTCATGGATACCGGCAAAACCGGCCCCCACAGCGCCAACATTCGTATCGACTATGCCCAGGGCATTCACGAAGCCATGCAGCATCTCTTTTCACTCAACCATCGACGAATTGCCTTCATAACCGGGCCCATGAATCTGGAATCGGCTCGCATGCGGCGCGACGCGTACCTCTCCGGGCTCAAGTCGCGGGGACTCTCCGACAAGGCCATGATCGAGAAAGGGGACCACCGGATCGAGGGTGGCGCCATGGCCATGAGAAGTCTGCTGAAATTGCCGCAGCGGCCTACCGCCGTGATCACTTCCAATGATCTGACCGCGATTGGAGCGCTGGGTGCAATTCTTCAGGCCGGGTTGCGTGTTCCCGGGGACATATCGCTGATTGGGTTTGACGATATTTCGTTCGCGCATCTCACCCAGCCGCCGCTCACCACGGTGATCCTGTCGAGAACTCAACTGGCGGTGACCGCTTTCGCCGCTCTCGAGGCGCTCATCCGCAAGGAAGAAAGCCCGCATCGGGACTATTCGATTCCGACCCACCTGGTGATGCGAAGTTCAACTCGCGCAATCTAGGACCTCTCATCCGGAGCCATCTGTCAGAGCGGAACAAACCGATTCGCTTGCGAATCGGCAGCCGGCGATGAAGGGCATTTCGGACGGACGCCGAGATTCTTCCGCCCTTTCAGGGCTATATGATTTCATGCTGCTTTACCCAAGACTGGGCGCCCTGGGCTACATTCTTATGCCGCTCCGCGGCTTGCGCCCACAACCGGCGCTTCGAAAAAACCAGTGATCCCTAACTTTAACCCTGGCCATTCAAATCTGTACCCGCTCCATTGGCCGCGGAGCAGACATAGACATCGGGCTTAATCCCGGTTGCTGCTTGATATCGTTCCGAGATCTGCGCGGCAAAACGCGAGGCGTCAGTGGCCTTCACCAGGTTGACCGTACATCCGCCAAATCCTCCGCCCGTCATTCGGCCGCCACGGTAGCCGTGCAGCGACTCGGCGATTTCGACCATGACGTCGAGTTCCCGGCAACTGACTTCAAAAAGATCGCGCAGACTGCGGTGCGATTCCCGCATCAAAGCTCCGAACTTGTTCACATCGCCCTCACCCAGGTATTTGGCGCCTTCCAGCACGCGCTGGTTTTCCGTCACAACATGGAGGCAGCGCTTGTAGACCGTCGCGGGGATCTCGCCGGTGTGCTGCTCGAGTTGCTGCAGCGAAATATCCCGCAGAGCACGCGTCTGCGGATACCACCGGGTCAGAAGCTTGACTCCTTCATCGCATTCTTCGCGCCGACGATTGTAGGCGCCGCTGGCGTGATCGTGCTTCACCATGGTGTTGCAGATCACCAGGCGAACATCCTCTGGAATGGGAATCAACTTGAACTCGAGGGAGCGGCAATCGAGCAGCAACGCGTGTCCCGCCCGGCCGAGACAGGAGACGAACTGGTCCATGATGCCGACCCGGGCGCCGATAAATACGTTCTCCGCTCTCTGGCACAGCTTTGCCACTTCAGGCAGCGAAAGCCGAGTGCCGTTGAGGCTCATCAAGGCCAGGGCACTGGCCACCTCGATGGCGGCCGAGGAACTGAGCCCCGCGCCGATGGGCACTTCACCGCGAACCAGCAAGCTGGCACCCGCCGTTGGATGCCCGATCTCGCGCAGCATGACTGCGATACCCAGGACGTAATCCGACCATACACCTTTGCCACGGCTGGGCAGGTTCTCCAGATCGAATTCAGGCTGCTCGGGAAAATTTTCGGATCGTATGACCAGCTTGTGGTCCGGTCGCGGAGAAATAGCAACCCGCGTGGAAAAGCCGATGGCACACGGCATTACGAA
Source organism: Terriglobia bacterium (assembly GCA_963725615.1). Taxonomy (GTDB): domain Bacteria; phylum Acidobacteriota; class Terriglobia; order Terriglobales; family Acidobacteriaceae; genus JAIQFF01. The sequence continues at coordinate 28,047 of CAVRZO010000021.1, read as the reverse complement.
GCCATCGTTGTAGTCGGTATGCTCACCCAGAAGATTAACCCGTCCCGGGGCGGAAAAAATACGAGGTTCCGACCCAAACAGGTCCGTGAAGTGTCGCGCCAGTTCTGCCGACTTCATATGGTCTGAATGATCATGCCGGGCCAAATCGAGAACGGGACCTGAAACCTGAGTTGGGAGTATAAAATACGCATATGTAATCGCTTACAGAATGACAAGATAGGCGGACAGATATCTCCTGTCAATTGACATCTTTTTAACCTGGTCTTAAACCTGTAAGGCGTCGGGTACATTGTAACCCAAGGGACGGAAGGCGAGTTGCGGAGGGGGTCATTGAAGCTTACGGAAGATCCACATCGCAGGCTAAACCCCCTCACCAACGAGTGGGTGCTGGTCTCTCCCCATCGAGCCGGACGGCCATGGCAGGGGCAGGTCGAGAAGATTGCCGCGAAACACGAGCCCGAGTACGACCCCACCTGTTACCTTTGCCCGGGAAATCCCCGGGCGGGCGGCGTCCTCAATCCGCGCTACACCGGCACATTCGTTTTCGACAATGATTTCGCGGCGCTCAAACCCGGGGTTCGCGACGACCGCCTCGACTTGGAAAACCGGGGATTGCTGGTCGCGGAGGGAGAACCCGGACTGTGCCGCGTGATCTGCTTCTCCCCGCGCCACGACCTCACTCTGGCCACTATGTCTCCAAAAGAGATTGAAAGCGTGATCCGTACCTGGACCGCCCAATTCCACGAATTGGCGCAGATGCCCCAGATCAACCACGTGCAGATCTTCGAAAATCGAGGCTCGATGATGGGTGCGAGTAATCCCCATCCCCACTGCCAGATCTGGGCCACCCATTCCGTCCCGGACATCCCCGCCAAGGAACTGGCCGGCCAGGCGATTCACATCGAAAGACATAACACTTGTTTACTGTGCGATTACGTCCAACTGGAGGACCGGCAGCAGGTTCGGGTGATCTGCCAGAACGAAGGTTTCGTCGCCCTGGTGCCCTTCTGGGCAGTCTGGCCATTCGAAATTCTGGTTTGCAGTCGCCGGCATCTGGGCACGTTTCCCGAATTTAATGATGCGGAAGTCGTCCAGCTGGCCCAGTTGATGCAGCAAGTGACGTCAACTTACGACAAAGTTTTTGATGTCCCATTCCCCTATTCCATGGGCTTTCATCAATCGCCCACGGACGGCAACCCGCATCATGAATGGCATTTCCACGCCCACTTCTATCCGCCGCTTCTGCGCTCTGCGACCATTCGAAAATTCATGGTGGGATTCGAAATGCTGGGAATGCCCCAACGTGACATCACTCCAGAAAGCGCAGCCGCACACTTGAAATCACTGAGCGACAAGCCATAACGCCTGTCATCCTGAGCGAAACAAACCGATTCGCTTGCGAATCGGTTTGTGCAGTCGAAGGACCCCTATGAGCGCCACGGTCGCCGCGCCATGAGCAATAATGCGATCCACGAAATGCAGGCTGACTGCCGATCATAGGGGTCCTTCGAGCGTGCCGCTCAGGATGACAATGACAGCAAATGTCATTGACAAAGGCGCAGTAGGCCTGCAATCGTTTACACCGCCCCATTGGAAATGACGGGCCTTCAGTCCGGCTCGACCGACTCACGGAGGAGAACCATTTCATGTTGAGGACCATCGATTGGACCATCATGATCGTGTATTTCGCCTTCGTGCTCGGAATCGGCGCACTGCTGAAGCGCTACGTGAAAACCAGCACCGATTTCTTTCTCGCGGGACGCTCTATTCCCGCATGGGTGGCTGGCCTGGCCTTTCTTTCCGCGAACCTGGGCGCGCAGGAAGTGATCGGCATGGGCGCTTCCGGAGCGAAGTACGGGATTTCCACCAGCCATTTTTATTGGATCGGCGCGATTCCAGCCATGGTCTTCGTCGGTGTGTTCATGATGCCCTTTTACTACGGTTCGCGGGCGCGTTCGGTGCCCGAATATCTCCGCCTGCGCTTTGACGAAAAGACTCGCGGACTGAACGCCGTCTCGTTCGCGATCATGACCCTGTTCTCTTCCGGCATCTCGATGTATGCAATGGCAAAGCTGATCCAGATTCTGCACATCTTCGACTCGCCGTTTGCCTGGTTGGGACTGCCTCAGGCCTGGATCTTTCACTTCTCCCTGGTCCTCTCGGCGCTGGTGGTTTTGGGTTACATCCTGCTCGGCGGTTTGACCAGCGCAATTTACAACGAGGTCGTCCAGTTTTTCTTGATCGTCGCCGGATTCCTTCCGCTGGTCTGGCTGGGATTGAAGAACATCGGGGGATGGCAAGGGCTGAAAGCCAACCTTGATCCCAGTTACACCCACTCCTGGCTCGGCATGAGCAATCCCCACACCAACCGCCTGGGCGTGGAATGGTTCGGCCTGACCATGGGGCTGGGTTTCGTGTTGTCGTTCGGATACTGGTGCACGGATTTTCTGGTGATCCAGCGCGCCATGGCGGCCAACTCCATGAATTCCGCCCGCTGTACCCCACTTATCGCGGCCTTCCCCAAGATGCTTTTTCCTTTCCTCGTAATCCTGCCGGGATTGATTGCGATTGCGCTGCCCACGCAGAATTTGGCGCATCTGGCGGGCGCCAACACAACCATCCAGGCCCAGACCGAGGGTCGAGGACTGATCCCGGCCAAGATGAACGCCTCAGGCCAGCCCATCCGTGACAAAGACGGTGCCGTAGAGCTCGATTACGACCTGGCCACTCCCAACATGCTCTTGCATTATTTTCCGACTGGAATTCTCGGCCTCGGCCTCACCGCGCTGCTGGCCAGTTTCATGTCCGGCATGGCGGGCAATGTGACCGCGTTCAACACGGTGTGGACATACGACATCTACCAGTCGTACATCAACAAGAAAGGCAGCGATGAGCACTACCTCTGGATGGGCCGCATGGCCACCATCTTCGGCATCGCGCTGTCGGTGGCGACGGCCTACATGGCGACGCGATTCAACAACATCATGGACATGCTGCAGTTGGTGTTCGCCTTCGTGAATGCACCGCTGTTCGCGACCTTCCTGCTGGGCATGTTCTGGAAGCGAACCACCGGTCACGCCGCCTTCACCGGATTGCTGGGAGGCACCATGGCGGCCGCACTCCACCACGCGCTGACTTTGCCACAGGGCGGCGTCCCCGGCGTGAAAGGCGGATGGATCGCCACCTTGCACGTTTATCCCAGCGAAATGGCGCAGAATTTCTGGACCGCAATTTATGCCTGGACCACCTGCTTCCTGATCACAATCGTGGTCAGCCTTGTGACCCGCGCGCACGAGGAGAAGGAACTGGTGGGCCTGGTGTACTCGCTTACCGAACGCCCCACGCAGCAGGGCTTGGGCTGGTATCAACGGCCCGCGGTACTGGCGGTGGTGGTCCTGGCGGCCACTGCGCTGCTGAATATTGTTTTCCGATAGGAGAAAAGATGGGTCTCGACATTCGACTGCCAATTGGTTTCCTGTTCGCCATCTTCGGCGTGCTGCTGATCGTATTCGGCGAACTGAGCGACAAAGCCATCTATGAACGCTCGCTGGGGATCAACATCAACCTCGAGTGGGGAGTTGTCATGCTCCTGTTTGGCGCGTTCATGCTCTTCTTAGGCAGGCGTGGAACCAAAGTCTGATTCAGACTTCCTGTAACTTTCATCCACTGAGATCAGGAGCTTCCCGTGGACAAGATTCGACCATCACAACGACTGGAGTTCGCAGCAAATCTCGCAACCTGCTTCGCTGTTGCCGCCATTATTCTGCTGACCACCACCCTCCGCGCCGAGACGCCGCCTCCTCCGCCCATCATGCTGGGAACTGCCTGGTATCCGGAACAGTGGCCAGAGTCCCGCTGGGACGCTGACCTCACGCTGATGCAGCAAGCGGGAATTCGCATGGTGCGCGTCGGCGAATTCGCCTGGAGCCGCATGGAGCCGAGCGAAGGCCAATACGATCTCGACTGGCTGGACAGGGCGGTCACTGCTGCTTCGAAACACGGCATCTACACGGTCGTTGGCACTCCCACAGCAGCCCCGCCGGCGTGGCTGACACAAAAATATCCTGAGACGCTGCGCGTGGATGAAGAAGGCCACCGTGCCGAACATGGCAATCGACAACAGTTCAATTTTGCCAATGGAAAATATCGCGAACTGGCGCGCAAAATTGCCGAGCAACTGGCCAAACGTTTCGGTCGCAATCCCTGGGTGCTGGGCTGGCAAATTGATAACGAGTACTCCGACATCTCGTTCGATCCCGATACCAAGGCGCAATTCCAGCAATGGCTGAAGGCGCGTTACGGCACTCTCGACAATCTGAATACGCGCTGGACCACCGCCTACTGGAGCGAAACCATTTTCGCCTGGGACCAGGTCCCGATCCAGACGCAATACGGCAATCCCGGGCTGCTGCTGGCCTGGAAGCGATTCGTCAGCGACACCTGGCGCAGCTATCAGAAGAACCAGTTGGAAGTGATTCGCGCCAACTCCGATCCCAAACAATTCATCACCACAAACACCATGGGATGGTATGACGGCTTCGATCACTACGTTGTCGAAAAAGATCTCGACCTGGCGGCCTGGGACGACTACGTCGGGCAGGGACATCTCAACCCGGCCAAGAACGGCTTCGCTCACGACCTGACTCGCGGATTCAAAGGCAAGAATTTCTGGGTGATGGAGACCCAGCCGGGCTCGGTAAACTGGGCGCCCATCAACAACTCCCTCGACAAAGGAGAGGTCCGCGCGATGGCCTGGCACGCCGTCGGACACGGCGCCGACGTTGTGAGTTACTGGCAATGGCGCAGCGCCTTGAATGGCCAGGAGGAATATCACGGCACGCTGCTGGGAGCGGACGGCACGCCCGTGCCGCTGTACGCCGAAGCGCAGCAGATTGGACAGGAATTTGCCAAGGCTGCTCCGGCGCTGGCGGGAACGTCGGTGAAATCCGAAGTCGCGATGCTGCATTCCTATGACAGCCGCTGGGCCATTGATTGGCAGCGCCACAACAAGAATTACGACCCTATCGACGAACTTGTGACCTACTACGGTCCGCTGCGGACCGTCTGTCAATCCATTGACGTGGTTGAGCCCGTTGCTCCCCTGAGCCAATACAAGCTGGTGGTCGCTCCCGGACTGAACGTGCTTTCAGACGCAGCCGCTAGAAATCTTGCCGAGTATGTCCGCCAGGGCGGACACCTGGTGTTGGGCCAGCGCTCTGCCATGAAAGACGAAGACAATGGCTTGCAGCCGCAACGCCAGCCCGGCCCGCTTGCTGATCTGCTGGGTGGACGAGTTGAGCAATACTACGCGCTGATTGATCCGGTGGCGATAGAAGGAAAGTTCGGCTCCGGGCAAAGCAAGCTGTGGGCTGAGTTGTTAAGTGCGAATGACAAAGACACCGAAGTCCTTGAGACTTACGGCAAGAGTAACGGCTGGCTCGACGGCAAACCGGCAGCCATCACCCGCAAAGTGGGCAAAGGCCGGATCACCTATATCGGCGCCTGGCTCGATGGCTCCGCCATGACTGCAGCAGCGAAATGGATGGCTGACGTCAGCGGCGTGAAACCAGTGCTGGGCGCGGTTCCGGAAGGGGTTGAAGTGTATCCGCGCTATGGCGATCGGGGCGTCGTCTACATTCTGGTCAACCTTTCGAAGGCTGAGCAGACCGTTGCTCTGCCTTCAACCATGAATGACGTGCTCGAAGGCGGATCGAAACAGTCGGTCAAGCTCCCGGTGTATGGCGTAGCCGTGTTGTCGAAGTAAATAAGATACCGGTGTGGGACGGGCGCCCTCGCCCGCCGCTTGTGACTTTGACCTTGTGCTCTCAACACCCAGAATCAAAATCAACTTCAAAAATGGCGGGCGAGGGCGCCCGCCCTACACGAGAGCTTAGCTCGCCCAGGTGAGCAATTGCTTGAGGTCGGTTGGACTGGACGATTGTGTTCCCCTCGGCATGGCCGGGCCGATGGCGAGGGCTTCATCGTGGCCTTCGAACCATACCAGGAAGGAAGATTTCTCCGCTCCGGCCAGCCGCTGCTGGTTCAGATACGTGTAGTAAGAGCCCATGTCGGCATCCACCAGTGAGCCCGCTGGATCGAGCTCAGCATTGGGCCGAAGGCCGGACAGCAACTCGTTCATCGGCCGCTGCCGCTGTCGCGGAGCGAAGCGCACCATCAAGGTAAGTGGCTGGGCGCGTCGCAAGGTCTCGCGGGCCGCCCATTGCGCGAATGTCGTGCTGAAAATCTGCGTTCCCGAACCCTCAGTCAGCAGCTTGACCTGGAAGCGATTGAGCACCTCGTCTTCTGCTTTTCCCATGCCGAGATCAGCTGGACGCATCTGCGCCAGCAGCGTGCGCAGCGCCTCCGGTCCCATGCCGGGTCTTTCGATCTCCCCGTGCATCTTGCGCAACAGGGCCGCCCGCGCGGGTTCCAGAGCATTGTAGGAGACACAGGTGAGCGCAGGATCGTGATTGGCTGCCTGACCTCCGTCGATGTACCAGTGAGCGTAGGGAGCGGGATGCGCCTTCGCGCGGGCGGCAACCGCATTCAACAGCGTCTCCAGTCCGTTTTCCGGATTGACCCGGCTGAAGTATCCGCCATGGGCGCGTAGTTTGCGAAAGAGAGGTTCGTCGTGAGCAGCCGCGCCCTGCCCGATGACGGCAATCCCGAGCCGAGGCACCGGTGGCGGCTCTGGCGGCGCCACGGCTTGCAGACGGCTCGCGTAATCCATCGCCGCCTTGCGAAAGGCGTCCAGTTGATGAGTGGCCCAGAGGTGCGCCGACAGCTGTTCAACAAACAGACCGGGTGAGTTTACCCAGTCAACACTTTCGAGCTTCGGAGTTTGCTTGATCTGGGCAAATCCCTGGAACCATTCCTTCAGCTGCTCCGGGGAAAGAGACTTCAGATTTGCCAGTTCCTTTTCGATGGCCTTGCGCTCGGGAGGGAACTTGAAATCGTAGTCGATGACTTCTCGCAGCAAGCTCGGGACAAAGCTCAGCGGCAGCCGCTGCAGTGTCTCCACGTAGCCCGTGATCAGCTTTCGGGCCTCGCGCGGATAGCCGCTGAACTGCTCCGGTTTGAGATCGCTCGGAAGCATAAAGCTACAACAGCTCCGGAATCGGCTTGCCTTGCGCCAGCGCAGCGGAAAAATCCAGCATCGAGCCGATGGTCGGCACCAGATCGGTAGACTCCATGGCGCGGTCGAAAACCACGCCGGGGCGCACACCCGCGCCCAGCGCCATCATCCAGGTTGTCCGGGAGAGTACATCACCCGTGCGATGATGCTGAAATCCATTTCCCCCGGAATCCTCGTCTGAATCCCGCCCAAAATCAGGCAGGATGAAAAGCGTCGTGTTGCCGGCGTATTCGGGCTCGGTCTGGATCGCCTGCCACAACTCGGCGCACAGACGATCCGTCCGCCGGATGCCCTCGATGTAAAGCGAATAGGCGCCTGCGTGGGCGATATCGATATCGTGCATGGTGATCCACAACAGGCTGGGCGCCACCTGCCGCATCAACTGGCGGGCGATGTACACCGAGAGCTCGTCCGGGCTCGAGAGCGTACGTGCGTGGGCCTTGAAGTCGTCCACCGAAAGCTTCAGCAGCATTTCCAACTGCTGCAATTCAAACTCGCGGCCTCCGAGTTCGGGCGCGTAGAACGGCGTCTCGTAGTTGTCGCGCAGCAGATGGTCAACGTCGCTGCTCGCTCCCGACATGGCCGCCGACAGCAAATGCTTCGGCAGAATCACGGTTGCGCCCGATCCCCCGCCATAGGAAGGATGGTTGCTCTCGCCAATCCGGTTGAAACCGTTGCTGGGCGCCACAACCCACGCATCCGAACTCGGACGCTTCAAGTCCTTGCGGAAGTATTCAAACACCGTTGGGTGTTCCGGCGGGACCGCGGCAAAGTTATTGAAGGTCTCGTAAACTCCGGTGACCAGGCTGGCCGTGGCCACGTAGTGGCCGAGGATTCCGCGATTGACCACCTGGGTAAAGAAAGCCGACTGCGGAATGAGTTCGCGCATCAGGTGCGGAATGTTCTCCTGCCCTTCCGGCGCAAATGTTTCCTGGTCCCGTGCTCCACCGCCGAAGGTAATGACGACTACTTTTCTCTTCTTGCGGGGCGCCAGCGCTCGGGCCATCGCGCTCGGGCGCAGCAGTGCGCTCCCCAGGGCCAGTCCTGCGGCGTTCCGCAGGAACTCGCGGCGGTTGCAGGCGAGCTGCCGGGCGAGTTCGCGAGGGAGCAACTGCGCCGGCAGCCCGGCCTCTCGCAGTCAGCGATGAAAAGTCGGATGTCATTACCTATTCCGGCGTTGACTCCATAGCTCGATGTGGACGCACGAGCCTACGCTCGTGACACATCAAATCACTTCGCCGATGGCCCATCCTTCGCCGAATAGACGAACTGTCGAATGTCCGCACTGTTGCTTGTCGAGTTCGGCCATGTGCTCGGCGCGGACCCGCTGATAGATCTCGAACTGCTCCTGGGCGCGGTCCTTTTCGCCAACGTGAACGTAGGCCTGTCCCATCCTGTAATAGACGTCTCCCAGGTCCGGATCGAGCTCCCGAGCCCGCGCGTATTCGGGGATGGCCTCGGCATACTTGCTCTGGTCGGAATAGAGATTGCCCAGCTGCAGGTGGGCCTCGCGCGTATTTCGGATCGAGCGCAATCGCCTGCTTCAGCAGCGACTTCGATTTGCTGAAGGTCCAGGCCCGGATCCTGCGCCCGCTTCCCCTTCCACAAACTCATCGCATAATAATAAGAGGCTCGCGGGTTACGCGGCTGCAGTTCCGCAAAGCGGCGAAAGCGCTGGATGACTTCATCCGCCTGGCTCGGCGAACTGTCGTAGGCCTTGGACAGAAAAAGATAGGCCCCCGCGTCGGAGGGATTCAGGTCCGCCGCCCGCAGCAGCGATTTGACCGCCTCGTCGTAGTTGCCGCGCGAGTAGAGGGACATACCCAAGCCGATCAACAGCCGGGGCGAATTGGGATAGCGCTCGGTGGCGTGCTGGAACACTTCAATGGCGGGCTCCAGCGTGCGATGAATCAGCAGTTCGCTCCCCCAGTCGAACAGATTGCTCTCGCTGGGATCCATGTGGGCTGCGGTTTCATACTCGTTGGCCGCCGCCACAAATTTCCCGTCTTTTTCTTCAATCTCGGCCAGCAGGTTGTGCAACTCCGCGGTGTCCTTCGTTTTCAACAGATCTTGCACCAACTGCCGGGCATCCGTGAGCCGCCCGGTCAGAATATAAGCCAGAGCCAGGTCGTAGCCGTTGTCGTAGGAGGAAGGATCGATCCGCTGGGCCTGCTCGAGAAAGGGCGCGGCGTCGGCAACTCTTCCCGAGCGGGCGTAAAGCTCACCCAGGTTGTGGTTGGCGTCGAAGTTCCTCGGTTCGAGCTTGATTGCCTTCTTGAACTCCGCTTCGGCGAGGTCCAGCTTTCCCATGCGCGCCAGGTTCGCAGCCAGATTGGTCCTGGCCGCGGCCGAATCCGGTTTGAGGCGCACCGCCGTCTCCAGATGCTTCCTGGCCTGGGCATCTTGCGATTGCGCGGCATAGACCAATCCCAGCAGTTCGTGCACCTCAAAGCTCTCCGGCACCTGGCGAAGCAGCGCTTCCAGCTGCGCCGCAGCCTGTGCGAAGTGGCCGGATTCATACTGGGCTACGGCTGACTGGAATTTGCGGTCGAGGCTTGCTCGGCTGGCGCATCGGCTGCCGACCGAGGGCAACCGTACACCAGAAGAACCAGGAAGCAAACCAAATCGACGGGCGTCTCATGGTCACGGTCTTCGTATGTTATCACCGCGCTTTAGCAGGCGGGAATGGAGCTGCAGAATGCGTTACCCCCGGCAGAGCGCCTCGACCAGAAGGCCTTCCGCCGGGGATCCCATCTTAGCCTAGAAGTACAACTTCAGAGCAAACTGGATCTGTCTCGGATCGTACGGAGCATCGCGAGTCGACCCGACTTCGCCGAAGTTCGAGCTCGGTGATGTTGAGCGACCCACCAATCGAGACGACGCCGTTGCCGCCGAATCCCGGAGCGTTGAAGTTCGGGTGGTTGAGAATGTTGAAGAACTCCGCGCGGAACTGCAGCGAGAAGCGTTCGCTGAGTTGGAAATCCTTGAAGGTCGAGAAGTCCAGCCTTTTGAAGGTCGGTCCAGCCACCTGCGTGGGACCACCACCCAGGGCAGCCAAGGCCGCCTAATCCAGAAACGCATCCCTGCGACCGACCGGTAGGGTCGGGCAGTGCCGCCGGATCACAAGCTTGCACGGTTGGGTGAATGCCGCCGGGTTCCGTCCGACTGCGGCTTTCCATTCGAGTCGGTGTGCGGTCCCAGCTTGGACGTCTGTCCCTTGATTGACGAGCGCATTGCAACCCTGTTCCGTTGGGCTGTGCCCGTGGGCAAGGGAAGGTAAACGGTCGGCCACCCTGGCAGGGTGGCGTTCCAGATGACGCTCCATCCTCCGTCGAGCATTCGCGAGGCGTCCGTCCGCGGACATGTAACGTTTGCTCTTCTCCGAAGGGGAGCTCGTAACCGCCGCTAAAGTGGAATGACGTTCCGAATGTCGAACGAAGGCCAGGCCGTAGTCCTTTTGGATCCCGACGCCCGGAACGTCCGGGCCCGGTAGCCTTGCCTGCTTCCTCCGTTGAGCAAAGTCACTGGCATCGGTTTGAGCTGTCTTGGACCAAGTGTATGTTCCCAGGAAATTCAGGCCTCTCGCAAACGTTTTTCCACCTTGATCTGGAGCGATGGTACCAACTGTTCCCATTGGTGGTGGCCTAACTCGCGCCTGCCCGAAATCCGGGAATGGACGGAAGTTCTGAATTTGGTCGGACTAAGTCGCCCGCGGCAGGACCTGAGGCACGATTGCGTGACATTATTGCTTTTCGGGAAAGACTCGAGATGACGCGCTTGGTTCGTCTCGTAGCCAACCTGCAGTGACATCGAATTGGTGGGTCTGGTCTGCTGGGTCTTGTTGCCGCCCATTCTGTTCGGCGTCTGGTAATCGCCCTGGCTTCTCCGCAATGCCTGGCCCTTGGCCTTGCCTGGTCGGACTTAGCGGTGTGCAGACCTCCTCCGGCCCCTGGAAGTCTGGAAATTGAACTGGAATTGGAAGGGATAGTTCTCACCGAGGTTCGGATAATAACCACGGTTCTCAAATCCATTGTAGAAGAGGCCGAACCCGCCCCGCGCGACAAGCTTGGGGGTAACTTGATAGGCGAAACCAATACGAGGGGCAAAATTGGTCTTCTGCGACTGCCCCAACCCTTTACCGTACTTGTTGGTTTGTTGTACGAGCGCAATGCCGTCCAGAGCCGTCAGGGCAAGGAAGCTCGGGGAGAGCTGAGTACCGCCTCGGTCCGTTTTGGATCAAGTACAACGCACCACCGATCGGCGGCCCACCCGGAACGAAATTCGCCTGCGTCCCGTGGTGGTCATACACCAGACCGAAGAAGTCCCAACGCAAGCCGAGGTTGACTGTCAGCTTGGGTGTGACCTTCCAATCATCGTTGAAGTAAATACCGAAGGAGTGGTTGCCGTTGTCGGTCAAAGAGATGTTGGAGCTTACTGCGATGTTGCCCGCCCGGTTGAGGCGCCTCCTACGTTGTCAACTGCACACGCGAGGGTCGGGCGTGAGCAGTGGGCGACAGCAACAACTGAGCCCGTCCGGTGTTCCGTGGGCAGGTCCGGTATGTCCGCGAAAGGCTCCCGTAATCGAAGTTTCCCCTCGATCCAGGCGGCTGCAGAGTCGAGAACTTGACATGCTGACACTCAAGACCCATCTTGAAAGTGTGATTGCGATAGATCTTGGTGAGGTCGTCGGTGACCTGGAAAGTAGAAGTGACTTCATCCGAAGGCAGGAAACCGTTGGTGCCCAGAGTCGAAGTCCATTGATCCCGAATTCGGGTAGTCCACCATTCTCGGGAACCTGTGGAACGCCCTCAATGCCGAAGCTAGCAGGGATATTGCTGAAATCGTTGGCGGAGGGTGAAACCCGTGTGGTGTGCAGGTAATTGAGTCCGGCGCGGGCGACGTTAACCAGGTTGGGGGAGAAGACGTGGGTACACCCGAGGCGCTCTGCTGGGCGAGGGCGGTCTGATTACCCTCCTGAAAAGCGCCGCCGTCGGCAACGCCGCCGAAGATGCCGGGGATGAACTGGGGATCGTCCACCAGGCTGAAGCGGTAGAACAACTGGTTCTTATCGCTGAAGTTGAGATCCAACCGGGTATCAAACGAGTTGCGGTGTTCGCTTAGGGCGGGTGAATCGCCGTAATTCCCCAGAGAGTGCCGTTGGTTGGAGGCAGGATAAAGATTCAACAGCTTGATGGCGTTTGGATCCAACCGCGATGGGTAGCTGGTTGAGGCCGCAACCGGCAGCGGTAAAGACGGCGGTACTGGCCGGGCAAGTACCGAAGGGATCACGGACAAACCCTGTCTTGGCCGCCACGATGCCGGATACGGGGTCCGCAACGCCGACTGTGACCGGAGGGTGGTCGCGGGGTCCAGAATGGCCCCGGTCGGAATCTGCCGGTTTAGAGCGTCGACCCTGGAACCTCCAGTGATCAGGTCGGGAAGGTTGGTGGAAAACCGCTGTTGCGCTCGAGAAGAGTAGGGACGGTCCCGGACTTGATGGTTCCCTGGCGACGGCGCAGGCCTTGATAGTCGCCGAAGAAGAATATCTTGTTGCGGATCACCGGCCCGCCAATCGCAACTCCGAACTGATTCAAACGAAGTGCACCCTTTTTGATTCCACCAGCGCTTTCAAAATAATCGGGCGCATCGAGTACATCGTTTCGCAGAAACTCCCAGGCAGCGCCATGGAAACTATTGGTGCCGGACTTGATCGTGGCGTTGAGAACTGCCGCGCCGGAACGTCCAAACTCTGCGCTGAAGCCGGTGGTTTGGACTTTGAATTCCTGGATCGCATCGACCGGAGGAAGGACGACGTAATTCGTGCCGTTAAGGAAGTCCACGGTGTCGGAATTGTTGTCAATGCCATCGAGGAGGTAGTTGTTCTGGGGCTCACCGAAGACCATTGGCCGAGAAAGCGCCGCTGGCCGCGTTGCCCCGCGTGTCCGATTGCGGCGAGTTCACGCCCGCGCCGAGCTGTGCCAGGAAGGTGAAATTCCGTCCGTTCAGCGGAAGCTCGTTGACGCTCTTGCTGTTGACCACCTGGCCGACCGAAGCGTCCTGGGTTTCCAGTACGGGCGTGAGAGCTGGTCGTTACCTCGACCGTCTCCCGCTCCCACCTGGCCCGGCTTCAGTGTGAAAATTCACCTACCACGGCGGAACCGACGTTGACCGTGATGTTCTTCTGCCTCAGTGGTCTGGAATCCCTGAGAGAAGCGCTGAGCTGGTGTAGCTTCCGATCCGGACCGGCGTGAATTTGAATCCGCCGTCCTGCTCCTACTGAAGGTCGAAAGGAGTGGAAACCGGTGCCTTCGTTGGTCAGGGTGACGGTGGCATTGCCAATCAATGCTCCCGAAGGGTCCGTCACCGTTCCGAGGATGCTCCCCGTGTCAACCTGAGCGTGGAAAAGGGTTGTCGGGTTCAACAGCACTACGCCGACGGTTAGCGCCAGCGAGATTCGCAGCATCCAAGACAACGTTGTCTCTGGTTTCATGACCCTATTACTCTCCTAAAGCCTCTGCAGGCAGCGTCAGTTAATTAATGTAAACGTGTACATTAGCGAAACCGGGACAACCTTAGAACAGGTTTGGAGAACTTGTCAAGAATAAAACTAGTGCCTTTGCATTAGGGTGCCCGCCCGCCAACCCTTCCGCCTTCGCAAACATTGAAACCGATCCAGAAAACTGAAAGTCCTAATCGGGTCTGGTTTTAGAGCAAGTCATCTTTGGCGCCACAAAGGCTTGTTATCCTGAGCGCAGCCTTTCGTCCCGCGAAGCGGTAACGAAAGCGAGCGAAGGACCTGTGCATTCCCACCTCAAACCTTTGCTGCTCCGGATCGCCTCTTACACATCCTTGAGGTCTGGCGCTGCGATCGCCAGGCAGATGCATGGGTCCTCGTCGCCGTCGGAAGCCTTCGCGCAGCGAAGGGCTCCTCTTCCTAAGGATGACATCCCTGTGGTGCCAGAGATAATGAGTTGGCGCTTCCTCCAACCGAACCACTACCCAATGCCCTCTGGTTTGGATTAACTTCGGGTTGGGTGCTAACATGCGCCTCGGTGGGCCATCATGCCGGGGATCCTTGAAGATGGCGCGTGACAAAGACCAAGGCCATATTGTTTTCACGTCGAGCTTTCTTAAGAGGAATCCGATGGGCGCCTGTGCTCTTTCTTCCTGCGCCCTTCCATGCGGCGCCTCTCCGGCTGTTGCGCCCAGAAATACCCGGCGATAATTCTCTTACCTTCACGGATGCTCGCCTGACTCCGCACTATCCCGCGAAGTCTCCGCTGGATGGCATTCTGCTCAAAGTTGATCCCGGTGCGGACGAGTACATCACCGAAAAGCATGCGTCTGAAATCATGCAACTTCTCGGCGAATGGAGTCGGGCTCTTAAGGCTGCGGCCCCCGCGCTCGCCAGCCTGACGAAATTCCTCGACGCGTCGATTGAAGCTACTTCGCTGCTTCCGACTCGAGAAATCGCGCCGCGTCCGGGAAATGGCATTGAAGTGCTACGCAGAACGTTTCCTCGGGATGTGCTACCGGGCCGCGCGAAATTTCTCCGCGAAATTGAAAGCTATTTCTCTCCGATGGCGCGAGTAGAGACGGCTGAATTCGAGATTGTCGGGATCGAGGAAGCTACAGGTTCGTCCGCGGAGTTGGACATCAACATTCGCTACAACCTGGTCGGCACACTCAAAGACCAGGCTCGCGAGCAGCGCGTGGGACATTGGCTGACCCGCTGGTCGAAGAGCGAAGCCCACGGCTGGCAGGCCGTGCGATGGCAGGCAACCGCAGAAACGCTGGCGCGCGCCCGCGAACCAATTTTCATTGACGTTACCGCCCAGGCCTTCGGTCAGACCGCATCGTACAAAGATCAGTCTGCGGCGCGGAGTCGACCACTGGCGCACGGTTCTGGATGGCGCGTCCGGGATCGACGTCTACGGCAACAACGGCGTGGCGGCCGGAGATTTCGACAACGACGGATTCGATGATCTCTACATCTGTCAGCCCGCGGGACTTCCCAACCGGCTCTACCGCAATCGCGGCGACGGAACTTTCGAGGACGTGACCGAACAGGCTGGAGTCGGGGTGCTCGACGACACGGCCTGCGCCCTGTTCGCCGATTTCGAGAACAAGGGAGTCCAGGATCTGCTGGTGGTTTGCGGCAGCGGCCCGCTGCTTTTTCTGAATCAGGGCAACGGGACATTCTCGCTTAAGCCCGATGCCTTCAAGTTTGCACGGCCTCCGCAGGGAACCTTCACCCACGCCGCCATCGCCGACTACGATCGCGACGGGCGACTCGATATCTATTTCTGCATCTACAGCTACTACCTGGGGCTGGACCAGTATCACTATCCCGTTCCGTACTTCGACGCGCGCAACGGTCCTCCCAATTTTCTGCTGCACAACGAGGGGAATGCCACGTTCGTCGATCGAACTGACGCTGCAGGACTGAACGCAGACAACGACCGCTACAGCTTCGCCTGCGCCTGGGGCGACTCAACGGCGACGGGTTGCCCGATCTTTACGTAGCCAACGACTTTGGGCAAGCAACCTCTATCGCAACAACGGCGATGGGACCTTCACCGCCGTTTCAAAGAGGCCGGCGTTGATGGCGTCGGTGCGGGCATGAGCGCGTGCTGGTTCGACTTCGACAACGACGGGAATCAGGACATCTACGTGGCCAACATGTGGTAGGCCGCTGGTCAGCGGGTCTCAGAGCAAACGAGTTTCCATGAAGGCGAGCCCGAAGAACATACGCGATCTCTACCGCGGACATGCCCGCGGCAATTCCCTGTACCGCAATCAGGGAACCGGGAACTTTCAAAACGTTAGCGACAAGGCGGGAGTCGAGATGGGCCGCTGGTCGTGGTGTTCCGACGCCTGGGACTTCGACCACGACGGCTACTCCGACCTGTACATCGCCAACGGCTACATTTCCGGGCCCGACCCTCGCGAGGTTTCGAGCTTCTTCTGGCGCCAGGTCGTGGGAAAGTCTCCACAGAATTCCAATCCTTCGCTCAAGTACGAACAGGGATGGAGCGCCATCAACGAGCTGGTCCGCTCAGACTCTTCATGGGCCGGTCCGGAGAGAAACGTTTTCTACGCCAATAACCGCGATGGCACGTTTTCCGAAGTCTCAGGTGCAATCGGATTGGACTTTCCGGACGACAGCCGCTCGTTTGTTCTCGCCGACCTCGACCACGACGGGCGGCTCGAGGTCATCCTGAAAAACCGCAACGCGCCGCAACTGCGCGTGTTGCACAATGCGATGAAAGAGATCGGCCACTCCATCGCTATCCGCCTGCGCGGACAACAAGGCAATCGCGATGCGATCGGCGCCGCGGTGACAGTCGAGTCCGGAACGCATCGGCAGACCAAATACCTTCAAGCCGGTTCCGGATTCTTGTCCCAGCACACCAAGGAGCTTCTCTTTGGAGTCGGAAAGGTCGAAGGTCCGGTCCGCGCCACGGTTCGCTGGCCCAGTGGCCTAAGTCAGTTCTTCGAAAACGTGCCGGTGGACAGCCGCATTGAGATACAGGAAGGCGCCGACAAGTTTCTGGCAAAGCCCTTAGCGGTTTCTCCTCCTTCTTATGCGCGTGCGGGCGAGCCTCAAAAGTTGGAACCTCTGCCATCCTTGGTCGAGACCTGGCTCATCCAGCCCCTGAGCGCGCCTGACTTTTCGTTGCCTGACCTGGCCGGCAAAACCTGGGACCTGTCATCGTTGCGCGGCAGCCCCCTTCTGCTGAACTTCTGGTCCACTGCGTCGCCGTCCTGCGGAGAACAGATGCGGCTGCTGCGGCAGTTCCAATCGTCCCTTGCCTCCAACGGTCTTCGCATCGTCGGCATCAATGTAGACGATCCCCGCGATGTGCCAGCGGTGCAGGCATTCGTGGCCAGGCAAGGATTCTCCCTGCCCACCTTGCTTGCCACACCGGATGTGGCCGGCGTCTACAACATTGTTTATCGCTACCTTTACGACCGGCGCCGGGACCTGCCTCTTCCCACATCGTTCCTCCTTAATAAGGATGGCTTGATCGTCAAGGCGTACCAGGGCCCGGTGACTTCCGAACGACTGGTGGAGGATGTGAGATCGATCCCGGGCACTGCCGCGGACAGGGTCGCAAGAGCGCTGCCGTTCTCCGGAACCCTGTTCCAGGGCACGTTCCAACGCAACGACTTTACTTATGGAGTGTCCTTCTTCCAGCACGGATATCTGGAGCAGGCTGAGGCGTCCTTTAAGCAGGTCATCGCTGCCAAGCCCGGCAATCCGGAAGCCCACTACAACCTGGGCACGCTCTATCTCCGGAGAAACGATTTTCAAAATGCACGCCAATATCTTGAGCAGACGGTGAAGCTGCGTCCAGATTATCCGGAAGCCTGGAACAACCTCGGCATGGTCGCCGCCCATGAAAATCAGGCGGATGAAGCCATTCGCAATTTCCAGCAGTCATTGCAACAGCGGCCCACTTACACCATCGCTCTTCTGAATCTGGGAAACCTTTACCGGCGTCAGGGAAACTTTGGGGAAGCGGAGAAATTGCTGAACCGAGCTCACGAAATTGAGCCTGACGATCCCGAGGTCAACTACAACCTCGGAATGCTCTACGCCCGGCAAGGCCAGTCCCAGAGCGCTCTGCAGTATCTGGAAAAGGCCGTGAGCCTGCGGCCCGACTATCCCGACGCGCTCAACAACCTAGGCGTACTTCTTGTTCAGGCACAGCGTTATCCGGAAGCGGAACGAAAATTCAGGATCTGCATCCAGGTCGCGCCGAACTTCGACCAGGCCTACCTGAATCTGGCGCGCCTCTACGTCTTGATGAATGAAAAGGAAAAGGCTAGAGAGGTATTGCTCGCGCTGCTGCGCCAGCAGCCGCAGCACAAGATGGCCCAGCAGGCGCTGGAAATGCTACATTGAGCCTTTGACACCCGCAATCAAAGTGCCCGCGGAGATAAACCGGGAGATGGTCATCGGCACCCCACTTCAGCATCCACTTAGGCACGCGCGCCGCAGGCGTCCACCGTCCCGAATTCTTGCGCTGATCTTGGTCTTCATCTTTGCCGCGGCGTCTGCCGCACAGCAGCCTGCTTCCACTCGAAACCGTCCACGAACAGGGTCAAAGTCCCCATCTCCTTTCCTGCAGGCCGAAACCCTGTTACGCCAGGGTTCGGTTGCGGAAGCCAAGCAGAAAATAGAAGAGCAGCTCAACCTGGATCCCTCCAGCGTGGAGGGTTACAACCTGCTTGGAATCGTTTACAGCAGCGAAAAAGACTACGACAACGCTCTGGAAGCATTGCAGCATGCGCTCACGCTCGATCCCAGTTCCGTCCGGACTCATAACAATCTCGGGAACGTATACGTCGCTGAAGAAAAATTCGATCTGGCGGAGAAAGAGTTTGGCAAAGTCCTGCGATTTGATCCCACCGACCGTGAGGCGAATTACAATCTCGGCCTGGTCCTGATGGGCCGGCATTCGCCGGCCCAGGCAATCCTCCATCTTCAACGGGTCCGCCCAGCGGATAATGCAACTCGCTTCAACCTGGTCCGCGCGCATCTACAGGCCGGACGGACCGTAGAAGCGTTGAAGCTGGCTCGCGAACTTTCAGCTCAGAACAAAGATGATGTGCAGTTGCACTTCACTCTGGGAGTTTTGCTGGCGGCTGAGAAGCAGTACTCGGCAGGTCAACTTGAACTGGAAAAAGCCAGCGCGCTGCAGCCTGAAACTTTCGAGATTCTCTTCAGCCTGGGACAGACTTATCTTCGCAGCGGCAACTACGCAAGAGCCGAAGTGGTATTAAACCGGGCGCTGAAACTGAAACCCGATTCAGCCGCAACCCTCGCGCTGCTGTCCCAGGTTTATTCCGCGCAGAACCGCCCGGTGGACGCTCTCGATTTTCTGGCGCGAGCCCACAAACTCGCCCCTGAGGACCCGGACATCACTCTTCTTCTCGCCCGGCTCAGCATGGCGCAGAGCTATTTCGAAGACGCCATCCCTCTGCTGGAATCGGGCCTGAAAATCGCTCCCAAGCGTGCCGAACTTCACGCCGCCCTGGGCGAAAGCTATTTCATGACGGACAGAGTGGAGAAGGCCGTTGAAGAGTTCAAATTCCTGGTTGCTCTCAACCCCTCGGCTCCATCCTATGCAGCCTTGGGTCTCTCGTACCGGCACCTGGGACGCTTTGACGAATCGAGAAAATATTTTCAGGAGGGCCTCAAGCTCGATCCACGCAATGCGTCATGCCTGTTCAATATGGGCTACATCGAGAAGCGGCAGGGAAATCAGGCGGCCGCCGAACGATTTTTTCAGCAGGCCCTCAAATCGAATCCAAATTTCTCCGAAGCGTTGCTGGAGTTGGCCAATCTGCGCATCGCGGACAAGAAGTTTGAGGAAGCCGCAATTCTGCTCAGAAGATACGTCAAGGTCAGCAGCGACCCTGCTTCCGGATACTACAAGCTGGCCATGGTCGAGAGGAGTCTCCATCAGACCGCGGCCGCTCAGCGGGATTTGGCCTTGTTCCAGGCCGCGTCGAGAGATTCGTCATCGGGCACGCATCCCTACCAGCACCTCTTTGAATATTTGGACAGCCGCTCCAACCTCGCTCCCCAGGCCCGCACTCAACTCGATGAACGCGAGTTATTGGAACAGGTCAAGAAGCATCCTGACCGCCCACAAGATCTCTACCTGCTGGCGGAGACTTATCTGAAACTCGGGAAGCGGGACGATGCGCGAAGCACGATCGCACGACTTGATCAGGTGAGCACGGGGGACTACCGCATCCAGACCGGCGTGGGTGTGCTGCTCGCCCGTTATCATTTATATGATGACGCCATCCTGCACTTTCAAACCGCGCTGCAAGCCAGCCCCGACTCCGACGATGTGAAATTCGATCTGGCCGATGCTTACTTCCGCAAAGGCCTTTACGACCAGGCTCTCGAAGCTGCTTTGAAGGTTTCGCCCGGGGGCCAGCAGGATGCCGCGTTTCTCGCGTTGCTCGGAGACATCTACGCTCACCTCGGCAACACTTCTAAAGCGGAGGAGATTTTTCGCGACGCCATCAACCGCAATCCCGATAATGACCAGTCATATCTTTCTCTGACTCTTGTCCAACTTCGCGGCCAGGACCTCAGCGGCGCGGAGCAGACTTTGCAGAAAGGCCTGGCGCGAATTCCCAGCTCCGGGAAAATCCAATGGGGGCTGGGAATTGTTTCGGCGCTCGAAGGCAACACGGCGCAAGCCGCCGAACGCCTGGAGCGGGCTGTGGAGTTGTTACCCGAATGGCCGGGAAGCTACTCCACGCTCGGTGTGTTTTATTTTCAAACCGGACAAATAGCCAAGGCCCGCGAAGTACTCGATCGTTTCAAAGGCAGCAACGCCGGTGGCCTGGATGTGAATCGCATTGAAGAGGTCCTGTCCCGCGCCCCGGCGAAACCTTCTTCCGCCCAGGAACCCATGTCCATGGCCGCCCGGCAGCAGTTGCTTCAGCTGGCGTTATCACTGGCTGACCGGACTCTCTGAGACAAACGAACAACAAAAGCCAGAATGCGGAAGAAATCCAACACGCGTACGCGACCTGACGTAATTCTCGCGCTCGGCGTGCTCATAGGAACGGCTGCCGCCATGGTGGCCTTCGCAGAACAGCCTCCGAAAACTCAAGATGACCGCGTGCCCGTGCGTTACACCGACATTCGACAAGCCGCCGGAATCACTTTTCTTCAGGATGCAACCGCCACAGACGAAAAATATTATCTTGAAACCATGGGCACCGGCGTCGCCTGGCTCGACTACGACCAGGACGGCCTTATGGACCTGTACTTCGTCCAATCGGCCGCCACCGACATTTACACGCCGCCGCAACCCTTGCGCAGCGCGCTCTATCACAACAACGGTGACGGAACTTTCTCTGACGTCACCGAAAAGGCCGGCGTCGGAGGTCAGGGCCATTACGGTCAGGGTGTCGCCGTCGGAGATTTCGACAACGACGGGTATCCCGATCTCTACGTAACTGGCTACGGCAGCGCGATCCTTTATCACAACAACGGCGACGGAACTTTCACCGACGTGACCGCCAAGGCGGGAGTGGCGGACAAAGGTGGATGGTCCGCCAGCGCAGGATGGTTCGACTACGACAAAGACGGATGGCTCGACCTGCTGGTGACCAACTACATCGACTGGACCCCGAAGACCAACCAGTGGTGCGGCGAACGCCGGCCTGGTTACCGCTCCTACTGTCATCCCAACAACTACAGAGGACAGAAGACCAAGCTCTACCACAACAATCATGACGGAACGTTCACCGACGTGAGCGACGCGTCCGGCGTTGGCAAGCCTGAGTCGAAGGGCATGGGTGTGGTCCTGGCCGACTTCAACAACGACGGTTGGACCGACATCGCCATCGCCAATGACACCTGGCCGAATTTTCTGTTCATCAACAAGCGCAACGGAACTTTTGAGGACGTATCATTCGTCTCCGGCATGGCCGCCAGCGAGGACGGACGCTACGAAGCAGGCATGGGCATTGATGCCGCCGACGTGGATGGCGATGGCTGGCAGGATGTTTACGTTACACATCTCGATCACGAACTGAATCGCCTCTACCACAACAACCACGACGGCACCTTCAATGACGAAACGTTTCGCTCCGGCATCGGAAACAAGGCCGTCCTGCTGAGCGGCGTGGCCATGAAATTTCTGGACTACGATAACGACGGCTGGCCCGACATTCTGCAATTGAACGGCGCCATGCTGGATAATATTCAGCTTTACCATAACGAAGTGACGTACAAGGAACCGCTGCTGATGTTCCGCAACCTGGGCAAGGGACAGTTCGAAAAAATGTCGGGATCATTGGGCCCTGACTTCATGCGTCCCGTCGCCGGGCGGGGCCTGGCAACTGCCGACTTCGACAACGATGGCGACATCGACATCGCCACCAATAACCGTGGCGACTATCCCTCAGTTCTGCGCAACGACGGCGGAAGCGCCAATCACTGGCTGGAAGTCCTGCTGATCGGAACCCGCTCCAATCGCGACGGCATCGGCGCTTCCCTGAAGCTGACGTCCGAAGGCTTCGTGCATGTGGAGCAAGCAAAGGGAGGCATGAGTTATATGTCGGCCAACGACCCGCGAATCCAATTCGGCCTGGGTAAGCGCACCAAAATAGATTCTCTCGAGATCACCTGGCCCAGCGGACAAGTTGACCGTCTGGCGAATGTCCCCATTGATCAAATTATTGCCATCAAGGAGGGCACAGGCATCGTGCCGCGTAAGTTCCCCAAGGTGCCCAGCAAATGACGAAGGCCAAAAGAACAATGGGTGCCCCATCCTCGTCTTTCCCGTTTTTTGGGAAAGACAGGGTGGGGGGGCCGACAAGGCCGGTTCAGATCTCTGAAACACAAGGTCCCTCCACTCCGCTTCGCTGCGGTCGGGATGACAACCTTGTTAAACGAGCTTCCTGGACGTGACCGTGGTCGCTGACGACTGAAGCCTGACGACTGACGACCGAAGACTGACGACTGTTCTCTATGAATCTTCCAAGACGCCATTTCCTGGGCTCTTCCCTGATCGTTCTCGGCAGCACGCTGATGGACGCGCTCACCACTCCACTGTGGAAATGGAAAAGCTCAGCAGCCCTCCAAACCACCGCAGCAAATCCCGCGCCCACGTCCCCAGTGACATTCGTAGACGTGTCCAAAGAAGCCGGTCTGAACGTTCCCAATGTCTGGGGCGCGGCCGATCACAAGCGCTACATCATCGAAGCCAAAGGCAGCGGGCTGGCCTTTTTCGATTACGACCACGACGGATGGCTGGACATTTATCTAACCAACGGCACGCACCTCGATGCCAACTGGCCGCCCGGCAAGGCCCCCACCTCGCATCTCTACAAAAATAATCGCGACGGAACTTTCACCGACGTCACTGAAAAATCCGGCCTTGGACGCACCGGCTGGCAGACTGGCGTCTGCGTGGGCGACTACAACAACGACGGTTGGGACGACCTGTTCTGCTGCTTCTGGGGACACAACATCCTGTTTCACAACAACGGAGACGGCACTTTCACAGACGTCACTCGCAAGGCCGGAGTCTACGACGAACAATTCCGCTGGGGAGCCGGCTGCACCTGGCTCGACTATGATCGCGACGGGAACCTCGATCTCTTCGTCTGCAACTACATCAAACTCGATCCGGCAAAAGCGCCTGCGCCTGACGATCCTCTTACCTGCCAGTGGAAGGGTATCCCGGTGATGTGCGGTCCGCGCGGCCTCCCTGCCGACACTAACGTTCTCTATCACAACAACGGCGATGGAACGTTTACCGACGTGTCCGAGAAGTCAGGCATCCTCAAGCCTGGCCCGCGCTACTCCATTACCGCGGTCTCGTATGATTTCGACAACGACGGCTGGCCGGATATTTATGTGGCCGTGGATTCGGAACCCAGCATCTTGTTCCACAACAATCACGATGGAACGTTCACCGATATCGCGGTCATCGCCGGGTGCGCCTATAGCGAGAATGGCCACGAGCAGGCCGGCATGGGTGTGGCGGTCGGTGACTATGATTGCGACGGCTGGCTGGACATTTTCAAAACCAACTTCGCCGACGACACCTGCAACCTCTATCACAACAACGGCGACGGAACTTTTACCGACGTCACGTTTTCATCGGGCATCGGAATCAACAACCGCTACGTCGCTTGGGGCTGCGGCTTTCTCGACTACGACAACGACGGCTGGACCGACCTCATGCAGGTCAACGGACACGTTTATCCGGAGATCGAAAGCCGCGACATCGGTCAGACCTTCAAGAACCCGCGGCTTCTCTACAAGAACCTGGGCAATGGAAAATTTAAAGACGTCTCATCCGAGGCGGGGCCCGGTATCAGTGAGCGCTTCTCAAGTCGGGGCGCCGCCTTCGGAGACTACGACAACGACGGCGATGTTGATGCTCTCATTCTGAATATGAACGACCTGCCCTCACTGCTGCGCAACGACCGCAGTAATCTCCAAAACTGGATCAAGATGAAGCTGATCGGCACCAAGTGCAATCGCACCGCCATCGGCGCCCGAGTGCGCGTGGTCACCGGCAATCACACGCAAATGGATGAAGTTCACAGCGGCACGAGCGTCATGTCACAGTCTGACCTGCGCCTGCACTTCGGCTTGGGGAAGGCCCAGACCGTGGATGTCATCGAGGTCAAGTGGCCGACTACGCAGAAGATCGAACGCTTCACGCAGGTGAAAGCCAACCAGATACTCACCATTCGTGAAGGCAGCGGAATCGTCGAAACCGCCAAGCCCAAGACTAGATAGTCCGTTCAAAAATCATGACCACAAAGGCGTTGGACTATGGGCGGCTTGGTGATCAAGCCATCAAAGCGGAATGTAGTTTTTCAGCAGCGGATTGACCAACCCCGCAAACGAGAGCAGCCGACGCTCAGCGTCCTCCGGTTTTTCTCCGGGCCGCAATTCGGTGTTCATTCGAATCAGAGCGTTGTCGGTTCGGCTCAGGCGAAGCGAATCGAGCGCAAGGTAAGCATTCCTCCAGTCCTGGGTGGCCACACGACGACCGCGGACCGAGTACCAGAACACGACGAGTTGACGATCGTCTCCTTTGGCAATCACGTAACGATTGGCGGGAAAAGGAGCATCCCCGGGAAACGCCAGCGTGGTCGTGCCCGACTCCACCGGCGACCAGCCCGCACCTTCCAGACAGACTTGCGGCAAATGGCGGAACAATGCGTGCTGATCCGGAATGTATGCGACGTACAGATCAACGTAAGCTCCACCGCTGACCGGGTCCTTGTACGTCCGCTGCAGGAACTCGCCCTTGCCGAGACTCTTCAAAGTTTCATCGGGAATTGGAATGTCCGTCCCTGCCCAACTCTTCAACTCAAGCGGGAACGATGCCAGCGCGGTTCGCGGCAAAACAGACTGCTTGCGATCGAGAGCTCGCAGGAACAGCGCCGTTCCGGCCAGAAGCAGCGTGACAATCGCGAGGCGCGCATTTCTCGAGATCACGCGTACTCCTCCCGCACTGCGCCTTCGCTCGGGCTCAGCCAAAGAATTTGGATCAGCCGGTGAAGCACGAAAATCAGCGCCAGGCAGGCGACGAAGACCAGCCATCCCGAAAGCGCGTGGATCGTCCCCTCCGCCCGCTCCACACCCCAGCCTTCCACCATCAGACCGGTGAAAGCGATTCGCAGAGCATTCGCGAAAACTGAGATTGGAACTGCGATCAACGCCAGCAGAACCCGTACGCTAATTCTTGTTTCCGCCATATACCCGTAAACAATGGTCAGTGTAAGCAGCGAGAACAGCGATCGGATCCCGCTGCAGGCTTCCGCCACCTCCAGCTGCGCGCTAGGTAAGAGAATGATGTTGCCTTCCCGGACCGTGGGGACTCCCGCCAGCATGAGCAGAAAACTCGCGATCTTGGACGCGATGATCTGCAGCGGAAAGGTAATCTGCTCCATCAATGTGGAAGAGGGGATCATCAAGACCAGGAATGCCAGCGGAAACGAAATCGCCGCCAGATGTTTCCATCCCGCAAGAAAGACTACGAGTCCGGCGATAAAAAGCAGGACCGACACGCGATAGAGGAAAAATCCAGATTTGATCGTGCCCACTACCAGCGTCATCAGGGCAAAAAGGAGAATGACGAGACCTGACCAGGCTGGCTCGATTCGAAGCGTCGCCAGTTTCGCACGCCGCTCCCAAAGCAAGAACAGCGAGAATACCGGCACAAAGAAACCGTGGGTGTAGTTCGGGTCCTGCCACCACTGACTTGCCATCCGAAGGGCGAATGGACCGTACAGCCACGTGGCTAACAGAAGAAGAATGCCAGCTTGAACGTAAAGCAGAGCTCCGTGTTTGGGGAAACCGTGTTTGAGAAAACTGGGCCTGGACCAGCCGAGACTTTGCATCTATTGTTTACGCCCCGACTTGCGCAACCTCCAGAACACACCAGCCAATCCGCTGGAGAACAGCAACAGAGTTCCGGGTTCAGGCGTGACCGCCAGTGGCGTGTGCGAGGAACCACCGCCAGTGCCGGCCGCGCCAAAAAACGGCAGGACAAAGAATGGAAGCAGACCTTTCCGTTTGGTGGCCCGCAGCGCATTCGCGCCGATGGGCGCAGCCATCGGAATGACTGCTGCGTAGGCTTCGGGCTGAGGATCGACTGGGGGCGTTACCATGTCATTAGCGAAAAGAGGCTGGTTGAGATCTGCGTCTGCAGGTTCTGTTAACGCCGGCGGACCCAGCGGGGTCATGGCGATCCGATTTCCACACCGGGTGCGCGCCACAATTTTTCCATCACTGATGAGAGTTTCCCCGGGATGCAGCGTCACCTTTTTTCGTGTCCAGTACACCTTCTGCCCCATGCGATAGGCAACATGCATCGACTGCTTCTCGGAAACCTGCACCAGGTGGGCCCGCTGAAAATCAAATCCCGCGAACTGTTGTGCCACCACTGAATCATGCTCCATGGCCTGCCGCAACTCTTCGGCACTCGCGACTCCGCCAGGAATCACCGAATGCAGATACACTGGGCGGCCGGGACGAGAGTCTAAGAACGAGGAATATGCGCGACCTGCCGATGCCGACGGATCAGCTTCGTTCAACTTGATCGCTTTAAGTTCCGGACGCACATACGACATGCTCGAAGCCGACTGTTGCCGGGCAAACTGCCAGGTTGTAGCTGCCGTCGCCGCAAACAGCAGCGCCACCAGGAACTTGGTCGCAGCGCTCGTTCGGCTGGGCCGGCGATGACGATGGCGAACCACACTGACGTTGGCGTCTTTCAAGTGCTCCTCAATGGATCTGTGATTTCAAGCTCGGGGGGAGGAAAAAGAGCGTTGGAGATCATCTATAGTGCACGCCACCTGCCAAAGCCGGAACATCGTGGAATCATCGAAGCGGACTACCCCAAGGGGAAAAAATGTGAAGAGATTTGCACAAAAAAGGATTTGTTAGTGCACGACCCTACCGTTCGAGGGAAAACAAATGCCAGTTCCTGAGCAGATGAAATCCCTATTGTTCACAAACCTGCAACTTGTGACGGTAAGTGTCCGGAAAAGAGTAATTTGCCGGCTTCGAGTGGGAAACAAATAGCATTCGTTTGCCGGCCGAATCGTGGAAGAAGCCATCAAGTTCAGGAGTCTGATCGCGACCACACCAGGGCGACCACACAGGCCCGTCCTGCGGGTAAATTTAGGGAGTGATGTACTGAATGTTGAGCTTGCCCTGAACGGCGCCATCATTCTCGCCATACCAGCAGCCGTAATTCGGTGGATTCACCGTGTCCAAAGGATTTCCGTAGCCGTAATACACTTCGGTCGCACTGCTCAAGTGTATGGCAATTGGCCCGCTATCGTTGAACGCAGGGTTCGTATCCCCAGGATAGTTCGCGCTGCCGCCCGACTTCAAATTCAAGCTGAACGCGGCGTTGCCTGGCGGTCCAATGCTGATGGAGGGCGGAGTCGTACACGGCAACGCCACCTGCGGCTGGGGCCCGGGCGGAAAGTTTTCGGCATTCAACATCGGATCGCCGACGGTGTACAGGAATGTGATCCGCGTAATCGTAATGCCGCCGCTTTTGCCCGGAATAACTGCCAATTTGTCGAACTCTTCGCCAGGACAGAAATCAGTGCCGGAGATGGTTGTGCAGGAATATCCGGCGTGGGTCGAGAATGAAACCGTCATGGGATCCGATCCGGTCGAAGTGGTCGAAGATGTACGCGCCGGAGCAGGCGACATGCTGCCTCCGCCACAAGCGCTGCACACCAGTACTCCGGCCAACGCCAGAATGACACTCCGAACCGAAATCTTCACAGCACCGCCCCCATAAGGTATGGCTGCAAGGGAGATGCCATAGCTAAGTCCCAGCGCAGCAGTCAATTAGAGCTAGGAAGTGGAACGCAGT
>CAVRZO010000020.1:0-109238 GCA_963725615.1 Terriglobia bacterium | reverse complement strand
CGGACGCTTCGCGTGTACAAGTCTGATACGCCGGTGGAGTCTTGAAGGACTGGCCGTGGCGCGTTACGATGGAGTGAACATGGATAGTGATGTCAGCAGTATATCGATGAGCATCAATAACGGGCTCCTCACGCAACTCCTCTCAATACAACAGCTTCCAACCCAAAGTCGATTCAAATCCCATAGCTCACCGCGTCCGCCGCAAACGCCAGCGGCTTCCTTCTAGTCTCCTTATCGAAAACGCCTCGGATCGAGAATCTGCTCCACCCCAACACTCTGCCCCGAGGCGTTTCCGATCAAGGCTAGCGACCACTCGGGAGTGTAATGACCGCAAGCGCGTTCTATGAATGTAAGTGCTTGAGGGTGGTGAGGATAGGTTTTGTTTCTTGGTCGTGCACTCGGGCTCGGCTTACCATAGCTTTTAGTAACGTACCTTTGCGTGTTTTTCCCTGACTCGCTTTTCCCCGTCTTCTCGCATCCAACTATCAAGACACACCGTCCGCGGTCAGCTTTCGGTAAAACTGGAAAGGGCCCCGGCGCAGCGGACCTTGAGTTTTTTGGCAGTTCGCAGAGAACCCTTCCGTGTCTCCGGAGGAGCGTTCCCAAGCCCTTGGGTAGAGCCTGTACGACATGCTCTGTTCCAATCGTCGGTTCCCTGCGGCTGCAGGAATGTTCGCCACAGACACACCAATGGTAGCCACACATGACGAGCGGGTCTACGTTACAGAGCGGCAAAAACAGCAACTCACACGAACGACCGGTAGTTTACGTCAGGTGAATCGTACTGTTCTTCGCGAGCTAAAGCGGATTGGGCGGCCGAATCAGACTACCAAGCGATACAGCGACGTTGGTGTCTTGCTCGAAACGGCCGCGTCTCAAATAACCTCGCTACTGCGATTTCGGGAGGCGATCTTAACTTCTGCTCGAGACGAGCCGAGGATCCTCTTCGTCACAGCTAGTGTTGTTGGTCGAAGTCACAATGCGTTCCCTGAAGACCTCGCGTTCGTTGCACGTGAGCAGGTTCCGCCGCTAGACCCTGCACATTGCCTTGAACTTGAGACCTTGTTGGAATGTATTTTTCGAATGGGCGAGGGAGTGTGCTCGTGGAGCATTCGATCAAAGAAGTTCCCTCATGTCTTCGTTGTGGGACTGAGGCGCTTGACGGCCGCGCTTCTGAAACAGCAGCGGCATCTGCGGGAAACGACCCCCGCCCCCTCAGCGATAAGAACGGTGTTTCGTGACCACACTGGCGTCAGTCAGAAACGAGAAAACATCTCCAACCTGGAGGAACACCGCGATCGGCTCGGCCCGGTTGAAAGGCGCTCGACGCAGAGTGGAACTGGAGGCAACGGTGAAGGATGATAAGCAAGTCCACGGCCGGCAGCACGAGTCTCAGGCCGAACGCTCAGGTATTTCGGAGAGGCCAGAAGTTGCTGCGGGTACGAACAGGAAGACTACCTCATCGGCACGAAAGATCGAAGCCAACCGGCGCAATGCCCTGAAATCCACCGGGCCAAGAACGCGAAGCGGGAAGACACGAGTTTCGAGGAATGCCACGCGCCACGGGTTCTTTTCCAAATGGTTGCTGATTCAGGGACGAGACGGAAATGAGAGCTAAGCAGGAATACGACTGACTTCTGTGCCGGCGTTCAGGAACACTATTCCCCGGTCGGCTGGCTCGAAGAACTCTGGGCGGAAAAGATCGTAGTGTGGTCTTGGCGGCTTCGTCGCCTGATACGCTTTGAAAGCGGGCAGATTTCGCTCGCTCTTGCCAGGCACAGCTACGACCTTCGGCAATCAAGAGCAGACGAACTAGCAGACCCGGAATCTGTCCCATCGAGCGACCCGGAAATCGACGCCATGACGGATCATCTCTTCTTGCCGGAGAAGGAAGAACTCGACAAGTTGTTGCGATATGAAGCCATGATCAATCGGCAACTCAACCATGCGATCGCCGAGTTGGAGAGGGTGCAGGCGCGCAGGAAGGGGGAGCCGCCTCCCGCCAACACATAGCAGTATTACGAAACAAAGCCAAGAAGCCTTTTAATTTCAATAGAATGATTATTTCTCGAGGTTGAGCAAAGCCAAGTCTTTAAGCCATTCTATGGCACCGGGCTTCACGGAGCCGCTGCCCAGAGCGGGAAAGCACCGGGGGCGAAAGTCTGCCCGCGACGAAGAGCAAAGGACGGATCCTTCGCCAGGAGACCGACCTGGATATGGGCTGCGGCGTGGGCAAAAGCCACACGTTGACGCCCTGCGCTCACCCCAGCGTCCATCCACCCGCCGGCGTACATGACTCCGGGGAGCCGGCTGTGGAAAGCTTTGATCCACGGCGCAGCAGTTTCTTGCATCTGGCTGCGCCCAGGGGTCACTGTCGCGGGTGCTTGCAGGGGCGAAATGGCATGCCCAGAGCGGCATTTGGCGCAATCGACTGTGCAAGAAATTGCATGGGAGAGCAAGCCACGTTCATCGCCAAGCTATACACCGGTTCACAGCTTAATTCCGTTGACAGGCGGGCGATTCGAGGGCAGAATTCTTTCGCTGCGGCTGCCAGGGTTTCAGACGACCGGACGTTTGGCCCGGCGCTTCAGTGCAAGCCCGGTTCGATTCGCGCTAGGGCTTTGCCGATCTCAGGCCCCCCCTCCCTGATCCCATTTTGTTTCGAGTTTTTTGTTTCGAGTCCAGTGTTTCGAGTCCAGGCGGAAATTCCCGGGAGGGCGTGCGCCATGACCGCAAATCTTCGTACTCTGACACAAGAAAAGAGAGAACTCCCCATGAAAAAACTTCTGATGCCAGCTACTGCGCTGGCCGCGATGAAAAAACTGGCCTTTGCAATCTTCTGTGCGACTCTGCTCATGCTGATGGCCGCGCCGGTCTGGGCGCAGTGCCCATCTTTTGAGTTCGCGACCGGTTGTGGCGTAACGATCACCATAGGTGGATCGTCGGGCCACCTCACGGCGCAACTCTCGGGGGATGGGACTGCCAATGGCAACCCCTACGATCATTCGGAGGACATACTGGTCGGAGTCGTAAACAATTCGACTGCGACGGTGGGTGCGATCGTTCTGAACGGATCCGGGGCGTTCGCTTTCGACGGCGACGGGCCCTCGGGCGGCCCTGACCCCGGCGATTATCAAGGCCCGACGAACACTTTTGTCGGGATCAGTTCGGATCAGTCGACCGGGAAGGTCTTGTTCACCACGCCGCTAGCGGCTGGCTCCAGCACCTGGTTTGCTTTGGAGAATACGCCTATTACCGTCGTGGCGATCGGAGAGAATAAGCCTCTGACGGCGGGCCAAACAACAATATTCTCATTTGGCACCGGCAACGTTGACGACTACCGAATCACGCCCGTGAACAGTGCTCCCGGCGACACCATGACGATCACCCCCATACCAGTGGCCAGCAACGATTTCCATCCGACCAACTTCTCGACCCTGAGCTGCGTTCCCTACAAAGATTTCAGTGTGGAGAACCCTGTTTGTGTCGAGATCGAGCGTGACTGCTTGGGCGCTGATTGTGGCACCTTCCTTTATTCGGCCACGCTCGACTTCAACATTGATCCGAATAGTCACCCGGACGGGATCGGCGGTGCGGCGTTCTTGGGGCAGGCCGACGTTGCATGTCCCACGAGTGGCTTCAATCTCAACATCACCACCTCCTATACCGGGTCCCCGGTCGATCCCATAACAGGCAGCGGCAAAGGTGGGCACTCCTGTTTCGTGGCCGCTTTCGACCCCACTGTTCCGAACGTGGCCACTGGGGCTACCGTCTCGACTTTCTTCGGATTTGAGTTCCCCGTGGTCAATAACCCCAAGGTGAACACCATCTTCCCGCCGCTCCCGGTACCTCTCAGCTGGGACACCCACGACAGCTCTAACAATGGGGTCCCGAATCTCAAACTGTGCAAAGTCGTTAACCCTACCGGAGATTGTGCTGGCTTGGGTAAGCCTTGGGTGCACCTGTCGTCAACTGCGATCAGCGGTTGTGCGGCCTTCACTGGAGAGGACCCGCTTCCCGGGGTTTTCCTCAATTTGAGTAAGATCATCGGAGCTGGCGAATACACTTTCGTATGGGACACTTCCAAAAAGAAAGGTCCATCGGGCTGTAAAGTCAGCGTGGTGCTGCAATTTGACACCGGCGCATTTGATGCCCCAGCGACGTTCAAGTACCACTGATCTGTAGCGTTGACTGGAAAAGGGTGCAGGCTGCGGCCTGCACCCTTTCTTTTTCGGCTCAGCCCCTGCAAGGCCGGCAATTGTCTGCTTGTGGCT
This sequence comes from Terriglobia bacterium, assembly GCA_963725615.1. Taxonomy (GTDB): domain Bacteria; phylum Acidobacteriota; class Terriglobia; order Terriglobales; family Acidobacteriaceae; genus JAIQFF01. The sequence continues at coordinate 104,964 of CAVRZO010000020.1, read as the reverse complement.
TCAGTTCTTAGCGGCTTGCGCACCCCGGGTCGCTTCGTCGTACATAGCCTTGAAATCAGAGCGCTGCAGTATCTTATCCGCGCCGGGTTCCTTGCGCATGCTGTCCAGCAACTGAAGGGTGTTGCGGTACTCCTGCTGGGCTTCGGCCTGATTGCCCGACTCGTGAAGAGAGTTCGCCAGCAGGAAATGTGCTTTGGCGCTCAGCGGCTTCAGGCCGACCTTATCGGCCCGCAGCAGGGCTCGCCCCAATTCCTGCTGCGCGCGCGTGTTGTCCCTGGCTGCGGATCATGGCCTCGGCCATATCAATCGAGCACTGCAGGGAGATGTTCAGCAGGCCCTGCTCATCTGCCTCCTGCACAAGCTGGCGCAAGCTGCTTATAGCTTGCTGCGGAGACCCTTCCCGCGCGGCAATTTGTGCCAGGGCGGCCTTCGCCGCCAGGATCCGTGCCGGCTCTTTGCTGCGAGCGGCGGCTTGCAGGGCCTGCTCATAGATAACGCGCGCGGCTTTCGTATCGCCCCGGTAATAAGCCACGTCGCCCTGAGATACGAGAGTCTGCGACACCAGGCCGTCATTTTTTAATTCGCGCGCCAGGCTGAGAGAATCATTCAGGTAAGGCGTCGCCTCATCGCTACGGCCGGCGAGGACGAGCGACTGGGCATAGCCGCCCTGGATATCGGCCATCCAGAACGTTCTGTCTTTCAGATCCTGAAACGTTTTGAGGGCGTCCTGCTTGGCGTTGATCGCGGCACCGAACCTTCCCTGGTAATCAAACACCATGCCCAGCGTATAGGAATCCTCGGCGGCCCCGCGCGTATCATTCATGCTGCGGTGCAACTCCAGGGCACGCATGTACTGCGCGATGGCCTGGTCGTACTGCCCCATCCGGGCCGAATTCTCAGCGAGGTTGTGGACGCTTTCCACGATGTCGCCCGGGACCTTCGATTTTTCGCGAAGTTGCAGCGCCTGCTCATAGTAGGTGCGGGCGTCTTCGTATTGCCCTTTTGCAAAGTAGGCCGCGCCGATGTTGTTCAGGCAGATGGCCTGCATGCCTTCGTCGCTCACATCTCGCTCGATCTGCAGCGCCTCTTTGTACATTTTCAATCCCTGGTCATGGTCCCCGCTGTCATTCAGCAGGTTCCCCAGATCAATCAGAGTATCGCCGAGGCCCGTCTTGTCCCCGATGCTGCGCCGGATTTGCAGAGCCTCCTGGAAGTTGGCCAGGGCTTCTTTGGTCTTGCCCAGCAGGACCTGGGTTCTGGCGATCTCATTGAGGCTGGATGCGACGCCGCGCTTCTGCCCGAGCTGGCGCCGGATAGCCAGAGCTTCTTGGTAGTTGCGCAGCGCATCTTCGGGCTTGCTCAGCATCCGATATGCCCCTCCCATGTAGTGCAGGGTGGCGGCCTTCTGCTCTAGATTATCCAGCTGAACGGAGAGGGTCAGGGCGCGGTTCAGCGGATCGAGGCTGGCTTGGGCCTTGCCGCTATAGATGGCAAGACGCCCCATCTCCAAGTTTGCGGTGATGTCGTTGGGATTGGCGGCCAGAATCTTCTGGTTATATTCGCTGGCCTTGGCAAAATCTCCGTCGTCTTCATAGAGCCTCGCCAGCGTCGCCTGCACCTCGGAGTTGCCGGGCGAAGCCTTGGCCAGGTTTTCATACGCCTTGATCGCCTCGGGATAGTTCTTGGTCACCTGCGAACGCACCGCGGAGATCAAATACTTTTCCGCCTCCGGCAGGTCCTGGCTCAGGGTCACCGCTTTTTGGGCTGACTGCTCCGCTTTGTCGTCGTAACCCAGACTGCCGTAGGTCTGCGCCAGCCGGGAAAAAGCCAGGGCGAACGAGGGATCTGCAGCGGTCGCCATTTCGAACTGCTTCTGCGCTTCGAGATTCTTCCCGTCTCTCTGCAACCCGATTCCCAGGTTGTAGGCGCGCAACGCGTCCACCGATTGTGAAACCGGCTGGAAGGAACTGGCCTTCAATTCCTTGAGCACATCCTCGGGCAACGCAAGTTTCTGACGGATGGACTCGGCCAGCCGATCGATGGCGCCGGGAATCTCTTTTTCATTCGGGACATCGATCTTCAGCGGAATCGTGCGATCGTTCTTGATGTCCTGCAGCGTGGCATCAATGCGGATCTGGTCGCCGAATCTGGCGTACTGTCCCCACACCACGCGGTCCGCGTTGCTGAAATCAGCCACCCGGCGAATGGCTGTCGGATCGAGCACGGTGGCCGGTGCAACCCGCAGGTCGGTCAAAATCTGGTGCAGCACGTTGGGGCTGACCGTGCGCAGTTGCGCCGACTGCCCGACATCCGTGCTCAGCATCTCAGCCACGCTCGGCCCGAGCCAATCCAGGCTGGGATCGCCGGAGGCGTTGCGAAACGGCAGAATCGCCAGAGAAACCACCGGCCCGGATGGGGCCTTCGTGCTCGGGCGAATAACAGCTCCCGAAACAGGAAACCGACGATCGCGAGGACCAGCGCGGCCGCTGCGCCCCGAACCAGTGCCAGGGATAGCTTCGTCCCCAAGGCCTGACACCGCTGGGGAAATGCAACGTTGCGGCCGCGCGGCCGCCCTGCCAGGCGTCCAGATCGGCGAGAATTTGTGCCGAACTCTGGTAACGCAGGTTCAGGTCGGGCTCCATGCACTTGCTGACGATATTGCTGAGCGGCCGCGGTATGGAGGCATCGTGGCTCGATACCGGGGCGGCCCTTTCCTGGGTGCGCTTGAGCAGGCTGGCCACGACGCTGTCGGCCTTGTACGGCATCTTGCCGGTCAGCAATTCATAAAAGATCAGCCCCAGCGCGAACACGTCGGAACGCTGGTCGAGATCCTTGCCCAGGGCCTGCTCCGGCGACATGTAGTCCATGGTGCCGACCAGGGCGCCGGTCTGGGTCATGCCGTCGCCTTCGAGGGTGCGGGCCAGGCCGAAATCCATCACCAGGACCCGGCCGCTCTTGTCGCGCATGATGTTCTGCGGCTTCAGGTCGCGATGGATGATGCCTGCGCTGTGCGCGGCTTCCAGCGCGCGGCAGGTTTGCTGCATGATTTCGACCGCTTCCTCGGGAGCAAGTTCTTCCCTTCTTCTGCATCAGGCCGCGCAAGTCCTCACCCTCGACGAACTCCATGGTGATGAACTTCATGCCGTCGGCTTCGCTCAGGTCGTAGATCCGGATGACGTTCTTGTGGGTGACCTGGGTGGCCAGAAGCAGTTCCTGCTTGAAGCGGTCAATGATGGACTGGTTGGTGGCCAGATCGGGTCGGATAACTTTCAGCGCCACCATGCGATTCAGTTCGACGTCCCGGGCCTTGTAGACCGCGCCCATCCCACCTTCGCCGAGGATTTGCAGGATTTCGTAACGCTGCCCCAGCAGCTGACCCGGTTCGAGCATTGCCGGACTGGCTTGGGCTCGAGGCTTCCACGGCGCAGGCTTTCCCGGGAGAGGACTGGCGCCCTCGACCATGGTGGGAGAATCGGGGCCGGGAATGTCCACCATGGTGGGCGAGTCCGGGGAATTGACGTCCGGAATATCCACCATCGTCGGAGAATCAGAGGAAGGAACGGGTGTGCCGGAGCCGGGAATATCGATCAGCGTCGGCGAATCCGAGGGCGGAGCTGTCCCGGGAGAAGAGCTGTCACCCTTGGACGGCGTGCGCAGTGCCGCACCACCTTCGCCAGCGTCTGAAGGCTTTCCATCCGGACGGCCTCGGGAGGACTCTTCCATGGTGATCTCGGGCAATAGCCTGGGGCCGCGACCGGGAATGGAAGCTCCAAAGGGCAACCCCGGGCTTGTACACACGAACCCTAGACGCGGTACCAGTGGGGGCAGAGGTCCGCGAGTTGACCAGTATATAACGTAGTTTCACCAGTGTCAGCCGGTCGTCACTGAGAAGTGAACATGGTTGTGGAGGACGGGCGTCCCGCCCGTCAGGCATTGGCCCGTGCTCGACGGGCGAGGACGCCCGTCTTCCATCCACCACCCCGGGGCCCGAGGTGTATATCATGGGGAAGCCACCGCCCATGCGAAGCATCGCCGTCATCCCCGCCCGTCTCGCCTCCACGCGCCTTCCGCGAAAAGCGTTACGCGAGATTGCCGGGAAACTGCTGATTGGCCGGGTCTACGAAGCAGTCGCCGGCTCGCGCTTGCTCGACGACGTCATCGTCGCCACTGATTCCGATGAAATCATGAAAGCCTGCCAGCGTCACGGCTGGAAGGCGCAGATGACCTCCTCCGCGCACCGCAGCGGCACCGAACGGGTACACGAAATATCGCAATCCGTCATGGCCGACGTTTACCTGAACGTCCAGGGCGATGAGCCCATGACTCGGGCGGAGCACATTGCCGGGCTGATTGAGGTGATGCAAAACCCGGCAGTCCAGGTGGGAACGCTGATGACTCCGGCCGCGCCCGCCGACGTTAACAATCCGAGCGCGGTCAAAGTGGTCACCGATTCGGCCCGGTCGAGCACTCTATTTCTCCCGCGCAACCATCCCTTACGATCGCGATGGCGCCGGATCGAAGTATTTCAAGCACCTGGGCTTCTACGCTTATCGCAAGCCGGCGCTTGACCGCTTCGTTGCGCTTCCCGAGTCTTTCCTCGAACGCAGCGAGCGCCTCGAACAGCTGCGCTTCCTGGAAAACGGAATCCCGATTCACGTGGCCGAGACCCGTTACGACACCATCGGCGTGGACACCGAAGAAGATTTGCGGCGGGTGGAAGAAATCCTCGCTTCACGCCGCTAGTCTTCAGAATCCGCGTCGTCAGAACCGATGATCCGGCCGGTTGCGCATGGCTTTGTGAATCTTCTTCCACTTTTCCTTGACCTGCCGCGCTACTTCGGGATTCACCTTGCGCTCCTGAAAGTGAAGCTCGGCCAGCAACTTGCGATAGCTCTGCAGCCGTTCCAACGACAGCTCCCCTTGCCGGACAGCGGCCTCGATGGCGCATCCCGGTTCGCCCTGATGACCACAGTCCCGAAATCTGCAGCCCTGAGAAAGAACGCCGATATCCTGAAACGCCTGCGCAGCGCCCTGCTCATGGTCGAGGAGCTGGAGCTCGCGCATTCCCGGCGTATCGATCAGCATGCCTTCGGCACCCAGAAAGATCATCTGGCGCGACGTGGTGGTGTGCTGCCCGCGGTCATCGTGTTCGCGCACCGGTTGCACGCGAAGAGACGCATCGGCAATCCGATTGATGATCGTGGACTTGCCGACACCGGACGAGCCCACAAACGCCGCCGTATTTCCCCGTGCCAGATACGCTCGCACGGCTTCGAGTCCAGTCATCTCCAGCGCACTCAGCAAGTGCACCGGAGTTCCCAGAGCAATGCCTTCTACCTCGGCAGCGCGCGCCGCGGCATCAGGGCAGAGGTCCGCTTTATTGAGCAAGACCACCGGCCGCGCACCGCTGTCCCACACGATAGTCAGATAGCGCTCGATGCGCCGCAGATTGAACTCGCGATTCAGCGCGCTCACCACAAACACGGTGTCGAGGTTCGTGGCGACAATTTGCTCGGTCAACTCGCGCCCCGCAACTTTTCGGACGAGCTTGGTTCTGCGCGGGAGCACATGCTCAATCCGTGCCCGGCTCTCTGCCGGACGCGCGATGATCGCGACCCAGTCTCCTACCGCAGGAAAGTCTTCCCTACCGGCAGCTTGATATTGAAGCTTGCCCGCGGTTTCCGCCAGGTACTCTGCCTCCGCCGACCTCACGCGGTAGAAACCCTTGAATTCCTCGACTACTCGCGCCGGCATGAGTCCGGCCTGGTTGAATTCCTCAAATTGACTCTGGAAAAACGGACTCCACCCCAGATCACTCAGTTGCACTGTAACTTCCATGGGAAGAAGCTCCTTGCTTCCGGGACCGCGTCGAACGGTCCGCCTGACCTGCTCTCAGAAGTAACAACCGACTCATTGGCCGCCGGATTGGCGGCGAATGAGCCCAAGGGATAGCAATGGATGGAAGAAGGTCTACGCCGCAACTACAGGGATTCTGGGACGCTAACTAGCAGGCAGAGGCAGACCCATGCTTCCGCGTAAACAGGACAGACATAGGCGCCTCCTAAGAAGATGTTAGTCACAGCGCAAGCCGTGACAGAAATCAAGATACGGCGGCTCGAGAACGCCGTCAAGCGCCTTATATTTTCGCTGATTGGAAGTTGCGGGCCGCGGCCACACGCCTCGAGATTGAAGGATGCGAATGAAAGAACCATTCCACCCATGGCGCCGGAGAACGTTCCGCCAGATTTTGCTCCGCGAGTTTGTTCATGGCGGTAATGAAAGGCTGAACCGTGGGGATGGAACGGAAAGCGTAACGATCGGCCTGACGCTCGTTGAATCGTGAATAGGCATTAAGCACCGGCAGCACCAGGAACGAAAGCGTGGTGGCGACCAGCATCAATAGAGGAAGATTGGCAAAGTCGGACAGGGTTTCAAACATGTGTTGCCGGTCCACCGCGTAGTGCAAGACCCAATTAGCCGCCCAGAATCCGACAAATGTGATCCCTGCCTGCACCAGGATGCTTTTGAAAATGTGCCGGTGCACATGGTGGCCAAGTTCGTGCGCCAGTACAGCTTCGATTTCATCGGTGGAGTAGTTCGCCAGCAGCGTGTCCGCGAGAATGATGCGGCGCGTGTTGCCCAGTCCAGTAAGGGCTGCATTGGCTTTCTTGCTCTTTTCGGAAAGTTTCCACTGGTAGACGCCGCGCACCCGGGTTCCCGCACGCTCACCCAACTTCACCAGCCGCTCTTTCAATTCCTCGTTTTCCAGCGGCGCGAACTTGTAGAAAATTGGAAACAGAACTACCGGAGCCAGTTGCGCCAACAGCACGAATAGTCCCAGGAACGCGGCCCATGCAACCAGCCACCAGTGCTGCGGTGCCTCGCGCATGATGAAGTACAGCAACTCGGCCACGATCACGGCCAGGACAAGACCCACCAGAAAGCCTTTGCTCTCATCCCAAATCCAGGCGCGCAGCCGCATATTGGACAGCTGGTAGCGGTGCTCAAGGCGAAAACTGTAGTAGTCCAGGCCGAGCCCGAGAACCTTCGCCACCACCATGAGCATGGTTACGTAAAGAAATAGCGCCAAACCGTAATGCTGGAATGTAGCCTCATAGGCGATATCGCGAAGGGCGCCGCTCCATCCGGTGACCAGCAGAACAACCATCAGGGCCAGGCCGAGGACAAAATCAGCAATGCCGAGCCAGCGCCGGATGCGGTTGTAACGGCGCGCCTGAGGCGAGTCGGCAGGGATCGGGACGGTGGCGGCGGCTGAGACCATTGTTGCCTGCCCAATTATCGTATCGCCCAAAACGAAATGCGAGACTCGGAAGGCCAATGGTTATGCGTGTCTTCCGGGTCTTCGTGATCGTCTTCCAGGACGATCGTCCTTACGAACCAGCGCCTCTGACAAAGGCCTCGGCGGTGGCGAGAATGTCGCTCACCAACTCGGGCGACGCCGCTTCGGAATAGACGCGCAGCAGCGGCTCGGTGCCGGACATCCGAAACAGAACCCAGGGCACGGCTCCGTTGCCGTTGGTGGGCGCGTCCAGAAAGAACTTTATTCCGTCGAGCCCTTCCTTCTTTTTGATGGAATACCGTCCAAGATGGTTGGTCTGGTCAGACTGCGCCCGCTGAATCGCGCCGTGCTTCATTTCTTCCGTGATGTGCAGGTCGCGGCGTCCATAGTAATGCGGCCCGTACTCGCGCTGCAGATCGGCCACCAGTTGCCCCAGGGGCTTGCGCTCCTCTGCCATCACGTTGGCCAGCAACAGGCAGTTCAGAGTGCCGTCGCGCTCCGGCAGATAGCGGGAGTATCCGATTCCGCCGGATTCTTCGCCGCCGACCACGATTTCCTGCTCCATCATGAGGTCGGCAATGTACTTGAATCCGATAGGACACTCGATCAGCTTGCGTCCATACTTTGCCGCGATGCGGTCCACCATGCCGGTGGTGTTGAAGGCGCGCACGACATCGCCGGGCCACTTCTTCCGTTCTAGAATCCAGCGCAACAGGACGGCGAAGCACTTGTGCGAATCCACGAAACTGCCGTCTTCAGCAATGGCGCCGATGCGGTCAGCATCACCGTCGACGGCCAGCCCGGCGTGGCAGTGTTCCTTCAGCACGGTCTGACGCAGCATCTCGATGTGCGGCTCGATGGGCTCCGGATTGATCCCGGGAAATAACGGATTCAACTCCTGGCGGATGGCGACGTACTGGATGCCGCGCTTCTCGAAGATTCCCGTCAACACGCCGCGTCCTGAACCGTACATCGAATCCACAGCAAACCGGAAATTCGCTTTGGCGATCAAGATCGAGGTCCGCAAACCGGCTGATGGCTTCCGCGTAGGCCGGCTTCAGGTCAACTTCTTTAATCGGAGCCGCCGTGCCTTTGGGCATGGAGCCGGCGCTGACTTCTTCTTCAATCACCTTCATGATGGCAGGCGTCGCCGATCCGCCGAACTTCGCCTTGAACTTCACGCCATTCCAGTTCCACGGATTGTGACTGGACGTGACGACCACTCCGCCGGCAGCACCCTGGCTTTTCACGGCAAACGAAACCGCAGGCGTAGGCGTGGAGTCTGAGGTGATCTGTACCGGAATTCCAGCCCCCGCAATGATCTCAGCCGCGGTCCGGGCGGTCTGCTGCGAAAGAAAACGCGTGTCATAGCCGACGACAACGCCCCGCGCAGGATCTTCATGGCGCAGAACGTAAGCCGCAATCCCACCCGCGACACGACGAACATTTCCGAAAGTAAAATCGTCGGCAATAAGGCCGCGCCAGCCGTCGGTGCCAAATTTGATCATAAGCAGTCGTCAGTCATCAGTCGTCGGTCTTCAGCCAGTCGTCAGAACGGCATCGGCGTCGGTGGGTGCTGCTGACGACCGACGACTGAAGACTGACGACTGCTACACCAGATTTCGCAGCTTCTTCTCGTCCAGATACTTCACTACTTTCCCGACATCCTGGGCCTGGTCGCGAGTGGTAATCAGCAAAGCGTCTTCCGTCTCCACCACCACAAGATTGTTTACGCCGAGGGCCGCCACGAATTTGCCCGGAGCGTGAATGTAATTTCCTCCCGCGTTGAGTGTGAACCATCCTTCCGCGGCTATCAGATTGTTATCTTTGGGCTGGCTCTTGCCTGCATGGTGCTCGTGCAGCGCGCTCCACGATCCCAGATCATTCCATCCGAAATCTGCGGGCAGGCAGATGATGTTGGAGTTCTGTTCTCCCTTGCCGGATCGGGGTTCGAGCACAGCGTAGTCAACACTGATGTTTTCGCATTTGGGATAAAGCCGGGCAAAAGTGGCGGCGAATTTGCGCGTACCGAACGTGGCAGCAATCTGTTGCAGCAGCACTGCCGTCTTTGGCAGGTGTTCGAGCAGCGCATTGGCCAGCGTACGGGCGCTCCACAGAAACATGCCGCTGTTCCAGAAATAGTTCCCTGCTTTCACGAACTCGGCGGCGCGTGCCGCATCGGGCTTTTCCGTGAAGCGCCGCACGCGCAGCGAATCGCTCTCGAACGACGCTCCGGCTTCGATATAGCCGTAACCGGTCTCCGCTCGTGTGGGACGAATGCCCAGCACCACAATATTTTCTCCCGCCGCGGCGATCTCAATCCCATGCTTCAGCACATCGCGGTACCGTTTCTCGTCGCCGATAACGTGGTCGGAAGGAAACAGGCCGATCACCGCATCAGGAGCGGAGTTCATCAGAATGAATGCAGCCAAACCTATGGCTGGCGCCGTGTTGCGCGCTGCCGGTTCGGCCAGAATCTGCTCCCGGCTGAGCCGAGGAAGCTGGCGCCCGATCTCGCGCCGCAAATACTCGTTCGTAATGACCCAGAAACGCTTCGGAGAGGCCAGCGGCAATAGCCGCGCCACGGTTTGCTGGATCATGGTCTGCTTGCCATCGAGCGCGAGCAATTGCTTGGCGCGGCGCTGCCGGCTCAACGGCCAGAAACGCGTGCCGCGGCCGCCGGCGAGAATCACGGGATGGAAGCTCGTCTTAGACACAGTTTATGAGTTTCAGATTTTAGATTGCAGATTGAAAGTCTCTTGTTCAATCTGCAATCTTTCTACATTCTCGTTTCGGGCTCCGGCACAGATGCGCCAGGTACCGATGCCTTTAGAAACTCCACCGACCACTGTGGACGCACCTGAAACTCGCCCACCGCCGCAGGCACCACCACGGCATCGCCCCGCGCCAGTGTAACCGGGTTGGCTCCGGGAGCTTCGACAATGCCGCAGCCTTCTACCGCCACCAGAATCTGGACCGAACGCTTCCCGCTCCCGTCTTCGGTTTTGAAGGAGGTGTTGAAAGACTGCGGTTCTTTGAGCTCAAACATGTCCACCGTGAAGTAGGGCGCCGAAATTAATGGCGCGCGACGATTCGCTCCGCCGTTCAAGTTCGAAGGCGCGGGGCGAACCACTTTCCCCGATCCAGTCTTTTCTTTAATGACGGCCAGCCCTTCCTTCAGATGTAACTCACGCGGGCGACCGTAATCGTAGAGACGATATGTCGTGTCGGACTGCTGCTGGGTTTCCAGCATGATCGATCCCGGACCCAGCGTGTGCACCGTCCCGCCGGTCACGTAAATCATTTCTCCCTGGTACACGTTGATCCAATTCAGCAACTCCTCGGCGCGTTTGTCGATTATGGAACGCTCGAATTGCTCCCTGGTAACGCCCGGCTTGAGGCCCAGTGCAATCTGCGCGCCGGGCCGGGCATGCGCTACGTACCAGCATTCGGTCTTACCGCAAGGCAACCCGACGCGACGGGCCGCCTCATCATCCGGATGCACTTGCACCGAAAGTTTTTCGTGAGGAAATAGAAATTTCAGGAGGAGCGGGAAACGGTTGGGATCGGCGGCCGCCTCGCCCACCAGTTCGCGGCCATACTTCACACTCAAACCAGCCAGGGACTGTCCACTTAAAGGACCGTTGGCCACTTTGCCGGCGTCGCCGGTCAGCCAGGCCTCGCCGATCTTTTCCTCGAACTTGTGATTGGGATAGATCGGCGAAAGATCAAGCGTGCCCCATGGTCTCGGGTCGAAGGCCGGCTGCATCGAAAATGGATAGAGAGCGCTCACGCGATATGCATGCGGAACCACAACTCAGGCGCACGCCCGAGCATTTTCTGTGCAGCAGTTGTCCTACAAGGCGGCGAGGAACTTGCGCATGCGCTCCAATCCACGATCGAGTTCGGTTACGGTTGTGGCGTAAGAAACACGAATGTGTTCGTGGGTGCCGAAGCCCTCCCCGGGGACTGTCGCTACATGCGCTTCGCGCAGCAGCCTGCCGGCAACATCGGAAGCGGATTTGATTCCGCTGCGCCCGATGAACGAAGAAATATTAGGATAGGCATAGAATGCGCCCTCGGGCAGCGTACATCTGCACGCCCGGAATCGAGCGCAACCCCTTGACCACGTGGTCGCGCAGCTTGATGTATTCGAGACGCATATCTTCCACGCATTGCTGCGGGCCGTTCAAAGCCGCCACCGCCGCCTTCTGCACGATGGACGTCGGATTGGAAGTGGATTGGCTCTGCAGCTTCTGCATGGCCGCGATCACCGCCGCCGGCCCCAGAGCGTAGCCTAACCGCCATCCCGTCATGGCATAAGTTTTTGAGAGCGAACCGATGATGAGCATGCGCTCGCGGAACTCCCGCAGCGACCCCACCGAGAACTGTTCGCCGGTGTAGTTCAGATACACGTAGCACTCATCGGACAGCACCCAGATGCCGCGCTCTGCCGCCAGTTGCACGACTGCCTTCAGATCTTTCGGCGACATGACTGCGCCCGACGGATTTGACGGCGAATTCAAAATAATCATCTTGGTGCGCGGAGTCACCAGGCGCTCGATCATCTCCGCCGTCACCCGGAATCCCTGGCTCTCGTCAGCCTGCAACAGCACACAATTGCCACCCGCGTAGCGCACGATGTCCTTGAACGACACCCAGTACGGTACAGGCAGGATGACTTCATCGCCGTGGTCAACCAGCACTTGAATGGCGTTGAACAGGGCGTGCTTGCCGCCAACCGAAGCCATGGATTCCTCGCGTCGATAGTCGGACCGGAAATCAGCCGCGTGGCGGCGCACGATGGCGTCGCGCAGTTCAAGAGTTCCGCCCACTGCCGTGTACTTCGAAAAATTGTTCTGGATCGCGGCAATCGCGGCATCCTTCACGTGCTGGGGCGTCGAAAAATGCGGTTCGCCGGCGCCGAAGTCCACGACGTCAATGCCTTGCTGGCGCAGCTTGTCAGCCTCGGCAACCACTGCCATGGTGGCAGAAGGTTCGATGCGGTTGATTCGTTCTGTAAGTTTGAGAGCTGGGGTCGCTTCCGTCACTGGAGTCATGCTCGTTTTCCTGTTCTCATTTTTCTTGCGTCCTGCAGCTTGATCGCCGGATCAAGTTTTTCCCGCAGCCGGCGTTCCACCATCTCCGGCACCAGTCCCTGGATCGATCCTCCGAGTTTCGCCACCTCGCGCACCAGGCGTGAGCTCAGGTACGAATACTGTTCGGCCGGCATCATGAAGACTGTTTCCAGGTCCGGCTGTAGTTTGCGGTTCATCATGGCCATCTGCAGCTCGTATTCATAATCGCTGAGCGCCCGAATTCCGCGCAACACCGCGCTGGCCTTGACCCGCGCCGCGTAGTCCACCGTCAATCCGTCGAAGACATCCACCTGGACATTCTTGAAGCCGGCGGTCAAGGCCTCCAGCATGGCACGGCGCTCCCCCAGACTGAACAGCGGGTTCTTGTCCGGATTACGCAGGATAGCCACAATCAGCTCGTCAAAAATCTTGCTGCCGCGCTCAATCAAATCCAGGTGCCCGTTGGTCGGCGGATCAAACGAGCCGGGATAGATGGCGATGACCTTCTTCAAGAGTCCTCAATTTTCCTGACGGACAACAGGCAGGCAAGGGTTAAAGAAGATTCTATGCGGCAGGGCTGAGAGATGGCAATTCTTTTACCGAGTGTCATCCCGAGCGCCGCTCGAGCCGCGCATGCGCGGTGAGAGCAAGTCGAGGGACCTTGCGTTTGTGCTGGTGGCTAGGCCGGGGTAGCGCCGGCAATAACACAAGGTCCCTCGACAATCCTCCCTCACGCTTCGCGTTCGGAAAGATTGCTCGGGATGACAGGTATTGTCTAGCGCCGTGCGGCCGGCACTTTGGCAGCTTCCGGCACCGCGCTGGGCATAGTGGTAACGCGAGCACCCGTGGTGGCTCCCGGAGCGCCGGCAACCGCGGCTTGCGTCGCAGCGGGAGGCTGGACGACGGCCGTGGTCAATCCCAGATGCTTGCGCACTTCAGCTTCCAGCTTGGCAAAGGTCTCGGCGTTGTCTTTCAGGAACTGGCGTGCATTCTCGCGGCCCTGGCCGATGCGCTCGCTCTTATAGCTGTACCAGGCGCCGGATTTCTCCAGCAGATTGTTGTTTACGGCCAGATCGAGCAAATCGCCTTCGCGCGAAATGCCTTCGCCGTACAGGATGTCGAACTCGGCTTCGCGGAAGGGCGCAGCCACTTTGTTCTTCACCACTTTGACCTTGGTGCGTGAGCCGATCATCACGTCACCCTCTTTAATCGCCGCGATGCGGCGAATATCCACGCGCACCGAGGAATAGAACTTCAGGGCGCGGCCGCCAGTGGTGGTTTCCGGATTCCCGAACATCACTCCGATTTTTTCGCGAATCTGGTTGATGAAGATGAGACAGGTACGCGATTTGGAAACTGTTCCGGTCAACTTGCGCAGCGCCTGCGACATCAGCCGTGCCTGCAGCCCCATGTGGCTGTCGCCCATTTCGCCGTCGAGCTCGGCTTTGGGGACGAGTGCCGCCACCGAATCCACGACCAGCACGTCAATGGCGCCGGAGCGCACCAGCGCCTCGGTGATCTCGAGCGCCTGCTCTCCGTAGTCGGGCTGGGAGACCAGCAGGTTGTCGACATCCACCCCGAGTTTCTTGGCATACGCAGGATCGAGCGCGTGCTCGGCGTCCACAAAGGCCGCCATACCACCGGTTTTTTGTGCCTGCGCCACGACTTGCAGCGCGATGGTGGTCTTGCCGGAAGACTCCGGTCCGAAGATCTCGACCACCCGCCCGCGCGGGAAGCCGCCTACGCCCAGCGCCGCGTCGAAAGAAATAGCGCCTGTGGGAATCACGGCGATGGGCACGATCTCCTTTGAGCCCAGCCGCATGATGGAGCCTTTACCAAACTGCTTCTCGATTTGCGCAAGAGCCAAATCGATTGCTTTTCCCCGTTCGTCAGCCATAAGAGTGCGGCTCCTTTTCAGTTACAAGAAAAATGTAGAAGGTGTCGAAGCGCGAATTATACACTGGGCTCGAAGCGAAGAAAAGGCGAATTTATATCCGTGTTAGTGGAAAAGTCCCAAAACAGAACCACAAGAGAGAACATGCGGAGAGACTGGCATCAACGCCAGTTGCCGCTTGAGATGGCTGCGCGATTCCGAGGGAATCCCCCGACTCACGAACCGGCCTGACTCCGCCAAATGACGGCATCGGTCAGGCGGGACGCCTCTCCCCCTCTTTATTCGTGATAGCCAACACTTCAGCGGCTTTACGTTGGGCCGCGCTTCTCACTGGATTAGCCGCGGCCGGTAAGAAAACGGGCCGGTAATGTCGGCGGAAGCAGACATGACATCTGACAAGCCGGAGCAAGAACAGCAGATGCATCATCTGCCACAGATTGGTGCAGGACGAGGCATAGATTTTGGAACACCCGCAATACGGACAACTTCTTAAGCTGATTCTTCGCATTTTTTCCACTGGGACGAATTGCGGCGCTGGTAGGAACTTAGATGCTGTTGTCGCGTCCCGCGGTTTTCGGGCTGGCGTCGAATTGCGGGAATCAACCAGGCTCTACGGATTTCACTGTATTGCGGATACGCGAGGTCGCATGCCAAAGTCGCAGAATCAGGAGAGTTAAATGTCACACCTGACTTTGCAGGAAGTCGTCGACCGAATTAATCAAATCTATTTTTCCGTGGAAAATCGGCAGGCCAAGGACGATCACGGCAGAAACCAAGAAACATCTCCCTGAGTTTTACATCCCTCGCATAACCAGGCGTTTAGCCAGGTTCATCTTCAGCACGGGACCGGTGCAGCTGCGTGGTCGTGTCTGAATCTGCACGACCGCTCGTCAAAAAAGAAACAACTGTGCTATCTCCCACAGGCATCTGAGTGGACGAGAACAGCAACTCCGGGGGGAGAGGCTGGCTCGAAGAGCGCTCCGACTTAACCGAGTCCGGGCGCTCGATTTGAATTCATCTGAATTTCACAGACCATTTAGTCGATGGTAAATCCGTATTCCTCAATGCTGATCGGAACTTTCGTTCCACTTTTCCGAATAGATTTGAACCACGCCGATGTCGATCACCCTGGCTGTCAGGCCGTCGAATTTCGTACCGGGTCCGACTTCCCATCCGTAATCGCTGTCGGGCGCCCGAGCAACTTGCCGAATTTCGCACTATCCTCGCGCAGAATGATCCAAAGCATCGATAACCCAGAGCCGATTGAACCGTTGGCGTACTCAATCCGCGTCGCGTCCTCTCCGGGAGCATAATGTGTCCGACAGGAAGGCCTATGACGAACGAACACTCCATGGGTGCTCCAGAGGTCGGACGCAAAGAACGATGGTTGAACGTGGTGCCGGCGCTGGCCGTGGGCGCGGCGTTCTTCGCGCTGTGGTTCTGGCTGCTGCCGGGGTGGCTCGGCTTTCGGGTTGAAAACGCTGGAGCGGCGCGCTGGCGATGGCTGGCTGCGATTCCGTCGGTGCTGGGATTCGCAGTCGCTCTACGCTGCGTCTGGGACTTTGGATGGACCGGAGGCGGAACCCCTGCACCGGTCGCTCCGCCACGGCGGCTCGTGGTCGTCGGGTTCTATCGCTACGTGCGGAACCCGATGTACCTGGGTTTCGCCGCCGGGTGGATCGGTCTGTGGGTCGTTTTCGGACATGCCAATCCAGAAGTGATTGCTGCCGTGGCAGTGGTCGCCCTCGGCGTGCACCTGTTTGTTGTCTTCTATGAAGAACCGACGTTACGCGGGAAGTTCGGCGCGGATTATGAAAACTATTGCAGGAACGTACGCCGCTGGCGGCCGCGCCTGCACGGCTGGGACCAGGTCGTAACTCCTTGTAAATCAGACGTCCATTCCGTCGCCGTGGCCCAGACCGCTAAATTTTTCTGTGACGGGCGCCAGCTGCTCGTAGTAACATGCGCCGCATTGGGGCTGCTTCGGCAGCCCGGGACGCCATGTCGCGTCCGGTTCCACCTTGTTCGTGGAGGATCCATGCAGAATCGAGTCCTTGGGAATTCGGGCACTACCAACTCACAAGTTACCACCACGCGCCACGAAGGGCGTCACGTTTGGGTTCTGACCGCGTACGCGGTTTCGGGCCTGGCCCTGTTTGGCGTGCTGATCTACTACGTATCGGCCTACATCGCGCAATAGACAACATCGGTCTCGCTGACTTCGCGGCGTACTCGGCGTCGGGTGGTTACGCCATCCGCATTTCGTCGGGTAATTCTGTTCCCTTGTTCGCCATTCTTCGCCCGAATTTGCTACTCAACCTCCGTTCTGGGACTCGCCTTTTGCCGGACACTCCGATTTGCTCACCCGCGACCATGCTACAATCGCGGCTTGCCCGGTGAGCGACACTTGGCAAATCCCCACTTAACTGAGACGTACTGACTCCTGTGGCCCATGATCCCTCGAAGACCGCCGTCACCTACGCCGACGCGGGTGTGGACATTGACCGGGCCAATCGCACCAAAAAACGGATCAAGTATCTCGCCCACAAGACGTTCACCCGCAGCGTTCTGAGCGAAATTGGCGGCTTTGGCGGCCTGTTTGCCGTGGACAAGGCGAAGTGGACAGACCCGATTCTGGTCTCCAGCGTGGACGGCGTTGGCACCAAGCTGAAAATCGCCTTCGAGATGGACGTCCACCACACCATTGGCGCCGACCTGGTCAATCACTGCGTCAACGACATTGCGGTACAGGGCGCCACGCCGCTCTTTTTCATGGACTACCTGGCCACCGGCAGGATCGAGCCCGAAGTCACCGAGAAGGTCATCGAAGGCCTGGCCGAAGCCTGCAAGCACAACGGCTGCGCCCTGATCGGCGGAGAGACCGCCGAGATGCCGGGCTTCTACCCGGACGGCGAATACGACCTGGCTGGATTTATCGTCGGCGCGGTGGAGCGCGAGCGCATCATCTCTGGTAAGACGGTTGAAGTCGGCGACGTGATCTTAGGCTTGGCCTCAAACGGGCTGCACACCAACGGCTACGCCCTGGCGCGGAAGCTGCTGTTCGAAGTCGGCAAATATACCCTCGATTCCTACGTCAACGAACTCAAGGGGAAAGTCGGCAACGAACTGCTGCGCACCCACAAGAGCTACTGGCCGGCGATCAAGCGGCTGGTGGATGGCGAATGCGTCTCCGCCATGGCCCACATTACGGGCGGCGGCATCACGGAGAATCTGCCGCGCGTTCTGCCCCGCGGCGTGGCCGCCGTCATCGAGATGGGCTCCTGGCAAATACCGCCAATCTTCGAGCACCTGCAACAACTGGGAAACGTTCCGCAAGACGAGATGCTCCGCACCTTCAACATGGGACTCGGAATGCTGCTGGTCGTCCCGTCGAAGAAGTTCAAGAAAGCCCAGACCGTCCTCGAGCGCGCGGGAGAAAAAGCCTTCACTGTCGGCCGGATTGTGAAGGGCGATCGCAAAGTGATGTACACCTGATTCCGCAGCCCGGAGACTCCCTGCTTTGGGGTGGTCGCGGGCGACTCGCCCGCGGCTTTTGACTTTAACTCAACCGTCGCGGGCGGGGTCGCCCGCGACCACACAATCTCTGCCGCTATTGATGCAAAGGCTTCGGCGGTGCCAACGCGATCAACGCGACTCCCACGATGACCAGCGCCGGAACATCGCCGAGCAGATGCCCGTGCTCGGCGGTGTTCTGCACTGCCTGCACCGTCATGATGCCTGCGTGAACCAGGCTCGACCACGCCGTAAAAGCGATCAGGCTGCGATTCTCCGCGGGGCGGCGCGAAGCGATCAACAGAAAGACGCCCAGCGTCGCGTAAACCCCGAGAATCATCTGCTCATATTCCGGCTGATGCGGCTGCCACCGCCAGCCGCTCGGCCACAGAAACATCATGAGCGGATACACCCCGACCAGGAAAATCAGGCCCACTAAAATCAAAACGACTTGCAGTGCACGTTCCCTGTTCATGGTTCACCTCCGTCTGGAATTCGTATCAAGCAAAGACGAGTTCAGAATTGGTCGTAGAACTTCAGCGCCATGGCGCCGTGCGTGGCCGCTCCTCCAGAGCGCAGGGCGGCGGCAATCAGTGCAGCCTCGGCGATTTCCTCGCGAGTCGCACCCACCGCTTTCGCGCCTTTTACGTGCCCTTCGATGCAATAGGGACATTGAGTCGTGAAGGCAACCCCCAACGCGATCAGCTCGCGATATTTTCTCGGGATGGCGCCGTCTTCACGGCGAACAATGTCATCCAGGCCGAGCCAGGCTTTGAATTCGGTGGGCGCGAGTTTGCCCATCTCCTTCAGAAACCGCATATCACCCACGTCGTGGTAGTGTTCGCTCATTTTGGTCCTCCTGTACATCCAGTCGTTTCTGGAACAAGTTGCCTACGATCTCGAGAGTAGGCGCTGGAAGGGGTTGGAACAAGATGGCGGATATGACATTGTACATAGGTGATTACGCCATGGTGCGGCTCTGGATCCAGAGTTCGGAGCCCTTACTTCCCAGGAATATCGCAGCGTTCTCGCGCTGCTTCGGGTAAGGGACAATGGCGAGAGATTCGGTATCGATTTCTATTGAACCAGCGATAGCCCAACCAAAGCACCGAATTGAAACCGGGCAAATGGAAGATTGCATAGAAAGGCCATGCCCACCAGATTCGTCGCGCCACATAGAGGTATGCGTTGGCGCCTGATTCCAGTTCTCCACTCCGAGTCAGGACTCGTATGTCGTCCAACAGATTCTCTTGCGGGATTTGCAAGCTGCCGTCGGCGGAGGCCGACTGCAGTTCCTTGAGGGCAAAACCGCGCCGGTCCAACGACTTTCTTCCACAAATGAACCCAACGAAAGCAGAACCCGCATCCACCGTCGTAGAGTATCCAGCCCTCGCGGGGGAGAGCAGATTCCGATTCATGGGCTGACAATCTCATTGCACTGTTCTACCTGTGAAGACGGTGACAGGTGAGCCATCTGCCACAAACGCGCAATCCGGACGTCCTCGAAGAACTGTTGAGAATTCGTCCCCGTACAGAGGGCTGGCCTCCCCTTCGAATCCAGCGTCACGGGTCGTCCACACTTGCCAGGGGACGTGCGCAACATGATATTCGAGAGAACCGCGGGTTCGTCGAGCCGAATAGCCCCAGTAGTGCTCGGTAATGAACTGTTCCAGACTCCCTTCCTGGGGACGTGTTGGAAGGCCCGCAGTCTGAGCCCACAGGCGACACCACTGATTGCCGACCTGCCACTGATACTCGGCGGCCTTATTCAGTCCCTCCGCCTCAATGCGGTGTCGCATCGGATGGTATCTATAATTCTCCCCATATACGACACGAGCCATGTTGGCGATTGCGCGTCTGGGCACGACCTCGGCAATAAACACAACCCCTCTTCTATCCTCGCCGCCCTCTCTGCGACGAACGTAGAAGCGCAGGTTTACCTCATCGAAATTGGCGTGAAACGGAACGGGGAGAAAGCCAAGTAGCTTGGTGCGACAGAATTGAAAACCCACCAGGCTGAGGTAGGTTCGTCCCTTAAATGAATCCAGCGTCGTACCCGCGGGAAGGTACCGATTTAAGAGACTGGGATCAACCTCGTAGTTCAACATCACGAGGTCTCGCCACTCAGCGGTAAGAAACACTCGTCTTGACTCAGACATTTAAGCAAACTGGAATGCGTAGAATGCCTAATTTATCAGGTGTCTAAATCGCCCGTCACAGCAATCAATTCCCTACTTGCTGAGCAAATCGCAGTTCGCCGAGCACTTCACCGTCTGCAACTCGATCTCTGCCTTCTTGTGTGGGATCTTGCCCGCGTCTGGAACCACCACCAGCGACTGGCGTCCATCGGCGAGGTTCACCGTGCAATCGAAGCTGAGCGACTGGACCCCGCGCTGCTTGCATGAGGTTTTGGAAAGCGCGGAGGAAAGCGTTCCGGGATTGTCGTAGACCTGATCGGCGAGATCGGATGGCAAGCAGCGCGATCGTCATGGGGACCGGTGCTTTGATCCGGACATTCACCTGCTGCCCGTCGCGTTCCGGAGTCAGAAGGCTGTAGATCTTGGGGACGGCGGTCAGCTCGTATTTCTCCCGCACCAGCGAAAACCACTGGAACTCCGGCTGGATACAATTCTGTACGCAGGTCCAGCTGTAGTAGGTAACCGTCACGTCATTGGGCGCGATGAACTGCCGGGCACCGCGGCCCAGCACCACGCCAATTCCTGTCAATACGGCGCGATCGGCGGTTCGCTCATCGCGAATGAGCAGCACCATCGGCCGGTTCGGCGGCATGTGGCACTCGTAGGTCGTGCTGGTCACGTGCTCACGCACGCAACGCAGCTCAAGGTCTGTCTGACTTTCTGGATGCTGCTGCCAGGCATTCCAGTCGCTGGCGAACGCCATGGCGATGGTTACCGGCCGCTTGGCCTGAATGTCAACGTGCATGCCGCCGCCGTCGGCGCCCGGGCGATAGACGCGGCCCGCATGGTAATCCGCCGGATCGAGCTGTGAAACCTCATCGCTGGCGCGGACCCAGTCGAAGACTTTGTCTTGCGCGAGTGAGAGTCTGCCTAGCGCCAACAACACCAACCCGAGCATGCACACTTTCTTCATAACGCCCCCACGCTATTTAAGGACAGCAAGAGCGCAGGCAACAAGCGGCATTGGCAGCCTCACATAACGTTAGTAATGGGATCGATCGAGGACAGTTAGCGGCGCGACATGGCTCTGCGGTAATCGTCTGCGGTGGTGCGGTAGCAGGGCAGCATGCCTTTCTTGTCCTCGGCACTTAGCCCCGGAGCGTCGGCAGGGTTGTGCATATCCGGGTGGGGATCGGCCTCAGGCCATGTCATCTGCATCAGCGATTCATCGCAACTCCGGTCGCGGCTGACCAGAAGCTTGTACACCTTCGAGTTGTCGACGCCGTAGTCCGAGAGCCGCCGTTGATACGGAAGATAGACGTACACCAGCTTGACCAGTTCGGTCAGGTTCTTGCGCAGGCGCCGCTCAGCGATGTAAACCTCGTAGTTGGAAAAATAAGTCGAGTTGGGCAAGGCCATCGCCAGGCCAATCAGACGCAGAGGCATTTCTTCCGTCGCGGGTTCGCGTGCTGCTTCGGCCTGTTTCCGAGGGCTGTCAGTTACCGGCGACGGTGGAGGAGGAAGAACGGGATCGCTATTCATCGCCACCTGGCGTTCGCCATGATCGGAGCTGCCTCCGGCCCCGGCCGCGGCCGCACCAACGGAGGGAGCCGGCGGCACAGCCTGCACAGCGTTACCGACTCCGCCATTCGAAAGCGAGCTCGAGCGTTCACCCGCGCCGGAATTGCCTGATCCTTGAAGCGATGGCGGAGGCGGCACAACCTGCACGCCCGCGCTGGACAATGAATTGCCGGACGAAGCCCGCGATCCAAAGTGTCCACCTGCCGTAGAGTTGCCGACATTCTGAACCGACGGCGGAGGCGGCACGACACTGGACCCGACACCGGACGCCATTCCCGCCCGCCCGCCCGAAAGGGTTTCGGAGCGTGGAGCTGTGGGAGGAGGCGGCACGGCCCATGCGACCAGACTACCCATCGCCGACTGGAGCGCTCCCGAAATCGGGTGCTGCTCGCCCACCGGCAAACGGGGCGCGGGTGCGACCACCGCGGTCGCGCCGATGTTGATGTCCCCAACGCTGCGTACCAGAGCCTGCACCAGGGGCGGCGGGGCCACAACAGCGGTACCGGGCGCGGTCACCAGACGCTTTGAGGAAACCATCCCAGGCTCGGGAACCGGGGCAACGGCGGAAGCTTGCGGCAGGCCGAGCTGCCGAGAGGTCACTTGGCTGACCTCGGGCGGCGGGGCAACGACTGAAATCGGTCCCGCGGGCACGGTCAATCGCGAAGACCCGGTAGATGCGAGCGGCATTACCGGAGGTATCACATTCGACGCCACGATATTGGGCCGCGTCGGGCCGTTCAGCTTGAGGTCGGGAGCTTTGATGGCATCCTGGGCGCGCTCCGGCGCCACGTGAATCGAGCCGCGACGCGCGGACTCCGCCGGCTTCCCGGATACCGGGCGGACCCGGGGCGGGCTGCTGCGTAACGACGGAAACGATCCCTCGGGCTTGTAGTAGGTGAGATGGGTATTTTCGAACATACTGCGCCGCCGCGGCTGATCTTGCGTAATCCACACCTGGGAGACGAGCAACACCATGGCAACCACAACCAGCTGGCCCACCAGTGTTTCGGCGAACCGGTACCAGGGAATGCCGGAGTCGAAAAAGGCTTCGCGCCAGAATGACGCCGACCAAATTGTGGGCTCTCCGGGAGACGCGGGCCGCAGCACGTCGGCCAGGTTTCGCAGAAAGACGCGATACGCTGGTTCCAGTTCAACCAGCAGCTTGAGGCCAAGCTGTGCATCGGGACGGGTTCTGCTTCGGACCGGAGACGCCGGGCGAAAGGGTCACTCCTGGCACGCCACCCACGCGATCCATGGTCGTCCAGTCGTATTCGCACTGGATGCCGCAGCGCCGACACACCTGGTAGTAGCGGCCGTCGCCGGCTCGCAACGGCCAGAAAAACTCGTGGGTGCAGACGCTAGACATAATTGGTCTTTGGGATCCGGGCGCACGGCCCGAAGTAACTATCATCAAGGCGTATCGCGGGATTGGCTAGGTGACTTTAGTTCAAGAGGAACTAGTCATTTCTTGGGAGCCGACAAGCGGCGGAGTACATCGGAGGAGAGTTTGCCCAGGCACTCCAGAGGCTTGGGTTAGATCAATGGTTCCCAAATTTGCTCTCATACTCCATCTGGCTGACGTAGCCGGGGGTTCCGTCGTGATACCAGATCCTTTCGGAAGGCTGGCCGGGACGCAGCACGTCGATCGAAATCTTGGGCTGCTCCCGTTTGTTGGTCGCTCCGTTCTTTACAGAAAGCGTGAACTGCCTACCCACCTCAACGGCAAACTGATCGTGCGGCGCAGGTCCAACCCCACGCTTTGACCATCCGTTTAGCTCGCCATCAACGGCCGCATCGAGACGATGAACGCCATCAAGATCTCGTTGTTCTTCTTCGCTTGCTGCCTCGAAATCAATTCCAGTCCACTTGCAGAGAATATCTCCGGGACACCTGGCATAGATCCGCTCACCAAACG
Source organism: Terriglobia bacterium (assembly GCA_963725615.1). Taxonomy (GTDB): domain Bacteria; phylum Acidobacteriota; class Terriglobia; order Terriglobales; family Acidobacteriaceae; genus JAIQFF01. The sequence continues at coordinate 81,545 of CAVRZO010000020.1, read as the reverse complement.
GGGTCAAGTTCCTGGGAAAAATCCCGTCACTATCGCCAAATTCCACCACGCGACGTTCAACCGCAGAAGGAGTTACTCGGATCACAGTGAGCAAAAACCGATGATCATCGGGGAAGGGAGGAGCATTGAGGTACTCGCCCAAGAGCACCCAGGGATACTCGACATACTTGATTCGGTATCCTACGCGACTCTCGAACAGGAACAAGTATGCCTCATCACGGTGCCACACCAAGCTCCCCCCGGCGTACTGGCGTAAGTAGTAGATCTTCGAGAAAGCTGCCGCCACCAAAGATACTGCGGCGATCAAAAATACCAACGCAACCAGGATGGTTGCTGCTGCGATCACTTTCTTCTTGGGCATGCATTTGAGAGTTACAGAATCATCGCTTCAACAAATCCACGGGCTGCTTCACATCATGCACCCTCAAATACTTGGCCAGCGCGGGGTATTTCTTCGCCATCGCCTCATACATTGCGTAAGCCACGTTGCGATAAGAAAAATGGCCAGCAGGCCCGGTTCTTAACTCAGAGATGTAAACCACTTCGGCAAAATCCATCTTGAATAAAGTCCGCTTGCGGAACCCGAGGGGAATCGCATACTGCGAATTTTCCCGCGCCTCGGCGCCGCCCGTCGAAGCCAGTTGCTCGACCGCGCTCGCGGTTCGCTGCATCACCGCGTCGTAATTTTGCCGGACTCCGGCGGATTCGACCTCATCGGGCGCATCGTATCCGTGTCTGGTCGTGAATTCCTGCCCAATCTGAATGCAGCGGCGGTGGCGGTGCATGTCGCGGAAGCCTCCGATATCCATCAGGATGTCGAAGCGGAATTGTTGCCCGGCGCAGAAGGCTCGCAGCATCTCGTCATGGCGGCCGCGATTTCGCAGCCCCAGGTCGATGATCTCGCGGCGAATTGGTTCGCCCGCCGCCTGCACCGCCTGGCGAATCTGCCGGTAGGAATAGTGGCTGTGCTCGTAGATTAACGTGGACGCCAGCTCGACCTCGAGCGGTTCTTCCTCCAGAAGATCAACGGTCGGGGCCGGCGCAATCGGCAAGTCGCCCATCAACTCGGACGCAACCTGCCGCAGCATACGCCGGGTCTCGATCTCGTACTCATTGGGATCGGCGTACTTCACCAGGGTCGGCGCGACACGCACTTCCTTCAGCAATTCCTGCTCGGCGCGAGCGCCCAGTTCGGGCGAAGCAGCGCGGATCTGCTCCACAAGTTCTCGCAACGATTCCTGGTTCACGTTGTAAGCCGGCGAGGTCGCCGCGCGCTTCAGCAACTCTCCCAATTGCCGGATTTCCTTGTGCGTATGCGAAAGCAGGTGTGACACCTGGCTCTCGAGCGTGCGCGCATTGACGATCTCTCCCAGCGAAGTGTTGGCCGCCAGCGGCAGCAGATACCTGGAGATGTCGAAGGCCCGTGCCCGCAACGTGCGCTCGTAGGCTTCCTGCTTCATCTCGTCGGGTTTTGGCGTGATGCTGGCCAGGTAGAGAAACATCCGGTCCGAAAGCGTTTCGTACTCCGCGAACAACGAATCCACCGTCTGTCGGTAAAACTCTTTGGCTGACGTTTGGGCGGGCGAGTCGCCCGCCACCACACGGTCTTCGCCGAAATCGGGCGCGTAGTAACCGCTCTTTTTGAAGTCCTGATAACGGGTGGAACGTTCCTGACCGTCCCAGCGCTGCTCGTCCGCGACGGCGATGGCAGCCAAAATGGACAACCGCTCGATGGCCAGCGCAATGTGCGCCAGATCGGCGATGGAGCGGTGACCGTACTGGAAATAGAAAGTGTTGAGAAATTTCTCCGCCTTCTGCTGGCTGATTTCGCGCAGCGACTCTTTCATCGAGAGCGCGGAGCGCGAATACTTGGCCATGGCATAGGCCTGGATCTCAGGCTCGACGCCGTATACGGCATAGACGTCGACGGAAGGCGCGTCGCTGGGCGCGGAGTTCGAGCTTTCGGAGGCGGGTTTTTCGACTACTTCAGACATGAGCATCTCTGACCTCAGGATAGGTGGAGACTTGGAATCTTACTTCATCGTCAACGACGCTGACTGAGGAAAAGATCGGCAACTCGAAGGGCCAGATTAGCCGGCACCACATCGTCCCGGTTGCAGAGCACAATGATGGTGAGCTTATCCTCGACGAAACGCTGGATGGTAGTGCGGAAGCCCACCGTCTCGCCATAGTGCCACATGCGCGGATGATCCCGGTATGGATTCAGAAACCAGCCAAAACCGTACGCCGCCGGAGTGCCGTCAGGTTCCTGCACGCTGCCGTCCGCCACCTTGACGGAAGTAATCGCCGGCTTTGTCTCGGCCTCGCTCAAGAGTGTGTGATGCGTGAGCGCGCGGTCCCACTTGGCCAGATCGTCGAGCGAGGAATAGACGCCACCATCACCCAATACCGCCGAAGTCGGGCTCTGATCCTGCCCGTGCCAGACTCCCCCTTCGCGGGTGTGTCCGTAGGCGCGGTTGATGACTGCGTTCTTACCGTTTTCGTAGGCCACGGTCTGCTTCATGTCAAGAGGGGCAAAAATCCGGGCGTGAAGAAAATTCCCGAAAGGCTGACCGGAAACTTTTTCCACCACCATAGCCAGCACTGCATAGCCGGAGTTGCTGTAGTCCCACTTTGTTCCGGGAGGAAATTTCGTCGTCTTCTGCTGCTTCAACAGCTCCAGCACGCCGGCATCTTTAATCTGGGGGATCTCTCCAAGCGGCGTACCAGGCGGCGCCATCAGGTCTTCGTAGTCCAGCAGGCCGGAGGTGTGGTTCAGCAGATTGCGAATGCTGATGGATTTCCCGTACTCCGGAAAGTCGGGAAAGATATCCGTGAGCCGGTCTTCGTAGTGCAACTTGCCATCGTGCACCAGCAGCATGACGGCCATGGCTGTGAATTGCTTGGTACAAGACGCCAGCCGGAAATCTGTGCGTTCGTCTATTTTGCGGCGGGTATGGAGGTCGGCCACGCCGTAGCCATGCGCGAACACGACTTCTCCGTTCTTGATGACGAGGACAGCCGCACCGGGCGCGCCGTCCGACTTGAGCTCACTAAAAATGCGGTCAATTTGTTCTTGATGCACTGGATTTGCAGCCACACAAACCGGGAGGGCAAGGAGACAGGATGCAGCCAGCACGAGCCCGATCTTTGCGCACTTTGTGTAGCGGTGTAATTTGAAAATCAGCAAAGACTTGTCATTCCGAAGCGCGGCATTATCGCGCGAGGAATCTGCTGTTTCGCTGCTGGCAAAAAGCAGATTCCTCGCCGAAACACCCGGCTTCGGAATGACAATCGGTGGAGTAAGGCAACACCGCAAAGTTCGCAAAGGAAGACCCTTCCCGCCATCAATCACTTGATCTCCATCTCACGGGCGAATTCCTGCCACCGCCATCATGCGGCCCGTCACTCCCTTTTCCGCGCGATGGGAGAACAGCAGATCGGTCCGGCATGAGGTACACAGGGGCGATGCGCTGATGTTTTTGGCCGCTACTCCCGCGGCCAGTAACTGGCGGCGATTTGCCTCCACCAGATCGAGGAAAATCTTCTTCGGCAACTCGCTGTGGCCGGGAGCCCGAGCCGTCAGAAACAGCAGCGGATACTTTTCGCGGACCGGATCCGATTCCTCGACTTCGCGAAACACTTTGCTGCCGTACTCGAACTGGGACTCAAACTGAGTACGCACCTCAGGGCCAACGGAGTAGCAACAGCTATGAACGCCGGGGCCAATGGCCGCCCTGAGATCGCGGGGGCGAGTACCGAACCAGCGCCGCATCTCGCCGACGCCTTTTTCCACAATACGCTTCACCGTCCCGCGCCAGCCCGCATGGAAGACTCCCACCGCGCGGCGCTTTGCGTCTACGAGGATGACCGGCAGGCAGTCCGCGGTCAGAATGGCCAGCAGGAGACCTGGGGTCTGAGCGATCAGGCCGTCGCCTGTGAGGCCGGACTCGGGGACTTCAGAAACGCAATGAATAAGGTCGGAATGAATCTGGCGCAGGGTGACGAGCGGCCACTCGCGCCCCTTGTAGACCACTCCGAGTTGCCGGAGAAACGCGGCCCGGTTCTGTTTCACCGCCCGCTGTTGATCCTCGCGGGTAAAACCCAGATTCCGGCTCCGCTTGCCGTAAGCCCGGGAAAACCCGCCCGGCCGGGTACTGAAGCCGTGAACCAGCCACGGCAGCGGGGTAAGAGAATCGGCGTAGAGAATCTTGCTTTGGGTTTCCCGGAGGGTTTTCAGCGGCACTGCAACATCTTAGCAACGTTATTCCGCCGTGTGTAATGCGGTCACCGCAACAAATGTGCTCCTGTTTGCCGCCCGCCCTCCGCGTATAATTTCGCGCTGCGCTAGTTCAGGAAAATTTGATACTCAAAACATTTTCAGGAGAGCCGATACATGCGTTTCCTCATTGTGACTGTTGCGTTGCTGTGTGCGCTGGGCGCCGGAGCTGTGGCGCAGCAGAGTTCCTCGAACGACGCCCCGAAAGAGAAGAAGACCAAAAACAGCGAGACTGCGGCCAAGAATCAGGAGAAGAAGCTGAACCAATCCGCCGAGAAGGCCACGGAACCCGGCACTCCCGCGGAAGAGCAGAAGGCAACCGCCCCCAAACCGGGGACTGACAAAGACAAGGAAGAATTTGACGTCTCCGAAGTCCCGCCGGTGGTGACGCATCGCCAGATCACCGTGGATGGCAAGCCGCTGAAGTACACCGCCACCACGGGACGGCTTCCCATCAAGCGCGGCGACGGCAAGATCGAAGCCGAGATGTTTTTCGTGGCCTACACGCTTGACGGCCAGGATGCGGAGAAGCGCCCGCTGACTTTCGCATTTAACGGCGGCCCGGGGTCGGCGACCGTCTGGCTCCACATGGGCGCGCTGGGTCCGAGGCGGGTCGCGCTGCTGCCCGATGGCCTGCTGCCGCCGTCGCCCTACCGCATCGCGGACAACCCCAGCACCCTGCTCGACAAAAGCGACGTCGTGCTGGTGGACGCGATCTCAACCGGCTTCAGCCGCGCCGCCAACGCGGAGTTGTCGAAGAAATTTCTCGGAGTCAAAGGCGACATCGACGCCTTCAGCGAATTCATACGGCTGTATCTCACGCGCTACGAGCGCTGGAGTTCGCCGCTTTTCCTCTTTGGCGAAAGTTACGGAACCACGCGCGCCGCCGGGATTGCCGGCAATCTGGCCGACCAGGGCATTTCGTTCAACGGCATCACCCTGCTTTCGACCGCACTCAGCTTCCAGACGCTTGAGGACACCAAGAGCAACGACCAACCCTATATCCTGCTGATCCCCAGCTTCACCATGATCGCGGGCTATCACAAGAAATTGCCGCCGGACCTGATGCAGGACATGGACAAGGCACGGCGGGAGTCCGTGCAGTGGGCGGCGACGGAATACACCCAGGCGCTGGCCAAGGGGGACACCATCACCGCCGATGAGCGGCAAAAAGTTATCGATCAAATGGCGCGGTACACGGGCTTGAGCAAGGAAGTTCTGGATCAGGCCAACTTGCGCATTGACGTGCCGAAGTTTACCCACTATCTGTTGCTCGATCAAAAATTGCGCGTCGGCCGGCTGGATGGCCGCTTCACCGGGCCTGATCCGAACGGAGTGTTGGACACGCCGTTCTACGATCCCAGCGAATCAGCGGTGCTGCCGCCCTTCACTTCAGTCTTCAACAATTACGTACGGACTGAACTGGGCTACAAAACAGACATGCCGTACCAGGTGTTTCCCGCCGATCAAAACTTCTTCGAGAACTCCTGGAACTGGGGTTCCGGCATCGGCGGCTTCCCCGATACAGCCACCGCACTGCGTCAGGCGATTGTGAAGAATCCCTACTTGAAAGTTCTGGTGATGGAGGGCCTCTACGACCTGGCCACTCCGTTTTACGCCGCGGACTACACCATCGATCACTTGAACCTGGGCCCGCAGTATCGCAAGAACATTTCGTTCGCTACTTACAGCGCTGGACACATGGTATATCTGCCCGCCGACGGCTTGAAAAAATTGAAGAGCGACGAAGCCGGATTCATGGACAAGGCGCTGGCCGGGAACTAACTGGGAACAGAGAACTTGAAACCACGAACTGGTTTGTAAAAACGCGCAATCGAAAGTCCGAAGAGCTTCCCGGGGCTTGGATTCCGCTCAGGATGAAAGGGGTTGGCGCTTATGCCATGCGGTGGCCTGTTCGTATGCGTGGGCCACCCGCAGGACTGCCGTTTCTCCCCAGGGCGGCCCGATGATCTGCAGGCCGATAGGCAAGCCAGCTTCTGAGAATCCGCAGGGGACGGAAATCGCCGGCAGCCCCCAAACGTTGACCGGGCGAGTGTTCCGCAGCAGAAGAGTTCCCGCGGGCGCAGAAGCTCGGGATTCTGTTTCAGCTCCGCAATCGCGGGCGCCGCAACGGGAGTCGTGGGCGTGACCAGCACATCCACACTCGCAAAGACGGACACGATCTCGCGACGTGCCCGTTCCAGTTCGCGCCGGGCCTCGAGCACGGCCTCGGGGCTGACATTCTGGCCAGAACGAATTCGGCGCAGCGTTTCCGGCTGGTAGAGTTCAGGATTGCGAGCGACGAACTCCGCATGAAAAGCATAAGCCTCGGCACTTTGCAGCGTACGGTCAGTCGGCACCGGTAATTCAATATCGCGGATTTCAGCGCCCAGCGCGACCAGACCTGAAACCGCGTGACCGATCGCGGAGGCCACTTCCGCGTCCAGATCTTCAAAAAAGAATTTCTTTGGCAGGCCAACTCGGAGCGGCTCAAACTTTCTGCCAAGTGCCGTCACATAGTCTTCCACCGGAGCGTCCACGCTAGCGTTGTCCGCAGGATCGTACCCGGCAACGGCTGCGAGGATCGCTGCCACATCTGCCACGGTGCGCCCGATCGGCCCCACGTGGTCGAGCGAGATTGAAAGCGGAATCACGCCCCGGGCGCTGACCCGTCCATAGGTTGGTTTCAGACCGACCACGCCGCACAGCGCACTCGGCTCTCGGATCGAGCCGGCGGTATCAGTGCCGATCGCGCCGTAACCTAGGCCGGCGGCGACCGCGGTGGCCGAACCTCCCGAAGATCCGCCGGCAATGTGCTCCCGGTTCCACGCGTTCCGCACCTCGCCAAAGGCGCTGACCATCGAACTGCCGCCATAAGCGAACTCGTGTAAATTCTGTTTCCCCAACAGCACGGCGCCGGCAGCCTTCAGGCGGCGAACGACTTCAGCGTCTTCGGTGGGAACCCGATCTTTGAATAGCAGGCTGGCAGCGGTAGTCGAAACGCCGGCAGTGTCGATCAAATCTTTCAGGGCGAGCGGGATGCCGTGCAGAGGTCCGCGCCAGTCGCCGCGCCGGATCTCAGCTTCGGCCTGCCGAGCCGCCGCCAGCGCGGCGTCTGCCGTCACCGTGATGAACGCATTAAGGTTCGGATTCAGCTTTTCAATGCGGGCCAGGCAGTCGGTCGTCAGTTCGACCGGCGAGACCGATCCCCGACGCAGCAATCCGCTGGTCTCAAGAATCAATGGCAGCAAACTGGTTCACCTTTCGCTGGAAAGCCATTATCGTCCAATGCGCCACCACGAGCAGTCTTTCGTCCCGCGCAGCGGGACGAAAGCAAGCGAGGGACCTGTGCATTCCGCGCTCTGCATCACACAGCATCCATCTTACGAACTCAAAAGAAAGGCACCAGTCTGGCAGGTTTGGCGCTGTTGTCGGCGGGAAATGCACGGGTCCTTCGTCGGGAGCCCTTCGCGCAGCGAAGGACTCCGCTTCCTCAGGATGACAGCGGGTGAAATTTCAAACTGACCCTCTATCGGCAAACCAGCACGACGATTGACCTCTTCCCAGAAGGCCTATAATTGCCCTTCCACTTCCCGTGGAGGTCTAAGATAACGCCATGGCCCAGATGACTGCGACTCCGGTCAGCACCCAAGGTTTCTTTGTCGATGGCAAGTGGATCGAAGAAGGCGACCCGGTCGAGGTACGCGCTCCGTATGACGGCGCTGTAATCGCATCCGTATTTCAGGGCCGGCGGGAACATGCCGAGGCCGCGATTGCGGCCGCAGTCAAAGCTTTCGGTACCACCCGGCGGCTCCCGGCTTTCGAGCGCCAACGCGTGCTGCGCCGGGTTTCTGAGAACATCACGGAGCGCAAACAGGAATTTGCCCGCACCATGGCGCAAGAAGCGGGAAAGCCGATCAAGGCTGCACGGACTGAAGTCGAGCGCGCCATCTTCACCTTTAATGTTGCCGCCGAGGAGAGCACTCGGATTTACGGCGAGTACCTGCCTCTCGACTGGCAGGAATTTACTGCCGGACGCTGGGGCATTGTGCGCCGCTTCCCGCTGGGACCGATTGCCGGGATCACTCCATTCAATTTCCCGTTGAATCTGGTGGCTCATAAGGTTGCACCTGCGATCGCCGCTGGGTGTCCTCTCGTGCTCAAACCCGCGCCTCAAACTCCACTGACTGCTCTGCTGCTGGCAGAGGCGGTTCAGCAGGCGGGCTGGCCGGACGGCGGTCTGAACGTGCTGCCGCTCTCGAACGAAGACGCCGGACTGCTGGTAACGGATGAACGGATCAAGCTGATCAGTTTCACCGGCAGCGCCGCCGTGGGCTGGCAGATCAAGAAAAATTGCGGGAAAAAGAAAGTTGTCCTCGAGCTGGGGGGCAATGCTGGCGTGATCGTGCACAGCGACGCCGACTTGGCTTACGCCGCTGACCGTTGTGTGGTGGGAGGCTTCTCCTATGCCGGCCAGACCTGCATTTCGGTGCAACGCATCCTGGTAGAGCGCTCTGCCTTTGCCAAGTTCACCGACTTGTTGCTTGAAGGGGTAACAGAAATTAAAGACCGGAGATCCGCTCGACGACTCCACCGACCTGGGCCCGCTGATCCGCGAAAGCGACGCAGTGCGCGCCAGCGACTGGATCCAGGAAGCGGTACGCGGCGGCGCCCGGCTTCTGTGCGGCGGACAACGCCGCGGGCCGGTGCTCGAGCCCACCGTTCTTACCGGCACGCGTCCGGAAATGAAAGTGAACTGTCAGGAAATATTTGCGCCGGTAGTCACGGTCGAACCCTACGACGATTTCAACCAGGCCCTGAAGCAAATCAACAATTCGCCCTACGGATTGCAAGCGGGACTTTTCACCCGCGACGCCAAGCTGATCTTCAATGCCTACGAAGAGCTGGAAGTGGGCGGGCTGATCGCCGGCGACGTGCCGGCGTTCCGCATCGATCACATGCCTTATGGCGGGGTCAAGGATTCAGGATTGGGCCGTGAAGGATTGCGCTACGCCATCGAAGAAATGACCGAACCCAAGCTGCTGGTGATGAACCTCAAGTAGTGCCTCCGAGAACTGTACTGCGGCGCAATAAATCAGTGATTTTTTAACCAGGCTGTAACATTTGCGAGTCGCGGGAGCGGCGGCGATGTTTTGACAATCCCTTGCTGTTATAATTCCCGGTCTTATTGCCCCCTAGGTTTGCGGCTCATGGCCGCATAGCACAACGCTGCACGAACCGGATGCCTTCGATATGACATCCGCGGTACGGATTGTGTCCATTCGATGCAGATTTTTCACCGCAGCACGAACACTCTTTCGCGGGCCACGATCTATGGCGCCATCTTCGTGGTGGCGGCGTTGTTCTGGGCTGCGGCGGAGATCCAGCGGTCGCCCTACGTGACCTACGCCGGAGTGCGACGGCCCCAACCCGTGCCTTTCAGCCACCAGCACCACGTTGCGGGGCTGGGTATCGATTGCCGCTATTGTCACACCTCGGTCGAAACTTCCAGTTTTGCCGGAATTCCGCCGACCAAGACCTGTATGAACTGCCATTCGCAGATCTGGACCAACGCAGCTCTGCTGGAGCCGGTCCGCGAGAGTTACAAGAGCGGCAAGTCGCTGGTCTGGACCCGGGTCAACGATCTGCCCGATTTCGCTTACTTCAATCACAGCATTCATATCAATAAGGGTGTAGGCTGCAACACCTGCCACGGCCCCGTGGACCGCATGCCTTTGATGTATAACGAGGCCTCGTTGCAGATGGAGTGGTGCCTGGAATGTCATCGGGCGCCGGAGAAGAATTTGCGGCCGCGTGACCAGGTCTTCAATATGCGCTATGAGCAGCCGACGAGCGGCAAGCCGGTCGAGTTTGATGGCAAGGAATACACCGATCAGCTTTCTCTCGGCACGGACTTGGTGAAGAAGTACAACTTGCGCACGGTAACGGACATAACGAGCTGTTCGACCGTCGCCGATAGCACGGATGAAGGTTTGATGGAGGATGGGCGTCTCGCCCGTCCAGCCGGGCGGGACGCAGGCCTGGCCTCCATAAGCAGATCGCAATGAAGATGGAAGACAAAAACACCAAGCCGCACCGCGAGGACGTCTGCCCCAGCAAGAAGGGCACGCTCGATCTGGATACGGCCCGCGCCCGCCTCGCCGAGACTAACGGTCCGGAATACTGGCGCAGCCTCGAGGAGCTGGCGGGCAGCCCCGACTTCCAGGAGATGCTGCACCGGGAATTCCCCAAGGGCGCGTCAGAGTGGCTGGATTCAGCTTCGCGCCGCGGCTTCCTCAAGCTGATGGGCGCATCGCTGGCCATGGCAGGCATGACCGCCTGCACCAAGCAACCGCTCGAGCCGATTGTCCCGTACGTGAAGCAGCCGGAAGAAGTAGTCCCCGGGCGCCCGTTGTTCTTCGCCACCGCCTTCACTCTGGGCGGATACGCCAGCCCCGTCCTGGTTGAGAGCCAGATGTTTCGGCCCACCAAGATTGAGGGAAACGACAAGCATCCGGCGAGCCTCGGCGGCACCGACATTTTCTCCCAGGCCTCGATCCTGGGGATGTACGATCCCGATCGTTCGCAGACCCTGACCTACCTGGGTGACATTCGCTCCTGGGCATCGCTGGTCGAGGCCATGCGCGCGCCGCTCGTTGTTCAGAAAGGCCTGCAGGGGGCGGGCATCCGCATCCTGACCCCGACAATTTCATCGCCGACGCTCGCTGACCAGTTGCAGTCGTTTATCAAGGCCTACCCGCAAGCCAAGTGGCATGTGTATGAGCCGGTCAACCGCGACAACGCGCTCGAAGGCGCGAAGTTGGCCTTCGGGCAGCCAGTGGAGACGCAGTACAAGCTGGAGAATGCGGACGTAATTCTCTCGCTCGACGCCGACTTCCTCTATGCGGGATTCCCCGGCTCTCGCCCGCTACACGCGCGATTTCGCCAAGCGGCGCAATCCCGATGCGGGCGAGATGAGCCGGCTGTACGTAGTCGAGAGCACGCCGAGTTCGACGGGGGCGAGGGCCGACCATCGGCTGCCGGTGAGAGCAGCGGACATCGAACCTTTTGCGTCGTCGATTCTGAACCTGCTTACTAACAACGGTGGGTTGTTCCCGTCTGCATCCACCGGCCCAAAGGGATTTTTTCCCGCCCTCATAAGCGATCTGATCGCTCACCGCGGCTCCAGTGTGGTAATCGCGGGAGACCACCAGCCTCCGGCCCTTCACGCCGTCGCCCATGCCATCAACCAAACGCTGGGAAACGTAGGTAAGACGGTTTTCCACAGTGATCCTGTAAACGCGAACCCAGTAAACCAGACCGAGTCTCTGAAAGACCTGGTCGCGGACATGCGTGGCGGCAAGGTGGACATGCTGATCATCGTGGGTGGAAATCCGGCCTACGATGCCCCCGCCGACTTCGGATTCGCCGACGCGCTCAAGAACACCAACATCCCGCTGCGCGTGCACCTCGGCCTCTACCAGAACGAAACTGCGGAGCTCTGCCAATGGCACGTGAACGAAGCCCACTATCTCGAAGCCTGGGGCGATGCCCGCGCTTATGACGGCACGGTCAGCATTGTGCAACCGCTGATTGCGCCGTTGTACGACGGCAAGAGCGCCTATGAACTGGTGTCCATGCTCTCCGGACAGTCCAATACTGGCGGCCACGAAATCGTGCAAGCCTATTGGAAGAAGCAGCACCCCGGCGCCGGCTTCGACACCTACTGGCGGAAATCGCTGCACGATGGCTGGGTGGAAGGCACCACATTCGCGCCCAAGCAGGTTGCAAACAAGACCGCAGCCTTCCCGTCCGCGCCGGTCGCTGACGGGAAGGCCGTTGAAATCAACTTCCGCCGCGATCCGTCCATCTACGACGGACAATTCTCCAACAACGGCTGGCTGCAGGAACTGCCTAAGCCGATGAACAAGCTCACCTGGGACAACCCGGTGCTGATGGGTCCGGCCATGGCGGAGCGCATGGGGATCAAGACTGAAGACCTGGTCGTGCTCGAGCTCAACGGCAAGAAGGTGACCGCCCCGGTCTGGATCCAGGTTGGCCATCCCGATAATTCCATCACCGTCTTTTTGGGTTACGGGCGGCGCCGCGCCGGGCGGGTTGGTACTGGCGCCGGATTCGATATGTACCCTCTCCGCACCAGCGCCACGCCCTGGTTTACCAGCGGGGTTGCGATTCGCAAGGCCGGAGGCACATACAAGCTGGCCTCCACCCAGGGCTACCAGACCATGGACACGCCCACCGGCGCGCGTCCCCTGGTGCGCACCGCGGACATCGAGGAGTACCGCAAGGAGCCAGAGTTCGCGCGCGAAGAAGAGCCGCCGAAGGATCTGACTTTGTACAAGCCCTATCCCTACGCCGCCGAGCCTTACGCCTGGGGCATGACGATTGACATGAACGCCTGCGTGGGCTGCAACAACTGCATCGTCGCCTGCCAGTCGGAGAACAACATCGCTGTTGTCGGCAAGGAGCAGACTGTACTCGGGCGGCACATGCACTGGCTGCGCGTGGATACTTATTTCCAGGGTGACCGGGCCAATCCCAAGGCTTACTTCCAGGCTGTGCCTTGCCAGCAGTGCGAGAACGCTCCCTGCGAAGTGGTCTGTCCGGTGGGCGCGACGGTGCACAGCAGCGAAGGCCTGAATGACATGGTGTACAACCGCTGCGTGGGCACACGCTACTGCTCCGACAACTGCCCCTACAAAGTGCGCCGTTTCAATTTCCTGCTGTTCCAGGACTGGGAAACCTCGCAGTACAAGATGATGCGCAATCCGGACGTGACCGTGCGCAGCCGCGGCGTCATGGAAAAGTGCACATACTGCGTGCAGCGCATCAACCAGCACCGGATTGATTCCGAGCGCGAAGATCGCAAGATCCAGGATGGCGAGTTGCAAACCGCGTGCCAGCAGTCGTGCCCGGCGGACGCCATTGTTTTCGGCAACATCAACGATCCCAATAGCCGGGTTTCGAAATTGAAGGCACAGCCGCGGAATTACAGTCTGCTGGGCGACTTGAACACGCGTCCCCGGACCACGTACCTGGCCGACATTCGCAACCCGAATCCGGAATTGGAAGCGGAGCACGGTTAAATCGTGATCGAATAAACATGGACGAGCCAATCCAAAACGAGCGCGCACCAGTCATCGAACCCGGCTACACCCTGGGCTCGGTCACGGACAAGATCAGTTCGATCGTGCTGACTCGTCCTACTTCGGACGGATGGTACATCGGTTTCGGGATTGCGTTCATTCTCCTGATGATGCTGCTGTTCGCCATCTCCTACTTGTTCGTTAAAGGAGTCGGCATCTGGGGCGTCACCATCCCCATCGGTTGGGGATTCGCCATCGTCAACTTCGTGTGGTGGATCGGAATCGGACACGCCGGCACGCTGATTTCCGCCATCCTGCTTTTGCTGCGGCAGTCGTGGCGCAATTCCATCAACCGCTTTGCCGAGGCGATGACGCTGTTCGCCGTGGCCAGCGCCGGCATTTTTCCTTTGATTCACGTCGGACGTCCGTGGCTTGCCTACTGGCTCTTTCCATACCCGAATGCCATGCGAGTGTGGCCGCAATTCCGTAGCCCGCTGGTGTGGGACGTGTTCGCGGTTTCGACTTACGCGACTATCTCGGCGTTATTCTGGTTCATCGGACTGATTCCCGATCTCGCCACTCTGCGCGATCGTTCCGAAGAACGTTGGAAGAAGATCATTTACGGCATGCTGGCCATGGGCTGGCGCGGGTCGGCGCGGCACTGGCACCGTTATGAAACCGCATACCTGCTGCTCGCCGGACTGGCGACGCCGCTCGTGCTCTCCGTCCACACGGTAGTGAGTTTCGATTTTGCCGTGGGCATCATCCCGGGCTGGCACACCACCATCTTTCCGCCATACTTCGTCGCCGGCGCGATCTACTCCGGCTTTGCCATGGTGCTGATGCTGGCCATCCCCATCCGCAAGGTTTACAACCTGGAAGACTTCATCACCGAACTCCACCTGCAGAACGCGGCCAAGGTAATGCTGGCCACCGGCCTGATCGTGGCCTACGGCTACGTCGTGGAAGCTTTCATGGGATGGTATGGCGGCAATCGCTACGATGCCTTCTTGCTGTGGAACCGCCTGCACGGGCCCTACTCGTTCTTCTATTACATGCTGCTGATCTGCAACATCGTGATTCCCCAGGTGCTCTGGATTCCGAAGCTGCGCAGCAGTCCGGTCTGGTTGTTCCTGATTTCGTTCGTCGTTCTGGTGGGCATGTGGCTGGAGCGCTTCATCATCGTGGTGGTGAGCCTGCATCGCGATTTCCTGACGTCGTCGTGGGGCATGTACTATCCGACGCGCTGGGACTGGATGACTTACATCGGGACCATCGGTCTGTTCCTATCGGCCATGTTCCTGTTCATTCGCCTGCTGCCCATGATTTCCATCTTTGAAATGCGCACTCTGCTGCCCGAAGCGGAGGTCAAGGAATGAAGCGCGCCGGGACCTACGGCATCATGGCGGAATTCGATTCCGTCCACACCCTGCTGGCAGCGGCCAACCGCACCCGCGAGGCCGGTTACAAGAAAATTGACGCCTACAGCCCCTTCCCGATTGAAGGCCTGGCCGAGGCGATCGGATTCCATCACGACGAAGTTCCTCTGGTGGTGCTGATCGGCGGAATCATCGGCGGCCTGACCGGCTACCTCATGCAGTACTGGATTTCAGTGGTCAGTTACCCGGTGAACGTAGGCGGCAAACCGTATCACTCGTGGCCCTCGTTCATTATTGTGACGTTTGAGATGACAATTCTGTTCGCTGGAATTTCGGCCGTGTTTGGCATGCTGGCGCTGAATGGCCTGCCCATGCCCTACCACCCGGTATTCAACGCGCCCCGTTTCGCATTCGCCAGCAAGGACAGATTTTTCCTGATCGTGTTCTCCTCCGATCCAAAATACAAGCCGGCCGAAGTCCGCAGCTTCCTGCAGAGCCTCGCGCCCCGCTCTATATCGGAGGTGCCCGATTAAGCGGCGACCCCAATCTCTTGGATTCAGGGTGGAGCAGCGCTTTAGCGCTGCATTTAGTCCTGCCGATTTCCCAAGGGCTTCAGCCCCTGGGGCTAAAGCCCGGGAGCGAAATGGAAGGGCTATTGCAGGCCTAAAGGCCTGCTCCACCCTCATCCTGCTCGCAGGCCTGCTCGTCCTGGCCGGGTGCCGTCAGGATATGCACGACCAGCCGCGCTTCAAGCCTTTCGCCCGCAGCGATTTCTACACCGACCTGCGCTCCGCGCGTCCCCCGGTTGAAGGCACCATCGCGCGCGGCCAGTTGCGCGACGACACCTATCTCTACACCGGAAAGCTGGGCGACAATCCCGGAGATTACATGCCCTTCCCGGTCACGGCAGAACTTCTGGCCCGCGGACAGCAGCGCTACGACATTTACTGCGCTCCCTGTCACTCGCGTATCGGCGATGGCAATGGGGTGATTCCAGCGCGTGGTTTTCCGCGCAAGCCGCCTTCTTATCACATCGAGCGCCTGCGCAAGGCGCCTTTGGGATATTTCTTTGACGTCATCACCAACGGCTTCGGTTCCATGCCCGACTACTCGTCGCAAATTACGCCGCAAGATCGCTGGGCGATTGTGGCCTACATCCGCGCTCTGCAATTGAGTCAGACAGCTACCGCCGCCGACGTTCCCGCAGGACAGAAAGTTCCCTCCGATCCGCCGCACTTCGGAGAGTTGGGCTCGGGCGCAACCTTGCCGGTAATCGAGACCAAACCCGCGCACCGTTCGCCGGAAGAGGAGCCGAAATGAGCACGGTTCCCATGCGCGTCCAGGACCTGATGACGCCGCCGGTGGTGAAAACCATCCAGCAGCGCTCGTTAATCATCGGCCTGGCTTTCAGCGTGATCGCGGCCCTGGGCGCGTGGCTTCGCCCAGACGAATTTTTCCGCGCTTACCTGCTGGCCTTCATGGCATGGCTCGGCGTTACTCTGGGATCGATGGCGATTCTGATGCTCCGCCATCTGACCAAGGGCGCATGGGGAATGGTCATCCGCAGAATTCTGGGAGCGGCCATGCGTTGCGTGCCGTTGATGGCGGCGCTCTTCATCCCGCTGCTGTTTGGTATTCGCCGACTGTACATCTGGGCTCGGCCGCTGAATGCCATCGCAGACAAACATCTACGTGAGCATCTGGAAGAAATCACCAAGACTTACCTCACAGTTAACGGATTTATCATTCGCGCCGCAATTTATTTCTCCGTCTGGTGGGCGCTGTCTTTTTTCCTGACTAAATGGTCGGCGGAGCAGGACCATCCCCCCATGCGCGACAACAGCACGCGCTTCAAAGCGCTCAGCGGGCCGGGGCTGATCCTCTACGGGGCCACCATCACATTTGCCGTCATCGATTGGATCATGTCCATCGACCCCAGTTGGATTTCCACCATCTTCGGTTTGTCGTTCCTGATTGGACAAGTCCTGTCGGCACTCTGCTTTGCTGTGGTAGTAGAGCGCATCCTTTTCAATTACAGGCCCATGTCAGAACTACTGAAGCCGGAGCAGGTGCACGATCACGGAAAATTCATGCTGGCCTTCATCATGGTGTGGGCCTACTTCTCATTTTCGCAGTGGCTCATCATCTGGGCAGGAAATTTGCCCGAAGAAATTACCTGGTACATGCGGCGACTGAATGGCGGTTGGGGATACGTCGGCCTCTTCCTGGTGCTGTTCCATTTCGCAATACCGTTCGTGTTGTTGATTTCGCGTCCCTTCAAGCGCGATATCACGCGCCTGGTCTGGCTGGCGGCGTGGATCTTGCTGATGCGCTTGGTCGACCTGTTCTGGGTCATCGAGCCCAACTTCTCCACGACGTTCCACCTCACCTGGCTGGACGTGGTGGTCCCGATCGCGATGGGCGGCCTGTGGCTGGCGTACTTCTTCCGCAATTTGAGTTCGATGCCGCTAGTTCCGGCCTATGACATTTATGCTGTAGAGGTTCTGGAAAGGGCGCACGAGTAATAGAGTGAGCAACAGAAATGACTGACGACCTTCACATCGACGGGCAGAACGAGGAGATGGATTTTGAGCGCGAAGATCTGGGCGCCAAGCCTATCCTCATCTTCCTGCTGGGGCTGACCATCGGCTGCGTGCTGGTTGCGCTGGTACTCAGGGGACTGTACAGCTATCTGGACAGTTACGAGAACCGGCATCAGCCGGTAGAGAATCCGCTGGTGCAACAGACTACCGCAGACACTCGAATTGTGGAGAAGGGTGACATTAAGAAATTTCCGCAGCCGCGCCTCGAAAGCGATGAAACGACCGAGATCAATGCCTTCCGTATGCAGGAAGAACAGACGCTGAACAGCTATGGATGGGTGGACCAGCCAGCCGGGGTGGCGCGAATCCCCATCGACCGGGCGATGGCCCTACTGGCGCAGCGCGGACTTCCCACCAAGCCGCAAGCCGGCGTTGTTCCGCCATCGGATGTAAACACGGCGAAAGAAGCGGCGCGGAAGTCAGATACGAGTAGCAAGCCCGCGAAGAAGAAGTAGCGGGACAGACCGGACGTGAGGAGCGCTATACGTGAAGAGCGGGACGGGACGGAAACAACGGGAGGGCACGACTTCAGTCGTGCCGAAATAGTCGATTTTTTGGGCGGCTCTAGCCGCTGAGGGATTTTGGGTGGAGCAGCGCTTTAGCGCTGCATTAAAGCTGGGAGAAATGGCGGCTTTAGCCGCTGAGGTACCTCAGGGGCTGAAGCCCGTCGTGGGACTTTTTGATGCAGGCCTAAAGGCCTGCTCCACCCGGGATTGTTTGGCCGGGAAATTAATAGTGCTGAAAATAACCAACAACTCGAGACGAATTCTGACCATGTTCGCCGCGCTCTTAATGTCCGCGTCGGCCTTAGGTCAAGGCATGACCAAGGGCATGATGTCGCCGCCGGCGAATGTGCGCCCGCCCGGTCTGAAGAATGTCGGCATCGAGCAGCATCTGGACGAACAGATTCCTCCCGACCTCAACTTCCGCGATGAAACCGGCAAACCCGTCCGCCTGGGAGATTACTTCGGCAAGAAGCCGATGATCCTCAATCTGGTTTATTACAACTGCCCGATGCTCTGCGGCGAAGTATTGAGCGGCCTCGAGAGTTCGCTACGCGTGCTGAAATTCGATGTAGGGAAAGAATTCGACGTCCTGACCGTAAGCTTCGATCCCAACGAAACGCCGGACATGGCCACAAAGAAGAAGGCCGAATTCCTGAAGCGCTACGGGCGCCCCGGCGCCGCCGAGGGCTGGCACTTCCTCACCGGCCCGCAGGAATCAATTGATGCGCTGACCAAAGCCGCCGGCTTCCAGTACCAGTACGACCCCAAGACCGGCCAGTTTGCGCACGCCACCGCCATCATGGTGCTGACTCCTGAGGGCAAGATCGCGCAGTACTACTACGGTGTCGAGTACGCGCCCAAGGATCTACGCCTGGGGCTGATCCAGGCGTCGGAAAACAAGATCGGCACGCTGGCGGACCAGGTGCTCCTGTACTGCTATCACTATGATCCAACGACCGGCAAGTACGGAGCCATCATTTCGCGGGTACTGCAGCTTTCGGCCCTGGCGACGATACTGGCGCTGGGAATTTTCATGACTGTGCTGATCCGTTTTGGGTCGGGACATAACGAGCATGCTGCGAGATGAGTTGTTTGACAAAGTAATAAGGACCAAGTCAAAGGCGGCGGGCGAGGGCGCCCGCCCCACACAGAGAGAAGGGCTGACGACCGAGGACTGACGACTGACGACTGATCTATGTACGATACTTTTCCACTTTGGCCAACACGAGCCTCGACGACAGCCGGGAGCGTAGACACGCTCTTCATCTTCCTCGTCATTTTGTGCGCGATGGTGAGCGTCGCCATCTTCGCGGCGATTGTGCTGTTCGCCGTGCGCTATCGCAGGCGGCGGGGAGTCGTAGCGGAACAGATTGAAGGCTCTACAGCGTTGGAAATAACCTGGTCGGCGATTCCGCTGGGTATTTTTATCGTGATCTTCCTGTGGGGCGCGGTGATCTATTTCAGGGAGCGGACGCCTCCGCGCGGCGCCACCGAAGTGTACGTCGTGGCCAAGCAGTGGATGTGGAAGCTGCAGCACGAGGAAGGCCAGCGCGAGATCAACGAACTGCACGTGCCCCTGGGCCGGGACGTGAAGATGATCCTGACCTCGCAGGACGTGATCCACAGCTTTTATGTTCCGGCGTTCCGCATCAAGCAGGACGTTCTGCCCGGCCGCTACACCACGGCCTGGTTTCGTCCCACCAAGGCGGGAATTTATCATCTGTTCTGCGCCGAATATTGCGGCTCGCAGCACTCCGGAATGATCGGCCAAGTCGTGGTGCTGGAACCGGCGCAGTATGAGGCCTGGCTCAGCGGCGGCGCCGCCTCGGGATCGATGGCATCGACCGGTCAGAATATGTTCCAGCAGCTGGGCTGCTCCACCTGCCACCGCTCGGATACCCAGGGCCGCGGCCCCGACCTGGTCGGCCTCTTCGGCAAGCCGGTGCAACTGGAAGACGGGCGCGTGGTTACGGCTGATGAAAACTACGTTCGGGAATCCATTTTGACTCCAGGCGCGAAAATCGTCAGCGGATTCAAACCCATCATGCCGGTGTTCCAGGGACTGGTCAGCGAAGAACAACTGAACGCGCTGGTGGCGTACGTGAAATCATTGAACCCGAGTCCATCGGGAGCGGCGAGCGGTCCGACGGTGGTTCCGTCGGGCGCGAAGCCGCAGGAAACCAAGGTGCAATAGCAATGGCTACCGCAGCGATCACCGCGGAACGCGAGACTTATCTCAACCAGGAATATGGCATCAAGTCCTGGCTGCTTACGGTTGACCACAAGCGCATTGCGCTGCTCTATTTGCTGTCCATCACTTTCTTTTTTTTCATAGGAGGATTTTTTGCCCTGCTGATCCGGCTGGAACTGCTGACTCCGGCGGGCGATCTGGTACAAGCCGACACCTACAACAAGCTTTTCACCATGCACGGTCAGGTAATGGTGTTCTTCTTCCTGATTCCGTCCATCCCCGCCGTGCTGGGCAATTTCCTCGTGCCTCTAATGATCGGTGCCAAGGACCTGGCTTTCCCGCGCATCAATCTTCTGAGCTGGTATCTGTACATCATTGCCGGCGTGCTAATGCTGCACTGCATGCTCACCGGCGGCGTGGACACAGGCTGGACTTTCTATACGCCCTTCAGCACCGCCTTCAGCAACACAAAGGTGATTGAGGCCGGCCTTGCCATCTTTATCTCGGGATTCTCCTCGATCCTGACCGGACTGAATTTCGTGGTCACCATTCACCGCATGCGTGCCCCGGGCATGACCTGGAACCGCTTGCCGCTGTTCATCTGGGCGCACTACGCCACCAGCATCATTCAGTTGCTGGGGACGCCCGTGATCGCGGTTACGCTGGTGTTGGTAGTCCTCGAACGCGCCCTCCACCTTGGGATCTTCGATCCGACGCGCGGTGGCGACCCGCTTCTGTTTCAACACCTGTTCTGGTTTTATTCCCATCCCGCGGTTTACATCATGATTCTGCCCTCGATGGGAGTGGTCACCGAGATTGTGCCCTGCTTCTCGCGCAAGCGCATTTTCGGCTACAAATTCGTCGCCCTCTCCAGCATCAGCATCGCTGTTTTCGGCTTTCTGGTCTGGGCGCACCACATGTTCGTGGCCGGCATTTCGCTTTATGCGGCGCTGATTTTCTCGGCGCTCAGCTACCTGGTTGCCGTCCCCTCAGCCGTCAAGGTCTTTAACTGGACCGCGACCATGTACAAGGGCTCGATCACGTTTGCGACGCCCATGCTGTATGCCTTCGGTTTCATTGGACTGTTTCTGATGGGCGGCCTTACCGGTTTGTTCCTGTCCGCGCTCGGCATTGATGTCCACGTGACCGACACGTACTTCGTGGTGGCCCATTTCCACTACATCATGGTGGGCGGTGCCGTGATGGGCTACCTGGGCGGCATGCATTTCTGGTGGCCGAAAATTTCCGGCCGAATGTATCCGGAATCGCTGGGCCGGCTGGCGGCCGTCATCGTATTCCTGGGCTTCAACCTGACTTTCTTCCCCCAGTTCATCCTGGGCTATCTCGGGATGCCTCGCCGCTACTGGCAGTATCCGCCGGAATTTCAGGTGCTGAACGTACTCTCGACCGCCGGGTCCACCATTCTCGCGGTCGGATATCTTTTGCCGATGGTGTATTTCCTGTGGTCCATGCGCTACGGAAAAATTGCGCCGGACAATCCCTGGGGCGCTTCCGGCCTGGAGTGGATGACAACGTCTCCGCCGCCAACTTTTAATTTTGACACGCCCCCGGTTGTCGATTGGGAAGCTTACGACTACGAGCACATTCCCGCTCCGCAGGAGGCCCGCAGTGGCGGATAGCCCGATCGCGGTTGAACATCACAATCCGGCGCTCAAGCACCACTTTGTTGACATGGAGCAGCAGCGCGAGGCTTCGTCGCTCGGCATGTGGCTGTTTCTCGCGACCGAAATCATGTTTTTCGGCGGGATGTTCTGCGCCTATCTCATTTATCGCTACTGGTACTTCCCTGACTTCGCCTCGGCCAGCAGTTCGCTCGACATTACGCTGGGCACGGTAAACACCGCCGTGCTCATCTGCAGTAGCTTGACGGTCGTTATGGCGGTTCGTGCGGCGCAGCTAGGCAAGCGTCAGCAGCAGGTCGTCTATCTGGCGCTCACCCTGGTTTTGGGTTTGGCCTTCCTCGGAGTCAAAGCGATCGAGTGGACCAGCAAGTTCGAGGAACACCACGTTCCAGGTCCCACTTTTAATTTCCAGGGCAGCATTCCTGGTCATCCTGACCAGCCGGTTGATCAGCATCACGCGCAGCTTTTCTTCTCGCTGTACTTTGCCATGACCGGCATGCACGCCCTGCACATGATCATCGGAGTCGGGATTTTTACTTATCTGCTCTATTGCGCCTGGAAGGGCAGGTACACGCCTGAATATCACACGCCGCTGGAAAACTCCGGGTTGTACTGGCACTTTGTGGACATTGTCTGGATTTATCTGTTTCCGTTGCTGTATCTGATAGATCGAAAGAAGTGAGCGGATTAGCAATTAGCAATTACGGCAATTAGCAATTGGCCAAAATCCATGGGTATTGGCCAATTGCCAATTGCTAATTGCTAATCCGCAGAGGATGCTTCCCATGTCCGAACACATCGTTTCCGCGAAGACGAACATTGCCGTCTGGCTGACGCTGCTGGTCTTGACCGGCGTGACCGCCGGGGTTGCTTTTATCGATCTGGGTCCATTCAACACGGTCGTTGCGTTGGTCATCGCAACCGTCAAAGCGCTGCTAGTCGTGCTGATTTTCATGCACGTCAAGTACGCCAGCGAAAAACTGGTCAAGGTGGTGGTGATTTCCGCCGTCTTCTTTCTCCTGCTGCTGCTGGGATTGAGCCTGGCGGACTACACTACCCGCATGCTGATGTGAACTTGCGATATACTCCGCCGTCAGGGAAGAAAACTTTGAGCACGAGGTAATGCGATGGCGTTCTGCAACTCTTGTGGCGCAACCCTGGATAGTGGAGCGAAATTTTGCAACAAGTGCGGCAAGACCCAGCCCGGCGCCGCGTCCGCCACTCCTGTCTTCACGGCGCCCGCGGGTTCCCCCGCCGGCGCGCCCAAGAACAGCAGCGCCCTTAAGATCATCCTGATCGTGGTCGCTGTGGTGGTGGGGCTCGGAATTCTGGGAATCGCCGCGGTCTCCTTCGTCGGCTACCGCATAGCCAAGCACAGCCGGATCCACAACGAGGATGGAAACGTGCGCGTGGAAACACCCTTTGGCACCGTGAACACCACAACGGACCCCAACGAAGCGGCTCGGAACCTCGGCATCGATGTGTATCCCGGCGCAGAGGTGGTGAAAGGCACTACGTCGGATATGACCATGGGCAACATGCATACCGCCGCGGCAGATTTTGAGACCAGCGATCCCGTCAGCACCGTCGCCGAGTTTTACAAGTCGAAGATTCCCAATGCCAACGTAGTCTCGTCGGCTGGCGACCACTTCGCCATTATTTCCACCGACAAGAAAAACATGCTCACCATCAATATCGAGCCGAAAAACGGCCGAACTAGAATTCACATCGCCAAAATCTCCGGCAAGATGGTCGGCGGCGGCGATTCGGACAACAACTGACCTTTCCACCCAAGCAAAGCATGTGTGGGGCGGGCGCCCTCGCCCGCGCTTTTGAATTTAATTTTGCTGTTGAACCTGGTCTTGATCGCGAATTTGAGTTTGATGTTGATTTAAGAGCTATTTTTTACGACGCAGTGTAGATGGATGCTGCAATATCAAATTCCAAGGCGGCGGGCGAGGGCGCCCGCCCCACACCAGCAAACGAATGTCCAATGCCTACGTAGCAATCGCCAACGCGGCCCGTAGTTCCATCGTAGATGCGGCCGCTCTCGAAGCGGCCCTACGCAAGCACCTTCGCGGCGATGTCCGTTTCGATTCCAGCAGCCGCGCCCTTTACGCTACCGACGGCTCCAACTATCGCCAGGTCCCGATCGGCGTCGTTCTCCCCCGTGACGCCGATGACGTCATCGCCGCCGTTTCGCTCGCGCGCGAGTACGGCGCTCCTCTCCTATGCCGCGGCACCGGAACCTCACTCGCCGGCCAATGTTGCAACGTCGCCCTGATCCTCGATTTCACCCGCTACATGAATAACATCGTCGAAATCGATCCCGGGCGGCGCACCGCCCGGGTGCAGCCCGGAGTCGTTCTTGACCACCTCCGCAATGCGGCTGAGAAACATCGTCTGACCTTCGCACCTGACCCGGCCACCCACGACCGCTGCTCCCTCGGCGGTATGATCGGCAACAACTCCTGCGGCGTGCATTCCGTGATGGCGGGAAAGACCGATGACAATATCGAAGCTCTCGATGTCCTCACCTACGACGGGCTGCGATTGAAGGTAGGCAAGACAAGCGACGGAGAGCTGGAGCAGATCATCCGGGAAGGCGGTCGGCGCGGAGAAATCTATGCCGGACTGAAGAGACTCCGGGACCAATATGCCGACCTCGTCCGCCTGCGCTATCCCAATATTCCCCGCCGGGTTTCGGGCTACAACCTCAACTTCCTGCTGCCCGAAAACGGTTTCGACGTGGCCCGCGCGCTGGTCGGATCCGAAGGCACCTGCGTCTCGGTGCTCGAGGCCACCTGCCGCCTGGTAGAAAGTCCTCCGGCGCGAGTCCTGCTGCTCATCGCGTATCCGGACATTTACCAGTGCGCTGACCACGTCCCTGAGGTCATGGCCCACAAACCGATTGGCCTCGAAGGGGTTGACGACTTGCTGGTCGAATACACGCGGCGTCGCGGCATCAATTCGGAAGGGCTGGCGCTGTTGCCCGAAGGCGGCGGATGGCTGCTGGCGGAATTCGGTTCCGACACCGTCGCCGCCGCCGAAGCCCAAGCCGCTGGATTGATGGCAGCCCTGAACCGCAACCCGAAGCCGCCGAACACGCGTCTGTTCACCAATCGGGAGCAGATCCGGCGAGTGTGGGAGGTGCGCGAGTCCAGCCTGGGAGTAATTTCGTACATCCCCGGCGAAGAATTGACCTGGGAAGGCTGGGAGGATTCGGCCGTCGCGCCGGAACAGCTTGGCAGATACTTGCGCGACTTGCGTAAGCTGATGAACAGCTTCAACTATCGTGGCACGCTCTATGGCCACTTCGGTCACGCCTGTGTCCACAACCGCACCAACTTCGACCTGCAATCGACGGCCGGCATTGCCAAGTTCCGAAAATACATGGAAGCAGCGGCGGACCTGGTGGTCAGCTACGGCGGATCGCTCTCCGGCGAGCATGGAGACGGTCAGGCGCGGGCCGAACTATTGCCGAAAATGTTTGGCCCGGAGCTGCTCACCGCCTTCCGCGAATTCAAGGCTCTTTGGGACCCAGCCTGGAAGATGAACCCCGGCAAGGTCGTCGAGCCCTATCGCATGGATGAAAATCTGCGCCTGGGGGCCGACTACAAGCCCTGGGACCCTGAGACCCACTTCCGGTTTCCCCACGACCACGGCAGTATGACGCACGCCATGCTGCGCTGCGTAGGCGTAGGAAAATGCCGCCGCGAGGAAGGCGGCGTCATGTGCCCCAGCTGGCGGGTGACGCATGAAGAGGAGCACTCCACCCGCGGCCGCGCCCACCTGCTCTGGGAGATGGCCCAGGGCGACGTGATCCGCGACGGTTGGCGCGACGAGAATGTAAAGGAGTCGCTCGACCTCTGCCTTTCCTGCAAAGGCTGCAAGACCGACTGCCCGGTGGGCGTTGACCTGGCCACCTACAAGGCCGAGTTTCTCTCGCATTATCACGAGGGACGCCTGCGTCCGCGCAGCGACTACGCCTTCGCTAACATCGACCTGTGGGCGCGGCTGGCCTCGAAAGTTCCGGGGCTGGTGAACCTCGCCACCCAGCTACCTTTCTTGCGGGACATAGCCAAGCTTGCCGCTGGAATGCCGCACGAGCGCAGCGTTCCTGCCTTCGCTCCCCAGACTTTTCGCGCCTGGTTCGAACAGAGAACGACCGAACAGAGAACGCCCGAACGCAGAACGGCCGAACGCCGCGAGCCGGTGAATCCCGACGCCACGCCAGTCATGCTCTGGCCGGACACCTTCAACAACTACTTTCTGCCCGATACCGCCAAAGCAGCGGTCGAAGTCCTCGAAACCGCCGGATTCCGCGTTACGATCCCCGAATCCATTCTTTGCTGCGGACGCCCTCTCTACGATTTCGGCATGCTGGATCGCGCCAAGCGCCTGCTGCTCAAGATTCTGGACACCCTGGCCCCGGAAATCGAAGCTGGAATTCCCATCGTCGTCCTGGAACCCAGTTGTGCCGCCGTCTTTCGTGACGAACTGACCAACCTCTTCCCTGACGACGCCCGGGCGCAGAAGCTCTCCCGGCAGTCGTTCCTGCTAAGCGAATTTCTGGAAAAGAAAGCGGCCCACTTTCCGCTTCCGAAACTCTCCGTCAAGGCCCTCATCCACGGCCATTGTCATCACAAGGCGCTCATGAAGATGACCGACGAGGAGTCCGTCCTCAGGAAAATGGGTATCGACTGGAGCGCCCCGGCGCCGGGTTGTTGCGGGATGGCCGGTTCGTTCGGCTTCGACCAAGAGAAGTACGACGTTTCGATGGCCATCGGCGAGCTGGAACTTCTGCCCGCCGTCCGCCGGGCCCCGGCCGACAGCCTTATCATCGCCGACGGCTTCAGTTGCCGCGAACAGATTGCCCAGTCCACCGACCGCCACTCCCTGCATCTGGCGGAAGTGATCGCGACCGCCCTGCACGGATGGCATCAGCCCGGACGGCAGCTATCCCGAGACGCCCCATGTCCGAAGAAGGCAGGCTGAACTGGATCGCTCGATGAAGCGGTCAGCCCTGGCGCTGGCCGGAGTTGCCGCAGGAGCAGCCATCCTCCGGTGGCTGAAAAGCAGAGGCTAGCAAAGACCACGTGGAGACAGCCGCCCTCGGCTGTCTGGTCGAGCGCAGCTCGACAGGTCTTTGCCAGCTCACAGTAGCGGAGCGTTGCTCCGCCGGACAGCCGAGGGCGGCTGTCCCCACGTAGCCTGTGGTCATCCACTGGCGCACGAGCGAGGGCGCTCGCACGCACATTAAAACATTTATAATCAATAACTTATCCATTGACCTTCTGGCCTCTCCCCAACCCCGCCGGATTCTGGGACAATAGTAGCTAGCAACAGCTGGGACATTCCATCCTTCCAAGGCCCTGGCGGCAAGCAGGCTTTTATGGCTCTAGACTCCGAAATCCTTCTTCACCCACCCGAGACCGACCGCTTGGCCGAAGTCGCCGTTGAGCCGGCGCTGCGCGGGTCGGTCCTGGTCCTCATCCAGTTCGACGTATGCGAAGAAATCCGGCTCGATGAACTGCGTCACATCTTCGGCGCACGTACGGTAGAGCATCCAAGCTTCAAGCATCCCGCTCCCGGATACGTCCGCTACCAGCGCCCCCCGGTCGTCGAACCCATCGGCCCCCTGGTCCTGGACAGCGGCGAGCGGCTTGAGGGTCAAATCAAGTATTACGACTACGGCGTTCTAAGCGTGGTCTTCGAGCTGCCTTTTTCCGGCGACTGGGAGACACTCGTCCGTATGGGCAGCCGGTGGGTCTGGGACGTAGACTTCGAAAAGCATGCCTCTCGCATCGTGCATGAAAAACTGGAGCGGGCCGCCCCGGCTCTGATCAAACCCTATCCCGAGTGGTTGAGCGAAGACTACTTTATCTTCCACGTGAGAGAGATTGCAGGCTCTCCGTCCGCCTCCGAGCTGTGTACATCGCAGGGCGGGCGCATCGCTCAAATCGTGCGTGGAGAAACCGCCCAGCTTTCGGAAGGCGAGCGCAACGAAATTCTGCAGTCCCGCATTTCCTACTATCCGAACGATCTGGCAGTAATTGGCTGGAACGCAGCTTTCCTCTACGACACCGAGGTTGGCGCCGAGACCGCCATCCAGCTCCTGGAGTACGCCAACTCGCAGTTGCTGGAATTCCGGCACTACGACGAACTGCTGACGCGCGAATTGGGAATTGTGTACGCCGCCCTGGACAAGGGCACGGGAATGCTGGCCCGCTGGCGCCTGGCCCGCGCCGCGACCAAGCTGCATACCGTCCTGCTCGACGTGAACGAGCTGACCGAGCGCGCCGACAACGCCATCAAGTTTCTCAGCGACATGTTTTCCGCCCGCTTGTACAAGCTGGCCGCCGCCAAGGTCGGCGTACCCGACTATAAAGACTTGGTCAACCAGAAACTGCATACCGCCGAGGACCTTTACCGCTTCATGGTGGACCAGTTCAACCAGAGCCGCGCCTTCGTGCTCGAACTTATGGTGGTAATTATTCTGGTGATCGAACTGGTCTTCCTGTTCGGCGGCAAGGTCTGATGTAGGCGCGAGCGTCCTGGCTCGTGCTGCGGCCACCAATCATTTAGCATCAGTGGGATTACTGACGCACGGGCGGGACGCCCGCGCCTACATTACACTTTCGAAGGAGACCCATGCGAGGATTGAAGGACAAGCGCGTCCTGATCACCGGAGGCGCGAGCGGAATCGGCGCCGCAACGGCCGCCCGCTTTTTGGAAGAGGGCGCAGCCGTGGTCGTCCTCGACCGCGACGCCAAAGGCCGCGCGCAAATCCAATCGCAGCTCCCGAAGCTGGCCGGCACGGTGGACGCCGACGTTTCCGACCTGAAACAAGTGCAAGCCGCATTTGCCCAGGCCGTGCGCCTGATGGGCGGCGTGGATGTCCTGATCAATAACGCCGGCATCAGCACCCGCCACAACTTTCTCGACATCACTCCCGAAGATTGGCACAAAACCATCGCGGTCAACCTCACTGGCGTTTTTTACGTGGCGCAGACCGCGGCCCGGCATATGTGGGAGCGCGGCAGCGGGGTCATCTTGCAAACCGCGTCCACCAATGGCGTGATGGGCTACCCCTTCTACGCCGACTACAACGCCACAAAAGCTGGAGTCATCGAGCTGACCAAGTCCATGGCGCTGGAACTCGCGCCCAAACTCCGGGTGTGCGCGGTCGCACCGGGATACGTCCTCACCCCCATGCAGCGCGCCGAATACACCGATGAAATGCTGGACGCGGTAAATCGCAAAATTCCACTGGGCCGCCACGCCAAACCAGAGGAAATCGCGGCCCTGTTCGCGTTCCTGGCGTCGGACGATGCCGCCTTCATGACCGGACAGGTGTACACGATTGACGGTGCAGAAACCGCCGGAGGCCTGGCCAGTCGCTGATTATTTTTGGTGGTTTTGTGTGGTCGCGGGCGACCCGCCCCGAGGGCTTCGAGTTAAAGTCAAAAGCCGCGGGCGAGTCGCCCGCGACCACACAAAACCACCCAAGACCATACAAGACTCCGAGACACTCATGCCCAAGCATCAGCTCGACGAAAAGATCGCTCTGGTCACAGGCGCCGCCTCCGGCATAGGACGAGCCACCGCTCTCCTCTTCGCCCGCGAGGGCGCATCGGTTGTTCTCACCGACATCAATGAATCGGCCGGGCATGCTGTAGCCGACGAGATCACCCAGCACGGCGGGCGCGCTGTTTTCGAGCCCGGAGACGTCACCCACGCCGCAGACTGCCAGCGCGTTACGGAGCGTGCCGTCCGCGATTTTGGCGCCATCCACATCCTGTTCAACAATGCCGGAATCATCCGCCGCGCCTCGGTCGTCGAATTGAGCGAAGCGGACTGGGATCGTGTGATGGCGGTGAATGTGAAGGCCATTTTTCTGATGTCCCGCCAGGTCATCCCCATCATGGCGTCGGCCGGTGGAGGCTGCATCATCAACACCGCCTCCGGCTGGGGTCTCGCCGGCGGCCCAAGGGCGGCCGTATACTGCGCCTCCAAGGGCGCGGTGGTCCTGCTGACCAAGGCCATGGCCATCGATCACGGGCCGCAGAATATTCGAGTAAACTGCATCTGCCCCGGCGATACCGACACGACCATGCTGCACAACGAAGCTCAGCAGTTGGGAGAGCCCGACCATAAGTTCCTGACGGAAGCCGCGAAACGACCATTAGGCCGAGTCGGCAAGCCGGAAGAGATCGCGCAAGCCGCCCTGTATTTGGCCAGCGATGCATCATCGTTCGTAACCGGGACGGCGTTAGTGGTAGACGGCGGCGGCCTGGCAGGATCCGCGTAGAGGCGGACGCCCTCGTCCGCCCAGCGGAGCAAGGCTCCGCAGTGGTTTTTGGCCCCCGAAATTTCTGGCGAGCTTCGCTCGCCCACCCGGACGAGGGCGTCCGGGTCTACGCAAGTCGAAAAGATTTCATATGCGTCTCGAAAACAAAGTCGCTCTCATCACCGGAGGCACGTCGGGCATCGGCGAAGCTACCGCCATCCTGTTTGCCAAAGAGGGAGCCAAGGTCGCGATCACCGGCCGTCACGAGCAGCGGGGACACGCGGTCACTGCCCGAATTCTGGAAAGCGGCGGCCAAGCCATCTTCCTGCGCACCGATGTTCGCAAGGCCGCCGAATGCCGCCGTGCAGTCGATGAAACCGTGACCGCCTTCGGACGCCTCGACATCCTCTTCAACAACGCCGGCATTTTCTATCCCCACACCACCCTCGATTGCAGCGAGGAGGAATGGGACCTGCAAATTGACATCAACCTGAAAGGCACGTTCCTGATGTCGAAGTTTGCCCTGCCCACTATGATCGGTCAGCGCAGCGGAGTGATCATCAACAACAGTTCGGGATGGGGAATCGTGGGTGGCGACGCT
This sequence comes from Terriglobia bacterium, assembly GCA_963725615.1. Classification (GTDB taxonomy): domain Bacteria; phylum Acidobacteriota; class Terriglobia; order Terriglobales; family Acidobacteriaceae; genus JAIQFF01. Next base: position 50,943 of record CAVRZO010000020.1, on the reverse strand, counting down.
GCCATCGCCTATTGCGCTTCGAAGGGCGGTGTCGTGCTGCTGACCAAGGCGATGGCCATTGATCACGGCCGCCAGGGAATTCGCGTGAACTGCATCTGCCCCGGCGACGTGGACACGCCTATGCTGCCGGAAGACGCCCGCATGCGCGGCCAGAAGTGGGAAGACTACATAGCAGGCTGCAGTAATCGTCCTCTGGGCCGGATCGGCACATCCGACGAGATCGCGAAAGCCGCGCTATTCCTCGCCTCGGACGATTCGTCGTTCATGACCGGAGCGACTCTGGTAGTAGACGGCGGCGGTACCGCCGACTAGCAGCACGAACCACGTAGGGGCGGACGCCCTCGTCGGCCCGGCGGAGCGAAGCTCCGCAGCGGTTTTGTAAGCTTCGAACCCAGGCGAGCTTCGGTCGCCCGCCCGGACGAGGGCGTCCGGGCTACGTGGTTCTTTATGGCAACTCGCAGAAACTCGCAGCAGTGGTTCGAGCGCTCGAAACAATCGCTGGTCGAAGGTGTCAACTCGCCTTCGCGCGGCGCCGCCGTCTTCTCGCCCGGCCCGATTTTCCTCGAGCGCGGCCAGGGCTCTCGCGTGTGGGATGCCGACGGCAACGAATACATAGATTTCATGATGTCGTTCGGAGCGTTGATCCAGGGACACGCTCATCCCAAACTAGTTGAAGTCGTTTCGCAGACCATGGCGCAAGGCTCACACTTCGCAGCCGCAACTTCCGCCGAAGTGGAAGCAGCCGAGCGCTTGTGCCGCATGGTCCCTTCCGCTGAAGTCGTGCGCTTCACCAACACCGGCAGCGAGGCCACCATGCTGGCTCTGCGCCTGGCTCGCGCCCACACTCGCCGGACAAAGTTCCTCAAATTCGAGGGCCACTACCACGGCTGGTACGACCCTTATCTTCTGAATGCACACAGTCATGCCCCGGAAAAGTTGGGCCCGCCCGAGAACCCCGCCCGCATGCCTGACTCGGAAGGCATTCCGCCCTCGACTTTCGACGACGTGGTCCTCGCGCCCTGGAACGACGCAGCCGCGCTCGAGCGCATCATGAAGCAATATGGGCGGGAACTCGCGGCCGTCATCACTGAACCCATAATGGCCAACATGGGCTGCATTCTGCCGCGCGATGGATATCTCCAACTCCTGCGCTCCCTCACACAACAGTACGGTGCGCTGCTGATCCTCGACGAAGTCGTCACCGGCTTCCGCTATGCACCGGGCGGATGTCAGGAGTACTACGGCATCACTCCCGACATCAGCACGTTTGGCAAGGCTCTAGGCGGGGGATTTCCCGTCGGCGCCGTGGCTGGACCGCGACCCATCCTCGACCGCATGCGCTGGAGCGAGCGCATGGTGCTGCATTACGGAACGTTTAACGGACACCGGCTCACCATGAAAGTCGTTGCCGCCAATTTGGATTTATTGGCAACCGGTGGCACGTACCAGAAACTCCACAATGTGGGCAACGCCGCGATCTCGGGACTGCGTGAGGTCTTTCGCCGTCACCAGTTAAAAGCCATCGTGCAGGGCTTCGGTCCCATGTTCCAGATTTACTTCACCGACCGCGACGCGATCCACGACTATCGCGACTATTGCACCTACGTGGACACTCAACTCTATTCCCGCTTCGTTCATGGCCTGCTCGACCAGGGCATCTACATGACTCCATCCAACGGACTGCACTGGATTATCTCGACCGCGCACACTGAAAAAGATGTTGCCATGCTGATCGAAGCCGCAGACCGGGCCTGCCCGAGTCTCGTATGAAAGCCGCGCGCAAGAATGCCATCGTCTTTCTCGGGGGAGGACGCATCACGGGTGCGCTGCTGGCCGGCCTGCGTCTGGCAGGCAACAGCCCGCCCATCGTGGTGCACGACCGCCATCCTCAGAAACTGCGCCAGCTCAGGATCCAGTACGGAGTGAAAGCTGAACCAAACCTCCGTCGCGCGGTAGAAAAAGCACGTCTTCTGATAATCGCGGTGCGGCCGGATTCAGTCCGCGAATTGCTGCAGCAGATTGGACAAGTCGGGCCGACGATAGCCGTCAGCCTGGCCGCCGGCATCCCCTTCAAAAACCTGCGCAAGTGGATGGGCCGTCCCGTACGCTGGGCGCGCGCCATGCCCAGCCCGGTGGCCCGCAGCGGCCGCGGTCTCAGCGCGCTAGCCTTCGACCGCGATTTCCCCTCCGCGGCCGTCGCGAAGTCCGCAATTTCTTCGCGCGTGTCGGACAAGTCTTAGAAATCCCCGAGAGCCAGTTCGACGCCTTCACCGTGACATACTCTTCCAGCCACGGCTATCACGCGCTGGCCGCGCTCGCCGGGGCAGCCGAGAAACTCGGCCTCGATCGCAGAACAGCCATGACCGCCGCCGCCCATGCCCTCGCCGACGGAATTCTGGCCTGGCGTGAGTCCAACATTTCGCTGGACGCTCTGTTGCATGAAGCCGCCACGCCCGGTGGCATCTCCGCCGCGACTCTGGCCAGCATGGATAAATCTGGATACAAGCGCGTGGTGGAACAAGGATTACGAGCGGGCATGAGTCGGGCCCAGAAGAACGCCAAGAGATAAGCCGTTTTCGTAGTGGCTCAGTTTGAATTTCATTTTCTGTCGATTGGGTCATCCTGAGATTGCGAAGCGCCCGCCTTGAGCGGGGTCGAAAGGATCTGGCAGTTGACGCTTCGACCCTGGTTCACTAAGGAAGGAGCGCGATTGTGGGACGCGTGGACATTCGACGCATGAACAAGGACGCTCTCTATTAAGCCGAGCGTGGCAATACCAACCTCCCCGCCAACCGGAAAACGCGTACCACGCGATACAACGGAAACAGCGGGCCGGGTAGCCGCACCGCCGACCATTCTCCGGCACCCGGAGTGAATAACAGCCGCCACATGAAAGAAAACCGGTCCTGCGTGCGCTCCCGCAACTCCATCATCAGGCGGAAGTAGGCCATCGATTCCGGATCGAACTCGTCTTCCGCCACGATCAGGGGCACGATGCGCTGCGCCAGAGTTTCCGCAGCTTCATGTTTCTCTATCTCGAGTTCCGCGGGCAACGCTGCTCCCAGCAGTTTGTGGGCCAGCAGGAATGTCACTGCCACTATGCGCGTGATCCCGAGACTCTCGGCCTGTGCCTGTAGTGCCGCCCAATCGAGCGCTCGCGACCGGGCCAGTTGGACAATGTCGCACAGCCAGGAAATCTGCTTCCAGGCATGTTTGGCGGCATGAACGCACAGCACCAGCATAAGGTCCTGATCGCAAAGCGTGCGCAGCCTCTGGCCCTCGATCGTGATCACACTTGCCCGTTCAAAGAACTCATTGACGTCGAAACCGACTGCGTAAAACCGCGGCAGGATCTGCCACTTGATTTCCAGCAGATTGCGTCCTCGGGCACCGTCGAATGTGTACTCGTATCCGGATTTCAGGTAATCGCGCTCGGCGGCCTTCTCCAATCGCAGGCCCGGCTCGTATCCCAGTTCCGCCAAGGCTTCCTTGATCGCCGCCAGGTCGCCGGACCGGATCAGCAGGTCGAGGTCCGAGAACTGGCGCATGGCTACGTTTCCATAGAGGGCTTCGGCCAGCACCGGCCCCTTGTAGGGCAAAACTTCCAGACCTCGGGTCTGGAAATGACGATTGATACTAAGCAACTCCAGCGTCAGCCACAGAGTGCGGTGGGCATTCGATTTGTCCTGCTGACGAAGCGCTTCCAGTCCGGGTGAACGGCTGGCGTCCATTTCGGTAGACAACCGGCGAAAAACCAGTGGCACCAGCCCGTGGTCCTGCGCCTGCCGAACCAGCCGCTCCCAATCCACACCGTGCCGAAGAATTTGCTGGATACTCGCGGACACGCGGCCGCCGGAATCTTCACCGCAGCAGGCCAGAATCAAGTCAAGTTCTGGGCTGAAAATTCTGGCGTGTGAGGAAATCGAATCGGGCAGGCGGGATGGCGCTGGTTGGGACAAGTGATGGTCTTCGGTAACCGCTCTCGATCCTCGGACCGGAAATTTTTCCTCGCGGAACTATAGTACAAACCGCACCCGTGTTCGTTTACTCGCTCTGTTCTCCTGCCAGGATCTTGTGTGCCCGAAATATCCATTGGTCATATTCAGCAGGTGCCTGCAGCAGGTACCCAGCGACGCAACAGCGTTCCGCATTATGTCTTTGGCACGGAATGTGCGGTGGGTTATCGTAAATTCTGCAGAAAAAAGACCATCTCACATAGCCGGAAAAGCGCGCTGGGGTGAGCTTCTGGCCGGTACGCTAACGTACAAATTAGTTACTCAATATTAGTTACTCAATGGATTCTCAGGCACGTGACCAAGGCAGATGCAGTCTGGCGGCCGAGGCATTGCGATCGTGGGGCACATTGAAAGTGCGCGCCCACGGAGTCAGCATGCTCCCGACTTTGTGGCCGGGCGATGTTCTCACTGTCCAGTCCGTCCGCCCGGAGCAGGTCGAGCCGGGGGAGATTGTGCTTTACATTCGCCAGGATCGTTTTTTCATTCACCGGATCGTAAGCACCGACCTCAAACGCGACAAGGCGTTTCTGGTCACCCGGGGCGACTGCATGTTCGAGGACGATCCGCCGGTTGACAGAAGCGAGTTGCTGGGCAGGATCGTCGAGGTTCGGCGCGCAGGCACCACTTTTTTGCCGGTGCCAAAGCTTTCAACGTTTCGCCGGCTCCTGGCCTGGCTGTTTTGCCACTGGAGTCTCTTCCGGCGGGTCGGGTTGCGATTCGGGGCTTACCGCCGCGAAAATAACGACCAGATCGACGAACCATTCGTTAGCGCAGCATAGCGACCGAATAGAGGCGCGGGCGATTTCAAACCCGTGCCCCGGAGCCGCCCGAGAGTGAACGCGAGCTACCAGATCACAGTCGAGATTGGAGGAATGCCGATCCTCCTGCATACGCAGGACGACTCCTTCCGGCAGATGCTGGCCCGCCGCTACGCCGGTTTTGTCGATTCCGCCGCGCCCCCCCGATTTGAATTTGATATCGAACTGACAACCCCAACCCGGAAAGCCCCTGACGAAGATGTCCGAGTGGAAATGCGGGACGGCACGTGGCGGCTGCGGCGGGGCGATTTTCGGGCCCAGTGGAATCCGGACGCCGGGCGCGGCCGCATTCGCCAGACCGCCAATCCTTACTCCATCGACGCGGTCCTGCGCATCGTGCACACGCTGATCCTGGCCCGGGAAGGCGGCTTTCTGCTGCATTCCGCCGGGGCCATCCGCAACGGACGCGCCTTCCTCTTCTCCGGAGTGTCCGGCGCCGGGAAGACCACCATCTCGCGTCTCGCTCCGCCGGACGTGACTCTGCTGACCGATGAAGTGTCTTACATCCGCCGGGTTGACGGCGGCTACCGCGCCTGTGGAACTCCTTTTGCCGGAGAACTGGCGCGGGTTGGGGAAAACTGTTCCGCTCCCATCGGGTCGCTGTTCTTCCTCAAGCAAGGCCCGAAGAACAAGCTCGAGCCCATGGCCAAAGCCGAGGCCGTCCGCCGCCTGATGAGAAACATTTTATTTTTCGCCGAGGATGCGGCTCTGGTAGACAACGTCTTACAGTCGGCCTGCGAATTTGTGGAGCGCGTTCCGGTGCAGTGCCTGACCTTTACTCCCGACTCGCGGGTTTGGAGAATGATCGGTTGAACCGGGCATGAGCATCAAGTACATCGCCAAGAGTTCCGCCATCGCCTCCCGCCTGCTGGGCGGCGAGATGATGATCATGTCTTCCGCTGATTCCACTTTCTTTACCCTGAATCCGGTGGCCACCGTGGTCTGGCAGGCCGCGGACGGAGTTACCCCGCTGTCGGAGATCGTGGCCGATCACGTCTGCGCCGAGTTCGAAGTTGACGCCGAGACCGCGCATCGCGATGTCGAGCGTTTCGTCGAAGAACTCTCAGAGCACGGCATCCTCCTGGTTTCCGAGAGTCCCATTACAGATTCAGCCACCAGCCCAACGGAGGCCGCGTGAGCCTGATGCAGGAGATGAGCCAGCGCGCCCTCGATCTGGGCGTGCCCATGTCCGTCCACTTCGACATCACTTACCGCTGTAACGAGCGCTGCGTTCACTGCTACCTCGATCACGATGACCACGGCGAGATGACCACGGCGGAAATCAAGCGCGTGCTCGACGAGCTGGCGGAAGCGGGCACATTCTTCCTGACTTTCAGTGGCGGCGAAGTTCTGATGCGGCGCGATTTCTTCGAGCTTCTGGAATACGCGCGCAGCCTGATGTTCGCCGTGAGGATCAAGACCAACGCAGTCATGATTGGCGAAGCGGAAGCCCGGCGCATGCTGGAACTGGGTGTTGACCAGATACAGGTCAGCATCTACTCGCACCGCCCTGAGGTGCACGACGCCATCACCAAGCTTCCGGGTGCGCTGCGCCGCAGCGTGGAGGCCATCCGCTTTCTCATCCGGCAAGGACTCCGGGTGACGATCGCCAACGTTCTGATGACGGCCAACATGCACGACCACGCCGGAGTGCAGGCGCTGGCCCGCGAGTTGGGCGTTCAGTACACGCTGGACCCAACCATCACGCCCAAGATGGACGGTGACGTCTCGATCCTGAATCTGCGTATTCCGGGCTCGGAATTAAGCGGCGTCTTTCATAACGAAAACCTGGTGGGAAACGTCGAAGAGTTTTGTGCTGCGCCTCCGGTTCCCAACGAAGATGTGATGGAAGGATATCCCTGCAGCGCAGGACACACTCTCGCCTACATCTCTCCCTACGGAGACGTTTTCCCCTGCGTGCAGTTTCCGCTCCCCAGCGGCAACGTCCGGCGGCAGAAGTTTCTCGACATCTGGAACCACTCCTCCGAACTGAATGACGTCCGCTCCATTCGCGCCAAAGATCTGACGGTCTGCTCGAGCTGCACTCATGTCGGCACCTGCACCCGCTGCCCCGGCCTCGCCTACATGGAAGGAAACATGCGCGGACCGTCAACGGCCGACTGCGAAAAGTCTTTCTACCGCACTGGAATCCGCTCCGCAAATATGCTTCGCGGAGAACAATCTCGTCCTACTGCTCCCCTGATTCACATTCTGCCCATGACGGCATGACAGTGTCGAAGCTGTCGGACGTCAGCTGTCGGCGGTTCAGCCGGCAAGGAGCAAGCTGCGAAGCAGAGCAAGATTGCAGCCCCGGGGCGCAAGCCCGGCGCTAGATGCCAAAAATGACCAAGTCCCGAAGGGGTGAAAGAAGGGCTGCTCCACGGACTCGCGCAACCAGACGGCGTTACTTTGGTGTACTTCGGGCCCACGAGGCCACGACCGAAGTCGCCGGATGAACGTAAAATCAGGGTGTAAGCTATGGATTCCACCGAAAAACCACCTGAATCGGCAAGGCGCAGCACCCGCATTCGCGCCCAGATTCCGCTTCGCGTCACCAGCCTGGATCCGGCAACGCCATTCTCCGAATCTGGGCACACCCTCGTGCTGAATACCCAGGGCTGTGGCGTGCGAATTTCGCGCGCCCTGGAACCCGGCCTGGCAGTCTCGCTGGACGACCTGCCGGGCGGCAAGAGTGTCCCCGCCCGCATCGCGAACTGCGTGCCTCTGGGTACCGGAGGCCAGTGGTGGATGGTCGGTATAGCGCTCGACGAACCGGGCAATGTCTGGGGCGTTCATCCCACCCCGGCAGACTGGAATTCAGAAGCCGCCGCCGCGTCAGCCGGCTCCGACCCAGGCGCATCCAAAAATGGCGAATGGCCCTTCCGGCAATTCTCCAGCCGCGGAGAATTCCACCCCGGCAAAAGATAATCTCCACGAACCACGAGGGTGCCCCGTCCAAGCTCCGCTTGGACGGGTCTTTTGGTAATCGGCAAGACCAATCTGAATCAAAATCAAAAGACCCGCCCAAGCGAAGCTTGGACGGGGCACCCCTGACTCCTCGTCTACTTTGACTACGCCATTTTCCCCACGTAACATTCCTTGCCAGTGATCGGACAGACTATTTCGCACTACCGCATTCTGGAAAAATTGGGCGGCGGCGGTATGGGCGTGGTCTACAAAGCCGAGGACACTCGCCTTCACCGTTTCGTGGCCCTCAAGTTTCTCCCCCCGGAAGTTGCTCGTGACCCGCAGGCCCTCGCCCGCTTCCAGCGCGAAGCCCAAGCCGCATCCGCTCTGAATCATTCCAACATTTGCACGATTTACGACATTGGCGAGCAGGACGGCCAGGCCTTCATCGCCATGGAATTTCTGGACGGGGTGACCCTGAAGCACCGCATCTCAGGCCAGCCCATGGACACCGAGACTCTGCTCTCGCTGGCCATCGAAGTGGCCGACGCTCTCGATGCCGCGCACACCGAAAAAATCGTGCACCGGGACATCAAGCCGGCCAACATCCTCATCACCAAGCGCGGCCAAGCCAAAATCCTCGACTTCGGACTGGCCAAGTTAACCGGCGCCCAGTCTCCCGCCGCCGAAGGCGCCACGGTCGAGGAGAACTTGACCAGCCCGGGAACGGCGGTAGGCACCGTAGCCTACATGTCCCCTGAGCAGGCTCGCGGCGAGGAACTCGACGCCCGCACCGATCTGTTCTCTTTCGGCACCGTCCTCTATGAGATGGCGACCGGACGCATGGCCTTCAGCGGAAACACCTCGGCGGTGATCTTCGATTCCCTGTTGCATAAAGCGCCCGCTTCGGCCGCGCGGGCCAATCCGGATCTGCCCAACGAACTTGATCGCATCATCAACAAGGCTCTGGAAAAAGATCGCGCTCTTCGCTACCAGAGCGCTGCCGAAATGCTGGCTGACCTCAAGCGCTTGCGTCGGGATTCCAGTTCCGCGCGAGTCGAGATCGCCGCCGCGCAGCCCCAGAAGAGGAAAACCCTGGCCTGGGTAATCGCCGGTATTGTCGCGCTGGCCCTGATCGCAGGGTGCGCCTTTCTCTGGCGGAGCCGCAGCAATTCGGATCAGATCACATCGGTCGCGGTCATGCCCTTCGTCAACGCCAGCAACAATCTCGACTCGGAGTATTTGAGCGACGGCATCACCGAAAGCCTGATCAACAATCTTTCGCAACTGCCGAACCTGACGGTGTTGGCCCGGTCGTCGGTGTTCCGCTATAAGGGACGCGATGTTGATCCCCAGACCGTCGCGAAAGAATTAAAAGTCCAGGCGCTGGTCACCGGACGCATCGTGCAGCATGGCGACCAGCTCATCATCAGCTCGGAACTGATTGACGCTCGCACGAATCGCAATCTCTGGGGCGACCAGTACGATCGCAAAGTTTCCGACGCGCTTTCGGTGCAACAGGAAATTACCGGCGCCATCTCCGCCAAACTGCGTGAGCGTTTGTCCGGAGAGGCCCAGAAGCAGGTGGCCAAAGGCGGCACCAGCGATCCCGAGGCCTACCAGCTCTATCTCAAAGGGCTCTACTATTGGGAGAAGCGCACGCCTGAGACTCTGGACAAAGCCAGAGACTACTTCAACCAGGCCATTGAGCGGGACCCCGGTTACGCCCTCGCCTATGTCGGGCTCGCTGACTATTATGTCGCTGCGCCGGACTACGGACCGATCCCCGAGAACGTAGCCGCTCCCAAGGCGAAAGCCGCAGCCGAGAAAGCCCTGTCGATTGATCCTTCTTCGGCCGAGGCCCACCTCGCTCTGGGTGGCTCTCTCTGGAGCTTGTTCAATTTCTCCGCCGCGGAAGCGGAATTCAAGCGGGCCCTCGAACTCAATCCCAATCTCCCTCACGGGCATCACTGGTACGGGCTCTTCCTGTCGTGGGAAACGCGTCACCCGGAGGCGCTAGCCCACCTGCGGCGCGCCGTTGAACTCGATCCCCTGAACCTGCAGTACCAGTCCAACCTCGGTCAGGGCCTGGCCAATGCAGGTCAGTATGACGCCGCCATCGAGCAGTTGAAAAAGACGATGGAGATGGATCCTAACTTCTCCTATGTCCACGTCGAGTTGCGCCAGATCTACCGGGACCAGGGTAAGTACGACCTGGCCATGCAAGAGTGGAAGAAGTATGCCGCCCTCAACAATGATCCCGAGGAAGTGGCAATTGCGGCGGACTCCGCGAACGTTTACGCCAAGTCCGGCATCAAGGCCGCCATCGCCCGGGAAATCGAGTTAAGGAAACAACTGGGAAAACGCCGCTACCAGGACCCCAGCGAAATTGCCTATCTGTATGCTCAACTTGGCGACAGAGAACAAGCCTTTGCCTGGCTGGACAAGGCGCGGGCGGAAAGAGCCGGAGGGCTGGAGGCGGTTAAAGTCGTCCGCGCGCTGGAGCCGTGGCACAGCGATCCTCGCTACGTCGCACTCTTGAAGGATTTGGGCCTACCTCAGTAACCTCCTTATGCGGTCAGGGCCGTCGTTCTTTCGGACAGCTTGCTGTTTCCCCTTTCGATCGCAGTGGCCAGTTCACGGAGCAGCGCGCCGCCGTCACCGCGATAAGCACTCCCGTGCTGACAAGCAAGCGTGGACGGATGGAGTCTTGCCAGGCGCTCCAAAATGGCGGACGTACTGGTCGCGTGCGCGTAGTAATCCATCATCCCGCGCATTCCTTCGCTCGCGGTAAGCACTTCGGTTTCGGTCACGGGCGGCATGTTCGAGCCAGGTTGGGTGAACAGGTCCCCACACAGCAGCGTCTGGGTCGATAGATCGAACAGAATGCCACAATCCCAACCGTGCGGAACGTGCGGCGTGTAGAGCCACTTCATCCGGCGGCTGCCGATGGAAAATTCTTCTCCATCCGCGAAACCTCGGGCCGGACGGTTGGCAAAATCGTTCAGCGATGTCAGCACGCCGATTTCGGTGCCGAACGGCGTCGCTTCCGGCGCCACTGCCAGAAAGTCATTCAGCGCGCCAAATTCGTCGCCTTCAAAGTGCGATCCGCCGATCCAGCGCAAATTCTCTATCGGCATCACCTTCCGTATGGTCTCCATCGTGATGGGGAACAGCTTGCGATACCCGGTGTGAAACAGCAAAGGCTCCTCGCCCGCAATCAGGTAGGAATTAAACGTGAATCCACCGGGAATTACGTCCATCGGCGTGCAGATGCGATAGATTCCATTCGCGACTTCGTCAATACGAGTGCCAGTTTCTATGTTGGTGATCATTGCGCTCTCCTTGGTCCATGACCCACCGGCTGGGCGGTCATGGGTCTGCGTTTTATACCCGGATGTGTAACGAACCCTTCACTCGTTACACATATAATTTGTAGGGATGGACAAGGAATGGAGCGACGCTGAGTTGGCCCGGCGAATCGGCTCCGGAACCGACCGCGCAGCTGAAGCTGAGTTGTTCCGCCGGATGGCTCCACGCATTCGGCTTTATGGTTTGCGCCACTTGAGAGATGCGGACGCCTCGGAGGACCTTATGCAGCAAGTCCTGATCACGACGCTCGAAGCTTTACGGTCGAGTCGCCTGCGTGAACCCGAGAAGCTCGCCTCCTTCGTGCTGGGGACGTGCCGGATGACGGTGCTCGACCTGCGCCGGGGTTCCCAAAGAAAGGAACGCCTGCTCCAACAGTTTGGCTCGGATCTTCGGGCTCCCGTTCAGCCGTCCATGCCGCAACTCGACCATGAAAAGCTGACGCGCTGTGTGCAGAACCTGAAAGAGCGCGAACGCACCGTAGTCGTCATGACTTTCTTCGACGAACGGACTGGCGCAGAGGTCGCTAGCTTCCTGCGCCTTTCTGAGGCCAACGTGCGGGTGATTCGCCATCGGGCGGTGCAGCAGCTGCGCCAGTGCATGGGTGTTGAAGCATGATCTGCTCGAATCCCATCGCCGCAGGAATTCTCGCTGACTATTGGACAGCCGCGCTCACAAGTTCCGAAGAAGAAGCCGTCGAGAAGCATCTGCTCGAGTGCGATCAATGCGGGACGCGCCTCCGCGAAGTGATCGCCCTTGCCGAAGGAGTCCGCCGCCTGGCGCGCGAGGGATCTCTGCGAATGATTGTGAATGACGCATTTCTCCAGCGTGCCGCGGAGGACGGCTTGCGCGTTCGTCAATACGCCCCTCCGCCCGGAGGCGGCGTCCAGTGCACTGTAACAGCCGACGACGACCTTCTCATCGGGCGCCTGGCCGCGGACTTGAGCGGGGCAAAACGGGTGGATCTCTGCATCTGTGATGCGCTCGGCGTCGAACAGCTCCGCTTACCGGACATTCCCGTTAACCCCGGGGCGGGCAGCGTCGTGTTCCAGGAGTCCATCACATTCGCAAAGGCCGCGCCCACCTATAAGATGATCATGCGTCTCGTCGCTCTCGATGAAGCAACCGGCGAGCGTCTGCTGGGAGAATATACGTTCAACCACACCCGCTCCTTGCCCGGCCCAGCTGCCTGGTAAATCGGCCTTGCGCCCGACATTCCCACGATGGTCCGCGGGGTGCCCCATTTCTCGCGCCTTTTGCGAGAAGTGGGGTTTGCCCCAGCCCAGGAATCGTTCTCCGGATCGTGAGCCGACCCAGAACACTGTCGCCTGTCTGTCGCAAGTACCCTCCATCATCCTGGAGGACTTTAGTCCTGAAGGATCTTGCGCGTACGAGGCACCATCGCCGTACGCGTGAGTTTCCGCTCGCGCCAGATCCTTCGCAAGCTCAGGATGACCCACTCATTTAGGAGGCAGGAAGTTAGGCTCGGGATGAACTTGGGGGATGGCTCCGAACGCCTAGGTCTTCATCAGCTTGGAGAAGTACCGGTTGTCGTAGAACATCGTGCTGTTGTGCACGAACTCGAGGACTTTGTGCATCTTGTCGCGGTCCTCGCGATTCATATCGTTGAACTGGATGGCGATGCCTGATCCCGGATCGATGCGCACCACGAATCCGGAAGCCTGAAGCCGGCCGTCATCAATCGAGAAAATCACTTTCAACTTGGAGCCGGCAGGCATCAGCGTGCTGGTTTCCACGTAGCAGCCGCCCAGGCTGACGTCGATCAGGTTTCCCAACACCGGCACGTCACCTTCCTGCGGCCGCAATTCGATCGTGACCCGGCACTTCATGCGCGGATACAAGCGGCGGTTCTTGCGCGAAGGCTGCTTCTGCTTTTCGATGTACATGCGGCGGTCGGCTTCCGCAAGCAGCGCCTCGGCGTCTTTTCCATCTTCGGGATACAGGGCTTGCCCCACGCTCAGCGAGAGGATGTCTTCGTTGCACACTTCCCGTCCCGCCAGTCGCGCCAGTTCCTTCAGGCTCTCCGCCTTCTTGGCGGCGGCGTCCGCGGTCAACCCCGGCGCCACCACGACAAATTCGTCTCCGCCCATGCGGGCCACGTAGTCGTATTCACGGCAGCTTTCTTTTAAGGCTTGCGCGAACAGCCGCAGCACGCGATTGCCTTCCAGGTGGCCGAAGCGGTCGTTGATCTGCTTGAAGCCGTCCATGTCGCTGACCATGACCACCAGCGCCGTCGAATCACGCTTGCAGCGCGCCATTTCGCGGTCCAGTTGCAGGAACAGCGACCGGGCGTTGGGCAATCCCGTAAGGTAGTCGGTGACCGCCGAACTCTCGGCCTGCTCGTACTTCAAGGCATTTTCAATCGCCAGCGCCATCTTCGAACTGATGGCCAGCAGGATGCGCAAGTGGTCCGAGGTGAAGGCATCGGTTTCCGCATGGTAGAGCGCCAGTACGCCCACGACGCCGGCTAGTCCTTCCAGCGGAATCGCCAGCGCGGATCGCAGCGTACTGAACTTGGTGGGATCGTTCAGATACCCAGGCTCGACCGAAGGATTGCCGTTGATGATCGGCTTCCGGTTCTGCGCCACCCAGCCGGAAAGGCCGCTACCCAGCGGGATGCGCAGCGATGAGAACAGACGGTGGTTGTCCCCGCTCACCAGTTCCGGGATCAATTCCTGCCCTCGCTTCACATAGATGGCAATGGCGTCGTAGGGCACCAACCGTCTCAGCTTCACCGAGAACACCGAAAGGGTTTCGCCCAGGCTGAGCGAAGCGCCCAGGTCCTGGCTCAGTTCAAACAGGGTCTGCGCTTCCTGCCGCGCGGCTGCGATGGACGAAAGGAAGGTAGCTTCCTGGCCGGGAGCGTCCTTGACTGTAATGTCTTCGAAGCCTGCTGCCGGCGCTGCCCCGGCTTCCACTTTCAGTTCAGTCGAGAGCGGCGCCACCGGCTCGCGCCGGTAGGTGGAGTCCACCAGCTTTTCCAGTTGGCGATAACGCCTCTCCAGAATGCTCACAACTTTCGGATCAAAGGACTTTCCCGACTCCGCGGACAGACGTTTCATTACTTCTTCCAGAGGCAAAGCCCGCCGGTATTGCCGGTCGGAAGCCATGGCGTCCAGAAAATCCACGGACGAAAGGATGCGCGCCCCCACCGGAATTTCTTCACCCTTCAGGCCGAAGGGATAGCCGGATCCGTCCCATTTTTCGTGGTGGGCGCGCACGATGGGCACCACCGGATACGGGAAGCGGACCCGCTCCAGGATCTCTGCCCCGACGACAGGATGGATCTTCATTTTTTCAAATTCTTCCGGAGTCAGGCGTCCCGGTTTCGAGATGATGTGTTCGGGCACAGCCAGCTTGCCGATGTCGTGCAAGAGCGCTGCCGCATGCAGGGCTTCCATCTCGCCCGGTGTCACACCCAGTTCTTTCGCTACCTCGATGGCATAGATTCGCACTCTTTGCAGGTGGTCGTGCGTAGTGTGGTCCTTGGCTTCGATAGCAAGCGCCAGGGCCTCAATGGTCCGCAGGTGCAAAGTGGCCATTTCTTCGACGTGGCGCTTTTCGTCCTCAAGTTTTCCCAGATACAGACGATAAGAGCGGTAGATCAGGTAAATGATGGGGACAATGAGCAGCGAGGTTTCCCATCCGAACTCGCGGTTGAACCAGCCAATCATTCCGGCGAAGGCAGCGCCTACGAGGTAATAGGGGAATGACCAGAAATAGCATTGCACCCACAAGTTCCTGATGGACTTCCCCTCGGTCAGTGAGATCACCGCTGCAATCGAGCCGGTGTTAGCGGCGAAATAGGTGACGGCTGCCAATCCCAGCAGCAAAGGATGACTCTTGACCTGGGCCGCGGATATTGCCAGGTGATAAACGTTGTAGGCGGCAGCAATCGACACCGCGCTGGCCGACAAATTGAATGTGACCTGGAGCGGGCTGGGGCGGTCGTGATAGAAACACTGCACCAGGATGGCGGCGGTGGCCAAAGCCAGCGTCTCTGCAAATCCCAGTTCCAGTATCCCCAACAGAATGAAGAGGAAGTTCACCGACATGGTGCCGGTGATGCCGGGTAACCGGACTTTGAGCCGGGCGGCCAGGATCGCGATCAGCAGGTAGCAGATAAACTGCGCGATATTCTTGCTGGTCGGCCGGATGGCGCCGTACAGCAGCACACACGTCCCGGCCACGACGACAAGGCTGATAAACACCTTGGCGCCTAAGCTCAGTTCTCTCCACGACTGAGAGCGGCTACTCACGTCCCTCCGTTATGATTCCGCGAGGCATTTTGAGGGGAATCTGCCATCATTGATATCAAGTAAAGCGTTGTAATACAACAACTTGCGTCGATTTTACCCAAACTTTCGTAACTAGAACCGACTTACCTTAGGCCCTGTACCTCAATCGGGACAGATAAGGAACGCCCTTTCAGCAAGTTGTGTCGCGACGTCGTGAAAAAAATGGAGGCCAAACCCCACGTGGTTCGTGCCAATCCCGTTTCACCAAATTCTGAAGTCCGCCAAAAATCCTTGACCAATTATACTGTTTGTCATACAGTGTATGCCATACACTATGTAGCACACGGTAGAACGGCCGATGAGCAACGATGTCCTCGAAAACCTGCGACTTGAGCTCAGGCGCGGCTGCCTGATCCTGGCCGTCCTGGCCGAGCTTCGCGACGAACGCTACGGATACACACTGCGCAAGGCTCTTGCCGGGCAGGGCATGGAGATTGACGAAGGCACGCTGTACCCGCTGCTGCGCCGGCTGGAGAGTCAGGGTTTGCTGGTCAGCGAATGGCGCGAGGAGGACAAGCGCAACAAGCGCTTCTACCGCCTGTCCGCCGACGGCAAACTGATCCTGAAACAACTGGCCGCCGAGTGGAAGAGCATCAATGCCTCGCTTGACGGAATTCTTTGACCCTCGAGGGAAGGTCATATTGAAAACATTTCTAGGAGAATCGTCATGGAACTGATTGAACGTTACTTGCAGGCTGTAAAGTTCGCGCTTCCCCAGGCGCAGCGCGACGACATCATCAAGGAACTTCGCGACAGCATTCTCTCGCAGGTCGAGGAAAAGGAGGCGGAGCTGGGCCGCACCCTCACCGAGCAGGAGCAGGTGGATCGGCTGAAGAAGATGGGTAGTCCGATGCACCTGGCCAGCCGTTATCGCAAACAGCAGAGCCTGATTGGATCAACCATATTTCCCATCTACTGGAAGGTGTTGAAGGCGTCGCTGGGCCTGGCCCTTCTAGCGCTGGCGGCGGGGAGCATTGCGACCGCCGCCGCAGGTAAGACTCTTACCGAGAGTCTCGGAGTGCTGTCCCGCATTCCCGGCGTCGCAATGATGGTGTTCGCCTGGATAACCCTGTTCTTCTCAGCGCTGGAGTTTTTTGGCGGCAGGTTCCAAACGAAAGATTGCTGGGACCCCCGCCGCCTGCCGCCGCTGATGAAGAACGACCCGCGCAAGTCGCGTTTCGAACTGATCACCCAACTTGTGGTTCAGACCATCTTCGGCGTCTGGTGGCTGGCAGGATTGCACTACCAATATCTCATTTTCGGTCCGGGGGTTGTCTTCTTCCGGCTTGGTCCGGTGTGGCAGACCCTCTATCCCTTGTTCGTGTTGATGGTGGTGACCGACCTGATGCTCACGGCAGCGATGCTGATTTGGCCCTACTGGACGCACGGTCACCCGGTCAGTCGGCTGGCAAAGAGCGACCTCGGCCTGGTCGCTCTTTGCTTCCTGGCGTACAGTCCCGACGTGTTCGTGGCGGCCGACGCTGGTTCCGCACGACTGCAAACCCTGGTCACGAGCCTTAACTACTGGACCCACCTGGGTCTGGTGATTTTCGCTGTCGTGACCGTCATCACTCTCGTGAGGGAGGCGATACGCCTCTTCGGCGAAAGACTCGGTCACGCCCATCATGCGACGGTCGTATAAATGATTATCTACAGTCGGTAGAAGCTCAACATGGCATCGCCCTGCACCAGTTTGCGATAGCGACGCAGGAGCGCGACCCCGTCCCCGGGATTGAATCGCTTGTCATGCTCGACAACAACCACCGCGTCGGGCGTAAGCAAAGAGGATTGCGAGAGGATCTGAAGGACCGCCGAGTAGAGCTTCTCCATACGATAAGGAGGATCGAGAAAAATAAGGTTGGCCGTAATGTTCCTGGCTTCTAGCTTTGGAAGGGCGCGGGTAACATCCTCTTTCATGACTTCGAAGCCCTCCACCACTCCCAGCGCATCAAGGTTCTGCCGGATCAGGCTGGCAGCCGCACTCGACGATTCCACAAAGTAAACTTTGGACGCTCCCCGGCTCAAAGCTTCGATCCCGACCGCGCCCGTGCCAGCGCACAGGTCGAGCCAGACCTTGCCCTCGAAGGTCGCCGGATTCCCCGCACCCAGCACATTAAACAGGGTTTCCCGCAGCCGGTCGGCCGTGGGGCGCAAGTCCAACCCGCGAAGCGAGCGCAGCGGGCGGCTGCGAAATTTCCCGGCGATTACTCGCATAGCCCCGTCCGGTCCGGCCGGTCGCAGGCCATCCCATTACCTTTGATTTGGGGAAATAGCAACTCCCGGCTCCTATCCGTTGTCTAAACTATATAGAATGGGGGTAGCGGAAAAACCCGCAGGTTTCCCATGAGAAGCTGGTCCATTTCGGTAGGCCGCGTCTTCGGCGTCGAACTTCGCATCCACTGGACCTTTTTCCTGCTGCCGCTTTTTGTCTGGTACACCGAATATGCCTCCCATCGCACCGCCAGCGATGGGCGGGGCTTGGCCCTGGTGGGAATCATCTTCGCCTGCGTCCTGGCCCATGAGCTGGGTCATGCTCTGATGGCCCGGCGGCTGGGCATTCGGGCAAAGTCCATCATCCTGCTTCCCATCGGCGGCGTCACGCAACTCGACGAGAGCCAGCCTGCCGCGGAGACAACGCTCGCCCCCTGGAAGCGCGACATCCGCATCGCGATTGCGGGGCCGCTAGCCAACCTGCTGCTGGCTTGCGTCTCCGGCCTCATTATCTTGGCGGTCGTTCCCCACGTGGATCTCTGGTCCTGGCCCTTCATGCGCTCCGGCAATCTTCCCCGAAGCCTGGTGTGGGCCAACCTCTATCTCGCCGGATTCAACCTGCTTCCGGCTTATCCCATGGATGGCGGCCGGGTGCTGCGCGCGCTCTTCAGCCGTCACATGGATCCGGTTCAGGCCACGCGACGCGCGGTGTCAATCGGCCAGGCCTTCGCCACCATGTTCATTCTGGGAGGCATGCTTCTGCCCAACTACTGGCTCACGCTGGTGGGGTTGTTCCTGTTCATCGCCTCCCAAATGGAAGAGCGCTCAGCGGTCTTTCAGTCGGTGCTGGAAAAAGTACACCTGGAAGACATCATGCTCACCGATTTTGCCACGCTCTCCCCGGCCGACACGCTGGAAGACGCGCTCGAAAAAGCCGTGCACTGCCTGCAGGATGATTTCCCCGTGATTCGCGGCAGCGACATGGTGGGAGTGATTTCGAAACAAAAAATTCTGGAAGCGCTCCGAGCCGAAGGCAATGGATACGTCCAGGCCGTGATGAACCGGATCTTTGATGTCGCGCAAAAGGGCGAATCCCTGGCCTCCGCCTTCCGCAAGCTCACCACCAAGAATCTCAGCATCATTCCGGTCGTAGAAGACCAGCGCCTGGTAGGTATCGTCACCCTGCAAAATCTGATGCACTCAATGACGCTGCTGGCCGAAAGCCGCAAGCTCCGCAAACAAGCGCTGAATTCCTAAAATCAGCCAGAGATCATCACGGATCTCACGGATCAAGATCTTTTATTTCTATTGCCTTATCCGTGGGAATCCGTGAAATCCGTGGCTGCCGTTCCCGCTAGAACTTCACCACGATCCCCACCGAAGGCTCCGCCATGTGTCCCCTGGCGCCGGTAAACAGGTTCTGCACGTTGAAAGCGGGCGCCTTGTAAACCAGCCCGCGGTATTGCAGCCGCAGGGCCAGGTGATTGGTCAGCGAAGACCGGCGAATCAAGGGCAGGCTCGAGAAGATGCGGTAGTCCAGCCCTCCGCCATACAGGAAAGCCGGCTGGGTTTGCTGAGACGCTGGAAGAAAAGTTTGCACACCGTTGACAGTGTTGAAATTGTAGCCGGGATAGAAGACTAAGGCTCCCGCGCCGGCAAAAACAAATGGCTCGGTTCTCGCGCTCTGGTGGAAGCTGAAAACATATGCCCCGGAATATTCCGCGATGGTGCCCTGAATGCGATACGTCAGTGGCGCGGAAAAGTAAATCTGCGAGTTTGCCGTGTGCGAATAGTTGATCTCGACAGAACTGTGCTCCGAAAACCGGTACCGGCCGGTGATCAGGACCGCGCCGGAGTTGGTCGGGGTGAGCACTGTACCGTTGCCCGTCGACTGCTTGCTGAATACTGCCGACCCGCCCAGGCTGACTTCGTAGGTGTTGTCCTGCGCCCACGCCGCGGATGCGAGCAAAACAGAATGCTGCCATTGCAATGCCGAATCTTCTTACCATCAATTGTCCTCGTACGCCTGCGGTTTTAATACCAGGTCAAGCTTGTTGGAACCTGCCACGGCTTCCTGGGATGTACCCGCGCATTAATTTTCTCATTGTCGGGAAAAACTTGAGAGCTGTCATCCTGAGCGAAGTAGCTGCTTCGCGAAGCGAAGGAGCTACGCAGTCGAAGGACCCCTGCCCGCTCCACTGTTCTCGCCACTCTCGCGGCAGCAGGAAGTAGCGCTTCCGCTGTAACTAAGATGCTAGGGGTCCTTCGACTCCACCAGTCCATTCGCAAGCGAATCGACCAGCTCCGCTCCGGATGACAGCTTCGCGTCTTTCAGAACAGCCGGATCGCCTTCGCCTGTTCCACCGCCGGCACTTTTCTCAGTTCAGCCAAAACTTCCGGAGGCACTTTCCCATCCACGTGCACGACTGCAATTGCCTGCCGCGGAGTGCCGGGCTTGGTGTTACCCGACCGGCGTCCGAGGGAGAAATTCGCGATATTGATCTTGTGCTTGCCCAGAATCGTACCCACCTTCCCGATCACACCCGGAACGTCGCGGTTGCGCATGTAAATCAGATCGCGCTCGAGCGGCGCTTCCACATCAATCCCATCCACGTGCAACAGTCTCGGCGTGTCCTTGTGCAGCACAGCGCCCTTGACCAGGTGCTCGCCGGTCGCCGTCTTCAGCAGCACCGAGAGCACGCTGCCTGAGCCTCCGCCGGAGCTGTGCGGCTTGCGTGACTCATGGATGCGCAATCCCCGGGAAGAAGCGATCGCTTCCGCGTTTACAAGGTTTGCCTTCTCCTCGAGCGCCTCGTTCAGGATGCCTTTCACCGCGGCGTTGCGGATCAGGTCAGTCTTCGATTCCGCAATGTGTCCCGTGTAGCGCAGCGAAATCTCCTCCAGCGTCCCCTCGCTGACTTGCGCCAGGAACGAACCCAGCCTCTCCGCCAGCACCACATAGGGCTGCAGCTCCAGATATTCGTCGTGCGAAACCGACGGCACATTCACCGCATTCTGGATGACGCCGTGCGTCAGATATTCCTTCACCTGCATCGCGATCTGATAGCCGACAGCCTCCTGGGCTTCGTTGGTCGAACCCGCGATGTGGGGCGTGAGGATGATGTTCTCGACCGCGGTCAACGGCGAGTTTTTCAGAGGTTCGTCGGTGAACACATCCAGTGCCGCGCCCGCCACGAGTCCCTGCTTGACCGCTTGCGCCAGCGCAGCTTCGTCCACCAGTTCTCCGCGGGCACAATTGACCAGCCTCACCCCGCGCTTCATTCTCCTGACCGAATCCGCGTTGATCATGCCCGCGGTTTGCGGTGTGAGCCCCACGTGCAGAGTCAGGTAGTCGGCAGCCGCGTAAACTTCTTCCAGCTTGGCCAGCCGGATTCCTTGCTCTTTCGCAACCGCGGTCGAGACGAAGGGATCGTGCGCCACAATTTCCATCCCGAAAGCCCGGGCCCGCCGCGCCACTTCCATGCCGATTCTCCCTAGGCCCACGATGCCCAGGGTCTTGCCCCGAAGTTCGGTGCCTTGCAGGGATTTCTTCTCCCATTTCCCGGCATGCATCAACTCGTTGGCGCGGCTGATGTGGCGGGCCATGGCCAGCATGAGTGCTAGAGCATGCTCAGCCACGGCGATAGCATTGGCGCCGGGAGTGTTCATGACCGCGATGCCCTTGCGGGTGGCTGCATCGAGATCAATGTTGTCGACGCCCACGCCGGCGCGCCCGATCACCCGCAGCTTGCGGGCATGTTCCAGCAGGTCGGCGTCCACCTGCACCGCCGAGCGAACGATGAGGGCGTCCGCGGTCTGCAGATGCGCCGCCAACTTGCCCTCCACCTGGTCGGGCGTGACGATGGTCCAGCGCGGTTCGCGCAAGAGGTCAATGGCTGAGGATGAAATCTTTTCTGCCACTACAACTTTCATAGTCAGGGATCAACTCTCCAAAGAATTGAGATGCTTGCTGCGACGCGATGCTTCCGCGTCTGACTGCCGAACTTTTCCCGGAAAATAGCCGACCGCCGACACCCGCACCGTAGCCGCTTCACACGCTATGGAATTACGTGAACTATGCTCGCGTGGAGGTGGATCGATCGTGCAGTACCGGCGGGCCAATCAGGCGCCAACCGGCTGGCGTTTTTCCGAAGCGCTGCGCGCATACACTTCCTGTGCCGCGCGCACCGCCGCGCCATACTCCACTGGCTTCCCGGTAACACTGACGAGCACATGCTCGAGCGCGGCCAGAATTCCAATGGTGTCGAGGTAGTCGTAGTAGCCGATGTGCGCGATGCGGAACAGTTTGCCCTTCATCTCGCCCTGGCCGTTGGCAACGACTGCGGCAAACGATTCGCGGAACTCTTTGACGATCGCGCTGGAGTCCGTTCCAGCCGGTGACTGGACGGCAGTGAGCGCCGCCGCCGGTGAAGCCGCCGCAAACAGTTTCAATCCCAGGGCCTGCACCGCGGCGCGGGTCATCTCCGCCGCCAGTTCCGCGTTGTTGACCAGAGCTTCGCGTCCCGCCACAAGATCGCCGCTCCCCATCTGGCGAACGAAATCCAACGCCGCCCCCAGCGCCGCAAACAGCGACGTCGCAGGCGTGTAGGCCGACTCTCCCTTGGCCGCGGCCTTACGTTCTTTCCGGAAGTCGAAGTAGTAGCGCGGAGACTTGGCCGTCTCCATCCGCTTCCAGGCGCGCTCGCTCACCGCGCAATAGGCCAGCCCCGGCGGGATCATCAGCGCTTTTTGCGATCCTCCGATGATCACGTCAATATCCCAACCATCCACGTCAAAGTGAGTCGTGCCCAGACCAGTGATGGCGTCCACAATCAGCAAAGTATCGTCACCCTGGGCGCGGACCAGCTTCGCAATTCCCTTCACATCATGCCGGGCTCCGGTAGAACTCTCCGTCGCCTGCACGTAAACCGCGCGCACATCGGGAGTCAGTTTTTGACGGATGTCTTCCAGCAAAAGTGTTTCGCCGTAGGGCGCGCTCAGCACTTCGACGACGCACCCAAAGGCCTTGGCCAGATCGCGCCATCTTTCGCCGAACTTGCCCGCGGTCAGCACCAGCACCTTGTCACCGGGCGAAGTCAGATTGGAGACCGAGCCTTCCATGGCTCCGGTCCCGGAGGAAGCCAGTATCAGCACGTCATTCCGCGTGCCGATGAAATCTTTCATATCCGCCAGCACGCGCGTGTACAAAGCGCGGAAGTCAGCCGTGCGATGGTGCATGGCAAACGAAGCCATGGCAGTCTGTGCCGCAGGAAGGATGGGAGTCGGGCCGGGAGTGAAAAGACGGTTCTTGCGCAGCATGTATAAAGGAGTCCTTTGTTAGGAAGATCGTAATAGTTTACCGGAATCAGGGACTCTTCACCACGAACGACATCTTTGGCTGTCATCCCGAGCGGAGTCAGCTCTTTCGCTCGCAAATGGGCGGATGAAGTCGAAGGACCCCTATGAGCTTAACCGCACATCGTTGATTGGGAATTTCGCTGCCAGCAGTCGGGAAGCAAGTAGGGGTCCTTCGACTCCGCAGCTGCTTCGCGAAGCGAAGCAGCTTCTGCGCTCAGGATGGCAGGTCGGGGGGCCTTGGTGGACCTCCGTGTCCTTCGTGGTTATTGATTTCAGCCGGACGCTATAATCCTCCCATGAGCCTCACTGAGCAGATTCAAAAAGATATCGTCACCGCCATGAAGGCGCGCGACGAGCATCGCCTGTCCACTCTCCGCATGGTCAAGACCGCGCTCAAGAATCGCGAAGTCGAGAAGATGGCGCCGCTCGACGACAGGGAAGGACAGCAGGTCCTCGCCACGCTGATCAAACAGCGCAAGGATTCCGTCGAGCAATTCACTAAAGGCGGACGCCAGGAAATGGCCGACAAAGAAGCCGCCGAAATCGTCCTGATCGAAGCCTACATGCCGAAGGCTGCCGGCGAAGACCAGATCGTCGCGGGTGTGAGAGCGGTCATCGCCGAAATGGGCGCGCCCACCATGAAAGACATGGGCACAGTCATGAAAAATGTCATGGCCCGATTCGCCGGAGCCGGACTTCGCGTGGACGGAAAAATCGTCAGCGATGCTGTGAAGCAGGAGTTGGCAGGGAAATAGTCTCAAGCCTGCGAGCAATCGCAGGCGCATCCTCCACCCTGCTCTTCCCGGAGCTGCCGTCCACGCATGCGACTCAACCACCCAGCCCCTTGCTTGCGTTTGAATGCGCATCACCGGGAGGATCGACAAGGTCAAACCGGGGCACCTTCGTCAAGCCGTCGTTACGACCATACGACTCATGATCGAGGATGTGGGCCATGTAGAATCGGTTGACCCAGGCATCATCAGCGCATCGCGATGGTACGTAATGCCTAAGGTGATACATGGGAGATATCTTCCGCAGCTGGTGTTCCTGGTTAAACTCGGCTATCGCTAGACGCTCACCGTTGTGGTCTGCAAAGGTGAAGCCATTGATATCATCGAAGTAACAATGCACCCTCGGCAGGAGAATGCTGGTATCGGCTTCAAACAGACGAAGAGCTTGCTTGGTTGAGGTGTAGAGGTCGAGGTCGACCGAGACAAAAGCCACCGGCGCCGGCTTGTATGTGGATATGAAAAGCGGAACCGTCTCATCCACCATCCCAAGGATGAGCTGAGCTCGTCGAAGACGCCGGCGCAGCTTGTGAATATCCATCGGATACGTTCCTTCAGCGAAAAGGTTTGGGCAATCCCGCACGTCCTGAGGTCGGGGTAAACCCTTTCCCGTATCGAACCCGAATACTGAGATCTTGACGCCCAGATGGTGCTCAATGCGTTCGGCAATCAGCTCAAGCGCGACCAGGCCGTTGCCACCCGCAACACCAAACTCGATTAACGACACGGAACCGAATCCCAACGTTTTAGCCAGGTAAGCTCCGTGAAGCGAACCCCAGAGGTAGCCGGGACGAACGATGAGAGGAGCTTCCCGGGTGATCTGTACGTGCAGAGCATTTATCGAAGGATACGCGAACGGCGTGTCATCTGGAACTCGCGTGTCGTCATCACCACGCAGCCAGTCCCTCGTAACTCGTATTCCCTTTTTAACGATTCTTCTTAGCATAGGTCCTCCGCGAAAGATAGGGGGAGAAGGCCGAGGGGGATAGAGCCGAAAAGGGGAGGAGGCCGACGAAACCACAAAACCAAAAGGGGCCGAGGGGGATGCGAAAGGACAAGGGGGCCGAACAGGGAGTGAGGCTGAGGGTGAGCGCAACCTACAACAGATTACATCACTACTACTCCTTCTGCGCGTTCGTTGTCAAGTGAATGGTGCCCCAGGCGATGGGTCATGAATCCAGATGCCCCGAGCGACGCCAGCCATAGAGGTCGGCATCGCGGATAGCTTCTGCAGCTTCGAGGAAATTGTCGATATGCTGCCAGAGAATCGGCGACAAGAAGCCGGAAAGGAAGTCACGCCAAGCGTGGGCAGTAAATCGAGAATCACCGGCTCCTTTGCAATTCCCGATAGGCTTCGCTCTTCGAAACGCCCATCTCTTTGGCGATTCTCTTGAGCGCCGCTTTCTCGTCCAGCTTTTCCTCGGCCATGATCTGCTCAATCCGCCGGCGAACACTCACACCCGCCGCAACCTTCTGGCCCTCTTCCGCTTTGCCGATCAGCAGCGTGATCTCTCCCTTGATGTCCCCCCGGGCCTTCAGTATTTCCAGAACCTCCCCGGCCCGGCCGCGCAGAAACTCCTCATGGATCTTCGTGACCTCACGCGCGATCACCAGCTGCCGTTCTGCCCCCAGAATCTCGACCACGTCTTCCACCGCTTCCTTCACCCGATGCGGGGCCTCGTAAAAGACCTGCGTCCGCGGCGAGGCCTTGACGCTTTCCAGCATCTGCCGCCGCTGCCCGCTTTTTGCCGGAAGAAATCCGCTGAAGCGGAACGAATCCGTGGGCAGCCCGCTGGCCACCAACGCCGCCAGGAATGCCGACGCCCCCGGAATCGGCACCACCGGAATATGGTGCCGGATCGCCAATGAAATCAGGCGGAAGCCGGGGTCGGAGATACCCGGCATGCCCGCGTCCGTCACCAGCGCCACGCGCGCGCCGCCCTCGAGATCAAGAACCAGCTCGGGCGCGCGGGTCAGCTCATTGTGTTCGTGATAGCTGACTGTTCTGGTCGAAATGCCGTAGTGGTTCAGCAGTTTCTGCGTCTGCCGGGTATCCTCGCAGGCAATCTGGTCGGCTTCCTTGAGCACGCGCACCGCCCGCAGCGTGATGTCTTCCAGGTTGCCGATCGGCGTGGCCACCAGGTAAAGACCCGGCGTCAGAGTGCTTTTCGGATTCGCGCCGCCCGCACCTTCACCCGCTTTCATGAGGCGAGTTTAACATCGGCTACAACGTGCGCCTTCCGCATGCGCAAAGCCGTGCACGTCCGCCATAGTGGTGCAATGAATTCCCCAAGAGAATTGTCATTCCGAAGCACGGCGCGCGAGGAATCTGCTGTTTCGCTGCTGGCAGCAAGCGGATTCCTCGCGATAGAGCTGGCTTCGGAATGACAAGGGGTGGGTTATTTTGCGCAAACTGCGCCACTACCACGTCCGCATGTTCATTGACGAGGCCGGGCACAAACCCTAGAATCTTAAAGTATGCAGTGGTCAGTTGTTAGATCTCAGTTTTCAGTTCGAATCCTGAGAGTTGGGGTCTGCATCTGAGCACTTAAGCCTCACCTGCCTTTTCAGGAGAGTCTCAGGAAGTCCATGCCACTTTACGAATACGAGTGCAAGAAGTGCCACCACCGCTTCGAGCGCATTCAGAAATTCTCCGATCCTCATGTAAAGAAATGCCCCAAGTGCGGTGGCCCCATCGAACAGGTGATCTCCGCGCCGGCCGTCCAGTTCAAGGGATCGGGATGGTACGTCACCGATTACGCCAAGAAGTCCTCAACTGGTTCGGCCTCGTCTTCTTCGAATGGAGATTCGGCCTCAAAGAAGGACGCGAAATCGAAAGACGACTCCGCAAAATCCGAAAGCTCTTCCAAGTCCGAGAGTTCGAAAGAAAGCTCCTCGAAAGACAGCTCAAAGAAGAGCGAAAAGAAGTAATGTAGGCGCGAGCGCCCCGCTCGTGCTCCCAAACAACTGTCTCTCTAGCTGTACGCAGCGCCCGCTGAATCGTTTCCAGGCGCCTAGCATCTAAATAGTCGTTATAACGAGGATCTCAACTATGATCAATATCAGACGCAGTGAAGAGCGCGGCGGAGGCGACTTCGGCTGGCTCAATACTCATCACACTTTTTCCTTCGATCAGTACCACGACCCGCGCTTCATGGGG
Organism: Terriglobia bacterium; assembly: GCA_963725615.1. GTDB lineage: Bacteria > Acidobacteriota > Terriglobia > Terriglobales > Acidobacteriaceae > JAIQFF01. The sequence goes on along the minus strand of CAVRZO010000020.1, from coordinate 23,997 downwards.
TTCCGCTCCCTGCGCGTCATCAACGAAGACTGGGTGCAGGGCGGTCATGGCTTCCCTATGCATCCGCACCGCGACACGGAGATCATCACCTACGTCCTTGACGGCGCTCTCGAGCACAAGGACAGCATGGGAAACGGCTCCATCATTCGCCCCGGCGACGGACAGCGTATGAGCGCGGGCACGGGCGTGCGCCACAGCGAAGCCAATTCTTCGAAGACCGATCCCGCCCACCTGCTCCAGATCTGGATTCTGCCCGATCGCAGGGGTCACGAGCCCGGCTACGAGCAGAAGGCCTTTCCTGAAGCCGAAAAGCGCGGCAAGTTACGCCTGATCGCCAGCCCGGACGGCAAGGACGGTTCGGTGACCATCCACCAGGACGCGAAGCTCTATGCTTCCCTGCTCAAACCAGGGCAGGAAGTGAAGCACGACCTGGGCAAGGGCCGCTACGCCTGGCTGCAGGTAGCCAAGGGCGCGGTAGAGCTAAACGGCCAAAGCCTAAGCCAGGGCGACGGCGCCGCGGTAAGTGAAGAGAACAGCTTGGTAGTCAAAGGCACCGCAGATGCAGAAGTCCTGCTCTTCGACCTAGCCTAAGCAATGGAGTGTGGGGCGGACACTCCTGTCCGCCGCCTTTGACCTTGATATTGACTTAGAAAATTGAGACCGGCCAAGGAGCCGGGAACACCCACAAGTCAAAGTCAAAATCAGAATCAAAGGCCGGCGGACAAGAGTGTCTGCCTCACAGGTTATTGCTCCATACCCGCTTCTGTGCTAACTTCCCGATCAATTGCCGTCATGCGCTTCCTTTTCAACCACAACCAATCTGCCCGATCGGCTCCCCAGGAGCCGGTCCAGGCGGAAGTTCCAGAGCTCCACGCCGCCCAGTTGGCCGCCGCCTATTACGGTGAACGCCAGGGGGGCGACCTCTATGATTTCGTGCGGGTTACACCCAACCGCGTGCTCTTTGGCCTGCTCGACATGGCAGGACGGCTAGAGCAAAACAGCACGATTGTCGCCGCCGCTCAGCAAACCTTCCACACCCGGTCGCCTGAGCTATTCTCAGCCGAGGACGTCAACGAAGCCGACGCCATGGCCGAACTCTGCCTCGAGCTCAACCGGGCCATCATGTCGGCGGAGGGAGGCATCCGCTCCTGCCCCGCGTTTGCCGGTTGCTACAACGAGGACCTGGGCACCATCTGTTACTTCAATGCCGGCCACACTCCCGGCCTGCTCCGCGATGTGACGGGCATCACCGAACTCGCCGCCACCGGACTGCCCCTGGGACTCTTTTCGCATGCGACCTGCGAGGCTCCCCTGGTCGCTCTGGCTCCTGGCGCCGCCCTTCTCCTGGTTTCCCGAGGGCTGCTTGAAGGCAAGCGCCGACGCGAGGAATTCGGACTGGAACGGGTAAAAACGGGTTTGCAACAGGCCAGCAACGAAACTGCCAAGGAGCTGTGCGCCACCGTGATCGATGGCGTGCAGCAATTTATGCACCAACGCCCCGTCCACAATGACGTTACCGCATTGGCCCTTGTCCGGGATGGGAGTACCAAAGTGTCGACAGGCGCACCAACCTGACCGTGTGGGGCGGGCGCCCTCGCCCGCCGCCTTTGATCCCAAGTTTTACTTGCGGCAATGTCGAATTTGCGTGTGCCCAAACCCCTGAAACAAGATTAGCCGGGTCTTTGCCGGCTCCAGCAGGAGCGGGACGCTCGCGCCTACATCCCTACTTCTTCTTCCGCAGCGGTATCGCCGGCGCTTGCGGCGCCAGTTCATCCGCGGTCACAAAGATGGGCTCAATGTCAGTGGGAATATCCTTCAGCCGGTCGAGCGATTTCTGCACAGCGGGACGCACTACTCCCATTTCGTCCTGCAACTTTTTCGCGCCTGCGTAATCGCCCTGAGCTTCCAGGGTCAGCAGGTCGTGGTCGAGATCACGCACCCCCTGCCTGAATTTCTTGAGGTCGAGCGCGAACGTCTGATCGGCCTGTTGCGAAAACGCCCCTTTATCCATCAGGTAATTGAACTGGATCGCCATGCCCTTGCCATGAGCATCGTTCAATCCGAAGCGCAGAACACGGAACATGGAAGCCATGTAAGTGGTGTACAGCTGACGCTGCGCCGCATCATCGGAGGGCAGGACGTTCGCCAACTTCATTTCCTGGGCGTGATCCATCACATACTGCAAGGCAAAGAGGCCGGTGACATCAGCCTTGGCTTCCTCAATCGCGCTGTAGAGTTCTTTCAGTTCGGCCCGCGGCGTCGTGTCTCGCCCGTCCACCTTGATCTGGTGGGGCCCAAGTCCGTGCATCAGTTCGTGGGCCACGATGTGGTTAAAAAATGATTCGAAATTCACGTCCCGGGCGGCCGCAGGCAGCATTCGGCGCGCGATGGGAAGCAGCGCGCTGCGAAACTTCGCCTCCTGCACGTTTTTGAGCATGACCCGCTTGCTGCCCTTCTGGTTGACCACGCGCTCATCGTTGGGCAGATTGTAGGCAGCGGTTGCTATTCCTCGGTTGCCGTCGCCCGCGCACAAAACTTCATTCACCACACGGATCGGCGCAGCCGCACCCAGTTTGGGGTTGCGATACTGGGAATCGATCGGAAGGTTGTCTTCGATCTCCTGCAGGTGCGCGCTAAACGCCGAAAACTTCACGCTCTCTTCATCGTCCCGCAGGTTCAGGAAGGTTTCGAAAGCCGCTTTGTAGCCGTAGAGTTCGTCGTCGTAGGTTTCATAGGGCCCAATGGTGATGTCAATGGCTGCGTCCAGATCCATCCAGGCCATATCGCTGGCATAGTAGTCGTTGGAAAGGAACGCGTCCGCGCGCAGGTTGAGAAAGTTCTTCAACGAGGCGTTGTCGGTAAGGTTGGCCGCTTCTTTCAACAGGTTCGCGGCCCGGGTGAGGTCGTCTTTGTATTCGTCGTTGTAGGGAACCGCTACCAGAGTTTTTGCGCCAGCCTCGTTTTTCCGGCGGATCACGGTGAAAAATCCTTTAGCCTGCTCCTGCCCATCCTTGGGCAAGGACGCAACCCAGGTCTCGAATTCCGCCTTGCTCATGTCCTCAGGATAGAAATTTGCCCCCTTGGGCTTGTCCGCCGGGACGCCCGGAAGAAAGGCCTTGAAGTTATCCAGGTAGTCCCACGGGCCTTTGTTGATCCAGAAATACTGCAGCCGCGCTTTGCCCAGCGGCGTTTTGTCCTTCTGCAAGCGGGAGTAGAGAGCTAGATCGCCGCTCCAATACTGGGCCATGAAGATGTCGTCCATGATCCGGCCCGCTTCAATCAGTTTGACCAGGGCTTGACCGTCCCCCGAGGAAAGTTTCGAGGTATCCACCCGCAATGGCGTGGGCGCAAAGCGCGCAGTCATTTTCTGTAACTGGGCGAGTCCCGGCGCTCCGCCGGCCTTCTTGGGCTTGGACTTCTGGGCATGAGCGGGAATGGGCGCGACCCCGAACAGAATCATAAGCGCGAAAGCTGCCAGTGGCCTCATTCGGATCTCCTTGCATTGAATGACAAATGACTCAAAAACTCATCATGATAACAGGAGACATCGGGGGCCACGGATCTTCACTGATTCCCGCAGAGAAGGCAGAAGACATAAAAAGACTTGATCCGTGAGATCCGTGAGAATCCGTGGCCGCTTTTCCTTTACGTCGCCTCCAGACAGTGGCCTCCGACCTGCCTCGAGAGGTACAATTTATCCAGGTCGTCGGCCCTGAGTGAGGACTGCGGCCGCTCCGATTCCTATGCGAAAACTACTCCCCTGGTGGTTGCTGGTTTGTGTCGCCGTCCTGCCTCCCCTTCTGCCCGCCGACACGGTGATCGAGGAGATTATAGCCCGCGTTAATAATCAGATTGTTACGCGCGCCGAATACGTGCGCAGCAAGGACACGCTGAAACAGGAAGCGCAGCAACAGGATCCGGCGAATGCCGACAAGATCGTTCAGGAGAGGGACAAAGACGTTCTGCGCGACTTGATTGACCAGCAACTGCTGCTCGAAAAGGGCAAAGATCTGGGCATCACAGCCGAGACGGAAGTGATCAAGCGGCTCGACCAAATGCGCAAGGAAATGCATATGGAGACCATGGAGGACCTGGAGAAGGCCGCCACGAACCAAGGCATCTCCTATGAGGATTTCAAGCAGAACCTCAAGAATCAGATCATCACCCAACAAGTGATCTCACGGGAAGTCGGCTCCCGCATGAACGTCGGCAAGGACGAGGTGCAGCAATTCTACGACGAACATAAGAGTCAGTTGGAACAACCGGAACAGATCCGGCTCAGTGAACTACTGATTACAGAAAAGAAAGACAAGGCCCCTCCAGCCGATGAAGAACAGGAACTCGCTGCGGCGCGGGCCAAGGCGGAAGACCTGCTGGCCCAGATTCGCAAGGGAGCCGCCTTCGAAGACATCGCCAAGAAGAATTCAGACGGGCCTACCGCCGCTCAGGGTGGCGATCTGGGCTACTTCAAGCGCGCCACGCTGGCCAAAGAGCTTGAGGACAAGACGTTCGCCATGAAGCCAGGCGACGTCTCCGACGTCATTCGCACCAAGCAAGGTTTTGTCATCCTCAAGGTCACCGAACACCAGCAGGCGGGCGTGCCTCCTCTCAGCGAAATCGAGGGCAGAGTTCAGGAAGCGATCATCGTGCAGAAGATGCAGCCCGCGTTGCGAGCCTATTTGCAAAAGCTGCGTGAGGACGCCTACATCAAGATCGCGGACGGCTATGTGGACACCGGCGCCAGTCCCAACCAGACTGCGCCCGTCGAAACCACCGCCAAAGAGGCCGGGGCGAAGGAACTGAAGAAAAAGAAGAAAAAGCTGGGCATCATCTAGTCTGAGATGGGACCGATTTCAAGACGTGCCCGGTCGGCGCCGGTTTCAGCGGACTCTCGACAACCTCTGGAAGCGAACAGGCCATATGCTATGAAAGAATTTTTCGTTTCCGAGTGCGTGCAGTACGAGAACAAGATCGTTACCTCCAGCTTCGTGGTGGTTTCCCGCCAGGTCAAACCTAAGAAGAGTGGCGAGCCTTACCTGGCCCTGACCCTCGGCGATCGCAGCGGCCACATCGAGGCCAAGATGTGGGACAACGTCGAGGACGCCATTGACGCCTGCGATCAGGATGACTTCATCAAGGTGAAGGGCCTGATCAACAAGTACAAGAACCGCTTCCAGCTCACCATCCACAAGCTGCGGCGCCTGGGAGAATCGGAAGTCGATTTCGCCGACTACCTCCCCAAGACCACAAAAGACATTGGCGAGTTATGGCAGACTCTGGCGGGTTACGTCGCCAGTTTTAAGGACTCTCATCTCAAGGCCCTGGTCGAGGCCTTCATGGCCGACCCGGAAATTGCGGAAGCCTACCGCAACGCTCCTGCCGCTAAAACTTTGCATCACGCTTTCATTGGCGGCTTGCTGGAGCACGTAGTCTCGCTGTTCAACTCCTGTGACCTGATGTGCCGCAATTATCCGCACATCAATCGCGACCTGCTGCTCACCGGCGCATTCTTCCACGACATCGGCAAGATCCACGAGCTCACTTACAATCGCTCGTTCTCGTACACCACGCGCGGCCAGCTATTGGGACACATGATCATCGAACTGGAAATGCTCCAGGCCAAGCTGCAACAGATGCCTGATTTCCCGGATTCGCTCAAGACGCTGGTCGAGCACCTGATCATCAGCCACCACGGCCAGTACGATTTCGGCTCGCCCAAGCTGCCTATGTTCCCCGAAGCGCTCATGCTGCACTATCTTGACGATCTCGATTCGAAGATGGAGGCCATGCGGGCGCAGTTCGAACGCGGCGGCGAATCCGAAGGCGCCTGGACTGGGTACAACCCATCGCTGGGCCGGCCTCTGCTGAATACCGCGAAATTCCTCGCGGCCAAGACTTCGGACGAAAACGAGGAGCAGCTCGCTGCCGAGTCGCCGGCCTCAATTTCCGACAAAGGTGCAGAAGAAGATGCCACGCTTATGGGCCTCGAACCGTCCGATCTGGACCCTGCGAAAGAAAAGAGCGACGCCGCCATGACATCCGCCGCGCATAAGGATAAAATTTAGGCCAATCTGTTCCACGGCCCTCGTCAGCATCCGGTAAGAGTATTTGCGCGTAACCTGGTTTTCCAATCGACCATCCGACATGGAGGGAATTATGCGAATCCGTTTGACAGCACTCACCCTTGGTCTTTATTTGTCGTTCGCCCTTCTCGGCTGCAATAAACCGGCAGCTCCGGCGGATTCAACTTCTTCTTCCACCTCGTCACCGTCGTCAAGCGACAACAGTAGTGGCGGGAGCACGGCTAACTCCTCGTCCGGCGGTGGCTCGGGCTCAGCCATGTCAAATACCGCAATGTCGAGCATGAAGCCCGAGGCGCCGAAGCATTTGGTGGTTCCCGCGGGCACCGTACTGACGGTTCGCCTGGGACAATCGGTTGGCTCCAAGATCAGCTCACCCGGTCAGACTTTTACCGCCACGCTGGCCAGCCCGGTTTCGGTCGATGGCAAGACAGCGATTCCCGCAGGCGCAACAGCTTCCGGAACGGTCGTTGACGCAAAGCCGCTGGGCCGATTTAAAGGCGGAGCTTCGCTGCAGTTGCGATTGACTTCAATCGCTGTCGGCGGTTCGGAACAGGCTATTTCCACATCTTCCGTGGTCCGCACCGCAACCGGCAAAGGCAAGCGCACTGCGGTCCTGGCAGGAGGCGGGGCGGCCCTGGGAGCCTTAATTGGCGGACTGGCTGGCGGTGGTAAGGGCGCTGGGATCGGCGCGCTGGCCGGCGGCGGCGCAGGCGCAGGCGGCGCGGCGTTCACCGGCAACAAGGACATCGTCCTCCCGGCGGAGTCAGCCCTAAGCTTCAAACTGGAGCAACCGATAGAAGTGAAGTAATCGTTAGTCGTTGCAAGAAGCGGCCCAGGGCAAAAGCCCTGGGCTCGCTTTTGTCACAGGCAGGCCCATGTTGAACTTTACTCAATACCGCCTGGTCAGCTTCGACTGTTACGGCACGCTCATTGACTGGGAGACGGGAATCTTCTCCGCGCTGCGCCCCATTCTCACAGCCCACGGCAAGACCATCGCCGACTCGGAACTCCTGCGTCTCTACTCTGAACTCGAATCTGCAGCACAGCAGGGAGAATTTCATCCTTATCGCGAAATTCTGCAGTCCGTAGTGCGCAGGTTCGGTAAACATCTGGGATTCAATCCGACCGAGTCGCAGGCACGTTCCCTGCCCGAATCGCTACCCAACTGGCCGCCCTTCCCGGACACGATCGCGGCCCTCGGCCGCCTCAAGCAGCGATACCAGCTTGCGGTCATCTCCAACGTGGACGACGATCTCTTCGCCCCCACGGCCCGCCGCCTGCAAGTACCTTTCGACTACGTGATCACCGCGCAGCAGGCCCAGGCGTATAAACCCTCTCTCCAAATGTTCAGACTGGCGCAGCAGCGAACGGGCGTAGCGCCTGCCCAATGGCTGCACGTCGCCCAAAGCGTCTACCACGATGTGATTCCCGCCCGGTCCCTGGGAATCTCAACCGTCTGGGTAAACCGTCCCTCAAGCCGCCCAGGATCTGGCGCGGCCAAAGCCGCCACCGGCCAGCCAGACCTCGAAGTCCCCAACCTCGAAACTCTCGCCCGCCTGTCTGAGAACCGAGAACCGTGAACTGCAAACTGGTTTTCCGGTATTAAACTGATAGCAGCCGCATCGCAATCGGAGACTCGAAAGATGGCAACCACCACCGCCCGCTCCAACCCACTCTCCTACCTAACCGACCAACTCAACGAGCTAAAAGCCAAGGGCACCCACTTCCGCCTGCGCGTCCTCGAAGATGAACAAGCCGCGGTCTGCACCTTCGACGGCAAGAAAGTCATCAACCTGGCCTCGAACAATTATCTCGGCCTGACCACTCACCCTAAATTACGCGAGGCCGCACTCGAGGCCACCCGCAAATACGGCGTCGGATCGGGCGCGGTTCGCACCATCGCCGGCACCATGAAAATTCACATGGAGCTGGAGGAGAAAATCGCCCGTTTCAAAAATGTTGAAGCCTGTGTGGTGTTTCAATCTGGATTCGCGGCCAACGCCGGCACGGTGTCGGCGGTGTTGGGCAAAGAGGACTTCATCGTCTCCGACCAGTTGAACCATGCCTCGATCATTGATGGAGCCCGCCTGTCCCGCGCCAAGATCCTGGTTTTCGAGCACAAGAACATCGCCCAGGCTGAAGAGCGCCTCGCCAGCATCAAAGACCAACCGGGAAAGAGGCTGCTGATCACCGACGGCGTCTTCTCCATGGACGGCGACATCGGCCCGCTTCCCGCGCTCTGTGCTCTGGCGGAAAAGTACGGCGCCATCATGATGGTTGACGACGCCCACGCTTCAGGCGTATTGGGCAAAAATGGCCGCGGCACTATCGACCATTTCAAAATGCACGGCCGCGTCGACATCCAGGTCGGGACGTTGTCAAAAGCAATCGGCGCCCTCGGCGGCTACGTCTGCGGCACCCGTGACCTGATTGATTTTCTTTATCACCGTGCCCGTCCGTTCCTGTTCTCGACTTCGCATCCACCCTCGGTCGCAGCGACCTGCATCGCCGCTTTCGATGTGCTGGAAAACGAACCCGAACGCATTGAGAAACTCTGGGAGAACACTCGCTTCTGGAAAAGAGAACTGGGCCTGCTCGGTTTCGACATCGGAGGCAGGACCACGCCCGCCAGCGAAACGCCCATTACTCCCATCATCATCGGCGACGGCAAACTCACCATGGATTTTTCCCGCGAGCTATTCAAGGAAGGCGTGCTGGGCACAGGCATTGCGTTTCCGACGGTGCCCGAAGGCAAGGCCCGCATCCGAACGATCATGACGGCGACGCATACCCAGGACGAATTGCAGCAGGCGCTAGAAGTGTTGAAACGCATTGGCAAGAGAATGGGGATATCATCCTAGGCTCCACAAAAGGTTGTGGAAGTACCTGCGGCGACGCTTATGCTTAGCGCATACCGCCGACAAATCCCACTGTGCCCAGAATGTAGGAATCCCGTCCGCCTCTTTCGCGGACGCTGCCGCAATTGCGGTGCTGCCGTCCACATTCCAATCGCGTACTTTCGAATGCTCTGGTTGCTGGTCCTGGTCACATTGGCTGTGGCGGGGATGGCAGCCTACAGTCATGAGCACCCCGGTGCTTGGCTGCTTGCGCTGTTGTGCCTAGCCGTTCCCTTGCGGTTTGTGTTTGGAGCGCTTGTTCCTCCCTGGTTCGAAACCGGGCCTGGGAAAGATCGGCTTCCATTCGTGTCTTGGTATGTTTTCTGCTGTCTCTTTGCGTTCCTATACTGGCAAGTTTGGGGTTGGGTCCACGTTCTGCTGGGGGCGTCTAAGGAAGAGTTCGGGAGTGCCATGGGCTTCTTCTCCATGCCACTATGCTGGGTGAATCCCAGGTTCTTCATAAGCACCGATCGAAGCTTCCTGGATGTCTGCGGCATCCTTTTCGGAAACGCCTTGTTCGGCGCAATTCTCACATTCATCCTCTATCGTGGCGTCCACAGCCGGATGCGAAAGAATCGCGTCACTCAAATGAACATCGAGGGCGGGAATTCACCAGACGACGAATGAAGATCTGGATTTTCAGCGAATCGGAGTGACTGACCCTCGTGCGGATGTTGACCACTTTTTGAGTCTAGAATCTAGGGTCGGTTATGGGTCGCGTGCACGAATCGAGGCCATGTCATAAGGCAACGGCACGCCATCTCAATCTGATCGATGCACGATTTTCCCGCCCACAATCGTCGCCACCACTTTTCCCGTCAGCTGCGAACCACCAAATGGAGTGTTGTGCGACCGCGAGTGTGACTTGGCGGCGTCAAAAGTCCAACGCTTCTGCGGATCGAAGATGGTGACATCGGCATGGCTGCCGCGAATCAGCGTGCCACGCCCTCTCAAGCTGAACACGCGCGCCGGGCCGGCAGTGAAGAGTTCGACAATCCGGCCCAGCGGAATCTTGTGTCCCCGATGAAGGTGAGTGACGGCGAGTCCAAGCGCGCGTCTCGAGCCCGTGATTCCGAAAGCCGCGCGCTCGAACTCGATGATCTTTTCATGCGGCGCGTGGGGGGCGTGATCAGTGGCAATCGCATCCACGGTGCCGTCGGCCAGCGCCACCAGGATGGCTTCGCGGTCCGAATCCGACCGCAGCGGCGGATTCATCTTGAAGTTGGTATCGTACTCGCCGACATCCGCATCGGTCAGTGCGAAGTGGTGCGGAGTCACTTCGCAAGTCACGTGCGACTTGCTGCGCTTCCCCCGGCGGACCGCCTTCAGAGCGTCCGCGGTCGAAAGATGCGCCACGTGCAGCCGCGCACCCGTGAACTGTTGCGCGAGTTGCACATCACGCTCCACAACCAAAGCCTCGGCTGCCGCCTTCATGCCGCGCAGTCCCAGACGAAACGCAGTCGGACCGTCGTTCATGGAGCAGCGATCGGTCATGCGTGTATCTTCCGCATGCTGAATGACCGGCAGATTAATTTCGGAAGAAAGTCGCAACGTCTCTCGCATGACGCTGTCGTTGAGAATGGGTTTGCCATCATCGCTGACGCCTACCGCTCCCGCTCGCTGCAACGCGCGAAAGTCCGTCAGCACCGCACCCTTGCTGGCATGGGTAGCTGCGGCAATTGGAAAAACATTCACCACCGCGCCTCGTTCCGGTTGCTGCAGCCACGTGACCCACTCCGGCGAGTCAACCACGGGCTGCGTGTTGGGCATGCAACAGACGGAAGTGAATCCTCCGGCAGCGGCGGCGGCAGTGCCGGTCGCGATGGTTTCCTTGTATCCCTGTCCGGGCTCGCGCAAGTGGACATGCAAGTCGATGAAGCCGGGAGCGACGACCAGGCCACGCGCGTCGAACTTCTCATGGGCCGTGCCACGAGTTTTGCCCGGTGGGGCGACCTCTGCCACCTGCCCGTCACGCAATAGGACGTCCATGGTGGCGTCGATCTTGGCAGCCGGATCGATAAGCCGTCCGCCTTTGATCAGCAAGCTGTGATTTTCTCGTCTGCTCAAATTTGCAACCTTACTTCTCTTCCACGGATTCACGCGGATTGTCGCGGATTTTTTCTTTCATTCTCGAATACATAGCGCTTGAATTGTGCGCTCGGCCCAAAATTGAATAGCATCCCGACCTCAATCTGGGTGGCTCGAAGATAATTCAGAAGTTGCTTTTCCCATGCGGGCTCAATCTCTCGGCCCGTCTTCAGTTCGACGATGACTTTCCCATCAATCAGCAAGTCGGCGCGGAAATCACCAATCTTCTGTCCGCGGAAGAACACTGGCACCGCGATCTGGCGCTGGAAAAATATACTGCTCTCCGCGAGAGCGACCGAAAAGGCTTGCTCGTAAATTGATTCCAGAAATCCATGCCCTAGCTCGTTGTAGATGCCATAGAAGATGCCGATTAGCTTCTCGGTAAGCTCGTGATGTTTTAATCCGTCTTGATCCGCGTAAATCCGTGGAATTGAAGTTGTTGTTCTCATCTTGCTCTCCCCAGCGCCTTGGCCAGAATCGCCATCCGCACCGGTACCCCGTTCCGCACTTCTTCGACAATCACGGACTGCGGACAATCCGCCACTTCCCAGGTCAACTCCAGGCCGCGAATAATCGGCCCGGGGTGCATGAGCATGGCATCTTTTTTTGCCAGCTTCAGCCGGGCCATGGTGATCTGGTACCGTGAAACGTAATCCTGCAAGCTGATCTTTGTTCCCGCCAGGCGTTCCTTCTGGACCCGCAGGGTCAGGACCACGTCGGCGCCGTGGACCGCATCTTCCACGGTGCGCGTGATGTGCAATCCCGGCGCCAGGCTGATCGCGGTCTCAGGCAAAAATTCCGCCGGACCGCACAACGTAATGCGCGCCCCAAACTTGCTGAGCAGATGAATCGCAGATCGCGCCACTCGGCTGTGATAAATGTCGCCGACGATCGCGACCTGCAATCCCTTCAGCGTCTTCTTGTGCCGCAGGATGGTGTAGGCATCCAGCAACGCCTGCGAAGGATGCTCGTGCATTCCGTCACCGGCGTTGATCACCGGTATATCCAGATACCGCGCCATCAGCGCCGCGGCACCAGCCTGGGGATGGCGAATCACAATCACATCCGCGCCCACGGCCCGCAGCGTATAGCCGGTGTCCAGCAGCGACTCGCCTTTCTCGATGCTCGACCCGCTGGAGAGCACCAGCGTGGTCATCGCGCTCAGCGACTTGGCGGCGATTTCAAACGAACTGCGGGTACGCGTGGATGCTTCGTAAAACAACAGCAGCACCCGTTTGCCGCGCAACAGTGGCCGCGGCTTGAGCGGATTCATCTGCCGAGCCAGCTTGAGCACGCCCAGAATCTCCGGTGCGCCGAGATGTTCAATGCCCAGCAGGGAGCCGCGAGCAGCTTGTTTCATGGTATGCCAGGGTGACTGACGTGTGCCGACGCGTGAATAACGGGCGTGTGAATGACCAGCGTATGGATGATCGGTGCAGAGCGATTTCCACCCGATATCAATCAGTCTTGCCGTTCCACCAGTAGGACCTTCTCCATATCATCCACTTCCCGCAATTTCACTTCGATAATTTCCAGGTCCGAGGTTTGCACCTTGCGTCCAATAAACCCCGCCTCAATCGGCAATTCGCGGTGCCCACGGTCAATCAGCACACAGAGCTGCACCTGTTTGGGACGCCCTTCGCGGAACAACGCATCCATGGCGGCACGAATGGTGCGGCCGGTGTAGAGAACGTCGTCTACCAGAATAACGTTCTTGCCGGTAATAGGAAAGCCGATCTCGGTCTTCTGCACCACTGGCTTGGGCCCCAGCGTAGACAGGTCGTCGCGATACAAAGTAATGTCCAGAGTGCCCACGGGAACGGGCGTTTTCTCGATGCGCGCAACCATCTGCCCCAGGCGTTGCGCCAGCGGCACTCCGCGGCGCCGGATGCCGACCAGCCCGAGCTCCGAGGCGCCATTGTTCTTCTCGATGATTTCGTGGACCAGCCGAACCAGGGTACGCTCAATTTCCGAGGCCGACATCAGCTGCGACTTCTCGCGCAGGCCCAATGGACGTGTAGATATTTTGGCAGTCATAAACGCTGCATCATACGCGGGCGACCTGATCCGGGGCAAGCTGACGGAAGACCGCTCAGAGCCTAACTCCTCCCGAATGAGGGCGGTACGCGGCAACAACATTCCGCGGCAGGTCAAAGAAGACCGCGCCCTCTCCAACGAAACGAAGCTAAACCAGGCAACTCGAATGTCCTCTGCCGCACCCAAGTCTCGAAAGCAAAGTTTTCGCGATTGCCAAGGAGGCGTGTCGATATGCATTCCGGATCCCGCTATCTCAGTTCGCTGCTTCTGGCCGCCGCATTCTTCGTTCCCGCGGTCACTACCGGTTGCGCAACCCATCGCTATCAGGACCCGTACTACAACGACTATCATCGCTGGGACCGTGGTGAGAGGGTTTACTACAATCAATGGGTCGTGGAGACGCATCGCGATAACCGCGACTTCCGCCGCCTCAATAAGGACGAACAAAAGCAATATTGGGAGTGGCGTCACAACCATCACAACGACCACGATCATGACCACGATCACGACCGGCACTAGAAAAGTGTGAACCCGCCACCGACCACGTGGGGACGGCCGCCCTCGGCCGTCCGGTCGGGCGAATCCAGACGCGAGTACCTCACCTCCCACACAACACGCCGATCTGTCAGAATAGGCAAGCGGAGAAACAACATGAGCGAGAAACGCATCCTTCTTCTGGCCGGCGACTACGTGGAAGACTACGAAGTCATGGTTCCTTTCCAGGCCTTGCAGATGGTCGGCCACACCGTGCATGCGGTGTGCCCCGGCAAAAAGACAGGCGAGTCCGTGCGCACCGCCATCCACGACTTCGAAGGCGACCAGACCTACAGCGAAAAGCGCGGCCACAATTTCATGCTCAACGCGACTTTCGACGAGGCCAAGCCCGACACCTACGATGCCCTGGTCATCCCCGGCGGACGCGCTCCCGAATACTTGCGCCTGAATCCGAAGGTCCTCGACGTGGTGCGGCATTTCTTCGAGAAAGGCAAACCGGTCGCAGCCATCTGTCACGCCGCTCAACTATTGGCCGCAGCCGGAGTGCTCAAAGGACGCCGTTGCAGTTGCTACCCCGCCGTCGCGCCCGACGTCTCCTCAGCCGGCGGCACCTATGTCGAAGTTCCCATGGACAAAGCCTGCGTTGACGGCAACCTAGTAACCGCGCCCGCATGGCCGGCGCACCCAGCCTGGCTTTCCGCATTCCTGACAGTCCTGGGAACAAAACTTGAAGTCACCGACCGCGTCGCCTGACACGTGTGGTCGCGGGCGACTCGCCCGCGGCTTTTGACCTTGCCTCTAGCTTTTTGCAGACCAGAACTTACGCTGTGCAAAGTGCACGAGTGTCTCGTACCCGAAAGAAATCCCAAGCAGTGGCTGTTGCAAAGAGAAAGACTGTGGATTGCCGCGCCCGCACGCGGGCGAGTCGCCCGCGACCACACCTGCAGCTCCTCGTGTCCAAGGGTCATAGTTGCTCCGAGAAATCGGCCTGCCCGGTGGGTTACACTAGGAAACTTTGAATCGACTCTCAGGAGGAATCAGCTATGCCCGAAGCCACCCTTAGTGGTGCCGACTTCAAGAAGCAACTGCGCGAAGGCTCACCCAAGATGGGTCTGTTCCTGAACGCGCACAGCCCCACTGTCGCTGAGCAGCTCGCCTACAGCGGCTATGACTGGTTGCTGGTGGATACCCAGCACGGACCCATGGGCTACGAAAAACTTTCCGCCATGCTTTCCGGAATTTCAAACGGCGGCGCCAAATCCCTGGTCCGGGTTGGCGGATACGACGATCGCCCCGGCATTCAGCAAGCCCTCGACATGGGCGCGGACGGAGTTCTCGTCCCCTACATCAACACCGCCGACGAAGCCCGCCAGGCCGTGAGCTGCACCAAGTACCCGACAGCGGGAACGCGCTCGGTTTACTTTCCGCAGCGCAGCATGAACAAAGCTGGACTCTTGGGATACGCCGGAAACTTCAATAACGACGGCATTATCGCCCTGCAGGTTGAAACGGCTTCATGTATCGAAAACATTGCCGAAATCGCAGCCGTACCCGGCGTGGACATTCTGTTCCTCGGCCAGAACGATCTGTGCATGTCAATGGGTCTCTACGAAAAGTACGAATTCCCCCACATGTACACCTCGCCCGAACTCGGCGCCGCCACCCAGAAACTGGTGGATCATGCCCGCAAGAATAAAGTCATTCTCGGACTCTTCCTGTTCGGCACGTCTAGAGTCGGCGAGTTCCTCGAAAAGGGATTCACCTTCATCAGCATCGGCAACGACCTGCACCACGTCCTGACCCAGGCAGGCGCATACGTCAACGACATGGAAAACATCGCCAAAGAAAAAGGAAAGACCTGGAAGCGACGACCGACAGCGCTGTTCTAGATCAAACTGTGTGGTGTGGTCCAAACTGTGTGGCGCGGGCGCCCTCGCCCGCGCACCCCACAAATCTCAACGAACGCGGCCGCAAGCCAAAGAGCAGGTGTCAACAAAGTGAAACAGATATTTTTTCTCACCGCACTTTTCGCTGCCATGTTGGTCCACGCAGCACCCGCCGCTGCCCAGGCCGAAGCCAAAGAGGTCTATCCCGGCCCGATCGATGTCGACAAGATGGACCCGGCCCGCCGGGCTGTGAATCCCTACAGCTTCTATGTCCCGCCCTACAATCTCTATTACTTTCATCACATGGACAAGCTGAACGTCCAGCAGGACTGGATTCATCGCAGTGGACCCGTGTTTGCCCTCCGCGAACCCACGGCTCCATTCTCGGTCAGCTACACCTACGCGAACCAGCAGCACACTCTGGATGAGTATTTTGTCCGCAACTACGTCGTGGGGTTTGTCGTCCTGCACGACAACCAAATCCTGCTGGAGAAATATTTTCACGGAGCGGACCGGGAATCGCGTTTTCTCTCGAATTCAGTGTCCAAGTCGTTTACCTCGGTGCTGATTGGAGCGGCCATCGCGGAGGGCAAAATCAAGAGCGTGGATGATCCAGTCGTTAAATATCTACCCTGGCTGAAGAACAGCAGCGGATACCGCGACACCACAATCAAGAACCTGCTGGAGATGGCGTCCGGGGTTCAGTTCGACGAACAGTACACAAATCCTGACGCCGACATCAGCCGATATGCCTCGGCTCTACTGCACGGTGAGCCTTCCTTCCATGATCTGGCGCTCTCCATCAAAGCGAAAATCAAGCCAGGGACGAAGTTTGAATATCAGACGATCAATACCCAGGTCCTGGGGATGACGCTCGAAGCGGCCACAGGAAAGACGCTAAACCACTACGCGGAAGAAAAACTGTGGAGCAAGATCGGCCCCGAGGGTGACGCATTCCTGTTTCGCAGCAAGAACCAGGCCCAGATGTGCGCCGGCTCGGCTCTGAATGTACGCGTACGCGACTACGCGCGCTTTGGCCTGATGGCCATGTATGGAGGCACGCTGGGAGTGATGCAGGTGGTGCCGGATTCGTGGATCAAGGAGTCAACCCAGCCCCAGGGAAAAGTCCTGCAGCCGCAACCGAACGGCCCCGACGACCATCAGAATTTCGGCTACGGATATCAGTGGTGGCTGCTCGACAACGACGACGGGGCGTTTGCCGCACTCGGCATCTACGGCCAGACAATTTACATCAACCCCAAGCGGCACGTGGTAATTGTGCAAACCGCGGCCTGGCCCCTACCAGATCCCGATGAACGATGGGACGAAACCATCAAAGTGATGCAAACCGTAGCGCGTGGAATAGAGCGCTAGATCTTTGCGGTGTGGGGCGGAGACTCTTGGGCCCCCCACTTACGTCGCCGGTGTAATCCCCATCTCCTTGCCTAATTCAATCTGCTGGGTTTGAAATTCCTCCAGCGCCTTCTCCAACTTGTCGGCCGTGCCGGCTATGTCTTCACTGACAGCCTTCACTCCTCCAAGCTGCTTCTCCAAATCCTTCCATTGTTTGGTCACTTCCGAGCCAGCCTTCTCCAACTTCTTGGTCAACTCCTTCAAACCCGCCTTCTGAGATTTCGTAAAGCTCTTCACAAAATCCTGGTTGCTGCCCTGCGCTTCTTCCACAGCTTCCTTCAAGGCCGCAGTCTTACGGTAAAACTCAGTCACGCTATCGGACTTCCCGCTCATCCCGGAAAGGTCCTTCGCCAGACTCCTAGCAGCTCTCGGTGTTCTTGGTCAACTCCGGGAAATGGGATATCTGATCCGAAGTCGCCTGAACCGCCAGCGCGCGGTTGAAGTCCGCCAAACTCGCATCGCTGGTGTCACCGCTTGCAGCTCCGGGAGATCCGCGGCGGCCGCCGCCACCACCATGTCCCCCATGCTGTGCGAGCAGAGTGGAAGCGGAAAGCAGTAGCACCGTCCCGATAACCATCATTATTAGTCGGCTCATCCTCGTTCTCCTTCCCGGTGCGGCAGGATCCGAAGCCATCAAACTCGAGCCAGTGTAGTTTATGAATGAGACCTAGACCATAACGTAAAGAGACGGTCAATCTCCGCAAACATTTGTAAACCGTCTGCCCCGTTGGATCTTGTACGCATGAAAAAAGCCACGCTCATTGCCGAGCGTGGCCTCGTTTGGTTGCAACCCCGCAGGCTAGAACAAGTTCCACAGGAACTGATTGTAAACGTCGTGGTGATACTGCACTTCCGGCGCCTTCACAAACGTGCCCAAGAGACGCGGACAGCGGTCCGCCGCAGCTTTTTTCAAATCTGCATAGCGTCCCTTGACGTCCTCACCAAAAAGCTTGGTCGTCCAGTCTGCCTTCTCGAAATTCGCCAGCGCGTCGTAGATGTTGTCCGGCAGGTAACGCTCGGCCTGGCGGAGGTTCTTGATCTTCGCCGTGTCCCCATCAATGCCAGTCTTGAAGATCGACAGCATCACCATGTAAGGATTCGCATCCGGAGCCACCGAGCGAACTTCCACTCGCATACTCTTTTCGTTGCCGATCGGAATACGAATCATGGACCCGCGATCCACCGCCGAAGCCTTGATCTGGTTCGGCGCTTCAAAGTGTGGATCCAGCCGCCGGTAAGCATTCACGCTGGGATTCAACAGAAGACAGATGTCATTGCCATGCGTCAGAATGCGGTCCACGAACGACCAGCCCAGCTTGCTGAGCTTCTCTTCTCCCTTCGGATCCCAGAACAAATTCTTCCCGCCCTTGCTGATGGACACATTGGTGTGCATGCCGCTGCCGTTGACCCCCACCACAGGCTTGGGAAGGAAGCAGGCGGTCAGGCCCATGTTGGTCGCCACCTGCCGGCACACCAGCTTGTAGATCTGGATCTGGTCGGCCGCCGCGACCACTTCGCCATACCCGTAGTTGATCTCAAACTGTGATGGCGCCACTTCCGGATGGTCTTTTTCGTTCTGGAAGCCCATGGCGCGCTGCACTTCCGCGGTGGTGTCGATGAACGTGCGCAGCGGATCGCCGGGCAGCGAGTGGTAATATCCGCCCGTATTCACATACTCAAACTTGCCGGTCTCGTTGTAGCGCCGCTCCGCGTCCACACCCTTAAAGAGGAAGCCTTCAATCTCATTGGCCGCGTTCAGGGTGTAGCCTTCGTCCTTGAACTGCTTTTCGGCATACAGCTTCAGAATGCCGCGAATGTCGGCGCCGTACGGAGTGCCGCCCTTGTCGATCACATCGCCGAAGACCAGCACCTTGCCGGCTCCGAAGTAGTCGGCCGGCCCCCAGTAGAATGCCCCCCAGTCGATCCCCAGCCGCAAATCGCTTTCCCGTTGCGCCGTGAACCCGCGAATTGATGACCCGTCAAAAGTCAGGTTGTCCCAGCTCTTGATGAGAAACTTCTTGTCGTAGTCCAGCATATGCAGCCGGCCTTCGAGATCGCTGAAGAGCACGGTCACGGCCTTGATGCGCTTCTCATCCGTGAGGTACTTGAGCCGGTCTTCTTGAATCTTATGCATGGCAACGCGGTTCTTGCGCTGCTCCTTCGCCTTCAAATTCAGCTGTTCCAATTCTTCATACGACAGTGTCAGGAAGTTGCGCAGTTCGTTCGACATGAATCTCCTTAATTGTGACTCTCGATCTGTCCTACAGTGGGGATCGTACGGCTGGTTCGCAACCATCAGAATATCGTGAGCTCTATCCCGCGGCTAATTAAAAAACCTTATAAGCCATATTGAAGAGATTTATCCATGTGGGGGGAGGGAACTCCTGTCCGTCCCCTTTGACGTTGATCTTGACGAATAAAACCTAACTCTCACGCCGTGGAAGGAGGACGCCCCATCTTTCGAGGGTGCCCCGTCCAAGCTTCGCTTGGGCGGGGTTTTTCTCACCCGCGAAACGGAACTCCAGGTAGAAAACATCCCCGTGTACTCCCCGTACAACCCACAATTCGATTCCACCTTTTCGGCTCGACCCTTTCTTCACCTCCACACTCTCCGTGACGAATGAAAACCCCCGCCCAAGCGGAGCTTGGACGGGGCACCCTCAAGACTAGGCACGCACACAACGAAAACGATTTTTACCAGATATTCATCCAACATTAATTTGTCGCTTACGATCGCCTGCCAAGGTACTGAGACACCCAGCAGCGAAATCCACAGAAGGAGTTTGTTCGTGAGAAAAAGTCTGCTTTCCATTGTCCTAGTCGCCTTTGTACTCGGCCTCGTCGCCGCACCCCAGACCAACGCGCAGGTCAAGTTGCTTGCTGTCGGCTCCCTGACCAGCTCCAGCGCCGGTTCCTTCGCTGACCTCTCCGGCCTGCATAACACGCTCGAGAACGGAGACCCAGCCAACCTACTCGGCGGTCTCGGTTCCGGTCTGGCCTACGCATCGGGCAACACCTTCCTCGCCCTTCCCGATCGCGGACCTAACGCAGTACCCTTCGATTCCCTGATCGATGACACCGTGACTTACATTCCACGCTTCCACACCATCACGATGAATCTCCAGCCCAACCAGGGTAGCGGGCTTCCATTCACGCTCACCCCGCGGCTACGGAACACGACGCTGCTGTTCAGTCTGACCCCTCTGGTTTACGGCACCGGCGAAAACCTCGCTGTCGGCTCCGGTGTCCCGCCGCAGAATAACTTCTTTCTCCATTTTTTCACCGGCCGCTCCGACGCGTTCGACCCCAGCCGCAATTCCGGCAACCCCAACAATGGTCGTCTGGATTCCGAAGGCATCCGTCTTTCCAATGACGGCCTCAGGGTCTATATCTCGGACGAGTACGGTCCTTACGTCTATGAATTCGATCGCCTGTTCGGCGTGCGTCTGCGCTCCTTCAAGCTCCCCGATCACCTCTTCGTTGACATCCTGAAGCCCATTGGAAACGATGAAATCTCCCTCAACACCAGCGGGCGCACCGCAAACAAGGGCATGGAAGGACTCGCCATCACGCCGGACGGCAAGACCCTGGTCGGCATCATGCAGGCCGCGCTCATCCAGGATGCCGCTCAGGGTGGCAAGGCCAAGAAACTGTTGCGCCTCGTCACCATTGACATCGCCTCCGGCAAGACCACCCACGAATATGCCTACCTGCTGACCACCGGCTCCGGCGTCAGCGAGATCACCGCGCTAAACCAGCACGAGTTCCTGGTTGACGAACGCGATGGCGCTGGACGCGGCGACGGCAGCGTCGCCGTGGTCAAACAGATTTTCAAGATTGACGTCAACGGCGCCGTTGACGTCACCACCATGGACGGACTCACGGCCGTAACTCACGCCGTAACCAAGAGCGCGCTGCCCTTTCTGGATATCGTCACCGTGCTGACCGCCAACGGCATTGCCGCGGACGAGATTCCGGCCAAGCTGGAAGGCATCACTCTCGGTCCCGACGTCAAGCAGGGTAAAACCACGCTGCACACCCTGTGGGTCGCCAACGACAACGACTTCCTCACCGAAGTTCCTGACGACAACAAAGTCACGGTCCCGAACCCCAACCAGTTCTTCGTCTTCGGTTTCACCGACGCCGACCTGGCTGGCTCACAGCTAGTGCCGCAACAGTTCAGATCGTTCCGCTGGTAAGCCGTCAGAAGTCCCGAGGGTGCCCCCGCCCAAGCAAAGCTTGGACGGGGCACCCGCGTGGGTCGCACGGTCAATCCAACGGCAACATATATCCGGGCGTTCCGCCTAGTCGACCGCCGAAGGCTTGGGCGTCGAGCGCAGCCATGTCCCAGCTAAACCATGAAGTGGGGGTGAGCCGAATGGTGACGTCGTCAAACGACGCGAACACCGGCCCAATCTTGGGATCGGAAATCGCCGCCGGGCTTAGGTACCGGCCATGTATGCGCCGATTTATTTCCTGAGACTGGTTGCCCGAAATCACTTCAACTTTCCCCGCAGCAGTGACGCCGCGCTCCGTCCCAGGCCTTCGGGCGTCCACCATCAGCGAACCCTTTGGCCGCGCCGCCACATTGCGAGCTTTTTGCGTCCTGGAAGAGGTCGCAACGTAGAGGCTGCCGGACTCGAAGAGATACCAGACCGCCGTCAGGTGGATCGATCCATCGGCATTCTCGGTTCCCAGGGTTGCAATGTAGCGTCCGCGAATCAGTTCTTCGAAACTCGGGCTCAGGGTTTGAGTCGGCATGCTCCCTCCAGTAAGTCTCGACCTAAAAGAGAATCGACGGAAGATAAGCCCCAGCGGGCTCGTGGTAGAAGCCGACAGTCATCAGGGTCATCGGCTGCACCACGCGGAGCCCATTCTCCAGGCACCATCGGAACAGACCCGCGTTTCGCGTCGGCACAAGAATGCCCGGCCCCAGAAACGCATCAGCGTTTGCGATCAGCGCCTGGATATCAGAGTTGGTCTCGCCAACCAAATGTCCGAAAAAACCGATCACAGTGGCGTACGCTACGATTCGGCCTTCTCGCTCAGCGACAACGCCTGTGCCTTGTTCGATTGCGTCGCGGAGCTCGCCGCTGCGGTCGTGGCCATGTACGGATCGGCAAAGCCGGTTGCATTCCTCCAGATCCAACATGCGGGCCGGACGTACGGTGCGGCCGGGAGTCGGCCTCTTGATCGGTGGACCTTGCATCGCGGATATCGGCTCGCGCGTGTCAAACCCGAGCTTGGTGTAAAGAGAAAGAGACCGGTTGTGAAAGGCCGCCTGCAAGAGGCGGGTACCCTGGCAACCGCGTTCCGTGGAGCGCGCAAGTACCGCTTGCATAAGCGCGCGTCCGACGCCCTTGTTCTGAACTTCAGGATCGATAGTAATCGGCCCCACCCCCGCAATCGCAGAACGTTCATCAAGGCAGTTGCTCCCCAGAATCTGCCCGCCCGATTCGGCCACCACGCAATAGAAACCGGGATGAGTGAACATCATCGAAAGTACGCCCGTCGCCACCTCAACCGACGGAAAGTCGGGCGGAAAAGCATGCTCAGTCGAAATCTTCGTGAAGGCCTCGTAGCAGATCCGCCCACAGACTGGAGCATCTTCGGGCCTGGCTTTGCGGACTGCTACAGGTGAACTGTCAAACACGGGCTGGCGCAACGTTGCCACAAATTCCCCCGATTCAGGTTGGACGCGGAAGTGTATCGCAGATGGGCGCGATCTTTCCAGATGCAGGAGACGAGTCTCGAACTGGATTTGTGAGGCCGAGTGTGCTTGCAGTAGAAAAGTAGCAACAGAAAATAGAAATAAAGCTGAGTCAGGGTTTCATTCGGACACATTCTGTCACCAGTCGCAAACATTCATTTGACAAACAAGTGACACGCTCCACGAATCAATCCTGCCGACCCTGAATCAAACCTTACAACGCACTGAAGACAGTCTTCACGAACATCCCACGGTATCGAGTTAGCAAACAATCTACGAGAGACCGTGGATACACATTGACGCAGTCACATAAAAGGAGAAAATTTATGAGCTACTTCGCAAGTAAGCGCCAAACCGTTTCGTTCGTGAAGTTGTTCTCGCTGGCCGTTGGCATGATCTCTGCTCTGGCAGTTGCACAGCCAGCCGCGGCGCAATTCGTAGCGCCAACCGTATTCCAGGCAGCCGGCCCCTCCGCGGCATCGATTCAAAGTACCGTGGACCAGTATCGTGCAGCGCTCGGGACAGTCAACAATGGCAATAATCCCGGCCTGACCAGCGGCCACCGCGAAATCAACTGGGACGGCGGTAGCCCGACCAACGCATCCACTACTCTTACCGGCACGCCCTTGACCACATTCCTGAACACTCGCGGCGCCAACATCACCACGCGCGGCAGCGGATTTGTCCAAGCCCCAGCGTCGGGCCTGGCAGCTACGTTTGGAAACTCGAGCTACGCCACGATCTTCCACGCGTTCAGTCCGCTGCGGCTCTTCTCGCCGATCGGGAGCAACGTCACCGAAGTCTGAGTTCTCCGTTCCCGGCAGCAATGGCAACACCCCCGCGACTTCCACCGGCTTCGGCGTAGTCTTCACCGACGTTGATTCCCCGGACGGCAGCCGCCTGAGAGACCGGACAGGAAACCGTTTCCCCAGCACTTTGATCGAGTACTACGGCACCCGCGGCGAGTTGCTTTTCACGAGCAATGCGCCGGCTTCGCCGGGCGATGGAAACCTGTCCTTCATCGGCGTTGTCTTCAGCGACGCTCGTGTCGCTCGAGTGAGAATCATCGCCGGCGACACAGCGCCGGGCCCGAATGACGACCGCAGAGACATCGTCATGATGGACGACTTCCTCTACGGTGAACCAACACCGTACTAGGCCGAACCTGACCTGGAGGGTGCCCCGTCCAAGCTCCGCTTGGGCGGGGATTTTCGTGTGGTCATCTCCCTAGTCCTGTCATCCCGAGCGAAGTCGAGGGACCTTGTGTTTTTTCGCCCGCACCGGTCGATTGTGTGACTAACCCAGAATCGCGCGCGTGATCCCCTGCCACCAGGAGGGATTGCCTCGCCACATATAAAGCGAGAGGCTTTGGCCGGCGATCAACAACG